>NZ_JH376563.1:0-130046 GCF_000233535.1 Olsenella sp. oral taxon 809 str. F0356
GCGCGCGCCCGCCGACTTCGCGCGCGACTCCGCCGATTGTCGCCCCTCGCCCGCCGCGCGCGGCTCCGCCGACCCCCACCCGCTCTCCCCGCGACCCGACGGGCGAGCGGCGACCTGCGCCTCAGGACCCTCACCTGCGCTAGAATCAAGACGTCAGGGCGTACTTGGATCGGGGCTGCGGCTCCCAGAGAAAGGAATCGTCACATGAACGTTCTCGTCTTCGGCACCAAGAGCTACGACAAGTCCTCGTTCAACTCGATCCTCCCCAACTACCCGGAGCTCAAGGTCGACTTCACCGAGACCAACCTCACCCCGCTCACCGCCACCCTTGCCCAGGGCTACGACGCCGTCTGCGCCTTCGTCAACGCCAACGTCGGCGCCATGACCCTCGAGGTCCTGCGCGGCCTGGGAGTGGGACTCGTGCTCATGCGCTGCGCCGGCTTCGACGCCGTCAACGTGGACTTCGCCAAGTCCCTGGGCATGAAGGTCACGCGCGTCCCCGCCTACTCGCCCGAGGCCATCGCCGAGCATGCCATGGGCCTCGCCCTCACCGCCAACCGCCGCATCCACAAGGGCTACATCCGCGTGCGCGAGAACAACTTCTCGCTCGAGGGGCTCGTGGGCGTGACGCTGCACGGCAAGACCGCGGGCATCATCGGGACCGGCCGCATCGGCGCCGCGCTCTGCCGCATCTGCAAGGGCTTCGGCATGACCGTCCTGGGCTCCGACCTCTATCCCAACCAGAGCCTCGTCGACGACGAGCACATCATCGACGAGTACGTGGACTACGACACGCTGTACGCCCGCGCCGATCTCATCTCGCTCCACGCCTTCCTCAACGAGGACAGCTACCACATGATCAACGACGAGAGCATCGCCAAGATGAAGGACGGCGTCATCTTCGTCAACACGGGCCGCGGCGGCCTGGTCGACTCCAACGCGCTCATCCGCGGCATCAGGTCGGGCAAGATCGGCGCCGCCGGCCTCGACGTCTACGAGGAGGAGAACGCCAACGTCTACCAGGACCGCGAGGACCAGATCCTGGGCTCCTCCATCACCGCCCGCCTCTGCTCCTTCCCCAACGTGGTCATGACCTCCCACCAGGCCTTCTTCACCAAGGAGGCGCTGGGCCAGATAGCCGAGGTCACGCTCCAGAACGCCCGCGCCTTCGCCAACGGTACCGATTTTGTGGAGCGCAGCGTCGTTTGTTAGCAAATGCTCCCGTTTGTCAATAAGTCATCCACGAACGTCCTATAATCATCGGCTGCAAGATTTTTTGGACGCCAAAATCAGGCTGGTCCCCTTTTGGGCCAGCCTGAGTCACATAGGAAGACCGAAAGGAAAGAACATGCCTGCCAAGAGAACCAAGATCGTCTGCACCATGGGCCCTGCGACCGAGAGCGACGAAGTCCTGACCGAGCTCATCAAGAACGGCATGAACGTGGCCCGCTTCAACTTCAGCCACGGCAGCCACGACTACCACCGCAACAACATCGAGCGCGTCCGCCGCATCTCGAGCGAGCTGTCCATCCCCGTGGCCATCATGCTCGACACCAAGGGCCCCGAGATCCGCACCGGCCTGCTCAAGGACGGCCAGAAGGTCACCCTCAACACCGGCGACGACGTCATCGTGACCACCGACACCTCCATCGAGGGCACGGCCGAGCGCTTCTCGCTCGACTACGCCGAGCTCCCCCACGAGGTGGAGAAGGGCTCCACCATCCTGATCGACGACGGCCTCATCGGCCTGGAGGTCGACCACGTCGTGGGCGAGGACATGTACTGCAAGGTCACCAATGGCGGCGAGCTGGGCGAGCACAAGGGCGTCAACGTGCCCAACGTCGAGGTCGGCCTCCCCTCCGTCACCGAGCAGGACCGCGCCGACATCATGTTTGGCTGCGAGCTGGGCATCGACGCCATCGCCGCGTCCTTCATCCGCAACGCCGGCGCCGTCGAGGAGATTCGCCAGATCTGCGCCGAGAGCGGCATGCGCAACGTCTACATCTTCCCGAAGATCGAGAGCGCCATGGGCGTCAAGAACTTCGACGAGATCCTGGCCGTCTCCGACGGCATCATGGTCGCCCGCGGCGACCTGGGCGTCGAGATTCCCGCGGCGCAGGTCCCTCATATCCAGAAGACCATCATCCAGAAGTGCAACGACGCCTACAAGCCCGTCATCACCGCCACGCAGATGCTGGACTCCATGATCCGCAACCCCCGTCCCACCCGCGCCGAGGTCAACGACGTCGCCAACGCGGTCTACGACGGCACCGACTGCGTCATGCTCTCGGGCGAGACCGCTGCCGGCAAGTACCCCATCGAGGCCGTCAAGACCATGGCCTCGATCTGCAAGGAGACCGAGCGCTACCTGCTCGAGCACCACAACTTCCACGACCGCGGCGGCCTGCGCAACGTCAACGCCTCCATCGGCCTGGCCGCGGTCGAGATCGCGGACCGCGTCAAAGCCAAGTGCATCATCTGCCCCACGCACTCCGGCCGCACCGCGCGCCTGATCTCCAACTTCCGTCCCAAGCTGCCGATCTATGCGATGTCGCCCTCGAACCACGCCATCCGCAAGACCTGCTTCCAGTGGGGCGTCCACGCCTACAAGACCACCGAGCAGGGCTCGCTCTCGGCCACCTGCTACAACGCCCTGACCGTGGCCAAGGAGCAGGGCCTGGTCGAGAAGGGCGACCTGGTGGTCATCACCGCCGGCGACCCCCAGACCTCGCCCTCCCAGGGTGACTACATCACCTCGACCAACATGGCCATGGTGTCCCAGATCCAGTAGCGCCCGCAAGACAGGCTGCACGTCAGGCGGGGCGGTCCGGTTTCGGGCCGCCCCGCCCTTCGTTGCCCGCCCTGCTGGCAGGGCAAGGGGAGAACCACGCAGAGGGGAGAGTCGCCGCGGCCTTGGCCGAAGCGGCTCTCCCCTCTTGGAACGTGTGCCTGGCCCGACTAGAGCTCGGCCCCGTTGGTCCTAATCACGTTCTGGTACCAGAAGAAGCTGTCCTTGCGGACGCGCTCGAGGCTCCGCAGGTCGTGCTCGCCACGGTCCACGTAGATGAAGCCGTAGCGCTTGCGGAAGCCCTGGTGCGAGCTCAGGAGGTCCATGACGGACCAGGGCGAGTAGCCCATGAGCTCGACGCCGTCGCGCATCGCGTCGCGACAGGCCCCCACGTGGGCGCGCAGGTAGTCGATGCGATAGTTGTCGTGCACGCGCCCGTCGGCCGTGAGCTCGTCGGGAGCCCCCAGGCCGTTCTCGGTGATGATAATGGGCACGCGGTAGCATGCGTAGTACTCGTCGAGCACGATGCGCAGGCCCATGGGGTCGATCTGGGCACCGTACTCGCTGGCCTCGAGGGAGGGGTTCCTCTCGTCGCGGCACCAGCCGTACTGGTCGAAGTCCACCTCGTTGCCCCGGAAGGCGCGAGACCCCAGGGGGTGCTCGTCGTCGACGGGGAGGTAGCTCGCGCAGAGGGTGCGGTAGTAGTTCAGCGCCAGGTAGTCCATCTTGCCATGGCGCAGGGTCTCCGCATCCTCGGGGAGCATGACGGGCACGATGCCGCGCTTCTCGAGATAGTCCATGTAGAAGCCGGAGTAGGCACCGTACTGGCACATGTCCAGGTTGTATAGGGTCTTTAGGTAGTCGTTGCTGCGCGCCGCCCAGACGTCCTCCGGCTTGGGGGTGAGCGGGTAGGTGCAGGTGGACGAGATGGCGGGACCCACCTGGCCGCCCTCAACCAGCTCGTGGCAGGACATCGTCGCACGGGCGTGCGCCAGCGACATGTGGTAGTCCATCTGGGCGCGCAGGCGGTCGGCCTCGAGCGGGTCAGACACCGTGATGTTCATGCGCTCGTCCACGCGGACCATGAGGTTCTGCTCGTTGATGGTCTGCCAGTGCTTGACGCGGTCTCCGAAGCGCTCGAAGCAGATCCGGGCATAGCGATCGAAGGCGTCGACGCAGCGTCGGTCGGCCCAGCCGCCGTAGCGCTCCACGAGCGCCCAGGGCAGGTCGAAGTGGTACAGGGTCACCCAGGGCTCGATCCCCGCGGCGAGCAGCTCGTCGATGAGCGCGTCGTAGAAGGCGACGCCCTCCTCGCTCACCTCGCCGTCGCCGTCGGGAACGATGCGCGTCCAGGCGATGGAGAAGCGATACATGCCCAGGCCGAGCTCCTTCATGAGCGCGACGTCGCCGCGCCAGCGGTGGTAGAGGTCGCTGGCGACCTTGGTGTCGGCCTGGCGGTCGGAGCGCTTGAAGGCGTTGTGGTCCGCGACGCTCGGGCCCTTGCCGCCCTCGTCCCAGCCTCCCTCGATCTGGAAGGCCGAGGACGAGGCGCCCCACCTGAAGTCCTTGGGGAAGCTAACAGGCATTGCGTTCTCCTCTCCCGTGCTCCGGCTACGCCTTGACGGCCGCGGAGGCCTTGGGAGCCTTCTCGCCCATGGTCGCGGGAAGGTCCTCGAAGCCCACCACGTAGGTGGCGACGCAGGCGCCCACGAAGGCGACCAGGCAGCCCACCAGGTAGAAGACGAACGGGGTCATGCCGAAGGCGGCGTAGGTGAAGATGGTCAGGACGCCGTTGTTGGCGAAGGCGTCGCCGTAGACCCCGCCCGCGCCCATGATGGCGCCGCCGATCGCACCGGCGACGATGGCGCAGACCATGGGCCTCTTGAAGCGCAGGTTGCAGCCGTAGATGGCGGGCTCGGTGATGCCGACGAGCACGGCCGAGATGACCGCAGAGGCAGAGACGCCCTTGAGCTGCTCGTTCTTGGTCTTGAGCATGACGCCGAGGGCGGCTCCGCCCTGGGCAAAGTTGGCAGCGCCGGCAAAGGCGAGCAGGTTCTGCCTGCCGCTCACGGCGACGTCGTTGAGGCCCACGGGAAGCAGGGCGCGGTGGGCGCCGAAGATGACGAGCACGCCCCAAAGGCCGCCGACCACGGCACCGCCGAGCAGGGCGTTGAAGTTCATGAGGGCGTAGTAGACGACCTGGATCACGTTGCCGATGACGATGCCCACGGGCCCGAGGAGGCAGAGGGTGAGGGGCAGCATGACGATGAGGGAGACGCCGGGGACCACGATGATCTGTAGGATCTCGGGGACGTACTTCTTGAGGAAGCGCTCGACGTACATGAGGACGAGCACGGCCAGCAGGATGGGGATGACCGACTCGGTGTAGCTGAAGACCTTAGTTGACTCACCGATGGTCCAGGCCGCCTTGACCACGGGCAGGCCGAAGATGGCCGTCGCCGTGGAGGTGTCCTGAATCAGGGCGTCGACCTGCGGGTAGCAGAGGAAGCCACCCAGCACCATGGCGATGATCTCGTTGCACTTGAGCGCCTTGGCCGCGGTGTAGCCCAGGAAGACGGGCATGAAGTAGAAGATGATCTGGCTCGCGGCATAGAGGAGCACGTAGGTATCGGAAGTCGCGATGTCGATGCCCTGGCGCGCGAAGATGAGCTTCGCGGCGGTGAGCAGGCCCTTGATCAGGCCGGCCGCGGCGATGGCGGGAATAAGCGGGGTGAACATCTTGGCGACGGTCTGCAGGATGCGGTCGCCCAGCTTGCCCTTGGGCTCGTCGGCGACGGGCTTGCCGGTCTCGGCGTCGACGAGGCCGGTGCCCTCGATGCCCGCCATGGGCAGGAGCGCGTCGTAGACCTTCTCGACCTTGGCCCCCAGGACGACCTGGAACTGGCCCTGGGCCTTGACCACCTGGATTACGCCCTCGGTCTGCTCGACCCTCTTCTGGTCGACCTTGCCCTCGTCCTTGAGGACGAGCCTGAGCCTAGTGAAGCAGTGCGAGACGTCAGAGATGTTCTCCTTGCCTCCCACCGCCTCGAGGATTTCTGCCGCGCTCTTTGCTGGATCCATCCGTACTCCCTTTCTCTGGGGTTTGTGGGGCCGTCTTCGGGACCGTGGCCGCACGTCTTGACTGGGGCGCGGCTATTTGGCCTTGAGGAATTGGTTGACGTGCATGGCCAGGTAGAGGCGCTGCTCGCTCGTGCACTCCCAGGAGCAGCGGCGTCGGAGGTGTTCGACTATGCGGTCGGTGCAGGCGTAGGCGGCGGGATATGACCTGCGGATCATGGCCAGCATCTCGTCGGTGTCGATTCCGCCCTCGGTCGGCTCCACGCTGCCCAGGAGGACCGAGACCAGGTAGCGCAGGTGCGTGATGAAGCGGGTGTAGGCGTAGCACCTGTGGTCCAGCACCCCGCCCGCGAAGGACTCCACGATGGAGACGATCTCCTCGATGAGCTCGGTGCTCTCCATGACCAGGTGCATGCCGCTCGCCCCGGAGGTCTGGTCCATCTCGGCGCTGACGATGTGGACGGCGATGGTGTACGCCTCGGAGTCCGGCAGGCGGATGCCACAGCAGCGCTCGCAGACGTCCAGGCCCGTCCAGCCGACCTCGACCTCCCGCGGGTACACGATGCCGATCTGCGTGGAGAGGGGATTCTCCAGATGGATCCCGCCCTCCTCGCGGCTGATGGCGAACTGCGGGTGATCGGCCAGGGTCAGGACCAGGTTGGGATTGAGCTCGCCGAAGCGGCTGCCCGCGAGCTCGACGATCTCGACAGATGCCTCGAGCACCTTGTCCGAGAGCGAGACCAGCAGGGGCAGCAGGCTCTTGTCGATGCCGTAGAAGGCGCGCTCGATCTGCGCGGGGTCTTTGAGCTCGTAGGGGGTCTTGGGGAAGCCGATACCGCGACCGAAGACCACGAGCTTGCGCCCGTTGTCGTCCAGCGCGATGGCCGCGTTGTTGTTTATCTTGCTGACGATAAACATAAAAATACTCCCTGGAACGGCACAGCGACAGGCGGGCCATGGGGCCCGACGCCTGCGCAAGTGATGCCTCCGAGGAGTAACAAACCTGCTGAATCGAGGAGCATTTTAGAGCATGCTTGGCATGCACGCAAGGAGGAAGAGGACCCATTTTGGAATCCAGACGACAGGCGCGCCAGAGGCCAGGCGCCTCTGGACCCAAGTCATGGCCAGGCGCGTCTGGCTAGTGCCACATGCAGCGGAGGGAGTTCGAGACGTAGGCGCTGCGCATGCGCGAGGTCATCGTACAGGGAAGGACCCTCGCAAGCAGGATGGACGCCCTAAGAAAGCGCCACCGTATCTCCGCGCGCATCGGCGATCCCCCCATCCCCCGCCTTCGGGGCAACTATCTCGAACGGAAACGTACCGGCTCGGTTGAACGCCGAGATGAACATCCGGATCGCGTTTGACGGCGTGGTCCCGATCTGCTCGGTCGCCTCGAAGAAGCGCTCCTTCTCGTCGGGAAGGACCTTGGCCACCACGGGCGTCAGCTTTTCCTTCATGTCCACCTCTGCGGGCTGCCTTCTGCTGCGTTTTGCTGCTACGTTGGTATTACTTTGTATGCCTAAGGTATACCAGATAATACCAATAGATCAGCTGAGAAAGACGGGCATTTTGCAGGCGGCGCCCAGGCTCGCGCGGAAGGCAGGCGGGGCGGTCGCCATGGAAGAGGCGGCGGGCCCGTCGGGACCCACCGCCTTGGCGTCAGTCAACCATGTCGGCGCCCCGCCAGGGGCTCGCACCTAGCGCACGGCATCCACCGCGATCCAGCCCTCGTCGCTCAGGTGACAGCGGCAGGAGGCGAACCCCGCCCTCAGCACGAGCTCCTCGTATCCCTCGGGCGAGAGGACCGTCAGGTCGTACCTGCGGATGTTGGCCAGGGTGTCGGAATCGAGCCCCTCCCGCAGGTACACGTCCGCCACCAGGAGGAAGCGGCCCACGGGACGGATGACGCGCGCCACCTCGCGCAGGTTCGCCTCGGGGTCGGGCCAGAAGTAGAAGCTCTCCACCGTGGTCACCACGTCGAAGCTCGCGTCCGCGAAGGGTAGCTCGGCAACCGACGCGCAGACCACGTCCATCCTGCCCTCTGCGATGGCCTCGGCGTTGGCCAGGCGGGACTGCTCGCACGAGACCTCGGAGTAGTCGAGGCCCGTGACGTGCCCGCGCAGGGTACCGTCGCCCGCCGCGGCGATGCGCCGTCCCAGGCGGCCCATGGTTGCCCCTCCACCGCAGCCCACGTCCAGGGCCTGGTCGCCCGGGGCGAAGGACAGGAAGTCGAGTGCCCAGTTGGTGAGGCCCTCATGGCTCTGGTTCATGCGCCGCAGCATCTGGGCGCCGAAGCTGCCCTCGGGGCGGGCGGGGTTTCCCGCCTGGGTCACACGACGCTCATGGTCGTCAAGCCCTGCCACGCCGCCCTCCCGTTCGACGCGGTCGTTCGTCTGGCCTTCGCCTTCCATGGGATCCTCCCGTTCCTCTCGCCCATACGGACGACCCATGTCGACCGTCCGGCGTCACGTTTGTCACGCCCACCCTAGCCAAGCCACGACCGCTCGGCAACGGTCTTTCGACTTTGTCAATTGCCTGCCATGCGTGCAATTGTGGTCTATGCTCAATAGGTTGCCAAACGAACGAGGATGCGAGCATGAAGCCAATCATAGGAGTGACCCCCCTTACCAACCCCGACACGGACGAGACGGTGATCCGTCCCGGCTACTTCGAGGCGCTGACTGCCTGTGGGGCGATTCCCGTCATGCTTCCCTACACCAACGACGTGACCGACATCGACCAGATCCTGGGTCACGTGGACGGCATCCTGCTCACCGGCGGCTACGACGTCGATCCCCATCTGTACGGAGAGAGCCCACTGCCCCAGGTGGATGAGCCCCAGAGGGAGCTCGACGCCCTGCAGATGATGCTGGTCCCCCGCGCCATCGACCGCGACCTTCCCGTCCTGGGCATCTGCCGTGGCATCCAGGTCATCAACGTCGCGCTGGGCGGCAACCTCGTCCAGGACATCCCCACGCAGTGCCCGCAGAGCCACACCCACCGCATGGACCCGCCCTTCGACGCGCCGTGGCACGACGTGAGCATCGTCGAGGGAAGCCCTCTTGGCAGGCTGCTCGACGGGGAGCCGTCCATAGGCGTCAACAGCAAGCACCACCAGGCCCTGCGCGAGCTCGCGCCGGGAATTGAGCCCATGGCCTGGTCGGACGACGGGCTCGTCGAGGCCGTGTGGATGCCCCGGAAGAGCTACGTGTGGGCGGTCCAGTGGCACCCGGAGCTCATGTTTGCCAGCGACTGGCACCAGAGGAGACTGATCGAGGGCTTCGTGAACGCCGCCCGGGAGCGCGCATCCACGAGGTAGCGTAGGACAATCGCCAGTCCCTAGGCTATACGGGTTCCCATTATCGCGACGAGCTGTCGGGACATCCTTATCCCTCCCAGTCGTACGCATCGGAGAGGGACTCGGCAACAAAGTCCGCGTAGGTCTCTTCATAAGATTTTGTTGGACCTTTGTCGGATGCCAGAGGCGAAGCAGATGACTGATGCACAGCCGTCGCGGCGCTCAAGCCGCCACCAACGTACAGTGAGAGCCCAAGGGAGCCCAGGATCCCCAGGAGCTTGTCGAGCCGGATGCCCGTCGCCTCCCCCTGCTCAAGGGAGAGCACAAGCCGTTCGGACACCCCAGCCTTGCCCGCAAGCTCCCGCTGTGTCAGCCCAAGCTCGAGCCTCTTCGTACGGACCGCCTGCCCCATTTGTCTCGGAATGTGAATCTGTTTCATCCTCAATCCAATCCGCAAAGTTCTGCGGATTGAGTGTACCGCAAAAGTCTGCGGTCAATCACCAGGACAGCGCGACTCAACATTGTCACATGGCAAGAGGTACGGGCAGCACGGGCCTACGCCCAGTCGAAGTTCTCCCTGCCTGCACCCAACTCGAAGTGATGCCTCACGATGCCCAGGTCGACGCCGGCGAGCGCCCCGGGCGCATAGCTCGCATGCACCGTGTGACCCGAGCCCTCCAACATGAACGCCTGACGGTTGATGGCAGTGGGGGCAAGGAGGGCCGCCTCGACGCCCGCCCTGAACCACTCGGGCTCCTCGCCTGCGTAGGAGCTCACCTGGTCCACCCGCTTGGAGCGATGGGGCCTCCCCTGCTCGAGGCCGTGGCCCACGCAGACGATGCCCACGAGCTTCTCGCCTTGGGCCATGCCCGCCGCACGCGACGCGCCGCCGCGGCTGAAGGTCCCGCCCACCCACCAACTGTTCAGGCCCAGGATCTGGGCATGGAGCATGAGGTCCGAGCTGCACCAGCCCAGGGTCTCGTCGAGCGAGCCGTCCTCGGGACCCATGAGGGCGACGTAGTCACGCACGCCGCGGGCGAGCGTCATGCGGAGCAGCGCGCCAAAGGCGTGGCCGTCGTCGTGGACGAGCACCATGTGGGTGCCATGCTCGTGGTTGAGGAGCTCGACGCGCCCCTCGAGGGCGGCAAGCTTCTGGTCGTCGAGCGGTCGTCCGTCGAACTTCCTCACCGTGTGGCGCGCGGCCATGGCCTCCTGCATGTTCATATGTGACGTCCCTTCGGTTCGCGTTGGGAAAAGACTACCCGAACCCGATGACGTCCAGGTCGTCGGGCACGAAGACCTGGACGTCGAAGTGCGGGGCACCCTTTGCCAGATTGAGCTCGCGACGTCGCTCGAGCTGCTGCTCTCGCTCGGCACGCGATTGCGCACGCCCTTTTCGCCCAGCACGCTGTTGCGCACGCCCTTTTCGCCCAGCACGCTGTTGCGCACGGCGGACCCTGCGTTTGCACAGATGGTGAGAGGGGCGAGCGTGCGCAAGCGCGTGGCGGATGCCGGAGGCGTGCGCAACTGCGTGGCGGCACAGCTCGCACACATGCCGACCTGCCTTGCAGGCATTAGCGCGCCTCCGACGCGACCTTCCGCAGGAGGGCGACAAGCGCCAGGGCATCCTTCTCGCTCAATCGGCCAATGCGTCCCGCAGTCCCCAGGTACGAGGCAGGAATCTGGGCAATGCGATCCACCCGAGCAATCGACGGCTTGTCCAACCCCGCCTGTGCCCAGTCGACAAGCTTGTAGTCATTCTCAAGATGGAGCTTGTTGGTGGCGCTGGTAACCATCATGACCAGCTGGTCTCTACCATCAGACGCCAGCACGATAACGGGCCTGTACTTGTAACCCTTCCCTTCCTGAAAGTTGAAGCGGGCGTGCCAGACCTCCCATCTGCATAGGTTCAAGTCACTCATCCTCGTCCCAGTCCGCAGGGAGGATGGCGGTGTCCGATGAGTCCAGCTGTGCCTTGTATGCCAGCGCCGAGAGCTCCTCGAAGCTCGGAGCCTCAGGACGGAGGTCAAAGGGAAGGCCGCCGACCTCTATCGACTTGACCAGGAACATGTTGATCGCGTCATTCAGGCTGATGCCCCAGCGCGCGTAGACCTTCCGCGCCCCATCGCGCACCTTGCGGGGAGCGCGTGTCTTTATCTCCGCGTCATGAGGGGGTGTCACAGTTGCCATACTTTACCTCCTTTGCAGTACTTACCCGAATAGTACCCAAATTGGGTACTATCTTGAAGTCTTTCAAGCGAGATGAGCGGTGCCTTTCTCGCTTGGCACGCACGAGCGCACGAAGTGCCCATCCCGCACGCGCATGCGCACACGTTTTTCATCCAGCACGCTAAAGCGCACGCCCTTTTCGCCCAGCACGCTGTTGCGCACGCCCTTTTCGCCCAGCACGCTGTTGCGCACGGCGGACCCTGCGTTTGCGCAGATGGCGAGGGGGACGGGCGTGCGCTTTAGCGTGGAGGATCCCGGAGGCGTGCGCAACGACGTACTGGCGGCACGGCCGCACATGGACCGCCCAGCACGCAAGACATCAGCGAACATTCGATGCAATCTTCCTCAGAATGCAAGCGAGCGCCAAGGGATCCCTGTCGCTCAGTCGGCCGATGCGTCCTGCAATCCCCAGGTACGAGACCGGAATCTAAGCGATGCGGTCAACCCAAGCAATCGATGATCGCTCCAAAGGCATGGGCCATCAGAGGTACATCACGATGAGCTCTACCATGCAGATGGCAGCCATCCCAATCAGTATGCCGCCAATCGCGTGGCCCAGCCCATCTTGCTTCTGGGCCTCGATTTGCTCATCGGTCGCCTTCCTGTTTCCCGCAATGGACCTGAGACCCCTGCCGGACACGAGCAACGCACCCCAAACAACCAAGACCAGAGAGACGACAAGCAGAGCCACCACCCCGATGGACTTCGTTTCCATGCCATCCTCCTGCGGAACCGATGAATAATTCGCTCCGGCCACATCATAACCCGACCGACCGAGTGCCCGCGAGGGTGCCCTGTAATGTCAAATATACCTATCTACCTGCTAATATGGCGTAACTGACGTCAGGGAGCAGACGCCAGAACGACAACGGGCCTGTACTTGTAGCCCTTCCCCTCCTTAAAGCTGAAGCGAGCGCGCCAGACCTTCCGCGCCTCGTCGCGCACGCATAAGCGCACGCCCTTTTCGCCCAGCACGCGCTTGCGCACAGCGGACCCTGCGTTTGCGCAGATGGCGAGGGGGACGAGTGTGCACAAGCGCGTGGAGGATTACGGAGATGTGCGCAAGCGCGTGGCGGATTCAGACAGGCGTGCGCAGCGGCGTGCCAGCGGCCCGGAGGCGTGCGCAACTGCGTGCTGGCGGCACGAGCCGAGGCTGTAACACAACCGGCCACGGCTCGCACCGCCACCAACGACGTACGAGCGTCACTCTCACCCGAACCTCTCGCCTGGCCCTCGCTCCCGCTAGAGGGCGGCAGAGTAGATCTGCTCGACGTCCTCCTCGCTCAGCTCCACGAAGCTGCCCTTGGAGCCAGCCGCCGCCTTCTTGGCCATGACCGCGAAGTGCTCGTCGCTCGTGATGCCCACCTCGCGCAGCGTCGCGGGCATCCCCATCGTCCCGAAGAAGAACTCGCGCGTAAGGCGAATGGCCTCGCGCGACGCGGCCATGTCGTCGGCCTCAGTCACGCCCCAGACGTTGCGGCCGTAGCGCGCAAACACGGGAGCCGTGCGCTCGTCCAGCACGTGCTCCATCCAGGCGGGCGTCAGGATCGCGAGCCCCTCGCCATGCGTGATGTCATAGAAGGCCGAGAGCTCGTGCTCCATGGGATGCACGCACCATGCCGGCGAGCAGCCCTCGCTCACCAGGCCGTTGATGGCGTGGCTCGACGCCCACATGAGGTTGGCGCGCGCCTCGTAGTCGTCCGGCTTGGCCAGCGCGATGGGCCCGTAGTGGATGCAGGTCTTGAGGATGCCCTCGGCCAGACGCTCCTGCAGGAAGCTGCCAGGCTCGAAGTGGAAGTAGTTCTCGAAGGTGTGGCTCATCATGTCCGCCGTCCCCGCTGCCGTCTGGCGCGCGGGCACCGAGAAGGTATAGCTGGGGTCGAGCACGGACATCGTGGGAAGCAGCGCCGAGCCGGCCGTCCCCCACTTCTCGTTCTTCTCGAGGTCGCTGATCACCGCGAAGGCGTCCATCTCGGACCCCGTCGCCGAGAGCGTCAACACGGTGTAGATGGGCAGCGCGGCCTCGATCAGCTGCGGATGGATGACCAGGTCCCAGGGGTCCCCGTCGTAGCGGGCGCCCGCCGCAACCACCTTCGCGCAGTCGATGGAGCTGCCCCCACCGATGGCGAGGACCATGTCGATGCCGTTGGAGCGGCAGAGCTCGACGCCGCGTCGCACCGTCTGGATGCGGGGGTTGGGCTCGACGCCATCGAGCTCAAAGACCTGAATGCCGGCCTCGCCCAGGACGCGAAGCGCCTCGTCGTAGATGCCATTGCGCTTGATGCTGCCGCCGCCGTAGCAGAGAAGCACCCGATCGCCGCTCTGGCGCAGCTCGCTCAGGTGGCTGATCTGGCCTCGGCCGAAGTGAATCTTGGTGGGCGCAAAGTAGGTGAAGTCGAGCATGGCACTCCCCTTCCGACGACGTCCGTGCCGTCCCCACGGCATCGTGACGGGAAGAGCGTAGCACGGAGGGGAGAGGCCCGAGCCCTTTGGCTGGAATGCGGGCGCACGCGACGGTCGTGCGAGGCCATGACCGGAGCGGCCATGCTAGAACGCTAGAGCAGCCGCACCCCGTGCTCCTCGCAGGCACGCACCATGTCCTCAGGCCAGATGCTGGCCTGCACCTCCCCAACGTGGACGCGGCCCAAGAGCAGCATGCACAGGCGGGACTGTCCGATGCCGCCACCGATGGTGAAGGGCAGCTCGTCCGCCAGCACCGCGCGGTGGTACGGAAGCTCGGCTCGCTCGGGGCACCCCGCCTTCTGGAGCTGGGAGCGCAGTGCCGCGGCATCAACGCGGATGCCCATGCTCGAGATCTCGAGCGCGCGCTGCAGGGGCTCGTACCAGAAGAGGATGTCGCCGTTGAGCTGCCAGTCGTCGTAGTCCGGCGCGCGACCGTCATGCGGCTCGCCGTTGGAGAGCCTCTCGCCTATGCGCATCAGGAAGACGCAGCCCAGCTCGTGGGTGATCGCGTCCTCGCGCTCGCGCGGCGTGAGGCCGGGATAACGCTGCAGCAGCTCCTCGCTGTCCACGAAGTGCATCTCGTCGGGCAGGCGGTAGAAGGCGTCCGAGTACTTGTACCAGACCTCGTGCTGCATGTGCTTGATGATGCGGAAGACCTCGGACGCGGTGTTGCGCAGGGTCTCCTCACTGCGGTCCTCGCGGCGGATGACGCGCTCCCAGTCCCACTGGTCCACGTAGCAGGAGTGCAGGTTGTCCAGCTCCTCGTCGCGGCGCACGGCGTTCATGTTGGCGTAGATTCCCTCGCCCGGCTGGTAGCCGTACTTGCGCAGCGCCATGCGCTTCCACTTGGCCAGCGACTGCACGACCTCCACGGTCTCGTCCGGCTGCCAGGGCACGTCGAAGCTCACGGGGCGCTCGACGCCGTTGAGGTTGTCGTTGAGGCCGGAGCTCCTCTCCACGAAGAGCGGGGCAGAGACGCGCGAGAGCCTCATCTCGCGGCCCATCTCGCGCTGGAAGGTATCGCGGATGTACTTGATGGCATCCTCCGTCTGGCGGACGCTCATCTTGGGGTCGTACTGCTCGGGCAGGTAGAGGGACATGTCTGGCGCTCCTCGGCGATCAGCTTTGCGTTTGCACGTATGGCATTGTGCTCGCAGTGGGCATGCCCAGGCAAGCTCTCGGCAAGGGCGCAACACGCTGATAATACAGGCGAGAGGGGCGCGCATGCCGCCGGCGCGACGGCGGGGACAATACGCTGCGGCCGCGGCTGCGTCACGCTGTGGCTGCGTCACGCACGCTGACGCGCACACGCAGTACCGCCGAGTACGCTGATACGCACGCCAATTTCGCTGAGCACGCTGATACGCACGCGCGCCAGCACGTTTGCCCAGTTGGGCGCTGGCGACATTGTGCGCTCGAGCGTGGAGAATTCCGGGCGCGTTCACTTCAGCGTGTGGGATGGCCCGCACCGCACCAGGTGCCCAATAACGGTTGTCGGCACCTCTCACCTGAAAAGGCACCGGCAAACGCACGTCTTTGGGGAGAGGCACGGCCATCGACGCCGTTTGTCGGTACATCGCGCCAAGGAGACCACCGACAAATCAGCCCCTACCCAGCGGCAGGTACATCCACCCCGTACCTGGCACGACCTTGAAGCCATAGCGCTTGTAAAACATGCCGGCCTTCTCCGAGGCTGGGTCGACCAGAACCGCTCGTGCCCCAACCTGACGTGAGACGACGAGAGCGCGTTCGATCGCGTCGGCCAGCAGCGAACCGCCCAACCCAAACCCCTGGAAGCGCCGGTCTACCCCCAGCATGCCCAGAAGAACCGCTGGAATCTGTTCCGGCACATTGCGTCTAAGCCAGCCACCTTGCACGTCGGCCCGCAACACCGAGTGAGCACTCAGCGAATACAGGCCAGCAATGATTCCGGCTTCGGTCGTAACGACATGAACGGAAGCCGTCCCCGCCCTGACCGAACGCAACGCACGCCTACGCACCCATGTGTCCACGACCGGCTCACCGCACTCAAAGGCAGAGAGGTCATCACCCTCACCAAGCAGTCGAGGTGGGAGAAACCGGCTCATTCCCACACTCTCTTCTGCCCAAGGAGTACTCGTGCCTCGTCGGGAAGCGGCAGGTCAAGCGCCTTCTTGAACTCATCGAAGGCCTTGCGGGCCAGGCGCGTCTCGGTCTCTTCCGCAACGTCCTCGCGAGCACGCTCCCTCAGGCATTGAACCGCCCATTGCGTGAGTGTCATGTCCTTCAGGGCCGCCGCAAGCTCGAACTCCTCTCGCTCCGTCGGGGTAAGCCTCATGTCGAGCCTGCTTGTGCGTGCGCTCTTTGGCAGCGTAGCCATGGTCCTCTCCTCCTCTTGTACGAATATTATACGTACAAGAGGAAACTCACCACCCCTAGAGGTACGTGACCGTCTGCGAGATCTCCTTGCGGCTCGAGTGGTTGGCGAGAGGACCCGTACCCTCGGTCGCATGGCCCAGGTCAAGCATCATGACGGCCTCCTCGCCCTCGGGAAACCCGAGGACCTCGGCCGCCTTCTGGGGGTCAAAGAAGTTGACCCAGCAGCTGTCGAGACCGGCGTCGGTGGCGGCGAGCATCATGTGGGTCGCGACGATGGCAGCGTCCTCCTCGGCGGAGTTCCGCGAGCCGCCGGGGTAGGTGAAGGCCGCACCGGAGTTGCTGGTCACGACCAGGACGACCGGCGCGCCGTAGCGGCAGGGCGTAATCTGGTCAATCTTCTGCAGCGCCTCTGCCGTACGCGCGACGTAGACGTGCTGCTCCTGAATGTTCTTGGCGGTGGGGGCAAGCCGCCCCGCCTCCAGGATGGCCTGCAGCTGCCCATCGCTCACCGCGCTGCCGTCGTACTTCTTGCAGGCATACCTCTTGGCGATGACCTCGCTGAACTCCATGGCTTGTTCCTCTCCTCTTGTGACGCGTTTCGCTACTGGTGTTTCTGCCCAGCAGGGGTGGCACGTAATCGAAGGGAGAAGGATTTGGCACAGAGAAGACGCGGTGCGGCCTCCGATTGAGGCAGGGCGTACACCTCCCGCGACGGGATGAAGGAGCCGAAGAACGACCGCAGGTACCGCTCCGTCCCCGTCTCCCAGCCGTTCTCGGACGCGCTCTGGGCGTGCCGGGGCGCGACCGGCCCCCTCTGCGTGGGACGCCAGGGCAGGCGGATGAGCCCGAACTACCTCCCCAAGCGATGGAAGCGCCTCTTCGCGGAGGGGCACGCCCTACACGGCCTTCCCTTCGTCGGCATCAACCGCATGCGCGCGACCTACTCCACCCTCATGCAGCGCGCGGGCGTGGACCACACGGTGATCAACGCCATGCAGGGCCGCTCGCGCGACTCCCGCGTGCTGTACACCAACTACCTCAACCCCTACGAGGGCACCTTCGGCGAGTCCGCCGACGCCATGGGCAGGGTTGTCAACGGCTCCTAGCGGTGCTTAGCGGTTTCGGCCATCCGACGCAAAAGAGCAGGCCGGAGGTTTTCGGCCTCCGACCTGCGGTTTCCTGGTGGGCGTTACAAGATTTGAACTTGTGACCTCTTCCGTGTCAGGGAAGCGCTCTCCCCCTGAGCTAAACGCCCGAATATGTCTGCCGCGCATGGGGGGGTTCGCGCAGCGCGTTAGCTACTATAGAGGAACTCCCCCCAGCATGCAACAGATATTTTCTCTCCATACCTACTCGCTCGAAGTGGCTGGCGGAGCGCTTGGCGCTGATGCGGCGATGGCGGCGCGTGCGTCTCTGCCGCGACTACGCCGAACGCGTGCGTTTTTGCCGCGACTACGTCCGGCGCGTCTTTTCTCCCTCGCTCAACTGGGCAAACGCAAGGCTCTCAGACGCGTTCGACGCGCTCGCGAGCGATGATGACGCGTTGGACGTTGTCGATATGCAGCCTATTGCTGGCTGCCAGAAAGCATCCAATTGGAAGAATCGCTATCTCAGCAGTCCACGGATTTGGTCCGCGAAGGAGGGCAGGTCCCTATAGACTATCTCCGTGACTATAGTCCAATCGGTGCCGCCGTAGTCATGTACCAAGCGATGTCTCGTGCCCGCGACCTTGGACCACGGGATTTCTGGGTGCGAGGCCCGCAGTTCTTTGGAGACGTGCGAGACGAACTCGCCCACGTTATACAGCGGCGTTGTGATTGCCCACTGAACAAAGCGATCGGATATCAGGATCTCGCGTGTGATGTCGCGCTCGACGAGCGTACTTGCGAGCTCATCGGCGAACTCAAGTGCTCGCTCGAGGTTCCGGCGGTCGGAGTCGTTCATGCCACACGCACCTCGTCATGCTTGACCGAACTATAGAAGTCGGAGGCCGGATTGAGTTCGCTTGCTTCGTAGACGTCAACTCGCTTTCCAGAGGTTTCAAAGAGCTCCTCGGCAATGGAGAAGATGTCCGTACGATCAAAATCGGGACCGCCATAGATGATGAGGTCAATGTCCGAGTCTTGCGTCGCTTCCCCACGTGCGTATGAGCCGAATAGGGCGGCGCCGCTCGCATGATATCGCCTTAGGATTGGCCTGATGATCTGGGTGATCTCATCTCTTGAAAGTGGCTCGGACATGACGCCTCCTCTCCGCTGTGAACCATCTTGATTGTACTTGCCTAAATGGCAGGACGGCATTCTTTCGGTGACTTGTCAGATGGCTGGCATGGTGGACGGCTGTCGGCTGGCATTGGGAGTTTCCGGCCACTCGCCCCGTCATCCGCTCCGTACCAAGTCAGCATTATTTTCTCTTCTGCTGACCTCATTCGCATTTGCCCAGCTCACGGAAAGATTAGCCAGCAAAAATTCAAATTCTGCTGACTTACCAAGATGACATGATCGGCCATCATGCCTGCGACAGCGTCCAACGCGTCACCACCGCTCGCGAGCACGTCGAACGCGTTTATACGCGTCACGTTTGCCCAGTTGAGCGATGGAGAAAAGACGCGTCGGACGTAGTCGCGGCAAAAACGCACGCGTTCGACGTTGTCGCGGGCGAGAAGCGCGCGCTGGACGTTCTCGCGACAAATTCGCACGTGTTGGACGTAGTCGTGGCAGTACCGCACGCATTGGACGTCGTCGCAGGCGAGATATGCGCGCCGAGCGTAGTCGCGCGGTCGACACGCACGCGTTGGACGTTGTCGCAGCAAAGACGCACGCGCCTGACGCCGTCGCGGCCGCCGCGCGCCCCTCTCCCCTACATCTCGTCGCAGTAGCTGACGAAGTCCAGGTTCTGAATCGAGTTGAGGAACGGCTCCTTCTGGCCCAGCTCGAAGAGGTGGATGGACATCGTCGCCGCCATGCCCCTCTCGCCCGACTCCCCGCGCGTCAGGGTGAAGTCGCTGTAGGTGCAGTCCCACGAGTGCAGCATCTTGAGCATCTTCTTCGCACCGCTGCGATCCTCGAACTCGACGTAGATGTCGAAGTTCTTCGACTTGCTGCGCACCCGCGCGTCGATGCGCGACAGCACCGCGAAGGTGAACAGGACGAAGACCAGCGCGATCAGCGTGCCCTCCACGAACCCGATTCCCGCTGCCAGGCCAATGCAGGCGCAGGCCCAGAGCCCCGCTGCCGTGGTGAGGCCGCGCACCTCATTGAGGCCGGTGACCATGATCGTGCCCACGCCCAGGAAGCCCACGCCACTGATGACCTGCGCGCCGATGCGGTTCATGTCCGCGCGTGCGTCGGGGAAGGTGACCAGCACGTACTGGGCCACGAGCATGGACATCGCCGAGCCCAGGCACACCAGCACGTGGGTCTTGATGCCCGCGCCCTTGTTCTTGTACTCTCGCTCGAGGCCGATGACCACGCCTACCAATGTCGCGAGCGCCATGCGCAAGAACACCGCCTCGGCGCTCCAACCTGCGGTCACGTCTGCCAGATGGGTGAAGTAAGCTCCCAGCACCCGATTCCTCCTCCTAATCAAAGTTCCAACGATGCAAAAGGCGCGTCGCACCAGCCGGCGCGACGTTGCGGTCCGTGCGTGTTCGCAACCATATCCCAGCGCACGTACGCTCCCCGATGCACGACGCCAGATGGCGCAATCGGGGAGGTAAGGGCCACGAGGGGCGGCAACCAACGCGAACGGGGCGGGAGCCATGACCGCGACGGGACATGACGGCCGAGAGACGCGCGCGTACGCCGCCCCCTCCTAAGCCCAGCCCGGCACGCCCTCCGGACCGCGGACGACCACGCCGCCCCCCAGGCACTCCAGCCCGTCGTACACGACGGCGCTCTGTCCGGGCGCAACCGTGCGCCGCGGCTCGTCGAACTCGACCGTGGCCCAGGGGAGGTCGTGTGCCACATCGGGCTCGCGGGGCGTGACCAGCGCCTCGACCAGCTCGCCCGTGTGGCGGGTACGCAGCAGGTAGCGACCAGCTCGAGGCGGGAGTCCCGCAATCCAGCGCACGTCAGAGAGCTCCAGGCCCCGGCACCAGAGCCCGGGGCAGTCCAGGCTTGCGCTGACGTAGACGACGTTCCTCTCCACGTCCGTGGACACCACGTAGCGGGCAGGCCCCCCGCCCAGGTCGAGCCCGCGACGCTGCCCCACGGTGAAGAGGAAGGCCCCGTCATGGCGGCCCAGGACCCGGCCCGTCTCCCATTCCACGACGTCTCCCGCGCGGCGTTCCAGCGTGTCCAGGAGGAAGCTGCGGATGCCCACCTCGCCCACGAAGCAGATGCCGTCGGAGTCCGGCTTGGCCTCCACGCCCAGGCCCCGCTCGGCGCAGGCGGCACGTACCTCCGCCTTGCTGGCATAGCCGCCTATGGGGAAGAGCGTGTGCGCGAGAACCTCACCGGGGACGCGCCAGAGGAAGTAGGTCTGGTCCTTGTACTCGTCCGCGGCGCGGAAGAGGCGCGCGGGTGCGACGAGGCCGGACGCGGCGCCAAGGCCGTCCATGCCCGCCTGCCCGGACGCCGGGACGCCCGCCTGCGGCATCGCCGCCGCGACCCCGGACGGCGCGCCCCCTCGCCCAGCTGCGAGCCCACGCGCGCGTAGTGGCCCGTGGCCATGTAGTCCGCGCCCTCCGCCAGCGCGCGCTGGGCAAAGGTCCCAAACTTCACGGTCTGGTTGCACATCACGTCGGGGTTAGGCGTGAGGCCGCAAGCGTAGGCGTCGACGAGATAGTCGACCACCGTGCGCCGGTACTCCTCCTCGCAGTCCCAGACCTCGAGGCCGATGCCCAACGTCACCGCGACACGCTCGGCGTCCGCCAGGTCGTCCGCCCAGCGGCAGCGGAACCCCGGCAGGTCGCGCGACCAGTTGCGCATGTACACCGCACGCACGTCGAAGCCCTGTTCCACGAGGAGCGCGGCCGCCAGCGCGGAGTCAACGCCCCCGCTCATGCCCAGGCACACCGTCTTCGCCATCAGCCCCTGCCTCCCCGCCATCGTCCGCCCGCGGCCCCCAGCGCCGCCGCGCGCTCCGACATCGCAGCGTCATCCAGGCCGAGGCGCACCATCTCGGACCGCACGCAGCGCACGATGGCCCGCGTGCCGTACGCGACCTCCTCGGGCGTGCTGGGCCGGCCCAGCGTGAGCCTCAGGCTCCCCTGAGAGAGGGTCGGCGGCATCCCCAGCGCCTCGAGCACGTGGGACGCCCGCATCTTGCTCGCCGCGCAGGCCGAGCCCGTGCCCACGCTGACGCCCTCGCGCTCGAGCAGCACGACCAGGCGTTGGGCCTCGAGTCCGGGAAGCGAGAGGTGCAGCAGCCCGGGCAGGCGCAGCCTCTCTTGCCTGGGACCGCTCACCACGCACCAGGGCAGCTCACGGCGCAGCTCGGCCTCCATGCCTTGTCGCAAGCCGCGCAGGCGCGCCGCCTCCTCCCGGCGCAGGGCCTCCGCGAGCTCCAACGCCCGCGCGAAGCCTACGATGCCGGCGACGTTCTCCGTCCCGGAGCGCACGCCGCGCTCCTGCCCGCCCCCCAGCACCAGCGGGCGCAGGCGCACGCGGTCGGAGCACCAGAGCAGGCCCACCTGCTTGGGGCCATAGATCTTCGCCGCCGACACGGTGACCATGTCCGCCTCGAGGGACGAGACGTTCACGGCCAGCTGACCCGTCGCCTGGGAGGCGTCCACGTGCAGCAGGAGCTGGCGCGGCTCCCCCGCCTCGAGCCTGCGCCGGCGCTCCGCCGCGACCAGCCGTGCAAGCTCGCGCACGGGCTGGACGCAGCCCACCTCGCCGTTTGCCAGCTCGAGGCTCACGAGCTCGGTCTGGGACGTGATGGCGGCGGCCATGGCATGGGCGTCCACGCGCCCGTCCGCGGCGACCCCCACCAGCGTGTGCGGCCGTCCCTCGGCGACGCGCAGGACGCTCTGGTGCTCGATGGCATCGGTGACCACGTGTCCGTCCGTCGCGGCGAAGGCCAGGTTGTTGGCCTCGGTGGCCCCTGAGGTCAGGGTGATCCCGTCGGCACGGGCGCCTAGCATCAGCGCCAGGCGACGGCGGGCGTCCTCGACGTCGGCACGCACGCGGCGCGCGGCGGCGTAGGGCGACGAGGGGTTGTGGAAGCGCTCCGTGAGGTAAGGCAGCATCGCCTCGAGGACGCGCGGGTCGAGGGGCGTGGCGGCCGCGTAGTCCAAGTAGGCCTCGCAAGGGGCGACGTCAACCCCCGTGCCGCGCGTCGTGGGAGGCACGGGCGAGCGCTCCTCTCCCATGTTCCCACCAGCCGAGGCCGTCACAGCTCCCTCCCCACCACGAGGTTCTGGAAGCGGTTCGACATGAACTCGTCGGTGTAGTGGACGTCCACCCAGGCCTCGAAGGCGTTGAGGGGCGGGATGCCGGCGTCCCTCTCGGCCCTCCTCTGGAAGCACGCCACGGTCATGAGGATGTCCAACGCCAGGTAGGCGGCGAGGAGCACCACGAAGACGACCTGCCGTCGCGTCGTGGGGCTGCCGATGCGGTACAGGGCCTCGGGCATGATGAGCTTGGCCCACACCAGCCCGAGGAGCCCCCAGGCAACGAGGAAGCGCCAGGCGACCCACTGGGTGATGTGGTCGGGCAGGTGGGCGTAGGTCCAGGACTCTGCGCTGAACAGGGTCTGCATGCCCCAGCCGGTCAGCTGCTCGAGCGCGCCTCCCAGGGCCAGGGAGGCGAGGAAGACCTGCCAGTCGCGCGCGCCCCTCTCCCGCAGGCCAAAGCTCACGAGGGTGAGCAGCACGGCGCCGAATCCGTACAAAGGCGAGAACGGCCCCCATACCAGCCCCACGCGGCTCTGGGTGAGCCCGGCCGTGATGAGCATCCAGAGCTCCTCGAGGACGAGGCCTGCCATGGAGCCGATCACGAAGATGATGACCACCTGGTACCAGCCCACGTGCAGGTCGGCCAGGAAGAGCTCGCGGTCCATGAGCTGGGCGGCGATGACCTCTGCCTGCTGGGCTCGCGTGAGTCGCTCGACGCCAGCGGCCGCGTTCTCGGCCTCTATGTCGGCCCGGACGGCGTCCTGGTTGATGCGGCGCATGTCCACGGCGCCATCCAGCCGTCGGCCTCGGCCGAGCCACAGGAGGAACCACCTGACGAGGCGGGCGATGCCGCGCACAACCAGGAGGATGACGAGCAGGAGGAGGATGTTGAGAAGCATGCGGCTCCGTCTTCTGGGCTGGAATCGGTGCAGACCGGGTTCGGGGTTGGTCGGAATCGGGCACTGGCCGGACTCGAGGCCCGAGGCCAGGGTTGGTCGGGGTCGTGGCCTGAGGCCAGGCGCTGGCCGGGACTCCGCGGTCGCGCGCCAGGCGCCCTTCAGGCAAGGCGCGACGCGGGCGACCCTTCGAGCATAGCGCAGCGGCGCGGGGCAGGTCGATTCAAAAGTTTTTTATCCATATCTAGCTGCGATTTTGCCAGACGAAGAAAGATTTTCAAAATTCGGGCTTGCATCCCCTGAGACGGTCACGTATATTATTCCTCGCGTTCGCGGGCTTGGCGCAGTTGGTAGCGCGCCACCTTGCCAAGGTGGAGGTCGCGGGTTCGAACCCCGTAGCCCGCTCCATGCGAACTAGAAGGCCGGTTTCGATCGGCCTTTTTCATACGGCGAGATGGCCAAGTGGTAAGGCAGAGGCCTGCAAAGCCTTTATCCCCGGTTCGAATCCGGGTCTCGCCTCCAACGAACGCAAGAGGGCGGCTGCTTCGGCGGTCGCCCTCCTTTATTTGGCCGAAACCGCCCCACCCGAGGACCTAGTGCCGCGACCCTACGCCAGCAGCTTCACGATCCTCACCACGGTCCCCCGGCCGGAGGGCTTGCGCGCGATGGTCACCGCGTCCGCCAGGAGGCGCATCAGCCGGATCCCCCGGCCCCTCTCGCCCGAATCAGAGACCTCGGGAAGCTCGCTCCCGGGCTCCAGCTCGTAGCCGCAGCCGCAGTCGGTCACCTCGATGACGGCACGATCCGGGTAGCGGGCCACCGTCACCAGGGCGCAGTGGCCGTCTGTGTGGTCGACCGCGTTGCCCATGGCCTCCCCCACCGCCAGAGCGAGGTCGAAGGAGGCGTCGGCCGCAAGCCCCAGGCGCGCGAGCATCTTTTCCACGCGGCGGCGCGACCCCGCAAGGTCCGTCGGGTCGATGGAGAGCGTCGAGCGCCACTCGGGCAGCACGCCGGGGTCGAGCTCCTGCACCCGTGGCCGCTCGCCGCAGCCCGAGACGGGCGCGAAGTCCACCAGCCGGGCGATGCGCAGCGAGCGCAGGACGCGGTCGCTCGCGTTGGTGATGGACACGAGGCCTCCCGCCTGCCTCATGCGGCGGACCTCCCTGAAGATGAGCGCCATCCCCGCCGAGTCCACGAAGCTCATGCCCGAGAGGTTGAGCACGATGCGCCGGCAGCCTCCGTCGATGAGGGCGTCCAGCGTGCGCCGCACCTCGTCGACCGAGCTCACGTCGAGGTCATGGTCAACCGGCACCAGGGCTATGTTGGAATGCTCCTCCATGTGGCTCTTTTGCCCAAAACGGACGGGCGCAAACGCGCGCGAGGCGAGAGAATCGGCCAAACCGCCCGAAGCCGCGTGCCTCGCGTACGGCTTGTGGGCACGTCCTGCCCCCGCCCCCTCCTCGCGGCAGCCGCGTCCAGGCCACTCCCGCCTCATGGCAGGCGCGCACCGGCTACTCCCCCGCCCCCCGCACGTCGTCGAAGCGCAACGACACCATGGCCACGTCATCGTCCAGGTGGCGCTCGGTAAAGCTGTCCAGATGGCTCAGCAGGCGGTCGAGCACGCCCTCGAAGCCACGGGGAAACTCGCTCATCACCGCGTCACGCAAGCCGTCCTCCCCGAAGAAGGAACCATCCGTCGCGCGAGCCTCGGTCGTCCCGTCGGTGTAGAGCAGGAGCATGTCCCCCGGCTCCAGGCGCACGGAGCCGTTGCGGTAGCGCATCTCGTGGAAGGCCCCCACGACACCGGACTGCACGTCCAGGGTCTCCACCTGGCAGGAGCCCGCACGCACCAGGATCGCAGGCGGATGCCCCGCCGAGCAGTAGGTCAGGGTGCCTGCGGCGAGGTCGCACACGCCCACGAAGAGCGTGGCGAAGGTCTCGAGCCTCGAGAAGCCCAGGAGGAAGTCGTTGAGCAGGCGCACCATCCGGGCGGGGCTCAGACCCTGCCAGGAGTAGGCGCCCAGTGCCGTCCTCACCGCCGCCGAGACCGAGGCGGCCTCGACCCCCTTGCCGCTCACGTCGCCCATGATCACGCAGGAGCGCTGGTCGGGCAGGCGGATGAGGTCGTAGAAGTCCCCGCCTATGACGGCAGTGGCGGTGGCGGACGAGTAGATGCCCTGCGCGGTGATGCCCGGCACCCGCTGGAGCTCGTTTCTCATGCCCGTCTGCAGCGCCTGCGAGATGCGGCGGTCCTGGCGGCGCTCCTCCTCCCCGCGCGAGATGTCGCCCAGCCCCTGGGCCACGGTGCGCAGGAAGGCGATCTCGACGTCGTCCAGGGGCTCGCCGTCGGCGGGACGCGAGAGCAGCACGACCCGACGCTCGCCCCAGAGCGTCCCCAGGTCCACCAGCGCACCGAGGGGGGACATCCCCTGCTCCTGCAGCCATTCCTGGAGGCTCGGCGCAAGGCGGAGCGGGAGGACGACCGCCTGGTCTGCGGCGTGCTTGCCCAAAAGGGCGTCGAGGTCCGGGTCGATCCGCCTGGGCTCCCCTCCCGGTAGCTCGAGCGAGAACCCCGTACCTCCGTCCCCGGGGGGCACGAGCGGCAGCACGGCCACCCCCAGGCTCCTGCAGACGCGCTCCGTGGCCTCGTTGGTGGCGGCGCGGGCGTCGTCCGCGGCGAGGACGTGGTCGTGCAGCTGTATGCCCAGCTCGCGAAGCTCCTCCTCCTTGTGCGTGCGCAATGCCGAGAACGCGCCCACGAGCTGCACCGAGAGGTACTGCGTCACGGCGTCCAGGAGCTCCCCGTCCTCGCGCCTCGTGACGTGCGCCTGCTGCCAGCCCACCTCGATGAGGGCAATGACGTGCCCGCCGAACCACACGGGAACGCAGATGAGGCTCGAGAAGGGCGGCAGGTGGCTCGCGCGCACGCGATAGACCTCGCGGGTCTCCTCGTTGACGAGCTCGCGCTGGGTGAGCCTGCCACGCCGGAGCTCCTCCCTGCCGGGAGCCAGCACGCGCAGGCGCAGCGCCTCGCGGGCGCGGACGCTCAGGGCCTCGAGGGTGCTGCCCGCCGGCAGGAAGCGCGGCACGCGCACGCCCCCCAGGCTGGAGCTCACGCCTCGCAGGTGGTACCCGTCGGGCTCGGCCACGTAGAAGACCGTGCCGGAAGCCTCCATGGTGCTGGTGACCTCCTCGAGCACGCGGTCGAAGAGGGTCGTGACGTCGCCCGAGCCCAGGGTCTCGAGCACGATGCGCAGCGTGCCGGAGAGTCTCTTGTTCGCGCGCGACAGCTCCCCCACCAGGCGCTCGTGCTCGCCCCTGGCAGCCTGCGCCGAATCGGCCTGGCGCGCCACGAGGAGGTAGGTGTCCCCGGCGGAGGGGAGGCGCATGCAGCGAATCGCCAGGTCGGCGGAGTAGCCATCGGGGCGCAGGCACAGCACCGACCCCGCGCTCCCGTCCAGGGCGAAGGGCAGGTCCGTGGGCGAGAAGGGCGTCCTGGGCGCCGCCCCCACCGCCGGCGGGAAAAGGGAGCGGACGTCCTGCCCCACGAGCCCGTCGGGCGCGTGCGAGAGGAGCCTCTCTGCCCGCTCGTTGGCGAGGAGGACCCTGCCCAGGCCGTCGAAGGCGAGGACGGCGTCGCTCGTGAGCGAGAGGAGGGCGGCCAGCGCCCCGTTGACGCTGCCCTGGCCGATGCCGTCCACGCGACGCACCAACTCGCCTCTCGCCATCTTCCGCCCCCAAAGTCACGCGCCTCGCTCGGCGCCAACCAAGGCCACACAGAGGAAGCATACATAAGAAGAGAGGCCCACCGAAGGGGCCTCTCGCATTCTCTGGTGTCGGAGGCGGGACTTGAACCCGCACGACCTTTTAGTCAGTCACTAGCACCTCAAGCTAGCGCGTCTGCCAATTCCGCCACTCCGACATGGCTTGCTGCGTCGCAGCAAAGAGTACTATAGCATCCGCCTTTGCCCCGTGGCAACAACTTTTTTGCCTGGGCTGAGGCCAAGGGGACCCCAACCCAGAGGCATCGGCGGATGCCGTCCTGGACGCTACTCCTTGGCCCAGCCGACGTTCTCGGCGACGATGTCCTTCAGAAGCGCGGGACCCCAGTTGGCAAGGCCGGCCTTGCAGGCGATGGCGTCTGCGCCAGCGAACAGGGGGATGAAGGCGTAGGACTTCAGGGCCTCCTTCTCGGCCGCGTTGAAGGCCTTCATCTGTTCGGCGTGGTCGGCGATGCCGGTGACCGCGAGGAACTTGGCGTCGAGCTCGGCGTTGCCGCAGTGGGTGAAGTTCGAGGAGCTCTGGGAGCCGAAGATCTGGCCGCCGTTGTTGTAGGAGGCGGAGCCCGAGGACCAGCCGAAGAGGATGGTGTCCCACTCGCCGCCCGTGAGGGTCTTGGAGAACTCGGAGGAGGGCTTGTTGTCGATGGTCAGGTTCATGCCGGCGTCCTTGGCCATCTTCTGGATGGCTGCGGCACGGTTCTTGACCACGTTGGAGTCACCGATGGCGGTGAAGGAGAAGGTCACCTGCTTGCCGTCCTTGGCGTAGTAGCCGTCGGAGCCCATCTCGTAGCCAGCGGCCTCGAGGGTCTTCTTGGCGGCCTCGGCCTGGGCCTCGGCGGTAGTGTTGGCGGCAACGTCCTCGGGCAGGTTGTTCTCGTAGCCATCCATCCAGGGGGCGATCACCAGCGAGCCCATGCGGTCTTCCTTCCAGTTGACTCCCTGGTAGACGATGCCGACGATGGTCTCGGTGTTGATGCACTGCATGAAGGCCTTGCGCACGGCCTCGTCCTTCAGGCCCTCGCGGGTGGAGTTGACCTCGATGACGGCGATGGACTTGGAGTCGGCACGACGGATCTCGGTGTTCTCCATGCCCACGAAGTTGGAGAGCATCTCGCCGGTGCCGGACTGGCCAAGCTCGGTGGCGTCGATCTCGCCGTTCTTGAAGGCGTTGAACATCGCCTGGGACTCCATCTGCTTGAAGGTGACGGTCTCCAGCTTTGCCTCGTCGCCCCACCACTTCTCGTTGCGCTTGAAGGTGATCTGGGTCTCGTCGGAGCTGTCGACGACGAAGGGACCAGCCGCCCACTCGTTGTGCGGGTTGTTCACCCAGCCGTTGTTGAAGGCGTCGACCGTCGCCGCGGAGGGGTGCAGGACCCTCTGGAAGAGGTTCTGCCAGGGGTAGTACGGCTGGGAGAAGGTGATGACGGCCTGCTTGTCCGTCTCGCCCTTGACCACGCTCTCGACCTGGACGAAGCCGTCGGTCGAGGAGGGGGTGTAGTTCTCGTCGGCGCCGCTGCAGCACTTCCAGACGGCCTCGATGGAGCGCCAGTCGATGGGCGTGCCGTCGTTGAAGTTCGCCTTGTCGGCAAGGGTGATGGTGGCAACCTGCTTGCCGTCCACCATGTCGGCCGACGCGGACGCGACGAAGTTGGGGTTGGGCGTGAACGCGGAGGCCGTGGCGTCCACCGTGAAGAGCGTGGGCATGTAGAAGTACCAGAACCAGCTGATGTAGACGGTGTTGCCGTTCACGCTGAAGTAGTTGAAGTCAGGGCCGACCTCGGTGACGGAGAGCACGAGGGTGCCGCCGTCCTTGACCTTGTCGCGGCTGAGCGGGTTGTCGTAGGTCTTGCCCTTCTCGGGCAGGGGCAGCTGGTCGATGGGAGTGGTTGCGGGCGAGCCGTTCTGGGGCTCGACGCCCGTGTCGGCGCCGGCGGAGCCGCTGCCGGAGTTGCCCGAACCGCCGCAGCCTGCAAGTCCGAGGCCGGCGAGAGCCGCAGCCGCACCGGCCATGCCCACGAACGAGCGACGCGAGACGATGTTAGAAATCATTTCTCCTCCAATTTCCTGCGCGACGTGCGCACGGCGAAATGCATGCACCCCGACGGATGCCTGTTCACATTTTATTTCAAAAAGATAAAAAAATCCCTGCCCGATTGTTACAAGCTTGTGTACTGGGACAAAGGGGCCGCGAGGTGACCCGCCCTGCGGCCCGTCGCTAGATCAGGCCATCCAGCTCGTCCACGACCTGGCCGAAGCGCACCAGCGCGTCGTCGACCGCCTTGCCGGAGGCCATGTCGACCCCCGCCCCGGCGAGCAGCTCCAGCGGGGGCTTCGAGCTGCCGCCCGCGAGGAAGCCCAGGTAGCGCTCGACCGCCGGCGCGCCATCGGCCAGGATCTTGTCCGAGAGCGCCACGGCCGCGGCGAAGCTCGTCGCGTAGACGTAGACGTAGTAGTCGTAGTAGAAGTGCGGGATGCGGGACCACTCCAGGGCGATGTCCTCGTCCGTCAGGACAGCGGGCCCGTAGTAGAGCTCGTTGAGGGCACGGTAGCGCCTGCTGTTGGCCTCCGCTCCGACCCCCTCCCCCGCCTGGGAGGCGTCGTTGGCGAGCATCTCGAACTCCGCGAACATGGTCTGACGGTAGAGCGTGCCCTTGAACTTGCCGCAGAGGTCGTCGAGGAGGTAGGCGCGCTCCGCGTCGTCTGCCGCATGGTCGAGCAGGTAGCGCATGAGGAGCATCTCGTTGGTGGTGGATGACACCTCCGCCACGAACATCTCGTAGTCGGCGTAGCGCGTGGGCTGCGCCTTGCTGGCCAGGTAGGTGTGGAGCGAGTGTCCCATCTCGTGCACCAGGGTGAAGACGTCCTCCAGGGTGCCCATGAAGTTGAGGAGGATGAGGGGCGTGAGGCCGCGGCCACCGGAGGAGTAGGCGCCGCTCGCCTTGCCCGGGGTCTCGTACACGTCGATCCAGCGCTCGTCTATGGCACGCCTCACCACGGCGAGGTAGTCCTCGCCCAGGGGCGCCAGGGCCTCGAGCATGAAGTCGCAGGCCTCCTCGAAGCTGTAGCGGCGCTCCGGCATCTTGACTATGGGCACGTAGACGTCCCAGTAGCGGGCCTGCTCGAGGCCCAGGGCACGGGCCCTCAGCGCCATGTAGCGGTGCATGGCGGGGGCGTTCCTGTGCACGGACTCGATGAGGGACTCATAGACGGCGCGGGGCACCTCGGTGGGGGCGAGGGAGGCATCTAGGGTGTTCTTGTAGCCACGGGCGGTGGCGAAGAACTCGAGCTGCTTCATCTGGGCGGCAAGGAGGGCCGCCGAGGTGTTGCGCACGCCACGATAGCTGCCGTAGACGCTCTTGTAGGCGTTCTCGCGCAGCGTGCGGTCGGGGCTGATCAGCGCCGTGCCGTAGCTGCCGTGCGTGATGGGGTGCGCCTCTCCCTTGGAGTCGAGCGCGTCGGCGAAGCGCAGGTCGGCGTCGTTCAGCATGGAGAAGCCGACCTCGGGGCTGGCGGCCATCTCCTGGGCCTTGGCCAAGAGCGCCTCGAGCTCGGGCGTGAGCACGTGCTTGGCGAGGGCTCGGATCTTGTCCAGCGCGCGGCGGTACGTCCCCAGGCCCTCGCACTCCTCGCACCACGCGTCCAGCGTGGCCTCGTCAAGCGAGAGGAGCGCCGGCTCGAACCAGGACTTCGCCGCGTCCACGCTTGCCATGAGCGAGCGCTGGCGGGCGAGCATGTCCTGGTAGCGCCCGACGCGGGTGTCCTCGTCGGCCTTGCGGGCGGCGTACTCGTAGAGGCGGGCCACCTTGATCGTGACCTCGTCCTCGAGGCGGAGGAAGGCGAGAAGCCCCTCCGCGCTCTCGAGCGCCCTGCCCTTCCATGACTCCAGCTCGGCGGGAAGCGCCCGCACCTCCTCGAACGCGGCGTCGGCCGCCTCGTCGCCCACAAAGAGCCCGCTGGTGTCCCAGGTGTACCTCTCGGGGACGTCCGCGCGGGACTTGTAGCTCTCTGCCATCTGATCCTCCGTTCGCGCAGCGCCTGCGCATAGGGATGGGCCGTTCGACCCCAACAACATAGCGCAGGGCGGCCCGCAGCGTCGCGGACCGCCCTGGGAATCCAGCAAAGTGCGCCCCAGCTCCGAATGCCTCTCCCCAAGGGAGACCACGGCAGGCGGAGGAGGGACCTCTCCCCTACCCCTCCAGCGTGGGCAAGAGGCTCGAGGACGAGACGAGCTTCCCGTCCTGGTAGACCAGGCGCTCGCGGGAGCGCTCCACCTTGGGGTCGGGGATGGGGATGGCCGAGAGCAGGGCCTTGGTGTAGGGGTCCTGCGGGTTGGTGAAGACCTCCTCGGTATCGCCCTGCTCCACGATCTTGCCCAGGTGCATCACGGCGACGCTGTCGGAGATGTGGCGGATGACGGCAAGGTCGTGGGCGACGAAGAGGTACGAGATCTTGAGCTGCACCTGCAGGTCCTCGAGCAGGTTGATGATGCCGGCCTGGATCGAGACGTCCAGGGAGGCGATGGGCTCGTCGAGCAGGAGGATCTTGGGGCGCGTGGCCAGGGCGCGGGCGATGGCGATGCGCTGGCGCTGGCCGCCGGAGAACTGGCTGGGGAAGCGGTCGACGTAGTCCGGGTTGATGCCGACGAGGTGCATCAGCTCGCCGATGCGGGAGTTGATGTCCTTCGCGGACCACCTCTGCGCGCGCAGGGGCTCGGCCAGCACGTCGTAGATGGGCATGCGGGGGTCAAGCGAGCTCATGGGGTCCTGGAAGATGACCTGCAGGTCGCGCCTGAGCTCGCGCCTCTCGCGGTTGTTGCGCAGGGTCGCGATGTCGCGGCCCAGCACCTCGATGCTGCCGCGCTCGGGCCTCACGAGGTCCATGATCTGCATGAGGGTGGTGGACTTGCCGGAGCCTGACTCGCCCACCAACGCAAGCGTCTCGCCCTCGTGGATCTTGAAGCTCACGTGGTCGACCGCGCACATGGTGCCCCGGTCGCGGCGGATGAGGCCCTTGCCCTGGATCGGGAAGGTCTTCACCAGGTCCTTGACCTCGAGGACCACCGGGCGCTGGTCGCGGGGGACCTCCGCCCACTTTGCGGGCAGGGGCTCGAGCTCGGGGTAGACCTCCTGGAAGCTCAGGTGGCGCTCGCGGATCTCCGCGAGCTTGTGGCAGCTGACGAGGTGGCCCTCGGCGGCGTCGAAGGGCTCGAGGACGGGCTCGACCTCAAAGCACTTCCCGCTCGCCATCGGGCAGCGGGGGGAGAAGGGGCAGCCCTTGGGGATGGCGGCCAGCGAGGGCGGGTTGCCCTTGATGGGGACCAGGCGATGCTCGGCCGCCACGTGGGGCTTGGGCACGGCGCCCAAAAGGCCCATGGTGTAGGGCTGCGAGGGCTGGTCGAAGATGGTGTCGATGCTCGCGCGCTCGACGGCACGCCCGGCATACATCACCAGGACGTCGTCTGCGGTACCGGCGATGACCCCCAGGTCGTGGGTGATCAGCACGACGGCGGCGCCCGTCTCGCGCTGGGCCACGGCCAGGACGTCCAGAATCTGGGCCTGGATGGTCACGTCGAGGGCCGTGGTGGGCTCGTCGGCGATGATCACGTCGGGGTCGTTGGCGATGGCGATGGCGATGACCACGCGCTGGCGCATGCCGCCCGAGAACTCGTGCGGGTAGGCGTCCAGGCGTTCCTCGGGATTGGTGATACCCACCATGCGCAGGAGCTCGACGCAGCGCGCGCGGAGCTCCTGCTTGCCCATCTGCGGATTGTGGATGAGGAGGGTCTCCTCGAGCTGCTCGCCGATGGTGAACATGGGCGTGAGGGCGCTCAGGGGGTCCTGGAAAATCATCGAGATGGACTTGCCGCGGAAGGCCGCCATCTGCTCGTCCGACTTGCCCACGAGCTCCTCGCCGTCGAACTTGACGGAGCCGCCCACCTTGGCGTTGTCGTCCAGGAGCCCGATGAGCGAGAGGGCGGTGACCGACTTGCCCGAGCCCGACTCGCCGACGATGCCCAAGGTGCGCCCGCGCCACAGGTCGAAGTTGACCCCGCGGACGGCGTCGACCCTGCCGGCCTCGGTGGCGAAGGAGACCTTGAGGTTGCGCACGCTCATGATGGGGTCGCCCTGGGGCGCGCCCTTGGGGCCGTTGCCCTCGAGGAGCTCGTAGCGAATCACGTCGTCCTGGGGAACCCACGTGCCCCTCGTGCTGTCGTTTGCCTTCTCGGCCATATCTCGCTCCGTAACGTGTCTTGGGGTTGGCGGACGGCACCCGGCGGGGCACCGCGCCGCGTGCTGGCGTTAGTTGCCCGCGGGCTCCGGTGCCTCCTCCTGCTCGGCCTCGTCCTCGACGCTTCCCGCGGCGCGCGAGTACGGGTCGATGGCGTCGCGCAGGCCGTCGCCGATGAGCTGCATGCTCACGCAGAGCACGATCAGCACGGCGGAGGGGATGAGGACGATCCAGGGGGCCGAGAGCATTGCGGAGGAGCCCTGGCTCAGCAGGTAGCCCAGCGAGGTGTCGGGGGCCTTGATGCCCAGGCCCAGGAAGCTGTAGGCGGTCTCGGAGTTGATGCCGCCTATCACGCCCAGCACGGTGTCCAGGATGAGGATGGAGCCCAGGTTGGGGATGAGGTGGCGCACGATGGTCTTGAAGGGGGACACGCCCATGTACTTGGCGGCGCGCACGTAGTCGCGCTCGCGCAGCGAGAGGGCCATGGTGCGCAGGGTTCGGGCGTAGCCGATCCAGCCGAAGGCGGTGAGGCCCACGATGAGCGTGACCCAGCCCTGGGTGCCGCTGGCGGCGCGGACGACCATGGCTACGAGGAGGAAGCTCGGGATGATGAGCAGCATGTCCAGGAACCACATGCCGATCTTCTCGGGGACGCCGCGCACGTAGGCGATGGAGGTTCCCACCACGGCCGCGATGACGGTGGTGAGCACCGAGTAGATGACGCCGATGACGAGGGAGCGGCCCAGGCCGTGCACCACGCAGGCGAAGAGGTCGAAGCCGCCGCCGTCGGTGCCAAACCAGTGCGTGGCGTTGGGCGGCACGTTGAGGGAGGTGAAGTCCGGGTCGGTGTAGGTGAAGGGGGTGACGTGGGGACCGAAGATGGCCATCAGCACCAGCAGGACGAGGATCACCAGCCCCACCATGGCGCTGCGCTGGCGCACGAAGCGCCTGCCGATGAGCGAGAGGTAGCCTATGCGCTTGACCTCGCCGCCGGAGCCGCCCATCTTGTCGGCGAGGAGCTCGAGCTCGGCGTTGGTGAGCTGCCTGCCCTCCCCGTCGCCGGCCTGCCGTGCGTCGCCCTCCGCCTGGGGAGCGTCCTGCCTGATTTCGTCTGACATCGCGCTCTCCTTAGCTCATCTTGATGCGGGGGTCGAGCGCGGCGGCGAAGAGGTCCGCCAGGAGCGCGCCCACGAGCGTGCAGGCCCCGCTGAACGCCGCGACGGCCACGGCGCCATGGATGTTGTTGTTGTTGATGCAGTTGATGAAGTACTCGCCCAGGCCGTGGATGGCAAAGATCTTCTCGGTCATGACGGCGCCCGTGAAGATGCCGGCGATGGAGAAGGCCACCGAGACGGCCGTGGGGATGAGCGAGGCGCGCAGGGCGTGCTTGCGGATGGCCTGCTTCTTGGTGAGGCCCTTCGCGCGGGCGGTGCGCACGTAGTCGGCGTGCATCTCGTCCAGGAGGTAGGTGCGCTGGCCCAGGTGGTAGCCCACGGAGCTGATGATGGTGAGCACCACGGTGGGCAGCAGGATGTGCTGGAGGAAGTCGAGGAAGGTCATGAGGGGATTGCCGCCCTCGTAGCTGGAGAGGCCCGTCACGTAGAAGAGGCGCGACCCCGCCGCCTGGTTTATCTCGATGGCCGCGAACACGATGAGGATGGCCAGGACGACGGTGGGGATAACCATGAAGAGCGAGGCCATGCCGCCCAGGAAGCGGTCCTGCCACTGGTACTGCCGCTGGGCGGTGTACACGCCCAGGCTCACGCCCACCACGATGGAGATGATGGTGGCGAGCGACATCAGCTCCACAGAGGCGCCGATGCGCGAGGACATCTCCTCGTTCACCGAGACGCCGGTGGGCGTCTGACCCCAGTCCCACCTGGTGACGATGCCGCCCAGCCACCTCTGGTAGCGCTGGAGGATGGGGGTCTTGTCGTTGAGGTTGGTGGCGTCGAGCGACGCCTCAATGGACTCCTGCGGTGGCCTGGGAGTGCGGGACTCGTAGTTGGATCGCGGGCTCATGAAGGCCGATGCCAGGAAGTACGTGAGCGAGGTCGCCACGAAGATCATGACTATGTAGCTCGCCACACGCTTGGCTATGTACCCGACGAATCGCGCCATGGACGCTCCTCACTTCGCTTCGCGCGCCCCGGGGGCGCACGAGGACGCGACGGCGATGCGACCACGTCCCTCTTCTGCAGAATGCGCTTCCGTGGCGGCACGTCCGCCCAGCCAGAGGCGCAAGCAGCATGCCTTCGCGTCGGGCCTCGGGTGGGCCGGGAGCCAGGGCACGCAAGAACACAACGTGCAAAATCCTACCACGGCACGAGACGCGGCAGAGATAACGGCCCGTCCACGCGCCCAGGGGCGGAAGACGGGCCGTGCGCGCAAGAGCCTAGATGGTGCCCAGCGGGAAGGTCAACGCCATGACGCAGACGGTGACACCGAAGACGACCGCGGTGATGACGGTGAGGCGGTCGAGGTTCTTCTCCCAGACCCCCGAGCCGGCGGCCGAGTTGTACATGGAGGAGGCGATCATGTCCGAGACCCCGGTCCCCTTCCCGGAGTGCATGAGGATGAGGATGACCGTCAGGACGGCCGAGAGTGCCAGGATGACCAGAAGGATGGTGTTCAGAACGCCCACGAAGTGCTCCTTTTTATGTGCCCACGGATGGTGCAACTACATCGATTGGTTAGCTTACCACATGAGTCAAGGCCGTTACCAACTGCCATAGAATCGACGGCAGCCCCAAGCCTGCCGACGCTCGCCCCACGCGCGTCGGTCCCGCCCACAAAAAATGGGCCCCAACACCTCCGTGCCGGGGCCCAGGTCTCCTTGGGCGAGAGGGACCGTCCCCCTACATGGCCGCCTTGACCATGGCGGCGAAGGAGTCCGCCTTGAGGGACGCGCCACCGACGAGCGCGCCGTCCACGTCCTCCTTCTCGAGGAAACCGGCCACGTTCTCGGGCTTGGCGGAGCCGCCGTAGAGCACGCGGATGCCGTCGGCCACCTCCTGGCCGAAGACCTCGGCCAGGGTCTTGCGGATGGCGCCACAGACCTCCTGGGCGTCGTCGGCCGTGGCGGTCTTGCCGGTGCCGATGGCCCAGATGGGCTCGTAGGCGACGACGTACTTCGAAGGATCGTCGATGACGAGGTTCTCGGTGTCCTTCTTGATCTGGTCCACGACGAACTCGACGTGCTTGCCCGCCTCGCGGACCTCGAGGGACTCGCCGCAGCAGCTGATGGGCACGATGCCATGGGCCATCAGGGCCTTGGCCTTCTTGTTAATGTCCTCGTCGGTCTCGCCGAAGTAGCCGCGACGCTCGGAGTGGCCGATGATGCAGTAGGTCGCGCCGATGTCGGTCAACATCGAGGGAGCGGTCTCTCCGGTGTAGGCGCCAGACTCCTCGAAGTAGGCGTTCTGGGCGCCAAGCGAGAAGGGCGCGCTCTCCTGCTCGATGACGGTTGCGACGCCCTTGAGGTCGACCGTCGGGGGGCAGACGACGACGTCGACGTCTCCCGTGCCGCCCTCGAGCTCGCGGGCCAGGCCCTGAGCCAGGACGACGCCCTCGGAGTAGCTCTTGTTCATCTTCCAGTTGCCGGCGATCATCCTGTTACGCATCGAGAAGCGCCTCCACTCCGGGAAGGGCCTTGCCCTCGACGAGCTCCATGGAGGCGCCGCCGCCAGTGGAGATCCAGCTCATCTTGTCGGCCAGGCCAAACTTGTTGATTGCCGCGACGGAGTCACCGCCGCCGATGATGGACGTGCAGTCGGAGTCCGCGATGGCACGGGCGACGGCCTCGGTGCCCTTGGCGAACTGGTCCATCTCGAAGACGCCCATGGGGCCGTTCCAGAAGACGGTCTTGGCGGCCTTGACGGCCTCGCAGTAGAGTTCGACGGTCTTGGGCCCGATGTCCATGCCCATGCGGTCGTCGGGAATCTTGTCGGAGTCGACGACCTCGCCCGTGGCGTCCTCGCCGAAGTGGTCGGCGACCACGTTGTCGACGGGAAGCAGAATCTTGCAGCCCTTGGCCTCGGCCTTCTTCAGCATCTCGCCCGCGCGCTCGATCCAGTCCTCCTCCTTGAGGGAGGTGCCCACGCTGTAGCCCTTGGCCAGGAAGAAGGTGTAGGCCATGCCGCCGCCGATGATGAGGGTGTCGGCGGAGTCGATGAGGTGGTCGAGGACGCCGATCTTGCTGGAGACCTTGGAGCCGCCCACGATGGCGACGAAGGGGCGCTCGGGCTCGGCGAAGATCGAGGTCAGGGTGTCGACCTCCTTCTCGAGCAGGAAGCCGGCGACGGCGGGGATGAACTCGGCCGGGCCGACGACGGAGCCCTGGGCGCGGTGGGCGGTGCCGAAGGCGTCGAGGACGAAGATGTCGCCATAGGAGGCGAGCTTCTTGGCGACCTCGGGGTCGTTCTTCTTCTCGGCCTTGAGGAAGCGGACGTTCTCGAGGACCAGGATGTCACCGGGCTTGACCTCGGCGACGGCGGCGGCCGCCTTCTCGCCGTAGGTGTCGTCCACGAACTTGACCTCGTATCCGGTGAGCTCGGCGAGCTTGTCTGCGGCAGGCTTCAGCGAGAGCTCGGGCTCGGGACCGTCACCCTTGGGACGTCCGAGGTGGCTCATGAGGACGATGCCGGCGTTATGCTCCTTGAGGTACTTGATGGTGGGGATGGCGGCGCGGACGCGCGTGTCATCGGTGACGACGCCATCCTTCAGGGGGACGTTGAAGTCGACGCGCATGATGACGCGCTTGCCGTCGACGTCCACGTCGCGGACGGTCTTCTTGGTAAAAGCCATGCTCACTCCTTCTGCTGCGGCGATCGATGCGACTCCGTGCAAGAAAGGGGCGCGGCTGCGACCCGTGGGCCAGCGGCCGCGCCCCTGCAAAACCGAGGGTGCCTAGTGGCTAGGCAACGAACTTCTCGAAGTACTTGATGGTGCGGACCATCTGAGAGGTGTAGGAGTTCTCGTTGTCGTACCAAGAGGTGACCTGGACGAGGCTCTGGCCGTTGCCGAGGTCCTGGACCATGGTCTGGGTGGCGTCGAAGATCGAGCCGTGGGTCTCGCCGACGATGTCGCGGGAGACGATCTCGTCCTCGTTGTAGCCGAAGGTCTCGGGGATGGTCTCGGCGTAGGCCTTCATGGCAGCGTTGACCTCGTCGACGGTGACCTTCTTGTCAACGACGGCATAGAGGTTGGTGAGGGAGCCGGTCGGCGTCGGGACGCGCTGGGCGGCACCGATGAGCTTGCCGTTGAGCTCGGGGAGCACCAAGCCGATGGCCTTGGCGGCGCCGGTGGAGTTGGGGACGATGTTCTCGGAGGCCGCGCGGGAGCGACGCTTGTTGCCCTTGCGCTGGGGGCCGTCGAGGACCATCTGGTCGCCGGTGAAGGCGTGGATGGTGGTCATGATGCCGCTGACGATGGGGGCGAAGTCGTTCAGGCCCTTGGCCATGGGGGCGAGGCAGTTGGTGGTGCAGGAGGCGGCGGAGATGATGTTGTCGTCGGCGGTCAGCTGCTCGTGGTTGACGTTGAAGACGATGGTGGGCAGGTCGTTACCGGCGGGGGCGGAGATGACGACCTTCTTGGCGCCCGCGTTAATGTGGGCCTGCGCCTTGGCCTTGGAGGTGTAGAAGCCGGTGCACTCGAGGACGACGTCGACGCCGAGCTCGCCCCAAGGCAGGTTGTTGGCGTCCGCCTCCTTGTAGATGGTAATCTTCTTGCCATCGACGATGATGGCATCCTCGGTGGACTCGACCTTGTGGTCACGGGCGTAGTTGCCCTGGGTGGAATCGTACTTCAGGAGGTACGCGAGCATATCGGGCGAGGTGAGGTCGTTGATGGCGACGATCTCGGAGCCCTCGTGGCCAAACATCTGGCGGAACGCGAGGCGACCGATACGTCCGAAGCCGTTGATAGCAACCTTGACTGCCATGCTTTCTCCTTTCGCGAGGCCAACCGAGGCCGTTCCTCGGGAGTGGCCAACACTCTTACAAGCACACCCCTATTTTACCCACAAAACTGCAACTCGGTCGCCCAAAGCCAAATGGGGGTGAATTTGGAGGCGCGCCCACGGTTGGCCACTGTTCGGGGTGCATTTGGAATGGCCAGGCGAGAGGTACCCGGGCCCGCCGCCGTGTCCGGCGCGCCGGCAGGGACCTTCCAGGCGGGACGGGGGCGACTCTCGCCCACGGGCGCGCGCTACGCCGCGCTCGCGCTCCTCGTTAGGTGCCGTGGCCAGGGCAACTCTCGCCCATACGGGCACGCGCTACGCCCCCTGCGACTCCCCCACGATCTTCTGGAGGCGCAGGAGGCGATGGTACATGGCCGACTTGGATGCCGGCGGCTCGGCCATGGCGCCGAGATCCGCCAGCGACTTCTCGGGATGCGCCCTCCTGAGGGCGCAGAACTCCCTCACCGCCGGCGGCAGCGCGCGCAGCCCGGGCTCGCGCTCCGCCTGGTCGATGAGGCCCAGCTGGTCCGCCGCGGCACCGGTCGAGCGGGCCTGGTTGGCCATCTCGGCGTTGACGCGGCGGTTGACGTCGTTCTTGAGCGACTTCATGCGCCGCACCTTGTCGACGAGGAGGGTGGAGCGGCGCGCGCCCATGGCGTCGAGGAGGCGGGCTATCTCGTCGAAGCTCTTGAGGTAGATCGCAAAGGAGCCGCGTCGGCGGTTGAGGCGGGCGGAGACCCCCAGGTCCTCCAGGACGTCGGCGAGCTCGCGGGCGAACTCCTCGCCCGTGACCGCGACCTCGAGGTGGAAGTCGCCCCTGGGGTCCGCGATGAAACCCCCGGCCATGAAGGCCCCGCGCACGAAGGCGCGCCTGCAGTGGTCCGAGCGCAGGAGCTGCCAGGGGATGCCCGGCGCGAGGCCGCGGCCCGGCAGGAGGATGCCCAGGCGGACGAGGTCGGCCTCGAGCTCGCGCTGCTCGGGGATCTCTATGAGGTAGTTGCGGGCCTTGTGCAGGTTGGAGCGGCGCACGGTGAGAGGCGTCTCGAGGTCGAAGAGCTCGTGGGTGAGCTTGATCATGGTGCGCGCCACGGCGCCGGTCTCGGTCGAGACGCGGATCGAGTAGCGCCCCGGACCCCTGAAGGAGAGCGTGCCGCAGATGCGCGTTATGGCCGAGAGCTGGGCGTAGGCGCAGAGCGGGCACTCCCCCTCCACGCGCGACAGCTCGTCCTTCACCTGCGCGGTGAACGACATGTCCCATCACCCCCGCAGGCGAGAGTGGCCACGCGCGCGGGCTGCGACCGACCCCCGTGCCGCACCGTCGCGAGGCCCATCAGGGCCTCCGGTTGGCGAGGGGGAGGTCGCGGTGCGAAAGCGAGACGCGGTAGCCCTGCCCCGTGAGGTAGGCTGCAGTCGCGTTGGCGATGGCCACGGAACGATGCTGGCCGCCCGTGCAGCCCACGGCGATGGAGAGCTGGGTCTTGCCCTCGGCCACGTAGCCCGGCATCGCCACGTCCAGGAGGCGCTTCCAGGCGACCATGAAGTCCGCCGTCACCTTGTTCTGCATGACGAAGTCGGTGACCAGGGCGTCGTTGCCGGTGAGCTCGCGCATGGCGGGGTCGTAGAAGGGGTTGGGCAGGAAGCGCACGTCAATCATGAGGTCGGCCTCGGCGGGGAGCCCGTGCTTGAAGCCGAAGCTGAAGACGCTCACGTCCAGGAGCTGCTGCTCGTCGAGCTCCGAGAATGCGTGCCTGATGCGGCTGCGCAGGGCGTTCGTGCGCAGGCGGCTCGTGTCGATGACCAGGTCGGACTCGTCGCGGATGGGCGCGAGCGCGGCGCGCTCGCGGGCTATGGCGGCAACGGTCGTCTCGCCCTCCTGGGCGATGGGGTGACGGCGACGGGTCTCGTCGTAGCGGCGCAGCAGCACCTCGTCCGAGCAGTCGAGGAAGAGGGTCTTGACGCTGAGCTCGTGGTCACGGAGCTGCGCCAGCGCGTCGGTGACCTCGTCGAAGAGCCCCTGGCTCCTGAGGTCGCAGGTGACGGCCAGGTGACGGCCGGTGTTGGCGTTGATGCCCACCACGCGGGCGAGGTCCAGGACGAGGCGGGGAGGGAGGTTGTCGATGCAGTAGTAGCCCATATCCTCGAAGACGTGCAGGGCCTGGGTGCGCCCGCTGCCCGACATCCCGGTGATCACCACGATGTCGGGGACGCGGTCCGCCGCGGCGGCGTCCCTCATGCGCTGGCTGCTGTTGGTCATGGCTAGCAGAGCCTCGTGCCCGAGGGCACGTCCCTCTCGAGCGTCGCGAGGACCGAGGGGATGCCGTCCTCGTAGCCGATGTCCAGGAGCATGCCCTCGCTCAGCATGCCTGCCATCCTGCGCGGCGCCATGTTGACGAGGAAGAGGGTCTTGGTCCCCTCAATCGCCCTGCAGTCCTCGCGCTCCTCCCTCATCCCCGTGAGGATGGTGCGCTTGAAGTCACCGAAGTCGACGTGGAGGGCAACGAGCTTCTTGGAGCCCCTGACGTCCTCGACGCGCTCGATCAGACCCACGCGGACGTCGAGCTTGTCCCAGTCGTCGATGGTCACGTTTGGCTTGACTGCGGCTCCCATGGACCCTCCCTCTACGGGGTGCGGGCGGGGTCCTCCCCCGCCCGCGCTGCGGACTCACCTGATTGTACGGCTAGACGTCCCACGCGAACGAACCGTTTGCGACGCGCGCCCAGGGCAGGCCAGACCCCTGCCTGGCTCGCGCCAGCAGGAGGTCAGCTGCGGACCCTGAGACGCGAGAAGTCCGCAACTGACCCGAGGGCCCCGACTCATCCCTCCACCGCGGCGCGAAACCACTTGGTGAGGCTCGTGGGGTGCGTGATGCCCGTCCCCACGACCACGGCCCAGGCGCCGGCGCCGATGGCCGCCGCCGCGTCCGCCGGCGTGTGCACGTGGCCCTCGCAGATGATGGGAAGGCCTGGGAACTCCTCGGTGGCCTGCCTCAGGAGCGGGAGGTCGGGCCCGTCGTCCATGGTGGTGTCGATGGCGGCCTTGTTGTGCGAGAGGGTCGTGGACACGAGGTCGCAGCCGACGGCCACCGCGTTGCGTATGTCGCCGATGGTCATGCAGTCGGCCATGACGAGGGTCTCGCACTGGGCGCGAAGGTCCGCCACCGTCTGGGCGAAGGTCCTCCCGTCGGGACGGGGCCGGTCGGTGGCGTCTATGGCGACGACGTCCGCGCCGGCGTTGATGCAGGCGACGGCATGGCGCAGGGTCGGCGTGATGTATACGCCCTCGTGCCCCTCCTTCCAGAGGCCGATGACGGGCACCTGGACCCTGCCCTTGATGGCGGCGATGTCAGAGAGGCCCTGGCAGCGGATGGCGGCGGCGCCACCCTGCTCGCAGGCCTCCGCCATCTGGGCCATGGTCTCGGGATGCCGCAGGGGCTCCCCGGGATAGGCCTGGACGCTCACGACGAGCCTTCCCTTGAGCGACTGGACCAGGGGCGAGACTTCCATTTCTACCTCCAGACGTGGGGCCGCGCTCCTCGCACGGCCCCCTCGTTGCCTACTCGAACTCGGCGTAGCCCGAGCGGACTACGTTCTCGGCGGCGCCGATGAGGGGCGCGTTGCCGCCCAGCTCGCCCGAGCGGACGGGCGTGGATGCCACGGGCGGCATGACCGCCTCGTGCCAGCCACGCTCCATGGCATCGTGCCAGGCGGGCCCGCACTGGGCGACGGAGCCCGAGAGTATGACGCAGTCGGGGTCGAGCATGTTGCACATGCTGCCCAGGACCTCGCCTATCGCATGGCCGGAGCGCACCTCGGCGTCCCTTGCGGCCTGGTCGCCCCGTGCCGCGCGGCGGTCTATCTCGGCCCCGTCCATGGGGCTGCCGTCCGCCTGGGTGGCATCGCCGCCCAGCTCGAGGTAGCGCTCGATGATGCCGGGACCTGCGGCGATGGGCTCGAGGTGACCCGTCGCCCCACAGGAGCAGGGGACTCCGGTGGCGTCGGAGCAGCTCACGTGGCCCACGTGGCCCGCCTCGTTGTGGGCTCCCAGGAGGATGTGACCGCCCAGCACGAAGGCACCGCCGATGCCGGTGCCCACGGCGACGACCAGGCAGCTCGAGGCGTCCCTGCCACCGCCCCAGCGCGCCTCGCCCAGGGCATGGGCGTGCACGTCGTTCAGGACGCGGGCGGGAAGTCCGAGCTCGCGCGCGAGCTCGGCTCCCAGGTGGGTGCCGCCCCAGCCGGGCATGATCTCGTTCGCGTAGGTGACGTCTCCCGTCGCGGGGTCGATGACGCCCGCGCTCGAGACGCCGATGCCGTCCAGCCCGCCGCCCGCCACCTCCGCGACGCGACGGGCGGATTCGATGGCGTTCCCGAGCACCCTCTGCCCACCGAGCTTGGCCTCGGTGGGAACCTTGCCATAGTGCTCGATGAGGGGCGCCTCGCCCGCGCGGAGCGTCACGAGGGCCGAGGCGATCTTGGTGCCTCCGATGTCGAGCGCGATGACGCGCTTGGCCTCTGCTGCCATGGGACTCCTTCCTGGGGTGCGGGCGCGCCGTCGTCGCAAGCGCGCCCGGGCTTGCGTCTTCGGGCGGGAGCCGCCTCTCGCCTAGGCCTCGAGGAGGCCACAGCTCACGAGCACCGAGCGGATGGCCTCGACGTTGGTGCCCTCGAGCGCCTTGACCGGGCGGGGCATCTGGTTGGACTCGTACACGCCCATGAGCATGAGGGCGGTCTTGAAGGCGCCCACGCCGCCGCCGAAGCCCTGGACGCCGGTGGTGACGTCGAAGATGTGGCTGAGCTCGTTGAGCTTGTCCTGCTCGGCCTTGACCGTGGCCCAGTCGCCCGCCTCGGCGGCCCTCCACATGCGCACGTAGCCGTGGGGCTCGACGTTCGCCAGGCCGGGGACGGACCCGTCGGCCCCCGAGAGGTAGGCCCCGTCGACCACAATCTCGTGGCCGGTGAGCAGGCTCAGGGGATGGCCCAGCCTCTCGTTCTCCTGGCAGAGGTAGCGGAACGAGATGTCGTCGCCCGAGGAGTCCTTGACGCCCGCGAGCACCCCCTCCGCCCCCAGCCTGGCCAGGAGCTTCCAGGGGAGCTTGGTGTGCACGCAGACGGGGATGTCGTAGGCGAAGACGGGCAGGTCGAGCTCCTCGTGGAGGACGCGGAAGTGCTCCTCGACGTCTGCCATGCCGCCCAGGGCGTAGAAGGGCGCGGTGGCAACGAGGGCGTCGGCGCCCAGCTCCTGGGCGCGCCTGCCATGCTCGATCACGCGCTCGGTCTCGGTGTCGATGATGCCCACCAGGACGGGCACGCGGTGGTCGACGATGCGCACCGCCTCGCGCACGACCTCGTTGCGCCTCTCGTCGGTGGAGAAGACCACCTCTCCCGAGGAGCCCAGGAAGAAGAGGCCGTCCACGCCCGCGTCGATCATGCGGTCGATGGAGCGCTCGAAGGAGGCTACGTCCAGCCTGCGGTCCTCGGTGTCGGGGACGACGACGGGCGGCACGACGCCGCGGATCTTGAAGTCTGACATGTGGCTACCCTTTTCTCTCTGCCTGCCCGGAAGCCCGGGCACGATGGCACATCTTAGTCCTCTGCGACGCGCATGAGAGACGCGCCCCGCCCGGCACGCGGCCAGACGGGGCGCTCGCTGCTAGCGACCTATCTTGGGGTGCAAGAGCGACGGTGCCGCCCCGAGGAGCGTCTTGGTGTACTCGTCCTGGGGGTCGTTGAACACCTGCTGCGCCGGACCCTGCTCCATGATCTGCCCGTGGTTCATGACAATGATTCGGTCGGAGATGTAGCGGACCGTCTGGATGTCGTGGCTGATGAAGATCATCGAGAGCCCCAGCTCGCTCTTGAGGTCGGTGAGCAGGTTGAGGATCTGGGCGCGCACGGACACGTCGAGGGCAGAGGTGGGCTCGTCGGCGATGATCGCCGAGGGGTTGAGCGACATGGCGCGGGCGATGGCGACGCGCTGGCGCTGCCCGCCCGAGAGCTGACCCGGCAGGGCGCGCAGCGCGCTCTTGGGCAGGCCCACGAGCTCCACGAGCTCGTTGATGCGCCTCTCCTGGTCGGCGGACGCCCCCACCTTGTGCACCAGCAGCGGGTCCTGCAGCTGGTCGCGGACGACCATGCGCGGGTTGAGGGCCGTGGCGGGGTCCTGGAAGACGACCGAGACGACGCGGCCTATCTTCTTGCGCAGGTCCGCCGTGCGCTTCGTGACGTCCGTCCCCTGGAAGTAGACGTGGCCGGAGGTCGGCGACTGCAGGCCGCACATGACGTTGGCCGTGGTGGACTTGCCGCAGCCCGACTCGCCCACGATTCCTATGGTCTCGCCCGGCATGAGCTTGATGGTCACGCCCTGGACCGCATGGACCAGGTTGGGGTGGAGGATGGATCCCGTGCGGGTGCGGAAGGTAACGGAGATGTCATCGAGGAAGATGATGGGTTCCTTCTGGTCGGCCACCTACCTCACCTCCTTGAGGGTGTCTAGATAGGGAACGAGCCCGTTCTGCCTCAGATAGTCGTCGGGCAGCTCCGAGAAGCGGTGGTTGGCGCATCCCGGCAGGCTCTTGATGACGGGGTGCACGTCCAGGCCCAGCGTGGGATGGCTGGAGCGCGGGGCGAAGCGGTCGCCGCGCGGGAAGTCCTCGGGCGAGGGGACCGAGCCGGGCACCTGGTGCAGGCGGCTCCCGTCACGGGCGCCCTCCTCGATGGAGAGGACCGACCCCAGGAGCCCGCGGGTGTACTCGTGGACGGGGTTGCAGAGCAGCTCCTTGGTCGGCGCCTGCTCGATGACCTGGCCGGCGTACATGACGGTGATCTCGGACGCCACCTCGGCCACCAGGGCGAGGTCGTGGCTCACGAAGACCATGGCGAAGCCCAGCTTTGCCTGGAGGTCGTTCAGGAGCTTGATGACCTGCTTCTGGACGGTGACGTCCAGGGCCGTGGTGGGCTCGTCGCAGATGACCAGCGACGGGTCGCGGGTGAGCGCCATGGCGATGAGCACGCGCTGGCGCTGGCCGCCCGACAGTTCGTGCGGGTAGGACTCGAGGGTGCGCTTGGGATCGAGGCCTACGAGCTCGAGCAGCTCCTCCGCGGAGCGGGTCCCACCTCGGTCGGTGAGCTGCTTCATCTGCGTCGAGATGAGCATGGAGGGGTTCAGGGACGAGAGCGCGTCCTGGTAGACCATGGCGATCTCGGTGCCCAGGAGCTTGCGATGCTCCTCGGAGCTGAGCTTGAGCAGGTCCTGGCCCTTGTAGATGAGCTGGCCCGTGACCGTCTCCTTGGGGTCCACGAGGTTCATGATCGTCTTGGTGGTGATGGACTTGCCGCAGCCCGACTCGCCCACCAGGGCCATGCACTGGCCGGGGCGCACGTCGAAGCTGACGTGGTCCACGACCTGGACGTCACCGTGCGAGAGGAAGCTGATGCAGAGGTCCTTGACCTGCAGCAGGGGCTCCACGGAGTAGTCGGGGACGTGGCGGTCGTCGCGGGCGAGCTCGACCTCGCGCAGCGCACCGAGCCTGCGACCCAGCGCCTCCGCCTGCTCCTCGTAGGCCTTGACGGGATTGGAGGCCAGGATGTCGTCGGCACGGCGGCTCTCGGAGTTGTCCGCGTCGACGGGGGCGCCGGGGGCGGCGGCCATGGCGTCGGTGAGGCCCTCGGAGAGGATGTTGAGCGCGAGGCAGGTGACCATGATGGCCATGCCCGGGAAGAGCGCCTGCCACCAACGGCCCGCGAGCACGCCACCGCGGGCGTCGGCCAGGATGTTGCCCCAGGTGGGGGTGGGCTCCTGGATGCCGGCCCCTATGAAGGTGAGGGAGGCCTCGAAGATGATGGCGTCGGCCACGAGGGTCACGGTGAATACCATGATCGGCGCGATGCAGTTGCGCAGGACGTGCCTGATCAGAATCCAGGGGGCGCGGGCGCCGGAGACGATGACCGCGCGCACGTAGTCCTCTCCGTACTCGCTCACTATGTTAGCGCGCACGATGCGGGCGATCTGGGGCGTGTACATGAAGCCGATGGAGAAGATGATCGAGCCGATGCTGTTGCCCAAGATGGACACGAACACGGCCGCGAGCGCGATGCCGGGGAAGGACATGATGATGTCCAGGACGCGCATGATCACCTCGGACACCCACTTGCGCGAGACCGCGGCGATGGCGCCGATGACGGAGCCGCAGACCAGCGCCATGAGGGTGGCGCCGAAGCCGATGACCAGCGAGTAGCGGCCGCCGTAGAGCATGCGGCTCAGGATGTCGCGCCCCTTGTCGTCGGTGCCGAAGATGAAGCCGCCGCCGGGAGCCTGGCGCGCGGTGAAGATCTCGACCGGGTCATAGGGAGAGAGGACCGCGGCGAGGATGGCCGAGAGGGCCACCAGGACGAGCAGGACGAGCGAGACCTTGGAGCCGACGCTCATCTTCTTCCAGCCGCCGAGGCGAGCGCCGCCCGCGGCGGCCTGCTCGAGCTTCTCGGCCTGTTCTTTTCTCTGAGTCAGCATGGCTACACCGTCCTGATCCTGGGGTTGATGAGGAGGTAGAGCATGTCGACCACGATGTTGATCACGATGAACGACAGCGCGACGACGATGACGACGCCCTGGACCAGGTTCGTCTCGTTGCCCTGGATGCCCTCGAGGATCGCCATGCCCATGCCGGGCAGGTTGAAGATGGTCTCGATGACCACGGCGCCGCCCATGAGGTAGCCGATCTTGAGGCCCAGCGTGGTGACAGGCGTGATGAGGGCGTTGCGCAGGACGTTGCGACCGATGACGACGGCCTGGGGAAGCCCGGCGCCCTTCGCGGTCTTGACGTAGTCCTTGTCGAGCTCCTCGACCATGGCGGTGCGCACGATGCGGGTCATCTGGCCGGTGAGCGGGAAGGCGAGGGCCACGGCGGGCATGAGCATGCGCGCGGCATAGCCGCCGGGGTTGGCGAAGAAGTTGGGCAGCGGGCCCGAGGCGGGCAGCACGTGCATCATCGACGAGAAGAGCAGGATCATGAGGACCGCCAGCCAGAACGAGGGCGTGGCGAGGCCGGCGATGGAGAGCACGCGGATCAGCTGGTCGGGCCATCCGTCGCGGTAGAGCGCGGCGAGCACTCCCAGGAGGAAGGACACGATGGCACCCAGGATCAGGCCGATGAAGGTGAGCTGCATGGTGACGGGCAGGGCCTTGGCCACGCGCTCGCCGACGGAGTAGTTCGAGGCGCCGTAGCTCCCGAGGTCACCGTGGAGGAGCCCTCCCATGTAGCGGAGGTAGCGGGTGGGCAACGGGTCGTCCAGGCCGTGGTCGGCGTGGTACTGGGCCACCGCCTCCGGCGTGGCGCTCTCGCCGAGCGCGTTGTAGGCCGGGTCGACCTTGGAGAACGACATGAGGAAGAACACGAGGATCGTGACGCCGAGGGCCATGATGGGCAGCGCCACCAATCGCCGTCCGATGAGGCGCAGGAGGTTGTTCACGTGGCCTCTCCCCTTTCCGAACGCTGTGCGGTCAGGACGTGGCAGCTCCAAGGAGGTAGGGCCCGGGCAGTACCTGAAGCCCGGGCCCTACCCTCGCGCTGCCTGTTGGGACGGAGCCGACTACTTCGTGGTGGAGACGCCGATCAGCGAGATGCCCGTGGTCCCGATGCCCTTGAAGTCGCTGGAGACCTTGGTGCCGTCGCCGTTGGCGGTGTCACGCCAGGAGCCGGTCGTGGTCTGGACCTGCAGGACGGGATACAGGGGAACGTTCTCGGAGATGAGGTCGAAGCACTGGTTCCAGGTCTTCTGCTGCTCGTCGCCGGTCTGGGAGAGGGCCTGGTCCATCAGCTCGTGGAGCTTCGCGAACTCGGGGGAGTCGTTCCAAACGCAGCGCTTCTGCATCCAGGTGTTGTTGCCGTACCACCAGTTGAGCAGCAGGTCGGGGTCGGCACCGAAGCAGCTGGGGTCACCGGGGGCGAGCAGGAGGTCGTAGGCCTCGCCGCCGTCGATGGCGGCGTAGGTCGCCGCGGAGGTGTCGGTCTGGATCGAGACGTCGAAGCCCAGGGCGTCGAGGTCGTTCTTGATCTGCGTGGACATGGCGACGACCTGGTCGTTGTCGGTGGTGCGCAGGGTGATGGCGCCCGGCGTGATGCCGGCCTCGGCGATGAGGGACTTGGCCTTCTCCTGGTCGTAGGAATAGACCATGGAGGCCTTGTTGTAGTTGGTGAAGGTCTCGGGCAGGTAGCAGGAGGGCGTCGAGGCCATGCCGGCCAGGGCGTTGGAGATCATCTGGTCGTAGTTCAGGGCGTACATGACGGCCTGGCGGACCTTGACGTTGTCCCAGGGGGCCTTCTTGACGTTGAACATCATGAAGCGGGTACCGAAGCCCTGGACGGTGTCGATGGAGAGGCCGGCGCTCTTGAGCTGGTCGATGGAGTCGGCGGGGACGGACTCGCAGATGAGGTCGGTGCCCTCCTGGGCGGCGGTCACGCGGGCGGTGGCGTCCTTCAGGACGTCATAGCGGATCTTCTCGTCCTTGGCGGCGAACTCGCCGTTGTAGTTGGGGTTGGGGACGAGGGTGACGGAGGCGTCGGTGATCTCGTCGTACATCCAGGGGCCGGTGCCGGTGGGCTTCGCGGTCAGGTCCTCGTCGGTCGCGGAGCTGGGGACAACCTTGACGATCGCCAGGCGCTCCTTGAGCAGCGAGAAGTCGGGGAAGGCGGTCTTGACGGTGACGGTGGTGTCATCCTTGGCCTCGATGGAGGCGATGGGGGTGAGCATCGAGACGTAGATGTTGCCCTCGGCGTTGGCGCGCTTGAAGGACGAGACGACGTCCTCCGCCTTGACGTCGGTGCCGTCGGAGAACTTGGCGCCGTCGCGCAGCTTGACCTCGAAGGTGGTGTCATCGACCTTGGTGGGGTCGCCGGCGGCCAGGGCGGCGCGGGTGCTGTAGTCATGGAAGTCGAGCTCGTAGAGGCCCTCAACCACGTTCATGTTGGCACTCAGGGCGAGCGCCGAGGACGTGGTGGACGGGTGGTAGTTCTGGGTCGCGTAGGCGGTGCCCACGGTGAGGGTGCCGCCGGCCGCCTTCTCGCCACCGGCGCTGCTGCCGCCGTTGCTGCCGGAGCCGCCGCCGCAGCCCACGAGCCCCAGGCCCGCGACGGCCGCGACGCCGCTCGAGACGCCGAGGAAGGTGCGACGCGAAAGGTTCTTGCCCATCAGGTCTTTCATGTTCTTGCCTCTCTCCACGCAAACGTGTCCCTTGTTGCGCAGAACGGGGTCGGCGCAACCTCTCGCCCGCTAGCGTATGGCATTTCAGGCATGTTTCGAGATCATCTCCGCCCAGCGGCAAGCGAGGGGCAACGGACGGGGTGGCAGGGGCTTCGGGCGTGGGCTACTCCGACCCGTCCCCTCGCCCCTCTCCGCCGGAAGGCGAACTGGGACCAGGGGCTCCCCCGGCATCCGCCTCCGTCTCGGGCGAGAGGGACGCGCCCTCCCCCTCCCAGGCGTGCACCGTCTGCCAGACCTCCTCGGCCACGGAGCGGGGAAGGCCCTCGACCTCGGCGACCTGGTCGACGCTCGCGGCGCGCAGGCCCTTGAGGGAGCCGAAGCGACGTAGGATGGCCCGCTTGCGCTTGGGCCCCACGCCCTCGACGTCGTCCAGCACCGAGACGGACTGCGCCCTGGTGCGCAGTTCCCGGTGGAAGGTGATGGCGAAGCGGTGGCTCTCGTCCCTCACCTGCTTGATGAGGTAGAGCGAGGGAGAGCCCGAGGGCAGCACCACCGGCGTGTCGTCCCAGGGGACGAAGACCTCCTCGTCCGACTTGGCCAGGCCGCAGACCGGGATGTCGAGCCCCAGCTCCTCGAGCTGGTGAATCGCGGCGGAGAGCTGGGGCTTGCCGCCGTCCACCACGAGGAGGTCGGGAGGCGCCGCGGCGAAGCGCTCGTCCCCCATGTTCTTGGGGCTGTAGCGCCTGCCCAGCACCTCCTCCATGCTTGCGAAGTCGTTGGCCTCGTCGAGCTCGGCGCGGATCTTGAAGCGACGGTACTGGCCCTTGTCGGGCCGGCCGTTGGTGAAGACCACCATGGACGCCACGGTGAAGGCCCCGTGCAGGGTCGAGATGTCGAAGCACTCTATGCGCATCGGCGGTCGCTCCAGGGCGAGCGCGCTCTCGAGCTGGAGGAGGGCCTGGTTGGTGCGCTCGTCGGCGTACCCCGTGCGCACCATGTAGCGCATGAGGGCGTGGCGGGCGTTCCTCTCCGCCATCTGGAGGAGGTGGCTCTTCTCGCCTCGCTGGGGGCGGTGCAAGCGGCAGAGCCTCCCGCGCTTCGCGCTGAGCCACTCGCCCAGGAGCTGCGCGTCGGGCAGCTCGCAGGCGAGGTCGACCTCCTGGGGCACGTCGGCGGTCTCGTCGTAGTAGCGCTTGAGGAAGCCGGCGGCGAGCTCCTGCTCGTCCACGTCCATGCCCTTGTTGAGGATGAACTCGCTGGTGCGGATCGTGCGCCCCTCCCGCACGACGAAGACGCAGGCGCAGCTGATCGTCTCCTCGCGGTAGAAGCCGATGAGGTCGAGGCTCACGTCGCTCGAGAACATGACCTCCTGGCGGTCGTCCAGCCCGCCTATGACGTCGAGGCGCCGCTTGATGCGGGAGGCGCGCTCGAACTCGAGCTCGGCCGCCGCATCGCGCATCTGTTCCTCGAGCTCCTCCACCACCTGTCGTCGCCTCCCCGAGAGGAAGCTCTCCACCTGGCTCACGTGACGTGCGTAGTCCACGGTGGTGATGGCGCCGCAGCAGACGCCGGGCCCGCGACCCACGTGGTAGTCGAAGCAGGGGCGGCCGCGCTCGGCCAGGACCATGTTGGCCACGGCCACGTCGTCGGGGTGGCTCTGGAGGTAGCGACGCGCCCTCTTCCACTCCGCGCAGTTGGCGGAGCAGATGGGGAGCACCTTGCGCAGGGTGTCGATGGTCTCGCGGGCGGCCTGGGCGTCGGTGTAGGGACCGAAGTAGCGGGTCCCCTTGCGGTGGCGCTCGCGGGTGTACTTGATGGCCGGGTATACGTCCGACTCGGTGATGGCTATGTAGGGATAGCTCTTGTCGTCCTTGAAGTCGACGTTGAAGTAGGGGTGGTACTGGGCGATGAGGTTGCGCTCCAGCACCAGCGCCTCGTGCTCGGAGCCCACGACCACGTAGTCGAAGCTGCGCACCACCTGCATCATGAGGGGGATCTTCGCGCGGTCGTCCTGGAGGGTCACATACTGGCGCATGCGGGCGCGGAGGTTCTTGGCCTTGCCCACGTAGATGACCTCGCCCTTGCCGTCCTTCCAGAGGTAGCAGCCGGGGTCGGTGGGGACGAGCTCCACCTGCTCGGCGATGCTGGGCCTGCCGCCCTCGGAGCGGTCTGTGGCGAGAGGCTCCCCCTCGCCCGGCCTTTTGCCCCCACGCGCGGCCATGCTAGCGGACCGCCTCTGCCGCGAGGGTCGCGAGCTGGCGTGCCTGCTCGGGCGTGACGTCGCAGGGAAGCGCCACCGGCCCGCGCGAGAGGCGCTCGGTCACGGGGAGCCCCTCCATGCCGCCGTCGAAGCCATATGCAGCAGGGTCCTCGACGCCGGGGAAGAGGAGCGGGCGGTACCAGGGCACGGCATAGTGCCCCGCCGCGCGCACGCTGGCGAGGAGAGCCTCGGAGCGCCCGGAGTCGGCCAGGAAGACGGGGAGGCGCAGCAGCGGCTGGGCGGGACCTGCGCACACGGCGGCGGGCAGGGCGACTCCCGTGTCGGCAAGGGAGCGCACGTACTCCGTCACGGCCTCTCGTCGCAGGGCCTCCTGGGCGTCGAGCCCCTCCAGGGCCTCCAGGGCCCGGGAGGCTATCCACTCGCCAGGCTGGCAGGGCTCGTGCGAGACGTGGCCCCTCTGCTCCTCGGGTGATATCGCGGCGTCGAAGCTTCCTCGGGCCTCCCAGCGCGCGCGAAGGGCGCGGCGGGGACCGGCGGGCAGGTGGTTGAGCACGCGGATGCGGCTGCGATAGCCCTTGGCGGCCTCCTCGAGCACGGGGTCGATGGGGGGAAGCGAGCCCAGAGCCTCCACCAGGGCGGCCCTGAGCCCGGAGTCCGCCATCCGGGGGCTCACGTACACCGCCCCGCCGAAGTGGGTGGGGAGCATCTTCTCCACCCCGAAGGAGTGGACGGAGACGTCGGCGAGCGGTCGTCCCTCGCCGTCGCGCGCGAGCCTCCCCACGCAGTGGGCGCAGTCCTCGACGAGAAGCGCCCCCGCCGCGTCCGCGGCCTCCCTCAGGGCGAGGTCGCCCGCTGGCTCGAAGATCCCGAAGCTGTGCTGAAGGACCACGGCCCGCGAGCTCGGGCCGAGTCCGAGCCGGGAGGCGTCGAGCGCCAGGCTCGACGCCGAGACGTCCGCGTAGCGCGGGGCGAGCCCGGCCTCGACGATGGGGTCGACGGCGGTGCAGCAGGTCAGGAGCTGCGTCACGACCTCGCCCGCGCCCCGCAGCCGTGCGAGCTCGCGGAAGGCCACGAGCATGCCGTGCCGCGCCCGGTAGGTGAGGAACCAGTCGTCCTCGGAGGTGCCGCTGCGCCGCGCGAGCGCGCGCCTCAGCTCGAGCGACGAGTCCGCCATGTATGCCCCTCTCGCCTAGTCCTCGAGCTCTCGGTGCCCGAAGTGCCTCTTGAAGTCCAGATAGTAATGCGCCCAGAGCTTAGCCATGTTCCAGAGCCTCCGGGGGCTGTCGTCGTGCGCCCCGAAGAGCGTGGTGCCCACCCTGCCCTGGCGCATGAGCTCGAGCGCGCGGTCGCGGCCCGGCCCCTTCGCGGCGTAGCGGCGCACGATGGAGCGGGGCACGCCCACCCAGAGGAACTCGTTGGTGGCGTGGACCGCGGGCCCGCGCCTGCCCTCGACGACGTCCGCCACCACGTGCTCGGCGAGGTTGTAGCCGGCCAGCGTGGTGAAGAAGCTGCTCCTCCCCTGGCGGGGGTTGAAGTCAAGGAGCTTGCAGCTGCCGTCGCGCTCGTCGTACTTCATGTCGATGTTGAAGTAGCCGAAGTAGTCGATGTGGCCCATCAGCCGCTCGACGGAGGCATAGATGCCCTCGTCCGCGTACGAGACGATGGCCGCATAGTTGCCGATGCGCATGGGAGCGCAGTCCTCGAGCACGGGGTGGCCCAGCGAGAGGAGCGATATGGAGCCGTCCTGGCGCACGTAGCCGTTCATGACCCGCATGTTGCCGTCGTCGCCGGGGATGAAGTCCTGGATCACGAGCTGCCCCTGGTAGCCCGAGGCGTAGGCGCGTCGTATGGTCTTGGCCAGCATCTCCCCGTCGTCCAGGACGAAGGCCTTCTTCTGCCCCTGGAAGGGGTGGTCGCGCCACGACGCGGCGTCGGTGGGCTTGAGCGCCACGGGAAATCCGAAGGGAAGCTCGGGCAGCCTGCCTTCGTCCCCGGGACCGATGGTGACCGTGCGGGGGTAGGGCACGCCGGCGCGCTCGCAGAGGGCGTAGAAGCGCGCCTTGTCGTTGAGCTCGTCGAGGACGCCCGGCCCGGAGCAGACGCAGCGATAGACCGGGTCCAGCTCGGCCTTGTGGTTGGAGAGGAGCAGCGAGTAGTCGTCGCCGCAGGGTATGACCAGGGGGATCGTGTCCCTGAAGCCGTCGGCGTCCCCGTTGAGGAGCTCGACGAAGCGCGCGGGGTCGAGGAAGTCGGCGTCACAGCGCTGCTCGATGAACTTCGAGTCGCGCGTGGGGGTGAGGGGGAAGCTGCCGTAGCAGACGCTGGCCACGCCGTAGCGCTCCCAGAAGGCGCGCGCCATGCCGTAGGACCCGATCTCGGTTCCCAGGAGGATGGGCACGAAGGAAGCGGCGCCCCTCTCCCCCATTGCTGACCTGCCACCCTCCACAGCCTGCTCCGCCATCGCGCGCACCCGTCTCTCGTGCTTGTGCCTCGGCCCTGCCCAGGCGGCGCCATGCCACCCGCCTGCCAGCCGCCCGACCCTGCCCGCCCGCGTGGCGCGGGCCTCCGCATATTGTAGGCAGGCTGCGAAGGGGGCAGGGACAGTGCACCGTAGGAACAGAACTCCCTCCCACTCGCCTACAATCGTCCGGATGGGCGAGAGGCGCGTGCGCGCCGGGGAGGAGCCTTCGTGAACAAGCCAATCCTGGGGATCATCGGCGGGGTGGGACCCCTCGCCACCGCCTACTTCATGGAGGCCATCATCAAGAAGACCCCTGCGGCGACCGACCAGGACAATATCCCCATGATCGTCTTCAACGACCCGCAGATCCCCGACCGCACCGCCTACATCCTGGACCACTCGCGCCCCGACCCCCAGCCCGAGATGCGCAAGGTGGCCCGCTGGCTCGAGGACGCCGGTGCCGACTACCTGGCCATCGCCTGCAACACGGCACACTACTTCTATGACGCGATCAGCGACGCGGTGGACGTCCCCGTCCTCAACATCATGGAGGAGACCGCCAAGCACATAGCCCTCGACGTGGGTCGTGGCGGCAGGGTGGGCCTCATGGCGACCGACGGGACGGTCCAGTCCGGCGTCTTCCAGGGCTACCTCGCAGAGCGCGGGCTCGTCGGCGTGGTGCCCAGGGCCCAGACGCAGCGCAGGATCATGTCGCTGATCTACGACGGGGTCAAGGCAAACGCGCCCTACGACCCGGGCGAGCTCTGCGCCATTGCCGAGGAGCTGCGCCAGGAGGGCTGCGACGCCGTCGTGGTGGGCTGCACCGAGCTCTCTGTCATCTACCAGGACCTGGCAGAGCGCCCCACCTGGCTCTACGACTCCCTCGACGTGCTGGCGCAGCGCTGCGTCGACCTCTACCTCTGGGCGCGCGAGCGAGGCGGCGACATCGGCATGTAGGGGCGGCGAGAGACCCGCTCCCGCCGCCCCGCCTGGCCTCCGCCCCGCAGCGACGTCCCGACCACGGACGGAGGCCTCTCCCGCCCGCCCCTAGGGCAGGCGGCTGACGCCCTAGCCCTTCGCGCCGTAGCTGTAGCTGAAGTCGTAGGTGCGCAGGACGTCGTAGTCCTCGTCCATGAGCTCGATCTTGCCGCTGATGTCCTTGAGGGAGGCGAGCTCGTGGCCAACCTCGGCGCCATCATAGAAGGCCTTGCAGTCGACGTAGGTCCCCGGCTTTGTCAGCTCGAAGAGGCCGATGGGCTCGCGCATCTCCCCGTTGATGGAGAAGCTCTCGGACTGCGACCAGATCCTGAGGCTCTTGTCTGAGTTGTTCTTGAAGTTGACCACGAAGCCGGGGTCGCCCGTAAAGTCGACGAAGACCTCGGTCATGCGGATGGTGGCGAGCTCGTCGTCTGCGATGAGGTAGTCCACGGCCTCGCTTGCCTTGTCGTCCGTGCTTCCGCCGCCCTTCGGCATGTCCTCCTTGACGAGGTCGCCCTTCTCGAACACCATCTTGGTGCCGTCCTCGTCGCCCACGAGCTTGCCGTCCTTGAGCTCGAGGCTGCTCGCCGCAGTCTCGCTGTCGTTGATGAGCACGGTCGTGTCGTCCTTGAGGCTCCACTTGAGGTCCTCGACGTCTCCGGCGAGGTCGATCGTCCCCGTGCCGTCCTCGACGAGCGTGATGCGGAAGTAGATCCCCAACCCGGTCATGTCCTCGAGCGTGAGGTCACCCAGGTCCTTGTCGCTGACCGAGACGGCGGTCCAGGTGCCCAGGAAGTCCGCCTTGGGGTCCTTGGAGGGCGCCACCGTCCCCATGCCCTTCGATGCGCCACAGCCCACGAGGGCGACGAGCGCGACGAGAACGACGAGGGCACCCAGCCTCCTTGCCAGGGACGTGCGGATTGACGCGGCGTTCATCTTCCAACCTCCCATCCGTCGGGAACCCCATACCTGCGGGTCGACAGCGCGATGGGCGGGCCCATGGGGGCACGAGTCCCACGGTCGCCTAGGAGCTGGCGCCGCCTGCGCTTGCGGTGTCGGCCTCTGGGCCGATTATCCCATGGACGGTGGCCCCCCGGACTGGTCCCCGCGGCGGGTCGTGCGGCCGGGCGGTTCCGCGAGCCAAGCGGTACGTGGTAGCTCAAGACGGCTAGAAGATGGTGCTGGCCCAGCCGCAGGCGACACGGAGGCAGGCCGTCGCACCATGGCCAGCCACCCGGAAGAAGAAGGGGAGGCCCCGCCGAAGCGAAGCCTCCCCGTGACAAGTCGTTTGCCCGTGACGGCCGTCGCTGCCCGCAGGCTAGACGATCGGGCCGCCGCCCACGAAGCTGCCGGCGGAGTAGTAGACGCTCGTGACCTCGACGCCACCGTAGTTGGAGTGGATCATCTGCCCGTTGCCGATGCAGAGGCCCACGTGGATCGTGGATCCGGTGCCCCCGCCCCAGAACATGAGGTCCCCCGCCTTGAGGTTGGCCTGGTTGGTGGTGAAGCCGCCCCTCTGGAGCACCCAGCCGATCATCGAGTTGTTGTAGCCGTTTGACATGCGCTGGCCGCGGGGGATGCTGTAGCCGGCCTGCCGGTAGGCCCACCACACGATGCCGGAGCAGTCGAACTCCTGGTTGGCGATGGCGTTGCCCGCCCAGGAATAGCTCACGCCCAGCTGCGAGCGCGCCGCGGCGATGACGGCCGAGATGCCCGAGCCGTACGACTCGTCGACCTGCGGGGCGGGCGCGGGAGCGCTGTTGGAACTGGAGTTGGAGCCCGTGCCGGCATCCTGGCCGGACCCGGCGTTCGAGTCATGGCTGGTGTCGCCCTGGCCCTGGGCCTCGCCCTGGTTCGACTCGCCCGACTGGCCGTTTGCGCCCGTCTGCCCACCTGCCTGGGCATCGGACTGTCCGCCGCTCTCACCCTGCTGGGCATCCTGCGCAGCACGCGCGGCGGCCTCGGCGGCAGCCTTCTCGGCAGCGGCCTTCTCCGCGGCCTCGCGCTCTGCGGCGAGCTGGCGCTGGACCTCCTCGGAGAGCCCGTTCACGTACTCCTGCTGCTGCGACTGGAGGCTCTGGATCTGGCTGAAGCTCTGCTCGGACTGGCTGAGCAGCTCCTCCTGCTGGCTCTCCTCCTCCTGGAGGCGGTCCTTCTGCCCCTGCAGCTCGCCCTGGATGGTCCTCACCGCGTTGATGGCGTCGGTCTGGCTGGCCGAGACCTTGTTGGCGTAGTACACGCGCGAGACGAGGTCCTGGAAGTCGTTGGAGCCGAGCACGAACGAGAGGAAGTCGACGCCGCTCTTGTAGTTGGCCGCCATGGTCTGCGAGAGGGTGCCGCGCGCTACGCCGAGCTCCTGCTCCTTTGCGTCGATCTGCGACTGGGTCTCGCTCATTGCCGCACGGGTGTCCTCCAGCGAGGCCTGGGCGTCCTCGAGCTGCGAGAATGCCGTGGCGCACTGGTCCTGGAGCTCGTCCAGGCGCGCGCGGGCGGAGTCGAGCTCGGTCTGGGTCTGGGCGGCGGTGTCCGCCGCGAAGGCGTGGGTCGGGACTGCGGAGAGTGCCAGGGTGAGGGAGAGGCTCAGGGCGACCCCCGACCTGACGACAGCGCGTGTCTTTTCCGTCATCTGTTTCCTCGCAATACTGTCTCTGGTGCGTTGGACGTGCGTTGAGGGCAGCAGTCGCGACCAGTCTATCCCCTTGCGGGAACGGGAGCCACGCCCTGCTGCCGGACGCGAGGAGCGCGCCCGCGACCGGAGGGTCCGGTCGCCATGGTTATCGGGTTAGGTTAACGCAACTCGCACGACGTCAGTTCGTGGTCGCGACCGACTACAAAGAGTCAACATCCAGCCAAAGTAAGGTGGGGGACGCGAAGCCGGCGCTAGCGCTTGCGGGCCTCGAGCTCGCCCGCGAGCTCGCCCAGCCCCACGCCATAGCGCTCGAGCGTGACCAGCAGGTGGTAGACGAGGTCGCCTGCCTCGTAGCGGATGTGGTCGTGGTCGTCGTCCTTGCAGGCCATGATCACCTCGCTGGCCTCCTCGGCGAGCTTCTTCAGCAGCTCGTCTTCCTGGCCGGTGAGCAACCGCGCCGTGTAGGACTCCTCGGGGTCGCTCTCCCAACGGCCGTGGAGCGTGCGGGCAAGCGACTCCAGGGTCTGGCCGATGTCCGCTGCCCGGACGTTCGCGGTTCTCTCGCCCATTGCTCAGTCCTCCCCGTCGGACGGATGGGAATCGCCCGCATCGTGCCTGCCGTCGTCGCCCTCCCACGCGGACGCGCCCATCGGGGCGATGGCGCGGAAGAAGCAGCTCCGGTGGCCGGTGTGGCAGGCCGGGCCAGGGGAGTCGACCTCAAGGAGCAGGGCGTCCGCGTCGCAGTCGACCAGGACGCGACGGACCTTCTGGACGTTTCCGCTGGTGGCTCCCTTGTTCCAGAGCTCCTGGCGAGACCTGCTCCAGAACCAGCTGGTGCCCGTCCCCAGCGTGAGCTCCAGGGACTCTCTGCTCATCCAGGCGAGCATGAGGAGCTCCCCGCTGCCCGCCTGCTGCACCACGGCCGGCACGAGGCCGCGCTCGTCGAAGGCGATGTCGAGCTCGTCCAGGTTGCGGAGCTCGACCCTCTCGCCCGCATAGGTCTGCGATTCCTCGTCCATCGTTCCTCCCTGGCGTCATGTCGCTCCTGCGCGGCGGCGGCACGTCCCGGTGCCGACGCCCGCCTGGGTCACTCTATTACACTTGCAGCCGACGGGAGCAAGGGGTAACGCAGTGGAAAGGAGCCCCATGAGGATCGAGGCCGAGGCAAGCTGCGACGTGCTGGTCGTGGGTGGGGGCATCGCGGGGACCCAGGCCGCGGTCGCCGCAGCGAGGGAGGGGGGCCGCGTGACCCTGGCCTGCGCCGGGCCGACCTTCTCTGGCTCGAGCTTTGCCGGGAGCACCTGGGGCGTGGGCCTCGTGGGGCCGGACGGCGCGGATGACGTGGACGACCTGGCCCGCGCCATCCGCGAGCTGGGCCAGGGCATGGCGGACCCGGTGCTCGCGCGCGCCCTGGCGGCGGGCATCCCCGACGCCGTCGAGAGGCTCGAGTCCCAGGGGGTGGCGCTGCGACGGCCCGCGGACGCCGGCGAGCGGGAGTACGTCCCCTGCTTCGACAGCCACCGCAGGCTCTGGCGCGGCCTGGAGCGCGCGCCCTACCGCGAGGCCGTGGGCAGGGAGCTCGCGCGGCTCGGCGTGGGGCTCCTCCCCCACTGCGAGCTCGTGGAGCTCGTCGAGGAGGGCCAGCGGCGCGTCGACCTGGACGCCATGGCACCGGAGGCGACCGACACGACGCCGGGCGCGGGGGCTGGCATCGCCGGGGTCCTGCTCTTCGACACCAGGGACGGCCGTGCCTTCTGCGTCCACGCCCCCTCCGTGGTGCTCGCCACGGGCGGCTGCGCCGGCCTCTTCGCGGGCTCCCTCGCGGGAGCCGGGACGGACGGCACGGGCCACGCCCTGGCGCTGAGGCACGGCGCCACCCTCACCAACCTTGAGTTCCTCCAGGTCATGCCCACGATCGTCTCGCCCGTGAGGGACGTGGTCTTCAACGAGAAGAGCTTCCGCTGGGCCCGCGTCGACGAGCTCGAGCGCAGGAGACCCGACGACTGGAAACGGCTCCTCGAGCTGCGCGCGGGGCACGGCCCCACCAGCGCGCGCGTTGGTGACCACGACGTGGACCTCGCCCTCGCCTCGCCCCAGGGGGCAGGGCTTCGCTACGAGGGACTTCCCGACCCTCTGCCCGAGTTCGTCGAGTCGTTCTTCTCCTGGCTCGAGGGCCGTGGCGTGGCGCGCGGGGACGAGCTCCGCGTGGGGCTGGCCGCACAGGCGAGCAATGGCGGGATCCTGATCGGGACGGACGCGGGGGTCGTGGGCGTGCCGGGCCTCTTTGCCTGCGGCGAGTGCGCCGGGGGCATGCACGGCGCCGACCGCATCGGCGGCCTGGCGAGCGCGAGCTGCCTCGTGTTCGGACAGGCGGCGGGCGCGGGCGCCGCACGGCGGGCCCTGGGCAGCGAGCGCGTGGCGGCGGCTGGTGCGGGCGAGGCGCTGGAGCTGAGGTCGAGCTCCTCTCCCCTGGCGCCCAAGGCGGCGCGGGAGCTGCGACAGGTCATGGCCGAGGGCTGCCTCTTCCCCCGCGACGCCCATGGCCTGGGACACGTGCTGCACGCGCTGGGAGGGTTGCGCGGGGAGCTCGCGGTGACCTCGACCGCGTCCGTTGACGCGCGTCGCATGGCCCAGACCGCCCAGGTTCGCGCGGAGCTCCTCTGCGCCGAGGTCATGGCCCGCATGATGCTGGAACGCGCCGAGAGCCGCGGGAGCCACTTCCGGGCGGACTTCCCCGAGGAGCGGGACGAGCTCGGGAGTCCCCTGCGAGCGCGGCTGGGTCAGGGCCGGCTGGAGCTCAAACTGGCCGGAGGGTCTTCCTAGGCGGCGCATCGTTCAGAACGCGCCCGAGCCGGCAGGATCTTGCGAACTCGGGCGAGTCCTGAACGGTTGGGGCATCTAGAGAGAGCCTGATGCGGGAAGAACCCAGCTGGGTCGAAGGGAGGGCATCGCATTCCCCTCGTCGTCCCATACATGTCCGAAGGGAAGCAGCGACTCCCTGAGCAGGGTCCTATTGCCCTCCTTGGAAGGGGGCAGCACCAGGTCGCGCCCGCGTAGGTGACGATTCAGCCTCCTTGCGAGCTCGGTCGCAGCCGCCTGGTTTCTAAGCTGGCCAATCCCCACGAGCTCGACTCGCCAGCCGTCGCGCCTGAGGCCAAGGACCCTCGACAGGTCACGCCCAAACTCCCCGTGGTACTCCCTGCCAAGATATTCCATGGCGACCCGCCTCTGAGGCCACGAAAGGTCGGGGGAGCAGCGCAGCTGGCCCCGATCCGTGCGGCGCCGGGGCTCAGCGTCAGCTGGCCGTTGAGGATGGGGCGGGGCAGCCCGTAGCCTCCCCAGCGGGTCGGGAGGCACAGGAGCAGCGCCAGGGAGCTTTCCATGGGCGAGGCGGAACCGTCGATGACGAGCCCCGCCGTGCACCGGGCCTTGGCGACGCCGCGCGTTGCATGCACCGCGTCCAGATAGGCGAGCAGGCCAGCCCTCGAGCAGAGAGGGGGCCTGTCCAGGAAGCCACGGCGGCCCTCCGCCAGGGAGTAGTGCCCGCACAGCTCCATGCCCAGCCGCAGGAGGTCGACGGGAGAATGGCTCCCCGCAAGCTGCAGGAAGCAGAGCTCGGGGACGCAGACGTAGACGTTCGGGGCGAGCTCGGAGAAGCTCCGGCGCGGCAGCTCGCCCGACAGGCAATGGCAACGAACGCCGGAGCCGTTTCGGCGCTGGCCCTGTGACGCGACGAGAAGGTCGACCGGGCGCCCTCGTCGCAAGATTCCCAGATTCCGCAGCGATTCGAGCGTCGCTGACCCGACACGGGCGTCCTCAAGCCCCCTGGTGCAACGTGACGGCGGCCTTCTGCCCCGGGCGGCATGCTCGGCCCAGAACCACAGGGCGCTATGGTGGCTCACGTAGACGCTCGTCCCTCTCCCCTCCTCGTGTCGGGCCTCAAGGTGCCGTCACGATAGGCGGGGGGACCACCACCAACAAGGGCGCGGAGGGTCGTTTCGGCCAACGTGGCCTTGGGTGGCAGCTAGAAGGGCCTGCATGAGTTGGCCAATCGTTCAGAACTCGCCCGAGTTCGCAAGATTCTGCAATCTCAAGCGAGTCCTGAACGGTAGCCACGCGACAAGTTCGCCCCGACGGCGTCCGGCCCGAGGAGGGCCTGGGGAGAGGCGCCTCCCTCCTCCCTAGAAGTCCAGGCGCACGGGGATGCCCTGGGCTGCCATGTACTCCTTGACCTGCCGGATGCTGTAGGTCCCGAAGTGGAAGACGCTCGCCGCCAGCACGGCGTCGGCCTCCCCCTCGATGACGCCCTCGGCGAAGTGCTCCAGGCTGCCCACACCGCCGGAGGCTATGACGGGAATCCGCACGGCACGGGCCACGGCGCGCGTAAGAGCCAGGTCGAAGCCCTCCTTTGTACCGTCCCGGTCCATGCTCGTGAGCAGGATCTCTCCCGCGCCGCGGCGCTCCACCTCGCGCGCCCACTCGATGGCGTCGAGCCCCGTCGCCGCGCGCCCGCCCGCCACATAGACCTCCCAGCGGTCCAGGCTGCCCCGACGTCGGGCGTCGATGGCGCATACCACCGCCTGGCTGCCAAAGGCCGAGGCGGCGGCCGAGACCAGCCCGGGGTCGCGCACGGCCGCGGAGTTGACCGAGACCTTGTCGGCCCCCGCGGCGATCATCCGCCTCATGCCCGCGACGTCCCGGAAGCCCCCGCCCACGGCATAGGGGATGCGCAGCTCCTCGGCCGCGCGGGCGGCAAGGCCCACGGTGGTAGAGCGGTCGTCCGAGGTGGCCGTGATGTCCAGGAAGACCACCTCGTCGGCGCCCTCGCGGTCGTAAGCGCGCGCCAGCTCCACGGGGTCGCCGGCGTCGCGCAGCCCCACGAAGTTGACGCCCTTCACGACGCGCCCGTCCTTCACGTCCAGGCAGGGGATGACCCTCTTGGTCAGCATGCCGGGCCTCCGTCCTCGTTCTGGCGAGAGGGGCCCGGGCACGCGACCGCCAGGGCCTCCTCCAGCGTAAAGCTTCCCTCGTAGAGGGCGCGGCCGACGATGGCGCCCTCCACCACGTCACCACCCGCGTCCGCGAGCGCACGCAGGTCGTCCAGACCTGCAATCCCTCCCGAGGCCACGACGGGGAACCCGACGAGCTCGCCGGCGTGACGGTAGAGCCCCACGTCGATGCCGGTCTGCATGCCGTCGCGCGCCACGTCGGTGAGCACCAGGCGGCGGTATCCCAGGTCCGCGAGCTCGGCCAGGAGCGCGTCCAGGGGCATGCCCGCGCCGTCACGCCAGCCGTTGACGCGCACCATGCCGTCGCGCGCCGCGACGTCCGCGACCACCAGCTCGGCGAAGTCGCGGGCAGCCTGTCGGGCGAAGTCGGGGTCGCGCACCAGGGCCGTGCCCAGGGCGACGCGGCTCGCGCCGGCGGAGGCCAGGCGCTCCAGGTCGGCGAGGGACCTCACGCCCCCGCCCGCGTCCACCCGTATGCCCTCGACGCCGCAGATGCCCTCGATGGCCCGGCGGTTCGCCTCGAGCGCGTCCTCCCCCTCCTGGAATGCGGCGGAGAGGTCCACCACGTGGACCCAGCGGGCGCCACGCGCCGCGAAGTCGCACGCGACGGCGACGGGGTCGTCGGAGTAGACGTCCATGCGCGAGCGCTCGCCCCGCTGCAGGCGCACGACCCTGCCGCCCACGAGGTCTATGGCTGGGAAGAGAATCATGCCAGCTCCCCTATCCTCGTACGACGCTCACGAAGTTCGCGAGCAGCGCACGGCCCGCCCGCGAGGACTTCTCGGGATGGAACTGCAGGCCAAAGACGTTGTCCGACCACACCCCCGAAACGAAGCTGCGCGCGTAGTGGGTGCGCGTCACCACGATGCCCTCGTCCACGTCATCTGCCAGCGCATACGAGTGCGTGAAGTAGAAGTTCGCCCCCTCGGGCACGTCTGCCAGGAGCGGGCAGGCCCGCCCCAGCTCGCTGAAGTGCGCCTGGTCCCAGCCCACGTGGGGCACCTTGAGGCGCTTGGACTCCAGGCGGATCACCGAGCCCTCGAGCACGCCCAGGCCGGGGACCCACTCACCGCCCCAGCTGGAGGGTCCATCCCTCCTCTCGCTCCCTCGCGAGAAGAGCAGCTGCATGCCCAGGCAGATGCCCAGGAAGGGCACGCCGCGACCGATGGCCGCCACGATGGACTGGGCCTGCCCGCTGGCGAGCAGCTGACTCATGGCGTCCTCGAAGGCGCCCACCCCGGGCAGCACCACGCCGGCGGCGCCGTCCACGTCGCGCGCCTCGTCGCTCACCACGACCGAGGCGCCCACCTCGGCGAGCGCCCGCTCCACGCTGCGGAGGTTGCCCTTGTGGTAGTCAACCACGACGATGCGACCCTCTCCGCCGGGCATCAGAGGCTCCCCTTGGTGGAGGGGATGCCCTCGACGCGAGGGTCGGGCTCGACCGCGGCGCGCAGGGCGCGGGCGAAGGCCTTGAAGCAGCACTCGAGCAGGTGGTGGGCATTGCTGCCGGCAAGCTCCCTCAGGTGCAGGGTCATGCCGGCCTCACGGGCGAGGCCCACGAAGAATTCCTGGCCCAGCTCCGTGTCGAAGCTCCCCACCTTCTGCGCAGGAATGGGAAGCTCCCAGTAAAGCTCCCCCCTGCCGCTGAGGTCGATGGCGGCGAGGACCAGGGACTCGTCCATGGGCACCAGGGCGTCACCGAAGCGACGGACGCCCGCCTTGTCCCCCAGGGCCTCCGAGATGGCCCTCCCCAGCACGATGCCCACGTCCTCCACCGTGTGGTGGTCGTCCACCCAGCTGTCGCCCTCCGCCCTCACGCGCAGGTCGACGAGGGAGTGCCTGCCCAGGGCACAGAGCATGTGGTCGAAGAAGCCGACGCCTGTCCGGACGTCGCACTCCCCCGTCCCGTCCAGGTCCAGCTCGACCTGGATCTTCGTCTCGCCCGTGCTGCGGGACACGCTGGCACGTCTCTCCATCGTTCCTCCTTGGGTGTGTCTAGGGGAGAAGCTCCCCCATCGCCTGCAGGAAGGCGTCGTTCTCCTCGGGCGTCCCTATGGTCGCCCGCAGGCAGTCGGCAAGGCCGGGCGCCCGCGAGAAGTCACGGACGAGCACGGAGCGCTCGTCTCGCAGCCGCTCCCAGAGCACGTGCGCCGACGGGACGCGCAGGAGCAGGAAGTTGCCCTGGCTGGGCCAGACCTCGACGCCGCGGCCCGCGAGGCGGCGCAGCCCGTCGAGCACACGGGCGCGCTCGCGGCGGATCAGCTCCACGGACGGGGCGAACTCGTCCCTCCTCCTGACGCAGACCAGGGCAGCTGCCTGCGAGAGCACGTTCACGGAATAGGGCTGGCGCACCGCGTTGAGCGCCGCGACCACGCCCGGCGACGCAAGGACGTAGCCCACGCGGGCACCCGCGAGCGCGAAGGCCTTCGAGAAGGTGTGCAGGACGACGAGGTTGTCGAACTCGCCCAGGAGCGGCTCCGAGCTCTGTCCCGCGTCGGCGAACTCCATGTAGGCCTCGTCCGCCAGCACCAGGCCAGGGCAGGCGCCGCAGAGCTCGCGCACCAATCCGGGTCGGGCCAGGTTTCCCGTGGGGTTGTTGGGAGAGGTGACCACCACCACGCTCGCTCCGCGGGCGGCGTCGACCAGAGCCGCCTCGTCGAGGGAGAAGTCCGCGGGGTCCCGCGGCACGTCGACGACCTCGGTCTCGGCAAGCTCCGCATAGAGGCGGTAGACCGAGAAGGACGGAGGGCAGTCCACGAGGGTGCGCCCGGCGCCGCCGAAGGCCACGAAGAGGTTGAAGAGGAGCTCGTCCCCCCCGTTGCCCACGCAGACGCGCTCGGGCGCCACGCCGTGCCAGAGCGCTATCTCCTGCCTCAGCTCGTCGCTCAGGGGCCGGGGATAGCGGTTGGTCGCCGTGCGGGCGAGCGCCTGTCCCAGCTCTGCGGCCACGCCAGGAGGGAGACCGAGGCCGTTCTCGTTTGCGGAGAGGTTGACGCGGACCGGCGCGAAGGCGGGGTCATAGGGCTCGAGCGCCGCGGCCGAGGGCCTGAGCGCGGACCTGAGGGCGTCGTCGATGGCAGCCATGCCGTCACCTCCCGTGCTTCGTCAGTCGTCGGGGCCCGCGCCACCGAAGCCAGGGAGCAGGACGGGAGCGGGCACATCGAGCTTACGCGGCCAGGCGGTGGACATGGCGTCCTCGCAGGCAGCCGTTACATCGGCGAAATTCTGGCCGCCCCCCTCGAGCAGCCTCCGCCTCAGGCCAACGCTGAGCGCGTGCGCCCAGAGGCCCTCCGCCTGGGCCAGCTCCTGCACGGCGGGTCCGTCTGCCGCGAGGCCCTCGGGCGTGTAGGCGATGACCGAGGAGCGCTTCTGGAAGTCGTAGACGCCCAGGGGGTTGGAGAAGAGCGCGGTGCCTCCGGTGGGAAGCGTGTGGTTGGGCCCGGCGACGTAGTCTCCCAGAGGCTCGGAGCTCCAGGGGCCCACGAAGATGGCGCCGGCGTTGTGCACCCGCCCCAGGAGCGAGAAGGCGTCCCGGCAGTGCAGCTCGAGATGCTCCGGCGCGATGAGGTCAACCGCGTCCAGGGCGGCGTCAAGGCCGTCGCAGACCACGCAGAGCCCGCGCCCGTCCAGCGAGCTGCGGGTAATCTCCTCGCGCGGGGACTGCGCCACCAGGAGCTCCACCGCGGCGAGCACGCGCTCGGGCAGGCCGGCGTCGTCGGTCACCAGGTAGCAGGCGGCCATGGGGTCGTGCTCGGCCTGGGCCATGAGGTCCGCGGCGACGATGGCGGGGTCTGCGGACGAGTCGGCCAGCACGCAGACCTCGGAGGGTCCGGCGACCATGTCTATGCCCACGTCCCCCATCACGTAGCGCTTGGCCGCCGCCACGTAGGCGTTGCCCGGCCCCACGACCTTGGCCACGCGAGGAATGGACTCGGTGCCATACGCGACGGCGGCGACCGCCTGCGCCCCACCCACGGCATAGACCTCGTCGACACCCGCGACGGCTGCCGCGGCGAGCGTGTAGGGCGAGAGTGACCCGTCCCTCTGCGGCGGCGTGACCATGACGACGCGGGGCACGCCGGCCACCTTGGCGGGGATGGCGTCCATGAGCACCGTCGAGGGGTACTGCGCGCGCCCTCCCGGCACGTAGACCGCGACCGAGGGGACGGGCGTCAGCCTGACGCCCAGGATGCTGCCGTCGGGACGGGTGGTGAACCATGACTGCTCGCGCTCGCGCTGGTGGAAGTCCAGGATCTGGTCGTGCGCCTTTCTGAGGGCGGCGAGGAAGCCGGCGTCGACGTGCCCCAGGCTGTCCCGCACCAGCTCGTCCGGCACGCGGAAGGCGCTGGGACAAGCGCCGTCGAAGCGCAGGCAGTACTCGCGCACGGCCTCGTCACCGCGCTCGCGGACGTCGTCCACGATGGCCTCGGCGGCCTCCATGACCTCGCGGGGCAGCGCCCCCGCCCTCTGCAGGTCCTTGCGCGTGAGGCGCGACGCCCCCTCGAGCCTTATGGTCCTCATCGGCTGCTCCCCTCTCCTGACGCCGATACATCCAGGAGCCTCCGCGCGAGGGCGCGGACCCGGGAGTCCGACCTGTAGGCCGCCGACCCCGCGAAGAAGCGGGCGGCGCACTCCATGACCTCGTCCACCACCACGAGGTCGTTCTGCGCCAGGGTCTCCCCCGTCGCGGTGATGTCCACGATGCGGTCGCTCATCCCCACGATGGGCCCCAGCTCAATGTTGCCGTGCAGCTGCACGATGTCCACCTGCTGCCCGATGGACTCGTAGTAGCGCCGGGTGATGCGCGGGTACTTGGTCGCCACGCGCACGCTACCTCGCCAGCCGTAGGCCTCCTCGGCGGCACCGCGCCGGCTCGCCGGCTCCGCCACGACGAAGCGGCAGGCGCCATAGCCCAGGCCCACAAGCTGGACCAGCTCCTCGCCCGCCTCGATGATCGAGTCGTTGCCGCAGATGCCGCAGTCGGCCCCGCCGTTGCCCACGAAGGTCGGGGCGTCCTGCGCGCGCACGATCACGTACTCCACCCCGTCCGCGGAGATCACCAGCCTGCGCCCCGGCTCGCGCAGCTCCCCCACCGGCAGCCCCGCCGCCTCCAGCATCCTGACCGTGGGGGCGAAGAGGCTCCCCTTGGGGACGGCGATCCTGAGCGGACGCTCGGCGCTGCTGCTCGCGCTTGCCACGCCACCCGAGCCGCCCCGCTGCCCCAGGACCTCCTGCAGCGCCTCGAGCGAGAGCGCGAACCCGCAGGCCAGGACGTTGGGTCGGCCGAGGTTGCGCAGGACAGCGTCGTAGCGGCCGCCCGAGGCGAGCGCGTCCGAGCCCAGCTCCGAGTAGCAGCGGAACACGATGCCCGTGTAGTAGTCGAAGGAGTTGAGGATGGAGAAGTCGAAGGCGACCTGCCCGGACCCCAGGAGCTCGTGCAGGCCCTCGGCCATCGCCGCAAGCTCCCCCGTGCCCCTCTCGCCCTCGGGGACCCCCGCCGCCGCCAGGAGCTCGTCCACGCGCGCCACCACCGAGGCGTCGCCCGTCAGCCGCGGGAGCTCGCGCAGGGCGCGGTCGAGCGAGGGCTCGAGCGCGAGCCCGTCCAGATACTCGTCCAGGCCCACGAGGTCCGAGGCATGGACGAGCTCGAGCACGCGAGCGGTCACCTCCTCGGAGGGCGAGCGCCGGGCCAGCAACGCCTGCAGCGGGCGCACCGAGCCGCAGGCCACGTGCCAGGCGGGAACCCCCAGCGCGTCGAGGACCTCTGCCAGGAGCAGGACGAGCTCGAGCTCGGGGCGGGCGCCCTCGAGGTCGAAGAGCTCCACCCCCAGTTGGGTGAGCTGGCGGGGCCTGCCCCCGAGCTCGGACTCCTCACGCACCAGGGGCGCGGCGTAGCGCAGGCGCAGCGGCAGCCCGCCGTCCGGCACGCGGGCCGAGACCAGGCGGGCGATGGGGAGCGTGAGGTCGGGCCGCAGCACCATGAGGCTGCCGTCCGCGTCGATGAGCTGGAAGGGAGAGTTGCGAATCCTTCCCCCGCGCTCGAGCTCCGTCCGCTCCTCGAGCAGCGGGGTCTCGACCGGGAGGTAGCCATGCGACCGGAAGAGGTCTGCCACCCGCGCGCGGATCCTCTCGCGCACCGTCGCCTCGGCGGGCAGGATGTCGCGGAACCCCCGGGGCGTCCGTGCTGCCATGGCGTCCCCCTTCTGGCAGGGATGTGGGTCCTCTCCCCTGCGCTTTATCCGAGTAAAGTGCTTTTGTCGAGAGGTACTTTATCACGATAAAGCGGCGGGAAGACAGGCTTCACCGTCCGGAAACTTTCGTCGACCACACCCGGCACGTGCGCCCTGGCGTCGAATACGCCGTACGCGTGCCAAATTGCCGCCATTACGTCCGGCACGTGCGCCTTTTCTCGACTACGTCCGACGCGCCTCTCGCCTTGCGCCGACCACGTCGAATACGTACCGAATTGCCACCACTACGCCCAACGCGTGCCGAACTACCGCCACTATGTCCAACGCGTCTGAGAGCCTCACGTTTGACGTTTGCCCAGTTGGCGCGCGGCGAAAAAACGCGTTGGACGTAGTCGCGATGTTGCGTGACGCGTCGGACGTAGTCGTGATGGGCCCCGACGCATTGGACGCCTTCGCGGCGACGAACGGCCCGGCAATCGTTTCGACTACGCCAAGCACGCGTCAACCCGCGTCGACAACGTCCGACGCGCGCCAGCCCCTCACAAGTACGCCCAATACGTGTCGATTTGTCCCGACTACGCCAGACGCGTCTTATCGATAGTCACCAACTGGGCAAACGCAGCCGCCCCGCACGCATTGGACGCCTTCGAGCAATATCGAGACGCGTTAGGCGTAGTCGCGATGTTGCATGATGCATTGGGCGTAGTCGCGACGTTGCGTGACGCGTCGGACGTAGTGGCGATGTTGTATGACGCGTTGGACGTAGTCGCGACGTTATGCGACGCGCTGAGCGTGCCCGCGGCGTGAGCCGGCTCGTCGGGCGCAGGCATTCGCAGGCGAGGGCGCGTCGGACGTGGTCGATGGCTAGCCGCGACGGCGGAGCAACCTGCCCAGGATCGCGTTGACGGCGGACATCTCGGGCAGGCGCAGGGCGGCGGCCAGGCCGTAGGTCACGACCAGCGAGGGGATGCCGCCCGCCACCACCAGCACGAGCGCCCCGCGCACGCCGCCCGCGACCAGCGAGGGGACGGCGGCGGAAAGGCCACGCATGACGCCCCAGCCGGCGGCGGCGCCCGCGAGGCCCAGCGCCAGGGAGCGCAACGCAGTGGCCAGCATGCCGCGGATGCCCAGGCCACCGATGGTGCGCCTGAGGTTCCAGAAGGTCACTGCCAGCACGGCGACCATGTAGACCGCAGAGGACCATGCGACCACGTTGAGCCCGAAGGCCGGCGTGAGCGCGAGGCAGATCACGGTCTGGATCGCCGCGGCCACCACGTGCGCGCTGGCATAGAGCCCCATGCGCCTGAGCGACGAGCAGACCTTCTGCAGGTACATGACCACGGCGTAGGGCGCGAGCGAAACCGAGAGCGCCCGCAGGTAGCTCGCGGTCATGTCGATGTCGGAGGCGGAGAACTTGCCCGCGGCCAGCAGCACGACGAGCGGCCGCGCGAAGGCCACAAGGTAGAGGGTGAAGGGCACCATGAAGAAGAGGATGCGGCTCGTCCCCACCGACACGCCGCGCCGGTACGCGTCCATGTCCCCGCGGGCGACGTAGTCCGAGAGCTCGGTGAACATCGCCGTCGTGATGGGGACGGCGAGGATGGCATAGGGCAGGGTGTACCAGAGCCGGGCGTAGTAGCTCACCGAGGCGCCGGCCGCCGTGGCCGAGAGAGACGAGCTGGTCATGACCGAGACCGTCTCGAAGGAGCAGAGCATGACCACCAGCGAGGGCACGCCAATGGAAAGGGTCTCCTTGATTGCAGGGTCATGCAGGTCGAGGTGCAGGCGGATGCGGATGCCATGCCTCGACAGCGACGGGACCTGCATGAGGACCTGGACCGCCACGCCCAGGGGGTTGCCCAGGGCGAGGAGCACGAGCGCAAGCTGCGGGTCGGGCCCCACGAGCCAGGCGTAGACCAGGAAGGAGGCCGTGGTCACGAAGTTGTTGAAGATGGGCGCCGCGCTGGACCAGAAGTAGTCGCGCTCGGCGTTGAGCACGCCGGAGAGGATCGACGAGAGCGCGTAGAGCACGACCTCGATGACGAAGAAGCGGAAGAAGTAGACGGCGAGCTCGCTGTCGAAGTCGGAGCTCGCACTGAACGACTGGGTCCACACCACCTGGCTCGCGAAGACGAAGCCCAGGGCGCAGATCGCCCCCATGAGGATGAGGACGATCGTGACCAGGTTGGAGGTGTAGGCGTTGGCGCCCTCCCGCCCCAGGCGCTTCTTCACCGAGAGGTAGACCGGCAGGAAGGCCGTCACCAGCATGCCGCCCACCACGATCTCGTACAGCTGGTTGGGGAGGTTGTTCGCCACGGAGTAGCAGCTCGCCGTGACGGTGACGCCCAGCGCGTAGGCCTGGCCCCAGGTGCGGAAGAAGCCCGTGAGGCGGCTCACGATGACGAGGGCGCTCATGAGGGCGGCGGAGCGACCGACCTGCGCCTCTCGGTCCTGGGGCTCGACGCCGGCGGCGGGCTCCGCCGGGTAGAGCTGGGGCCGGGGGCTCGTGGGCGTTGCCATGTGCTTGGGCATTGCTAGCTCCTTGTCTGGGCCAGGCCGCTCCTGCGGGCCCCGCAGGCGTCCGGGTCGTGCCGCCTAGCGGCAGATGTCTGCGAACTTCGCCTTGGTGAAGGCGGCGAGGTCGAGGGGGTCGAGGCGCAGGCTGAGGCCGCGCCTCCCGCCCGAGATGCCTACGTCGTCGAAGAGCTGGGCACACTCGTCGATGAGGGTCGGGAAGGGCTTCCTCATGCCCACCGGCGAGCAGCCGCCACGGACGTAGCCGGTCACGGCCTCGAGGTCGCGCACGTGCATCATCGAGAGAGACTTCTCCCCCGCCGCTGCCGCCGCCTTCTTGAGGTCGAGCTCCTCGGCGACCGGGATGCAACAGACCACGTGCCCGCCCGAGGGTGTCACCGTTACCAGGGTCTTGAAGGAGGAGTCGACGTCCTCCCCCAGGGCCTCGCTGATGCGGACGCCCACGCCGGACGAGAGGTCCTCCCCGTCGGAGTCGTAGGCAAGGCAAGTGTAGGCGACTCCCGCGCGCTCGAGCTCGCGCATGGCGTTGGTCTTCGCGACCTTCTCCCGCTTTGCCACGTCCCTCTCCTCTAGCCCTTGCCCTTTGAGGCGCGCTCGGCCATGCGCCTACGGTCGCGCTCCAGGATGGGCGCGAGGTAGCGGCCAGTATGGCTGCCCTTGGCCTTGGCGACCTGCTCGGGGGTGCCGTAGGCTACGACGGTGCCGCCGCCGGCACCTCCCTCGGGGCCCATGTCTATGATGCGGTCGGCCATCTTGATGACGTCCAGGTTGTGCTCGATGACCAGCACGGTGTTGCCGGCGTCGACGAGCTTCTCGAGCACCTCGACGAGCATGCGCACGTCCTCGAAGTGCAGGCCGGTGGTAGGCTCGTCCAGAATGTAGAGGGTCTTGCCCGTCTGCTGGCGGTGGAGCTCCTTGGCGAGCTTGACGCGCTGCGCCTCGCCGCCCGAGAGCGTCGTGGCGGGCTGGCCCAGGTGCACGTAGCCCAGGCCCACGTCATAGAGGGTCTGGAGCTTGCGCTTGATCCGGGGGATGCTGGCGAAGAAGGCCAGGGCCTCGGTCACCGTCATGTCCAGGACGTCGCTGATGCTCTTGCCGTGGTAGGTGACCTCGAGGGTCTCGCGGTTGTAGCGCTTGCCGTGGCAGACCTCGCAGGGCACGTAGATGTCGGGGAGGAAGTTCATCTCGATCTTGATCTGCCCGTCGCCCTTGCAGGCCTCGCAGCGGCCGCCCGGCACGTTGAACGAGAAGCGCCCGGCGCTGTAGCCGCGCGCGCGGCTCTCGGGCACGCTCGCGAAGAGCGCGCGGAGGTCGTCCCAGAGACCGATGTAGGTCGCGGGGTTGGAGCGCGGGGTGCGGCCGATGGGACTCTGGTCGATGTCGATGACCTTGTCGATCGTCTTGCGGCCCTCCTCGTCCTCCAGCCCCTCGAGGCGGCGGTAGGGGCCGACGGCGCGCTTGGAGTGGTGCACGGCGTTGGTGAGGGCGGGCGCCAGGGTGTCCGTCACGAGGGACGACTTGCCCGACCCGCTGACGCCGGTGACCACGGTGAGGGTCCCCAGCTCGACCTTGGCGCTCACGGAGCGCAGGTTGTTGGCGGAGGCGCCGAGGATCTTGATGGCGCCGCGACCGGGCTTGCGCCGCGCGGCGGGGAGCTCGACGAGCCTGCGGCCCGTGAGGTAGGCACCGGTGACGGAGTCGGGGTTCGCCATGATCTCCTGCGGCGTGCCAGCGGCGACCACGGCCCCGCCCAGCTCGCCGGCGCCGGGACCCATGTCTATGACGTAGTCGGCGGCGCGTATGGTGTCCTCGTCGTGCTCCACCACGATCACGGTGTTGCCCTGGTCGCGCAGGCGGCGCAGGGTGTCTATGAGCCGGTCGTTGTCGCGCTGGTGCAGGCCGATGGAGGGCTCGTCCAGGATGTAGAGCACGCCCATGAGCCCGGCGCCGATCTGGGTGGCGAGGCGGATGCGCTGGGCCTCTCCACCAGATAGCGTCGCCGCGGCGCGGCTCAGCGTGAGGTAGTCCAGGCCCACGTTGACCATGAAGCGCAGGCGGGCGATGACCTCCTTAACGATGGGGGCGCCGATGAGGTGCTGGCGCTCGGTGAGGGACAGGCCTTCGAAGAAGTCCAGGGCGTCCTTGCAGCTGAGGTCGCAGACCTCCTGTATGTTGCGGTCCCCCACGGTGACGGCCAGGTACTCGGGCTTGAGGCGGGCGCCGTGGCAGGTGGGGCAGGGCACCTCCCGGATGTACTTCTCCAGGTGGGTCTTCATGGTCTCGGAGGTGGTCTCCTGGTACTTCTCGAAGAGGATGGAGCGCACGCCCGAGAAGGTGGTGGTCCAGTTGGTGTCGCGGCCGTCGCGCGTGTGGTACTCCACGCGGACCTTGGCGTCCCCCAGGCCGTCGAGCAGGGCGTGCTGGGTCTTCTTCTTCAGCTTGTTCCAAGGGGTCTGGTCGCTCTCGCCCATGTGGACACAGACGGCCGAGAGGATCTGCGGGTAGTAGTTGGAGTGGCCGAAGATGCTGCCGAAAACGCCGCCTGCCACGGAGAGCGTCGGGTCCTCGATCAGCGCCTCCGCGTCCACGCTGCGACGCGTCCCGATGCCGTCACAGTCGGGACAGGCTCCGTAGGGCGCGTTGAACGAGAAGTCGCGAGGCTGCAGGTCGTCTATGGAGTGGCCGTGCTCGGGGCAGGCCAGGGCCAGGGAGTAGCTCAGGAGCTCCCCCTCCGCGGCCTCGGGGGCGTCGCGGTCGGGGAGCAGGTAGAACGAGACGCGGCCCGAGGCGAGGCGCGTAGCCGTCTCGATGGCCTCCGCCACGCGGCCGAGACTGTTCTCGCGAATGACCACGCGGTCCACGACGACCTCGATGGAGTGCTTGAGCTTCTTCTCGAGCCTGATGTCCTCCTCGAGCTCGCGCACCTCGCCGTCCACGCGCACGCGGCTGAAGCCCTCGTGGCGCAGGTCCTCGAAGAGCTTGGCGTACTCGCCCTTGCGGCCCAGGACCACGGGGGCCAGCACGAGGGCGCGGCGGCCCTGGCCCACGGCGAGGACCTTGTCGGCCACCTGGTCGGTGGTCTGGCGCTCGATCACGCGGCCACACTCGGGGCAGTGCGGGACACCGATGCGGGCGTAGAGCAGGCGCAGGTAGTCGTAGATCTCCGTCACGGTTCCCACGGTGGAGCGGGGGTTGCGGCTCGTGGTCTTCTGGTCGATCGAGACCGCGGGCGAGAGGCCGTCGATGGAGTCGAGGTCGGGCTTGTCCATCTGGCCCAGGAACATGCGGGCGTAGCTCGAGAGCGACTCGACGTAGCGGCGCTGCCCCTCGGCGTAGATGGTGTCGAAGGCGAGGCTCGACTTGCCCGAGCCCGAGAGCCCCGTGATGACGACGAGCTTGTCGCGCGGGATGGTGACGTCGATGTCCCGCAGGTTGTGCTCGCGCGCGCCGCGGATGACGATGGACTCGGAGGCCATGTGCTTCCCCTTGGAAATGAAGACGTGCAGACGGCACTAGCGTATACCCGATGCGCTGGGGGCTATGCCGCCGGGCGGCGATTCGACAGCATCCCCGCAGGGACTCGGGGCGAGAGGAGGCCAGGCGGCACCGCGCTACTGGGAGGGTCGGCCAAAAACTGCGCACGGAAGCCTCGAATTGTGGAGACGGACGGCGTTTGCCCAGGACTCTTGCGGCTGAAAGAAACCCAATGCGCAGTTTTCTGCGGCACGAGAAAGCCCGGGCGGGAATTTCCGCCCGGGCAGCCACAATCAACGGCGAGTTGCTCGGCCCTCGTGCATCCGCAGCCTTCGGGCTTCCTCAGCCCTCGAGCTTCTGCAGCTCCAGCATCTCCGCGACCGAGCGCTCCTGCCACCCGCTCGCGTCCACGCCGGCCCGAAGCGAGCGGACCTGCATCCGCGCCTCCACGGCGTACTCCGGGCTCCGCGCGGCAAGCCGCTCGAGGGCGGGTATCGCATCGGCCGAGAGGTCACCCAGGTAGTAGACGTCCATCTCCTGCACCCTGCCCGCAAGGAAGCCATCGACGTTGAAGTCGGCCACGCGCGCGGCGGGACCGCTCAGCATGAAGGCGACCCAAATGCACAGGAGCGTGGCGATGGCCCAGCGGAAGATGGGGAACTCGGGCCTCAGCAGCCAGACGGTCGCATACACGACCAGCGAGAGTATCCCCACCATGCCCACGAAGGTGAGCAGGCGCAGGATGGTCAGGCCGTAGGCGCCCACATAGAGCGACATGCGCAGCGCCGCGGACGCGAGCATGACCACGATACTCGCCAGGAGCACGAGCTGCAGAGCCACGACGGGCCGGAAGCGCTCGGCGTCCCTGCTCACCCAGACGCTCGCCAGGACCACCACGATGTTGATGCCCGCGACAGCCGCGAGCTGGAAGAAGCCGGAGCGCGCGTAGCCGGCGTACCCGCCAAACATGGCGGGAGAGCTCGCCCCGCCGAAGAGGTAGACGAACTGCACCCCCACGAAGAGCAGGTAGACCAGGTCGAGCGCCGCAAGCATGGTGCCCACGGAGCTGGCGCTGGCGCGACGCGGGGAGTGGGGCTCGAGCCTTCCAACGGAGCGTCCGTGCCCATGAAGCAGGCCCAGGAGCATCCCGGAGCCGGCGACGAAGGCCAAGGCGAAGCGGGCGGCACGCATGCCCCACGCGAAGAGCCCGTCGTCGAGCCAGCCGAGGATCCTCCCGAAGAGGTCGGCGAAGACCGGGTCGGCGCTGAAGAGCAGGGGCACGGCGACCATGAGGATCGCGAGCGCAACGAGCAGTCCCAGCAGGGACGAGCGAAGCCGACCCTTGCCCGAGCTGCCGCGGCTCAGCAGCCTGAGCTGGGCAGTGTTCGAGAACTGCTCCGTGAAGAAGAAGCTGACGGCACGCAGGCAGCCGCCCAAACTCAGCGCCACGTCCTCGGCGCAGCCCGAGAGCAGCAGGTACTCGAGGATGCAGCTCGCCCCCATGACGAGGGCATTGAGCATGCGGAGGTCCCGGTTCGACACGAGGGTCGGGGCGAGCGCGAGGAGCAGGCAGGCGACGAGCAGGGCCTTCGCGGCACCCCCCAGGTCGCGCAGGCCCCCGCGCAGGGCGAGCGCGACGACAAAGAAGGCGAAGATGCAGACCGTGATGCCCACGCCGCAGATGGTGATGAGGGCGAGCGAGAGCATCGTGTGGTCGGCGGCGACGCTCCAGAGGATGGCGAGGCCCGCGGCGCAGGCGGGAACGAGGTAGTCGCGCGGGCCTGCCGGCTCCAGGCTGCGGGCGGGGGCGTCGGCGGAGGCGGGCTTCTCGGCGATACCTTCCTCCGCGATCTGTCCGGGCATGGGGGGCCTGCCCCCGGCTTCTGGCTCTCTCATCTGTCCCACTTCCTTTCGTCGGTGTCCCCGCGGCGTTTCTCGTCGGTGTCCCTGCGGTACTCGAGCAGGTCGGCGGGCTGGCAGTCGAGCTCCTCGCAGATCGCCTCGAGCGTGGTGAAGCGGATCGCCCGCGCCTTGCCCGTCTTGAGTATCGAGAGGTTCGCGATGGTCACGCCGACGCGCTCGGAGAGCTCGGTGAGGCTCATCTGGCGTCGCGCGAGCATGACGTCGAGGTTCACGTGGATGTGGCCCATGCCTACACCACCAGGTCGTTCTCGTCCTTGATCTGGGCCGCGTTCTGGGTGAGCCCCGAGAGCGCGACGCACACCACGGCGAGCGAGACGGAGAACACGAGGGCGACGGAGAGGGACGCGACGACGCTGAAGACGACAGGTGCCACGAAGGCGAGGTACGCCACGAGCTCGGCGAGCCACACGGCCGCGTCAGCCGCCGCAAGGTAGCCCATGCGCCGCAGGAGGAGCGCGTTGCCCTGCGTGAAGACCTCTCCCGCGCCGATGGCCGAGAAGAGCCTCCACGCCACCGCCGCCAGGACGACGAGGGGCAGGATGCCCAGAACGAACAGGAGGGCCGAGCCGGGCGGGACCACGCCGCGCGCCTCGACGGGCGGGATGGCGGCGATGGCAACCACGAGGCAGGAAAGGACGGCGAGAAGGTCGATCGCCTTGAGGAGAAGGGACATCTCTCTTCGTGACATGCGAGCTCCAAGCGGCTGTCGGTATGGGACGTCGGCCTGGCAGCTGCCGGAGGCCGTCGACGAATCAGGCACTTCGTCGACGGCCATTATAGGGCAAACATATCGTTTTTCGATATTAATTTACTGATTTTCGATAAATCATACGATGAGAAGAATGACGGCAGGCCCGCCAGGAAGCGCAGCGTCCCAAGCGGCATCGCCCCGCACGAGCCAGCCCGAGGCCGAGCGGCGCCAGGCTATGCGTGCTTGTAGCCCGTCACCATGGTGAGCAGGAAGCAGGTGACGGTGGCCCATGCAAAGAACTTGTGCGCCTTCATTTGGATTCCTCCCCTCGTCAGAGGCAGTACGAAAAGAACGCCCTCATTGCCTCGATTATACGAGGCGCGCGGCAAGACGCGCTAACAAGAAGCGGGACGATGGGGACTCCTCGCTGCCCGACAGCGCTCGGATCAAGAAAACGTGGGACGCGACACGTCCCAGCCCGTGTTAATGACAGATGGAGTCCCTCACAACGAAAGGTGCATGGGGTGGCAGACGGGAGAGAAAGGGTCCAACGCTCGGACGCGTTCGTGCGGGACGCGATGAGCGCCTGGGGGGACTCGGTACTGCGCCTCGCCTTGGCACAGACCGGTTCCAGGGCAGACGCCGAGGACGTCTACCAGGACGTGTTCGTGTCGCTGGCATGCTCCCCCACCAAGTTCGAGAGCGACGAGCACCTCAAGGCCTGGCTCCTGCGCGTCACCATCAACCGCTGCCACGACCTCAGGAGGACCTGGTGGTGGCGTCACATCGCCTCGATGGAGGAGCTCGACAGAGAGCCCTCCACGTCCGAGGACCCGACCTCCGACAGCGTCGTGGGCGGGCGCGGCCATCCGAAGGACTCATGCCCGCCCCTCTGGGATGCCCTGCGCAGGCTCCCGGAGAGATATCGGACCCCCGTCTTCCTCTTCTACGTCGAGGAGATGAGCTGCGCACGCATAGCAGAAGTAGCTGGATGCAGGGAGTCTACCGTTCGCACGCGACTGCAGCGCGGGCGCGAGAAGCTAAGGAAAACGTTGGAAGGACTCGACTATGAGGCAATTTGACGACAAGGCCGGCGACTTCGCAAGCGGCGCGGACGAGGCCATCAAGGCGGGCCTGGAGTCCGCCGTGTCCGAGGTCCGGACCTCCCCCCGGCTCGACGACCGCGTGATTGACCGCATCCGCGACATACGCTCGCAGCAGGACGCCCAAGTGCCCCACGGACGTTCCCCGGTCCTGCTTCCCCGCGTCGCAGTGGGAGCGGTCGCCTGTGGGCTCGCACTCGCCGTGGCCATCGGGGCCATGTCAAGCCCCGCAAGCCCGTCTGGCACCACGCAGGACTCCGGCACGGGTGCCTCCGAGGCGTCGGAGCATCCCTTCTCGCTTTCGATTGCCCAGGCATCCGAGACAAGCAAGGAGGTCAGCGTCGCGGCGACCAACGACGGCATCCGTCCCGTCTCGGACGAGGTCTCAAGGAGCCAGGAGCTCAAGCTCAACCTCTCGGTCACCGGCGACAACATAACGTCCGTCACGTATCGCATCGTCGGCAGTCCCACCGAGAAGTACCGCGCCAGCGTCATGGACAAGGACAGGTTCCCGGACGGGGTCGGAACGCGCGACCTCGTGAGCCTACACCAGGCGGTCTGGGGCAGCTACGAGCAGACGGAGGGCTTCGTCGCCCCAGAAGAGGGGCTCGCCCCAGAAGAGGGGCAGTTCCAGCCCGAGTCGATCACCATCGACTACGGACAGCGGTCCGCCGACGGCTCCTACCACACCGCCGACGGCGTCTACCACTTCGTTGCTGCGTCCGGAGACATGCAGTCATATTGGGACAGCGACCCCACCCTGCAGGCCCTCGACGCCTGGCTGGATGCCACACTCAGCCCAGACGGCAGCGACGACAACGAGAACCCCACCCCGCGGTCGTGGGACGACACCTCCGCCGAAGCGGAGGGACAGGACTCCGAGCAGGAACGCGCGAGCAGGCCCAAGAGGACGAGCGAGCTCAGGGCCGCGTACGACTCCGCGCTCGCGGACGCGACGTCCACGCCCGAGAAGGCATACGAGTGGACGAGGAAGAACTACATCTCCGGCTTCGTGACCTGCAACGACTCGCTCAGTCAGGCGCGACTCGAGGTGACCGCGACGTTCGCGGACGGCTCGACGACCACCAGGCTGTATCGCATCGAGCTCGTCGACGACTATGAACGGGTGCTGTCGGACCGATTCGATGCGCTCTGCGAGGCAGCAGGGACGGTACCTGCGGATCTCATCGCACGGACGGGGCTTCCCTGGATGGACTGGGACACGAGCGCCAGCCACGTGCGCGGCGAAAGCATGACCTATGCAGGGTCGATCAGCGACGAGCAGTACGCCAGTGACCCGCGACTGACGGCGGCCATGTACACGATCACGGACGTCACGGAAGGCTAGCCGGACAACCCCGGGCGCCCTGCCCCAGGCTGCGTCACCGTCCCCTTGGGTAGAATCGACTCATCGGCAACTCGTCGGCGCGCCGGCGCGCGGGACCCACGTCCCGCCCGGCGCGCCGCGCTCCCAAGGAGAGGAATCCCGCATGGCAGACATAGACGAGGAGGCGCTGCGCCGGGAGGTCGACGCGGCCCTGGGCCACGGAGGACAACAGCAGCAGGGTCCCCAGACCTTCCAGCCCGAGCCCGGCTCGCACATCAAGCACGTGATCGGCGTCATCTCGGGCAAGGGCGGCGTCGGCAAGTCCCTGGTCACCGGCGCCATCGCCACCAGCCTCAGGCGCGACGGCCGCAAGGTGGCCATCATGGACGCCGACATCACCGGCCCCTCCATACCCAAGATGTTCGGCATGTCCGGCAAGCACGCCCTGGCGCGCGACGAGAAGCTCGTCCCCATCGAGTCCGACGGGGGCATCAAGGTCATGAGCACCAACCTCGTGCTCGAGAACGAGACCGACCCCGTGCTCTGGCGCGGTCCCATGCTCATGGGGGCGCTCCGCCAGTTCTTCGAGGAGACCCGCTGGGGCGACATCGACTACCTGCTGGTCGACATGCCCCCAGGAACCGGCGACGTGGCCCTCACCGTCTTCCAGAGCCTGCCCATCGAGGGCGTCGTGATCGTGAGCTCGCCCCAGGACCTGGTGCAGATGGTCGTGGGCAAGGCGCTCAACATGGCCGCCATGATGGAGGTCCCCGTCATCGGCCTGGTCGAGAACCTGAGCTGGCTCCCCTGTCCCAACTGCGGCGAGCGCGTGGAGCCCTTCGGTCCCAGCAAGCTGCAGGAGACGGCCGCCCACTTTGGCATCGCCGCCCTGGACCAGCTGCCCATCGACCCCAGGATTGCCAGGAGCTGTGACGAGGGCAACTTCGAACAGGTGCTCCCGGAGGGCTTCGTGGCCAAGGCAGTCGAGCAGATCGAGGCCCACGAGCAGGTGGCCTAGGTGCCAGGCTCCAAATCCAGGACAAGGGCACGGGGAGAGAGGCGGCCCTCGCGCGCGCAGCGCGAGGCCGAGCTCGTCTCCGCCGCCATCGAGGCAGCTCCCTCGGACGTGACGGACGTCTGCGTCGTGGGCGGCGGTGCCGCCGGCCTCGTCGCGGCCATCGTCGCCGCCGAGGAGGGCGCGAGCGTCGTCGTGCTGGAGGCGGAGCTCGAATGTGGTCGCAGCATCCTCGCCACCGGCAACGGACGCTGCAACTTCTCCACCGTGAGGCTGGACCCCCGGCGCTACAACGACCCGGAGTTCGTGCGGGCCACGTTCGGCCAGCGTCCCCTGGACGACGTCCTGGGCTTCTTCCGCGACTGCGGCCTGCGCTGGTCGCTCGAGGACGACAGGCTCTACCCCCTCTCGCGCCAGGCCGCCTCCGTCCGCAACGTGCTCCTGGCGCGGGCGAGAAGGGCCGGCGTGCAGCTGGCGTGCGGCCGCAGGCTCGTCGCGCTCGAGCCGCGCGACGACGGATGGCGGCTGCGCTTCGAGGCGCGCTGGGACGCCGGGCGCCGGGGCGAGCTTCGCGCCCAGACGGTCGTCCTCGCCACGGGCGGGACCAACTCCGTGGGCGGTGGCGCACTGACCGACGACCTGGGGCTGGAACGCAGGCCCCTCTCGCCCGCCCTCTGCCCCGTGGCCTGCGAGGACTCCCCCCTGTCGCTGCTCGACGGGAGGCGCGCCCAGGTGGACCTGAGCCTCGTGCGCGACGACGACCTCCTCCCCTGCTGGCACGAGCGGGGCGAGCTCCTCTTCAGGGGCTACGGCATCTCGGGCATCGTGACCTTCGACCTCTCGCGGCGCGCCCGTCCCGGCGACTGGGTCCTCGTCGACCTCGTGCCAGACCACGGGCCATCCGAGCTTCGCCAGATCATGGGCATGGACCCCGAGCCAGGCTGCCTCGACGGCGTGCTTGACCCAGAGGTGGCCCGCCTGCTCGAGCGCCTCGCATGCGAGCGCTGGGACCCCGGCGCGCCCCAGCTTGGTCCCACTCCACGCGACACCCATGCGGACCGGCTCGTCCACCTGGTCAAGCACCTTCCCCTTCGCGTGAGGGGCCTTGCCGCCGAGAAGGGCGCACAGGTCTGCCAGGGAGGACTCCTGACCAACCAGTTCGACCCCCTGTCCTTGCGCTGCGCCTCCCGTCCCGGCATCCTCGCCTGCGGCGAGGCGCTGGACATGGACGGCGACTGCGGCGGCTTCAACCTCTCGTGGGCATGGAAGAGCGGGCTCGTCGCGGGCAGGTCCGCGGCAGGACTCGCGAGGAAGGCAGGCTAGCGTGCTCGAGCTCTCTGGCATCCGCATACCCCTGGACCAGCTGGACGGCAGCGAGCGCACGGAGGAGCTTGCCCTGAGGCGCGCCGTCCTCCGTCGATTGCACCTGACGCCCGACGACCTCGCGGCTGTCCAGCCGCGCAAGCGCTCGGTGGATGCGCGCAAGAAGTCGGACGTCCACTTCAGCTACAGCGTCCGCATGCAGCTGCGGGGAGGGGCCAACGCGGAAGCCGAGCTCCTGCGCAGGCTCAGGCGCCGCCACTCCCCCGTCCTGCGGCAGCTCCGCCAGGTCGAGGAGGATCGGCTCGCCTGGCCGGCCCACCTGGGCACCGCTCCCGTCCGGCGTCCCGTGGTCGTCGGGGCGGGCTGTGCCGGACTCTTCTGCGCGCTCTCGCTGGCCGAGGCCGGGCTCGAGCCCCTGCTCGTGGAGCGCGGCCGGGACGCACGGCGGCGCAGCGCCGACATCGAGCGCTTCAATCGCACCGGCGAGCTGGACCCCTCGAGCAACGTCCAGTTCGGCCTGGGCGGCGCCGGGACCTTCTCCGACGGAAAGCTGGGAACGGGCACGAAGAGCCCCGCGCACCGCCTCATCCTCCAGACCCTCGTGGACGCAGGCGCGTCGCGTCAGATCCTCTGGGACGCCAAGCCCCACGTGGGCAGCGACGTGCTGCCCACGGTGGTCACCAACGTCTGCCAGCGCATCCGCGATCTGGGCGGGGAGGTCCGCTTCGGCAGCAGGATGGTGGGACTCTCCCTTGCCGGGGGACGCGTCAGCGGCGTCACGCTCGAGGAGGAGCGTGCGGGGGGCATCCTCGTCGAGGAGCGCGTTCCCGCCACCGACGTGGTCCTGGCCTGCGGACACTCCGCCCGCGACGTCTTCGAGCTCCTGCGCGACTCCGGCGTCAGGCTGGAGCGCAAGACCTTCGCCATGGGCATGCGTATCGAGCACCCGCAGGCCCTCGTCGACCGCGCCCAGTATGGCCCCTTTGCGGGGCACCCCGTCCTGGGCGCCGCCCCCTACAAGCTGGTCGCCCACCTGGACTCCGGGCGCAGCGCCTTCTCGTTCTGCACGTGTCCCGGCGGATACGTCGTTGCCGCCGCGAGCGAGCCGGGCGGCGTGGTGACCAACGGCATGAGCCTCTCGGACCGCGCGGGCACCAACGCGAACTCGGGGCTCCTCGCCAACGTCTTCCCCGAGGACCTGCCCGGGGACGACGTCCTCGCCGGCGTGGGACTCCAGCGCCAGTGCGAGCGAGCGGCATTTTCGGCGGGAGGCGGCGCGTACGTGGCGCCCGCCCAGCTGGTGGGAGACTTCCTGCAGGGCGTCCCCTCCTCCGCCGGCGGGGAGGTGCGGCCCACCTACCCCCGCGGCGTGGCCTGGGGCGACGTCTCGTGCTGCCTTCCCGACTACGTGACAAAGACCCTGCGCGCGGCGATACCTGCCATGGACCACCAGCTGCACGGCTTCTCGCTCGCCGACGCCGTGCTCACGGGGGTCGAGAGCCGCTCGAGCTCTCCCGTCCGCGTCACCAGGGGAGAGAACCTCCAGTCCACCTCGACTCCCGGCCTCTGGCCCTGCGGCGAGGGCGCAGGCTATGCGGGCGGCATCATGAGCGCGGCCACGGACGGACTGCGCGTGGCCGAGGCGCTGGTGGGGAGCCTGGCGTAGGGCGACGGAGAGGGACCCCCTACGTCCCAGGGTTCTCTCCCGCCTCCCCCATCGCCACCTGCGGAGGGTTTGCCTCCTTTTGGAGCGAAATCCCATCGTCGGGGTGTTGCCGTGGGTAGACCAACCCCAAGCGAGAACGGTTCGCGTGAATGGGGGGTGGCTCAAGATGCGGGAGGTCAGGGTCGACCGCTCGGCCGCAAGCCCCGAGGAGCAGAGGAAGGCGGAGGAGTGGCACGAGTCGGTGAGGGACTCCATGCGCGAGCTGGGTGCCTCACAGGCAAACGTCGGTCTGGTGGTGATGGTCGCCGTCACCGTGGCGGGCAGAATGCTGGGCTGACGTTGCCCCCGAAGGGCGGCGGAAGTCCAAGGCTTGCGGCATGGCGCCTGCGGCGTGGAACAGCGTGTAACAAATGGCTTGCGACGCAAGGGGCCGACCGGCGGGAACTCCCCTCCGGTCGGCCCTATTCTCTTCCCTTGGCTGCAGGCTACTTGTCCCTGATGGCCTCGATCAGGCGCTTGAGCTCCTCGTCCTGGCCCATGCCCGTGACGAAGGCGACACCGTTGAAGGTAGGGACGTCAAGCTCCTCCTCGGTCTTCACCACGGGGATGTAGGCGTCGGCGTCCTTGAGCTGCTCTGCCAGAGAGTCCATGTCGACGGCAACGACGTTTGCCTCGACGCCCTCGGCAGCGAGCAGCTTGGTCACTTTCTGGGCGACCATGTGCGAAGTTGCGATTCCGTGACCACACGCGACGACTACCTTGGCTGCCATGGCTGACCTCCTTTTGAAATAACAAGTCGCATAGAGCCCGATGAATCTAGTGTACCAAGCCGGAACCAATCCTCAACAGCGAAAACATGCGGTCAGCTGCGAGCGTGAAGTTTTGCTCGGCATGGTCCATCGCGTCTGCAACGGAAGTACAGCCGATGACGGTGGGAACTATGGCCGAGACCCCGTATCCCAGGAGCTCCGTCGCGCTGGCGTCCATTGCGCCCACCAGGGCGACACAGGGCACTCCCCTCCTCTTGCACCGGCATGCCACTCCGCTCACCAACTTGCCATGCACCGACTGTGAGTCGGCATGACCCTCTCCGGTCACGCACAGGTCGGCGCCTGCGAGAAGATCGTCGAAGCCGACAAGATCAAGAACATGCTCGATACCCGGAACGACCTCTGCCCGCAGGAAGAGGCGGGCGGCTATGCCCAGCCCACCCGATGCCCCCATTCCCGGTTCGCACGAGACATCAGTTCCGAAGGTCCGTGCGAGGACGCCCGCATATGATTTCATGCCCTCCTCCAGCTCGGCAACCATTGACGTGTTAGCACCCTTTTGCGGGGCGAACACGGCAGCCGCACCTCGTGTCCCCAAGAGGGGGTTATCGACGTCGCACATGACGTGGAAGTCCGTTGCCTCAATGCGTCGATCCACACCTTCGAGGTCAATCGAATTAACCTTTGCCAGATCTTCTCCACGTCCCGCCAGCTCGTTGCCACGCCCGTCAAGAAACCGGACTCCCAATGCGCGGAGGCAGCCCATGCCACCGTCGTTGGTAGCGCTCCCCCCAATGGCCAACGAGATATCCACGACCCCACGATCAAGGGCGTCCAGAATCAACTGGCCCGTGCCGAAGGTCGAAGTAACAAGCGGATTACGCTCCTCGGGAGAAAGGAGGGTAAGTCCCGATGCCGCCGCCATCTCGATGACTGCGCGATGGCCGGGCAACAATCCATACATAGCCTTGACCCCGGAGCCCCCCGGCCCCTCGACCGTCACGACGACGGCCTCTCCCCCGAGTGCCTCAATGAGAGCTTCTACGGTACCCTCTCCTCCGTCTGCCACAGCAACGGAGCGTAGCTCCGCATCGGGCCATACCTCTCTGCCTGCGGCACAAAGAAGCTCTGCGGTGCGTTTCGAAGAAATGCTGCCCTTGAATGAGTCGGATGCAAATAGAAAGCTAGGCATTGGAACCCCTTTGGACAAGGAGGGGATAAGACAATGGAAGCAAGAGGGACGGGATGGAAGATGATCACGGAAAGGGCCACCCTCGACCAATAACGCTGCTATGCGCCTACTCCCTCATTGATCATTCGAGCGATTTCGGCGGAGTCGTCTGTCTCGCGAACCTTTTTCCGGAATTCATCCTTAGTTAGCAGCACTGCCGTTTTGGAGAGCAACTTAATGTGGGTCGTACCTGCTTCGAGCTCAGGCACAAGCAGTGCTATGAAGATATCGCAGTCGACATCATCGAAGCTCGGCCATGCGACCGGACGATCGTTCTTGACCATAATCACTGCCGCACGCTTGATGCAGGCACACTTCGCATGAGGAATAGCGAAGCCTTCGAGCATGCCAGTCATGTCGAGACTCTCCCGATACTGGAAAGCCTCGTAGGTTCCGTCTGCGTCGTCAGTAATGCCTAGATCGGCAGCCCTGTCCGAGATGAATCGAAGGACACCGTCTCTGTCTGCAAGGCTCTGCTCAGGAAAGATGTTTGACTCCTGAATAAAATCTGGCATGACATTTTCCTTTCCCGAAGGTTTGTTTAAGAGAAGGATCGGCGCGCCTGGCGCCGACCCTTCTTGATGAAGACATGGCTCGGACAATAGTCCGACTGGCTACCTGGCCATCTCAAGAATCTTTACTACATCGTCAACGCGGAGCTCCATGAAGGAGCCGCAATGGTCGCCGCCACGCGCATCGATGGCACCCTGGGCCATATGGCGAATCTCCTCGTCAGTCGGATTGATGGCCAACTCGCTCATGCGCACCGGCATGCCAACTGACTTACAGAACTTCTCCCACGCCTCAATGCCACGCAGGCCGGTACCCTTAGGGTCGGAATAATCGTTGACAACACCAAAGACCTCAACGCCAAACTGGGCGAAACGCTCGGGACGAACGTCAATGACGTAACGCGCCCAGCTCGACCACATGGCACACAGGCCGGCGCCATGGGTGCAGTTATAGAGGGCACCCATCTCATGTTCGATGGCATGGGAGGCAAAGTCACCTTGCTGTCCCGTTCCAGTGAGGCCGTTATGGGAAAGAGAGCCTGCCCAGAGCAGCGTTGCGCGGGCATCATAGTCATCAGGCTCGGCGAGCGCCAGGGGGATGGCGGTCTTGACCGCACGAAGCAAGCCAAGCGACATCTGATCGATAAGCTCCGTGTGAGAAACCGTGGTGAAGAAGCGCTCCATGGTGTGCATCATGATGTCGCAACCTGCAGCAGCGGTCTGCCACGCAGGGACCGTATACGTGAGCTCGGGATCCATGATTGCGAACTTGGGACGTGCGCATTCGTGGTTGTAGGAGCGCTTCAGCTCAACGTCGCCCATGGTGTCGATGTTGATGACCGTAGAGTTCGACGTCTCGGAGCCAGTGCCCGCAAGGGTCGAGATGGCTCCAAGACCGGCAATTCTATCGGTTGAAACCTTACCCAGGAACAGATCCTCAAGCTCAAAGTCATTGGCAAGGCCATAGGCGATGGTCTTAGACGAGTCGATTGCAGAGCCTCCGCCAATGGCAAGAAGAAAGTCCACTCCCTCTCTCTTGGCAAGCGCCAAGCCTTCCTTTGCCGTAGAGAGGCGGGGGTTTGGAACGACGCCCTCAAACTCGACGTAACCGATTCCCTCGGCAGAAAGGCTCTTCTCAACGCGATCGAGGAGCCCCGTGTCGCGAACGTAGTCGCCACCCCAGTGAATCATCGCTTTGGTGCCACCAAATTCCTTTACGTACTTGCCAACGTTAGATTCCACACCATGGCCGAAGACGACCTTGGTAGGAACGCAGTAATCGAAATTAATCATTTCTAGCCCCTCCTTGCGAGATGCAGACCTTCCCAGCGCCTGCTCACGTTGAGCCCGACAGTAGTCGCCTTAACCCTGAGTGAAGTACATCGAGATACCCTGACCGCCTCCGATGCACATCGAGACCATAGCGTCCCTCTTTTCGGGATGGCGCCTCGAGAGCTCGTAGGCACACTTGAGAGCAAGAACGGCACCCGTCGCTCCGATGGGATGGCCAATAGAGATGCCGCCTCCATAGATGTTGACCTTCTCGTCATCAAGGCCAAGGTCACGAGTCACGGCAAAGGCCTGTGACGCAAAGGCTTCGTTGATCTCGAAGAAGTCGATAGCCTTTGCGTCCAGGCCAAGCTGCTTGCAAAGCTGCTTGGTGGAGAAGTAGGGCGAGTAGCCCATGAGCGTGGCATCATAACCCGCAACCGCCCAACCACGGATCGTGACCATGGGGGCGCAGCCAAGCTCCTCGGCCTTGGAGCGCTTCATGACAACCACCGCGGCTGCAGCGTCATTCAGAGTCGAGGAGTTGCCTGCGGTGACCGTGCCCGTGCCGTCAAAGACGAAGCATGGCTTGAGACGGGCAAGCGACTCGACGGTAGAGCCCTCACGCGGTCCCTCGTCCGTATCGAACACCGTGACCTTCCCCTTGCGCCCCTTAATCTCCACAGGAACGATTTCGTCCTTGAAGACGCCCTCTTTCACGGCGGCGCAGGCACGCTGCTGCGAGCGAGCAGCGAAGGCATCCTGCTCCTCACGACTCACGTTGAACTTCTTGGCAACGTTCTCGGCAGTGATGCCATTGTGGTTGCCATCGAGCGGCCAGACGAGTGCATCGATGACGCCATCCTCGAAGACCTTGTTGCCCATGCGAGCGCCCCAGCGCGCGTCGGTCACGTAATAGGGCAGCTGCGAGAGGCTCTCAGTACCGCCCGCGACCACGACATCCCGAAAACCGGTCTTGATCTCCTGCAATGCGTCAGCAATTGCCTGCAGCGACGAGCCGCACTGGCGATTGACGGAATATGCAGTTGTCTCCTGCGGCATGCCCGCCTTCAGCGAGATAGCACGAGCCAAAAACCCATTGGGACCCCAGCCGCCGACGTTTCCGATGATGACCTCGCCCACCTGGGAGGAATCGATTCCAGCACGCTTGACCGCCTCGGAGACAGCGAGTGCGCCCATGTCGATGGCGCTCATCGACATGAGGGTTCCGCCATACTTTCCGACAGGGGTGCGAGCTCCGGAAACTATCACGATGTCATCGGGGCTCTTCTCGAATTCACGGTTCATGGGAATCTCCTTGTCGTACCTGGTCGATTGATAGCTATCTGAGTATCAGGTGGCATCGCGCTGAGACGAGGCTGCTTCGCCACATCAATACATGCTCTAATCGGAGTAGTCGTAGAAGCCCTTGCCCGTCTTACGTCCGAGGGTTCCGGCGTCAATCATCTCTTTGAGCAGGGGGCAGGGACGGTACTTCTCGTCATGGAAGTTGTCATAGAGGCCCTTCATGGTCGCATAGACCACATCGATGCCCGTGAAGTCCATGAGCTCGCAGGGGCCCATGGGATGGTTACACCCAAGCTTCATTGCAGTGTCAACATCCGATGGAGTGCAGCCCTCGGAAACGAGGAAGGCGCCTTCGTTCTGGTATGGGACGATGATGCGATTAACGATGAACCCCGGCTGGTTGGGGGCATCGACCGTCGTCTTGCCAATGGCAGTGGCGAATTCCTTTGCGACTACATACGCCTCGTCTGAGGTCTTCTCGCCCCGAATGAGCTCAGCAAGTTTCATGACGGGAGCAGGGTAGAAGAAGTGCATGCCCAATACGGACTCGGGACGCTTGGTCGCGGAGGCTATGTCGTTGATGTTGATTCCCGATGTGTTAGTAAGAAGCACGGCCTCGTCCTTGGCGTGCGCATCAATATTCTTGAAAGTGCTCTGCTTGAAGTCCAGACGCTCGGGAACCGCCTCAATAACGACGTCGGCATCGGCAAGGCTGCCGTAGTCCGTGGTGTAGGTCAGGCGACCCATTACTATCGACTTCTCGTCCTCCGTCATGCGGCCCTTCGCAACCTTCTTGGAGAGAAGTTTGCCAACGAGGGCCTGCGCTTTGGCAAGGGGAGCCTCTGCGATATCAATGTTGATCGTCTCGAAGCCGGACTGCGCACAGAGCTGGGCAATGCCGCCGCCCATGAGACCGGAACCGATAACTGCAACCTTCTTGGCTGTCATGATGTTCTCCTTCTTTTGTCTTATACCAAACGAGTCTCGCATGTGCTGAAGCGCCCTGATGGCTGCTGTCACTTTGCCAGGATCGACTCCGCCAGCCCGCAGGGACCATCCCGCCTGAACAGGGAGAGGTCCATGGCCTTGAGGTCGGGAGAGACGATGGGCTCGAAGTCCATCATGTTCAGGACCTGAGACTCGAGGTCGATGCCCGGGGCAATCTCGGTAAGCACCACGCCCTCGGGGGCGAGCTCGAACACCGCGCGTTCCGTAACTATGACAACCCTCTGAGGACTCCTACGCGATGCAGGACCATTGAAGGAGAGTTGGCCGACATGCTTGACCATTTTGCGAATTGCACCCTCTTGCTCGATGATCAGGCGGTCATCCTCAAAACGGTACTTGGCCCCCTTTGCCGTGAAGATCCCCAGGAAGACCACGGTCTTGGCGTTCTGAGTGATGTCGACAAACCCACCTGCCCCGGCGCAGCGCGGACCCATCTTGGTCGAATTGATGTTGCCGTCACCGTCGAGCTCACCAAGGCCCATGAAGGTCACGTCGCAGCCCGCTCCGTCATAGAAGTCGAACTGCTCGGGATGCGGGACCATTGCGAGAAGGTTCTGCCCGATGCCAAAGTCAATGCCACCGAGCTGCACACCACCATAGATGCCACTCTCGACGGTAATCATGACCTTGTCGGAGACACCCTCTTCCGCGCAGACGCGTCCTACCATGTCGTTTGGAATTCCCGTTCCCAGATTTACGATCGCACCCGGATAGAGCTCCTGGCAGCCCCGACGAGCGATGAACTTGCGCACGTTGAATGGCGCGGGATCGATGTCCTGTTCGGGAACGCGGAGCTTGCCGATGTAGGAGGGGTCATAGTAGAAGGAGGACGTCATGCGGTGGTCCTCCTCTGGGTCGGGGCACACGACGACCTGGTCGATGAACACTCCGGGAACCGTCACGTCCTTGGGGTTAATCGTCCCCGTCTGAGCGACCTCCCTCACCTGGGCGATAACCCTTCCGCCATAGCGCTTCGTCGCCAGGACCGCGTTGAACACCTCGAGCTTCATGGCCTCGTCGGTCGTCGTCATGTTGCCCATCTCGTCGCAGACCGTGCCACGAATGAGCAGCGTATCGATGGGGACCTCCTTGTAGAACATGAACTCTTCGCCATGAAGCTCCACGATCTCGGACATGTCCTCAAGTGGCATGGTGCGTTCGTTCATCTTGCCGCCCTCGACACGCGGATCTATGAACGTGCCCAGCCCCACCTTGCTCATCTTGCCTGGAAGCCCACATGCCATGGCGCGATAGAGTTGCGCGATCTGGCCCTGGGGCAGGCAGTAGGCCTCGACCTGGTTATTGGCAATCATGTCCATCCACCGTGGCTGCAGGCCCCAGTGCGAACCGATTATTCGCGTGACAAGGCCCTCATAGGCGAGGTGCTGAATGCCGCGGGCTCGGTCGGACTGGCCGCAGGAGTGCAAGAGCGTGAGACCGCAGGGGTGTCCCGTCTCGACGAAGCGCCGCTCGATTGCCTTGAGGTTTGACTCCGAGGCGGAGACGAGCGTCATCCCAATCGTGCAGATAGTGCTGTTGTCAGGAATCGATGCCGCGACCTCCTCTGGAGTCACGAATTCGGCTTTGAGGTTCTTGTCTGCCATGACGTCCTCTCCTAGGAGCTGTGGCCAGCGTTCGAATGTCCGGAGATCTGAGCACGAACGGCGTCACTCACGGCGCGACGATCGGGCTTCTCTCCCCTGGTTTGCGGAATCTTGTCGACGAACACTATGTGAACGGGGATCTTGAAGTGAGCGATGCGACCCGCAAGTGCCTCCTTGATGTCGTCCTCCCCCACAGTCGAACCGGGCTCACGGACGACCGCGGCGATGGGAACCTCCCCGTAGAGCTCGTCTGGAAGGGCGGCGGCACAGCTCTGAGAAACGCCATCAACCTCCGAGAGAACCTCCTCGAGAGCGCTGCACCAGACCTTCTCCCCCCCACGGTTGATCATGTCCTTCTTCCGGTCTACGACCCAAACCATTCCCTCGTCGTTCGCATAGGCGATGTCCCCGGTCGCAAACCAGCCGTCCACGCCAAACGCGGGGTCCTGACGGCGGTAGTAACCCTCGCTGACGCAGGCGCCGCGAAGCTGGAGCTCCCCCGCCTCGCCAGAGGCGACCTCACGGCCATCCTCGTCCACGATGCGTGCCTCGACCCCAGGAACGGGTTTGCCCGTGGCGCCAGCAAACACTGACGTAGGAGAGTCATAGGGGAAGAGAAGGGCGGGTGAGGCAGTCTCGGTGAGGCCGTAGACCACCTGAAAGGACGCCGTCGGCATCCAGGCGTGGAAGGCACGCATCTTCTCTACGGGCTCATAGCTCGAACCCGATAGCATCGCGCGAACGCTCGGAAGATATGGGAACTCGGGCCGCAGGGGAAGGAGCTCGGCAAAGGAGGTCGGCGAGCCATGTAGGTAGGTGATCTCCTCGTCCCTCACGCACTCCAGCACGCGCCGGGCGTCAAAGAAGCGCTGTAGGTAGGTTGTAGCTCCCACCAGGACAAACTGTAGGAGAAGGGCAATGAGTCCTGTGACGTGATAGATGGGAATCGGTATGAGGCATGAGTCCGTAGGGACCGTACGCATGAGGCGCGCGTAGACTGTAGCCGCGTGCATCAGATTGTAATTGCGCAGTACGACACCCTTCGAGCATGAGGTGGTACCACTTGTGAACATTAGAATCGCGGGGTCCTCGAGCGCCGGGGCCTCTGGGAGGAACGCGTCACCACTCATGCCTGCAAAGCCATCGCCATCTTCGGGACCTCGTGATACCACCAGTCCCTCCACCGAGACAGGAAAGTCCTTTGCCCAGGACTCGAAGCGCTCGTCACAGATGACGTGGGTGATGTCAGCCGAGTCCATGAGCGAGACGATCTCCGGCTTGCGGTATTTGGTTGGGAGAGGGACGCACACCGCACGCAACTTCGAAAGGGCATAGAGCGCGACCGCAAACTCGACGTCGGCGAACATGAGCACGGCAACATGTGACCCAGCCCTTACTCCCCTCTCGCTGTGGAGCCAGGAGGCAAAGCCATCGACACGGAACAGGAGCTCCCGATACGAAATTCGATGTCCCCAATCGTCGACGAGGGCTATGCTCGAGGGACTCACCCCGGCGCTGTTGGCGAGCGAGTCATAGGGACAGGCAGGCATGTCTAGGAAGCTTTGGATGTGCCGCGCCCCGACCCGAAGGTCGGACATGCCCGTCCACAGCCCCCTGTTCCATGTGTCGGTACCACGAATCACCCTATCAACCCCTATGAAGATGCAAAATAAATGATGCGTCCAATTCGCTGGCCCAGCTCAAGAACCCGCGCGATAGCTGGGAAGCCCTAGTCGGTCTCTTCCATCCTTCCGCCGTCAAACTGATAGCGGTCGGAGCTGCCAAAGAGGCGCATGTAGCGGCTGAGCCACTCTTGAGCCTTCTCCTCTGCATCAAGGGAGACGAAGAGGTAATCCGGGGATTCGTTTGAGGCGAGGTAGTCACGCAGCGCCGAGACGTATGCGGCACCGTATCCAGTCCAAAGATTCACCTTGTTGATGCCGTTCGCGACAGCCTTCTGGAAGTTTTCGTCACCAGACCCTGAACCACCGTGCAGAACGAGAGGGAAGTCTCCGACGGCCTCTTTGATCTGAGCGAGACGGTTGAAGTCGAGTTTGGGGACATACCCCTCAGGGTAGTGCCCATGGGCCGTGCCAATGGCAACGGCCAAGGCATCGCAATTTGTACGCTCGATGAACTCGACGGCCATGTCAACCTGCGTGTACATGTCGGCAGTGCGGCCATCGCCCTCTGCTGCCTGTCCAACGTGACCCAATTCTGCCTCAACGGATGCGCCATGAGCATGGGCAAAGGCAACGATTTGCTGAACGCGACGAACGTTCTCCTCGAAAGAGAAGCTCGACGCGTCACACATTACACTGGAAAAACCCGCACGAATGCAGCGACAGATGTCCTCGAACTCAGCTCCATGATCAAGTTGCAGCGTCACAGGAACATTCAGGGGCTCTGCCAGGGCCTTCACCATGGGGACGAAAGCCTCTGCAGGGGCATTAAGCTTCATCTGACGGGGAGACACATCAATGATGACGGCTGACCGCTCGGCCTCGGCAGCCTTTAGCGCCGAATGCACGAGGTTCAGATCGGGACAGTTCGGTGCAGGAACTGCGTAACGGTTGACGGAGGCGTGATACAACATTTCCTTTAGAGACACGTACATGAGAGCTTCCTCCAATGCCCATTCGAATCCGGCTGTATCGTGCTCGGACGCAAACCTTCTCTGCTCGCGAGCGAGGGCCAGACAATAGGCGAAGCATGAGTGTTCTGCTGGCCAAGACAACGGCTTCGAGCGCTCTCTTTGCCATCCTCGACGAATCAAGGCGACCTGGGCGGGAAAGCGGGGTGTCCCCCGCCCAGGTAACAAGCAGGCTCTTTAGCCAAGCAGCTTGTCCAGAACGCCGTTCTCGCCCATTTCCTGATCCTGCTCGACAGGCTTGCGAAGCAGGAAGTACAGAACGCCGGTTACGAGAGCGCCAGCAAACCAGAACAGGATGAACTGAAGCGGATTGCTCATCATGGCGATGACAAAAACGCCACCATGGACTGCAGGAGACTCAAGGGCAAAGAAGCCAGCCAGGCCACCGGAGATGGCGCCACCGATCATGCAGGGAACGAGGCAGCGCCACGTATCCTGCACCAGGAACGGAATGACGTACTCCTGAATGTAGCAGCAAGCCAGAACAAGGCCGGAAAGCGTGGTCGAGCGCTCCTTTTCGGTGAACTTTTTCTTGCCGGTAAAGCGATCAATAATCTGCGCAATGCAAACGCCCAGGGGGTTCTGCATGCCACCACACATCTTGCAGGCAGCGGGGCCGTAGATTCCATCGGCATTAAGTCCATTAGCAACGAGCGCAACTGCCTTGCTGACCGGGCCGCCTTGGTCAATGGACATACCAGCGCCGATAGCAGCACCGAAGACGAAGCCGCCCACGCCCTGAAGGTTCATAAGGGCACCAGAGATGGAAGTCATAAGCCAGCTGATGGGCACACCGATGACGTACCACATGAGCAAGGAAGTGACGGCGGTGCCAACCACGGGAATAATCAGAATTGGAAAGACAGATTGGACTGAACTAGGAACCTTTTTGGAAAGCTCTTTGAGCCAAATCACGACATAGCCCGCAAGGATGCCACCGATGACAGCCCCCAGAAAGCCCGCCTTGATCGTGTTGGAAATAACGCCCACTGCAAAGCCGGGAGCAAGACCAGGCTTATCAGCCAAGGCATATGCGATGTAGGCACCAATGATGGGCACACAAACGTTGAAGATTGCACTTCCGATGGCATAAATGGTCATGGCAGGCGTGTACTGATCATAGGTGATCTTTGCCATGTCAGCAGCAATGTTGTAGCCGCCCATTGCCTTGGCAACGCCCCAAAGAACGCCACCACCAACAATGAAAGGAATCATGTAGGAAACGCCGGTCAGAACTGCATCCCAGATCTTTTGTCCCTCTGTCTGCTTCTTTGCGCCCTTACGCTGTATTTCTGCCATTAGTTAATCGCCTCCAAAAGCTCTTCCACCACAGACTTAGCCGCTGCAACCGTCATGACTTCCTTGGTTTTGCACACCAGCGTGGGCACAGGATCGAAGCGCTCCTTGCCCTTGATCTTGACATCGGCCGCAATAATCGCGCCGTCAGCGTGGGCGATATCCTCTTCGGTCACCACGTTCTCGGCGCCCGTTGCCCCCTGGGTCTCAATCTTCGCCTCGCAACCCAGTTCCTCAAGCGCCTGAGCGAGTGATTCCGCCGCCATGAAGGTATGAGCAATACCAATCTGGCAAGCAGTGACACCCACAATGAACTTCTTAGCCATTCTTACCCCCTCCCCATGCACTCGCGTACCAGTCGAGATTATTAGGTCATGCGTAGCGGCCAATCGCCCCTCAGCCACAGACCCACTACTTGTGTCCAATCATATCTTTCACACATTTCTAATTTTCGATTTACGTACAAATTGGACTAATTCATCTCTTCTACACAATTTGTCTATTATTTGACACTTCCTTAGACTTACTTAGGCTGTATCGATTATTTTGTACACACTTTCTTCATATATTATGTGGCAACTCCATGAGCAGAACCTGACTTCTAGCTAGACTGTTCGTATAGAAGAGGCTCCACTACAGACCTGTTTCGAAGAAGCCCCACGGGAGGTTATCCATGCCCGAAAAGATGACAAGCGCCAGCAAGTCAAAAAAGAGTCTCGTCGTGAAGCGGAACGCAATGAAGTACATTGCTCTCGTATTCATGGGCATATGCCTCTTCACGACCGCACTCTTCTGCATCTTCGCCCCCCTGCCTTATGCAGACAACGAGCTCCTGATGCGCATAGGCATGGGATATCTAGGACTTCCGACTGCCATCGCGATCATTGTCTTCAACAGCTACGAATTCGTCGTGAAGCGAAAGGCAATCATTTTAGACGAGCATGGAATTACCGACTACACCAACTCGATGTCGTCAGGCTTTACCCCTTGGGACGAAATCAGCGACGTCTATCTCCTCAAGCTAAAAAGCGGGGATTACCTCTGTGCCGACCCAGTTAACCTGAATGCCTGGTTGGGAACACTCAGCAAGAAACAAATTCGCTTGGCGCAAGCGAATATGGACCTGGGATTCTCACCCATCCGCGTTCAGTTCAGCTCCGTGACCGACGCGATTACGGCAAAGGAAGGCGTCGACTTTGTGAAGACTCTCCAGAGCAAGAAGGTGTCCCACACCCGTAAGCCACGATACTGATATGTGTCCTTCCTCAGACAGAGCATCCGCTTTGTGTGATTGTACGCACCGTTAGGAAGCCCCATGAGAATCCTCTGCTTCGGCGAGTCTCTCGTCCGTCTCGCCACAGATGCTCACGAGCGTCTCGAAGACGCACATATGATGGAAATCTCTTATTCCGGTGCCGAGGCAACAGTCGCAGCCTCTCTCTCCATGCAGGGGGACGAAGTTTTCTACGCATCGAAAACGTCTACCAACCGCATAGGCGAAAATGCCCTGATGTCCCTCTCTGCATATGGCATCAACACCTCGAACGTCTTGAGGGGGCCGGGCAGGGTGGGTCTCTACTATGTCGAGCGCGGGAAGTCCATCAGGCCGACTATTGTCACGTACGACCGAACGGGAACCGCTCTTGCCCTCGCAAACCATGATGAATTCGACTGGGACCATATTCTCAACGGAATTGAGATGGTCTTTCTTTCGGGGATCATTCCCGCCATCTCCAATGAGATGAGAATCGCCTGCAAGGAATGCCTCGTTGCGTGCAAAGGGCGTGGGATAAAGGTCGCATTTGATATAAATTATCGTGCAAGCATGTGGAGCCCCTCAGACGCAAAAGTGATGCTGAGAGAGCTCTTGCCTCTGGTCGACGTGCTCACGGCAAGCGAGGATGACATCCTTCTACTGGAGGAGAAGCCGCAGGTAAATCGTGATTCTGTATTCAATGTATGCCAGAACACCATGAGCAGCCTCCAGCGAAAATTTGACATAGCAAATGTCGCCTTCATCGTACGCGACACAGACCGCTATGACATCGCAAGCTTCCGTGGCGCCATCATCACCGAGGAGATGACCTATTTCTCCAAGGAAGAGAGCGTCTCCGTCTCCGACCTCTCTTGCTGTGGAAGCATGTTCTCTGCGGGAATCGTGCATGCCATCGCATCAAAGTGGGATGCTCAGCACGCAATCGACTACGCCACCATAGCGAGTGCCTACAAGGCAACAATACGGGGCGATTACTCTCTCGCTACTGAGTCCGACCTGCAGTCTCTCCTTGACTCTTCGACCTTCAAGCCGCGCACAATTCAGTAAATCCAGCGTCGGCAAGATTCGCTTGTCCCTAGTGTTTCTTCGGCCTGTACCTGCGCCTCGTGGCGTGTGCACTCCCCTTGCGGTCCGTGGCCTTGAGCCGGGCTATCACGTCCTCGGCGCTCGCCCCCTCGAGCCTGGCGCGCAGTGCTACCACCTGGTCGCGCAGCAGGGCGGCCCTCTCGAAGTCCATGTCTGCTGAGGCCTGAATCATCTCGTCCTCGAGCGCGCCGAGCACGCGGGCGAGCTCGTCCTTCGGGAGTCCCGACAGCTCCTCCGCCACGGCATCGGCCACCGCCTCGCGGTCCTTGGGCGACGCAGCCACGTCGGCAGCCCCCGCCGCCGTGAAGAACTCTCCGTCCACGCGCGACTTGTCCCCCAGGGTCCGTGACGCCTCGTCGATGAAGCTCTTCACGTCGGTGATGGACTTGTTGATGGTCTTGGGAGTGATGCCGTGCTCCGCGTTGAAGGCCTGCTGTATGCCGCGTCGGCGGGCCGTCTCGTCCATGGCAACGCGCATGGAGTCGGTCACGGAGTCCGCGTACATGATGACCTTGCCCTGGGCGTTGCGCGCGGCGCGGCCCATGGTCTGGATGAGGGAGCGGCGGTTGCGCAGGAAGCCCTCCTTGTCGGCGTCCAGGATCGCCACGAGCGAGACCTCGGGGATGTCCAGGCCCTCCCTCAGCAGGTTGATGCCCACCAGGACGTCGATCCTGCCCAGGCGCAGGTCGCGGATGATCTCTATGCGGTCGAGGGTCGCCGTGTCGGAGTGCATGTAGTTGACCTTGACCCCGGCGTCCAGGAGGTGGTCGGTGAGGTCCTCCGCCATGCGCTTGGTCAGCGTAGTGACCAGCACGCGCTCCTTGCGGGCGGTGCGCTCGCGAATCTCGTCCAGGAGGTCGTCGATCTGGCCGCGGACGGGCCTGAGCTCGACCTCGGGGTCCAAGAGCCCCGTCGGCCTGATGACCTGCTCGACCTCCTGCTGGCTCACGCCCTCCTCGTAGTCGCCCGGCGTGGCGGACACGTAGACGAACTGGGGGATGCGCTGCTCGAACTCGTCGAAGCGCAACGGGCGGTTGTCCAGCGCCGAGGGCAGGCGGAACCCGTGGTCCACCAGGGTTATCTTGCGCGCGCGATCGCCCTCGTACATGCCGCGGATCTGCGGGACCGTGACGTGCGACTCGTCGATGATGCAAAGCATGTCGCGGGGGAAGTAGTCGATCAGCGTGTAGGGGGGCTCGCCCGCCGAGCGGCCGTCCATGTGACGCGAGTAGTTCTCGATACCCGAGCAATAGCCCATGGTCTCGAGCATCTCGAGGTCGTAGGCCGTGCGTTGCGAGAGCCTCTGCGCCTCGAGCAGCATGTCGTTGGCCTTGAGCTCCGCCACGCGCCCCTCCAGCTCCTCGCTGATGGTCTTGAGCGCGTGCGCCACCTTGGGCCGCTCCGTCACGTAGTGGGAAGCGGGCCAGATGGGGATGGCGTCGTACTCGCGCACCACCTCGCCCGTCACGTTGTCTATCTCGGCTATGAGCTCGACCTCGTCACCAAAGAAGCTCACGCGCAGGGGGTTCTCCGCATAGGGCGGGTACACGTCCACGGTGTCGCCGCGCACGCGGAAGCTGCCACGGGCGAGGTCGTAGTCGTTGCGGTCGTACTGGATGTCGATGAGCTCGCGTATGAGGTCGTCGCGCTCCAGGGGCTGCGACTTGTCCACGTTGGGGGCGAGGCCCGCGTAGTCCTGCGGGCTGCCGATGCCATAGATGCAGCTCACCGACGCGACCACGATCACGTCCCGACGGCTGAGGAGGCTCGAGGTGGCCTGGTGACGTAGCTTCTCCACCTCCTCGTTGATGGAGGCGTCTTTCTCTATGTAGGTGTCTGACTGCGGGACGTAGGCCTCGGGCTGGTAGTAGTCGTAGTAGCTCACGAAATATACGACGGCGTTGTTGGGGAAGAGCTCCTTCATCTCGCTCGCCACCTGGGCAGCGAGGGTCTTGTTGGGTTCCATGATCAGCGTGGGCTTCTGCACCGCCTCGATGGTCTTCGCCATGGAGAAGGTCTTGCCCGACCCGGTGACGCCCAGCAGCGTCTGGTAGCGCAGGCCCTGCTCGATGCCCTCGCTGAGCTTCTTGATGGCTTGGGGCTGGTCACCTGCGGGCTCGAAGGGAGAGACGACCTCTAGCCGCTCGTCACCGTGCTCCAAGCCGAAGCGCTTGAGCTCGGCGCCGAAGCGCTCCTTGGCCTCCGCCGTCCCGGCAAGGGGCTCGTAGCTTATGGTCTGCCCCTCGTCAGAGACGAACGTGCGCGGCTTCTGTTCCTGCGGCATGGCTGCCCCTCCCTCGCGGGCGCGCTGCCCGCCGTCTGCTCACAGGAACAAGTGTACCCACATTCGGCGGCACCTCCGCAGCAGCGTGCGGCCAGGGCATCGGGCCAGACAATGCACCATGGGCAGGCAAGGACCCCGACCGTCAGGAGAGGGCAAGGGAGGAGTCGCTCACCCCTTCGGGGTACAGCTCCTGGTAGCGGTCATATGCCTCGTTCACGCGCACCAGGTAGGCGGCTGTCTCGGCATACTCGATCTTGGACGAGATCTCTCCCCCGCCGCTGAGCCAGCCCTGGACGTTGCCCACCCCCGCGTTGTAGGCGGCGATGACCTCGTCGCGGCTTCCCAGCGCCTTCTGCAGGTAGGCTAGGTATGCCGTGCCGTACTCGATGTTCGTCGCTGGGTCGGTGAGTTCGCTGGGGTCGTAGCGCGAGGAGTCGACGAGCCCCAGGCGCGCCATCTCGCTTGCGGTGGCGGGCAGGAGCTGCATGAGCCCCACCGCCCCCGCGGACGAGCTCGCGTCGGCGTTCCAGCCCGATTCGCACTTGATGACGGCACAGGTCAGGTAGGGATCGACCCCATGCCTGCTCGAGGACTCGTTAATCTGGCTCGCATGGCTCACGGGAAAGAGCAGCTGCCTCACGACCTGCCTGGGCGCGAGGTCGGCGGCGAAGGTGAGCGCGCAGACCGCGAGCATCACGAGGATGGGGATGGTCCTGAACCACCTAAAGAAGCGCTCGTGGCGCATCAGGCCCTCCCCTCCTTGGGGCGGGAGCCCATGAGCGTGAAACATGCTCCGCCCACCACGCATCGACCTTTGCCGCAAGCCCCTCCTCGTCCGAGTCGTTTGCGAGCTCGACGTCACAGTGGGCGGAAAGGTACTCGTCCGTAGGCTGCAGCGCCATGCGAGCTGCGGCGTCCGCCCGGTCCATGCCGCGTGTCACCGCGCGCTCGAGCCTGGTCGGAGCGGGGCAGCTCACCACCAGGACCTCCTCGGCAAGCGCGAGCAGGTCCTGGACGCGGTCGAGCAGGGGCACCTCCACCACGACGCAGGTGGGAGGCGCCGCCTCGGCTCTGGCCTCGTCGAGGAGCCGCCCCAGACGGGACTTGATGCGCGGGAGCTCGATGGCCTCGAGACGGGACGTCCCCTCGGGCGTCGCAAACGCGCGACGGGCCAGGAGCCCTCGGTCGAGCTCTCCCGTCACGGAGTCAAGCAGGTCGGCCCCGAAGGCGGACGCGACCTCCACGAGGCACGGCTCGCCTGGAGCCAGGACGTCACGAGACAGCTGGTCGAGGTCGATCACGCGTGCCCCGCGGGCCGCAAGGAGACGGGCGACGGTCGACTTGCCCGAGGCGATGCCGCCCGCCAGAAACACCACGTACATGACCCCTCCCCTCTTCCGTCCGTCGGGCATCCATCATCGCATGACGGTGGGACGCCCTTCTCGCTTCCATCAAATCGCTGGTTGCCGACGACCCCAGCCGCACAAGCCAGGCGCGGCCGGACGAATCCGACCGCGCCTGGGAGTGCCAACAGATTGCTCGCGAAGGCTAGGAGCGCAGCTCGAACTTCTCGCCACAACGAGGGCAGGTGACCCTGACCAGTCCCTTGCCGCGCGGCACGCGCACCACCTGGTTGCAGCGCGGGCAGCGGGCATGCTTGTACTCGCGGCTCTCCTTCAGGGCAGCGGGGGGGTTGCGCAACCACAGACGGGCCGGCCCGAGACGCTCCATCACGGCCTCATTCTCCTTGCGACGGGCGGCCACGTCAGGGGAGACAATCCTGAACACGGCATAGGCGACAAGGAGGACGACGACCACGGTGAGCCAGACCTGGCGGGCGAAGACGTCGACGATTGCGAGCACGAGGGCGAGAAGCCCGGCGCAGACTGCGAGCTCGTCGGCCCCGTTGCGACCACGCATGAACTCCGCGGCCTTCCTGTTAAGATTGGCGTTAGCCATCACGTACCCCTTCTCGCTTCGCGAATCCCCCGTCGGGACCCGCCCACTGGGCGCCTGTCCCTTTCAGGATGCCCGTTCGCAGACGCAATATTCCCGCACGCCCGACAACGCGCACCACAAACCCATAGGATAGCGCAGACGCCATCCCACGGCACCGGAGCGGGTCATGCGCGCCCCTCTCCCCGGTCTCCCGCAAAAAACGGGGCCGCCCGAAGGCGACCCCGTCAACGGCAAGGCATGGAAAGGGCCAGGAGGCTACTCCTCGACGGGAGCCTCCTCCTCGTCGTCCTCGGGCTTGTCGAGGGGTTTGACCTCGACCTCGACGCCCAGGGTCTCGGCGGCGGACTTCATGGACAGGGAGATGCGGCGACGGTCGAGGTCGATCTCCATGACCTTGACCTGCACGGTGTCGCCCACGGCGCATACCTGCGCGGGAGCGTCGACGTGCTGCTTGGCCATCTCGGAGATGTGGACCAGGCCCTCGACGCCGTTGCCCAGGTCGACGAAGGCACCGAAGGTGACGAGCTTGGTGACGGTGCCCTCGACGATGGCGCCCACGGGATACTTCTTGACCAGGGTCCTCCAGGGATCCTCGGTGGTCTGCTTGAGGCCCAGCGAGATGCGCTCGCGGTTGAGGTCGACGTCCAAGACCTGCACCTCGACCTCCTGGCCGACCTTGACGACCTCGGAGGGGTGGTTGACGTGGTTCCAGGAGAGCTCGGAGATGTGGATCAGGCCGTCGATGCCGCCCAGGTCCACGAAGGCGCCGAAGTCCACGATGGACGAGACGGAGCCCTTGAGGCGCATGCCAGGCTGGAGCTTCGAGAGGATCTCGGAGCGCTCGGCCTTGCGGGCCTCCTCGAGCACGACGCGACGGGAGAGGACGACGTTGTTGCGGTTGCGGTCCATCTCGATGACGCGGGCCTCGATGCGGGTGCCCAGGAAGGCGTTGAGGTCCTTGACGCGACGGAGGTCGACCAGGGAGGCGGGCAGGAAGCCGCGCAGGCCGATGTCCAGGATCAGGCCGCCCTTGACGACCTCGATGACCTCGCCCTCGACGTTCTCGCCGGCGTTGAACTTCTCCTCGACGCGGTTCCAGGCGCGCTCGTACTCGGCACGCTTCTTGGAGAGGATCAGGCGACCCTCCTTGTCCTCCTTCTGAAGGACCAGGGCCTCGATGCCGTCGCCCAGGGCGACGACGTCCTCGGGGTTGATGTCCTTGCGGATGGAGAGCTCGCGAGAGGGAATGACGCCCTCGGACTTGAACCCGATGTCCAGCAGAACCTCATCGTGCTCGATCTTGACGACGGTGCCCGTCACCAGATCGCCCTCATCGAAGTCGGTGATGGTACCGTCGATGAGGCTGTTCATCTCCTCGTCTGAGACGTCATCCAGGGAGAAGATGGACGAGTTCTGAATCTCACTCAAAGGTGGACCCCTTTCGAAAACGGGGCCCCGATCTACATGATCGCTGCCTAGGGCGCTCTGCTGGTGCGTCGCGCAATCGGGAACTTACATGCTCTCGGGGGCCGACAGATACAGTCGTGCGGCACCTTGCCACACGTTGGACAGAATACCTTGACAAGATGGGGCATTTCAAGGTTCACGAGCTTAAATCTGTATTTCCACGAGTCATGCCCGATGCCCGGCGGCCCCAGGCGACCGGGTGGGTAAGCTAGGGCCAGCAATGACGGAAGGGAGCTGCCCCCTCATGATCAAGGCCGTCCTCTTCGACCTGGACAACACCCTGCTCGACATCAACCTCAGCGCCTTCATCGCCCGCTACCTCTGGGCGGAGGCGCGCGTGCTCGCACGCATAGGCCGCACTCCCGTGCCCGTGGCCTATGCCTGGCTCTCGCGCTGCTACCTCGCGGTGGACTCCGCCACGCGCCAGGACGACCTCACGGGACGCGAGCTCTTCGACAAGACCTACCTGCGCCTCTCGGGCGTGCCGCTGGATGACCCGGCGGTCAGGGGTGCCATCGACTGCCTCGAGGGGGAGTGGATCGACCACCTGCGCGACGGGGTCACCCAGGCCAGGCCGCGCCCGGGCGCGCGCCGCTGCGTCAGGCGCGCGCAGGAGCTGGGATACACCGTGGCCCTGGCCACCAACCCGGTCTTCTCGCCCGCGGTGGACAGCGCACGCCTGAGATGGGCGGGACTGGACGACATCGACTTCGCCCTCGTCTCCACCCTCGAGAACTCCCGTCGCTCCAAGCCGAGCGCCCGCTACTACCAGGAGTTCATAGCCAGCCTGGGCTTCGTCCCCGAGGAGTGCCTCATGGTGGGCAACGACGCCGGGCGCGACATCCCCCGCCCCGACATCGGCCTGCGCACCGCATACGTGGGCCACGGCTGGCCCAGGGCCGCCGTCTGGCGCGGGAGCATCGGCAAGCTCGCGGACGAGCTGGGCGAGCTCGTGGCGCGACTTGACGCCGAGGACGAGGGTCACCGCTAAGATCTGCGCACGGGACTCTTGACGGTCCCACGGCAGCTGGCCCTTTGCCGTTCGCCTTCACAATTCGGAGCCAGCGTGCACAGTTTTTCTGGCCCGCCCGCGCGTTCGCGCATGATATACAGTGCATTCTGTCAAGACGCGCACGCCCATCCTAGCTGGAGACCCGCATGGACCGAAGCTCGTACCTCAACCACGTCGCCATCCTCAACGAGGAGCTCGTCTGCGCGCTGGGCTGCACCGAGCCCATCGCCGTTGCCCTCGCGGCCGCCCTCGCAACCCGCACGCTAGGGCAGCGCCCCGAGCGCCTGAGGGTCGCCTGCAGCGGCAACATCATCAAGAACGTGAAGAGCGTCACCGTGCCCAACTCCGGCGGCATGCGCGGCATCGAGGCCGCAGCCGCCCTCGGCGCCATGGGTGGGGACCCCGACGGCTCGCTCGAGGTGCTCCAGAGCGTGAGCGAGCAGGACCGCCGGGACGCGCGCTCCCTCGTCGAGGAGGGCCGCTGCGAGGTCGAGCTCGCGGAGGGCGTGCCCAACCTCTACGTCCGCGTGGTCGCCCTCGGCCAGGGCCACGAGGCCGCCGCCTGCATCGAGGAGCGCCACACCAACGTCTGCGAGCTCTCTCTTGACGGGGTGGCGACGGGCGTGGCGACCACCTCGGGGGGACCGGGTGAGGACGCAGGCGAGAGGCCTGCGGCGGACCGCTCGGCGCTCTCGCTCAGGTCCGTCTGGGACTTCGCCCACGAGCTCGAGCTGTCTGACGTGGACGAGCTGATCAGCGGACAGATAGAGACCAACCAGACCATCTCGAAGGCGGGGCTCGAGGGCCGCTGGGGCGCGAACATCGGCTCCACGCTGCTCGCGAGCCGTCCCAACGACATCTCATGCAAGGCCCGCGCGACCGCAGCCGCGGGGTCGGACGCCCGCATGAGCGGCTGCCCCCTTCCCGTCACCATCTGCTGTGGCAGCGGAAACCAGGGGATCACCTGCTCGCAGCCCGTGCTCGAATACGCCCACGAGCTCTGGAGCGACCACGAGACGCTGGTCCGCGCCGTCGCGCTCTCGGACCTCGTGGCCGTGCACGTCAAGTACTTCATCGGCGAGCTGAGCGCCTTTTGCGGCGCGGTGAGTGCGGCCTGTGGCGCCGGCGCCGGCATCTGCTACCTGCGCGGCGGGAGCTTCGCGCAGTTCGAGGCGACCATCGTGAACACCCTGGCCAACGTGGGCGGCATCGTCTGCGACGGTGCCAAGCCCAGCTGCGCGGCAAAGATATCGGCTGCCGTCGACGCGGCGATACTGGGTTGCGACATGGCGCTCGCGGACGACAACTTCCTCGCGGGCGACGGCCTGGTGGGCAAGGACGCCGAGGAGACCATCCGGTCCATGGGCTATGTGGGACGCGTGGGCATGCACCCAACCGACGTCGAGATCCTCAACATCATGATTGGCAAGACGGACACGTCCCTGTAGCCCCGTCGCACGAGGAGGCGGTCGGCATGTTGCCGGGCACCAATTGGAAGGAACCCTGGAAGCCCGTCGAGGGCAGCTCTTGGTGGAGCGAGATGCTCGAGGAGGATCGGCGGCAGATCGAATCGAGCAGGGCGAAGCTCCAAGAGGAGAGGCCCATCCGTTCCCGCCGACTCCCGCTCCCCCTCTGGGCGCGCCTCCTCGTCGTGGCGAGATGGTTCATTTGGGCAATCGTAGTCGTCGTGCTTGCCTGCGTCGTCATCGAGCTCATGTCCCTTACCTGAGCGAACCAGCAGAAAGCCCACAGAAAAACAGCTCTTGCCTTCTCTTCTGTATTACAATATTACCATAAAATAGAGGAGAGGAGCTGCAATGGACGCCATGGTCACCGCGCGCGTGCCCGTCGAGGTTCGCAACCAGGGAAACGCCATTCTGAAGCGCATCGGTTCGAGCCCCACGAAGCTCGTGAACGCAGCCTACGACTACGTGCTGAGACATGAGTCACTGCCCGACCAGGAGCCTTCCGCTCCCGCAGCAGGAGGGGAGCCCCAGAAGACCGTACGCATCATCACGCCAGAGATCCGGGCGCAGATCGAGGCCGCATTTGCGGCTGTGGCACTACCCACGCCTGTCGGGGGCTGGGACCCTCACGACTACAAGGAAATCATCGCCGAAGGAAAGCGGGCTGACTATGAAGCTCTTGGTTGATACTAACGTCCTGCTCGACTTCTTCGAGACGAGACAGCCCTTTGTCGAGGACTGGAAAAGGGTTTATGTCATGAGCTGCTTTCGCGATGCGGAGCTATGGACGTCCGCCAAGTCATACGCGGACATCTTCTATGTTGCACGAAAGCAGATGAGCAGCAAGACGGTACAGAGATCAATCATCGAATGCCTTTCCCTGGTCAAGACATGCGCCATAGATGGGGAGGACATCCGCTGGGCAGCAGAGCAGGGCTGGAAAGACTTCGAGGACTGCGTCGTAAGTAGGGCGGCACAGAAGGTGGGTGCCGACTACATCCTTACCCGCAGCGTGGAGGGCTTCGAGCGCTCGGCCGTCCCTGCCATCACCCCCGCCGACTTCCTGGCCCTTGTGGAGGAGAAGTACCACCTCATCTACGAGGAGATGCCCATGGCGCCTCTTACCTAGGCACGTCGCTCCTCAAGCGCCCGCTGCCCCTCAGGCGCCTGCGGCCCGCATCCCAAGTCCGACGACCAAGCCGACGTCCACCTTTGACAGGTGTGCCTAGGAGATGACGCGGTAGCCTGACTCCGAGACCACTTCCCTATAGGCGTCGAGGTCGACAGGCTGCTTCGAGAGGACGTGGGCGGTCCGCGTGTCGAGGTCGACGCGCGCCCAGGTGCCCTCAATCGAATCGAGGGCGTTCTCGACGTTCCGCGCGCAATTCTGGCAGCTCATGCCCGCAACGGTGAGGTCCGTCGCGTAAGGGTAGTGCGCCTCGTCAGTGTCCTCGATCCTCGTCGCGCGGAACTTCTTCCCACTCGGTTTGGCATCGCCCGAGCAGCAGTCACGCCTGCCAGTGGCAGTTCCCACGGCACGGCGCAGGCCAAAGAACATGCCAATCAGAACGGCGACGATGATGATGACGTCTACGACCATGCGATTCCTCCAAGGACCATAAGTTTGACGTGGCAAACTATAGCACTTGGCAAAATGACCATGCGAGGCGCGCAAGGCAGACGAGAAGGCCTACCCCTCAAAGCCAGCATCCTCAAGGAGGGGTCCCAGCAGGCCGTCGGCGGCAGAGGTGGCAAGCTCGTCGCAGCGCTCGTTGAGCTCGGCCCCCGCATGTCCCTTGACCCAATGCCAGCTGAGCTCGTGGGGCTTCGCCGCCGCCAGCAGACGTTTCCAGAGGTCGGGGTTCTTGACCGGCTGCTTGCTGGCCGTCTTCCAGCCCTTCTTGAGCCACCCCCAGACCCAGCCCTTGGCGAAGGCGTTCACCACGTACTGGGAGTCCGAGTGGACCTCGACCTCGCAGGGCCGCTTGAGCGCCTCGAGCGCCGCGATGACCCCCAGGAGCTCCATGCGGTTGTTGGTGGTGCGCCGATACCCCTGGGCGAGCTCCTTCTGGTGCAGCGTGCCTGCGGGGTCGACGTAGCGCATGACCGCCCCGTAGCCGCCCGGTCCGGGATTGCCGCGCGAGGAGCCGTCCGTGTAGACGACCACATGCATCATGGTTGGCTCCTCTCGCCTCCCGCAAGCCGCCCCATGCGGCTCACGCAGTGCGGGCCATTGTACGACAGCCGGGCGGCCCGCACCGCGCGAGAGACCAGCCCCTACGTCAGACTGCTCCTGTGACGCAGCTCGGCGATCAGCCCATGGGGACCAAAGACGCAGGCCAGCGCGAAGAGCAGGCCCAGGACCACACCGATCATGCCGCCCGAGGAGGCATCGAGGACGTAGCTTGCCCAGATGCCCAGCACGGTGGCGACGACGGCGACGAGCGGCGACAGCCACAGCATCTTCCAGAAGCTGTCCGTCAGCATGCGCGCCGTGGCACCCGGGGTGACGAGCATCGCCACGGAGAGGATGATGCCCACGGCCTGCAGCGACACCACGACGGTCACGGCAAGGGCGCACAGGAGAATGCCGCTCAGCAGCTGGGGCGACTTCCCCAGCGCTTGGGCGTGCATGGGGTCGAAGGCGAAGAGCACGAGGTCCCGCCTGAGCAGCAGGAGCACCGCGAGCACGATGGACCCAAGTACGATCACCTGGTACATGTCGGGCACGCCGACGCCCAGGAGGTTGCCGAAGAGGATGTGCGAGAGGGACACCTGGCTGGGGACCTTCGAGATGAGCACGGTGCCCAGCGAGAACAGGGTGGTGAACACGATGCCCATGGAGGTGTCGGCGCGTATCTGCCCGCTCCTCCTCACCACTCCGATGAGCGCCACCGCGAGGAGCGCCGCGACGACGGCACCCACGGCGTAGGGAAGCCCCAGCATGTACGAGACCACCACGCCGGGCAGCACGGCATGCGATATGGCGTCGCCCATGAGCGACCAACCCACGTGTATCACGTAGCAGCTGATGACGCCACAGACGAGGGCCGTGGCAAGGCCCGTGACGATGGCGCGCTGCATGAACGCGAACGAGAGCAGCTCGAGGGCTGCCACGCCTTCCATCAGGCCACCAGCTCGCGGGCGCGGTGGTCGTCCACCGAGAACGCACGGGAAAGCACTTCCGGCCTGAGCGCCTCGCACGCGGGACCCTGGAAGATCACGGACCGCCTGAGGAGGATGGCCTGGTCGAACTCCTCTGCCACCATGTGCAGGTCGTGCACCGCCACGAGCAGCGTGATTCCCTCGCCCGAAAGCTCGCGCATGAGCGACGCGAGCGTGGCCTCGGAGCTCTTGTCGACACCGGCGAAGGGTTCGTCCATCAGCATGAACCGTGCCTGCTGCGCCAGCGCACGCGCGACGTACATGCGCTTGGTCTGCCCCCCGGAGAGGGAGGCGATCGGACGATAGCGCAGGTCCTGCAGGCCCACGCGCGCGATCGCCTCGTCCACCGCGGCATGGTCCGCGCGAGAGGGGCCACGCAGGGGTCCGAGCCTGCCGTAGCGCCCCAGCATGACCACGTCCTCCACGGAGAGGGGGAAGCCCTCGTCCGAGACGTCGCGCTGTGGCACGTACCCCACGAGCCCCAGGCGCCGTGCCTGCGCCGAGTCGCGGCCGTCGAAGCTGACGCTCCCCCGCTGGGGCCTCTCGACGCCCATGATCACCTTCATGAGCGTCGACTTGCCCGCCCCGTTGGGTCCCACCAGGGCGCAGAGGCTGCCCTTCGCGAGGCCGATGCTCACGTCCTCGAGCGCCGGGTACATGGCGCGCGGGTACCGCAGGGTGACCCCCTCCACGCGGAGGGAGTCGCTTGAGGTGGCGTGCGACATCAGCGTGCCCCTCCCGTGAGGCCGTCCACGATGGTGCGGGCGTCGTAGCGCAGCAGCTCGAGGTAGTTGGGCACCACGCCGCCCTCCTCCGAGAGGGAGTCGACGTAGAGCACGTGCCGGTCATCCGTCGCGAAGGCGGCGCCGGTCTCGTCCGCCACCTGCTGCATAGCCTTGGGGCTCACCGTGGACTCGCAGAACACGCAGGGCACCTTGGACTCCCTCACGCGCCTGACCACGTTCGCGATCTGCTGGGGCGTGCCCTCGTTCTCGGCGTTCACGGGCCAGAGGTAGACCTCCGAGAGGCCGGCGTCACGACAGAGGTACGAGAACGCCCCCTCGCAGGTCACCAGGGTGCGCTGGTCCTGGGGCAGGCCAGCAAGGCCCTTCTCCATCTCGTCGGCGACGGACTGGAGCTCCTTCTTGTACTTCTCGCCGTTGGCCTTGTAGTCATCCGCATGCTCGGGGTCGAGCTCCGAGAAGGCCTTCACGATGTTGTCAACGTAGACCATGCCGTTCTTGGGCGACATCCAGGCGTGCGGGTTGGCGTTGCCCTGGTACTCGCCCTCCGAGATCTGCATGGGCTCGACGCCCTCGGAGAGGTTGGCGCGACGTGCGCTGGAGTCGCTCATGAACTTCTCGAACCAGCGCTCGAGGCCCAGTCCGTTCTCGAGCACGAGATTCGCTCCCTGGGCACGCTTGATGTCGTCGGGCGTGGGCTCGTAGTCGTGGATCTCGGCGCCGGGCTTGGTGATGGACTGGACGTCCAGATGGTCGCCGGCGACGTTCTGCGCCATGTCCTGGATGACGGTGAAGGTGGTCAGGACCACGGGCTTCTGAGCCGCGTCCTTCGTTGTGGCGTCCGTGGCAGCGGTGCCTCCCGAGCAGCCAGAGAGGGCGAGGCTCAGTATGAAGGCGCAGGCCAGGGCAACGATGCAGGGCAGTGCCTCATGGGCCAGAAGGGCGAGCCGCGCCGTGCGGCTCCCGTCGAGGGAGGCATATCGTTCCATGTAGCTCACGGGTCTTCCTTTCGAATCCCGACAAGGCTGGGTCCATATGGCATTAGTTAGTCTTGTCTAACTTTATCGCCCACAGTGTATGACAGATAGTTAGACATGGCAAACTTATTAGCATGAAAAGAGGTCATTCTCCCCACGGAATGAGAGTGGGACCCTCTCCCCATACGGTCCTTGTGAGGAGAAGGTCCCATCTACCAGCGACGATGGAGGCTGCCAGCGTGGCCGCCCAACGTGGTCGTCCGATGCCCCCTACTTCGCCTCCGCCCAATTGGAGCCGAAGGAGACGTCGGCAATCAGCGGGACGCGCAGCTTCACGACGCCCTCCATGGTCTCCTTCACCAGGGCCGAGAGTGCCTCCACCTCGTCCTTCGGGCACTCGAAGTCCAGCTCGTCGTGGATCTGCAGCACGAGCTTGGAGCGCAGCCCCTCCTCGCGGAGCCGCGCGGCCACCTGAACCATGGCGATCTTGATGATGTCAGCCGCCGTTCCCTGCATGGGGTGGTTCATGGCGGTCCTCTCGCCAAAGGAGCGCAGCTGGAAGTTGCGGCTGTTGATGTCCTTGATGTGGCGCTTCCGTCCGAAGGACGTGGCGACCCATCCGTTCTTGCGGGCAAACTCCACCTGGGCGTCCAGGAAGGCACGAACGCCGGGGTACACCTCGAAGTAGCGGTCGATCATCCGCTGGGCCTCGTCGCGTGGGATGTGCAGCGAACTGGAAAGGCCAAACGCCTGCTGCCCGTAGACGATGCCGAAGTTGACCGCCTTGGCCCGGCTGCGCAGCTCATGCGACACCTCCTCGACAGGCACGCCAAACACGCGCGCCGCCGTTGCGGCATGGAAGTCGGCGCCCTCGCAGAAGGCCTCGACCAAGTGCTCGTCGGCAGAGAGGTGGGCGAGCAGCCTGAGCTCGATCTGGGAGTAGTCACAGGCGAGGAACACGCTGCCCTCGGGTACGGTGAAGGCCGTGCGCACGCGGTGTCCCAGCTCGGAGCGGGTGGGGATGTTCTGCAGGTTGGGATCGGAGCTGGAGAGCCGGCCGGTCGCCGCGACGGTCTGGTTGAGCGTGGTGTGGATGCGGCCGTCCTTGCGGATCAACGCGGGCAGCGCGTCCAGGTAGGTGCTCTTGATCTTGGCGCGCTCGCGGTAGTCGAGCACCGTGCGCACGCGCCCGTCCTCGCTCGCCAGGTTCTCGAGGGTCTTGGCATTGGTGGAATAGAAGCCCTTCTTGGTCTTCTTCAGCCCGAGGGTGGGAAGTCCCCACACGTCAAAGAGCACATGGCTCAGCTGCTGCGGGGAGTCGAGGTTGAAGTCCTCCCCCGCCGCCGCCTTGACCGCCGCGACCATCGAGCCGATCTCTTCCCCGAGCTCCGCGGACTGCGCCGCGAGCGCGGCGGGGTCGGCGTGCAGGCCGCAGCGCTCCATCTGCAGGAGCACCGGGAGCAGGGGCATCTCGAGCCCCTGGAAGAGCCTGAGGGAACCGTCCTCCTCGAGCCTGCGCGCGAGCTCGGGCCTAAGGAGGCGTGCCGCAAGCGCGTCGACGCCCGCCTTGCCGACCTCGTCCGTCGCAGCGGGCAGCGGCACGTCGAGGTACGCCCCGGCAAGGGCCACGGGCGAGAAGTCCGCATCGTCCGACGCCAGCAGGTAGCCTGCCACGCCGACGTCGAAGATGCGCGCGGCGTCCAGCTCGCCGACCTCGACGAGGGCGGGTTCGGCGGAGTCATAGGGGCAGGCCAGGTGCAGCAGGGCCTTCGCGTCGCCCGAGGCGAGCCGACCCTCGCGCGCGATGCGGGCGAGGGCGCTCGTGGCGTCGGAGGCGGCGAACTTGAGCAGCGCGGCCTCGGTGCTGACCCAGACGGTCAGGGTCTTGCCGTCGCCCAGGTCAAGCGCCAGCTGGCCACCAGGGCCCTCGACCTCCTCGAAGGAGGCGCCCAGCCACTCGCCGGCGGCAAGGGCGACGTCCAGGGCCTTGCGCGCGTCGTCGCCCTCGAGCGGGGCATCGAGGGCGACCTGAGGGGCCGGCGACTGCTCCGGGACGTCCTCGACGCCGGCAAGGCGCACGATGCGCCCGGTCATGCCCGTGAACCCAAGGGCAGAGAAGGCCTCGGCCACCTCTGCCGGGTCGAAGGTGGGAAAGCGAGCGTCCTTGAGCTCGAGCTCGAGCGGCGCGTCGGTCCGGATCGTGGCGACCTTGCGGCTAAGAAGGGCGTCGTCCACGTGGGCGCGGAGGTTCTCTCCCATCTTGCCCTTGACCTCGTCCGCATGGGCTATGACCTCGTCCAGGCTTCCGTACTGCACGATGAGGGCCGCCGCCTTCTTGGGACCGATGCCGGGAACGCCGGGGATGTTGTCCGAGCTGTCTCCCTTGAGGCCGTAGAAGTCGGGCACGAGCTCGGGTGTGACGCCGTGGTAGAGGTCGTCCACGCTCTCGGGCGTCATGATGGCGACGTCCGAGGTGCCCTTCTTGGTGGAGACGATGCGCACCCTCTCGGTCGCGAGCTGGTACATGTCGCGGTCGCCGGTGACCAGCAGCATCTGGTAGCCGGCCTCCTCTCCCCTGCGGGCGAGGGTGCCCAGGATGTCGTCGCCCTCCCAGCCCTGAAGCTCCGCCACGGGCACGTCCATCGCACGGAGCAGCTCCTTGACCATGGGGAACTGCTCGTGGAGGTCGGGGTCCATGGGGGGGCGCTGGGCCTTGTACTGGGGCAGCATGTCAATACGGACCTGCGGCCGGCCCTTGTCGAATGCGCAGATGATGCCGTCGGGACGGAAGGTCTCGACGAACTTGACGAACATGTTGAAGAAGCCGAAGAGGGCGTTGGTGGAGCGTCCGTCCGGCGCGCTCATGGGCTGGCGGATGGCATGGAAGGCGCGGTGCATGAGCGAGTTGCCGTCGATCACGGCGATGGTGCGCTGCTCCGCGGGCTGCGCGGTGGGCTGGGCCTGGGCGGCCTCGGTGCTTGGCTGGTCTGGCATGGGTGCTCCTTGCTGTGGTCGAGGGACGTTCGCGAGCGCGATGGCCCCAGGCCACATTGTACCCGCGGGGCGGGACGGCAGCGGAAGGGGCGAGGAGCCTGGGATAGGATCCTCGACGACGTCCGGCGCGCGTCTCAGCTGCTCGAAAGCGTCCGACACGTCCAAGGCACCAGAGAACTCACAGGTCGCGATTCTTGCTCAGACGCATTGGACGCTGTCGGGCAAAAGTAGCGCGCGTTGGACGTTGTCGAACGGGACAGGCACGTTTTCGGCACGCCGCGCTCAAGCCAACCTTTCAGGACTCGCCCGAGATGACAGCAAACTGCAATCTCGAGCGAGTCCTGAACGAATCTGGCGAGAGAGGCCAGGCCACCCGGCCGGGACCCAGCCCGGCCGGACGACCCCGACCCCGCCGAATGACCCTCCGGCCCTACCGCGCCGTGTCGACCTCGGCCACGGCCTGCATGGCCACGGCGCCGACGTAGTTGACGGGCTGGCCGAAGTTGGGCTGGAAGAAGAAGTCGAAGCCCGCCAGCTCGTCGATGGTGTTGTGGTTGTGGATCGCGATCGACACCGCGTTCGCGGCCTGAGAGATGTCATGCCTGCAGGCGAACTGCGCCCCCTTGACCTCGCGGGTCGTGGGGTCCCAGGTCAGGACGCAGGTCACGGGCTCGGTGGTGAGCATGAAGTCGGGACGGAAGTCCTGCACCAGCGTGGTGGAGGCGACCTCGACGCCACGCGCCGCAGCGCCCGCCACGGTAAGCCCCGTCGCCGCGAGCGAGAGGTCGTAGAGCTGCACGGCCGAGGTCGCCTGCGTGCCCAGGTAGGCCTTCGTGGGCTCGATGGCGTTGGCCCCCACGAGCAGCCCCTGCCTCACCGCGTTGGTGGCCAGGGGGATGTAGTCATCCTCGCCCGTGGGGTTGTAGAGCACGGTGGCGCTGTCGCCCGCCGCAAACACGTCCTGACAGGGCTCCGCCTCGGGCATGCCGTCCTCGCCAAGCAGCGTCGCACGCATGTAGGGGTCCACCCTGATGGCCCCGTTGCGCAGCATGTCCAGCTTGCCCTGGAAGAGCTCGGTCCGGGGAGAGAAGCCCGCGGCCATGATCAGGTAGTCGACGCGGCGCTCGACCCCACCGCTCGTGACGCTGACCCCCGCCTCGTCCGCCTCGACCCTCTCGACCATCTGGTCGAAGGCCAGCTCCACGCCATGGTCGCGGTAGGCCTCCTCAACCAGGCGGGTGACGTCCTCGTCGAAGTTCTTCGCGAGTGCGCGATCGAGGCCGTCGATCAGCGTGACCTTCGCACCCATGAGCGAGGCCTGCTCCGCGAGCTCGGCCCCGATGTAGCCCGCGCCCACGACGGCGACGGACTTGGCGTCGGCCATCCTCTCCTTGATCTGGCGACCGTCGTCCCAGTTCTTGCAGCGCAGGACGCGACCGGCCTGGAAGCCCTCCGCCAGGCCGGGAATGGGCGGAATCACGGGCTTGGAGCCGGTGGTGACGACGATCTTGTCAAACGGGAGGGTCCCCTCGCCCTCGCCGTCGAGCTCGCGCCAGGCCAGGGTCTTTGCCGACAGGTCGACGGAGGTCACGTCGCAGCGCATGTGCATGGTGGCGCCGAGCTCGGCCAGGGCCGCCGGCGAGGAGTAGAACATGCGCCTGGGGTCCGACACGTGGCCGCCCACCCAGAGCGCGATGCCACAGGAGAGGAACGAGAGCGTGTCGTTGCGCTCGAAGACGTGGACCTGCCAGTCGGGATGTGCTGCGAGGATCGACTGGGTGGCAAAGGTCCCCGCGTGGGTGCAGCCCACGACGGCGACGGTCAGGGCCCCATTCTTGCTGTCTGGCATCAGTGCTTCCCCTCTCTTCCGGTGGCGCTTCCTGCGCCCTCGTGCCAGCTGCGGGAGGGAATGCGGTCACTCTCGCCCCTGGCCTCTTCGCTTTAATGTTACCTAATTACTAACAGTTTTGAGGCGAGAGGGACGGACACATTTTGGGACGAGAGGAACGGCGGCCTTTGCGGAGACCCTCACGGGGATCGTCGCCCCACCCGCGAACGACGCGTCCCCTCTCACCCAGCCACGCCAAGTCGCGAGCGCATGGGGCAGGCGGGGCACCCGAGCGCAGCCAATGCCCGCATTTCGTGTCGGTGGCCGTTCACTCCCCTTTAACAGGGGTCAGGTAGTGTACCTTTCGGAAAGAAACGCAGGCCCGGGCCACCGCGGAGCGCGGGCTCACAGGGGAATTGGGGGCACCATGTCAAAGGACAAGGTTTCCGAGGAATACGGCAGCCTGGTCTTCACGGACGCGGACATGCAGGACCGGCTTCCCAAGCCGACCTACCGCGAGCTCCGGCAGACCATCGACGACGGCAAGCCCCTCGACCTCGACATCGCCAACGAGGTCGCGCATGCCATGAAGGAGTGGGCGCTGGAGAAGGGCGCCACCCACTTCACCCACTGGTTCCAGCCGCTCACGGGCATCACGTCCGAGAAGCACGACAGCTTCATCAACCCCAAGGACGACGGCACCGTGCTCATGGCGTTCTCGGGCAAGGAGCTGGTCCAGGGCGAGCCGGACGCCTCGAGCTTCCCCAACGGCGGCCTGCGCGCCACCTTCGAGGCCCGCGGCTACACCGTCTGGGACCCCATGAGCCCCGCCTTCATCAAGGACGAGGTGCTCTGCATCCCCACCGCCTTCATCAGCTACACCGGCGAGGCGCTGGACAAGAAGACCCCGCTCCTGCGCTCCGAGGTGGCCCTCGAGAAGCAGGCCAAGCGCGTCCTGGCGCTCTTCGGCAAGGAGCCGCGGCGCGTGGTGACCACCTGCGGCCCCGAGCAGGAGTACTTCCTCATCAAGGAGGAGGACTACGAGGCGCGTCCCGACCTCATCCTCTGCGGCCGCACCCTCTTCGGCTGCGAGCCCGCAAAGGGCCAGGAGCTCGAAGAGCACTACTTCGGCGCCATCCGCCCCTCCGTCAACGCCTTCATGAAGGAGGTCGACGACGAGCTCTGGAAGCTCGGCGTGCCCGCGCGCACCAAGCACAACGAGGTCGCGCCCTGCCAGCATGAGCTCGCGCCCATCTTCGAGCAGGGGCCGCTCGCCATCGACGACAACCTCATCACCATGGAGAAGCTCAAGCTTCTGGCCACCCACTACGGCCTGGCCTGCCTGGAGCACGAGAAGCCCTTCGAGTACGTGAACGGCTCGGGCAAGCACGACAACTGGTCTCTTTCCGCCGACGGCGAGAACCTGCTCGAACCAGGGGACAAGGCCGAGGACAACCTGCAGTTCCTCGTCTTCCTCGCCTGCCTGGTCGCGGCCGTCGACGAGCACGCCGACCTCTTGCGCGCCTCCGTCGCGTCCGCGGGCAACGACCACCGCCTGGGCGCCAACGAGGCGCCCCCGGCGATCATCTCGGTCTTCCTGGGAGACGCGCTCTCGCCTGTCGTCGACGCGCTCATCCGCAAGGAGCACGCCGAGTCCCACGACCGTGAGCTCGTCGACCTGGGGGTGCCCGCCCTACCCGACGTGCTGCGCGACAACACCGATCGCAACCGCACCAGCCCCTTCGCCTTCACGGGCAACAAGTTCGAGTTCCGCATGTGCGGCAGCCAGCAGAACCTGAGCGACCCCAATGTGGTGCTCAACACCGCCGTTGCCGAGCAGTGCGACCGCTTCTGCTCCTACGTGGCAGACCGCATCGGCGAGCTGGGCGACTTCACCCAGGTGGCCATGCGCTTCGTGCGTCACACCTTCCGCGACCACCAGCGCGTCATCTTCGACGGCAACGGCTACGCCGACGAGTGGGAGGAGGAGGCGGCCCGGCGCGGGCTCCTCAACCTCAAGACCACGCCCGACGCCCTCCCCTGCATGGTCGAGCCCCAGAACATCGCCTTCATGGAGAAGTACTCCGTCCTCAGCGAGGCGGAGAGCCGCGCGCGCTACGCCGCCGCCGCCGAGCAGTACGCGAAGCTCATCAACATCGAGGCGAACACCATGGTCTACATGGCGCGCCACCTGTACCTGCCCGCCCTCTTCAGCTACTCGGGCGACATCGCGACCTCCGTCGCCGCCAAGGCCGAGATCGGCATCGCCGCGACGGCCGAGAAGGCCACCGTGGTCGCACTCACCGACGGCATCAACGCCATCCACGAGGCCGTGGCAGAGCTCGAGGAGAAGAACTCCCACGCGCATGGCATCGCAAGCTGCAAGGAGCAGGACGACTTCTACCGCGACGAGGTCATCCCCGCCATGGCGCGGCTGCGCGAGCTGGTGGACGGCATGGAGAGGATCTGCGGCAGGGACTACTGGCCCGTGCCCAGCTACAACAGGATGCTCTTCTACGTCTAGGCCGCCGCGCGTGCGTGCTGCCCGCAAGTGCGTCCGTCGCGTGTCTCACCTTGCCGACGACGTCCAACGCGTGTCTCATTTCATTGACAGCGTCCAACGCGTCTGATGCCTCCGCGTTTGCCCAGTTGGCGCGCGGCGCTCAGACGCGTTCGACGTAGTCGAACATCAAATAGACGCGCTGAGCGTAGTCGCGCACTGGGTTGACGCGTTCGACGTAGTCGCATAGCGGACAAACGCGTTGGACGTAGTCGCGCGGCAGACGAACGCGTTCGACGTGCTCGCCCCACCCACCTCGCACGGCGAAGGGGCGCGCCGTCTACCCCAGGAAGGCCCTCAGGCCGATGATGACGAGCACGACGCCGCCCGCCACTTCGGCGCGGTCTCCCAAAAGGCAGCCGAGCCTGCGGCCGATGGCAAGCGCGACCACGCAGCAGGCTGCCGTGGTGAGGCCGATGACGCCCACGGCAAGCGGCAGGTTGACGGCCATGGCCCTGAGCGACACGCCCACGGCGAAGGCGTCGATTGCAGTGGCGACCGCCTGGAAGAGCAGCGTGGCAATGGTCAGGCGAGAGGCGCTCCCGTCCTTCCCCGAGACCACCGCGACCTGGCAGGCCTCGATCAGCTCCGCCGCGAGCTCTCCCAGGTAATAGCCCAAAAGGGGCATGAGCGCCTGAAAGGCACCGAAGAAGAGCGGCATGAGCAGCAGGCGCGAACGGCGCTCGCCGCCGTACACGAAGCTGTTGGATATGGTGACGGCGAAGGCGGCGGCGGAGAGCGCGAGGCCCAGGATGAATATTCCTGCGATGGACACGGCACAACCCCCCAACTGCGCTCGCGATTTTGCACAGAAACGCGATTATACGACTGCCCGGCCCGATGGGACGGACTCGATGCCACGGTCACAAAATGGTCTACCCTGTAGCCCAGTCATCCGCATGGGACGAGGCAAGGAGCAGCACGATGCCGGCACTTATCACGCACCACCTGTTTGGCGAGGAGGCGGCCGCCCTCCTGCCCCAGGGGATTCTGGCAGACGAGCAGGACCTCCTAGCCTTCCTCCTGGGCAACCAGGGTCCCGACCCTCTCTTCGCGCGCTTCTCGACCCTTCCCCGGACGGCTGCCACCTGTCATCGCCTAGGCAGCCTCATGCACGGCCAGAAGGTGCTCGACGCCTTCCTCGCCCTGCGCGACGCCGTGAGCCACCTGCGCGAGGACGACAAGACCTGTGGTCGCGCCTTCGCGCTGGGCATGCTCAGCCACTACGCACTGGACAGCGGCTCCCATGCCTTCGTGTACGCCCAGCAGGCGACCATCATCGCGGCGGCGGACGGGCTCGGGGACGCACAGAGCGAGGTCCACAGCCTGATCGAGACCGACATCGACAGCTGGCTCCTCTGGGAGCTGCGCCGTCAGACCGTGGTCCAGGCGCCTCCCGCCGACATGCTGGCGCGCACGGAGCGCATCGACCGCGTCGCGGGCGCCCTGCTCTCCCAGCTGGCCTGGCAGGTCTACGGCGTCTCCCTCGACGCGGAGGAGTACGCCGGCTGCACCCACGACTACGAGCTCCTGTACCGCGCCATCGAGCCCGTGGGCTCGCCTCGGGGTCGTGCCCTCATGGCAGTGGAGAGGCTCGTGCGCCCTCACTCCAAGCTGGCGTCCCTCGCCCATCCCGTCTGGGAGGGCGGAGACTGCCCTGCCGCAAACCTGGACCGTCACGAATGGGCGGACCCCTCGACGGGAGAGCGGCGGTTCGAGAGCTTCCCCGACCTCTTCTATGCGGCGTTGGACGCCTGGCCCGACCTGGCGGAGGCCTTCGTCACGCGCGACGTCGAGGCCCTGCGGGAGCTGGCGGGACGCGTCGACTACGACGGCAGGCCCCAGGAGGCCTAGCGGCCTGGGCAGCGCCCGAGCAACCTGACGACCGGCGGCATGCGGCCCGGTCCGGAGCCTGGGGCAAGGAGGCCCGAGCGACGTGGGCCCGCAGCCTGGCTCGGCGGCGCGAGCGCGTGGCGCCGCCCCTCTCCCCTACTCTTGGGGACTCTGGGGACGGTGGCCCTCCGCACGCGAGGCCCTGCCCCTGCCGGCAAGGTAGTCTGCCGAGCTGATCTGCAGGCCGCGACTCCTGCCCAGGCGGCGCTGCTCCCGAAAGACGCGCTGCCGTTCCTGGTAGGCCCTGCTGTGGCCCTCCACGACCTCCCTGAGGCTCCCCTCGCCGTGCGCGACCTCGAGCACCGCCGCCGCGACATCGGCCTCGTCCGCCACTCGGACGAAGGAGGTCAGCACGGGGATGACCAGCACCGTGAGCGCTGCGGCGGTGACCAGCACCGACGCGCTCTGCGACGCCATGACCCCGCCCTCCACCGCGACGGAGGTAACGGCCACCACCAGGGGCAGCGCCATGGTGCAGTAGGCAGCAACAGAGACGAGCTCACGCCAACCCAGGTCGCGGGTCCCGGGGTCCAGGCGCAGAGAGAGCGCCACCATGACCCCGCGCACCAGGACCAGGGCGCCCATGAAGCCGAAGAGCAGCGGCAGGTTCTGGGTCGCGGCCGCGAGGTCGATCCCCGCGCCAGATATGACGAAGAAGGCCGGCTGGAAGAAGCCGTTCGAGATGATGTCGATCTTCTCCTCCATCTGCTCGTTTCCCTCGGGGAAGAGCGCGCGCAGGATGAAGCCGGCTGCAAAGGCGCCGAGCACCGCGTCGAAGTCGAAGTAGGTGGCGGCCAGGAGCAGGAGCACCAGCACGGCGGACACCATGCGCAGGAGCGGCTGGGAGGCATGTCCCACGTCGTTGACCAGGAAGCGCCAGAAGCGCGCGCCGACGTTTTTCGCCTTGGCGGAGAGCCCCAGGACCAGGAGGGCGATGAGCCCGAAGACGGCGAAGCTCGCCAGGGTGCGCGTGGTGGAGCGGGACGAGAGCAGGAAGGACATGGCGATGACGGGCAGGAGCTCCCCGAAGGCACCGTGCACGGTGACGATCCTGCCCACGCGGGTCTCCGTGAGACCACGGTCGCGCAGGATGGGGGCGAGGGTTCCGTAGGCGGTGGTGGTCATGGCGATGGCCAGGGCCATCCACGCCGCCGGGTCGGAGAGACCGAGGTTGGCGAAGAGCGGAACCAGGGCGCTGCCCACGGCAAGGGAGGCCACCCACGACGCGGCGGCGACGCGCCCGGAGTGGCCCACCAGCTCTCGGGGGTCAATCTCGTAGCCCGCCTTGAGGAAGAGGAAGCCCAGCCCGAGGTCGCTCACCAGGCTGAGCGCGACGCTCGAGGTGTTGATGACCTTGAGGCCGTGCGCGCCCAGGATGGCTCCTGCAAAGACCAAAAAGACCACCTCGGGCACGGCACGGCCGGGCACGAGGCTGGCGAGGAAGGGCGCGAAGGCACAGACGGCCAGGATGAGCGCCAGGGAGAAGAGTATCGTGTTCATGCGCCACACTATAGCGCCCCCACGTGTGCAGGGCGTGGGGGCGCCGTTCGCTCCAACTCCTATGTCCCGTCCCGCGCAGCCCATCTGCGAACTGCTCAGGATGATCAATTTACCTGGTTATTCTCTCTTTCGCGCGCAAACTGGCCGTAATCTGCGCGGTTAGCGCCCGAGTCACCGGCCATCAGGCGAGAGGAGCCCCGGATCGATCCGCGCGTCGCCCGAAGTCGAGCCGCCTCCGGGGGCGAACCCTGGCTGGCCCGGGCCCGTCTGGCCGCCTCCGCCCTGCGGAGCACCGCCGCCCATGGCGGCGCTCACGTCGCTGTAGGTCGTGCCGTCCATGGTCACCTCGGTCGAGCTGCCTCCGATCTCGAGGCTGTAGCTCTTGCCGGACTCCACGCCCGGAGCGCTGGCCAGCACGCAGGCGAAGGACTTGGCAGGCGAGAAGGACGCGAGCGTCTCTCCGCCGGAGTCCTTGAGGGTCACCACATCACCGGCGTCGCCCGAGGCTGCGACCAGCATGCTTCCCTGCGAGGAGGAGGCCGAGAAGCCCTCGGCCATCCCCGCGGAGCCCGCCGCCACGACGATGCCGCCCGATATGGTGGCCGTGGAGCCGTCGCCGTAGTCTATGGCCCCATCGCCGTCGCCGGTGGGGCCGCTCACGTAGGTCTCGCCCCCCGTGATGGTGAGGTCGCCGTTGGAGTCGATGCCGTCGCCCTCGGCGTTCACCACCACCCTTCCGCCACTGATGAGGATGGATGCGCTGGAGTCGGAGCCCATCATGCCACCGCTCGGTGCCGACGGTGCCTGACCGGACTGGGCGGAGTCCGTCACGCTCGTCGAGTCCGTCGCGCTCGTCACGCCCGTAGCGTCCATAGTGCCCGTAGACCCCGTCGGGTCGCCTGCCGCGTTGAGGCCGTCATCGCTCGAGACGACGCTCGTCTCGCCGCCCGTGATGCTGACGCGCGCGCCCTCGACGCCCTCGTAGCTCTGGGTGACGTTGACGCTGCCACCGTTGATGGCGAGGTCGTACTCGGCGTGGAGCCCGTCGTCCTGGGCGGCGACGCTCACGCTGCCCCCATCCACCTGCAGGACCGAGCCCGCGTCGATGCCGTCGCTGCCCGCGGTGATGCCCAGCGAGCCTCCGGCGAGGTAGACGTAGCCCTTCGAGGAGTCCTCGTCGTTCTCGGCATGGATACCGTCCGTGCCTGCCGTGAGGGTCCAGGCGCCGCCGTTGACGCGGACGCTGTCGTTGGCCTGGATGACATGGCCCGCCGCGCTCACGTCCACGATGCCGTCCACCAGCCGCAGGTCGTCCTTGCAGACGATGCCATGGCCCTGCGAGCTCGAGACGCTCAGGCTGCCATCGCCGTTGATGGTGAGGTCTGACTTCGAGAAGACGGCGCCGTCCACGTTGCCATAGTCCGACTCGACGTCCGCACCGCTTGCCGTGAGGGTGTTCTGGCTGCCCTGAGCCAGGGTCAGGAATACCTTGTCGGCCTGCGTCACGACGAGGGCGGCGCTCGAGGAGCTGCCCACGCTCGCACCGTCGAGCACGACCTGCACCTTGTCCTCCTCCCCCGCGCTCACGACTATCCGCCCATCCGACAGGCTGCCGCTGACGACGTATGTGCCGCTCTCGGTGATGGTCACGGTACCGCCGTCCACGCTCGCCCCGTCGCCAGTGACCTTCGACCCCGAGTCGGCGAGCTCGACGCGCGTGGCACCCGACTCGTCATAGCTGGCATCGAGGTCGCGGTCGGTGAACTGGGAGCTTGCATCCACCAGGCTGGTCGCCGTCCCACTCGCAACGGAACTGGTCGATCCGGACTCCGTCGAAGCGCCCGTCGCAGTCGATGACTGCACGGCGCTTGCGGTGCAGCCTGCGAGCGGGGTCGCAGCGAGGGCGAACGCCAAGCCTGCGACGATGACGCCGCCACGAAGGCCATGCATACGCCCCTGGGAAGTGGCCGCGACCAATCCGCACCTCTCCCCTTGTCCGAAGTCACCCGTGCGAGCCCCCGTGGGCTCCCCACCTTCGTTGCGTCTCCTACATCTCATTTCCCGCCACCTCCCGATGCGCAAGGGCAACCTCGAGGTTGCCGTTCCGGCAGCGCAGCTCGTCCATGAGGGGCCGCCCCTGCTCCGGTTCGCGCAGACAGACGTCGTAGACGAGCTTGTAGAGGCTGCCCATGTTGGTGGTCTTCACCGAGACGAGCTTATGCTGGCTGGTGTAGCGCTCGAGTAGGTCGTCGAAGGCGTGGGTGTGGTCCAGGTCCTCGGGAATGGTCACGCGCAGGCTGAGGTGGTCGTCCTCGGTCTCGTGGCCGAAGTCGACTGCCTGGAGCACGAGGTTGCAGCCGCCTATGGCCACGGTCACGATCGCGGCGAGCGCCAGGTAGCCCATGCCGCAAACCAGGCCCAGGGCCATGGCCAGGAAGATGTAGGCGATGTCGCGAGCCTGACCGGGGACGCTGCGAAAGCGCACCAGGCTAAAACCTCCGGCAACTGCGACGCCGGTCCCCACGTTGCCGTCGACCATCATGATGACCACGGCGACGATGGCGGGAAGGGTGACCAGGGACATGGCAAGGCTCCGGGTGTGTCGGCCGCGGTAGCCGTAGATGAGGGCGAGGGCGAGCCCCAGCGCCAGGGCCACGAGCATGCAGACGACGAACTCGAAGGCGTCCTGCGCCGTGGTGGCGTTGCTGAGGTTCGTGTCGTTGAAGAGCGTCTCGAACATGGCTGGGTTCCTCCTCTAGCCTCGTTGGATGACGTAGGGCGCTATGCCGCGGCGAAGCTTGGCACGGACCTGCTCGCCGGCACGGGGACCCGACACCAGAGGCAGACCTTCCCTCCCGCCTGTCGACAGGACCTGCTGGCGCAGGGGACGACGGGAGGACTGAAGTCGCCAGGCGGCCCCGTACTTCGAGAAGCTCGCCTTGAAGATCCTCTGGGAGCCAAGGAACTCGACCATCCAGAGGGGCAGGGCCTGGCTGCTCTTGAGCTCCATCAGCGTCTCGCCAGGGGAAATGAGCAGCTCGCCGTCGGTGGGGCCCGCCAGGCTCACGTCGTCCCAGCGACAGCGGATGCCTTGGTCGAGGGTGACGCGGAAGTCATGGTCGCCGCGGGCGAAGAAGGCCTCTCGCTCGTAGGCGAGGTACATCGCCGGACGCAAGCCTTCGTAGACGGACGCCGCCGTGGCGATCTCGCGCTCGATTTGCCCCTGGGGTGCCCGCTCGCCGACGAGCGTGGCCTCCGCGGCGGCGAGGGGAAGGGTCGCGCGACGCTTGTACACCACCCCATCGAACTTCTTCTTGAGCTCGAGGAAGACGAGGGAAGACTCGCGCGCGGGCACGTAGCTGCGCAGTCGGAGCTTCTCCTTGTAGAGCGGGTGCTCCTCGGAGCGTCGAGCCAGAAGGTGGGTGGGGGTGTCGTAGTAGACGTTGCGCACGGTGGACGCCCCATGGGCATCAGGCTCCATGTGTGCCGCCAGGAGCTCTTCGAGGAGCCTGCGCTGGTCCTCCCGCAGGCGGTACTTGAGCTCGTTGCGCTTGAAAACGAACTGCATGCTGCCTCCTCTCCTCGCCCAGCTCAGGGTGGCCGTCACGGCGTCTGGAGGCTGGGTTGGAGGCATTATGCGAGTCGAAATCGTAAGCTAGCTTAAAATCCATGGCAGCCCACCAAAGGGCGACCACGTTCTTGGTAATCTGAAACTAGATTGACAAATTTCTGAAAACCTGAAGACTGACAAGGCGAGAGGGGCGGGGTCGATGCGGCATGCGACCGCGAGGCGTGCGCCGTCGCCCCGGCACGACCCTCTCGCCTGGCGCGACCTACGCCTGGGGCGGCACGTCATCGGGAATCTCGAACTCGTCCCAGCACTCGACCCGCAGTCCGTCCACGCGCTTGAACTCCCTCACGTTCCTCGTCACGAGTGTCGCTCCGTTCGCAAGTGCGGTCGCGGCGATGAGCAGGTCGTTGGGCCCTATGACCCTACTTTTGCCCGCGAGGTCCTGTCGAATCCTGCCATAGGTCCAGGCGCAGCGGTCATCGAAGGGCAGCACCCGATAGGGTGCCAGGAGCCTCTCCACCACAAGCCTTGACTTCGAGGGGTTTCCGGAGCGCTCCGTGCCATACGCGAGCTCCCCCACCACCACCGCGGGAACGCCAAAGGACTTCGGGTCGCTGGAACGGAGCGCCTCAAGGGTACCTGGAAGCCTTCCGTGCAGAAACTCGACCAGTACGCAGAAATCGATAAGGTACATGGCTAGGCCTCGAACCAGTCGCAGGCCTCGTCGAGGGAGGCGTCAAGGGCCTCGTCGTCCTCTGCCGGAAAGTCCGGCAGCGACCCGTAGAGGTCGAAATAGCCCGAGGGCCATCCAGACATGAGCTGACGCTCGCGCAGGATGCCGCCCACGAGCTTGGATATCGAGACGTGCTCGCGCGTTGCTTCGCTGCGAAGCCCCTCAAGAGTCGCGTCGTTCACATAGAGCGAGAGCTGCGCCATCGTTCCACCCCTTCATCCATTCGAAGATGACAAGTATAGTGTCAAGTATAGAGAACGACCAAGGCGATGGCCCTACTATCACGGCGATTGGGACCACAGGCTTGGTCACCGCCAAACAGAGCAGCAGCCAAGCAGCCCCGACCCTCTCGCCTGGCGCGACCTACGCCTGGGGTGGCTCCCCCGTCGCGAGGATCTGCGCAAGCGCCGCCTCGTCCAGCACGGGCACGCCCAGCTCCTGCGCCTTGGCGAGCTTGGAGCCCGCCGCCTCCCCCGCCACGACGAAGCTCGTCCTCTTCGAGACCGAACCCGAGACCTTGGCGCCCAGGGCCTTGAGCTGGTCGCCCGCGTCAGTGCGCTTGTAGTTCTGCAGCGTGCCCGTGAGCACGAAGGTGAGGCCTGCCAAGGACTGTGGCCGCTCGGGCTCGCGAACCTCCTCCTCGAGCACGACGCCCGCCTCGCGCAGGCGCTCGACCACGGCGACGTTCTCGTGCACGGAGAAGAACTCGCGCACCGACGCCGCGATCTTGGGTCCGATGCCATCCACCTGCGCGATCTCTTCCTCGCTCGCCGACGAGAGGGCGGCCATGCTGCCGAAGCGCTCGGCGAGGAGCACCGCCACGTTGGCCCCTACGTGACGGATTCCCAGCCCGAAGAGCACACGCGAGAGCCCGCGGCCCTTCGACTCCTCGACCTGCGCCATCACCTTGCCGGCGATGGTCCTCCCCACCAGGATCGGGTCGCCCTCCTCGTGGTCCTTCGCGCTCGTCTCGTAGACGCGGCCGGTGTCGACGCCGGCGAGGAGGTCCTCGCTGAGCGCGTCGTAATAGTCCGCGACGTCCGTGAGCAGGCCCTGCTCGACCATGCGGCCCACGAGCTCGTCGCCCAGACCGTCGATGTCCATGGCCTTGCGGCTGCCCCAGTGGATGAGGCGCTCGGAGGCCTGGGCCGGACAGTCGATCGAGACACAGCGGAAGGCGACCTCGCCCTCCTCGCGGACCACGGGACTCCCGCAGCTGGGACAGGCCTCGGGCATCTGCCAGAGGGGGCGCGCCTCGTGCCCGGCGGCCAGGTCGCCCTCGGTCACGGGACCCACGACCTCGGGAATCACGTCGCCCGCCTTATGCACCACGATGGTGTCGCCCACGCGCACGTCCTTGCGGCGCACCTCGTCGATGTTGTGCAGGGTCGCACGGGCGATGGTCGAACCGGCGACCACGACGGGGTCGAACTCGGCGACCGGCGTCAGGACGCCGGTGCGGCCCACCTGAACGCGGATCTCGCGCAGGACGGTGTGCCTCTCCTCCGGGGGAAACTTGAACGCGATGGACCAGCGCGGGGCGCGGGCGGTAAAGCCCAACGCGTCCTGGCCAGCGAAGGAGTCGACCTTCACCACGACGCCGTCGATGTCGTAGTCGAGCTCGTCTCGGTGCGCCAGGGCGTCGGCGCAGAAGTCATGCACCTCTCGGGAGCTGATGACGAGGGCGGCGCGGTCGTTCACGTGGAAGCCGCAGGCGCGCAGCCAGTCGAGGAAGGCGTGCTGGGTGTCCACGGCCAGCGGGGACTCGTCCGCCACGGCATAGATGAAGGTCTCGAGGTCGCGATGGGCGGTGATGGCCGCGTTCTTCTGGCGGAGACTGCCGGCGGCGGCGTTGCGGGGGTTGGCAAAGACCTGCTCGCCGGCGGCGTCGCGCTCTTCGTTGAGGCGCACGAAGCTGTGCTTGGGCATGTAGACCTCGCCGCGCACCTCGATGGAGTGGCCAAAGCCGCCGTCGGCGACGTCGTCGAGGCCTGCGGGCGCCAGGGCACGCGGGATGTCGTCGATGGTGAGGACGTTTGCCGTGACGTCCTCACCCGTGGTCCCGTCCCCACGCGTGGCGGCACGCACCAGCTGGCCGTCGCGGTAGGTCAGCGCCACGCCCAGGCCGTCGATCTTGAGCTCGCAGGTGTAGGCGACGGGAGCGTCGGGCGTGGAGCCCAGGGCCTCGTCGGTGCGGGCAAGCCACTCGTCGAGCTCACCCAGGTCCATGGCATCGTCGATGGAGTACATGCGTTGGGCGTGCTGGACGGGTGCGAACTGCTCGCTCACGTAGCCGCCCACGCGCTGGGTGTAGCTGTCGGGGCGCGCGAGCTCGGGATGGGCAGCCTCGATGGCCTGCAGCTCACGCAGGGCGCGGTCGAAGTCGGCGTCCGACATCTCCGGGTCATCGAGGGCATAGTACTGATACGCGGCGTGCTTGAGGATGCGGTCGAGCTCTGCGGCGCGGGCGGCTGACGACTGCTGCGCGGCGGGCTGCGATGCGGGGACGCCGACGGGGGTACCGGCCGGGTCGTCCCCGCTCGCGAACATCGACATCTGCGACTGCTCCTGTGCCATGTGCCTCTCCCTTGCACCGATTCTTCCGGCGACGCGCACTCGTTGCGCCGTCGATTATCGCATTCCCGGCACGCCCCGCCGCGCCGGGGCGCCGCCGCCTCTCCCCCGCCGCCGCGCCGGACGCCCGCGCCTCTCCCCCCGCCG
>NZ_JH376563.1:130583-705521 GCF_000233535.1 Olsenella sp. oral taxon 809 str. F0356
CGACCCCGTTCCCCCTTTCGTTCTCTATGCATTCTCCTGAAATGAATCATGCACCAACTGGGCTTTTGCGATGACGATTTCAGAGAACGGCATAGAGAAGGAGGGGGCCTGTCATGAACTTGCATAGAGAACGTGGCAGCTAAGCGCAAAGCTACCGTTTGCGGAACAACAACCAGACGGGCGGTGTGGACGTCTCCCCACATATGGGAAATCATTCCATTTACCAGTAGTTCCCGTCGAAGGGAGAGGCGTGGAGGGAAGCGTGGCGGACGAGCTGAGAGTGGCCCTGGACGACGCCGAGGCACGCGAAAGCTGCCTGGTTCCATCCACCACGGCCGTACGGAATCGTCTCGACCATCTGACCCGACGTGGGGAGCTTGCGCGCGTCCAGAGCTCTGCCTACGCACGTGCGGCACACTGGGATGGGCTCGATGCGGCCAGACGCGCGATGTGCCGAATTCGGGCGCTCGCGACACTCCATCCCGACTGGGTGTTCTGCGGGGCTTCAGCCGCGCTCGTCCATGGGCTCTCCGTCTCGTACCGCTCCGCCAGTCGCATCGAGGTCGCCACGCGCAAAGAGGCACCATGTCGTTCGACAAGAAACGTCGGAAGGCACGTCATCGGGCGCGACGAGCGCACGGTCGTCGCGGGCGTACGGGTCTCGACCTTGGAGCGGACCGTCTACGACTGTCTGAGGAGACTCGACTTCCGAGGCGGGCTCGCGCTCGCCGACTCCGCACTGAGGGTGACCGGAAAACCACGGGAGTGGCTCACGTCCCTGTTCGCGGCACCTCACAAGGGAGCTCGCGGCATCAAGCACGCGCGCGTGGTGGCGTCCTATGCCGATGGCCGTGCGGAGAGCGGCGGCGAGTCGATAGCTCGTGGGGCGATGATAGAGCTTGGCTTCATGCTTCCCGAGCTGCAGGTCGAGGTGCCAGACCCGTTGGAGCCCTGGCATGGCTACCGTGTCGACTTCGCTTGGGCGGCGCTTGACGGAGCGACGGTGTTTGGCGAGTTCGACGGGCGAGAGAAGTACCGCAACCCCCGCATGACGCAGGGGAGAGATGCCGTTGACGTCTTTGCCGACGAGCGCCTGCGGGAATCCAGGATCAGCGCGCAGGGTGCGCGCATCCTGCGCTTCTCGTTCGCCGACCTGCTCGATGACCAGCGCTTCTCTCGTCTGCTTGTGGCTTACGGGGTCCCGAGGGTGGGCGAGCCTGGAAGAATCGAGCTTCGCCCCGGCCATCGTGATTGGCAGCCGTCCGACGATGGATCCCGGTAGCGGGGTCCAACAGCGGGGTTCCGGTGGTGAGTTCCGGCGGTGGGTTGGCAGCGGAATCCCCCCCGCATACGGCGTTCTCTATGCAACTCTCTGAACGACAACACATCGCAACTGGGGTTTTGTAATAGCGATTTCAGAGAAAGGCATAGAGAACGAGAGTTGAGGGCGCACAAGTCAGGAACTTGCATAGAGAACGGAGGGTGAGAGAGGCGGCAGGGTGAGGGCGCGTCGCAGCAGGGTACGGCATCGTAGCGGGGCGCGTCGCCGCGTCGCGGCAGGGTACAGCATCGCAGCAGGGCACGTCACCGCGTCGCAGCAAACCACTGCGCCACAGCAATACGGGTCACGGCGGAGGGATGCCGACATCATCCCTCGCATTACGTCCGTGGGTCGAAATGCGCAGCAGCCGACCCAACGTCCCTGTCGTCCCCTAGAATCCTCACAATGCGCAACACACCGCGCATGGCATCGCACGCGACGCAGGCGCAAGCGCCACGCATGCGCGCAACGACGCCATGCGTCGCAGGGGATGGAGGCCACATGGGAAGCTACGTCGAGCGCGAATGGTGGGGCCGGCGCGAGGACCGGGACATCTACGGCAAGCTCTTCCTGCCCGAGGGTTTCGACGACGGTCGCCCGCGAGCCACCGCGATCTTCTCCCACGGACTCGCCACGAACCGTGGTGACATGGAGCCCTACGCCCGCACGGCGGCGGAGCGCGGCATGGTCAGCTACGTCTTCGACTTCTGCGGCTCGGGACCCTACAGCCGCTCGAGCGACCAGCCCGGCGGCATGTCGCTCTTCACCGAGCAGCACGACCTCGAGTCCGTTGCATGGGAGCTCTCGCGGGAGCCCTTCGTGGACGAGAACAACGTCTTCCTCATGGGAGCCAGCCTGGGGGCCACCGTCACGCTCATGGCCGCGCGCGCCAACGCCGAGCTCGTGCGCGCCTGCGTGTTGCTCTACCCCGCCTTCAACCTGCACGACTCCGTGCGCGCCGCCTGCCCAAGGCGAGAGGACATCCCCGACGAGTTCCCCATCATGACCACGACGGTGAGCAAGGCGTTCCTGCAGAGCTGCTGGGACTACGACTTCTTCGAGCACATCCCCTCGTTCCCTCGCGACGTGCTCATCTGCCACGGAGACAGCGACCAGGCCGTGCCGCTCTCGTACTCCGAGCGTGCCGCGGCGCTGTTCCCCCACGCCGAGCTGCACGTCGTGCACGGCGGGGGCCACGGCTTCGTGGAGCCGGCCTACAGCGAGGTCGTCAACGTGGCGGCTGACTTCCTGGTGAGTCACATAGCGCACTGACCCGTAGCGTCCCGACGGCGCCGAACCGTCCCGCACGCATCGCGCACGTCGCCCTCCTCTCCTGCGGAGTCGGCCTCTTTTTCTCTTTACATCATACTGTGCTTTACATAGTATGATGTAAAGCACAGTTAGAGAGAGGGGGGAAAGTTGGACTCGCAATTCAAGCGTGGGTTCCTCGATGCGTGCGTTCTTGCCATCCTCGCCGCACAGGACTCCTACGGATACCAGATCGTGAGGGATGCCCCGCCATCGCTGGAGCTTTCGGAGTCGACGCTCTATCCCGTGCTTCGTCGCTTGGAGAAGCAGGGCGCCCTCACGGAGTATCGCAGCGAGCATAACGGTCGCCTACGCAAGTACTACTCCATCACCGAGCAGGGGCGTCTCCAGCTACGGGAATTCGTCGCCGAGCGCGACGCCATCGACCGACTTATGGACTTCATCCAGAAGGGAGCGGAGCAATGAACAAAGGGGCATTCCTCGACGCGCTCGAAGGCGAGCTGACAAAGCGTCGGCTCTCGGCAGACGAGGTCCGTGCGGCAAGGGAGTACTACGCCGACGCCATCGACGAGCGCATGGACGACGGGCTCTCCGAGCAGGAAGCCACCGCGTGCATGGGGTCGCCCGTCACCTGTGCCCAGGCGGCAGCCAGCGAGACGGCTCCCGTCCCCCACCTCGTCCGTCGCTTTGCCACGCGCTTCGCGTTGGTCAACCTCGTGCTGGCGATCCTGACGCTCCCCGTATGGGGGATGTTCGTCATCGCGTTCCTGATGGTGGTCGCGTCGGCATACGTCACGCTCTTCTCCCTCCTGCTCTGCACGTGGATCTTCTTTGGCTGCGGGATCCTCCTGGGGGTCGCAAGCGTCGTGACGTTCTTCTCGTCCCTCCACGCGGGTGTGCCCTTCTCCGGGGTCTTCGTCCTTGGCGTGGGGATGCTCTCCACGGGCACGGCGCTGCTCCTGCTTCCCCTGGTCGTTTGGGCGACGCAAGCCCTCGTGGAGACCATCCGCCTGCTTGGCCTTCGGATCGTCGGCCTCTTCAGGCGAGACGGGCAGGGTGATGCGGCGGAATCGCGACCCCGCACGAGGCTCCACGCCCCTCGATGGCCCAAGGAGTTGCTCTCTTCCGGCCTGGGCTTCGTGGGACTTGGGGCCCTCTCTACTCTCACAGCGCTCGTGAGCTGCGGATTTGATATCAGCACGCTGCCTGGCGTCCCCGTTCAGCAGCTGGGACGGCTGACGGTGAACCTCAATGGGCTCCTGCACCTTGGTGACTCGATACTCATAAATCTCTAACAGGATGCGATAAGCGCGCAGAGCATGCCCCGCCCCGCCCAAGTAGTGGAGCCGGGCGGGGCTGTGCTATAGTTGCCCGCGTGTTGTTGCACGAGCAAGGGGCCGTCGTCGACTCTTGATGGCCCACTCCGTCTGGGAGAATGTCGTATGTCTGCTGGGATCAAGGAGCGCTTCGCCCATTAGGGCGTGCCGTGGCAGCCAGCCTGTCCACTCTTGTCCGCATCCCTCATATGCATCGCCACCGCACGCGAGGCCCATGGGCCAGCGGCGATGGGCATTTGCAGACGTCACCCAGGAGACCACCCATGCATCTCGTCAAGTCGCTCAGGGCGTGCAGCCCATCCGAGCGCGCCCTCGTGCTTGCATCCTTCTTTCTCGTGACCGCCTTCCAGTCATCCTATTTCATAGGCATCATCGGCTATGCGACCTATGCGCTTGGCGCGGGGCCCGACCTGGTCTTCCTTCTCACCCTTGCGTACAACGCGGCGACGTTCCTCGGCAGCATCGCCGCTGGCATACTGATCGACCGCAGAGGGCCGCGGCAGGTCCTGCTGGCCTCGCTCGCCAGCGGAATCTGCCTGGCGTCGTTTGCGTGGGCCGTTCCCCTCTCCCCCCTCATGCTCATGATGTCCTCCTGCCTCTTTGGCCTCGCGTGGAGCGTCTCGAGTGGGACGCTGTCGAGCTTCGCCCCCTACCTCACGCAGGAGGGCGAGCGCCTCAAGCAGTTGAACGGGCTCATTGACACCGCGACGAGCGTCTCCGTCGTGGTGGGGCCCGCCATCGGAGGGACCATCTCTGCGGCGTCATCGACCAGCGGCGTCTTCGCGTTCATGGCGGCATCGCTCGGGGCTGCGCTGACCTGCGCCGTCGCATGCAAGGAGCTGCCCGGAGCACGGCAGGCAGGCGAGAGGGACGATGGCCCGCTGCCGAAGGCCACCCTGCGCGAATTCGGGGAGGGGCTTCGCGTGACGCTCTCCTCCCGCGACCTTCGCCTCATCCTTGCGATGTGCTTCTTTGGCTTCTTTGCCTTTGGGGCCTTCGATGCCCTCGAGTCCGTCTACTACCGTGACGTGCTGAGACTCGACGCGTCCTGGATGGGCTGGCTCTCCATGGTGGCTGGCGTGGGCTGCACGCTGGGGTCGCTCGCGCTGTTGCGCATCCCACGTCGCCAGGTGAGCCTCAGGCTCCTGGCCACCACCCTCCTCGTCGAGGGCCTGGGTGCCATGCTCTATGTCGGAACCAGGAAGCCATGGTGCGCCGTGCTGGGACAGCTTGTCCTGGGCGTGGGCAACGGCCTTTCCGTTCCCGTCGAGCACACGCTCGTCCAGGAACGCTGCGAGATCGGACAGTTGGGGCGGGTGAGCAGCGTCATTCGAATGGGCATCATGAGCTCGGGCATCGTGCCGCTGCTCCTCGCGCCGCTGCTCGCGGACAGGCTTGGGGCCCAGTCGGTGCTGTTTGCCGCCTCGACGACCGTGGCAATCGTCGCCCTTGCCTTCTTGTTGCGGCTGAGGGTGCGCAGGGCGGAATAGCGGCCGTGGGGACGGGGAGCTGTCTCTTCATCGAAAGCGCCCCTCGCCCGCGGCACAAGCCACTCCCGGCCACCAGCGCACCCCCAGCCACGAGTACGCCGTAGCCCCCCAGCCTCGCTTCTCTATGCAACTCTCTGAACTGCCGCACCTCTCAACTGGGGTTTTGTGCTGGTGATTTCAGAGAAAGGCATAGAGAACGAGAGGTGACGCCGCACAACCGCAAGTCCACGCCCGCAAGGCAGAAAGTACGGGGGTCCGCCGGAGCGAGCCCCCGCACCATGTGCGCCAGGCGCCTCAGTCCAGGCGCCATCCTCGGCGGTGCCTCCTACGCGATGGAGGTCACCTTGTAGCCGGCATCCACCACAGCTTGCTCGAGAGCCTCGTCCTTGACGAGCAGCCCGGCATCCACCTTGGCCGTGCCGTCCTCCAGCGAGACGCGGACGTTCTTGACGCCCTTGACGCCCTCCAGGGCCTCGGTCACATGGGCCACGCAGTGCTGGCACATCATCCCCTCGACGTTCAGGGTCTTCTCGGTCATGTCTTCTCTCCCTTCGTCGGCTCCCTCGAGAGCCTTCCTGCTTACATCGACTTGCTTGGTTCCGCCGCGCGTCTCGATCCTGCGCAGTTCGACGCCCTTCGCCACGGCGCCACCCACTCCGGTGGAACACACTCCGGCGGAACGCACGCCCGCGCCACCCACTCCGGCGTCACGCACGCCCGCGCCACCGCCCCGCGCCGCCCGGCTGGGCCTCCAGCCGAAGAGCCTGAGCGCGTTGCTCACCACGAACACGGACGAGAAGCCCATGGCGGCCGCCCCGATCATGGGATTGAGCGTGACGCCCCACGGGGCCAGCACGCCCATGGCCACCGGAATGCAGATGGCGTTGTAGAACAGGGCCCAGAACAGGTTCTGGCGGATGTTGCGCATCGTGGCACGCGAGAGCTCGATCGCCGTGGCGACGTCTGCCGGGTCGGAGCGCATCAGCACGATGTCCGCCGAGCTTATGGCCACGTCGGTCCCGGCACCGATGGCGATCCCGACGTCCGCCCGGGCCAGGGCCGGCGCGTCGTTGATGCCGTCTCCCACCATGGCCACCCTGGCGCCTGCCTCCTGGAGCTCGCGGACCTTCTCCTCCTTCTGGTCGGGAAGGACCCCCGCCACCACCTCGTCCACGCCCACCTGGTCGGCGACCACCTGCGCCGTCGCGGCCTGGTCGCCGGTGAGCATGATGGTGCGCACGCCCATCTGGCGCAGGCGGGCTACGGCCTCGGCGGAGCTGGGCTTGACCACGTCGGCCACGCCCATGAGGCCCAGGGCGCTCCCGTCGGCGGCAAAGAAGAGCGGCGTGCGCCCCCGTGCCGCCATGTCGTCCGCCGCACGCGTGAGCCCAGAGACATCCACGCCGCGCTGCGCCATGAGGCGCGCGTTGCCGGCCAGCACGGCATAGCCTGCCACCGTGCCCGCAAGGCCACCACCCGCGACCTGCTCGAAGCCCTCGACCTCGGCCTCGCTGGCCACGTCACGCCCGTCGGCATAGGCGCAGACGGCCTCGGCCAGGGGGTGCTCGCTCTTGCGCTCGAGCGCGTCGGCGAGCCCCACGAGCTCGTCCTCCTCGACGCCCTCGGCCATCACCACGTCGGTCACGCGGGGCGCGCCCTCGGTGACGGTGCCGGTCTTGTCCAGCACCACGGTGTCCAACCTGCAGACGCCCTCGAGGGCCTCGGCACTCTTTATCATGATGCCGTTGGCCGCCCCGCGCTCGGTACCCACCATGATGGCCGTCGGCGTGGCCAGCCCCAGCGCGCAGGGGCAGCTGATCACCAGGACCGAGACGGCGTGCGTGAAGGCGCCGGCAAAGTCGCCAGGCGAGAGGAACGCGAGCCAGGCCACCAGCGTGGCCAGCGCGATGGCAATGACGACGGGCACGAAGACGCCGGCGATGCGGTCCGCCTGCCTCTCGATGGGAGCCTTGGTGCTAGTCGCCTCGTCCACGAGGCGGATGATCCGCGCGAGGGCCGTGTCCTCGCCCACGGCGGTCACGTCCATGGCCAGCCAGCCCCGCCTGGACACGGTGGCGCCCGTCAGCCGGTCGCCCACGCCCTTCTCGACGGGAAGGGGCTCGCCCGTGATGGCAGACTCGTCCACGGAGGCGGCACCCTCCGCGACCACGCCGTCCACCGGCACGGACTCTCCGGCCCTCACCACGACGCGGTCTCCCACGCGCAGCTCGGAGGTAGCCACCTCCCGCTCGACGCTGTCACGCACGACGGTCGCGGTCTTGGGAGCGAGGTTCATGAGCGCGCTGATGGCGCTGGTGGTGCGGCCCTTCGCGCGGGCCTCGAAGAACTTTCCCAGGGTGATGAGGGTCAAGATCATGCCCGCCGAGTCGAAGTACAGCCCATGGAAGGCAGCGTGCGCGAGTCCTGCGTCGCCCACCCCCAGGGCGAGCGCCATGCGGTACAGGCCCACCAGGCTGTAGGCGAAGGACGACGCCGAGCCGATGGCGATGAGCGAGTCCATGTTGGGCGAGAGGTGTGCGAGCGTCCTGAAGCCCATGACGAAGTAGTGACGGTTGGCGAACAGGATGGGGATGCAGAGCAACAGTTGCGTGAGCGCGGAGGCCATCATGCCCTGCATGCCCGCAAGCGCGGGCGGTTCGGGCCAGCCGAACATGGGACCCATGGCCAGGTAGAAGAGGGGCACGGAGAAGGCGAGCGAGACGACGAGCTGGCCTCGCTTCTCGTCTATGGCGCGCTGTGCAGCCCTCTGCGGGTCCACGAGTCCCGCCGCCTCGGGCGAGAGGTGCGTCCCGTCCGCGCCCGCGCCCTCCGCATGGGTTCGGCGCGGCGTGGCACCGTAGCCCGCCTTCCTGATGGCGGCCTGCACCGCGCTCACGGTGGCAGCCGACCCGTCATATTCGAGCTCCATCGAGTTCTTGAGCAGGTTGACGTTGGCGGAGACGACGCCGGAAACGCCCGACGCAGCCCTTTGAACCCTGGCCGAACAGGCAGCGCAGGTCATGCCCGTGACATCGAAGGTCTCGCGCACGGCACCGCTCTGCGCCGTGCCATCCTTGGCATATGTAGCGGTCTCTGCCATCGGCAGGGCCTCCCCTCTTCCCGCGTCCGCGGGAGCGATCACATGAACTTCTTGAAGAGCCGCATGACCTCGTCGGTCACCTCGGTGTCCCCCGCCTGGATGCGTTCGACCACGCAGGTCTGAAGATGGTCGCGCATGACCTCGCGCGAGATCGCCTTGACAGCGGACTCGACGGCGGCGAGCTGGGTGAGGACGTCGCCGCAGTAGCGGTCCTCCTCCACCATGCTCTTGATGCCACCCAACTGGCCGATCGCCCGGTTGATCCGACATTCGAGGTCGCGCTTGAGCCTCTCGTCGCGAGGCGTCGCCTTCATGCTGACGTCGCAGGCATGCTGCGAGTCCACGTCCCTCTCCTCTGGCATCGCTTCCTCCTCAATACCCCTTGGGGTATGTTCCATCGACGTCACTATACCCCCTGGGGGCATATGTAATCATGGGGTGGCGGACTCGACCATAGGACGGCCACAGAAGGAAGGGGCCCGGCGTCGCCGCCGAGCCCCCCGAGAACGTGCGTCACGAGCGTGGCTACGACTGGCTGCCGTCCTGTTGGGTCTGGCTGTAGCCGCCGCCACGGTTGCCGAACGGGTCATTCTGCTGGTTGCGCTGGTTGTACAGCTCCTCCAGGTACCGGTACAGGTCGTTGGTCGAGATGCCGTTTCCGGAGTCGGACCCGGAGTTGCCCTGGTCGCTGCCGCTGCCCTTCTGCTGCTCCTGCAGGGCCTCGTCGGAGCCCAGGGTCACGTTGACCGTCTGCTCGCTGGTGCCGCGCATGAAGGTGACGGCAACCGTCTCGCCGATCTCGTGCGAGCGGATGTTGAGAATCATGCCGTCGGCAGAGATGATGGACTCGCCGTTGACGGCGGTGATGATGTCGCCCTTCTGGATGCCGGCCGTGTCGGCGGGGCTGCCGCTCGTGACCTCGCTCACGTAGGCACCTTGGTTGACCGCCAGGTTGTTCATGGTGGCGTTCTGGGAGTTCACGGTCTGCATCGAGAGCCCGATGTAGGCGTGCGTCACGGTCTGGCCCGCGATGATCTTGTTGGCGACGGCAACCGCGTAGTTGGACGGGATGGCGAAGCCCACGCTCGCGGACGACTCGGTGCTCGAGGAATAGAGCGTGCAGATGCCCACCAGCTTGCCCTGGGAGTCGACGAGGGCGCCACCGGAGTTGCCGGGGTTGATGGCCGCGTCAGTCTGGATCAGGTTGGTGTAGAGGGTGTTGCCCGAGGACGACTGCATGAGCTGGTTGCGCGAGAGCGAGCTCACGATGCCGGCCGAGACGGACTGGTCGAGGCCGAAGGGGCTGCCAATGGACATGACCCAGTCGCCCACTACGAGCTTGCTGGAGTCGTCCACCTCGACGGGGGTCACCTCGGTGCCCGCCCAGTCGACCTTGATCACGGCGAGGTCGCTGGAGGAGTCGCTGCCCACCACGCTGGCGTCATAGCTCTTCCCGCCGTAGCTGACCGAGATCGCGGTGGCGCCATCAATGACGTGGTAGTTGGTGATGATGTTGCCGTCGGCGTCCAGGATGACGCCGGAGCCGATGCCGGAGCCCTCGGAGGTCGTGACGTTGACCGAGACGACGGAGGGGAGCGCCTTGGCGGCGACCGCCTGGGCGACGCTCACGTCCTGGTCGCTCGCGGTGATGTTGACGGTCTGCCCGGCGGAGCTGTCGGTGGTCTTGATTATCTGCGTGCCGCCGATGACGCCTCCTGCCTTGAGCGCGAAGACCAGGGCTGCAGCGCCCAGCACGCCGCCGACGGCGCCGAAGACGGCTCCCTTTGCGACCCCTCCCCTGCGGGGTCCCTTCGCCGGCACCTGGTCGACCCCGGACGGTGGAACGCTGCCGAAGGGCTCCTGCGCGTGCGCCGCCTGCACGCGCACCTGGGTCGCAGCGACCTGGGTCTGGTCGTCGGTCTGCGCGGGAGCGCCGGGCACGGGAGGGCGGTTCTCGTCAAACGTGGCCATGTCTGCCTCTTTTCTCCAAAGGTGCGAGGGCACCCACGGGACGGCGTGTCACAGCCCTCAATCTACCCGTCGGCCGCGCGCGCAACGCGAGGCACCAAGAGCTCACATGCAAGGGAAACATCACTTTTGGCTATCTGAAAAACCTAGGCGAGAACGGCCGTAATCTGCCTCGCGACGCCGCCGCAGCTCGCAAGCCCGCAGCCTCAGCCCTAGAGCTTAAAGAGGTAGCCCACGCCACGCACGGTGACGATGTGGGCAGCGACCTGGGGGCCCACCTTGGAGCGGACGCGTCGGATGTGCACGTCCACCGTGCGGGTGCCGCCACAGTACTCGAAGCCCCAGACGCGATGCAGCAGGGTCTCGCGCGAGTAGGCGCGCGAGGGGTGCGTAGCGAGGAACGAGAGGAGCGAGTACTCCATCAGCGTGAGGTCCACGGGCTCCTCGTCGATGTACACCTGGTAGGTGGCCAGGTTGATTGCCATGTTGTCCACGGTGACGATGTCCACGGGGGCACTCTCCTCGCCCGGCCACAGAAGCAGGGCGCAGCGGACCTCGAACTCCGCCTCGCCGGCGCTGGCAAGGATGAAGTCGTTTCTCCCCTGCGCGGGCATGCGCAGGCTCGAGAGCTTGGACTCGTCCTGGATGCTCAGCGTGGGGATGAAGCCGTTGTCCGACACGTAGGAGTCCACCGCGGCGAGCGTGTCCTGGCTCAGGCCGTCCATGTCGAGGATGACCAGGTCGAAGTCGTGCCCAGACGAGATCGCCTGCGAGAAGGTCTCGGGCGTGGTGGGAAGGATCGAGACGTCCAGCGCGTGCTTGAGCTCGCGCATGCGCTCGATGAAGCGCGAGGTCCTTGCGAGGAGCAGTATGTTCTTGTGGTGCATGAACGCCCCCAGACGTACCACGAACGACCGGGACAAGCCACCGGTGCGCGAAACACTTTTTAGAAGACTAGCATAAATCGGGGCCCCGCCACCCCTTGGCAAGGGCCCCACCTGGTAACGACCCGTTTCTTGCGAGGGGTGCCTGGCCTAGCCTATCGAGCCCAGGAACTCCCGTGTGCGCTCAGTCTTGGGGTGGTCGAAGACCTCCTCGGGAAGGCCCTGCTCCACCACCACGCCGCCTTCCATGAAGACCACGCGGTCGGCGACGTCGCGGGCGAAGCCCATCTCGTGCGTGACCACGACCATGGTCATGCCGCTGTTGAGCGCGAGGTCGCGCATGACGGCAAGGACGCCGCGGACGAGCTCGGGGTCGAGGGCGGAGGTGGGCTCGTCGAAGAGGAGCACCTTGGGGTGCATGGCCACGGCGCGTGCTATGGCCACGCGCTGCTGCTGGCCACCCGAGAGCTGGGGCGGCTTGAAGTCTGCGCGGTCGGCGAGGCCGACGGCCTCGAGCTGCAGCAGGGCCTCGCGCTCGGCCTCCTCCTTTGACCTCCCCAGGACCTTGGTCTGCCCAATCATCACGTTCTCCTTGGCCGTGAGGTGCGGGAAGAGGTTGAAGCCCTGGAAGACCATGCCCAGGTCGCGCCTGAGCTTGGTGGTGTCGGTCTTGCTCGACCCCGTGATCTCGTGGTCGTCGATGAGGATGTGGCCCGCCGTGGGGGTCTCGAGCAGGTTGATGCAGCGCAGCATGGTGGACTTTCCTGAGCCCGAGGGGCCCAGCACCACGACGATCTCGCCGTTCCAGACGTTGAGGTTGACGTCGCGCAGCACCGGGGTGTCGGTGAAGGTCTTGTTGAGGTGCTCGATGCGCACCACGGGATGCTCGCCCTCCACGAAGTGGTGGCGCGAGAGGGCGCGGTCCTGCGCGATGGCGACGCGCGCCGCCTCGTCGGCGTCCATCGCGGGCGGGACCTCCGCCGCCTCGGGCACTGCCTGGTTCTTCTTCCTAAAGAGCATCTGCGACACCTCCGTCGGTGCGAACGTGCGATCGGAAGGGGGCGGCAAGCGACTCGACCATCGAGGCACGCGGCTCGGGGGCGCCGCCGGCAGGGGCCTCCGAGGCCTTCTCGCCCGTGGCCTCGCCTGGTTCCTTGGGACGGGGCCCGGCCCCGTGCTCGGCGTCGTAGAGGCGCCTCTCCACCACGCCCACCGCCTTGGTGAGCGGCAGGGTCACGATGAGGTAGTAGACCGCAGCGGCGATGTAGGGGGTGATGTTGCCCGACACCGTGGTGAGGTTCTTCGAGAACATCATGAGCTCCATGACGCCCACGGACGAGAGCAGCGACGTGTCCTTGTAGGAGGTGATGAAGTCGCTGGTGATGGTGGGGATCACGCGACGCACGGTCTGGGGCAGGATGATCCAGAGCATGGTCTGCATGCCCGTCATGCCCAGCGACGCGGAGGCCTCGTACTGCCCCTGGGGGATGGACTGGATGCCAGCACGGAAGATCTCGGCCTGGTAGGCGGAGGAGTTGATGGCGATGACGATGACGCCCAGGACGTTGTTGTCGATGTTGATCCCCAGCATGGGCAGGCCGAAGAACATGATGTAGATCTGCAGGAAGAGCGGGGTGCCGCGCAGGATGTTGATGTAGACGATCGCGATGGCGCGCAGGACGCGGTGCTTCGAGATCTTCATCAGCGCGAAGGCCAGGCCCAGGAGGATGGCGAAGGGATAGGCGACCACCACGAGGGCGAGGCACACGAGCCAGCCCTGGAAGAGCGAGACGAACGAGGTCACCAGGAGCTGCGGCTTGAAGAACATGTTGAGGAAGGGCACGGAGTTCCACGCCCCGACCCACGCTTGGCCGTCCAACCAGTTGACGACGGCCTGGACCGGCGTGTTCTTGATGATGGAGATGGAGGGCGAGTCGGCGAGGCTGCCGGTGGCACCGCCCGCCGTGGCGTACGACCCGCCCACGGAGTAGTCCCCGCCCGCGGCAGGAAACTGCATGTCGGTGACCTCGAGCCTGAGCAGGGAGCCGTCGGGGATGGGGGTCGCGAAGTCGACCTCGAGGCTCATGCCGGACGGCTTGGCGGTGGCGTCCACGCTCACGCGGTCAAGGCCGTCGAGCACCGTCACGCGGGTGCTGGAGCCGTCGAAGGTCGAGCCCTCGGGAAGGGTCAGGGTGACCGACGAGACGCCCGCAGGGACGTGCACCGTCCCCTCCCAGGTCAGGCGGGTGTCCATGCCGCCGATGACGCCGGAGCCCCCGTTCTCGTTGGGACGGGCGGTGGCCTTCTCCACCATGACGTCGCCGGCATCAGTCGCGGAGGAATCACCCGAGCCTGCGGTGGCTGCCATGGAGGCAGACCCCGCGGAACCCTCGCTCGCGCCGAACCACTTCTGCTCGAGGGCGTCCAGGGTGCCGTCCGCGCGCGCCTCCGCCAGCGCCTCGTCGAGCGCGGCCGTGAGCCTGGGGTTGTCCTTGCTCACCACGATGCCGTACTGCTCCCCCGTGGGGACCTGCAGCGCGACCTTGAGCTGGGAGTAGGAGTTGAGCACCTCGTACTGCATGACGGGCAGGTCGGCCACCGCCGCCTGGTAGAGCCCGCTCTGCACGCCCGTGAGGGCGGCGATGGGGTCGTCCAGCGCCACGACGTTCGCACGGGGCAGGTTCTCGCGCGCCCAAGCCTCCCCGGTCGTGCCCGCCTGGACGGCCACGGTCATGCCAGCCTGGTCGAGCGCGGAGGAGTAGTCCGCCTCGACGGGACCCGCGAGGGCGGCGGAGGTGACGACGCCCTGGTTCGAGTCTATGTAGGCGTCAGTGAAGTCGATCTCTTCCAGGCGCTCGTCGGTGATCGTGAAGTTCGATGCGCCCACGTCCGCCTTGCCGCCCTGCTTGATCATGGGAATGATGGAGTCGAACTTCTGGGCGGGCAGGAACTCGCACTCGAGGCCGAGCTTCTGCGCGAGCGCCTGCATGAGCTCCACCTCGAAGCCCGCGGGGTTGGTGGTCCCCTCCTCTATGTAGTCGAAGGGCGGGTTGGCCAGGTCCGACACCACGCTCAGCTTGCCGGGGGTCACCAGGCCCAGGTCTTCCGCCGCGTCGCCGGCGGAGGAGGTCGAGCCCGAGCAGCCCGCGAATCCCAGGCCACAGGCCAGGAGCACCGCGAGGACAAGCGTCACCCCCAGGCCCTTGAGCCGCGTCGTGCGCCTGCCGTCCCCCATGACCACCACTCCCTCTAAGAACATCGCACGGGACGGGTCTGTGCCAGACTCCGTCCCGCCGCCCGCGTCCCAGTTGGGGCGCGTTTTGGTGGAAGTATAGTTTATGCAACGAATTTTGAAGGGGTTAATTCCAAAATTTGCATAACAGTGGGTGCAATGTTTTAATTTGACGAAACAAAGCCAGGTCGAGAGGACGAAAGGGAGAGGACGGCGGCGAACCCATCGCCGCCGTCCTCTCACGCCATCCCAGACGGCGTCGGGACGAGGCCACCCGAGCCCCAGCCCCGCCTACAGGCCCGCGTAGTAGCTCTTGCGCTCCCACTCGGTGACCGTGGCGCTGTACTCGTCCCACTCGCGCCACTTCTGCGCCACGAGGTAGTCGCAGATGTGGTCTCCCAGGGTCTCTCGCATGAGCTCGCTCCTGTCGAAGCGCTTTATGGCGTCGCCGAGGTTTCTAGGCAGGCGACGGAAGCCCCTGCTCGCCAGCTCGCCGTCGTCGAGGCGCTCGAAGCCCGAGAAGGACTCCTCGGGAAGTTCGAGCCCCTCATCGATGCCGCGGATGCCTGCCGCGAGCGAGACCGCGAGGGCCAGGTAGGGGTTGGCCGTGGGGTCGGGGTTGCGGAGCTCGACCCTGGTGGCCTGGTGCTTGCCCGGCTTGTGGGTGGGTATGCGCACCAGCGCGGAGCGGTTCTTGCGGCCCCAGGTGGCGTACACGGGAACCTCGCCGTTGGAGACGAGGCGCTTGTAGGAGTTCACGGTGGGATTGGTGACCAGCATGAACTCTGGGGCGTACTTGAGGAGTCCCGCCACGTAGTGCTGGGCCAGGGGCGAGAGGTGCGCGGGGTGCTCGGTCTTGGGGGCCCAGAAGAGGTTGTTGCCGTCGTGGTCGAAGAGCGACTGGTAGAGGAACATGCCAGAGCCCGACGCCCCCGTGAAGGGCTTGGGCATGAAGGAGGCCATCATGCCGTGCTCGTGGGCCAGCTGCCTGATGACAAGGCGCGACGTCATGATGTTGTCCGCGCAGGTGACGGCCTCGGAGTAGCGCAGCTCGATCCCGTTCTGGGAGGGGGCGCTGCTGTGGTAGGAGTAGGTCACCGGGATGGACATGTGCTCGAGGCTCAGGGTGGTCTCGCGCCTGAGGTCCATAGCGGAGTCGGACGAGGTCAGGTCGAAGTAGCCCGCATGGTCGAGGGGCACGGGCGTGGGGGCCTTCTCCTGGTCGAAGTAGAAGTACTCGAGCTTGGGACCCACGTTCATGACGTAGCCCTTCTCGTCCGCGGCGGTGAAGACGCGGGTCAGCACCGAGCGGGTGTCCCCCTCGAAGAGCTCGCGGCTGGGCGTGCGGATGTCACAGAACATGCGGGCGACGCCGCACTTCTCGGGCCGCCAGGGGAGCACCTGGAAGGTGGTGGCGTCAGGGAAGGCGAGCATGTCCGACTCGTCCTGTGACACGAAGCCGGCCACGGAGGAGCCATCGAAGCCGACCCCCTCCTCGAAGGCCTCCTCGAGGTCCTCGGACGAGATCGAGAACGACTTGAGGTTGCCCAGCACGTCGGTGAACCAGAGCCTGATGAAGCGGACGTCGCGCTTCTCCACCGTCCTCAGGACGAAGTCGATGTTCCTGTCGCCGCTCATGGGCTCCTCCTTGCAGGTCCGTTGGGTCGCGCACGCGTCGGCCCCGACGGTCGCGAGTCATGCCATTCAGACGTTCGCACACAGAGGTTACTCCTCTGTTTCACGCAAGGCGAGAGGGGCCCGGGCGACCGCGGGCGGACGGCACCGGGAAGCGCGGGAACCTACTCGCCGCCGGCCGCCCGTCCGGCGGAGTCCAGCGCGGCGTTGGCGCGGGCGAGCATATCCTGGGCGGCGGAGCAGCTCCCCTTACCCGTGGCGCGTGCGCTGCAGCTCGCGCCCGAGGCACAGCCCGAGCACTCGGACCCTCCCTTGACGAAGGAGCGGACGCAAAGCCCCAGGAGGGCGATGACAGCAAGCACTATGACGACGTCGGCGATTCCCATGTCGGCCTCCAATACTGTTAGTCAAGACAAACTGTAGGCGAACGGTCACCCCTGCGATGCGAGGAGAGGGAAAAGGGCGGGCGCCCGACCGCGAATCCACAGGACCGCGTCGGGCGCCCGCCCCGAAAGCCCGCGCCCGGAGGCCCAGGGACTAGCGAACGTTGTAGAACGCGGAGAGTCCGGCGTAGTCGGCGGAGTCACCCAGGGCATCCTCGATGCGGAGGAGCTGGTTGTACTTGGCCACGCGGTCGGAGCGCGCGGGGGCACCGGTCTTGATCTGGCCGGCGTTGGTGGCGACGGCCAGGTCGGCGATGGTGGTGTCCTCGGTCTCGCCGGAGCGGTGGCTCACGATGCAGGTGTAGCCGGCGCGCTGCGCGGTCTGCATGGCCTCAAGGGTCTCGGTCAGGGTGCCAATCTGGTTGACCTTAATCAGGATGGCGTTGGCGGCGCCCAGCTCGATGCCCTTCTTCAGGCGGGCGGTGTTGGTGACGAAGAGGTCGTCGCCCACGAGCTGGACCTTCTTGCCCAGGCGCTCGGTGAGCTTCACCCAGCCGTCCCAGTCCTCCTCGGCGAGTCCGTCCTCGATCGAGATGATTGGGTACTTGCCGACGAGCTCCTCCCAGTAGTCGACCATCTGGTCGCTGGTGAGCGAGCGGCCCTCGCCCTTGAGCTCGTACATGCCGGTCTCCTTGTTGTAGACCTCGCTGGTGGCGGGGTCCATGGCAAACATGAAGTCCTTGCCAGGCGTGAAGCCCGCCTTCTTGACGGCGGCCATGAGGTACTCGAAGGGCTCGGCGTTGGTCTTGAGGTTGGGCGCAAAGCCACCCTCGTCGCCCACGCCGGTGGAGAGGCCGGCGTCCTTCAGCACGCCCTTCAGGGTGTGGTAGACCTGTGCGCACCAGCGCAGGGCCGTCTTGAAGTCGGGGGCGCCCACGGGCATGATCATGAACTCCTGGAAGTCCACGTTGTTGTCCGCGTGGACCCCGCCGTTGAGGACGTTCATCATGGGCGTGGGCAGGGTGTGGGCGTTGACGCCGCCCAGGTAGGCATAGAGGGGCTGGCCAGCGGAGACCGCTGCGGCACGGGCCGCAGCGAGCGAGCAGCCCAGGATGGCGTTGGCGCCCAGCTTGGCCTTGTTGGGGGTGCCGTCCGCGGCGATCAGGGCCGCGTCGACGGCGCGCTGGTCTGCCGCGTCGACGCCCACCAGGGCCTCGTTGCACTCGTTGTTCACGTGCTCGACGGCCTTGAGCACGCCCTTGCCAAGATAGCGCTCGGGGTCGCCGTCACGCAGCTCGACGGCCTCGAACTCGCCGGTGGAGGCGCCGGAGGGGACTATGGCGCGGCCGACGGAGCCGTCGGCCAGGGCGACCTCCACCTCGACGGTGGGGTTGCCGCGCGAATCCAGGACCTCGCGACCGTAGACATCGATGATCTCGCTCATGGGCAGAACCTTTCTCTAGGCTTTTGACCCCCATGCCTGGGAACCTGTTAGGCATGTCTTACTTGTTCCCCTGGCCGTGCGAACGGGAGCCCCGCCAGCGCTCTCCACGACTTCTTCATAGTCAGGAGAGGCGACGGGGCCATGTCCGAGCCATCAGGCAGAGAGCTTCTCTCCCAGGACCTTGAGCTCCTCGAGGGCATCGTCGTCCGGCTCGAGGTTGGCGATGACGGTGCCGACCACGTTGACGCCGGCGTCCTCCGCGGCAGACTTCCAGGTCTCCATCCAATCGCCGGTGCCCCAGTCGTAGCTGCCGAAGAGGCCGACGGGCTTCTCGCCCAGGGCGGGCAGGCACTCGTTCCAGACCTCCTCGAAGTCCGGGTCGAGCTCCTCGTCGCCCATGGCGGGGCAGCCAAAGGCCAGCGCGTCATAGCCCGAGACGGAGTCCGCAGAGAACGACGAGACCTCGACGGCCTCCGTCCCCAGGGCGTCCGCCAGGGCGTTTGCCATGGCCTCCGTGTTTCCCGACTGGCTCCAGTAGACGACCGCTGTCTTGCTCATGTCTCTCCTCCTTGCTCGTGGTTGGACATCGCCTGTGCGATGCGCGGGCGGGTGCCGACGAGGCGCCAGGACCCGTCCGCGGGTCGCGCAGGGCCTACGAGAGGAGTGCCGCCAGGCTCAGGCCCGAGGCGAAGCGCCTGCGGCAGCGCTCCTCGCTCGCGGCCACCCTCCCGAAGCGGCGACGCGCCTCGCTGGCGCTGCCATAGGCCTTCCAGGGGCCGCGGCAGGTCTCCCGCCCGCCCGAGATGTAGCCCCTCACGTCCTCGAGCGGGTACCCCAGGAGCACGCCCACCTCATGGGGGAAGCGCAGCTCGATGCCCAGGTGGAAGGCGGCGAGGCGATGGCGGAAGCAGCCCACCAGCTCGGACGCGCTCCCACAGCGGTAGCCCGACGCCTCGAGGAAGGAGCTGAGCTCCGGGTCGCAGACGATTCCCTCCACGAGGGAGGAGCGCCAGACGAGGAGCTGCACGCGGTCCCCCGCGTGGCCGAGGACGGTGAGGCCCAGGCCATGGAGGGGAAGCTCGCGCGCGTAGGCGGCAATCGTCTCCCTCAGGCGGGCCTTGCGGCAGGCCGCGTTCCCACAGTCGCAGGCGGGAGGTCTGAACGAGAAGAGCGCCGCGGGCTTGGTCCCTTCGATCACGGCAGCGCAGCAGCGCACGAGGGTGGTGGCGAAGGCGTGCGCGAGGGCACTCTGTTCCGCGTCGCAGCCCTCGAGCGGCGCATGGACCAGTCGCACCGACATCGCGCTCTTTCCGCTCATTGGATCACCCCTTATGAGCCCCGGGGACGACGCGCTCGGCGACGTCCCCGGGCAAAGTGACAAAAAGAGCGCCGCTCGCGCAGGAAAGGGGGGACGCGGGCGGCGCTTGAGGACCTGTTCGCAAGACGGGGAGAGGGTCCGCTTGCGTCAGGTAGGGATAAACGCTTTGCTGTGGGCTGCACGGGAACCATGCTTCCCACTTCTCTTGGACACTTTCCCTTGTGCCCTCGAGGCGGTTTGTTAACTTCCGTTAACTCCTGCTGGCAAGTAGAGTACACCAAAGCTAACTAATGTCGAGCGGGACGGAAAGGAACGTCCGATTGGAGCATTCCCAGCGACTTTTCGCAGGTGGAGGTCCTGGCCCCCCTCGCACGCCCGCGTGTTCTCGCGCATACTCACAAGGGCATCCTGACGCGCGACGGCGCCGGCCTTCACATGTTGGCATCGGCTTTCGCACGTTGGCGCATTTGTGCGAAGAAAAACGCCGTTTTCCCAGTTGAGGTTCCTCTCCCTTCCCACGAAATCGTTTTTGTGCGAGGGGGCGACCGTGCGAGGGGAGCGGCTGTCTAGGCAGGTGGAGCTGCCGGCCAAGCAGGTGGAGCAGCCGGTCAGGCGAGAGAGTCAGGTCGCGAGAAGGGCGGGTCGCGCGAGAGGCGCAGGCAGGGGCCCCAAGGCTTATCATTCATGTTGTAGCAGGCAGCTGAGGGGAGGACCCTCCCCCAACGAGAAGGGAATGCCATGGCAAACGACGAGTACATGCACCTCGTGATCATCCGTCACGGAGAGAGCGAGTGGAACAAGCTCAACCTCTTCACCGGCTGGACCGACGTCGACCTCACCGAGACCGGACACGAGGAGGCCGCCGCTGGCGGGCGCGCCCTCAAGGAGGCGGGCTTCGACTTCGACGTGTGCTACACCTCGCTGCTCAAGCGTGCCATCCACACCCTCAACCACGTCCTCGACGAGATGGACCGCAACTGGCTGCCCGTCCACAAGACCTGGCGCCTCAACGAGCGCCACTACGGCGCCCTCCAGGGCCTGAACAAGGCCGACGCCGCCGCCGAGCACGGTGACGAGCAGGTCAAGATCTGGCGTCGCTCCTTCGACGTCTGCCCGCCCGCGCTGGAGCCCGGCGACGAGCGCGACCCCCACGTCCAGGACCAGTTCCGCGACGTGCCGCAGGAGGACCTCCCCTACACCGAGTGCCTCAAGGACACCATCGCCCGCGCCTGGCCCTACTTCGAGCAGGAGATCAAGCCCCAGCTCGAGGCCGGCAAGCGCGTCCTCATCGCCGCGCACGGCAACAGCCTGCGCGCCCTCGTGATGCAGTTCGAGCACCTGACCCCCGAGCAGATCCTCGAGGTCAACATCCCGACGGGCATCCCCTGCTCCTACACCTTCGACAAGGACTGGAACGTCGTCGACAAGCACTACATCGGCGATCCCGCCACCATCGAGGCGAAGATCAACGCCGTCGCCAACCAGGGCAAGGCCAAGAAGTAGCCTCCGTTCGCACGCGAGCGTCTTCGGGGCCCCGCACCAGTGCGGGGCCTTTTCTGTGCATGGAAATGCTGCCCTGTTTGGGACAGTTCTCGTGGGGTAGTAAGTACCTGGCAAACATTAGCCACCCCTAACTCACGGAGGAAGCAATGGACCACAAGCTCATCGACCTCGAGAAGACCGTCTACGAACTCTGCTCCGAACTCCCCGAGCTCAAGGACGTCATGGCAACGCTCGGCTTCGACGAGATAACCAAGCCCGGCAGGCTCCAGACCATGGGTCGCCTCATGACCATCCCCAAGGGCTGCAAGGCCAAGGGAATCGACCTCGACGAGGTCATCTCGGGCCTCAAGGCGGCGGGCTTCTCCGTCAAGGGCCACGAGGACGAGCCCGCACACGCCCCCGCAGCCGAAGTGGCAGACGAAACCCCCGAGCAGCGCCAGGCGCTCCTCACCAGCTACCTCGAGCGCCTCGGCGCCGGCGAGGACGTCGAGGACGTGCGCGAGGACTTCGCCCTCCACTTCGCCAACGTCTCGGGCGGCGAGATCGCCGCGGCCGAGCAGGCCCTCATCTCGGGCGGCGTTCCCGTCGAGAAGGTGCAGCGCCTCTGCGACGTGCACGCCACGCTCTTCGAGGGCAGCGTGTCCTGCGCTCCCGGCCTCTCGGGCACGAATCCCCAGGACAGGCCCGGCCACCCCGTCCACACCCTGCGCAGCGAGAACGAGCAGATACTCAAGCTAATCGAGGGGCTTCGCGAGGACGTCGACCTCGCCCGCGCGGCCAAGGGTGCCGACGTCGTCCGCGCGCTCGCCCAGAAGCTGCGCGCGGACGCGGACCTGCTCGCCGCGATCTTCCCGCACTACAAGCGCAAGGAGGAGCTCCTCTTCCCCCACCTCGAGCGTCACGGCGTCACGGGCCCCTCGAAGGTCATGTGGGGCAAGGACGACGAGGTCCGCGAGCTCGTGGGCGACCTGAGGCAGATGACGGAGGCTCTCGCGAGCTCCGGCGACGCGGCGGGGCTCACCGCCGCCGCGGACACGCTCGCCGCTGCCTGCGAGGGGGCGGAGTCCATGGTCAGCAAGGAGGAGAACGTCCTCGTGCCCCTCTCGCTCGAGACCCTGGGAGCATCCGAGTGGACGCAGATCGCCGAGGAGAGCGGCGAGTTCGGCTACGTCCTGATCGACGAGCCTCCCGCGTGGCGCGCCTCCGCGCTCGAGATCGCCGAGGAGAGGCTCAACGCCGGCGCGTCCGCCCCCGTCCCCGAGGCGCCCCAGGCGGACGGCACGCAGAAGGTCAGGCTCTCCACGGGAGAGTTCAGCGTCGCCCAGATAGAGGCCGTCCTCAACACCATCCCTCTCGACCTCACCTTCGTCGACGCCGACGACAAGACCCGCTACTTCAGCCACGGGGACACGCGCGCCTTCCCGCGCCCGATGAGCTGCCTGGGACGTGACGTCTACGACTGCCATCCCCCCAAGAGCCAGGCCATGGTCCACAAGGTGTTCGAGGACTTCCGCAGCGGTGCCAAGGACAGCTACGAGTTCTGGATCAACAAGGGCGAGAAGTTCCTCTACATCCGCTACTTCGCGGTGCGCGACGCGGAAGGCAACTACCTCGGCGCGCTCGAGACCACGCAGGACGTGGCTCGCATCCGCTCGCTCGAGGGAGAGAACCGTCGCGGTGCCGACCAGCGGCGCGCGGAGGCGGAGTAGCGCGACGATGGAGACACGCTAGCGCAGGATACGAAAACAGCATTCTGCGGGAAATGCTGTCGTTTTTCGCGTTTGGCCTGTTGGCGCACCGGGATGACAGCATTTCACGGGATTTGCGGTCTTTCCTTCCCCGCATGACGCGGCCTCCGTCCCCTGGGAGACGGAGGCCGCGCTCCTTGTCGCGTCGTCGCTGGCGGCGCGTCGCAAGCTACTCTTGGACCTTGAGCGCCTCCGAGAGGGAGACCCTGCGAATGTTGCGCAGGTGAATCAAGGCGACGACGCCATAAGTGGCGAATCCGATGGCCACCAGCTCCACCAGGTGCTGGGGTGCGTACCAGAGCGTCCAGTTCCCGGAGTAGCTGACCATCATGAACTTCATGATCAGCCTGAAGAGGCTCACGATTCCGCCAAGGCTCAGCACCAGGGTCAGGGCCACGACCGTGGTGATCGAGCGGATGTAGAGGCGGGCGACCTCGCCGTCTTGGTAGCCGAACACCTTCATGTACGAAATCGAGCGGGCGGACCTGTCGATGACCGTCTTGGTGAGCAGGTACATGACCACCAGGTAGAAGGGCACCGAGAGGGCGACCATGGTGTTCATGATGTCGCCCATGGACTCCTGGATCTGGTCGACGACCTTGAGCATCTCCTGCGGCGTGATCTCCTTGGCGGTGAAGCGGGGATCGAGGTCGAGGGCCTCGTCCGACGCATAGCCGTTGAAGTAGTCGTCCGGCTCCCCCATCAGCGCGCAGAAGTCCGCACGCGACAGGTATGCGTCCATGTTGGTGTCGCCGCCCGTGATCCCATCCACCCTGAGGTCATAGGTCTTGCCCTCGAAGCGGTCGACGAAGGGATAGGTCTGCCCGACCCTGAGGTCGCACTTCTGGGACAGTCCCTTCCCCACGACGATGCCGCCGCGCGAGAGCTGCACGTCAGACCAGTAGCGCGACGGCTCCTCGATGCCATAGAGCGTGATCTGCTCCATCGAGTCGGCGAGGTTGCGCTTGACCTCGAGGCTTGCAGCGGCAAATCGCTCGGCCTGCGCGATGCGCTCGGGAGAGTTCTCGCGCACGTTGACCGCCCGGTCGTCCGGGTTGACCGTCTGCGCCTTGACCGCGAGGCCCAGGAGTGTCGCGGGATCGAGTGCCTGGACGTCCTCCGCACTCGAGGTGGAGAGCGTCTCCGCAGCCTCGAACGCCGCACGCTCGTCGGCACTCCCATCGAGGCGCAGCGGCGCCTTGAGCAGGTACACGTGCTGGGCGGGAACCGACTGGCTCATGGTGCGGGCGACGTGCTCGACGGTGGGCAGCATGATCAGACCCATCAGAAGGAGGATGCTTCCCACCGAGATGCCCAGGAAGAGGATGACGAACTGGGAGATGTTACGCAGGAAGACGCGCGCCCTGAAGCGCAGGGAGAAGCCCCAGGAGCTGGGGAGGCGCACGCGGCCGAGGCCCCTGCGGTGGGAGGTCTCGTGTCGCAGGAACGCCAGGGGGGTCGCACCCAGCTTGCGCAGCAGGCCGAAGAAGGTGATGAGCACCAGCATGCCCAGGGGAATGAGCGTCGTCATCACGAAGACGCGCGGCTGGAAGGTCACCACATACGGAGGCAGGCTGTAGCTACGCATGTACAGGTTGCCCATGGGCTTGATCAGGAACGCGTAGCCCACCACGTTGCCGACGACGCAGGCGACCGTCCCCACCAGGACGGGCAAGGTGAGGTAGTGCCGCAAGATCTCCGAGCGGCGCCAGCCCGAGGCGAGCAACGTGCCTATCGCCGAGCTCTGCTCCTCGATGGTGGCGTTGGTGAGCACCACGAATACGAAGGCCATGATCAGCACGAGCAGGACCAGCATGACCTCCCACATGCCCTGGTCATGGACCACGTCGTCCTGGCTGAAGGTGATGGCCTGGTTGGACTCGCGGTCCACGATGCTCGAGAGCGACGCGCCGTTCTGGCTGATGGCCTCTGCCACCTTCTTCTCGAGCTCGACCCTCTGGGGAAGCGCCGTAGAGCGGTCGTCCAGGACCGCCGAGTAGCGCCACTGGGCCGAACTTCCCACGAGCTGGTCGAAGTCCTCGTCAGAGACCTGCGAGACCGAGAAGCTCTGGGTGTTGTACATGAGGTCGGAGTTGTGGACCATCTGGGTGGGGTAGTCCGAGAGCGTCATGATGCCACAGACGGAGAAGTCCCTCCCGTCCACAGTGACGTGGTCGCCCACCCTCAGGCCGTTGTTCTCGCAGAACGTCCGGTCGAGCGCGATCTGGCCTCTCGAGCCCGGCTCCTCCCCCTCCACATATACGGGAAGGTCGAAGTCGCGCCTGATGCGCATCACGCGGACGGTGCCGACGCCCTCCTCCCCGGACGCCCTCTTCCAACCCATCGTGAGGTCACGGTAGAAGTTCTCGTGCACCGTCATCCCCAGCGCCTCGACGGCCCTCACCGCCTTCTTGGGAGCCTCGAAGTCGCAGTCGAACTGCAGGTCTTCGACGACATACCTGTCGCGCATGCCCTCGATGGTCGCCTGGAGCGACGATGCGGCGACCATGTAGCCGGTCACCATGGCGGAGATGAGGAAGAGGAGGGCAAAGATGCCCAGGTACTTCCCGAGGTCCGCCTTGAGTTCGCGTGGGATACGCCTGTCGAGTGGGTTCCTCATGGCGGCTACCAGCTCAGCTCGGAGGCGGGCTTGATCGTCTGGTTCGTATGCTCCGAGACGATCTGTCCGTCGCGCAGCTGGAGCACGCGATGGGACATGTACTGGATGGCCTCGTTGTGGGTGACGATGACCATCGTGCAGCCATAGCGCTGGTTGACGTCCTCCATGAGCTGGAGGATCTCCTTGGAGGTCTTGTAGTCGAGGGCGCCCGTGGGCTCGTCGCAGAGCAGGAGGCGGGGGGCCTTGACCAGGGCGCGTCCTATGGCGCAGCGCTGCTGCTGGCCGCCCGAGACCTGGCTGGGAAACTTGTCGCGGTGGTCCCAGAGGCCCAGGGACTCGAGGAGCTCGTCCATGGGGAGGGGCTCGGGCGAGAGGTAGGCGCAGACCTCTATGTTCTCCCTGACCGTGAGGTCGGGAACGAGGTTGTAGAACTGGAAGACGAAGCCGAGCTCGCGGCGTCGGTACTCGACGAGCTCGCGCTTGGAGAGGGTCGTAAGCTCCTCTCCGCCCACGCGGATGCTGCCGGAGTCGGCCGACTCGAGGCCACCCACGAGGTTGAGGAAGGTCGACTTGCCCGATCCCGAGGGGCCCAGGAGGGTGCAGATCTCGCCCGACCGAACACCCGTGCAGAGGCCCCTGAGGACCTCCACGTGGGCCTCTCCCGACCCGTACCCTTTTCTGAGGTCCGTGACCTCGAGGTAGGCTGCATTCTCCATGCGCTTCCCATCCATGTCAAAAAGTTAGCTCGTGCTTACCAATTATAGGAAGACGCAAGCACAAATGACAGGACGGGAGCAGGAAGTCCCAGGCGCACGCAGCCAGCCCAAGGCAAGAGAGGCGCGCTAGTCGACCCCTCCCTCCCCCGCTCGCAGCAAGTGGCGCGTGTTGAGGGCCACCGCGCCCAGCGTGGAGGCGTTGTGCAGGTAGGCGGCGGTCGTGAGGGATATGGCGCTGGCAACTCCCAGGGCGATGAGCGCGGAGTTGAAGCCCACTATGAAGCCGTAGTCGCGACGGATGCGGCCCATGAGACGCTGGGAGAGGAGACGCATGGTCACCAGGGACTCGAGCGACGAGTCCAGCACCGAGACGTCGGCCACGGCGCGGGCGATGTCGCTCGCGTCAGAGAGGGCGACCGAAACATTTGCCGCAGCAAGTGCTGGCGAGTCGTTGATGCCGTCGCCCACCATGATGACGGTGTGGCCCTCGTCGCGCAGCGCCTGCACGTAGCCGCTTTTGTCCTCTGGCAGCACCTGCGCATGGTAGCTGTCGATGCCGACGGAGGAGGCGACGTGGGCGGCGCAGGACTCGGAGTCGCCCGTGAGCATGACCACCTTCTGGATGCCGAGCCCCCTGAGGCGCGCGATGGTCGCGGCAGCCTCGTCGCGCAGCGGGTCGCTGATGCAGATGGCACCCACGAGCTCGCCTCCGAGCGCCAGGTAGACAACCGAGGCGGTGGGCATGGCCTCCTGGATGGTCTCCTCGAGGTCGTCCGGCTTCGCGATCCCCTCGTCCTCGAAGAGGAAGTGGGCGCTGCCTATGAGCGCCTCGAGCCCGTCCACCTGCGTCGATATGCCATGCGCGACCACGTAGTTGACCCTGGCGTGCAGCTCGTCCTCGTGGCTGAGGCCACGACGGGCCGCCTCGGCCACGATGGCGCGTGCCATGCTGTGGGGGAAGTGCTCCTCTATGCATGCCGCGTAGCGCAGCACGGTGTCCTCGTCCGCACCGGTGAGGCTCAGCACCCTCTCGACGTGCGGCGACGCATGGGTGAGGGTGCCGGTCTTGTCGAAGACGACGGTGTCCGCCGCGGCGAGCGCCTCGAGGTACTTGCCGCCCTTGACCACGATGCTGCGCTTGGAGGCCTCGTCGATGGCGCTCATGACCGCAATGGGCGTCGAGAGCTTGATGGCGCAGGAGTAGTCGACCATGAGGACGGCCATGGCCTTCGTCACGTTGCGCGTCAGGGCGAGAATCGCGAAGAACGAGAGGAAGCTGTAGGGCACCAGCGCGTCGGCAAGGTGCTCCGCCTTGCTCTGGACGCCCGCCTTGAGCTCGGACGACTGCTCGACCATGGTGACGATGCCGTCGATGCGTGCGTCCCCCGGAGCCGCGGTAACACGGACGAGGAGGTCGCCGTCCTCGAGGGCGGTGCCCGCATAGACCGTGGACCCCGACGACTTGTGCACCAGGCGCGACTCGCCGGTCATGGACGCCTCGTCTATCTGTCCCTCCCCGTCCACCACCGTGCCGTCGACGGGAAGCACGCTCCCCTGCGGGAGGTGGAGCACCTGGCCACGCTCGACCTCGTCCATGGAGATGCGCACGTCCCTGCCGTCGACCACGGCCCAGACGTTCTCGGCGCGCGTGATGAGGCCGTCCTTGAGGGCGAGGTGGGCGCGGCTCTGCACGTGCCTCTCCAGCACCGAGGAGAGCTGCAGCAGGAACATGACCGTGTCGGCCTCGCCGAAGCTGCGCCTCAGGAGCGAGGCCACCACGGCGGTGGCGTCGAGCACCTCGACCGTGATCTCTCCGCGCGCAAGGCGCCTCAGACCCTCCGCGATGAAGCCGATGGAGCGTACGAGCGTCCATGCGTGGCGCAGGGGGGCGGGAAGAAGCAGGCTCCGTATGCCACGCCAGGCGATGAGGCCGCCCAGGCGCAGGGCGAAGCGGTTGTTCTCGGCCGCGATCTCGATGGCGTTCGCGTACGACTCGATGCCCACTTCCGCAGTCGGAAGCCTGAGGACGTCGAGGCCGTCTACCACGCCGAAGACGCGCTCGCGACAGGACGGGTCAAAGACCACCAGGACCGACCCGTTGGCGGGGTGGACCTCCGCATGCCTCACGCCGGGACTGCGCATGAGCGCGTATGCGACGCCACGCGCCTCCTCGTCTCCAAAGAGGTTGGAGCCGCAGCGCAGACGCAGGCGGCCAGGAAGGTCAGAGATGATCTTGTAATGCATGAAGGGCTATGCCTCGCAACCCTCGGCATCGACCTTGGCAGTGACCTCCTCGCGGATCCTTGCCTCCTCGACGGCAAGGCGCTCCTTTACGGCTGAGTCGATCTTCGCCCTGCGGCGAGCCTCGGCCGTGGCGTCGTTCGCGTCGTCCACGATGCTCTGGGTCTCGGCCGTCACGGCGGCGTCGACCTTCATCGCGCAGGTGGCAACGGCGACGGCACCCTTGTGGAGCAGCCCCGTGCTCGCGAGCTTTGCGACCGTCCCTGCGACGGCGGCGCCCCCGACGGCGAACCAGATGTGATGAGCGTGCATGACTACTCCCTCTCTCTCGTGGCACAAGGTCGCCTTGGTTGACATTGTGCAGCAGTCATCCCTCTCGTACGCTAAGGCAGCGTCGAGAGAATTCACAACTCCGAGAGGATGCACCGCTCCAATCGGACGCGCTACTTGGACGGTCTTCTGGGGAGTGTGCCGTTCTGACCCGCGAGAGGTGTCCGTGCGACGATGCTCCGAGGCAGACCTCAGGCCATGTGGCGCGCCCTCCAGACGCTGGGAGAGCAGCCCATGCAGGCGGAGAAGGCACGGGAGAACTTGGACGGGTTGGAGTAGCCCACGGCTGCCGCGACCTCGGAGACGCCCAGCCGGCCGTCCCCCAGAAGCTCCGCCGCACGCCTCATGCGCTGCCTGCGGTACCAGGAATAGACGGGACTGCCGAAGGTCTCGCGGAAGGACTGCTTGAGCACGGTGGGCGAGCTTTCGCAATGCTCCGCCAGCTGCTCGATGGTGAGCGGCGTGGAGAGGTCGCGCATGAGCTCGCCCTGGGCGCGATAGGCGATCTGCCGATGCGACTGGCGGACGGGCGGACGGCTGACGGAGCCCGTGAGCTCGATGTGCGAGAGGAGGCGAAGCAGCTCCACGACCTTGAGCCTGAGGTAGCCCTCACGACCCCGCTCCGGGGCGCCGTTCAGCTCGAAGAGCACATGGACGAGCTCGGGATGCCCGTCCAGGGAGGCCACCGTGGTGCCCATGCGGGAAAGAAGAGCCAGGCCCTCGGCATCCACGCCGAACTCGGCGAGCGCCTCTCCCTCCTCCCGCGCGATGCGCCCCAGGTCAAGCAGCAGGACGATGCCCCCTAGCTTGCGCAGCTGCAGGGGATGGACGCCTTCTCCCCTTCCGCGAAGCGCCAGGAGCGTCTTGGACCGGGGCGACGAGGACGAGGCGCACCTGGGATGGGCGGGGCGGATGCCTTCCTTGCAATAGATGAGGAGGAGCTCCCCGTCACTCCAGCGAAGGCAGGAGTCCGCGGCGTTCGTCCCCTTCGCGAGGGGGCTCGAGATGGCGAGACGAGCGCCCCTCAGGGGCTCGAAGACCTCGACCGACCTCTGCGTCCGCTCCATTTCCGCTCTCTCCTCGTTCATGAGAAGGCGCGCCACCCACCTTCCAGGCAGGCGGCGCGCCTTGGCTTGCAGTCTGGGGTCACGCGAAACCCCGTCGTGCCCGCGATGCGGGCGGGCCCAGGACTAGGCCACGTCCTCCGCAAGGCTGTCCAGGATCTTCTCGTCCTTCTTGTCCCACTTGGGGGCCGGGCGGAAGAGCTGGAAGAGCATGGCCGCGAGCAGCACGAAGGCGATCACGGTCCAGATGCCGAAGCTCCCGAAGACGACCAGCTCGTAGAACTGGTTGATGAACAGGCCGATCACCCAGCCGAAGACGCACTCGTAGGCGATGGCGAAGGCCGTCCACCAGCCGGAGTTCATCTGGCGACGAATGGTGCCCATGGCGGCGAAGCAGGGCGCGCAGAGCATGTTGAACGCCACGAACGCGCACATGGCACCGACGTGGAGCGTGCCGGCAACGGTGAACATCCCGGCGAAGCCCTGCCACATGCTCACGGAGTTCTCGGTTGCGCCGCCCAGGCCGTAGAGGACGCCGAAGGTGGAGACCAGGTTCTCCTTGGCGATCAGGGCAGAGATGGACGCCGCAGTGGCCTGCCAGTTGCCAAATCCCAGGGGAAGGAAGATCCAGCCCAGGGCGCCGCCCACGCCGGCGAGAATGGAGTAGTCCATGTAGTTCTCGGGGACGCCCTCCATGCCGGAGAGGAAGCCGAAGGCGCCGTCGCCGCCGTCCCAGCCCGCGATGCCGAAGTTGGAGAGGAACCAGATGCCCACGGCAGCCGCGAAGATGATGGTGCCAGCCTTCTTGACGTAGGAGGCGACGCGCTCCCACACGTGCAGCGCCCAGGAACGGATGCTGGGGAAGTGGTAGTCGGGGAGCTCCATCACGAAGGGGACGGGCTCGCCCTCGAAGGGCTTGGTCTTCTTGAGCATGATGGCCGAGACGATGATGGCGACGATGCCCAGGAAGTAGAACATGGGGGCGACCCACCACATGTCGGAGCCGCCGGCGAGCACGCCCATGACCAGGGCAATGATGGGCAGCTTGGCCGAGCAGGGGATCATGGTCGTGAGCATGGCCGTCATGCGGCGGTCGCGCTCGTTCTCGATCGTCTTGGTGGCGAGGACGCCGGGGACGCCGCAGCCGGAGGAGACGATCATGGGGATGAAGGACTTGCCCGAGAGGCCGAAGCGGCGGAAGACGCGGTCCATGACGAAGGCGACGCGGCTCATGTAGCCGCAGTCCTCGAGGAAGCAGAGCATCACGAAGAGGACGAAGATCTGGGGGATGAAGCCCAGGACCGAGCCCACGCCGCCGATGACGCCGTCTACCACGAGGCCCTTGACGAGGTCGGAGGCGCCAGCCGCCTCGAGCGCGTTGGTCGCGGCGGTGGGGATGGAGTCCACGAAGCTGCCGAAGTCGTGCTCGTCGGGCTCGGCAGCCTTGCCCTCGAGGGCGGCCGCGAAGTCGGCGGCGTCCACCTTGTCGATCACCTGGAGCTTCTGGCCCTCGGCGAGCACCGGCTCGCCGTCGCTGGTCTCCTCGGTGATGGCCTCGTCGTCGGTGTCGACGAAGTTGCCGTCGTCGTCGTGCACGGGGACGTCGGTGGCGACGACCTTGGCCTTCTCGGCCGCAGCCTGGAAGTCGGCGATGGTCGCCTCGTCCTCGGCGGTGGGCTCCTCCGCGGCGATGGCGTCCGCGACGCCATCGGTGTTGACGCCGGCCTTCTCTGCGGCGGCGAGGTAGCCGTCGATCTGGTCGGCGTAGTGGTTGGAGGACCACTCCTCCTTGGCCTCGTCGAAGGCGGCCTGCGACTGGCCGCTCAAGAAGAAGCCATCGGAGAAGAGGTTGTCGTTGACCCAGTCGGTCCAGCTGGTGCCGATGGTGGAGATGGCGATGTAGTAGACCAGGATCATGATGGCCGCGAAGATGGGAAGGCCCAGGACGCGGTTGGTCACGATGCGGTCGATCTTCTGCGAGGTGGTGAGCTTCTTGGGGGCCTTCTTGACGCAGGCGTCCATGACCGTGGCGATCCAGTCGTAGCGGTCGGAGGTGATGATGGACTCGCTGTCGTCGTCACGGTCGTCCTCGATGGCCTTGATGGCCTTCTCGGCGGATGCGAGGACGTCCTTGCCGAGGTTCAGCGGCTTGATGGCCTCGGCATCGCGCTCGAAGACCTTGATGGCGTACCAGCGCACGAGCTCGGCGGGACAGGCATCCTTGATGAGCCCCGCGATGGTCTGCAGGGCGGACTCGACCTCGGCGGAGAAGCACTTGACGCCCTCTGCGGACTTGCCGGCCTTCGAGGCGTCGAGGGAGGCGTTGACCAGCTCGTCGAGGTTCTTGTTGTGCAGGGCGGAGACCTCGACCACGGGAACGCCCAGCATCTGGGACAGCTTTTTGGAGTCGATGACGTCGCCACGCTCCTTGAGCAGGTCGCACATGTTGAGGCCCACGACGGCGGGACGGCCCGCCTCGAGGACCTGGGTGGTGAGGTAGAGGTTGCGCTCGAGGTTGGTGACGTCGATCAGGTTGATCACGGCATCGGGACGGTCATTGACCACGTAGTCACGCGAGACGACCTCCTCGGGGGAATAGGGGGAGAGCGAGTAGATGCCGGGAAGGTCGACGAAGGTGACGTCGTGGTTGGCCTTCCAGGTGGCCATCTTCTTCTCTACCGTGACGCCGGGCCAGTTGCCGACGTAGCCGTTCGAGCCGGTGAGCTCGTTGAACAGCGTTGTCTTGCCGCAGTTGGGGTTACCAGCCAGGGCGATGTTGATCTTGTCTGCCATTCCTTGCCTTTCCTGCTACGTGTCCGGAGTTATTCTCGGCTTACCTTTGCTACCTGAAGACTCACATTTGTTAGTTTTAGGTAACTCGCTCGGCCAGAAAAAAGGGGCCGTGCCCCCGGGGAAGCTACTCCTTGGCTATGTCCACGACCTCGATGCACGCCGCCTCGTCCTTGCGCAGCGAGAGCTCGTAGCCGCGGATGGTGCACTCGATGGGGTCCCCCAGCGGCGCGACCTTGTGGACCAGGACCTTGGTGCCCTTGGTGAGGCCCATGTCCATGATGCGGCGCTTGATCGCCCCCGCACCGGTGAGCTTGGAGACGGTACAGCTCTCGCCGACCTTCACGTCCCTCAGACTTGCCATTCTTCCCCCTTAGAAAAACAGGCCGGGCGATGCCCGGCGCCAATACCCCCCGTTGTCTTGCTAGCAGGTGGCGATCTTCATGGCCATGTCGCGCCCGATGCCGAAGGTAGCCCCCTTGACGCTCACGAGGACGTCGCCGTTCACGCGCGAGACGACCTTCACGGAGGCACCCTGCACGAAGCCGAGCTCGGCGAGATGCTGCCTGAGCTCCTGGCTGCCACGGACGCGGGCGACGGTGACCGTCTCGCCTTCCGAGACCATCGAGAGGGGCAGCTGCGCCCCGACCACGCGCACTCCTGCGGTGCTCGTCATGCTCGTGCCATCCACAACGCTTCCATCCATCAGACGCTCCCCCACCCGGGTCCCGCCCGTTTGGGCTACGGACCACAAGTTTATGCTAGCTAACACGCTATTGTAGAGATTTTTGGCAACTGGGGAAGCCAAAGCTAACAAATTATTTGGGAAGGGGAAATCATGGCAAAACATACACATTGGATCCTGTTGGCCTGGATGCGAAGCCCAGCTCAGACTGGGTGACACATCGGCCCGCGAGGTCCGACCGGAGCCATTGCCCGTCATGGGACGAGAGGGACGACCTCCACGGCCCGTCCCTCTCGCCTCATGAGCCCTTGCCCTCGTGGCACGCCACGGGTCATCGCGCACCGCCGTCCGACAGGATCAGCCCGTGTTCTGCAGGCCGGCGGAGACCCCGGAGACGGTGCAGAGAATCAGATAGATGAAGCGCTCGCGCTCCTCGGGAGTGAGCGCCTCCCCCTTGTTGCGCAGGGTGTCCAGCGCGCGCACCTGCGCCAGCGAGAGGACGTTGACGAAGGGCAGGCGCATGCGGATGACGGGACCCAGGACGCGACGGTTCTGGAGGGGCCACTCGTTGCCGGTGATGGCGAGCACCCACTTGCGAGTGAGGCGCATCTCGTCCAGGACCTTCTCGTTGAGGTCGGGACGATCGGCGAGGTCGAGGTACATCTGGGCGATGCGGTCGTCGGTCTTGGCAAGCGACATCTCGATGTTGTCGACGAAGGTCGTGAAGAGGGGCCACTCGGCATAGGCCTCACGCAGGCGGGCGAGGTCGCCGAAGGTCTCGCAGGCGGTGCCCAGGCCGTACCAGGCAGCGAGGTTGGTGCGCGCCTGCGACCAGGAGAAGATCCAGGGAATGGTGCGCAGGTCGGCAAGGGACTTCGCGCCCAGGCCGCGCTTGGCCGGCCGGCTTCCTATGGGCATGAGGCCGATCTCGGCCAGGGGGGTCACGACGGCGAACCACTCGGCGAAGCCCTCGCTGTTGAGGAGGTCGAGGTAGCGCTCGCGCGAGGCGCGGTCGAGCGCCGAGGCCACGTCGGCGTACTTGGCCGTCGTCTCGGTGTTGACGTACTCGATGGAGGGGGAGCTCTGGAGCAGCGTCGCTCCGGCGACCGACTCCACGTGACGGCGTGCCAGGGTGGGGTCCCCGTAGCGGGCGAAGATGACCTCGCCCTGCTCGGTGAGCTTGAAGTGGCAGTTGACCGAGCCCTTGGGCTGCGAGAGGACGGCGCGGTTCGCGGGGCCGCCGCCGCGTCCCACCGCGCCGCCGCGGCCGTGCATCAGCACGAGGTCGATGTTGTTCTCCTCCGCCCACTTGGCGATGCGCGCCTGGGTGGCGTGCAGGACCAGGGTGGCAGAGGTGGGGCCGGCGTCCTTGGAGGAGTCAGAGTAGCCCAGCATGACCTCGAGCCTGCGGCCGGTCTGGCGGAGCCTGCGCTGCACGTCGGGAAGCTCGATGACCTCGTTGAGGGTGTCGATGGCGTTCTCGAGGTCCTCCACCTGCTCGAAGAGGGGAATCACGTCGAGGGTGGGGACGTCCTCCTCGTGAGCGAAGGCGAGGCGGGCCAGCTCGTAGACGTCGGCCACGTTCTGTGCGCTCTGGGTGAACGAGATGATGTAGCGGCGAGCGGCCTTGACGCCGTTCTTGCGCTGGATGGAGCCGATGGCGCGGAAGGTGTCCAGGACCTCGTGGGTCATGGGAGCGAGGTCGCCGCGCTCGCCCCAGCGGCCGTGCGCGCGGATGTCCTCGAGGGCGCGGCTGTGGACCAGCGAGTGCTGGCGGAACTCCATCTCCACCAGGTGGAAGCCGAAGGTCTGGGCCTGCCAGATGAGGTTCTGGACGGGTCCGTAGGCAGTGCGCACTGCGCCAGCCTTGGCGAGGGAGCGCTGCACCACCATGAGGTCGGCGACGTACTCCTCCGCGTTGGCGTACATGACGTCGGCCGTGCGGGTGATGGTCGCCCTCAGGCGGTTTGCCATGACGATCATCACGGCGCGGTGGAGCTCGGAGGCGCTCACGTCCTGGGCGCGCTTGGTGAGCGACTCGCTCATCTCGACCTGGTGGCTCCAGAGGTTGAGCAGCTCGGAGGAGGGCTTGGTCGACGCGGCGTCCAGGGTGATGTTCCGGCCCGTGACCTGCGTGGCATCGGCGAGGGTCTCGAGCATGTGGACGCGGAACTTCTCGCTCACCTTGCGGCTCACCTTGGCGGTCACGTTTGGGTTGCCGTCACGGTCGGAGCCGATCCAGCTGCCGGGATGAAAGAAGGCGGGGCAGATGGGCGAGACGGTGCCGGCCTTCTCGCCCAGCTCCCAGTCGTCGAAGCGGCGGTAGACCTCGAGAACCATGTCGAAGAGGGTGTTGTCGAAGATGTCAATGACGGTGTCGGCCTCCTCGACGGGAGTCGGCTTCTTGATGCCGATGGGCGAGGTGCGGAAGAGCGCGTCGATCTCTTGCAGCATGCGACGCTCGTTCTCGGCCAGGGACGCGCCGCCCAGGCGGGGACGCTCCTCGAGAAGGCCGGCGATACGGCGAATCTTGCCCTCGACGGCCTTGCGCCGGGCCTCGGTGGGATGCGCGGTGAAGACCGGGTGGAACTCGAGGCGGTCGAGCAGGGCCATGGCCTTGCCGGTGCCGCACTCGTCCACGAGCTGGCGATATGCGACGGTCAGGTCGTTGATGGTGTCCTCGCGCTCGCTGGTCGAGATGGCGCTCTCCCGCGCACGCAGGGAGCCGACGCGGTAGTTCTCCTCGCAGACGTTGGCGAGGTGGAAGTAGGCCGCGAAGGCCCGCATGACCAGGGTTGCCTTCTCCACGGGCAGCGAGTCGATGATGCGCACCGCGTCGCGGAAGGCGTTCATCTCGACCTCGTTGGTGCCAGGCTCGTAGGAGTTCGCCTTGATAGTGTCGACGAGCAGCGCGTCGAAGGTCGCGCGCAGGTCGCTGTCGTACTCGCCAAGTACCTTGCGCACCAGGCGCAGGAAGAGCGCCATGTTGTCCTTGAGCCCGTCGGGAACCTCGACCTCGGAGAGCGCCTCTCGGGCGGCAGCCCACTCGAGCTCTGCCTCGCTTGCGGAGGGTCGGACAGAACCCTGTCCGCCCTCCTTCAGTCTATCCAGCTCAGACACCGTACCTCCCCCTGGGCCAACGTCGCGGGCGCCGGCCTCGAGCCTCTTGTGCCAAAGAATCGCACACCATACTTTAGCCGGCGGGTGTATGCCGAGGATGTAGCCGACCGCAGCGAAACCCAATCTTCACGCGCAGGGCGGGATACAATCGCCAGGGCGGGAAGGGACAGGGGGGCCGTCGAGTCCAGACCCGACCTACCGGGACGAGCGCTCACAGGATGTGCGAGGCATCACATGACCAACCCACTGGACAGGACCTTTCGAGGCAAGGGGACAAGAGGGGGCAAACGCTTCGTCGCCGGCGGGCCTCGTGCGGCCGGGACGGCCAAGGCGCCCTTCCTTGCGCGCCTCGCCAACGACTGGTGGGACCGGCTCATCTCTTCCGTCTGGTCCGGCTCGCTCGCGGACCAGACCGCGCGCTACGCGGCTCACCGCACCCGCAGCGACTACCTCTTCAACAGTCTGGGCCTAGGGCTCTGGGGAGTGCTTTTCCCCCTGCTCACCGTCATCGCCACCCAACTCGCGGGCGCCGAGGCGGCGGGGCGCTTCTCCATGGCCTTCGTCATCGCCAACCTCCTGCAGTTCGTGGGGACCTATGGCGTGCGCACCTACCAGGTCTCCGACGTGGACGAGGCTGAGTCGTTTGGCTCGTACCAGCTCCAGAGGGCCGCGAGCTGTCTGCTCATGGTTGGGGTGGCCTGGCTCTGGTGCCTGGTCAAGGGCTACTCGGGCGAGATGCTCTCGATCTGCGTGGGTACCTTCGCCTTCCGCCTGGTCGACTCGCTCGCAGACGTGTACGAGGGACGGCTCCAGCAATGTGACAAGCTCTGGCTGGCTGGCGTCTCCCAGGCGCTGCGCTGCGGCGTGTCCATGCTCGCCTTCACCGTGGCGCTGCTCGTCACGCATGACGTCGCGGTGGCAAGCCTTGCGCTTGCCGGGGCGGCAGGGGTCTCGCTCCTGCTGGTGAGCCTTCCCCTCGCCCTGCTCGAGACCCCTCGCTCGCGTGGGGTCCGCCTCGTGGAGCTGCGAGAGATCTTCGTCGAATGCGCACCAGCCTTCGCGGCGCAGTTTCTCTTCGTACTCATCGAGTCTGTGCCGAAGTTCGCCATGGAGGGGGCGCTAGCATACGAGAACCAGCTCTTCTTCAACGCCATCTACTTCCCCGCCCAGGGCATAGCCATGACCGTGGGGCTGGTGTACAAGCCCCAGCTCGTGAGGCTCTCCAACATCTGGTCCGAGCCCAACCACCGGGGACGCTTCGACCTCATCGTGATTGCCGTGGCGGGCGTCGCCGCGGCCCTGACCGCCGGCACCCTCCTTTTCAACGCCGCCTTCGGCGTGCCCCTCCTGAAAATCCTCTACGGGACCGACTTCGAGCCGATGCGCAACCAGCTGTACCTGATGGTCCTCGCGGGGGGGATGTCGGCGGTCGTGGACTTCCTCTACCAGATCATCACCGTGCTGCGCCGCCAGGAGCTCGTCACCAGAAGCTACGCGCTCACCTTCGCACTCTCGGTCGTGTTGAGCGTGGCGCTGGTGGCGACGCTCGGGTTCAATGGTGCGGTCTGGGCCTACTTCGCCTCGATGGCCACCCTCTTCGGCATGCTCGTGGTCCAGTACGTCCTGCTCCGCGTGAGGGGCTAGAAGGGGGCTGACCGACGCCAACCGCACGCGCCCGGGAATCTTCACCAGACTTCCCCACGCCCTTGTCAGGAGCCTCATCAGACCGCTCTGCCCGCGACATCCCCAAGTGCTATGACAAAAAACGACATTCCATCTGCGCTCCCCGTTCGCCACGCACCAATCGTCAAACGCCCCGCACTCGATTCCCAACGAGAGTGGTTTCGACTTCAACGATTGTGCGAAGTTCGCTGCCGGAGAACATGGGCAAATGGACGTGTTCTCCGATTGTGTAAAAGAATTCTGTGGCTCATTGCCAAGTTGGGCTAATCATCCTTACACAATCGTCAATCACATCCAGAATCATCCATTTTTCCTGTCCGTTGTTTACACTAACGTCATTTAGGTTTCTTGCACCTTGAAAAGCTCGCGGCAGCACTTGCGACACCGAAGTTTCCAGTCAGAGGGGCCAACGGGATGAATCTGGTAATCACGGGAAAAGTGGGAGTGGCGCTCCTTCGCGCCGCTCGCCTGAGGTCCGACCTCGGCCTGGCACCAGCCACGCTCCAGGCGGTGCCTCCCGTCGACGCAAGCGGCCGAGACGTGATGGGGCACAGCGGGGTCAGGGAACTCGTTGCCCCCCTGTTTGCGGCCGAGGACCCAGCAATCGGCATCAGGGTCGCATCAAGCAAGGAGCGCATTCTTGTTCGTGGCCTCAGTTGCAGCGTCACCGAGGGCGAGCTGTTGCCAAACTCGCTCCTGCGCGTCTATGACACCAGGACCCCCTTTCTCGACAGTCCCATAAGGGGCGTCAACGTCTATGTGGACGCCCCCGGGCTCATGCTCCTAGGACGAGCCTCCGAACTGAACCAGCTCGTTTCATCGGGAAGGATGAGCAATCTTTCCGCGACTGCCGAGCTCATGGGCCTGGGCTGCGAGCTCTGCGGCACATACTCCTTTGAGCCAGGGCACGACGGCGGGTGTGGGTTTGGCCTGGACCCCCTTGCCACCTCCTCGGAGGTGTCTTCGTACCTAGCCGCGAGCAGGGGGAGGCACGGAGCGAAGCTGGCTCGACAGGCGGCGAAGATGCTCCTCGATGGCTCCGCCTCCCCCATGGAATCCATCCTGGGGCTGATGCTCTCGAACCCACCGCGCTATGGGGGAGTGAGCCTGACCTTTGGGGCGCTCAACAGGCCCATCGACCTCTCGAACGACCCAAGGGGGCTGCTGATGCATCGCAGCATGAGGCCTGACATCCGATTTGACCGCTTTGGGATCTCGCTCGAATACAACGGCCGCGATTCCCATGCGCAAGAGCGGAGCATGCGAGACGACAAGCTGCGCATCGAGGACTATTCCACCATGGGCGACACGCTCTTCATCCTTCGTAGCGAAGACCTGAGGGATACGTCCTCCCTCGAGAGAACCCTCGCCCGCATCGCAAACGCAATTGACGCCAAGGGCCACAGGACAGAGGCGAGGAGGGTGCTGCGGCTGCTTGACGACCCCGCACGGCACGCCATCCGGGCAGAGGTGTTGGGATCCCTGCTTGCCCAATCCAGACTACGAGTCGCGTCGGTCAACAGACGGGAGACAAGGCGCGCCAAGAGGAAGAGGCATGCCAGGCTTCCCGGCAACAAGGAGCCGGGTCCCGCCAGCTGACGGGTCCCATGGCCAAGCGGCCTTGGTTCTTGCGAGACTCTGGCCTACTCCTGCGCCGCGACCGGACGCCCGGACTCGTCCAGCCCCATGTAGCGCAGCATGCCGACGACCGCCCTCTTGGCCCCCTCGACGGAGTGCACCACCGTCTTGGGGCCGTTCACCACGTCACCCGCGGCGAAGACGCCCTCGACCGTGGTCATGCAGTCGTCATCCACCACCAGGGTCCCCCGCTCCGTGCCCCTGAGTCCCTGGGTGGTGAGGATCAGCTTGTCCTTGGGCACCTGCGAGACGCAGAAGATCACCGTGTCGCACTCCACCTGAACGAGTTCGTCGCTCATGTCGATGACTTGTCCCTCCTCGTCTAGGATCGAGTGGCGGAACACCGGCCCCCTGTCGTTGATCGACTCGATGGACTGCCCGTAGACGATCTGCGCGCCATCGAGTTGCGCAAGCTCCACCTCGTCAGAGTTTGCCGAGACGCCACCCCAGTTGGAATACAGCGTCACGCGACGCGCCCCATGGCGGATCGCCGTGCGCGCCACGTCCATGGCGACGTTGCCCACGCCGATGACGGCGACGTCCTGGCCGATCTCACAGACCTCGGGGTTGACCAGGTAGTCGATTCCGAAGAAGACGTTGCCGCGCGCCAGCCCCTTGATGCCCAGGGTCTTTGCGCGCCAGGCGCCAGTGCCCACGAAGACGCCGTCGTAGCCGTCACGCAGGAGGTCGTCGAGCTTCAGCGCACCGCCAATCGTCGTGTTGGGACGCACGAGCACGCCCAGGCGATCGAGCAGCGCACGATAGCGGTCGATGATGGAGTTGGGCAGCCTGAACTCGGGGATGCCGTAGCGCAGCACGCCGCCGATCTCCATCTTCTGCTCGAAGATCGTGACGTCGCAGCCAAGGGCGGCAAGTTGGATGGCAACCGTGAGACTCGCGGGACCGGAGCCCACCACGGCGACGTGGCGTCCGTTGCGCTCAGGCAGCTCGTCCGGCCCCATGCGGTCCAGGTATGCGTCGGAGATGTAGTCCTCGATGGCCGAGAAGTGGATCGGGGTGCCCTTGCGCCCCCGAATGCAATGCCCCTCGCACTGCGCGCTGTGGTTGCACACCAGCGCGCACACCACGCTCATGGGGTTGTTCTCGAAGAGGGTCCTGCCCGCCTCCTCCATCCTGCGCTCGCGAAACATCTGAATCACCTGGGGGATGGCCGTATGGACCGGGCATCCCTCCTGACAGAGGGGCCTCTTGCAGTTGAGACGGCGGTCTGCCTCCTCGACTATGTGCAGCGCCAATTCGAACCTCTCCCTTTGTGTCATCTGTGCACCCCCGCCCCCCGGCAGGATGGCGCGCGTGCTAACCCCAGATTCCGCCACGGGAGAGATGAGGTCAAGCGAGAACGACGTGCTGCCCCTCTGCACTCGTGGGCACAGGCGGGCTAGACCGCGGACCGACCCAAGAGGAAGGCCCGGACCGCCGACTCGGCGGCAAAGGGCACGCTCCTCTCCACGCCCCTCATGCAGTCCTCGAGCGAGCATGGCTCGTGGACGCAGGGAACGACGAGGTCGACTCCCTGCGCGTACGCGGCCTCGAGCTCGTCGGAGCAGCTTCCCACCACCGCGACCACCGGCTTGCCCTGCGCCTTCGCACGACGTGCCACGCCGACCGGCGCCTTCCCGCAGGCGGACTGGGCGTCCATCCTTCCCTCGCCGGTGATGACGAGGTCAACCCCCGCAAGCGCCTGGTCGATGCCGACGGCATCCAGAACGAGCTCGATGCCACGTCCCGGCCTGGCGTCGGCGAGCGCCATGAGGCAAGCGCCCAGGCCTCCGGCAGCACCGGCGCCCTCCACAGCCGCGACGTCCCTGCCGCAGACGCGGTGCAGGAGCTCGCCCCATCCGCTCATCCACCCGTCATAACGGTCGAGCTCGCGTGGGTCCAGCCCCTTCTGGGGTCCGAACACCCTCACCGCCCCAGCGGAGCCAACGAGCGGGTTGGTGACGTCGAGCAGGAGCTCCATGTCCACCTCCCCAAGGCGCGGGTCCAAGCCCGAGACGTCCAGCGACTCCACGCGCACGAGCCCTGCGAGGCCCTCCTCGACGGGCATGCCGTAGCGGTCGAGGAGCCTGGCCCCGAGCGCCTTGGCGAATCCTGCGCCGCCGTCGCTGGTGGCACTGCCGCCCAGGCCGACAAGCACCCTCCGCGCGTCCTGGTCCAGTGCGTCAAGCAGCAGCTGCCCCAGGCCGAAGCTCGAGGCGGCAAGGGCGGAGGCGGGGCTGCGGTCGGAGAGGCCGATGCCTATGGCCTCCGCCGCCTCGAGCACGGCGCACCCGTCGTCCAGCAGCGCATAGCGCGCGTCGACGGGCACACCCAAGGGCCCCCTGACCTCGAGGTGTCGCAACCTGCCACTCCGAGCGGCAAGCAGGGCGTCGATGGTTCCCTCTCCCCCGTCCGCGATGGGCAGGCAAAAGACGCGTGCGTCAGGATCTACCCGACGCACGCCTCTCTCGACGAGCTCTGCGATTGTCCTGCTCGACGCCGAGCCCTTGAAGGAGTCGGACGCCACCAGCACGCTCAGCGACATGGACGACGACCTCCCGTCGGCCTCGGTTCCCGAGACGCCCTAGAAGGAGCAGCCGCCCCCGATGGTGCAGACGCCGCCCGCAGGCGCCGCCTCGTCAGCGGAGGTTGCCCCCACTGCAAACTCCTTGGCCAGATAGGCCACGATGTCGCCAGACTCGTACAGGGGGGCGCCGTCGATGAAGAGGCAGGGCACCTGCCTCTCGCCGCCCACCTCGACGAGGTGGTTGAGGTCCTCCTCGCTGCGGCTGATGTTGTGCAGGGGCAGCTCGATGCCGTTCTTCTTCATGAACGAGAGGACCTTGTGGCAGAAGGGACAACCGTCCTTGATGTAGAGCTCGAGCGTCTTTTCAGCCATAACGGACTCGCTTTCTTCGCATGCGGCGGATGGGACCGCGCCTTGTCTCTGATGGGAGTCATATACCCCAAGCAGAGTCGTGCGAAGCACCGGGCATGGGGTCGGTCGTCCCTCCTTCAACGGCGCCCGCTCACGGCAAGGCCTAGGAGACGAGCATCCTGCCCAGGGCGATCCCGCAACCCACGGCAAAAAGGCAGCTCGCCACGTTGGCGACGACGTTGAACGCGGCTCCGGCCCAGTTGCCGGAAGAGACGAGCTGGAAGGTCTCGTTGGAGAAGGTGGAAAAGGTGGAGAGGCCGCCGCAGAGGCCCACCGCCAGGAAGAGCCGCAGCCTCTCGGGCATCGGGGCGGCAAGGCCCACCCCGGTGACCAGGCCGATGAGCAGGGCAGCGAGCAGGTTGGCGACCAGCGTGCCCGCGGGCAGCGACGGGGCGACCCCCTTGAGCCACACACCCAGCTGCCAGCGTCCCAGGCTGCCCAGGAAGCCTCCCAGGCCAACCGCAAGTGCCTCCATGGCACACCTCCATAGCAAAGGGGCGGATGGATGGCCCACCCGCCCCGAAGACACAGAATGACAAGGGCTGACGCGACTCTCGCCACCCCGGAGAGCAGGGCTAGAGGAGCCTCAGCGAGACCTCCTTGAGCTGGCGGTCGCTGACCTCGCCGGGCGCGTCGCTCATGAGGTCGGAGCCCGAGGTGGTCTTGGGAAAGGCCATGACGTCGCGGATGGAGTCGGAGCCGGCCAGCAGCATGCAGACGCGGTCGAGGCCCAGAGCGAAGCCGCCCATGGGGGGCGCGCCAAACTCGAGGGCCTCCATCAGGAAGCCGAACTGCTCCTTGGCGCGCGCCTCATCGAAGCCCAGCAGGCGCAGGATCCGCATCTGCAGCTCGGCGTCGTGGATGCGCATGCCGCCGCCGCCCGCCTCGAAGCCGTCCATGACGAAGTCGTAGGTGTGCGAGCCGATGGAGAGGACCTCGTCGCGGTCCTCGCTCGCAAGCAGGCCGAGCTGGTCCTCGATTGGCTGGGTGAAGGGTTGGTGCTCCGCCGCGAAGGCGTTGCGCTCCTCGTCCCAGTGGAAGAGGGGGAAGTCGACGACCCAGAGGAAGTCGTGCCCCTCTCGCGGCAGCTCGAGGGCGTCGGCCATGTGGTTGCGCATGCCGCCCAGGATCTGGTCGCACTCGAGGCGGTTGCCCACCGCGAAGAGCACGAGGTCGCCCGGCTCGACGGAGAGCTCGGCGCGCACACCCTGGACCTCCTCCTCCGAGAGGAACTTGGCGATGGGGCTCTTCAGGCTGCCGTCCTCATGGAAGGCGAGGTAGGCCAGGCCCTTGGCGCCGAAGCCCGCCGCGACCTCGGAGAGGCGGTCGATCTTGGAGCGTGCCCAGCTGCCCGCACCCTTGGCGCAGATGGCCTTGACATGGGCCTTGGGGTCGGCGGCGGCACTCGCGAAGAGCTTGAACTTCGAGGCAGAGAATACCTCGCTCACGTCGTGGATCTCCATCCCGATGCGAGTGTCGGGCTTGTCGCTGCCATAGCGGTCCATGGCGTCCCAGTAGCCGATGCGCCGCAGGGGAAGCTGCATCTCGACGCCAACCTTGGAGAAGGCGTCGGCCAGGACCTCCTCGAGCTCGTCCATGACGTCGTCCTGCTCGACGAAGCTCATCTCGATGTCCACCTGCGTGAACTCGGGCTGGCGGTCGGCGCGCAGGTCCTCGTCACGGAAGCACTTGGCGACCTGGTAGTAGCGCTCGACGCCACCCACCATGAGCAGCTGCTTCAGGAGCTGCGGGGACTGCGGGAGGGCGTAGAAGTGGCCCGGCTGCGTGCGGCTGGGCACCAGGAAGTCGCGGGCGCCCTCGGGGGTCGACTTGAAGAGCGCGGGGGTCTCGACCTCCATGAACTCGCGGCCGTGCAGGGCCTCGCGCAGGGCAAAGGTGAAGTCGGAGCGCAGGCGCAGGCGCCCCATCATGCTGGGCCGGCGCAGGTCGAGGTAGCGGTAGCGCAGGCGGATGTCCTCGGAGATGTCGAGCTGGTCCTCGATCTGGAAGGCGGGGGTCTTGGAGCGGTTGAGAACCTCGACGCTCGCGGCCAGGACCTCGATCTGGCCGGTCGCCACCTTCTCGTTCGCCTCGGGACGCTCGCGCACGACGCCCTGGACCTTGATGGGCCACTCGGGACGGATGGCCTCCGCCACGTGGAAGGCATCGCCGCCCGCGTGGTCGGGATCGAACGAGACCTGCGTCAGGCCCTCGCGGTCGCGCAGGTCGACGAAGACCATGCCGCCGTGGTCGCGACGGTGCCAGACCCAGCCCGTGAGGGTAACCTCGTGGCCGATGTCGGAGGTGCGGAGCTCCCCGCAGGTGTGGGTGTGCATGCTGTGTGAGTCCATGGGTTCCTCTCGCCTCTTCCGCCCCGTGCCGTTGCGGGCGGACCTACAGATGACGGCGTCCCGGCGTAGACGGCACCGGCGCGCGCAACACGCCAGTCTAGCAGCATCGGGCCACACCGTGGCCGCTAGTTGCCCGATGCGCCACCACGCCCGCACGCAGGCGGCGGAGCGCGCGTGTCATGAACGAAGCAGCGATGCGAGCCCACCGGCTCAGCGGAGGTAGTAGACGAACGAGTCGATCCTCTCGTCGATGCCGGCACTGAACGTGCCCGCGATCCGTGAGTGCGGTGCGGATCTTGCGACCTTTTGCCTGCGTGCCAGCCAAAAAATTAGGTTATGGTAACTCTCATCACTTGACCACCTTGTTGCCATGGCAATGCGCCCTCGCGACGCAAGGGAGAAAGACAGTCTTAAGCTTTGCTTATTTCTCTTCCCAGGTCGTTGCCACGGGCCGGGGGGTCAGGTAGATTTCTGATTTAATTACCACCCATGATCCGTGCGAGCACATGCAACGCGTGACGCCTTGCGGCGTCCTGTGCGGAATGGAGCAAAGATGCCTCTAGACGATTCCACCGACTCGAACACCAGCCGGCCCGGAGCTCCCAAGAGCCCCCTGGGAGAGGATGCGCGGCAGCCCGCCGCCCATCTCGGGCAGACCGCCCGGGTGGACCTCCCGGACATCCCTCCGGTCATCGGTGCCGCAGGAACCGATGACGGCGACGTCGACGCGGAGCTCGAGCGCCAGACCGCCCTTGCCATGCAGAAGGCCAAGGAGCGTCGTGCCAAGCGCAGGCGCAAGCGCCTCGTCAAGGTGGGCGTCGCCGTAGGTATCGTTGCCGTCATCGCAGGCGGCATCGCCATCTCCAGGCAGCTCGCGGCGCAGGGGGCACAGCAGGCGACCCCCATAACGGCACCCGTCACAAAGCAGGACTTCTCGAGCACGGTGAGCGCCTCGGGCAAGGCGCAGCCCCTCTCGTCCACCATCGTCACCCCCGAGGTCGACGGCATCATAGAGGACGTGCAGGTGAAGGAGGGCTCGGTGGTGAGCGAGGGCGACGTGCTCTTCACCCTCAAGAACGACTCCCTCGACAAGGCAGTGCGCGAGGCGTCGCAGCAGGTGAGAAGCGCCCAGAACGGCGTCAACAGCGCCCAGACCACCCTCGACAACGCCTGGGACTCCTACAACAAGGCGCTTGACGCATGGAACAGCGCCCCGGACGCCGAGACCCAGAAGGGCATGACCCATCCCGACCAGGTGTACGCCGAGGTCGAGAGCGCCCAGTCCAGCCTCGAGGGCGCACGCATCTCGCTCGAGGGCGCGAACGACGCCTACAACGAGGCCGTGGCCAACACGTCCAAGCGGACAGTCAAGGCTCCCTGCTCCGGCAGCGTAGTGGCGGTCAACGCGGTGGCAGGCGCCTCTGCGGGAGGGACCGCCGGCGGCACCGGGCAGGCTGGCTCCGGTCCTTTGGTGCAAATCGCCGACGTCTCCCAGATGACGGTCACCGCCCAGGTCAACGAGGTCGACATCTCGAAGCTCGCCGTCGGCCAGAAGGCGAGCGTGAGCTTCTCGGCCCTCCCCGAGCTCAACATGGAGGGCGAGGTTACCCGCATCGCCACCGTCTCGACCGGAAGCGGCGACAGCGGCGGGAGCGGCTACGGCGTGGTCACCTATTCGGTGGAGGTGCTCATCCCCAGCCCCGACCCGAGCCTCAAGCCAGGCATGACGGCAAACGCCACCATAACCACCCAGAGCATCCCCAACGCCCTGACCGTCCCGGCGACCGCCCTCACCCCCGGGGAGGGAGACACGTGCACGGTCGAGGTCGTCAAGCTCTCGGACGACGGCTCCAGCATCGCGTCGAGCGAGAAGCGCGAGGTCAAGGTCGTCGCACAGAACTCCAGTGACGCCGTGGTGGAGGGCCTCAAGGAGGGCGAGCTCGTCCTCCTGGGCACGAGCGGCGGAAGCTCCGACGACGACTCCGGAGCCATGGCCGGCGCCGGCATCATGTACTAGGGGCAACGATGGACCTCGTACTCGACGTTCGCGACATACACCGCATCTACGAGACCGAAGCGGGGCTGACCCATGCCCTGAGAGGCGTGTCGCTCCAGGTCAGGCGCGGCGAGTTCCTCTGCATCATGGGTCCCTCGGGCTCGGGCAAGTCGACCCTCATGAACACCCTGGGATGCCTTGACACCCCCACCTCCGGGACCTATCTCCTGGAGGGGACCGACGTGTCCACCCTGGACGACGACGAGCTGGCAGAGCTGCGCGCCACGCGCATCGGCTTCGTGTTCCAGTCGTTCAACCTGCTGTCCCGCTCCACGGTGCTGCGCAACGTCATGCTCCCGCTCATCTACTCGGACTGCCCCGTGCGCGAGCGAGAGGAGCGTGCCATCCGAGCGCTCGCCGCGGTCTCGCTTCCCGAGCAGTACTTCGACCACAAGTCCAACGAGCTCTCGGGCGGGCAGATGCAGCGCGTCGCCATCGCCCGCGCCCTGGTCAACGACCCGGCGCTCATCCTGGCAGACGAGCCGACCGGCAACCTCGACTCCGCCACGGGCGACATGGTCCTCGGGACCTTCCGCCGCCTGCGGGAGGAGGGGAAGACCATCGTGCTCATCACCCATGACCCAGAGGTGTCGGCCTGGGCCGACCGCACCGTCCACATCAGGGACGGCAGGCTCCTCACCGACGCGCAGGAGCGCGAGCTCGTCCGTCACAGCAGCACCGGAGGAAGGGGGCTCACGTGAGGGCACGCGACCTTGCCAGCGAGACCTGGGAGGCGCTCGACGCCAACCGGGGCCGCTCGCTTCTCACCGTGTTGGGCATCGTCATAGGGATCAGCGCCGTCATCGCCATGACCGCGCTGATTGGCGGCATCAAGAAGGCGCTGGTGAGCAGCTTGGGGCTGACACAGGCCAAGGCAGTGTACATCTCCGTCTACACGGGTGACCCCATTACCCAGCAGGACGTTGGCTACATCGCCCAGGCGCTTCCCGACTACGAGTTCGTCACGGGCATCTCGTACGGATCGGCGGACGTCACCACGCAGAAGAAGCAGACCAACGCCCAGGTGATGGGCGTCAGCCCCGAGTTCTTCCAGGCTCAGAGCAGACATGCCAGCTCGGGCAGGCTCGTCTCGTCCGATGACCTGGACAGGATGTCGACCGTCGTCGTCATAGACCAGAACGCCGTGGGCCTCCTCTTCGGCGACGCCGACGCGGAGGCGGTGGGAAGGACGGTCCGCCTGGGCAACGACGACTACACCGTCATCGGCGTGTTGCCCGCCACGGGGGCGGCGACGGGCAACGGCATCACGGTGTACGTCCCCCGCACCACCTGCTGCGCCCGCATCACCGGAAGCCAGACCGTCGACCAGATCGTGGCGTTTGCCCGCGACGGCGTGGACGTGGACCAGCTCGTGAAGTCGACCAAGTCCACACTCGAGGCCCACTACCACGTCCAACAGGACGCGAGCTCCGAGGGGGGGACGGGCGGCGGCATCATGGTCTATTCGATGAAGCAGATCGCAGACCAGCTCAACTCGACCATGCTCGCCTTCCAGCTGCTCATGACGACCGTCGCGAGCATCTCCCTCGTCGTGGGCGGCATAGGCATCATGAACATGATGCTCACCAACGTCACCGAGCGCATCCGCGAGATAGGCCTGCGAAAGGCGCTGGGCGCAAAGAGGTCCGACATCACCAAGCAATTCCTGCTCGAGTCGATCTGCCTCTGCCTCGCTGGCGGCGTCATCGGCATCGTCCTGGGCTATGCCGGCGCCTTCGGGCTGGCCAAGGTGGCAGGAGTGGGCATCATGAGCGGCATGGGGGGCTCCGGCGGCATCACGCCCGTCATAGAACCCACCGCCGTCACCCTGGCGACGAGCATCTGCGTCGCCATCGGCATCCTCTTCGGCTTCTATCCCGCCCGTCACGCCGCACGCCTGGACCCGGTGGAGTCCCTGCACTTCCAGTAGGAATCGCAGCGAGGGCGAACCGCCCCTCTCGCCCGCGAGCACCCCTTGGAGGCCCCCGCGACCGGCGCCCTGCCGGAGACGCGGGGGCCTCGCCTTGTGGCGGGACCTGGCGGTGGGCTCCTGCCCCACGTCGGGAGCCTATACTCAGGGCGGTAGGAGAAACCGCGGGACGCGGAGGAAGGCAGGGACATGGCATACGAGGCGGCCATCTTCGACCTGGACGGAACCCTGCTCGACACCCTCGACGACCTGCACGCCTCGGTCAACTTCGCCCTCGCCTCCGAGGGACTGCCCGCGCGCTCCCGGAGCGACGTGAGGGCCTTCCTGGGAAACGGCGTGGCCCGTCTCGTCCACCTGAGCGTCCCCGAGGGAACGCCCGAGGAGCAGGAGGCACGGGCGCTCGCGACCTTCCGCGAGCACTACGCCCGCCACAACGCCGAGCGGACCGCCCCCTACCCACAGGTCAAGGAGCTGCTGCGCGTGCTCTCGGGCGAGGGGGTGCTGAGGGCCGTCGTGTCCAACAAGCCCGACCCCGCCGTCCAGGACCTGGTGGCGACCTACTTCGGGGGACTCTTCGACGCAGTCGTGGGCGAGCGGCCCGACGTGAGGCGCAAGCCCGCGCCGGACTCCCTCCTCGCCGTCACGTCCCAGCTGGGATGCCGGCCGGAGCGGGTGGTGTACGTAGGCGACTCCGAGGTGGACCTCCAGACGGCAAGGAACGCGGGCGTCGACTGCATCGCCGTGAGCTGGGGCTTCAGGGACGTGGGCTGGCTGCGCGCCCAGGGCGCCACCACGATCGTGGGCACGACCGAGGAGCTTGCCGAGGCCATCCTGTTCTGATGCCGAGGGGGCGTCATCCCTCGGCAGAGGGGTGGAGACGACACCAGGCTCGATGCAGGACCGACCAGAGACCTTACGCCGACGGTAACCCCGCACCATTACGGCCTCGTGCCGGTGACGGGTCAAGCCTCCCCCACCCGCACGTCCCTAGGCCACGTTTGCCTAAAGCATCGCGAACCGGCGAATGGGAGCGGCCGCGGGGCGGTACTATTTTTCCTAGCGGCACCGTTACCAGTATTCCTTCGAGAAAGGATGCGATATGGGCAAGAAGGCAGCTGAGGAACTCGAGATAAATTACGACGAGCTGGCAGATTACCTGCACAGCAACCACTCCGTATACATGAAGGTCGACAACGACGTCTACTACCTCACCGACGTCAACTTCGAGGCGTGGCGCGCGCAGGACACCAGCCGGCGCAACTCCAAGAACCACTTCGTCGACTGCAGCGACCTCGTGCCGACCGTCGACGAGTTCCTCTCCCTTCCGTTCATGCATGGCAAGACCATCAAGGACGTCTTCGACTCCGCCAAGTTCTATGCCTCGGTGAAGGGCGTCAAGGAGCCCTAGGCCCCTCCCCTCGTTCGCGATAGCACGCATCGGACCGCGTCTGCCAGTTGGCAGCGCGGTCTTTTCTTGCGCGCGACCACAGCGGTCGGAAGGTCCCAAGGCCGACCGCGGGGGAAGCCTGCGGGCTGGATGCACAGAACAGCAACGGACTGCGCGTCATTCTCGACTGACCTGGGAAAAGGCGAGAGGACCGCGCATTCCACGATTGGTCTGCGCGGCCCTCTCCCTTTCTTCTGGCGCTCCCTTTCTTCTGGCGCTCGAACCGGGCGGTCGCAGATGACGACTCCTAGCGCTTGGGCTCCTGGGCCTCGCGGCTCTCCGCAACCTCACGGTCCTCGTCGTCCTTGGTGAAGCCCTTCTCCAGGACGGGCAGGAGCATGCGGTAGGAGTTCTCCGTCGCGTTCACGTGCGGGGACTTCTTGGCATAGCGCTTGACCGCCGCCGCAGACTTGTTGATGGCCACGAGGGTGCCGGCGCCGGCGACGCATCCGCCTGGGCAGGCCATACCCTCGAGCAGGTAGCCAGGGTACTTGCCCTTCACGGCGTCCTTCATCATCTTGCGGCACTCGTCCAGGCCCTCCGCGTTGACGACGTTGACCACGCGGTCGGGGTAGCGACGATGAATGGCGTTGACGACGGCGTTCGCGACGCCGCCCGCCACGGCAAAGTTGCGGCCATCCGTGCTGGCAACGTCGAAGTCGCTCTTGTTGTCGTCCTCGAGGCTCAGGTAGTCGATGTCCTTTGAGGCCATCATGCCGGCCATCTCCTCGAAGGTGAGGACGAAGTCGACCTCGCTGCGCACGCTCCTGCGCATGGCCTCGAGCTTCTTGGCGGCACAGGGGCCCACGAAGACGATTTTGGCGTTGGGGTGCTGTGCGCGGATCATGCGGGCGGTGAGCGTCATGGGCGTGAGCGCCATGCTGACGCAGTTGGCATGCTCGGGGAACTCGCGCTTGGCCATGACCGACCAGGCGGGACAGCAGCTCGTGCCCATGAAGGGCAGCTTGTCGGGAACCTCCTCGAGGAAGTCCTCCGCCTCCTGCATGGTGCAGAGGTCGGCGCCCAGAGCAACCTCCTCCACGCCCGAGAAGCCCAGGAGCTTGAATGCCTCGCGCAGCTTGCCCACGTTGCCCTTGCCCCCGAACTGGCCCACGAACGAGGGGGCGACGGCGGCGATGACCTCCTGACCCGAATGTATGGCCCAGATGACCTGGGCGATCTGGCTCTTGTCGGCGATGGCGCCGAAGGGGCAGTTGACCAGGCACTGCCCGCAGCTCACGCACTTCTCGTAGTCGATGTCGGCGCGCCCGTGCTCGTCGGAGCCGATGGCGTTCATGCCGCAGGCGGCGGCGCAGGGACGAACGTGGTGATGGATGGCCTGGTAGGGGCAGGTCTTGGCGCACATGCCGCAGTGGATGCAGGCGTCCTGGTCGATGAACGCCCGCTTGTCCACGAACGAGATGGCGTTCTTGGGACAGATCTCTCGGCAGGGGTGGGCGAGGCAGCCCTGGCAGGTGTTGGTGACCTCGTAGACGTTGTCCTTGCACGCGTTGCAGGCGAACTTGATCACGTTGATCAGAGGAGGCTCGTAGTAGGCGAGGTCCGCCGTCTCGGCCTCCTTGAAGCCGTCCGAGATGCGTGCCGGGCGCTCGACGCCCTGCAGGGGAAGGCCCATGGCGAGGCGGATGCGCTCGCCGATGATGGCGCGCTCGAGGAAGACGCTCTCGCGGTAGGTCGCGACGTCGCCGGGGAGAATCTTGAACGGCAGCTCGTCGAAGGCATCGTCGATGTCGCTGTCGGTCTTGCCGGGGTCGTCCCCCATCGCGTAGCAGACCTTTGCCACCTCGCGGAAGACGTTGCGACGAATCTCGGTAAGGTTGGTGTACACGCCACGCATGCTGCCGGCCATAGGAACCTCTCTCGCGTGCGCCGGACGAACCGGCGTCCCCTCCTGAGCCGGCCCCCGCCGGCGTGCGCCCCATCGGGCTGCCCCACCAGTATGCATCAAAGCGAGAACCACGTGGACACGCGGGCCGCAGGCAGGCGTCCGCGAGGGTGCTAGCCGCGACTGCGGAGCCAGAGGTCCTCTCCTGGGCGCCCCGCACAGGTGGCACGGCCGCCCCTCGGCCCTGTGCTAGCCGCGGCGGCGGAGCCAGAGGTCCTCTCCCTTGGGGAAGGCCTCCTCGAAGCGGGCGGGCCAGGCGGTCGAGAGGCGCAGGTGCTCGCCCGTCACGGGATGGTCGAACTCCTCCTCGAGGGCGTGCAGCATGAGCGAGGGCTCCGGACCCGCGTTGCGGCTCCGGGCACTGCGGGGAGTGGCGCGACCGGACCTGCTGCCATAGAGCACGTCCCCCACCAGGGGGAAGCCGAGTTGAGAGAGGTGGACGCGTATCTGATGGCGACGTCCCGTCAGGAGTTCGACGGCCACGAGGGAGCGATGGCCGTCCGTGCCCAGCAGCCTCACGCGGGTGTGGGAGGGCTTGCCGCCGCGGCTCGCGCGCATGCGACGGGCGTCGTGGCGGTCGCGGCCCAGGGGGAGCTCGATGTCGCGCGTCCCCGCGGGGAAGCGGCCCTCCACCAGGGCGACGTAGCGCTTTTCGATGCCATGCGACGCCACGAGGGCGTCCAGCTTGGGCTGCACCCCCTTGTCGAGCGAGAAGAGCACGAGTCCCGAGGTGTCGACGTCCAGCCTCTGGACGGGCTGCAGGCCACTGGCGTCCGTCCCCTGGGCCTCGAGGAGCTCGCGCAGATCGTCCGTGAGGGTGCGGGCGCCGCTGCCGTCGCCATGAACCAGGATGCCCTGGGGCTTGTCCACCGCGGCGAGCCACTGGTCCTGGTAGATGAGCCCGAACTCTTTGCCCACGTTCCTCTCCCCTCCCGCCGGTCGGCCCCTGCCAGCTGGCGAGGGCACATCATCCGGCAAATCTCACCTGCCAGGTGCTAGACGGACATGCCTTTCATTTTTGTCGGTACATTCTTGACCACGATATACCGGCAAACGCGCCAAAATAACTCATATGACAATGATGTGATCTGTTTATCGGTCTTTCTCTGCCGACAAACAGGCAAGTTGAGCTACTACTGCACAGCGTCTTCTTGTTTGCCGGCAGGTCGTATCACCCCTCAGCCATGGACCACGGCGACATGAATTTTGGTAGAACTTGTGGACGAGCCTGACGCTTCGCCCCAAACTGCCAAACTCTCGCCAGTCGTGCGACCCTTCCAAGCTGCCCTCGGTTCCGTGAACGGTATGGGCCCAGCAGCATACCCTGCAGGCTGATGCCAGCCATATGCAGGAAATCACCTGCTCAGAATCCTATTCTCTGGCAAAGCGAGCCGGTACCTTGGCGTGCGAGCTACCCACGTCCCGCCGCACGCGGCAACGAGCTAGCTGCACCCCATCGCGCACAGCAGAAGACGAGGAGAATAACGTGGCCATCTACCTGGGAGGACGAACGGCACTTGACATCTGGCGACGCGCATCCCTGGGGCTATGCGCGATGCCCATCAGCTGCACGTGCACCAGCCTCGTTGACTCCGCCGCTTCATCAAGAGAGCTTGTCGCGGCAGTCCAGTCTCTTCTCCTTGCAGGAGCCATCCCCGACGAGGGTGGATGCCACCGAGACCTGGAACCAAGGACGCAGCTCCCTGGCGTTGTCCAAAGATGCGCGCGCCCATTCGAACTCCTGGTAGACCACAAGAACAAGTCACATCGAATGAGGGGCGCAAAGGTACGGGTATGTCGCTCCACTCTCCCGTCGGGATCCTTGTTCCGGATTCCGAACACGGACGTCCGCCTCGCATCACCCGAGCTCATCTTCCTGCAGCTTGGCAACGGGAGGGCGCTTCTGCCAAAAATCGAGCTTGGAATGGAGCTCTGCGGAAGCTACGTGAGGGGTGACCTCGCCCCGCAAGGCCAGACGGAGCTCGAACATGGGGAGAGGGGACGAGTCCCTCGGCTAGATGCTGGATGCGAGGGGAGGCCATCCTTGACAAATGTCGCCCGATTGCATGAGTTTTTAAATGAGTCGAAAGGCATGCACGGTATCGTGGCATCCAGGCGCGCCTTGCGTTGGGTGCTCGACGGTGCCAGATCGCCACGTGAGAGCGCCCTCCACCTTGCCCTCAACCTACCATCCAAGCTGGGTGGATATGGCATGGGCACCCCCTTGCTCAATCACCCTTTGGATCTGGGGGCAGGCATGCGAGCTGGCTCCTGCATTGCCGACCTTGCATACCCGAAGGAACGCGTCGTGGTTGAATATGACGGGTTCGCGCCACATGGTGGAAGGCGCCTCGAATCGGGCGAAGTCGTCTTTGACGCAGACAAGGTGCTTGACGACAAGGACCGCTGGAGCCGCATACAAGCGGCGGGATGGAAGCTGGTAGTGTTCTGTGGCAGGGACACGACGTCCTTCCCTCGCTTTGACACGAAGGCGAGACAGCTCGCCAGCTGCCTAGGGAAGGACGCCTGGGACGACGGACCCGAAACCACGAGGGCACGTGACCGACTGAGGAAGTGGCTGTTCGATCCGCGCAGGCAACAGCTGTGAATCAATCGGACGCAGCCGAGCCAGCCCCATTGACGCGTCGCCCCAGATTCGAGCTTGATTGTCGGTACGCATAAAACAAATAGGTGCCGACAAGCGAACGTCCAGGCCCTCAAGATGACTGATCGGGTTAGATTGCCGGTATCTCTCGGTCGCAAAAGTACCGACTAATGAGGCCACATCAAGCTCGGACCCGCAGGGCCACGACAATCCTTGCGACACCGGAGGCCAGCAGCAGCGCGACCGTGGCCAGGATGACCGCGCTGGCATCCGGGACGAAGGTCGCGAAGTCCCTCCATGGGGCGCCATAGAGCCTCGGCACCCACAACAGGCTCAGGGGGAGAAGGCCGTACGCCACGAGGTCCCAGGCCAGGAAGTCGCGTGCCCTCCCCTCGGACCAAGCCGCCCCGAGCCTGCGCGCCCAACCCCTCAGCCCGAGGAGGCTCGCCAGGGAGAGACCAATCATCACAAGGTAGAGGGCATCGTATTGGGCATGGAGCCACAGCCTCTCGCCACCGTCCACCTCCACGCCACCGCCACCCACGGCGATGAAGGTGACGCCGTCGGCCATCTGCCAGAACGCCTCGTTGCCTCCGAAGTAGTCGCTCGCGTCGCCCAGCACGACGAGGGCGATTCCGCGAGAGGGCAGCACCATCATGCGAGCGACGTAGTTCTCGACCTGGCCGTCGTGGCTCATCACGAGCTCTCCGCCGTCCCAGCCGAAGGTGGTCCAGCCCATGCCGTAGTAGGTGTCGCCGTAGGGGTCAGGCACGCGACTCAGGGCGAGCGCCCGCACGGAGGAGGGATTCAGGACGCCGGAGCCGCCCCGCAGGTACATGCGCAGGTAGCTCTCCATGTCGCTCAGGCTGGCGCGCACGTAGCCGGACGAGGGCCCGCCCCAGGCGTGGTCGCCGTCCTGATGCAGGTATCCGTCTGCCAGATTGAGCCCGAACCAGTTGCGGTGCCCCGGCACGGAGCCCTGTGCGGCCTCGCCGGCACGGGCGTCGTCCGAGCCATAGGCGGACGCGTCGTACATTCCCAGGGGGGCGAAGACCCTCTCCCCTAGGTAGTCACCATAGCTCATGCCGCTGACGGCCTCGACGAGCCGGCCCAGGAGGTCGTAGTTCGCGTTGGAGTACGAGAAGCTTCCCGCCGAGGCTCCCGGCCAGGCGTCCGCGGGGGAGTCGTAGTAGCCGAATCCGCTCGTCTGGTTGAGGAGTGACCGGACGGTGACGGAGTCGGGCAGACCAGCGTCCGCCACATAGCAGCCAATGGGATCGTCCAGGTCGACTTGGCCCGTCTCCACGAGCTGCATCACCGCGACGGCCGTGAACGACTTCGAAAGCGAACCGATCACGAAGGTCGATCCTGCGTCCTGGCAGTCTCCCAACGTCCGCTCGTACAACGTTCCCCGGGCGCTCACCACCGCGACGGCGACGCCGGGCACGCCGGTCCGGGGGAAGTTCTGGTCGAGGTAGGCGTCCATGAGCTCGGCGAGTTCGGCCTGCGTTGGGGTGCTGCCGGGGTCGGCGGGGTCAACCTGGGCATCGCCGCCGCCCCCCGAGGGAAGGCCGAGGCCCTCGTCGTCGCCTCGGGCGAAGGGGAAGGTCTCCTGCGGGTCGACGTCGAGGCCGACGTCGGAACCAGGGTCGGCGTCGGGGCTCGCGTCCGACCCTCCGTCAGAGACGCCCGAACCCCCGTCGGTCGACGCATCGGTCTGAACCTCGATCTGGCTGCTGCCGCTGGCAACGCGGTACGAGCCGGGTACCACCCCCACGGCGCGCAGGAGCCCGGCGAGCTCCCCCTCGCCAAGCACGACGGCAATCGCCAAGGCAAGCACCAGAACCCTGCGAATCCATCGCCGGGGATCCCTGCACGCCGCAGGAGCCGCCTTCCCATCTCCAAGGACGCCCATGAAGCTAGAAGCCCGCATAGACGAACTGCACCGGCCCGTTGAGGCCCGAGAAGACGAGGAACCACAGCAGGACCGCCAGAAGTGCGAAGGCAAGGCAGCCTGCCGCCACGGCGACGAGCGTGCCATGCCCGGCGGCATGGTCGATCAGCCAGGCCTTGGAGCGGGCGAGAGGGCCCTTCCCTCCCTTGCCGGACATCAGGCGCCCTCCCCTGCCTGCGTCGCCCGCTCGGACGTGAGTCCCTCGGCGCTGCCGTAGCCCGCTCCGCCCAGGAAGGCGTCCTTGGTTCCGTTGACGAAGTGGTAGAAGGACTCCTCGATCCGCACCCAGCCACGCCAGCCGGGATGCACCGTGTCGCAGAGGAAGTACCTCTCGTACTCGCAGCTCGAGAAGTCCGCGTATGCGGAGCCGGCCTCGTCGCAGATGCCACGGATGCGCTGGTAGTAGTACTGGCGCTCGTCCTGGCTCACGTTGGATCGGTCGTACCACGACCCGTGCACGGGAAGGATGCACACCAGGGGCTCCAGGCCCGCCTCCTTGCACACCCTGAGCATGCAGGCGAGGTCGGCGTACTCGTCGTCAGCCTCGTGGAAGTTCTGGTACCACTCGGGGTCGTACTGGGAGTTCTTCTCCCAGTACGCATCATAGATGCCATAGTCGTTGTTGGTGCAGCGCTGGGCGCCCTCCGCGTCGGCCTGGGCGAGCAGGGCGGCCCAGTCGGGCTCGCCCGTCGACTCGCCCGACGCGCGCAGCACGCTCTTCTTCGGGGCGAGCGAGATCACGTTGGAGAGCTTGGAGCGCAGGCGCAGCTGGTCGGACTGGTAGTAGGCGACCGCGTTGAGGCGGTCCAGGGGGGTGTCGCCGTTGGCCGCACGCAGCTCCGTCGTGCCCACGCCCAGGGCCTGGGCACGCTGGCGCACGTAGGCCTTGGTCTGGTCCGAGATGTCGGGGTTGTCGCAGAACTCCTGGTAAAGCGAGTAGCTGAACTTGGACGAGAACTTGGACTGCTCCCCGTTGCCCTTGAAGAACCACTGGGGAGAGACCACGAGCATGACCTTCTTGTTCGTCGTCTTGCGCGCGTACGCCCCGGCGGCGATCGCCTGCCAGAGGCTCTGGTCGTAGCCCTCCCCCACGTAGGTCATGTCCACGCCGGAGCCCGACTCGCCGAAGACGGCCTGGGGGCACATGGACACCAGGTCCTTCGAGATGTAGAACTCGGAGGAGCCGAAGCAGAGCCGCGAGCCCGCGGACATGTTCGCGGTCACGAAGGAGCTGTTCTCCGACTTCCCGCTGGCATACACGTAGTCGTAGATGCGCGACTCGCCCGCCCGCCCGCTCTTCGGCAGGGCGAGCTCCACGTAGGCGAGGCCCGCGAGGGCGAAGGCGAGAAGGCCGCCCGCGACGCCCAGCAGCAGGCGCAGGCCGGGGCCTGGCCAGCGTCCTGCGCGCGAAGACTGGGAGGCTTCCTCGACCGTGGCGTCGTCCCTGTTGGCGTCCGTCACCCTAGAGCCTCTTCCTGACCTGCTCGAGGATCAGGTCGACGGTGTTCATCTCCTCGCGAGGGAGCTCGGTGGGTGCGATGGAGACGCCGAACTCCTCCTCGATGCCGACGAGCAGCTCCACAGCCGCCATCGAGTCGAGCAAGCCGAGGTCGAAGAGATCCTCGTCGCGATGCTCCCGCACCGCCGGGTCCTCGCAGACCTCCTCCATGAGGTCGAGGAGGCGCTCCTCCACGTCGTCGTTGCGCATGCTGTCAGACATTCAGTACTCCTTTCAGGACGAGGGAGACCTGGCCCGAGAAGAGGGCGAAGCCAAAGAACACGAGCTGCATGGTGATCGCCCACGACACCAGTCTGAACCAGACCTGGCCCTTGTGGGCGCGGAAGAAGGCGGTCTTGTGGAAGCCCTCGGTGGCCGCCATGAGGACTCCGTGGTAGAGGCCGTACGCCACGTAGTCGGGGGTGACTCCGTGCCAGAGCCCCATGAGCAACATGTCTGCCACGAGGGCCACCTGGGCGGTGCGCAGGCGTCCCTTCACGAGGTGACGGCGCATGAGCCAGCGCGAGAGGCGCATGAACACGAAGTCGCGCAGCCAGGCCGAGAGCGTGATGTGCCAGCGGTTCCAGAAGTCCTGGAGGTCCTCGGCCAGGAAGGGCGCGCGGAAGTTGCGGGGCACGCGCACGCCCAGGCAGTAGCCCACACCCATGGCCATCATCGAGTAGCCCGCGAAGTCGAAGAAGAGGTAGAGGCCATACGCGTAGCAGGTCACGACCTGCTTCCACAGCTCCTCGAGGAAGGGGCCGCTCCCCCAGGCTGCGGGGGCGTAGAGGCGGTGCACCAGGGTGGCGAGCACCATCTTGTAGGCCATGCCGCCCAGGACGAGGAGGATGCCGCGGGCCAGCATACCCGCGTACTCGTCGCGGGGCGAGACGTGGCGTGCGTCCTCGAGGAAGCGCCGGCTGCGGTCGATGGGGCCCGAGTCGAAGGTCGGAAAGAAGAGCAGGAAGCGGAGCTGGTCGACCAGGCCCATGTCCTCGCGCGCGATGAGCCCGTCGTGCACCTCCATGAGGATCTGCACCGACTTGAAGGTGGCATACGAGATGCCCGCGAAGCCCAGGAGCGCCGTGGACGCGAACGAGACCGTGAGCTTGTAGGTCACGAGGGGCAGGATGCCGAGGGCGACGGCCGCCACGAAGCGCCTCTCGCTCTTGGGGTCCGCCATGAGCCAGCGGGTCGTGCCCAGCGAGACGACGAGGAAGAGGGCGAGGGAGGCAAGCTGCGCGGGCTGGCCCGCCACGAGGCAGCCGACGAGCAGCAGCGAGGCGACGAAGCCCAGGCGGTCAAGCCGTCGGCCGTTGAGTCCCAGCACGGCGGCGACGGCAACGACCGCCGCCGTGAGCGCAAAGAAGCTGGGGTCTGCGAAGAAGCCCATCTCTCACCCGCTAGGGGGCCTGGAGGGAGCGGCGGTCGACCTTGCCGTTGGGGGTGAGGGGCATGCGATCGAGGATCCTCACCGAGCGAGGGACCATGTAGGAGGGCAGGCGCACGGCGAGGTCCGCCTTCAGGCCGCGGGCGAGGTCGAAGTCCGCCTCGTCGGCGTCCCGGCGCGAGAGGACCACGAAGGCCCGCAGGCTCCGCACCCTCCCGTCGCGTACGACGGGGAGAACCGCCGCCTGGCTCACACCCGGCATCTCCAGGAGCGCACCCTCGACCTCCTGGAGCTCGATCCTGAAGCCGTTGAGCTTGACCAGCGAGTCGAAGCGCCCCTCGCAGTGCAGCACCCCGCCCTCGTCCAGGTGGCCCTGGTCGCCCGTGCGATAGCCGCGGGTGGGGCTGCCGTCCGACATCGTGGTCTGGAAGAAGGCCTCGGCGGTCTTCTGGGGGTTGCGGTAGTAGCCCTTGGCCACCGTGTCGCCCACGATCACGATCTCTCCGGAGACGCCCGCGGGGCAGGGCTCGCCCGTCTGGTGGTCCACGATCCTGAGCTCGGTGCCAGGGCGGGGCACGCCGACGGGGAGCGGCGCGCTCCCGGCGAGCTCCTCATCGCCGATCGGGGCGAAGGTGACCGCCACGGTGGACTCGGTGGGCCCGTAGGTGTTCACCACGAGGGCGTCGGGGAAGCGCTCGCGCAGCTCCTGCGCCGTCTGGCGCCTGAGCTCCTCTCCGCAGAAGAGGAACATCCTGAGCTCTGGCAGGAGGCTGGCGTCGAAGCGCCCATCCACGAGGCAGAGGTCCGCGAACGAGGGGGTCGAGACCCACACCTCCACGCCGGAGCCCGCCAGGTCCTCGAAGAGGTCCTTGTAGCTCGCGGCGACCTCGCCTGGCACGGCATGCAGGCAGCCGCCCGTCGAGAGCGCCCCCACGAGCTCGTACTCCGAGAGGTCGAAGGAGTAGTGCGCCTGGTCGAGGAAGACGCGGCCACCCTCGGACACGACGGGGAAGTCCCTCATCCAGCCCATGAAGTTGGCGACGTTGGCGGCCGAGACCTCGATGCCCTTGGGGCGGCCCGTCGAGCCCGAGGTGAAGATGACGTAGTTGGTCTGCTCGCCCTGGACCCAGCCCTCGCGAGGGGGCACGGGGAGCTCGCCCTCCCTGCCCGACACGGCCTCGTCGGCGGCAAGCTCGCGCACGTCGACGATGCGGTCGGAGGGCAGCACGCCCGCGAGGGACGACGGCACGTTCTGGCAGCACGCGAGGGCGGCATCCTCTATCTGGCTCACGATGTCACGCACGCGCGATGACGGCAGCTCGCTGTCCACGGGGACGAAGGCATGTCCGCTCAGGAGGCATCCCAGGAAGGAGGCGACGGCGAGGTAGGACTTGGAAGCATAGACGACCACGGGGGCACGTCCGGGGGCGACTTCCAGAAGGCGCCACGCGACCCTGCACGAGAGCCTCCAGAGCTCCGCGTAGCTGACGTCCTCGTGACCCGACTCCTGGTAGGCGGGGGACCCCGGCGCGGTGCGCACCGTCGCCATGACGGCGTCCAGGAGCGCGTTTCCCTGGGCGGACACGGGCTGGACGGTGTCCCGAGGCGGCTTGGACGCGGATGCCGCCGACGCGACGGGCGACATGCCCGGCAGGTCCTTTGTAACGTTCATGGCCACTCCCTCGTCGCTACTTGCACGGAGTCGGTCCTTGATCCACGCTCGCAGTATTTCCGCTGCATGTGAAGGCGGCGTGTTCGAGGGAAGTCTGACACAAAAGCACGTTCAAGATAAATTTTTCCTTGAAATGAGCAGGCGGGGACCTTGTCCCAGGACGGGAGACCGGGCGAGAGGGTCCAGGCTCCCTATACAGCCGCCAGCACCTGCTCCTCAAGCAGGTCTGCGAAGGACTCGATGACGCTCCAGACGTGGCTCGACGCCCTCCAGGCAAGGCTGATGGAGATGCCCACGTCCGGGCCCAGCCCGATGGCCCTGAGGTCGGAGCCAGGGTGCGCCGCGAGTGCCGCCCGCGCCAGGTCGTCCGGAACGAAGCAAGCGCCGACCCCCCGCGCCGCAAGCTCGACGAGGGTCTCGGAGTTCTTGGACTCCACCCGCGGCCTGAGCGGCACGCCCGAGCGCCCCAGGATCCTGCGGGAGAGGTCGCCCGGCTCGTCTCCCCTGCCCAGGAGCATGAAGGGACAGTCCACGAGCGCCGCCACGCTCCCCGTGCGCTCCGCCTCCCGGACGACGGCCTCCCAGCCCCCGCCCAACAGCTGCCGGAGCAGCCCCTCCGACACCAGCAGGACCACGCGCTCTCGCTTGAGCTCGCGCACCACGAGGCCCGGCTCGTCCGCGTCCACCGTGGCCACGACCAGGTCCACGGTCCCCTGCCGGAGCAGCTCGACGAGCTCCTGGTTCTCGGCCTCGACGAGCCTCACGTCGATGCCGGGCCTGAGCTCCTGGAAGCGCGCGACCGCCTCGGGCATGAGCATGTGGCCGCGGGTGCTCGCGATGCCCACGCCCAGAAGGCCGCGCTGGTCTCCCGCGATGTCCATGAACTCGCGCCCCATGGTGCGCCGCTCGCCCTGGAAGCGGCGGGCATACCCCAGGAACACCTCCCCGGCATGGGTGAGCGAGAGGGGCACCCTGCGTTCCAGCAGCCTCACGCCGAGCTCGCGCTCGACGCCCGCGATGTGGGCCGAGAGCGTCTGTTGCGTGACCGAGAGGCGCGCGGCGGCGCGGGTGAAGCTCCTCTCCTCCGCCACCGCGACGAAGTAGTCCATGGTCTGGAAGTTCATGGCTCGCTCCGTTCTGCGACCGTGCGCACGAGGCCTGTGAACCGGTCGCAACTCACAAGAATATTTTGTTACAAGTATCAAATATAACAGTTTGAAATACAGCCGAGAGACCCATAGGATGCGAGGGGCAGGCGATGCTGGAAGGGGCGGTAAAAGATGGCAGAGGCGTTGGTCCTGGCTGCGTTCGCGCTGTCGCTTGCCGTGGGAATAGCCTTCGGCCTCTCCCTCCTCGTGCCCCTGGCCTGCGGCCTCGCGCTCTTCGTGGGCTACGGCCTCCACAGGGGGCATCGCCTGGGAGAGCTCCTGCGCGTCGCCGCGCGCGGGCCCCTCTCCATAGGAAGGGTGCTCGTGCTCTTCGTGGTCATAGGCATGCTCACCGCCTCCTGGCGCGCGGCCGGGACCATCCCCGCCGTCACCTGCCTCTCGGTCCGCCTCGTAAGTCCCTCCACCCTTCCGCTGGCATCCTTCGTGCTCTGCGGTCTCATGTCCACGATGACCGGCAGCTCCTTCGCCGCCTCGGCCACCGTGGGCGTGGTGTGCATGACCATCGCGACGGCCATGCGGGCGGACGTCCTGATCGTGGGCGGGGCCATCATCAGCGGGTCCTTCCTGGGGGACCGCTGCTCGCCCATGTCGAGCACGGCCATGCTCGTCTCCACCATCACCCACAGCAGCCTGCGCGAGAACCTCGGGCGCATGCTACGAATCTCCGTCGTGCCCGTCGTGGCCTGCGCCCTGATCTACGCCGCGCTGGGTCCCGCCGCCGGAGGCGCGGGCATGGCACCCTCGTTCAGGGGCTCCTTCGCGACGTCCTTCGACCTCTCGTGGTACGTCCTCGCGCCCATCGCGCTCGTGCTGGTCCTCTCGCTGGCAAAGCTCAGCGTCCTGCGCACCATGCTCGCGAGCCTCGCGAGCGCGCTTCTGCTCTGCGTCTTCGCCCAGCACGTCCCCCTGGGGGAGCTCCCGGGCATCCTCCTCTTCGGCTTCAGGACCTCCAACCTGGCCATCGGGCGCATGGTGAACGGAGGTGGGGTCCTCTCCATGACCGAGATCGCGTTAATCGTCGCGGTGGCCTCCAGCTACTCCGGCCTCTTCGAGGAGACGGGCCTCCTCCGGGGCATCCGCGCCTTCGTGCGCCGACTCGCGGGGCGCACCACGCCCTTCGCGGGAGTCCTCGTGACCAGCGTGGTCACCGCCTGCATCGCCTGCGACCAGGTGGTCTCGCTCATGCTCACCGCCCAGCTCTGCGACGAGATAGAGGGCGACGGCAGCGCGCTGGCGCTCGACCTCTCGAGCAGCGCGGCGATCATCCCCGCGGTCATTCCCTGGACGACCTCCTGCGTGGGACTTTGCGCCTTCGTCGGCATGCCCACCGGCAGCGCGGCGTACGCCTTCCTCTGCATGCTCATCCCGCTCTGGACCCTCGTCGTGTCGCTCTGGCAGAGGCGGCACCCGGGCTTCGCGCTCCAGCGCGGGGGCAGGGTCCTGGGCCTTGACGCGCGCGACGACGCGAGGCTGATTGGGCACGAGGTCCCCGCCAAGCTGGCAGAGGCCTCGTAGAAAGCGGGCGATGCGAGGGCTTCGCCCGCGTCTGGTGCCGGGAGCTTGGACCTAGGCGATCCTGCCGGCCACCTGGCCAGCGAGCTCGGACAGGGGCACCTGGACCTGCTCGTGGGACTCCATGTCGCGCAGCGTGGCGACGCCACGCGCGAGCTCCTCCTCGCCCAGCACCACGCAGAGGCGGGCGTGGCACTTGTCCGCCTGCTTGAACTGCGACTTGAGGGAGCGGCCCTGGTAGTCCGCCTCACTGCGGATGCCCGCCTGGCGCAGGGCCAGCGTCGCCTCGAACACCGCCTCGCGCTGCTCTGGAGAGGCGCAGGCCACGTAGACGCAGCTCTCCTCCGGGGTCTCGAGGCTGCCGCCCTGGGCGGCGAGGGCCAGGGCGATGCGCTCGAAGCCCACGGCGAAGCCTATGCCGGGCGTGGGCTTGCCGCCCTCGAGCTCGACGAGGCCGTCGTAGCGACCGCCGCCGCCGATGGCGCCGACGCCCGCGTCGAGCGCCTCCACCTCGAAGACCGTGCGGGTGTAGTAGTCGAGGCCGCGGACCAGCGTGGGGTCCTCGACGTACGCGACGCCCGCGGCGTCGAGGTAGCGCTTGACCTGCTCGTAGTGGGTGCTGCAGTCGTCGCAGAGGTTGTCTTTTGCAAGCGGCGCCGAGGCCATGACCTCGCGGCAGTGGTCGTTCTTGCAGTCGAAGCTGCGCAGGGGGTTGATCTCGGCGCGCTCCAGGCAGTCCTCGCACATCTCGTCGGCGTGGGCAAGGATGAAGTCGCGAACCATCTGGCGGTAGGCGGGACGACAGGCGGCGTCGCCCATCGAGTTGATCGAGAGACGCAGGCGTGCGGGGTCGAAGCCCAGGCGCTTGTAGAACTCCATGAGCATGATGATGCACTCCGCGTCTGCCGCCGGGTCGGGCGCACCCAACCACTCCACGCCCACCTGGTGGAACTGGCGCAGGCGACCCTTCTGCGGACGCTCGCCGCGAAACATCGCCTCGGCATACCAGAGCTTGGCGGGAGCCGCCCCCTGCGGGACGAGGTTGTTCTCGACCACCGAGCGCACGACGCCGGCGGTTCCCTCGGGACGCATGGCCATGCGCTGCTTGGCCTTGAGGCCCCTCTCGCTTCCGGCGGCGAGCAGGTTCTCCATGAGCGCGCCGGAGACCACGCGGAACATCTCCTTGCGCACGACGTCGGTCGACTCGCCGATGCCGTGGACGAAGGTGTCCACCTGCTCGATGGCCGGGGTCTCGATCATGTCGAAGCCATAGGCGCCAAAGAGCTCGCGCGCGACGTCCTGCATGCGCTGCCAGGCGCGCATGTAGCCGCCAAACAGGTCCTCGGTCCCCTGGATCTTCTGTGCCATGGGTCTTCCCTTCCGCTCGTGTGCAACGGCCAGTATATCCCCAAGACGACGGCCTCCCCATGCGGTCATGCGAGAAGGATGCGCGCAATGCGGCGCCAGCGTGCGCCGAATCCGACGAAGGCGCAGGTCAGACGAGAATGCCGCGCACTCCAGAGATGGAATGCGCGGCAACGTATGGGACTGGGCTGCAGGCGAGCCTGGGCCGTGGGCGCGCCTGGGCTGCGGGCGGACCTGAGCTGCGGGCGGACCTGAGCTGCGGGCAACGCCGCCGGCCCGCCTACAGCCTGCCCACCAGGTCGAGGCCCGGGGTGAGGGTGGCGCTGCCGGGATGCCACTTGGCGGGGCAGACCTGGTCGCCGTGGGCGGCGACGAACTTCGCTGCCTGCAGCAGGCGCAGGAGCTCCACGGCGTTGCGGCCGATGCCGCCCGCCGTCACCTCGTACACCTGGATGCGACCCTCGGGGTCGACGATGAAGGCACCGCGCTCCGCCTGCCCGGCGTCCTCGATGAGCACGTCGAAGCTGCGCGCGAGCACGTGCGCGGGATCGGCGAGCATGGGGTAGTCCACCTTCCCGATGCGCTCGGACTCCTCGTGCCAGGCCTTGTGCACGTACTCGCTGTCGCAGGAGACGGAGTAGACCTCGCAGCCCTCCTGCTGGAAGGCGGCGTAGTTCTCCGCCAGCTCCTCGAGTTCGGTGGGGCAGACGAAGGTGAAGTCCGCGGGATAGAAGAAGAACAGCGACCACTTGCCCAGGACGTCCGCCTTGGTGATGGTCTTGACCTGGTCCTCGTGAAACGCCTTGACGCTGAAGTCGTCGATTTCCTTGCCGATGAGAGACATGGTTTCCTCCTTGTTCGCTTGCGGGACGAGGCCCTGCCTGCGTCCCTCTCTGCAGTCCCCTCGAAGGTGGTTAACCTAGTCTAACAAGATATATGTTGTTAGGTCTATAGCAATTTTGCGAACGCCATGCGCGCATGGGGCACGCATGAGGAGAGGGGCTTCCCGTGACGCGCAGGTCATGCCTGGTTTGCGCGTGAAGGGCACAAAGTCCCAGCTAGACAGGAAATGCCGCGCAGGAAATTCTCAACCTGCGCGGCATTTCTCTCTTCCTCCTGCGAGCCCCACCCGAGGCGGGACGGGCCGCCCCTACTTCCCCGCCGCGCAGTCGGCCTGCCCGCCGCGCAGCATGCGCAGGCCGTGTGCGATCGGCCCGATCACCGCCGAGAGATTCTCGCATGCGGCCTTGGGGCTCCCCGGCAGGTTGACCACCAGGCTGCCACCGCAGATCCCGCAGGCCTCGCGCGAGAGGCAGCCGTGCGGCGTGATCGCCATCGATGCGGCGCGCATCGCCTCCGGGATGCCGGGGACCATGCGCTCGCAGACCGCGGCGGTCGCCTCGGGCGTGACGTCACGTGGCGAGAAGCCCGTGCCTCCCGTGGTCACGACCAGGGCGACGTCCCGGGCGACCAGGGCGCGCAGGACGCGCTCGATCTGCGCCTGCTCGTCGGGCACGACCTCGCTCGCCACGACGTCGTAGCCCACCCCCTCGAGGAAGTCCCTCAGCGCCGGGCCGCTCGCGTCCTCGCGCTCCCCGCGCGAGCAGCGGTCGCTCACGGTGACGACCGCCGCCTGGTAGCCCTTCCCAGGTCCCTCCGCCATCAGAGCATGCCCCCCTCGCCCAGGACCACGAAGTCGCGCTTGCCCAGCTCGACGCCGGCGGCGATGCGCGGGAGCACCAGGTCGAAGATGGTGGTCTTGCTGTACATGACGCAACCGGGGAGCCCCATGACGGGACGCCCCGAGGCACCCGTCGCACCCGCGCCGCCAAACTCCCCGTCGTAGTAGCCCAGGAGCATCATGGCCCCGGGAAGCACGGGCGCGCCGTAGGTCACGATGCGCGCTCCCGAGCCCTTGATGGCACCGGGCGTGTTGTCGTCCGGGTCGACGCTCATGCCGCCGGTGCAGATGATGAGGTCCACGTCCGTCTCGCGCATGCGGGCGAGGGCTGCCAGGAGGTTGTCCATGCCGTCGTCCACGACCTCGCGCTGCGTGGTGACGACGCCGACGCCCCTGAGCTTCTCCTCGACCACGGGGGTGAAGCGGTCCTTGATGATGCCGGCTGCCACCTCGGAGCCCGTGGTCAGGATGCCCGCCGTCTTCAGGCGGTACGGCGCGACGCGCATGAGGGGCCTGCCGCCGGCCGCGGCCTCGGCCGCCTCGAGCCGCGCCTTGTCCACCACGAGGGGGATGGCGCGCGTGCCCGCGAGCACCTGGCCCGCCCGGACGGCGATGTTGCCCGGCTTGGTGGCGACCATAACCTCCTCCACCGAGTTCACGGCGACGAGCCGCCCGGAGTCCACGACGAAGGCGCCGTCGCAGGTCGCACGCAGGTTGATCTTGCCCTCGCGAGGCTCGCCGGCGGGCTCCAGGCCCTCGCCGAGGCAGAGCGCCGCCAGGCGCTGGGCCGCCTCGTCCTCGTGCACCTTCGTCTCGTCCATCTCCCAGACGTAGATGTTGCGCTTGCCCATGGAGAGGAGCACGGGGATGTCCTCCGCCTCGACCACATGCCCCTTGCGGAAGCGCGCGCCCTTGTAGCGCTTGCGGTCCCCGTCGTCCTCCGGGATGATCTGCGTCATGTCGTGGCACAGCACGTGCCCGACGGCGTCCTCTGTCCTAATCTGCCTCATGCCAACCTCCTTGAGCCTCGCGCGCGCACCGCGCTCACAGCTGCTTGACCGCTTCCTCATCGAGCACGCGGATCGCGTCGCCCGGACGTACCGTGCCGCCACGCACCACCACGCAGAAGATGCCGTCGGTGGGCATGACGCAGATGCCCACCAGGCGACGGATCTCGCAGTCGTTGTGGCAGGTCTTGCCGATCTGGGTCACCACGAGGAGGCAGGGTCCCACCTCGAGCGCCGTCCCCACGGGAAGCTCCCTCAGGGCGAGGCCGCGCGTCAGGATGTTCTCGGCGAAGTCCCCCGCCTTGAGCTCCACCCCCCTGTCCCGCATGGTGTCAACCGACTCGTCACCGAGCAGGCTCACCTGGCGGTGCCAGTTGCCGGCGTGGGCGTCGCCCTCGATGCCCACGCCCACCCTGAGCTCGATGGCGTCGACCGCATGCTTGCGGATGCCCTTGCGCTCGCTGACGCAGCAGGAGACGACCTCGCCCTCCCGTGCGTCACTCAGCGTGCTTCCCATGCTCCCCCTCCCCCTCGGGCCGTACGAAGTGCCCGCTCTTTCCGCCGTCCTTCTCGAGGAGGCGGACGTCTGTCACCACCATGTCGCGCTGGACCGCCTTGCACATGTCATAGATAGTCAGGGCTGCCACGGAGGCTGCGGTCATCGCCTCCATCTCGACGCCCGTCTCGCCGCAGCAGCGGCAGCTCGCCTCGAGCGCGATGCCGTCCTCCTCGAGGGAGAAGGACACGTCCACCCCCGTGAGCTGGATGGGGTGGCACATGGGAATCAGCTCCCAGCAGCGCTTGGCTGCCATGATGCCCGCGACCTGGGCCACGGCCAGGACGTCCCCCTTCTTGATCCCGCCCGTGCGCACGAGCTCGAGCGTCGCCGGGCTCATGAGCACCCTGCCGCCCGCCCGGGCGACGCGCTGGGTCCTCTCCTTTGCCGAGACGTCCACCATCCGCGCCCGGCCCTGCTCGTTGAAGTGGGTGAGCTCTTCCATCCTCATCCTCCAATCTCGTTCATCGCGCGCAGGCTCTCGCTCACCTGGCCCAGCGCCGCGCTCAGGTGATGCTCCGCGGGCTTGGCGGCGATGGCCCCGCGTAGTGCATGCGCGAGCTCCTCCCCATGCAGCCCTCGCACGGGAATCTCCTGCCCTGAGTGCAGGCAGGGCTTGACCATGCCATCCGCCGTGAGCCTGAGGCGCGTGCAGCCGCTGCAGAACTTGTGGCTCAGCGGCCGGATGAGGCCGACCGTCCCCTTCCAGTCCGGTGCCGAGAATACCTGCGAGACGCCGTCCTGTCCCACGAACTCGAGCTCCCCCACACGGTCGAGCACCACGTCCGCGGGCACGAAGCGGCCAGACGGCCACGAGGCGCACTCCCCCATGGGCATGAGCTCGATGAAGCGCACGCTCGAGATGCCGTACGCACCGTCGCGCGCGAGCTCCGCGAGGGGACGCACGTCCACGTCGTTGACGCCACCCATGAGGACCGCGTTGAGCTTGGTGCGCGAGAAGCCCGCGTCGTGCGCTGCCTCGAGGCCCGCGAGCACGTCGCGCAGCCTGCCTCCGCGCGTGATGAGCTCGTAGCGCACGGAGTCGAGGGTGTCGAGGCTCACGTTGAGGCGGCCGAGCCCCGCCTCGCGCAGGGGTGCCGCCAGGGGCGCCAGGAGCGTGGCGTTGGTGGTCAGCGCCAGCTCGTCGATGCCCGGCACATCTGCGAGCATGCGCACGAGGTCGACGATGCCACGACGCACGAGCGGCTCACCGCCCGTGAGCCGGACCTTGTGCACGCCGAGCTCGGCGCAGGCTGCGACGACCTCGACGATCTCCTCGAACGAGAGGATCTGGTCGTGCGCGAGCATGGGCACGCCGCCTGCGGGCATGCAGTACTGGCAGCGGCAGTTGCAGAGGTCGGTTACCGAGACGCGCAGGTACTCGATGCTGCGTCCCTGACCGTCCCTCACCTCGCCCCACCTTCCCCGAGCGGAAGCACGTCCCTCCTGGCGACGTGGACCACGCAGCTCTCCCCCGCCTCGAGGCCCTCCCATGCGTCCTTCTCGCACTCGTAGCGCAGGAGGCCGCCGGCCGGCGTCCGCAGCATCACGATGGTAGAGAAGCTGCTGTCTATGATGCGGTCCACGACGCAGGGAATGCGGTTCTCTCCCTCGCCCATGTGCAGGTAGTGGGCGCGGATCCCCACGTGCGTGACGTCGAGCCCGAAGGGGACCTCGCAAAAGAGCGTCACGCCCCAGGTCTCGCAGCGCAGGCTCCCGTCCGGCAGAGCGCTGACGGGCGAGACGTTCTTGCATCCCGAGATGAGGGCCGCGGCGAGGCTGCGCGGCGCCTCGAAGAGCTCGCGCATGCCCATCTTGGGGCCCGAGCGGCCGTCGCTCACCACGCAGACGCCGTCGCACATGCGATACACCTCGTCGCGGTTGTGCGAGACGTAGACCACCCCGCCCGGGAAGCGCCTCAGCGTGTCCGCGAGCTCGAGCTCGAGCTGCCAGCGCAGGTAACCGTCGAGGGCGGAGAAGGGCTCGTCCAGGAGCAGGAGCTCCGGGTCGCTCGCGAAGATGCGGGCCATCGCGCAGCGCTGCTGCTGCCCGCCCGAGAGCTCCCGGGGACGTCGCGCGGCCAGCTCGCCCACGTGCAGGGCCTCGAGCTCGCGGCGCGCCCTCTTGCGGCGCTCCTGCCTGCTGCCCGCGCGGATCGCCGCCATGACGTTCTGCTCCACGCTCATGTTGGGGAAGAGGGCGTAGCTCTGGAAGAGGTATCCCACGCGGCGTTGCTGGGCAGGGAGGTCGATGCCCGCCTCGGAGTCGAAGAGCACGCGGTCGTCGAGCACGATGCGTCCCTCGTCGGGCCGCATTATTCCCGCGATGCACTTGAGGGTGAGGGACTTGCCGCAGCCCGAGGCGCCCAGGAGGGCGACGACCTCGTGGGGGCGCTCGAGCTCGAAGGCCACGTCCAGCGAGAAGCCCCCCAGGCGCTTCCTGACGTCCACGAGGAGGGACACTACGACCACCTCCCCACGACCGCGGACTCGCGCTCGCGACGCTCCATGAGGTTGACCGCCAGGAGCACCACGGCGGAGATGGCGAGGTTCACGAGCACCCAGGCGAGCGCCCCCGCGTCGTCGCCCGTGCGCCAGAGCTGGTACACGGTGGTCGAGACCGTCGCCGTGGAGCCGGGCGTGTAGCCGCAGACCATCGAGGTGGCGCCGTACTCCCCCAGCGCACGCGCGAAGGCGAGGACCACGCCGGCCATGATGCCCTGGCGGCAGCAGGGCAGCTTGACGCGCCAGAACACCCAGGCGTCGGAGCGACCCAGGGTGTGGGCGGCATCGGCGAGGGTCTGGTCGAAGGACTCGAAGGCGCCGCGGGCCGTGCGGTACATGAGGGGGAAGCTCACGACGACCGAGGCGAAGATCGCCGCGTACCAGACCATGGTGAGCCTGAGCGAGAGGTTGTCCAGGAGCCAGGCACCGATGGGTCGGCGCGGCCCGAGCAGGATGAGCAACAGATAGCCCACGACCGTCGGCGGCAGGACCAGGGGAAGGGTCAGGACGACGTCCAGCACGCCCTTGACAACCCTCGGCAGGCGGGCGACGACGTCGGCGAACCAGATTCCCAGGAAGAACACGAGGGTGGCCGAGACGGCGGCCACCCTCAGCGAGTTTATGAGCGGATACCAGTCCATGGACCGTTACTTCTTGAGCGGCGTGAATCCCACGGCCTCGAAGGCGGCGGAGGCGTCGGGGCCCTGGAGGAACTCGAGGTAGGACTTGGCGGCATCGGCGTTCTTGGAGCCCTTGAGCACGGCCGCGGGATAGATGACCCTGCCACACATCTTCTCGGTGGCCTCGTCCGCCACGGTGAGCTTCGCGGAGGTGGCGTCGGTCTTGTAGATGATGCCGCAGTCGGCGGACGCCTCCTTGACCTGCGCCGTGACCTCCTTCACGTTGCTGCCGTACGAGAGTACCCCGGCGGAAGAGAGGCTCGCCTCGTCCAGGCCGAAGTAGGTGAAGATCTTCTGGGTGTACTGGCCCACGGGCACGTCGGAGTTGCCCATGGCAAGAAGCACCCCACCGGACGTGAGCAGGGACTTGAGGTCCTCGAAGCTCTTGACGTTCTTGGGGTTGCCCTCGGGGACGACGAGCGTGACCTTGTTCTCGAGCAGGTCGATTCGGGTCGAGTGGTCGACGAAGTCGAGCTTGTCGTCGTTGCCCTTCTCGGCGTCGATGTCCAGGGCGTTCATCTGCTTGGGCGCGGCGGAGATGAACACGTCGCAGTCCGCGCCCTCCTGGATCTGGGTCTTGAGGGTGCCCGAGGAGTCGAAGTTGTAGGTGGGCTCGGCGTTGCCCTCCTTGGCGAAGGCCTTGCCGGCCTCGGTGAGAGACTCGGTGAGAGACGCCGCCGCGAAGACGGTCAGCGCCTTGGCGGTGTCGGTCGCGGCCTGCCCGGACGTCGTGGACGTGGCGCCCGAGCTGTCTGTCGGCTTCGAACAGGCGGTGGCACCAAGGGTTCCGGCAGCCGCTGCTGCGGCTACGAAGCCGCGCCTGGTGACGTTTGCGTTCATTGTGCTACCTCTCTTCCAACGAACCTCCCCTTGCGGGGCCAATGCCTGAGTGCCCGCCAGGGCCATGCCCTAGGCCTCAGTGCTCGTGCGGACGCACGGGACGCAGCTCCGCGCGGCGGCGGATCATCTCCCCCGTGATCGAGATGGCGATCTCTCCGGGCGTGACGGCCAGGATGTCGTCGCCGATGGGCATGCAGAGCGAGTCGATCCACGCCTGGGAGACGCCACGCTTCGCCAGGACGCCCCTGGCGAAGGCGGACTTGCGGGCGCTGCCCAGGCAGCCGGTGTAGACGGGCTCCGCCGGGGCGATGCGCTCCAGGACGTCTATGTCCGCAGCGTGGCCATGGGTCGCTACCACCACGTAGTCGCGCCGGCTCACCTGGACCTGCTCGCCCAGGGAGCGGAAGTCACCGCAGAGCACGCGCTCCGCCGCGGGGAAGCGCTCCGCCACTGCGAGCTCGGGACGGTCGTCATACACCACGACCCTGAAGCCCACGCTCGCGAGCACGGGCACCAGCGCGTGCGAGACGTGGCCCGCACCAAAGACGTAGGCGACGGGGTCGGAGCCCAGGGGCTCGGCGTAGCTCTTGCTCGCCTCGTCCCAGAGGGGCGCCTCGAGGGTCGCTCGGGAGTCGTCGGAGGCGAGCTCGTCGAGGGAGAGGACCTCCGCGTGATGCGCGCCGCCCTCCCAGCTCTCGCAGTACACGCCAGGCTGGCTCTGGGCATTGGGCCTCTGGGCGTCTCTCAGGGCGTCCAGGTCGACCCTTCCCAGCAGGTCGCAGGCGATGAGCGCGTCCCCGCCGCAGGCCATGCCCGTGGTCTCCATGGTGAGCCACTCGAGGAAGGGTTCGCCCGTGCCTGCCGCCAGGGCGAGGGCACGGTCCAGCGCCATCTGCTCGACCCTGCCTCCGCCCACGGTGCCCATGAAGTCCCCGTCAGCGAAGGCCGCCATGCGAGCGCCCGCACCGCGTGGCATGGAGCCGCGCGTGGCGAGCACAGTGCAGAGGGCGACGGGACGCCCGGCCTCGAGTTCCTCGATGAGTCTGCGTACGAAGTCCTGGTCGCGCATGGAGTCGCGGGAGTCGTTCATGGGGTTCCTTTCTCGTGCGGAGCCCGCTCGTAGCGGGCGGCGAGGTCGGTCGAACGGGCGGAGGGGTGGCCGCTCTCCCCCGGCCGTCAGGCAAGTGCCTGGGAGCTGAAGTGGAGAATCGCCTCGAGGACGCCGCCGCCGATGGCGCGCGCCTTGTCGGAGACGGTCAGGCAGTGCTCTGGGTTGCCGCGCGGGTCGATGTCACCGGACTTCATGCCACGGGTGACGGGCACGCCCTCCTGCAGGAGGCCACGCAGCACGCCGTCGATGGTACAGGGCATGGGCTCGCCCGCGACGTATGCCGCGACCTCGCCGGCCTTGACCACGTCACCGATCTTGAGCACGGGCTCGAAGGCGCCGTCAGCAGGTGCGCGCAGCACGCGGTCCGCGCCGTGGCCCGCGATGATGCCGGGAATGCCGGTGTTGGCGATGGGGGTGCCCTCGTAGTAGACGCGCCCGAGCTCGTGGCCGCGCTTGGTCTCGACCGCGGCATGGCAGTCGATGGGGGCCGTGAAGCCGGGACCCACGCCTATGACCACGGGTGCCATGCCCTTGTTCGTGCCCAGGTTGCGCTTGGCCAGGATGGCGTCCACCACCACGTCGGGATGGAGCTCCTCGATAACCCTGCCCTCGGGGTCGACCAGAACCGCCACCTCGCCCGAGCGTGCGATGCGCAGGGCCTCCGCGGCGTCCGCGGCCCGCCGAGCGGGCTGGTCCTCGACCCTTGCCTGCCCCAGGCGGATGGCCTCAGAGAAGGCGACGGTGCGCCGCACGGCCGTGGGGACGGCGATGTCGCACATGACGACCTCCATGCCCGCGCGACGCAGGCGCAGGGCGATGCCCGAGGCGAGGTCCCCGGCGCCCCTCATCACGACCAGCATGCGACCACTCCCCACTCGCCCTGCGGCAGGCCCCCTCGCCCGGCATCACAGGAGCTGTTCCGTCGTCCCGCCGCAGCGGCCCCTCCGCCATGCATCGCTGTTTCTGGGCGCCTATAACGACGCGCAGAAAAAAGGCCCCCGAGGGCGAGAAGACCGGCTGCTACGATGTTGCCAGCAGGCCACGGAAGGCCCGCCGGTCCGTGTTCGCCCCAGTATATTACTAAGGATTAGGTAGTCTAATGCTTATTGGCGATTTTCTGCGAGTGGCACCCGGAATCACCTGCGTGGTGGGTAGCGGCGGCAAGACAACCCTGCTCAGGACCCTCTCGGAGGAACTTTCGGGCAGCGAGGAAGGCCTTGTGACCGCGGCCACCGGTGGCATGTCATCGGCCCCCTCTGGGGACAAGTGCTTAGGACTTGCGGTGATCCTGACGACCACCACGCACTTCCTCCCCTTCGAGGGAATCGAGACCCTCGTGGACCCCAGCCGCGAGGACCTCGCACGGGCGGGCGCCACACGAGGGGTGGTGTGCGTGGGCGGCCTGGGCAAGGGCGGCAAGCTCGGCGCTCCCGCGACCCTCTCGCCCGCGGAGCTCGCACAGACCTCGCCCTACGTGCTGGTCGAGGCGGATGGCTCCCGGCAGCTGCCGCTCAAGGCGCACGAGACCTGGGAGCCCGTGATTCCCGAGGGAAGCGCCAGGACCATATTGGTGATGGGGGCGTCGGGCTTCGGGCGCCCCGTCCGCGAGGTGGTGCATCGCCCCGAGCTCTACTGCGAGCGCACGGGAGCCTCGATGGACGACCCAGTGCGCCCCGAGGACCTGGCGCGCCTCCTGGACGCGGAGTTCGGGCTGGGACTGCTCGACTTCGACGTCGTCCTCGTCAACCAGGCGGAGGACGAGTCGACGCTCGAGGACGCGCGCAGGCTCGCCTCCCACCTGAGGCTGGAGGCCCCCGTACTTGCCGGGAGCCTCCAGAAGAAGGAGCTCGTTCAGCTGCGCTAGCGGCGTGCCGGTACCGGAAGCCCTGGTCCGAGCGGGACCCCTACTCCTCCGCCTCGGAGTCGTCCTCGGGAACGATGACGTTCAGCAGGAACGAGACGACGAAGCCGGTGATGATGGGCGAGCCGGTGATGACGCTGGCGACCTCGGCGGGCAGGAAGCCCAGGACGGCAGGCACGTTGGTGAGGCCCACGGCCACTGCCAGCGAGACGCCCACGATCATGCGGTTGCGGTAGTTGAGGGGCTGCTCGGTGATGAGCTGGATGCCCGACATGGTGATCGCCGCGAAGACCGAGAGCGTGGCGCCGCCCAGCACGGAGTTGGGGATGGAGGTCATGAGGCCTCCAAACTTCGGGATGAGGCCGGCCACGATGAGCATGGTGCCCACGATGACGAAGACGCGCTTGGCGACGACCTTCGTGGTGACGATGATGCCCACGTTCTGGCTGAAGGGATCGGAGGGGAAGCCTCCGAGCAGCGCGCCCAGCATGCCACAGACGCCCGTGCCCTTGACGGCACCACCCAGCTCCTTGTCGGTCGCCTGGCGGTTGAAGCCGCCGGCCGTGGTGGACGAGACGTCGCCGATGGTCTGGACGGCCTGTACCACGTACATGAGGATCATGGCGACGATCGCGCTGGGCTCGAAGGTCAGGCCGAAGTGCAGGGGCTGCGGAAGCGCGACCCAGGCGGCGCTGGCGATGCCCGAGGTGTCGACGCCGATGAAGATGGCCCAGACCACGTAGCCCACGAGCAGCCCGAAGAGAATGCCCAGGGTCTTGAGGATGCCCCTGCCGAAGAAGTTGAACGCCAGGGTGACCACCAGGACGAGGGCCGCGACGCCCACGTAGGCCGGTGCCCCGAAGTTGGGGTTGGACGCGCCACCGCCGATGTAGTTCATGGCCGTGCCATAGAGCGAGAGGCCGATGCAGAGCACCACGGTGCCGCTGACGACGGGCGGGAAGAGCGGGCGGATCTTCTCCATGGCCATGCCGATGAAGATGGAGAGGAACGCCGCGACCAGCTGGGCGCCAAGGATGCCCGAGACGCCATAGGCCTTGCCGATGGTGAGCAGGATGGGCAGGTACGCGAAGGCGACGCCCATGGCGTTGGGAAGGCCCATGCCCACGCCGAAGGGAGAGAGCAGCTGCACGAGCGTGGTGATGCCCGCGATGAGCATGCATGCCTGGATCAGGATGACCTTGTCCGAGTCGGGAAGCCCCAGGGTCGAGGCGATGATGATGGGCGGCGTGATGTTGCCCACGATCATGGCCAGCACGTGCTGCAGCGCGTGCGGGACACTGGCCCCCCAGCTGGGCTTTCCGTCGAACTTCCTCAACTCTTTCAGATCGTCTGCTGCCATGAGTACGTCCCCCCTAAAGACTTTTTGTATGACAACAAGACGAAAAGTCTAATGGCCAATCCCTCACAAAAGCTTCAAAAGTGAGAGATTGGCCATTGCGTGCCGCTTAGGTTAGAAAACGTACCGCTCACAACGTGAAGAGTATCTGGCGGGGACGTCAGATCCTTCCGAGCTCCCTCAGGACCTTCTCCGGCGTCATGGGCCAGCTGCGCATCCAGACGCCGCAGGCGTCGTGGATGGCGTTGCCGATGGCAGGGGCCGCGCCGTTGCAGGCGATCTCGGAGATGGACTTCGCACCGAAGGGGCCGTCGGCGTCGTTGACATCCACCATGACCGCCTTGAAGTCGTCTGGCTGCTCGAAGATCATGGGCACGCCGTAGTCCGTGAGCGTGGTGCGCAGGGGACGGCCCTTCTCGTCGATGGTCATGTCCTCGTAGAGGGTGTGGCCGATGGACTTGAGCGCGGCGCCGTACATCTGGCACTGTGCGAGCTCGGGATTGATGGGCGTGCCGGCGTCCTGGAGCGCGTAGTACTTCTGCACCTTGACCTGGCCCGTGCGGACGTTGACCGCCACCTGCGCGAAGTGGGCGCCATAGGGGATGGCGTTGGCCGTGGTGATGAAGCTGCCGTGCGCCACCACCTGGCCGCGGCCGTCGCCGGCGCAGCAGGCGTGTGAGAGGTCTCCGTAGCTCAGGGTCGCGTCGGTCCTGGTGGAGTGCACCTCTCCCGGATACCGAAGCTCCAGGTCCGCCTCGTCCTCCCCCATCTGCAGGGCGGCCTCGGCAATGATGCCGCGGGCGAGCTTGCGGGCGGCGTCCACGGAGGCGTTGCCGCTGAAGAAGGTACCCGACGAGGCGTAGGAACCCGTGTCGAAGGCGGCGGAGTCGGTGTCGCCAGAGATGACGCTGACCAGCTCGAGGGGAAGGTGGAGTATCTCCGCCGCCACCTTGGTCGAGATGGTATCAAGGCCGGTGCCGATGTCCGCCCCGCCGCTGTTCAGGATCACGGTGCCGTCGGTCTCGAGCTTGCAGATCGCCTCCGCGTGGTCCAGGCCGGGCAGGCCGCTGCCCTGCATGATCATCGCGAAGCCCTTGCCGATCTTCCAGTCGGGGTCGTCGGACTCCTCGCGCTTGCCCCACTCGATCATCTCGCAGCCGCGCCTGATGCACTCGTCCAGGCCGCAGGAGCCGACGGGAACCACGTTGCCCTCGCGGCCCTCGCCGAGGCCCTTCAGGATCTCGAGGCGGTAGCCCGTCTCGACGTGGTTCTTGACCGCCATGTCCTTGAAGTCGATGCCGAGCCTCTCGGCCAGCTGGGCCATGGCCATCATGATGCCGTAACTGCCCTTGGGCGTGCCGTAGCCCTGGTAGGCACCGGGCTGGAGCTTGTTCGAGTAGTAGGTGATGAGGTCGTAGGCCATGTTGTCGACCTTGAAGAGCGGGAGCACCTTGGAGCAGGAGTTCATGGGAACCGTGAGGCAGTGGTTGCCGTAGGCGCCGGTGTTGGCGCGCACCTCCATGAAGATCGCCGTGATGCTGCCATCCTTCTTGGCGCCCATCTTCACGCGCACGCGCATGGGGTGGCGCGCGGAGGCGGCCACGAGCTCCTCGGCGCGGGTGTGGCGGTAGTAGACCGGACGATGCGTGGCGTAGGCCGCGTAGGCGCAGACGTCCTCGACGAGGATGTCCTGCTTGGAGCCATAGCCGCCGCCGACCCTGGTCTTGACCACGTGGATCTTGTTCTGGGGGAGCCCGCAGACCCACGAGACGATGCGGCGCACGTGGTAGGGAACCTGCGTGGAGGCATAGACCTGGAGGCGCCCGCCCTCCATCTTGGCGTAGCAGAGGTGCGGCTCGAGGGGGGCCTGCTGCACGTTGGTGGTGCGGTAGGTCTCGTCCACGATGGCGTCCGCCTCGGCGAAGCCACGCTCGACGTCGCCGATGCCGCCCTTGTTGGAGGCGGCGATGTTCTTGTGGATGTCGGCCCTCAGCGGGAAGGGATAGAAAACCTTGCCCTCGCGCTCATCGCCGGCGTCCTTGTTGTACTCGTCCAGGTCCTCGGGGGCGCCGACGCCGTACTCCACGATGCCGTCGTGCACGCGCGGCGCACCCTCGGCCATGGCCTCCTCGACGGAGAAGACCGGGTCCAGGACCTGGTAGTCGACGCTGATGAGACCGCAGGCCTCCTGGGCTATCTCCTTGGTCTCGGCGATGACGGCCGCCACGCGGTCGCCCACGAAGCGGACCTTGTGGTTAAAGAGCCTGGTGTCGTGCGGGGAGGGCTCGGGGTTGCCCTGCCCGGCCTGCATGTAGGTGATGTCGGGACAGTTGAAGCAGGTGATGACGGCGATGACGCCCGGCAGGGCCTCCGCCGCGCTCGCGTCGATGGAGTTGATGTAGGCAGAGGCATAGGGCGAGCGGAGCATGACCAGGTGACAGGCGTCGGAGTCGACGAAGTCCTCCACGAAGGCGCGCTCCCCCCTCACGAGCTGGGGGCCGTCCACCTTGGAGCCGGGCTTGCCGACGTAGCTGAGCTCGGGACGGAAGTCCGGAGCGATGGTCGACTCGTAGCGGCCCTTGTCGCGGAGCTCGCAGGCGAGCTTGACCGCCAGGTAGTAGTTCTCGTAGCTGGCGTCTCGGATGTAGATGCCCGACAGGGCGTCTTTCACCTGCTCGCGCGTGAGGTTGGACTCGTTCTCGAGGAGCCAGGTGAGGATGAGCGCCGTGGCGGGGGAGTTGTAGGCGCTCTGCACCACGCCGGCGTCGATGAGCGCCTGCTGGACGAAGCTCAGCTTGCCCGGCTCGGCCAGGCCGGCGGGGGTGCGAACCTCTCGCCCGTCGACCTCGCCCGCAAGCATGAGGTTGGCGTACACCGGGGTGCCGTCCACCAGCACGGTGTCGGACCCGCAGAAGCCCTCGCCGTCGTCGCTGTCACGCACGCAGAAGTCGCCGTTCCTCACCAGGAGCTCGCGCAGGGACAGCGTCGGGTCGAGCTCGAAGCTGCGCTCGCGCCCGTCAATCTTGCACTCGATCCTCATCGCGCACCATCCCTTCCGCCGTCCTCAAGCATACGAGCGAGGGTGACACCCGCGAGGTAGCGCTTGTATCTCTCGCTTCCGTACATGTCGCTGGGAACGGCCACGTCGAGCCCGTAGGCGAGCTCGACCAGCTCGTCCTCGCCGGCACCGCGCGCCGCCGCCTCGGAGAGCTCGGGCGAGACGAACGCACCCACGCCCTTGACCGTCAGCGCCACGCGAGCGGCGTCACCGTCCTGGCAGAGCGAGACGACGAGGTACGAGAGGCTCTCCATCGTGTTGGCGTAGCGCTTGGAGACGACCCTGCCAGGCTTGGCCGGGACGATGAGGCGACAGACGAGCCTGTGCTCCGGCTGCGTGGCAGCCCACTCCTCGAGGCCCAGACGCCTCGTCGCGCCCGTCTCGTTCATGAGCTCGACGCTCGCGCCGACGGCAAGGAGCGTCGCCGCGAGGTAGGAGTCGTCACGCCAGCATGCGACGTTGCCACCGACGGTGGCCATGTTGCGCTTGGTGCGCGAGCCCATGAAGAGCAAGGCCTCCTTGAGGTAGGCGGGTACCAGCTCGCTCTGGAGGGCGTCCTGGAAGGTCACCGCCGCGCCGATGCGGACCTCGTCGCCCTTGGCCTCGACCTTGGCGAGCTCGGCGATGCGACGAATCGAAACCAGCTTCTCGTAGTGCAGCTTCGAGCCGAGCCTGTTGAGCTCGGTCCCTCCGGCGAGGTAGCCCGCGCCCGAGGCAGCCAGCTTGGCCGCCTCCTGCGCAGAGGCCGCAATGACAAGTCTCTCGTCCATGTGATGCTCCGATGAACAGGCGCGTGCGAACGTCGCGGCACGCGCTACCCCCCCCAGCAAAACGTCGGTTCGGCACGGTCAGGGAGGACTATTCCATGCACCCTCATCGTGCGCCTAAAGCAAGGCAAAAGATAGTCGAAACCAGGCGAACGACCCCAAGAACTAGGCCTGTGACCTGCGGATACGTAATATTTTTAGAAACATAACGCCTGCCTGCGAAGCCACGGACCAGGCTTCGGTCGGCATTCGCCTGGCTGCCGCGCCCGTCTCGTCCCTCGACACGAGGGAGCCCCGGGCGACTCTCCGCCCAGGGCTCCCAATGTCACAGCACGCGACGACCGCGAGCCTCTCCGCTAGACCCTGGCGACGGCCTTGATCTCGACCTTGGCACCCTTGGGCAGGGCCACGACCTGGAAGGCGGCGCGCGCGGGGTACGGGGCCTCGAAGAACTCGGCGTAGACCTCGTTCATGGGACCGAACTCGGCGATGTCGGTGAGGAGGACCGTGGTCTCGACGACGTCGGCCATGCTGGCGCCGGCAGCCTCGAGGATGTTCTTGATGTTGGTCAGGCTCTGGCGGGTCTGGGTCTGGATGTCGTCGCCGGCGAACTCGCCGGTGGCGGGGTCGACGGGCAGCTGGCCCGAGACGTTGATCGAAACGCCCTCGGCCTGGATGGCGGCGGAGTAGGGGCCAAGCGCGGCGGGGGCCTTGTCGGTGACGATTGCCTTCTTGTTCATGCTCTTCCTTTCTTCTTTCATCCGTGACACCTCGCCACAGACGCTGGAACCTGATGGTCGGGACGCGCTACCTGCTGACGTAGCTGCCGGGCTTCTCGCCCGTGGGCTCCCCGTCGCGCGCGACGAGGACGCCGTTGACGAAGACGTACTTCGCGCGTCCCTGGGCCTCGAAGCCCTCGTAGGGCGTGTAGTCGACGTTCTGGTGCTGCGTCGCCGCCTGGATGGTCCAGCGGCAGTTGGGGTCCCAGACGCAGACGTCCGCGTCAGCGCCCTCGGCTAGCACACCCTTGCGGGGATACATCCCAAAGACCTTGGCGGGGTTCTCGCTCATGAGGCGGCAGAAGTCCTGGGGGCCAAGCGCGTCGGCGAAACTGGTCATGATCAGCGCGGGACGATGCTCCACGCCGGGACCGCCGTTGGGAATCCTGGTGAAGTCGCCGACGCCGCGGTCCTTCTGGCCCTTGAGGTTGAAGGCGCAGTGGTCGGTGGCGAGGGTGTCGATCTCTCCGTCGCAGACCGCCTGCCGCAGCACGGCCACGTCATGGGGCTTGCGCAGCGGGGGGCTCATGACGTACTTGGCGCCCTCGAAGCCGGGCTCGAGGTAGCGGGTGTCATCGAGCAGGAGGTACTGGGGGCAGCTCTCGACTGCGACGTCGACGCCGCGCGCCTTCGCGTCGCGGATGGCCTCGAGTCCCAGCGCGGTGGAGAGGTGCACGATGTTGATGCGAGCACCCGAGAGCTCCGCGAGGTAGCACAGGCGCGAGATGGCCTCCGCCTCGCAGACGTCCGGGCGGCTCATGGGATGCCCCTCGGGGCCCGTGACGCCGCGGGCGAGCGTGCGGCACTGGAGCTCGTTCACGAGGGTGCCGTTCTCGCAGTGGACGCAGAGGATGCCGCCGCGGTCCTTGATCGACTCCAGGACCTCGAGGGTCTGCGCGTCGTCCAGGCGCAGGTGGTCGTAGGCGAAGTAGGTCTTGAACGACACGATGCCCGCGTCGAACATGTCGTCGACCTCTGCCCTGGTACGCTCGTTCCAGTCCGCCATGGCCATGTGGAAGGCGTAGTTGGAGGTGCAGGTGCCGTCCGCGCGGGAGTGCCACTCCTTGAGGGCCTCCGCCAGCGTCATACCCTTGTCCTGGGTTGCGTAGTCCACGATGGTCGTGGTGCCACCGCAGGCGGCGGCGCGGGTGCCCGTCTCGAAGCTGTCCGCCGTCCAGTCCATGCCCGTCCAGCACTGCATGTGCGTGTGGGCGTCGATGAAGCCCGGGAAGACCCAGCAGCCGCTGGCGTCCACGACCTCGTCGGCGTCCGTGGCCTCGATGCTGGCAGCTATGCGCGCGACCTTGGCGCCGTCCAGCACCACGTCACCACGCACCAGGCCGTCGGGCAGTACGAGCATGCCACCCTTGATCAGCTTCATGCGAACCATCTCCTTACTCGCTGCGGGCGCCCGCAGGCGTCCGCGCCAATCCGCAAACGAAGGCGCTACTCCCCCCTGACCAGGCGCTCGAGACGGGCGAGCTCGTCGGGCGTGTCCACGTCCTCGAGCTCCTCCGGGCGCTCGGCCTCCACCAGGCGGATCCGTCGGGCCAGCTCGGGATCCTTCTTCAGGAGCCCCGTCCCGCCCACGTCGCCCTCGAGGCCCCTCAGTCCCTCGAAGCAGGATGCCGGGAAGAGGACGGGGCCGCCGGCCTTGCCCTGCCAGGCCAGGCGCACGACGCGCGTGGGGTCCTCGCGGAAGGCCCTCACCAGGGAGCGGACGCTCCTCTCGCCCAGGAGGGGCTGGTCGCCCGTGACGAACATGCAGCCGTCCCAGCCGGCGTCGAGCGAGAGTCCCATGCGGACCGTGTCGCTCTGGAGCGGCAGCTCGTGCCTGATCGAGCGCACGCCGAGGCGGTCGCAGAGGTCCTGGACCTCCCGCCAGCGCGTGACGACCACGGGGTCGACCAGGTCGAGGGGCAGCGAGCGCAGCGTGCGCTCGAGGACGGGGGTGCCCGCCAGCGGGGCGACGAGCTTGTTCGAGCCGAAGCGGCTGGCTAGGCCCGAGGCCATGACCACGACGCCTATGCGGCCGCGGGAGGCGTCGTCCGAAACGTCCTTCGCGGCAGCGCCTGCCCCGAAGCCGTCGAAGCACTCGTCAAAGGAGCGCGTGCCGAAGCCGCGGCAGGCGGCGCTCCAGCGCTCGTAGCGCTCTAGCAGGTCGAGTGCCTCGGGGGTCAGACGAGAGCCGCCGCCTCCGGAGCCACCGATCGTGCGGCTCGTGAGATTGACCCCCATCGACCTTTCCGCCACCTTGAGCATGCGGATCGCCTTGGTGTAGGCCATGCCCATGGATATGGCAGCGGAACGCAGGCTCCCCGTGGTCTGGACGGCCTGCAGCAGCCTGCAGGGCCCCGGGCCGAAGCACCGCGTTCCGTTGTCATCCAGGACGAACATGGCCTGTGAGGGTCTCATAGCCGCTCCTCCCGAGCTTGGGGGCGGGGCGACGGCACCGCAGCGCGGACCGTCGCCCCAAACCGTCGGGACCGCGACCCGGCTGGCCGCGGTCCCCGTTATGCGGATTCTACGCCTCGTACCAGCGGGCCTCGCCGCGCTCCTCGAGCGCCCTCAGCGTGGCGACGGGATCCTTGGCCTTCTGGAGGAAGATCATGGACGCCACGGCGTAGGGCTTGTAGCTGGCCTCCTTGTACAGGCCGTCGCGGTGGTAGTCGAAGACCTCGTTGGCGACCTCGCCGTGCTCGCAGGACACGCCGTTGATGTCGGCCGGCAGCGGGTGCATGTAGATGGTGTCCTTGCCGTTGACCGTCTTCTCCATGAGCTCGGGCGTGCAGCACCAGTCCATGTGGGTGGCGTTCTGGGCGAGGAGCTCCTGCTCGAGCCTGTCGATGCCCGCGGAGTCGCCTGCGGCGTAGAGCTTGGTGCGCTCCTCCATGGCGGCGTAGGGAGCCCAACTCTTGGGGATGACGATGTCGGCGCCCTCGAAGGCCTCGGCCATGCTGTTGGTCTTCCTGAAGCTGCAGCCGCTCTCCTCGGCGTACTTGCCGGCCTGCTCGACCAGGTCGGGCATGAGGTCGTAGCCCTCGGGGTGGGCCAGGGTGACGTCCATGCCGAAGCGGGTCAGCAGCATGATGAGGGACTGGGGGCAGCTGAGGGGCTTGCCGTAGGAGGGCGAGTAGGCCCAGGTGACGGCGACCTTCTTGCCACGGAGCTTGTCGAGGCCGCCGAACTCGTTGATGAGGTACAGCATGTCGGCGGAGGACTGCGTGGGGTGGTCGGAGTCGGACTGCAGCGAGACCAGGGTCGGACGGTGGTCCAGGATGCTGTCACGCCAGGACTGCTCGACGGACTCGGAGACCTCCTTCATGTAGGCGTCGCCCTCGCCGATGAACTTGTCGTCGCGGATGCCGATGACATCGGCCATGAAGCTGATCATCGTGGCGGTCTCGCGCACCGTCTCGCCGTGCGCCACCTGCGACTTGCTCTCGTCCAGGTCCTGCTGCTGGAGGCCGAGCAGGTTGGTGCCGGAGGCGAAGGAGAAGCGGGTGCGGGTGGAGTTGTCGCGGAAGTTCGAGACGGCCAGACCGGACTCGAAGATGCGGGTCGAGATGTTGCGCTCGCGGAGGTTGCGCAGGGCGTCTGCCACGATGTACATGGCCTTCAGCTCGTCGGTGGTCTTGTCCCAGGTGTGCAGGAAGTCGTTGTTGTACATCTTGGAGTAGTCGAGCTTGCCGAGCTCCTCCAGGTAGGCGTTGAACTTGCTGTCCATCGGTGCCCCTTCCTTGTCAGGCGTTTCCTTGCTGCGTGCAAGGCGTCCGCCACCTCTCTCGGGGAATGGCGGACGCCGGCTTGCGCGTGTGCTACTTGATGTCGTTGTTGGTGAGGCCGGCGCGGAACTCGGTCACGTCACCGGTGGCGGCGGAGCCGTCGTAGAGGTTCAGCGCGGCGGTGTAGAGGGCGGCGCAGGTCACGAGGTCCTGCTTGTAGGTGATCTCGTTGGGGGCGTGGGCCTGGGACTCGGCGCCGGGGCCGAAGCCGACGCAGGGGATGCCGTAGCGCCCCTGGATGGAGACGCAGTTGGTCGAAAAGGTCCACTTGTCGACCAGGGGACGATGACGCTTGTCCATCGAGGGCTCGCAGCCGATGCGCTCGTCGCCGAAGAGGGCCTTGTGGGCGTCGACGAGGGCCTTGACGTGGGGAGCGGACTCCTTGTTGATCCAGGTCGGGAAGTAGCACTCGGTCTCGTAGACCTCGCCGGTCCAGGAGGGACGGTCGTACATGTACATGGAGACCTTGACGTCGTCGCCGTACTTCTTGACGGCGGGCAGGTTGCGGACCTCGTCGAGGCAGGACTCCCAGGTCTCGCCCGCGGTCATGCGACGGTCGATGGAGATGGCGCAGGAGTCAGCGACGGCGCAGCGGCTGGGGCTGGTGAAGAAGATCTGCGACACGGTGCAGGTGCCGCGGCCCAGGAAGCGGGCGTCCTCGAAGTGGTCGGGGTTGTACTTGGGGTCGAGCATCTTGACGAGGCCCTTGATGGCAGTGGACTCGTCGGCGCCGTTGTTGTTGAGGGAGCGGACGTCGGCGATGATGTCGGCCATCTTGTAGATGGCGTTGTCGCCGCGGTCGGGGGCGGAGCCGTGGCAGGAGACGCCGTGGACGTCGACCCTGATCTCCATGCGGCCGCGGTGCCCGCGGTAGATGCCGCCGTCGGTGGGCTCGGTGGAGATGACGAACTCGGGCTTGATTCCGTCCTTGTTGTAGATGTACTGCCAGCACATGCCGTCGCAGTCCTCTTCCTGGACGGTGCCGACGACCATGATCTTGTAGCCCTCGGGGATGAGGTCCATGTCCTTCATCATCTTGGCGGCATAGACGGCGGAGCAGACGCCACCCTCCTGGTCGGAACCACCGCGGCCGTAGATGAGGTCCTCGGTCTCGTAGCCCTCGTAGGGGTCGGCCTCCCAGTTGTCGCGGTTGCCGATGCCCACGGTGTCGATGTGGCCGTCCATGCAGAGGATCTTGTCGCCCTCGCCCATGAAGCCCATGACGTTGCCAAGGCCGTCGACCCTGACCTCGTCGAAGCCCAGGCGCTCCATCTCCTCCTTGATGCAGGCCACGACCTCCTTCTCCTCGCAGCTCTCGCTGGGATGAGAGATCATCGCGCGCAGGAAGCGGGTCATGTCCTCCCTATGGGACTCCGCGACTTCCTTGATCTTGTCGTAGTCGAGCTCCTTCATTCCTTACCTCCCAAGTCAAAGCCTTCAGTGCCGGTATCCGTCGCGAGCCGCCTCTTCTTGGCCCTCTCCCCTGGCCCGCAGGGAGGAGAGGACCCTCGGAACCCTACTCGGTGGCGTACGCGCCGCCCCAGACGACCTCGCGATAGCGGACGGGGTCGGTGTCGCCCTCGGTCGAGAAGAGCAGGACCTTGGAGTCGCGCCCGAGCTCCAGGACGTCGCGCAGCTCGGCGTAGTCGGGGTCGCTCATGATGGTCGAGATGACGCCCATGCCCACGGCCCCGGACTCGCCGGAGGTGACGGAGGGGTCTCCCTTCGTGGGGGCGGCAAGCATGCGCATGCCCTTCGCCGCGACCCAGTCGGGGCAGGAGAGGAAGGCGTCCGCGTGGTTGCGCAGGATGTCCCAGCCGATGGTGTTGGGCTCGCCGCAGGCGAGGCCGGCCATGATGGTCTGGAGGTCGCCGCCCACGATGCGGGGGTCACCGTCGCCGGCGAGGGCGCCCTGGTACAGGCAGTCTGCCACACCGGCCTCCATGATCACGAACTTGGGCGGGCAGCTAGGGAAGAGGTTGGCGAAGTAGCCTACCATGGCGCTGGCGAGGGAGCCGACGCCGGCCTGGACGAAGACGTGGGTGGGACGGTTGACCTCGAGCTGACGGAGCTGCTCGGCAGCCTCGGCGGCCATGGTGCCATAGCCCTGCATGATCCAGGACGGAATCTTCTCGTAGCCCTCCCAGGCGGTGTCCTGCACGATGACGCCATGCTCGGTCTCGGCCGCCTCCTTGGCGGCCAGGCGCACGCAGTCGTCGTAGTTGAGCTCCTCGATGGTGACCTTGGCGCCCTCCTTGGCGATGTTGTCGAAGCGCGTCTTGGTCGAGCCCTTGGGCATGTGCACGACGGACCTCTGGCCGAGCTTGTTGGCAGCCCAGGCGACGCCGCGGCCGTGGTTGCCGTCGGTGGCGGTGAAGAAGGTGGCCTGGCCGAAGTCCTTCTGGAGCTGGTTGGAGGTGAGGTAGTCGAAGGTCATCTCGGAGACGTCGCGCCCGGTCTCGTCGGCGATGTAGCGGGCCATCGCGAAGGAGCCGCCCAGGACCTTGAACGCGTTGAGGCCGAAGCGGTAGCTCTCGTCCTTGACGAAGAGGCCGCCCAGGCCAAGGCGCTCGGCCATGCCCGCGAGGTTGGCAAGGGGGGTCACCGAGTACTGGGGGAAGCTCCCGTGGAAGGCGCGGGCCTTGGCGACGTTGTCGAGCGACATGACCGGCAGGTTCACGTCCTCGCTCTTGGGCATCCCGTTGGCAACCCACTTGATCTTTGGCTCCATGCTGCGTCCCCTCCTGGACTTCCGTGACCCCGACACTTACATACTGTGCGCTTACCAAACTTTTTGTTTGGTACCAATAAATATAGGCTCTTTTCCGCGCTTGGCAAGGGGCTTCGCAAGGAGTACGCCGCAGGCGGCAGGCCGTTCGACGAACGGCCCCTCTGGGGCTTTGAACGTCGTTGTTCTCTTTGTCATATAACGCTTCCCAAGAGCAGCGCATGGGACGGGCCCGCCGGACATGCCTCGCATGCCTGGCGGGCCCCTGAGTTCCCGTCTCCTTCTCATGGGGTGGCAGGGTGGCCCCGCCCCCCTACCTCACGCGCCAGCCTTGGGCACGCCGGCGGTCTTCCCAGAAGCTGCGGTAGCGTCCCTCCTGGGCGAGAAGCTCCCCATGCGTCCCCAGCTGGGTGACGCGGCCGTCCTCCAGCATGGCTATCTGGTCCGCCCCGGCTATGGTCGAGAGCCGGTGGGCGATCGCGATGACCGTCCTGTCGCGCGCGAGCTCGTGCATCGCCTCGACGATGGCCGCCTCGTTCTCGGCGTCGAGTGCCGCCGTCGCCTCGTCGAAGAGGACTATGGGCGCGTCCTTCAGGAGGGCCCTGGCGATGGAGACGCGCTGGCGCTCGCCACCGGAGAGCCTTCCGCCCCCCTCGCCCACGCGCGTCTCCCAGCCGTCCTCGAGGCGCTCGGCGACCTGATCGAGACGGGCGACGCGCACGGCATGGCGCACCTGCTCGTCCGTGGCGTCGGGCTGCCCGAAGCGCACGTTCTCCTCGATGGTCCCGTCGAAGAGGTACACGTCCTGGAAGACGAGGGAGACCATCCCCAGGAGCTCCTCCACCGCCATGTCGCGCACGTCCACGCCGCCGATCCGCACGGCACCCCCGTCCACGTCCCAGAAGCGCGCGATGAGGCGCGTGAGGGTGGTCTTGCCCGACCCCGAGGGACCCACGAGCGCAGTCAGGCGTCCCTCGGGACACGCCAGCGACACGTCGTCTATGACGGGGCGGGCCTTGTCGTACGAGAAGCTCACGTGGTCGAACTCTATGCCAGCCCCCCTGGGGCGCAGCGGGGCGTCCGCCTCGGGCAGGGGCTCCGCCGCGAGGATCCTCTCGGAGGTGTCGATGGCGTTCTGGCAGACGCTCATGGACATGCTCTGGCTCCCCGCCTTCAGGAGGGCGTCCACGGAGCGCAGGGCGAGCACGACGACGAAGAGGTATTCGACGGCACCCAGCCGCCCCAGGGCCAGCAGGGCCGTGGCGCAGAGGAGGGTGAGGCCGAAGGCCAGGTAGACGAGCAGCGTGTAGACGGTGATGGGCCTCTGCGTCATGTCGAGGGTGCGCACCGTGCTCGCGTGGTCGCGCTGGATGTCGTCCTCCAGCGCCTTCCACCCGCCCCGGGCCACGCCCGTCGCGCGCAGGACGGGCTGGGCGCGCACGAACTCGAGCACGCGGCCAGAGAGCCGTGCGTTCGAGCGCTCCTCGGCCTCGTGGCCCATGCCGGCGGCCTCGCCCATCCTGCGCGACCAGACCCAGAGCGCAGGCGAGAGCGCCACGAACGCAAGGCAGACGCGCCAGTCCACGAGGAGGTAGATCACGGCGATGCAGGCGGGGACCGTCACGGCGATCACCTGCTGCTTCAGGAAGATGCCCGGGAGGTTCATGAGCATCTGCAGGTCACGCTCCAGCAGGGCGGCGAGCTCGCCCGCCCTGCCCGCCGTGAACCATCCCAGGGGCAGCCTCACGATGTGGTCGCCCAGACGCTCCTGGATGCTGCGCACGATCACCACGTCGCCGATCATGTAGCCGTGGGTCTCGGACAGGTAGTTCGCGAGCGCGCAGACCACGCCGAGCGCCACCAGGGCGAGCGACCAGCGCAGGGCGGCGTCGCCGTCCGCGTCGAAGAGCGCCCGCAGGAGCGGGAGGAGCATCGCGTAGACGCCACCCTCCAGGATCCCGCAGAGGACGAAGTAGACGGCCTGCGTCTTGATGCCGGTCCTGCGACCGGCGAGCCTGTCGACTCGGTCGGTGATCATCGGGTCTCCTCCGTGTCGTCGCCTGCGAAGAGGCTCACCTGCTGCGTCTCCCAGAGCTCGGCATAGCGCCCGCCGGCCTCAAGCAGCTCCCGGTGCGTCCCCTCCTCGATGACGCGCCCGTCCCCCAGGACGAGCGTCCTGTCTGCGCCCGCCACGGTGTTCAGGCGATGCGCGATCACGATGGTCGTCCGCCCGGCGGACAGGCGGCTCAGCGCGGCCTGGATGGCCGTCTCGTTCTCGGGGTCAGCGTGCGCCGTGGCCTCGTCCAACACCAGCACCGGGGCGTCCTGCAGGATGGCGCGGGCGATGGCCACGCGCTGCGCCTCGCCGCCCGAGAGCTCGCAGTCCGCAGAGCCGAAGACCGAGTCGTACCCCTCGGGGAACTCCATGATCCTCTCGTGGACCTGCGCCGCCTTCGCAGCCTCCACGACCTCCTCGTCCGTCGCGTCGGGTCGGGCGAGCCGGATGTTGTCACGCAGGCTGATCGAGAGCAGCATGCTCTCCTGGAAGACGATCGCCACCTTGGAGAGGAGCGTCTGGGAGGAGAGCTCGCGCAGGTCGACGCCACCCAGGCTCACGTCGCCCGACGTGGGATCCCAGAAGCGCGGGACGAGACGCGCGAAGGTGGTCTTGCCACTGCCGGAGTCCCCCACCAGCGCGCAGACGCTGCCCGGCTCGATGCACGCGCTCACGCGGTCGAGCGCGAGGGGGGCGTCGGGTGCGTACCTGAAGCAGACCTCGTCGAAGCGCAGGCCGATCGGGTCCAAGGGAAGCTCGCGGGGCTCGGCTGCCTCGGCAAGCCGCTCCGCCGAGAGGACCGCGTCCAGGTGCTCGAGGTTCTGTCCCGCCGTTCGCAGGAAGCCCATGCCTGACGTCACGGTCAGCATGCCAATCGGAATGGATGGGCCGAGCACCAGGAAGGGCACGCAACCGGAGAAGTCGAGCCAGCCCCAGCCAATGAAGAGGCTGCTCGCGAGGCCCAGGAAGGCGAGCATCATGCCCGGCGAGATGAAGCCGCCCAACAGGCTGAAGGGCCCCGCCGTGAGCTTTGTCCACTCGAAGGTGACGTCGCACAGTCGCTCCACGGCATCGCGATAGCGCGAACCCACCCGCTTGGCGCTTCCGAAGGTCTTCACGACCTCGATGCCCTCGGCGATCTCGACCACGGCGGAGGAGAGCTCCACGTTCGCCTCGCCGTACCGCACGGAGAGCGTCTCGAAGTCGCGCATCATGAATGCCATCGACACCATGACGAAGAAGGCGACGTAAGCCAGGAGGACGAGGGCCATCCGCCAGTCCGCGACGAAGAGGACCACGAGCGGGACCAGGGGCGAGAGCAGCGCGCGGACCACCTCGGTCGGGGCGTGGCCGATAGTCTGGTGCAGGCCCAGCACGTCATCCGAGACCGCCTGCTTGACCTCACTGGAGCTGCGTTCGCCAAACCACCCTAGAGGCAAGCTGGAGAAGTGGTCGAGCAGGATGTGGCGCGCGTTCACGCGAAATCCCGCGTCAGCCTTGTGACATACGCCCGTCCCGCCACCAAAGAGGATGCGGTCTAGCGTGGCACAGACGACGGCGGTGGCAACCATGGGTGCGAGCGAGGAGGGTTCGGGCAGGGTGCCCCTCAACGCAGCCTGGGCTATGGAGATCGCGACGAGGTACGGGACGACCCCTGCCACGACCGAGAGCGCCGACATGACCATTCCGATGACGATGGTGCGGTGGACCGGCTTGGTCAGTCGCAGGTAGAGCGCCCACAGTCGCGCGTTCTTCTGCCTCCTCCCCGCCCTCTCCTTCCCGGGGGCCGGCTCGCCGCGCCCCCTGGTCTCCATGCCCTCCGTCCCTCGCTCGTGCATGGTGGCTCCTTCCATCGGTCGTAGCTGGTAGGCATGGGTGCAGCAGCTCTGCATGAACTCGTTGTCGTGCGTGACCACCACGACGCAGCGCCCCTCGTCGCAGGCGAGCTGGAGCGCGCGGGAGACCTCCCGCATGCTGATGGCGTCGAGCCCGCTCGTCGGCTCGTCCAGCACGAGCACGGGCCTCTCGCTCATGAGTCCGCAGGCTATGGAGAGGCGCTGCCTCTGCCCGCCCGAGAGCGTCATAGGATGCCGCTCGCGCAGCTCCCAGAGGCCCAGCTCGCGCAAGAGGCGCCGAGCGCGCTCCCTGTGCGGCTCGTCATGCGCGACCAGGAGCATGACCTCCTCCTGGACGCTCGGCGTGAAGAACTCGGCCTTGACGTCGTTGGGGCTGTACCACACCATGCGACGCAGCTCGAGAGGTCTGCGGGCGCGCCCGCCCACCAGCACCGTCCCATGGCTCGGCCTCGCGAGTCCGGCCAAAACGCGGGCGAGGCTGGTCTTCCCGGCCCCGTTCGCGCCTGTCACGGCCAGTATCTTCCCAGCGGACGCCACGAGAGAGACGTTGCGAAAGACCTGCCTGCTGCCGAAGGAGACGCCCAGGTCGCGCAGCTCGAGGACGGCACCTCGTCCCGGACTCGCACTTGGAGCCGGAAGCTGTGGCCTCATGGTCTTCCGGACGTCCCTGAGCCCCCAGGAGAGGCGCGTCTCGTCGGGAAGGGCCAACATCTCCTCCCTCGTGACCTCTCGCTCGACCCTACCCCCACGCACCAGCAGGAAGCAGTCCGCGACGTCCATGAGGTAGGCCAGGCGGTGCTCGGCGACCAGGATCGCCATGCCCCGCTCCTTCAGCTGCCGCAGGGTGCGCCCCAGAGCGTCCGCCGCCGCGACGTCCAGGTTGGACGAGGGTTCGTCCAAGGCCATGAGGGCCGGGTGCGGTCCCAGCGCGGAGGCTATCGCCACCTTCTGCTTCTGCCCGCTGGAGAGGCTGTCGTTGGGCATCCCCCTCAGAGGGTCGAGCGACAGTTCCTCGATCGCCCCGTCCGTGAGCTCGACCACGCGATCGTGGTCGTAGCCCAGGTTTTCGCAGGTGAAGGCTATCTCTCCCGCGAGCTGGCTCGAGAAGAACTGGGTCGAGGGGTCCTGGAACACGCTTCCCACGAGCTCTGCGCGCTCCCATTGGGCGAGTCCCTTGGCAGGATGACCCGCCAACACGACCTCTCCCCTGCCGTCACCGGAAAAGTACCCACCCGCCAGACCGTTCACGAGCCGGATGATGGTGGTCTTACCGCCGCCCGAGGGACCGCAGAGCACCACGCACTCGCCAGCGGCCACGCAGAGACTCACGTCGTCGACGGTCCGGGACGCCCCCTTGTACGCGAACGAGACGTCCCTCAGGGAGAGGACCTCCCGCCTCGGACCGCTCACGCCAGCGTCCCGTTCGCTATTACGGCCCCCGCGCAGGCCATGAGGGCGAGGCACACGCAGGCGAGGTCAAGCGCCCCAGCCGGGTGCTGATAGTAGCTGCTGCGCGCCATGGGAGCCTCCGCCGCACGCGTCACGGCGGAGGACGAGAGCTGGTCCGCGCTGTCCACGAGCGACATCAGGGCAGGAACCATCACGTACTCGTAGCTGTCCAGTGGGTTTGACAGCAGCTGGCGCCATGCCGTGAGGCCACGCTTCCTCAGGGCGTCCCTCAGGAGGCGCCAGCTGACGGCAAAGGTCGGAAAGAAGCGCAGGAACACCAGGACCCCCAGGATGACCTTCCTGGGGCAGCGCGCCCGCGCGAGGGCAGCGCTGATCATGCCCGGAGGCGTCATGAAGAGCACGCAGGCGGCCGCCGTCACGGGGAAGAGGTGCCACATCTGGAAGACGTGTATGGGAGAGATGACGATGGGGGCGACGCCCCAGTAGGTGTACGCGACGTACAACGGCCCGAGCACCGCGAGGAAGGCCAGCATGCCCAGGGCAACGCGCCGCTCCCTGGCAACCAGCAGGTAGGCGATCGACGACAGGCTGAGCGCGAGCATGGGATACGGCCCCAGGTTCGTCGAACAAGCCAGCATGGCCAGGAGAAGCACGGCCGCCTTCGTGGCGACCGTGAGCCCCGCTCCCCTGGCGTCCCCCTCGCCCACCCTACAGGGCACCGGCACGCTCGAAGTGCCTCTTCATGAGCGCCCTTCCGACGAGGCAGCCCAGGAGGCCCACGGCCATGGTGGCGAGCATGATGGCGACGACCCACGCGGGGTTGCCGTAGTACTTGAAGAAGGTGTCGGCATAGGACTGGTCCAGGCCACGCTCCAGCATGGTCTGCGACACGTACGCCTCCATGTTGCCCAGGTAGGGAATCAGCGTGGAGAGCAGGTACAGGCCGCTGAACGCGGTCCATGACGCGGTGGCCCACCAGGAGCTCTGGCGCTGCCGCGGCGTCCGCAGGCAGACGAGGTCGAGGAGCAGCCCGCCCAGCACGTAGAAGGGCAGCATGAAGAGCATGTTGCCCATGGTGCAGAAGAGCAGCGCCGCGACGGTGGTGAAGACGGTGGTCACGCCGAGGCGGTTGACGCGACGCACCATGAGCATGTACACGGGCGCCGCGAGGAACACGGCCGCCCCGCCCGAGGCGACCATCGCGAAGTCGTAGGAGAACATGGTGAGCATCGACCCCACGAACATGATGACCACCGTGAGCGCGCTCAGCAGGGCCGCGGTCACGACCTCGCGGACCCCCCACCCACGATTGGGCTCGGTGGCCTTCCCCTTCTCGTCTTCCTTCTCACCTGACATTCGAACGCTCCCTAAAAGTTAGTTACTGTTAACTCATGAATCGTAGCATAGGTTGGATGAGAGTTGCCTGAGCCGATCCGAGCCTCCCACGCCCACGCGAGACGCACGCCTCGCGAGCAAGGGAACGGGAGCCCCCATCGGGTATCTTTATTTGACCGAGGCCAAGCGCCCCTTGGGGGCGAGGAAGAGAGGTGCGACATGCTCGAGGCAGAGGAGGCCAAGAGGATCGCCGGCGAGGCGCAGCCGGGACGCGAGCGCGCCGAGGCGGACACGCTTTCGGGCAATGCGCTCAAGTGGGCCATGAAGAACGCCATCGGCCAGACGGACACACGCATCCGCATGTACGCGACCTACGGGCGCAGGTCCCTGACGGTGAAGTTCGCGCCGGGCAAGGGAGACGGCAGGGGCAGCGGCAACTCGTTCTACAACGACCTGCTGGCGAACAGCAACATGATCGTAGCGGACGCGATGAGCGACATCATCTACGGCCGGGAGCAGTCGCTCATCAGCCCCCTTCAGCAGGCGCGCCTGCTGAACGAGTACAACGCGCAGCTGGTGCACTTCATCCGCACGCTGCGCCGGCTGGGCTACGACGTGAAGACCGGCACCGAGGCGTCGGACGACGCCGAGGGCGGGAACGCCCACCGCGACGACAGCACCATCATCGTCAGCTGGTAGGCAGGACGTCCGCCACACGGCGTCGCACGGGTTACCAGGCGACGCCCGGACACGGAAGCCCGCAGCTTCGAGGAGCTGCGGGCTTCTTCGTGTTCAGCGGTGGGAGCCTCTGCGAGGCTACTCGACCACGAGGGACTCGAACTGGAAGGTGTCGGTGTTCACCAGGCCGCGGTTGGTGAGACGCAGGCTGGGGATGCACGCGAGCGAGAGCAGGCCCATGGTCATGAAGGGCGACGGCATGGTGCAGCCCATGCTCTTCCAGGCCTCCTCGACCTTCTCGACGTCCGCAGCCACGTCCTCGACGTGACGGGGGCTCATGAGGCCGCAGATGGGAAGCGCGACCTGGCCCAGGATCTTGCCGTCCTCGACCGCGCACTCGCCGCCGCCGCACTCGACCAGGGTCCTTGCGGCCAGCGCCATGTCGGCGTCGTTGTCGCCGACGACCAGCAGGTTGTGGGCGTCGTGCGCGACGGTCTGCGCCAGGGCACCATGGATGCCGAAGCCCTTGACGAAGCCGTAGGCGAAGCTGCCGGTGTCGTGGTGGCGCTCGAAGACGAAGGCCTTGAGCAGGTCGTTCTGGGAGTCGGCCACGAGCTGGCCGTCCTTGATCGGAGCTTGGGCGAGGGTGCCCTCGGTGATGGTGGAGCCAGGGGCGACGACCATGGTGCGGACGGTCGCGGAGTCACCGGCGAGCGCGTTGCCCTTGGAGTCGACCGCGGGAATATGGAAGGTTGCCTCGCTGATGTCGACCGCGACGTGCATGGTATCGGTCATGAACTCGGGGTACTGATAGGAGCCGGCCTCGAAGAGCGCCTTGCCGTCCTCGGCCACGACCTCGCCGTCGATGATGGTGCGCGTGACGTGGAAGTCCTTGAGGTCGTCCAGGAAGACGATGTCGGCGCACTTGCCGGGGGTGACGGAGCCCATGTCGGTCCCCATCTGAAAGTAGGTGGCGGCGTTGATGGTCACCATCTGGATCGCGGTGATGGGGTCGATGCCCTCGCGCACGGCCATGCGCAGGATGCGGTCGAGGTGGCCGTCGGAGACGAGCGTGTTGGGGTGGTTGTCGTCCGAGACCAGGTTGCAGAGGCGCGTGTCGACCTTGCCGTCAGCCACGGCAGGAGCCAGGTCGTGCAGGTTCTGCCAGGCGGAACCCTCGCGAATCTGCGCGTACATGCCCAGGCGCAGCTTGGCGAGCACGTCCTCGGCGCGGATGGACTCGTGGCAGGACGAGACGCCCGACGCGATGTAGGCGTTGAGCCCGCGGTCGGTCTCGCAGACGCTGTAGTGCCCCGTGACGGTCGCGCCGACCTTCAGGGTCTCGTTGACCTCCTCGATGGGGTTGTCGGCGCAGGCGAGGATGCCGGGGTAGTTCATCATCTCGCCGAGGGCGACGACGGAGTCCCAGCCCATGGTCTCCTTGATGCCCGCGGCGTCGACGGAGGCGCCGGTGTCCTCGAAGCCCGGGACGGCGGGGACGCAGGACGGCGTGGTGATCATGGCCTTCAGGGGCACGCTCTTGGCGACCTTGGCGACCTCAGCCACGCCCTCGAGCCCGGTGACGTTGCAGAGCTCGTGGGGATCCCAGTAGATGCCGGTGGTACCGTGGGGCACGACGGCGCGCGCGTACTCGTCGACGCCGACCATCGAGCTCTCGACGTGGATGTGGCCGTCCATGAAGCCGGGGGCGACGTACTGGCCCTTGGCGTCGATGACCTTGGTCTTCTCGCCGATGCAGTGGTCGGCGGTGTAGGGGGCGATGCCCAGGTAGGCGACGCGCCCCCCGGCGATGGCGATATCGGTGTCCTCGAGGATCTCGTGCGTGGTGACGCTGACGAGCTTGGCGTGACGGATCACGAGGTCAGCGGGCTCCTGGCCCTGTGCCACCTTGATGAGGGTGCGGTTGCACTCCCAGAGGGGCATCTTGCAGAACTTGTTGAGCATGGTGCGTTCCCTTCTCTTTGACCGGCTGTTGCGAGGTCGCAGCTGCGACCAGGCCTACACGAAGAAGTACTTGGCCACGAACAGGAGCGCTATCACATACATTGCCACACTGACCTTCTTCTGGCGCTCCTTTCCGCCGAGCGTGTTGATAACGACGTACGAGATGAAGCCCAGGGCCATGCCCTCGACGATGCTGTAGGTGAAGGGAATGGTGAAGAGGCAGATGAAGGCTGGCATGGCCTCGGACATGTCGGAGAAGTCGATGTTGAGCAGCGACGAGATCATGAGGAAGCCGACGATGACCAGGGCAGGAGCCGTGGCGAACGAGGGGATGGCCAGGAAGATGGGCGAGAGGAGCAGGGAAATCAGGAACATGATGCCGGTGACCAGCGAGGTGAGGCCGGTCTTGCCGCCGGCGGCGATGCCGGCCGCGCACTCGACGACGGAGGTGGTGGCGGAGGTGCCGGTGACGGCTGCGGTCAGGACGCCCACGGACTGGGCGACGAGGGCGTTCTTGAAGCGCGGGAACTTGCCGTCTTCCTGGAGTACGCCGGCCTTGGAGGCGGACCCCACGAGGGCGCCGAAGGTCTCGGAGATGTTGGTGAAGAGGTAGGCGATGACCACGGTGGCGAAGCCGACGCTAAAGACCTGCGAGAAGTCCATCTTCATGAAGGTGGGAGCCATGGAAGGGACGGAGAGGCCGCGGGAGAAGTCGGGGATCAGGCTGCCGTAGCCGGCCGCGGGGTCGGGGACGTAGACGCCCGCCAGCTGGCAGACGAGGCCGAGCGCCCAGGTGATGAGGATGCCGAGAAGGATGTTGCCCTTGACGTTGTGGATCATGAGGAGCGCGGTGATGACGATGCCCACGAGGCCCAGGAGCGCGGAGATGCCGCCGGTGGCGAAGCTGCCATCCTGCATGCTGCTGTGGAAGGGGAAGATGGTGATGAGCGTGGAGGGGCTGTCCACCACGATGCCGGCGTTCTTGAGACCGATGAGGGTGATGAAGAGGCCGATGCCCGCCGTGATGGCGAACTTGAGGCTCAACGGGATGGCGTCCAGGACGACCTCACGGATGTTGGTGAGGGCGATGACCAGGAAGATGAGACCCTCGACGAAGAACGCCGCGAGTGCGACCTCCCAGGTGTAGCCCATGCTCAGCACGACCGTGTAGATCATGAAGGCGTTGAGTCCCATTCCCGGGGCAAGGATGAAGGGATAGTTGGTGGAGAGGGCCATGAGGCAGGTGCCGAAGGCGGCGGTGACTGCCGTGGCGGTGAAGACCGCGCCGGGGTCCATCCCGCCGTCACCTAGGATGGAGGGGTTGACGACGAGGATGTAAGCGATGGTGACGAAGGTGGTGATGCCTGCGATTATCTCCGTCTGGATGTTGGTTCCGTGCTCTTCCAGGTGGAAGAACGACTGAATCTTGTCCTTCATGAGCGAGCGATCCTTTCTTGGCAAGTTTGCAAGAGTGTCCCTAGAGGGCGGCCAAAGTCGCCTCCTCTCAGCCCTGACGTGGCGCGGAGCCATAACTTCTATGAGTGGAACCAGACCACGCCCTGGCGTGGTCCAAACATGGGGGGCCGTCGTGGCTCTTGGTCCCCTACCTGTTTTTGCGAGGGATGGTGCCTGACTGGCGGTGCGGCGGGACGGCCGCCGCACCGCGCTGGTCAACTAGGCGGTGGTCGTCTCGTCTGCCCCCACGCGCTCGTGGCAGAACTCGACGGCCTTCTCCACCGCGTTCATGACGTCCTGGTAGCCCGTGCAGCGGCAGAGGTGGCCCGAGAGCTGCTTGCGCAGCTCGTCCCTGGTGTAGGTCTTGCCGGAGTTTGCTATCTCGACCGTGCTCATGATGAGCCCGGGAATGCAGAAGCCGCACTGGACGGCGAACTCGTCCACGAAGGCCTGCTGGACGGGGTGGAGCGTGCCGTCGGCCGCCTGGAGGCCCTCGACGGTCAGGATCTCCTTGCCCTGCGCCCAGTCGGTGAGGTAGAGGCAGGTGTCGGTGGCGACGCCGTCGATCAGGACGGTGCAGGCGCCGCACTCGCCGACCTCGCAGCCACGCTTGACGCTGGTGAGGTGCAGGCGGTTGCGCAGGGTGTCGAGCAGGGACTCGCGGGGGTCATAGCCCACCTGGACTTCCTTGCCGTTGACCTTGCACTTCAGGATTCTCATGTCCATTAGATATCTGCCCCTCCCTTGCGCGCGGCCTCTGCGAGGGAGCGCTTCGACATCTCCTTGATGAGCTGGAGCCTGAACTCCTTGGAGGCGCGCCAGCTGTCGCGGGGGTTGGTGTCTGCCTGAGCCAGCTCGCCGATCTTCTCGACGGCCTCGGCGACGGGAAGCCCGCGCACGCCGTCCTCGGCCTTCTGTGCCCTCATGGGCGTGGGGCCCGCCACGCCGAAGGCGAGGCGGATGTCGTCGACGGTCTTCTTGTCGGCCGAGAGCTTGACCAGGCAGCAGCAGCCCATGGTCGCAATCTCGAGCGCGCGACGCTTGCCGTATTTGAAGTAGTGACCGGTGAAGCCCTCATAGTGGTCCTTGGGAATGCGAATCTTGACGAGGACCTCGTCGCGGTCCTTGGTGGAGCGGCCGGGTCCGGCGTACCACTCCTCGATGGGGATGGTGCGCTCCCCCTTGGGACCCCTCACGTCGAGAAGGGCGCCGTAGGCATAGAGGGTTGACGCGGAGTCGGCCGAGGTGGCGGCGTTGCAGACGTTGCCACCGATGGTGCCGGACACGCGCAGCTGAGGGCCGCCGGGGGTGTCGCAGGCGTCGCCCAGCGTGGGGACGGTCGCCTGGATCACGGGGCTCGTGGTCACGTGGTGGAACCAGGTGATGGGGCCAATCTCAACGGTGCCGTCCTCGGCGAGGGTGACGCCGTCGAGCTCGTCGTGAAGCTCGTGGATCGAGACGAGGTGGGCGCCCGCGAACTTGCCCTCGCGCACCTTCACGAGGACGTCGGTGCCGCCGGCGACGACGATGGCCTGTGGGTCCTCCGCGAGGGCGCGGACTGCGTCGTCCACGCTGGTCGCGCAGTGGAGCGATTCGATGTCATACATTAGATGAGACCCTCCTTCTTGAATCCCTCGAAGAGGCGCTGAGGGGTCATCGGCTCCTGGTAGAACTTGACGCCGGTTGCATCCAGGATGGCGTCGCGGATCGCAGCCGCAGGCGAGATGATGGGCGTCTCTCCCACTGCCTTGTTGCCGTAGGGGCCGGTGGGGTCGTCGGTCTCGACGAACTGCGCCTCGAGGTCGGGCACGTCCATCGTGGTCGGGATCTTGTAGTCGAGCAGCGTGGGGTTGAGCACGCGTGCCGTCTTGGGGTCGACCTGCACCTCCTCGTAGAGGGCGAACCCGATGGACTGGGCCATGCCGCCGTGCACCTGCTGCTCGACGAGCTTGGGGTTGATGAGGCGACCGGAGTCCTGGACGTTGATGATCTTGTTGACCGTGACCTTGCCCAGGGGCATGTCTACGGTGACGTCGGCGAAGCTGCAGCCCACGGCAATCGTGTTGGTGTGCACGTTGGCGGTGGAGCGGGCATAGAGCTGGTCGTTGTGGTCGGTGTTGTAGTAGGCCTCGAGGGCGAGCTCGGAGAGGTCCACCACCTTGTTGCCCACGCAGTCCCAGATGGCATGGTCACGCAGGGTGAACTCGCCCTGGGCGCCCGGGAAGAGGTAGTGGGCGTACTCGATGATCTGCTTGTGCAGCTTCTCGCCCGCCTGCTTGACCGCGGTGCCCGAGACGTAGGTCTGGCGGGAGGCGTAGGCGCCTGCGTCATAGGGCGTTACGTCGGTGTCCTGGAACGAGACGATGTGGACGTCCTCGGTGTCGACGCCGAGGGCCTCGGCCGCCATCTGCGAGAAGACGGTGTCGGCACCCTGGCCGATCTCGGTGGCGCCCATCTGGAGCTGGAAGCTGCCGTCCTGGTTCAGCGTGATCGCGGCCGTCGCGGTCTCGAGCGCGAAGGGCGCGACGGCGGTCTTGTACACGAAGAAGGAGACGCCCACGCCGTGGCGGATGGGGCCAGTCTCGTTGGCGTACTCGGCCTTCTTCTTGTCCCACTCGATGTACGCCTTGCCCTTCTCGACGCACTCGGGAAGGCCGCAGGTATGGGCGGCGATGTAGTTGCTGGGGCTGAACTCGTCGTAGTAGCCCTCGTAGATGGCGTTCTTCAGACGGAAGTCGACGCCGTCCCAGCCCATGTCGTGGGCGATGTCACCCATGAGGCACTCGGCCGCCCAGTTGCCCTCGGGCACGCCATAGGCGCGCATGGCACCGGTGTGCGGGCCGTTGGTGTGGATGGTCCAGGCCTCGCAGCGAATCGCGTCCTCCTGCTTGTGGTACAGCCAGCGGAAGGTGTTGACGGAGTTGAGCACCAGGGCATGGCCGTGGTGGATGTAGCCGCCGGTGTTGGACCAGGCCTTGATGGAGCGGGCGCGGAGGTTCATGTCGTCGTCGACGGCGGCCTCGACGTCGAAGCTCTTGGGCTGACGGCCGCTGGTGGCGTAGAAGAGCTCCTCTCGGCTGAGCTCGAGGCGGACGGGACGGCCGCCGACCTGCTTGCAAAGCCAGGCGTTGAGGGGCTCGTAGTGGATGTCCTGCTTGGTGCCGAAGCCGCCGCCGATGTAGGGCTTGATGACGCGGACGTCGCCCCAGGGGATGCCCAGGGCCTGGCCGATGACGCGGCGGCAGATGTGTGGGATCTGGGTGGACGAGACGCAGACGATCTTGCCGTTCTCCTCGTAGCAGTAGGAGGTACAGGTCTCGATGTGCACCTGGGACTGCTCGCCCGTCTCCATGTGGAGCTTGTAATGGTGGTACTTGGGGTCGCTGACGGCATCCTCGACGGAGGAGTAGCCCAACTTGGCGAGCTTCTCGTCGTCGGTCTTGGCGAGGGTGTGGGCCACGATGTTGTCGGGCTTGCCCTCCTGGACGGGATGCTCGGTGCCCTTCATCGACTCGATGGGGTCGTAGACGACGGGGTACTCCTCGTACTCGACCTTGATCTTCGCCAGGGCGCGGTCGCAGGCGACGGTGTCCTCGGCGACGACGGCAGCGATGTTGTCGCCATAGATACGCACGCGCGAGTCAAGGAGCTTGCGGTCCATGATGTCGCGCTTTTCCTTTTTGGACTCGGCGTACCAGGGGTGTCCTGCCACGGGGTACGGATGGTCGGGCACGTCAAAGCAGGTGTAGACACCCACCACTCCCGGAACCTTCTGAGCTTCGCTGATGTCGATGGACTTCACGACGCCGTTGCCGATGGTCGAATGCAGGATTCGAGCCTCCAGGCAGGGCTTCGGGCAGAGGTCGTCCGTGTACATGGCACGTCCGGTGACCTTGTCGTACGCGTCGACGCGCACCAGAGGCCTGCCGACCTCCTTCAACTTCTCCATGGTTCACCCCTTCGCTTGGTCTCCCACGCAACCGGGCGTTCCCTCCCTGCCCGGCTTCCCTCTCTCCGCGCTCCCCAGACTTCGAGGGGCGTAACTTCCTATGCTACAAAAGCCAGGTTCCGGCGCTGCCGTGTTCCTGACCAGAAGTGCCGAAGCTCGCGTTGGGATGTCGTGGGCGCAACCCTCCCCTGCGTCCGTCCCCCCTGCCTCCAAGGTGACGTTTACTGCCGCAAATCAGCCATTGTTTAGCCCTCTCCCACCTCGTTAGCTATATCCATGCTATCAGTGCACGCGCCTTACGATTTTACTCGGCTACCGCATACGGTACGAAAGGCACGGCAAATGGCAAAAAGTTTGTTTGCCTACCAATTTTTTCGTTATGTTTTTTTATATATAACGAACTGGGAGCTGACCAGTGTTCTTTGCATTTGTTTAGTCATTTGAGAGCAGCGCTCATACGGGGACGGCGGCACCACAGAGGGATGCCGCCGTCCTGCACCTTGCTTGGCGTGCCCTTAGAGGGTGGACCTCACCGCGTCAATCTCGGCGTCAGTGAGGAAGTTGCCGGCCGATATGAGCTCGACCTGCTCCCTGATCTTCTCCTGGACGTCGGCCGGGACCTTGTCCGAGAACTTGCCCAGCGAGATGCCGCCGTTGGACATGTCCGCCGAGATGGTCTTGCCCGATCCGAACTCGCCCTTCTCGATCTCGTCCATGGCCTGGTCGATCTTCCAGTCGATGACGGTGGAGGTGATGACCGTGGCCTGGCCCTCCCCCGCGATGTCGATGGGCTGGGCGATGTCGAAGTGGGTGTCGGCCCCCGCCTCCTCCAGCGCCTGGCGGGCACCATTGTCGACCGCCGAGGCGTCGCCCCACATGACGTCGACGTCGTTGGCAGCGATCCAGTTCTCGGTCAGGCGCGCGCCCAGGGAGGCGTCGGTGAAGCCGGCCTCGAAGTTGTAGTGGCCCTCGACGCCAGGGGTGACCTTCTGGGCAGCCGCGAGGTAGGCCGCGTACTTGGTGAGGGTCGTGGGCAGCTTGGCGCCGCCGATGAAGCCGATGCTCTTCGTCTTGGTCATGAGGCCTGCCACCACGCCGGCAAGCGCCCCCGACTGGCTGAGGTCGGTGAGCACCGTCTCGAGGTTGTCGAGGGTCTGGTAGTCGGCCAGGTCGACGGCTGGGTCGGTGTTGGTGATGAGGAAGTGGACCTTGGGGTGCGACTCCGCCGCCTCCGCCACGACCTCGGCCCAGACCGATGCGAACTCGTTGCCGGCGCCCACGATGAGGTCGACGTCCTGGTCGACGTAGCTCTGCGCGGCATCCGCCGCGTCGGCGTCCGCCACGCTCTCCTTGGGCTCGAGCATCTCCCACTTGGGGTGGGACTCGATGGCGCGCTTCAGGGACTCGTAGTGGCCCTGGCCCCAGCCGCCGTCGTTCTTTGGGCTGCTGATGACCATCGCCACGCGCTTGGGCTGGCCATCTTCGCCCGTTCCGGGATCGGCGCTGCCGCCGGAGCCGCATCCCGCGAGCAGCCCTGCGGCGAGGGCTGCGGACCCAGCCCCAAGGGCCAGGGCCTCGCGCCTGCTCGGCATTGCCTTGCGAAGTCCAAGAATGCCACTCATTGACTAGCTTCCCTTCTCCTCAAAGACCAACCGGTTCTTGCATTCGTCTCTCGTCCGACGCCTGGCGAGAGCCACCGCCGACCTCAGTCCCAGTAGCCCCGGTGGACGTCCGCGGCCTCCTGTTCGAGCTCCTCGAAGGGTCCGACGACCTCGATGTCCTTCTGACCCGCCGCAAACACCTGCCGGCAGGGCAGGTCGAAGGTGGGATTCTGCTCGTTCGCGCCCGTGAGGCGCAGCAGCGACCGCTCGGTCATCGCGTAGACGACCCTGCCCACGCCCGCCCAGTAGATGGCGCCGGAGCACATGGCGCAGGGCTCTGCCGAGGTGTAGAGCGAGCAGTCCGCGAGATAGGGCTTGTCGAACATCTGCGAGGCGCGGTCGACCAGCTGGGTCTCGGCGTGCCCGGTGCAGCGGTGTGTGTCGATCTCGATGTTCTCCTGCTCGAGCAGCACCTCCCCGTCCGGGGAGACCAGGATCGCCCCGAAGGGGGTGTTGCCGTGCTCGCGCGACCGGCGCGAGACCTCGATGCACCTCCTCAGCAGTGCGACGTCCTCCTCGTGGCTGAAGTCCTTCCTTGCCATGCGACCTCCCGTCCGCGCGACGGGCATCCCCGCCGCCTGAAAAGTGCGGCGCCGGGGTGCCCGCTGGACATCCCGGCGCCGCTTTGGGGCGTCTTGGCGCCTGTGCGCCTTGGCCTAGAGGGTGGAGGCGATGGCCTCGACCTCTGCGTCGGTCACGAAGGAGTCGCTCTTGATCTGCTCGGCGAGCTCCTTGATCTTGGCCTGGACGTCCTCGGGGACCTTGTCCGAGAACTTGCCCAGCGAGACGCCGCCGTTGGACATGTCGGCGGTGATGACCCTGCCGTCGCCGAACTCGCCCTTCTCGATCTCGTCCATGGCCTGGTCGATCTTCCAGTCGGTGACGGTGGAGGTCACGACGGTGGGCTGGTCGGCACCGGCGATGTCGATGGGCTGGGCGATGTCGAAGTGGGTGTCGGCACCGGCAGACTCGAGGGCCTGGCGCGAGCCGTTGTCGACTGCGGAAGCGTCGCCCCACATGACGTCGACGTTGTTGGTGCTGATCCAGTTCTCGGTCAGCTTGGTGCCCAGGGAGGCGTCGGTGAAGCCGGCCTCGAAGTTGTACTGGCCCTTGATCTCGGGGTTGATCTTCTGGGCGGCGGCCAGGTAGGCGGCGTACTTGGCCTCGGTGGAGGGGAGCTTCATGCCACCGATGAAGCCGATGCTGTTGGTCTTGGTCATGAGGCCGGCGACGACGCCCGCGAGGGCGCCGGTCTGCTTGAAGTTGGGCAGCACCGTCTCCACCTTGGCGAGGGACTTGTAGTCGGCCATCTCGGAGGTGGGGTTGGTGTTGGTGATGAGGAAGTGGACCTTGTCGTTGCCCTCCGCGTCGGCGACGACCTCGGCCCAGTCGGAGGCGAACTGGTTTCCGTTGCCGATGATGAGGTCGACGCCCTGGTCGACGTAGCTCTGGGCGGCGGTGGCGGCATCGGCGTCGGGCGTGTTCTCCTTGGGCTCGAGCATCTCCCACTTGGGGTGGGACTCGATGGCGCGCTTCAGGGACTCGTAGTGGCCCTGGTCCCAGCCGCCGTCGGTGATGGTGCCGGACATGATCATGGCGACCTTGTAACTGCCCTCGGAGGAATCCCCGCCCGCTGCCTTGTCGTCGCTGCCGCTTCCGCCGCTGCAGCCGGCGAGGGCGACCGTGGCCGCGGATCCGAGGCCCAGCGCGATGGCCTGACGCCTGTTAAGCATGAAGTTGAACTTGGACTCGCTCATGGTAGTTCCCTTTCTAAGAAGACATTCCTGCCACTGACACATGCGAAGAACTTCCAACCTCGTGTCTCTGTGCTGTGCCCACTCCCTTCGACTCGATGGCCAAAAGGCCCAGAGTTTATATCCCATTCTTGCACGCTGAACGGTGCTTTTGTAAATCGCGCTGCCCAGCGGGCGTTGCCCGGGCGGCAGCGGACTAACGCGACTCGCGGTAGTAGGGCTGGCCGTTCGCCTTGGGCCCGGCGTGCCTGGAACCGAAGAAGATCAGGGCGATGATCGTGAAGATGTACGGGATCATCTTGAAGAACATGACGGGCGCGGCGTTGAACTGGGCCTGCAGGGCGACGTTGAGCCCGTCGAAGAAGCCGAAGAGCAGACTCGCGGCCATGATGCCCACGGCGCTCCAACGACCAAAGATGACCGTCGCCAGCGCGATGAAGCCGCGGCCCATGACGATGCCGTCGATGTAGATCGGGGTCATGCAGACCGAGAGGAACGCCCCGCCCATGCCAGCCAGCGCGCCGCAGGCGACGCAGGCCACGAACTTGATGCGGATGACGTTGATGCCCAGGGTCTCTGCAGCCTGGGGGTTCTCGCCCACCGAGCGGAACGAGAGGCCGCCACGGAAGCTCTTGAAGAAGTAGGTCACGAGGGGCACCAGGATGAAGGCGAGATAGGCAAGGAGCTGCTGACCGAAGACCGGCCCACCTATGTAGGGTATCGCGCTCAGCCCCGGGATCTGGATCCTCTCCATGATGACGCCGGTGGCGTTGGCGGAGTTGGATCCGACGAACATGTTGTAGCCGAAGAGCGCCAGGGCGGGCGCAAGGATGTTGATGGCCATGCCCACGACCACCTGGTCGACGCAGAGCGTGACGGTGCAGAAGGCGTAGATCATGTTGATGGCGATGCCGGCGACGATGGCGGCGCAGACGCCGAGCCAGAGGTTGCCCGTCATCTTGCCCACGGCGAAGGCGACGAAGGCGCCCACGGCCATGATGCCCTCGAGGCCGATGTTAACAAGGCCGGCGCGCTCGGAGAAGAGCTCGCCCAGGGCGGCCAGGAGGATGGGCACGGCGCTCAGGGTCGTGGCGTTGAGGATCGTGGGCAGCGAGGTCATGAAGAAGTCCATTACGCCGTCACCTCCGCTTTCTTGTCGGTGGCGACCTCAGGCTCGTTCGCGCCCTGCTTGGGTCCACGGGAGCTGAAGAACGCAATGATCTTGGGGAGCTTGACGATGGCCATGCCGGCGACGGCGAAGATGATTATCAGGCCGCGGATGATGTCGACGATGGCGGTGGGGACGCCGATGACGCTCTGCATCATGGTGCCGCCCGTGTTGAGGATGCCGAAGAGGATGGCGACCAGCATGGCAGCTATGGGGTTGAGCTGCGAGATGAGGGCGATGGCCACGCCGTCGAAGCCAAAGCCCGCGCCGAAGCCCGCCGCCAGGCGGTAGGGGGTCTTGCCCAGGAGCTCGACGGCGCCGCCCATTCCGGCGATGGCACCCGAGATGACGAAGGCGAGAAGGACGAGCCTGTTCACCGGGAAGCCGCTCACGCGCGAGGCGATGGGGTTCATGCCCACGGCGCGGATCTTGAAGCCGAAGGAGGTGCGGAAGATCAGGTACCACAGGAAGAGGCCCAGGAGGACGGCAAGGATGACGCCCACGTGCATGCCGCCGATGCCGGGCAGGCGAGCGGCGCTGGGCATGGCAAGGGTCTTGGGAAGGCCGTTGTCCGAGAAGAGGTTCTTGAAGACGTACTCCATGAAGTACATGGCGACGTAGTTGAGCATGATCGTGGTGATCATCTCGTTGAGGCCGCGCGTGATCTTCATGATGCCGGGAAGCAGGCCCCAGAGGCCGCCCACGACGATTCCGGCAGTGAGGCCGCAGAGCATGCCGATGGGGCCATCGAGGCCAAGGCCCAGGACGACGGTGGCGGTGGCGCAGCCACCCATGATGAACTGGCCCTCGCCGCCGAGGTTGAATACGCCGCACTTGTAGGCGAACACGGCGCAGAGGCCGGTGATGATCAGCGGGCAGGAGCGCTCCAGGGTCTTGGCGACCTTGGAGAGGGAGCCCAGGGAGCCCTGGAGCATGGCGGCGTAACCCTGGACGGGGCTCTTGCCGAGGCATGCGATGATGATGGCCCCCACGATGAGCGCGAGGAGGACCGAGACGACGGGGGTGAGCGTCGTCAGCAGCTTCTCGCGGCTGTTGTCAGAGCTAGAGCTCTTTGCCATTGTTCCTCCCTCCTACTTTCCTGCCATGGCGAGCGAGATCTCCTTGATGGGGGGATTCGCGCCGGGGTACGTTCCCATGATCTGGCCCTCGAAGAGGACGACGATGCGGTCCGAGAGCTTCAGGACCTCGTCGAAGTCAGCCGAGATGAGCAGCACCGAGCAGCCGGCGTCGCGCTGCGCCACGATCTGGTCGTGGACGAAGCCGGTGGCGCCGATGTCCAGGCCGCGCGTGGGATAGACGGCCACGAGGAGCTTTGGGTGGCTGTCGAGCTCGCGCGCGAGGATGACCTTCTGCTGGTTGCCGCCCGAGAGGCTGCGGGCCGTCTGGCTGACGGAGGTGCAGCGGATGTCGTTCTCCTCGCGCAGCTGCTCGGCGAACTCCTGGATGGCGTCCATCTTGAGCCAGGCGCCGTGCCCTGCGGAGAAGCGCTCGGTGTTGGTCTGCTTGAGGACCAGGTTCTCGGCGATCGTCATGTCGCCGACGAGCCCCATCTTGTTGCGGTCCTCGGGGATGTTGCCGAAGCCGGCGTCGATGAAGGCCTGGGGCGAGAAGAGCGCGATGCTCGAGCCGTCGGGACCGACGACCTCGCCGGACTCGGGGGCGATGAGGCCGGTCACGACCTCGGCGAGGGCACCCTGCCCGTTGCCGTCGATGCCCGCGACGCCCAGGATCTCTCCCTTGTGGAGGGTGAGGGTGACGTCCTTCAGGCCGCCGTGCTTGACCTCGGGATGGTAGGACACGTTGGTGAGCGTGAGCATGGACTGGTCGGTCGCGTCCACCTTCTGGTAGGTGCTCTCGGTGAACTTCTGGCCGATCATGAGGTCGGCGAGCTCCTGCTCGGTGGTCTTGGAGACCTCGACCGTGTCGATGCACTCGCCGCGACGCAGGACCGTGACGCGGTCGGAGATGTGCATGACCTCGCGCATCTTGTGCGAGATGAAGATGATCGACTTACCCTCGTCGGTCAGGGAGTTCATGATGTCGAAGAGGCCCTGGACCTCGAGGTCGGTGAGGACGGCGGTGGGCTCGTCGAGGATGAGCAGGTCGGCTCCGCGGAAGAGGACCTTCAGGATCTCGACGCGCTGCTGCATGCCGATGGACATGTCGCCCACGCGCTGGTCGAGGTCGACCTCCAGGCCGTAGCGCTGCATGAGCCCCTCGATGGTCTTGCGGTCGTCGGCCTTCTGGAGCAGGGGCGTGTTGTGGCGCTTGTCGCCCAGGATGATGTTCTCGAGGCCGCTCATGTCCTCCACCAGCATGAAGTGCTGGTGCACCATGCCGATGCCGTGCGCGACGGCATCGCGCGGGGAGTCTATGTGGACCTCCTCGCCCCTCATGTAGATCTTGCCCGCAGACGGCGTGTACAGGCCTATCAGGCAGTTCATGAGCGTCGACTTGCCCGCTCCGTTCTCGCCCAACAGGGTGTGCACCTCGCCCTCTTGTATGGAGAGGGTGACGTTGCGGTTCGCGTAGAACGAGCCGAAGCGCTTGTCGACGCCCTCCATCCTCAAGAGCTCTCCCATGTTACGACCACCTCTTTCGCAGCTCTTCCGGTCTCACGTTTCGGGGTGTTGCATTGCCCAGGAGCCCCCGGCACGGCGGCAGGAGGCCCCTGAATATCCTAGGGATCGGCCTACCCGCGCGGCCTCCTCTCGTAGGGCGTGTCGACGAGCGGCAGCTTGGTCTGGAGCCTGCCGCTGACGCGACGATACGCGTTCTGCACCGCAGGCGCGGTGGGGATGGTCGCGATCTCCCCGATGCCCTTGCCGCCGTAGGCCACGGGCAGGAGCTCGTCCTTCTCCACGTAGATGGCGTGGATGTCGGGAATCTGGCTGGCACGCAGGAGACCAAGGGTCCCGTAGCGCGCGGTGGGCACGCAGTCCTTGAGCGGGAAGTCCTCGGTGAGGGCATAGCCCATGCCCATGAGCACGCCACCCTCGATCTGGCCCTGGATGGCGATGGGGTTGACAACCTTGCCGGAGTCGTGCGCGGCGTAGATCTGGGAGACCTTGCCCTTCTTGTCCAGGATCACCAGGTGCGTGGCAAAGCCGTAGCACACGTGGCTCTTGGGGTTGAGGTTGGCCGCCCCCAGCTTGTCGGTGGGCTCGAAGTAGACGTAGCTGAACTCGCAGCCCTCGAGCGTCGCCAGCGCGGAAGCGGGGTCATTGGCGTGGCGTCCGCCGCCGGCCTTGAGCTCGCAGGCATGGACGTCGTAGCTCCTGCCGTCCTCGTACTCGACCTTGACGCCGTCACCCCTGGCGCGAACGGGTCCCTGGGGCACGCCCTCCCCCGCCTCGTACGCGAGCATTGCGTCGCGGAGCAGGAAGGCGGCACCGCGCACGGACTCGCCGGTGATGACGGTCTGGCGCGAGCCGGAGGTGGTGCCGGAGTCGGGCGCCGCCTCGGTGGAGCACTCGCCGTTGCGGATGAGAGCGCGCGGAAGGCCGCTGGCCTCCGCCACGTCCTGGAGGAAGACGGTGTTGCAGCCCTGGCCGATGTCGGAGGTCGCGGAATAGACCATCGCCTTGCCGCCCTCGACCACGATCTTGCAGCGCCCGGCGTCAGGCAGGCCCACGCCCACGCCCGCGTTCTTCATGGCGCAGGCGAGGCCGCAGTGGTCGGCGTTGGCGTCATAGGCGTCCTTCACCGCCAGGAGGGTCTCCTTGAGCGCGGTGGAGCAGTCGGCGATCTGGCCGTTGGGCAGGACCTCGCCGGGCTCGATCGCGTTCTTGTAGCGCATCTCCCAAGGAGAGATGCCCACCTCGTCGGCAAGCACGTCGATGAGGCACTCGAGGGCGAACTGGCTCTGGCACACGCCGAAGCCGCGGAAGGCGCCCGCAGGCGGGTTGTTGGTGTAGTAGCCATACCCACGTATGTCGGTGTTCTGGTACTTGTAGGGACCGACCGAATGGGTGCAGGCGCGCTCGAGGACGGGGCCGCAGAGGCTCGCGTAGGCACCGGTGTCGAAGTTGATCTCACAGTCCAGGGCGGTGAGGTTGCCCTCCTCGTCGCAGCCCAGGGTGAAGGTGCCCTGCATGGCGTGGCGCTTGGGATGGAAGTCGATGGACTCCTTGCGCGTGAAGCGGCACTTCACCGTGCGCCCGAAGTGCAGGGCGGCGAGGGCGGCGAGGTGCTGGGCGCTCACGTCCTCCTTGCCGCCGAAGCCGCCGCCGACCAGCATGGTCTGGACGACGACGCGCTCGGGCGTCTCGTCCCAGCCAAACATGTGGGCGACTTCCTTGCGCGTGTCGTAGGCGCCCTGGTCGGTGCTCTGGACCTTGACGCCGTCCTTGTAGGGGAAGGCCACGGCGCACTCGGGCTCCAGGAAGGCATGCTCGGTGAAGGGCGTCTCGAAGGTCTTGGTCACCACGTGGGCGGACTTGGCGAGTGCCTCCTTGGCGTTGCCGCGGGTCACGTGGCGGCTCTGGCAGACGTTGTCGTGGAGCTCGACGACGTTGCCGAAGGCCAGGAAGCTGTCGTGGATGATGGGGGCGCCCTCGGCCTTCGCCTCCTCGATGTTGCGGACGGGCTCGAGCTCCTCGTAGATCACCTTGACGAGCCTCTTGGCCTTTGCCAGGGTCTTCTCGTCCTCGGCAACCACCAGGCAGATGGCATCTCCCACGAAGCGGGTGACGTCGCCCTCGGCGATCATCACGTCCCAGTCCTGGATGAGGTGGCCCACCTGGTTGACGGGCACGTCCTTGGCGGTGAGCACGCCCAGGACGCCAGGCAGGGCCTCGGCCTTGGAGCTGTCTATGGAGAGCACGCGGGCACGCGGGTACTTCGAGCGCACCGCCGAGGCGTAGGCCATGTCGGGGTAGTCGGTCTCGTTGAGGTCGTCGGGATACACGCCGTAGCCCAGGACCTTGCGGCGCACGTCCACGCGGAAGGCGCGCTTGCCCACGCCGTAGTCGTCGCCTCTCTCGAGCTCGGGGTCGATCTGCCTCTCTCCCCTGAGGATCTGGGCGGCAAGCAGGATGCCCTCGATGATCTTCTTGTAGCCGGTGCAGCGACAGACGTTGCCCTTTATCGCGACCTTGACGTCGTCCTCGGTGGGATTGGGGTTGGCCCTCAGGAGGGCTGCCCCGCTCATCACCATGCCGGGGATGCAGAAGCCGCACTGCACGGCCCCCACGGCGCCGAAGGCATAGACGAAGGCCTCCTTCTCCTCCTCGCCAAGGCCCTCCACGGTGAGGATTTGCTTGCCCTGGGCAAGCTTGGTGGTGATGACACAGCCCTTGGTGGCAATCCCGTCGATGACGACGGTGCAGGTGCCGCAGGCGCCCTCGGAGCAGCCGTCCTTCACGGAGGTGAGGTGGAGCTCGTCGCGCAGGAAGCGCAGGAGCGATACGTTCTCGTCCGTCGAGATCTCTTCGCCGTTGACGAAGAAGCTGTACTTTCCCATGTCCCCTCCCCTCTAGAAGCCCTTGGCCAGGATGCCGTTGGCGTCACGGATGACGCCGCGCGGGCACTTGGTCGCGCACATGCCACAGGCGATGCAGAGCTCGACGTCCGTCACTGCCAGGTTGTCCGTCACGTGGATGGCATCCGCCGGGCAGGCTCGCTCGCAGGCGCCGCAGGCGATGCAGCTCGAGTCGCAGAGCTTGCGTGCGACCGAGCCCGGGTCCGGGTTGGAGCAGAGCGGCAGGATCGTCGCCTCGCGGGGGACTATCTCGATGATTCCCTGCGGGCAGGCCCTCGCACAGAGGCCGCAGCCTATGCAGGCCTCGCGCCTCACCTGCGCGGTGTTGTTCTCGTTGAGGCCGATCGCGTCGACCTTGCAGGCGGCGACACACGCACCGCAGCCGACGCAGCCGTAGTTGCAGTACCCGCTGGCTCCCCCCCAGCAATGTACGACGGCTACCTTGTCCCTTCTCTTGGCCATATTGAGCCTATCCCCCCGGAATGAGCGCCGGGAGGTGGCACGCCGAAGCGCGCCACCCCCGGCCCTCGGTTTGTGTTTGAGGCTGTGGCACAGCGCCTCGCGAGGCTAGCCGATCATGAGGTAGGCATAGTCGCTTTGCACGGCAGCGATGGTGGCGCGCACCGACTCGGGCAGTCCGCAGTCCTTGTCATTCACATCGTATACCTTGGCGCCTCCGTCAAGCCTGACGAGCATGCCGCCGTCGACGGGAAGGAAGCCCTCGTTGGTGCTGTTGTCGAAGTCCTCCTTGCTCCAGAAGAGGGTGAGCTTGTCCTTGTAGGGACGGCCGACCTGGTAGGGGCAGAAGACGGCGCAGTTGCCGCACTCGTTGCACATGCCGTCGACGTGCACGATCTGGCGCTGACGCATGCCGGGCACGCGAATCGCGACGTTGGCGCGGTTGGGGCAGACCTCGACGCAGGTCTCGCAGACGGTGGCGCAGCCCAGGCAGCGGGTCCTGTCGCAGCCCTTGACGTCCAGACAGAGGTCGCCGCGCTTGGCGAGCGGGGCGTCGTAGTCGGCCTTGACGTTGGACTCGACCTTGCCGTTGAAGTCCGCGCCCGAGATGGCGACGGTCACCATGGCGGCGTCCGCGATGCCCTCGACCACGGTGGCAGGCCCGCGGCGGGCATCACCGATGGCATAGACGTGGGGCAGGTTGGTCTTGTAGCTGGCGTCGACCACGGGGCGTCCCTTGCGGTCGACCTCGATGCCGGAGGCCTCGAAGAGCGTGCCCTCGACGTTCTCGCCCACCGCGGCGATGACGGTGGTGGCGGGGATGGTCGTGGTCTTGCCGGTGGAGACAGGCGAGCGGCGGCCAGACTCGTCGGGAGCGCCAAGCTCCATGACCTCGCAGGTCAGGACGCCATCGGCAAGCGTGTCGGGCGAGAGGAGCTCCATGAACTCGACCCCGTCCTCGAGCGCGAGCGCGAGCTCCTCCTCGTCGGCGGGCATGTAGCGGCGGGTGCGACGGTAGACCAGGCGGACGTTCTCGACGCCCTTGATGCGCTTGGCGGCACGTGCCACGTCCATGGCGGTGTTGCCGGCACCGATGACCACGACGTCGCTGCCGAGCTCGAGGGAGTCGGGGTCACCCTTGGCGGCCACGAGGAAGTCGATGGCGTCCATCTCGGCGCCGGACTTGAGGGTGGCGCGACCAGGCGCCCAGGCGCCAATGGCGATGACGACGTCGGTGTAGCCCTGCTTCAGGAGCTCGTCGACCGACTTGACCTCGACGCCGCACTCGAACTTGGTGCCGTAGGCGCTGCAGAGCTCGATGTCGCGGTCGATGGCCTCGCCCGAGATGCGGAACTCGGGGATGGCATGACGGACGATGCCGCCCAGCTTCTGGGTGCGCTCGATCACGGTCACGTCGACGCCGGCGCGGGAGAGGAAGGACGCGGCGGAGAGGCCGGCAGGACCTCCGCCGATGACGGCGACCTTCTTGCCCTTGACCTCGGCCCTGCGGGCGAGCGTGGGCAGGACCTTCTCGCTTGCCGCCTCGGCGGCCTTGAGCTTTGCCTCGCGGATGTGGACGTGCTCCTCGTAGTAGTTGCGCATGCAGCCGTCGCCGCAGTGGTGCGGGCAGATGGTGCCGGTCACGAAGGGCAGGGCGTTGCGCTCGAGGATGACGTTGAGGGCGTCCTCGTAGCGGCCCTCGTCCACGGCCATGAGGTAGCCGGGAATGTCCTGGTGGATGGGGCAGTCGTGGCGGCAGGGCGCCGTGAAGCAGTCCATGAGGGGAAGCTTCGCCGCGACGTGGCGCTCGGGCAGGGGCTTGATGGGCTTGCGGTAGGCGTCACCCCTCACGGCCTCGCCCACCATGCCGCGGACGGCCTTGGCGTCAACGCCGTCGAAGGCCTTGGCCTCGACGGACTCGAGGACGCGCACGATCTGGCCGAAGCGCTGGTAGCCACCGGGCTTGAGGATGGTGGTCGCCACGGTGACGGGCCAGATGCCGGCCGAGACGAGCCAGGCCACGTTGTTGGCGTCGGCACCGCCGGAGTACGAGATGCGCAGCTTGCCGTCGAACTGCTCGGACAGGCGGGCGGCCAGGGTGAGGGAGAGCGGGTACAGCGAGCGGCCCGACATGTACATCTCCTCGCTGGGCAGCTCGTTGCGGGTCACGTCGACGGGGAAGGTGTTGGTCAGCTTGACGCCGAACTCCAGGCCCCTCTCCTTGCCCAGCGCGATGAGGCGCTCGAGCATGGGGACGGCGTCCTCCCACTGGAGGTCCTCCAGGAAGTGGTGGTCGTCGAAGGCGATGTAGTCGAAGCCCAGGGAGTCCAGGGTGGTGCGGGCGTACTCGTAGCCCAGGAGCGTGGGGTTGCACTTTACGAAGGTGTTGAGGCCCTTCTCGCACATGAGGTAGGTGGCGATGCGCTCGATCTCTGCGGGAGGGCAGCCGTGCAGCGTGGACTCGGTGATGGAGCGCGAGACCTGCGGGGTGATGGAATCGACGAAGGCCTCGTCCACGTGCTCGAAGCAGTCGAGGTTCGCCTTCGCCCAGGCGATGGCCTCGGTGAAGGCCGGCGTGGCGGAGGCGTCCTTCATGTCGTTGATGTACTTGTCGACCTTGGGGCTCTTGATGCCCTCGAGGTCGTAGCCCACGGACATGTTGAACACGAAGCCGTCGGCAGATCCCAGGCCAAGCTCGCGGGAGAGCAGCTTGCAGGCGACCCACGCCTTGACGTACTCGTCGAAGGCCTGGGGGACGGTCAGCTCGGTGGACCACTCGCAGTTGTAGCCCTCGTCACCTGCCAGGATGCAGGGCTTGTTGACACAGGCCGAGAGCTCCTCGCCGTCCATGACCTGGACGGTCTTGAGCTCGAAGAAGCGGGCACCGGTCACGTAGCTCGCGACGATGTTCTGGGCGAGCTGGGAGTTGGGGCCAGCCGCAGGGCCGACGGGCGTCTCGATGCTCTCGCCGAAGATGTGGCGGGTGCCCTTCCCGTCACCCCTGGCGAAGCGGGTGACGCCGAAGATGCTGCCCTGCGTGTGGTACTCGTCCAGGATCCAGCCCATGAGGGCGTCGAACGGAATGGGGCGCATGATGTCGCTCATATTGGTCCTCTCCTAAAAACCAAAGGCGGATTATGTCCCCCGCATTTATTGCGTCCGCGGGCGACGCAAGTACATGCGACTTAGTACTCGCGGCCGTTGAGCTCCCCCCAGAGCTGCTTGGAGGCGGCGAGGATGCGGGCGTTGATGGCCTCCTCGTCCAGGTCGACGAACTCGCGGTCCTTGTAGAGGACGCGACCGTTGATGATGGTCGTGCGGCAGGCCTTGCCCTCGAAGCCGAAGAGGATGTGGCCGTCGATGTTCTCGTCCGAGAAGGGCGTGAAGGGCTTGTAGTCGAAGATCGCGATGTCGGCCGCGGCGCCGGGAGCCAGGATGCCGAGGGGCTTGCCCTGGGGCTTGGTCGAGAAGTACTTCTCGGCGATGGTGCGGTTGTTCTTGAACAGCATGGCCATGTCCTCGCCCCAGGCGACGTTGGGCATGCAGCTGTTGTGGCGCTGAATCATGATGAAGGTCTTCAGGCTCTCCAGCACGTCATGGGTGTAGGCGTCGGTGCCCATGCCCACGGTGATGCCACGCTTGAAGAACTCGAGCACGGGGGCACAGCCCACGGCGTTGTTCATGTTGGAGCCGGGGTTGTTCACGATCATGGTCTTGGTCTCGGCGATCACGTCCATGTCGGCGGGCGTGATGTGGATGCAGTGGCCCAGCATGGTCTTCTCGCCCAGGAGGCCGTGGTCGAGGAGGCGGTGCACGGCGGTGCAGCCGTGGTTGCCCAGGCTGTCATAGACGTCGTTCATGCCCTCGCAGACGTGGATGTGGAAGCCGGTGAGGCCGTCGTTGGCCTCGACCATCTTGTCGAGAGTCTTGTCCGAGAGCGTGAACAGGGCATGCCCGCCGAACATGGCGGCGATCATGTCGGAGTCCTGCCCGGCGGCCCAGCGCGCGAACTCGGCGTTCTCGGCGATGGCCTGATCGCACTTCTCCTCGCCGTCGCGGTCGGAGGTCTCGTAGCAGAGGCAGGCGCGCATGCCCGTCTCCTCCGCGACGTCCTTGATCGCGAAGAGCGACCCGGGAATCTCGAGGAAGCTGGCGTGGTGGTCGAAGATGGTGGTCACGCCGTCGCGGATGCAGTCCAGGATGGTCGCGTACGCGGAGGCGCGGGTGCCCTCCATGTTGAGGTTGCGATCGATCTTCCACCACTGCTGCTCGAGGTTCTCGAGGAAGTTGGTGGGGTTGCAGCCCTTGATGGCCAGGCCGCGGGCGAGGCCGGAATAGATGTGGGTGTGGGCGTTGATGAGTCCCGGCATGATCACCGCGCCACGCGCGTCGAGGAACCCGGCGTCGGGGTACTTGCCCTCGAGCGCGGACCTGTCGCCGACCTCCACGATCTTGGTGCCGTCGACGACGACCGCGCCGTCCTCGAAGTACGGATGCGCCTCGTCACGAGTGATGACCCTACCATTTGCTACGAGCAGCATGAGACCCCTCCCCCTGCTGAGCGCCGCAGATCAGCTACGGCCGGATACTTGTGAGGCGTGGTCCTCTCTTACCACGTCTATATCTGAAAAAATGATAGGTGGAAAAAAGAAAAGTAAGAATCAGTGATGTCGTAGGCGGTCGATATACCACCATCGGCGCGTTGTATTTTTAAATAAATAACGTTTTGCGCATGCGAGAGTGACGTCGCACGACGCGACGTGGCCCCATGCAGGCAGGGACCTCCTCGCCCCGGCTGGGACCCCTCCCCGAAAATCCCTAACAATTTGTAAGCTTCATCTATTGAGCACGGCGCGATTCGATATACCATTCGGCTGCCAGACCCGCTCGCGACGCAGGTCGCCAAAGGTCGGCTCTCATAACTCTTTGACAGGCATCCCTGCGACCTCGCAGGGTCGACGCCCAGCTCGCGGGCGACGTCAACGGGAGGTTCCCATGCGTACACAGGACATCGAGTTCTGTCGCTCCCTCGCACATGGCATCGCGGCCCAGTTCGGACCGGGCTGCGAGGTGGTCATCCACGACCTCTCGGCCGACAATCCCTCGAGCACCATCGTCGCCATCGAGAACGGTCATGTGTCAGGCCGTGCGGTGGGAGACGGCCCCTCGCATGTCGTGCTCGAGGCACTGCACGACCGCCGCAACCCCGTCGAGGACCGGCTCGCCTACCTCACCAAGACCGAGGACGGCAAGATCCTGAAGTCGTCCACCATCTTCCTGCGCGGCGAGGACGGCGAGGTGGACGGCATCTTTGCCATCAACTACGACATCACCATGCTCCTTGCCGCACGTCACGAGCTGGAGTCGCTCACCGCCGTCGCCGCGCAGGGTGCGGCAGACCCCGAGCCCATCCCCCAGAGCGTGACCGAGCTCCTGGACGAGCTCATCGAGCAGAGCGTGCGGGTCGTGGGCAAGCCCGTCGCCCTCATGACCAAGGAGGACAAGGTCAAGGCAATCGGCTTCCTCAACGACTCCGGCGCCTTCCTGGTCACCAAGTCGGGCCAGAAGGTCTGCAACTACTTCGGCATCTCGAAGTACACCCTGTACAGCTACATGGACGAGGCCAAGGCCCAGGCGCAAGGGTAGCCCGGGCTCGAGGCGATCGCCTTCCGGGAGGTGGGCCGCATGGCTCGGGACGTCACGGTTGGAGAAGACAAGGGAGACTTGCCGGCGCAGGTCGCCGGCGCTGGCCCATATGCGGATGCCGACGCCAATGCCGGCATGGACAAGGACACGGACCGCGGCACGAACGACGTGGTCGGGCTCACCCAGGCGCTCGTGAGGATCGACAGCAGCGACCCTGGCGCCTTCGAGGGCGAAGTCGAGGGCTTCGTACGCGGCTGGCTCGAAAGTCGCATCGGACGGGCGCGCGAGCTTGCCGGTAAGGGCGGGCGCGAGACACTGGGCCACGTCTTCCTCGAAGAGCTCGAGGCGCTTCCCGGCCGGCCCTGCCTGAGGGCCGTGATTCCCGCCGCGGATGAGCATGATGCCACGGGCACGGAGGTGACGGGGCTCTCGCCTGACGACGAGGCCACGACCGAAGGCCTGCCGGGGCTCGTCTACTGCTGTCACCAGGACACCGTCGTCCTGGGGGATGGCTGGGACGACGAGACCCCCACCCTGGGGGCGAGGGTACTTGACGGGCGGCTCTATGGCCGCGGCTCCTGTGACATGAAGGGCGGCCTTGCCTGCGCGATGCTTGCCTTTGGGAGCGCCCTCGACGAGGTCGCGCTGAGGGGACGCCTCCCCCGCCGCCGCATGACGCTGCTCTGCACTGTTGATGAGGAGGACTTCATGCGCGGCATCGAGGCCGCAATCGCCGTCGGATGGGTGGGTGGTACCGACTGGGTGCTGGACACGGAGCCCACGGGCGGCAAGGCGCGCATGGCACACAAGGGCCGCAGCTGGTTCGAGCTCGAGCTGCGCGGTGTCACCGCACACGCGAGCACGCCCTGGCGCGGGGCGGACGCCGTCGCCGCTGCCGCCGAGGCGGTCGTGCGCATACGCTCGGCCGTGGCGGCACTGGAGAGGCATCCCGACCTCGGCGCTTCCACCGTGACCTTCGGACAGATAGAGGGTGGCTACCGGCCCTACGTGGTACCCGACGACTGCCATGTGTGGATTGACATGCGGCTCGTGCCTCCTGCGGGCACCGACTCTGCCAGTGGCATCGTGACGGACGCCCTTCGTGCGGCCGAGAGGGCCGTGCCAGGCTGTGTCGGCAGCTACGAGGTGACCGGGGACCGCCCTCCCATCGAGGCAAACCCCCAGTCCGGACTGCTCGCGCTCCTGCAGGAGGCTTCCGCCGAGGTCACGGGGGCCAAGGCGGGCATCGACGTGTTCACCGGCTACACAGATGGCGCCGTCGTGGCGGGAACCTGCGGGAACCGCGACTGCGTCTCTTACGGGCCGGGCGAGCTCGAGATGGCGCACAAGCCCAACGAGTACGTACCGTTGGCGGACCTCGAGCGCGTGCGCGCGGTGCTCTGCGAGCTTGCCAGGCGGGCGCTCTGGTAGCTGCGCGCCTGCGTCGACGAATCCCGCCGCCGCAGGCGCGAAGTGGGTGGCCGTGGTGCCGCATACCGCCACAGGTGAGAAGTGGGTGACCATGGGGCCACCTCGCACGCGAAGTGGGCGCTTCTCTCGCCCGAGAGCCGCGCGCAACCACCCACTTCGGCCCTCTCGCGCGCCGATGCCGATGTGGGTGGCTGGGTTGCCACCGCAGGCCCGAAGTGGGTGGTTCTCTCACCTTTTCCCGCGTTCCAACCACCCACTTCGAATGTCTTGCGCGCCGGAGGCGATGTGGGTCCCGTTACCTTGCAAAGCGACGCTAGAAGTGCCTCCTGCGCACGTCGGCGAGAAGCGCGTGCAATTCGCGCTGACGAGCCCTCGTCGAGTCCCCGCACGGCCTATGCCGAAGCCCCAACTGCGTTTCGAGGCCCCACACCAAATCGTCGAAGCGTGCGAGCGAGGCAACCTGGCCGTAGGTTATCGAGTTGACACGCAGTCCCATGGAACGCAGCGCGTTGGCTCGTGCCTGCGTGTTGTCATACTCCTCCCTGCCCCCGTGGTGCTCGAAGCTATCGAACTCCAGGCACAACCCCTGATGCTCGAAGAGCAGGTCGACGTAGACGCGTGAGCGCTGCGCCAGCCTGCGCAGGTGCTCGTCTGGCAGCTCGATGCGTCGATTGACGACAAACGGTGGGAAGCCCCTCCCGCCCAGGCGCTTGGGCATTCCCAGCTCCATGGCAAGGAGCGTCTCCATGGGCGACGTCGACCCGTCTATCACCCAGCGCAGCGCCGAGCGAGCCTTCGCGACGCCCCGCACCCCAGCGCAACGGTCAAGATAGCCGGCGATGCGAGCGACGCTCGTCAGGGGAGGCCGGCTTCCCGCGAGTGTCCTGCCGTCGGGCCCAAAGGCGTAGGTGCTGCAGAGCTCGAACCCAAGCTCGACCACTTCCCCTAGGACGTCAAGCGACTCCGCCATCTGTAGAAAGCAAAGCTCCGGCGAGGCGACGAGGACGTCCGGAGAAAGTGCCGCGAACGACCCCTCCGGCAGACTTCTTTTGCAGAGGTGCATGCGCACGTCCGCACAGGAGTGACGCCCGTTGGACGAAGGCACGAGAATGTCGAGCTTTTGCCCGAGCGCGGCATGAAGGGGGTTGCGACCCCTGAGCGCCACCATTGCCCGCCTCGCCTCGCGCGCCGACGCAGTCGCGTCTGCCAGGCTCACGTCACAGGCGATGGGCAGACCACCCCCGTCGTGGCGCCTCGTGAGCCAATACGCCCGGGAGCTGTTATGAGAAATGAACGTAAACATGTCGCGAAGGGTACCGTTCGAAACTCGCGCCAAACCCACTCTTGGCTGGCAGGCAGCTGCCGGAGAGTTCGTGCAGCTGCAAGACCCGCAGGTACATGAGGGTGAGAAGGGCGCAAGGTCAGCGTTGCGGCCGCCCGACGAGCCCAAATGGCCTCAATAATCCACAAGGCGTCCTCAATTCGGCCGTTAACTTGCATGAAGCTGCCAAATCGGATTCAAAACAGGCAATCTGCGCCCCGTGCAATCCGAAGGCGGTACGTTCGATTCACCCGCCACTTATCACGCGCCGCGAGATGAGCGATGTGGGTGGCTGAGTTGCCGCCGCAGGCCCGAAGTGGGTGGTTCTCTCACCTTTTCCCGCATTCCAACCACCCACTTCGACCCTCTCGCACGCCAAGCGCATGCCATTGGGCACCGGACGGGCAACACGCCCCCCGCTTCGTGCAACTTGGCTGCACCAACCATCCACCTCGCCGTCCATCCCATATGCTCGAGATGCGGCAAGGCCAGGACGACGCGGAGGGGCGATGAACGTCAGACACATCGAGCGAGAGGGACAGGACGAAATCGACGTTCTGGTGACGAGCGCACCAGGAGACCAGGACGCCGCCCAGCTGGTAGGCAGGCTCCAATCATTCGGACAGATGGTCGTGGGGTTCGAACCGGGTTCGATTGTTCGCAGGCCGATTCCGCTCGACGAGCTGTTGCTCATCGAGGTACGAGCCGACCTGGTCCTCGTTCGCACCACCGACGGCTCCGAGCTCGAAAGCCCCCTCAGGCTTTACGAGCTGGAGGAGGCCTTGCGGGGAAGCCCCGTCATCCGCGCGTCCAAGCAGGTGCTGGTCAACTTCGACAAGGTCGTCTCGATCAGGCCCGAGCTCAACCGCCGTCTCCTGCTTCGCCTGGAGGGTGGTACGGACGTCCTGGTGACGCGCACCTATGTACCGAACATCAAGAGGCTCCTAGGAAGCAATCCACGTCGCAACTAGCGAAGGGTCCAAAGAAAGGCAGGGGAACAATGGGCGAAAAGACACGTCACCATCACAAAGATGTCGGAATCTATGACGAGGAGTCCAGGCGGGGAATCTGGCACATGGCTCTCAGGGGGCTGGTGGCGGGCAGCATGGTGTCCGTGCTGATGCTGCTTGCGGCGTGCGGGACCGAAGCCATCGCGGGGCGTTGGAACCAAGGGTTGAGCTGGTGCGCCTCTGCCATCGCCGCAGGCTTGGCCGGCGGCATCCTGCAACAGCTGTGGTTTGGCTACTCCGTGCTCACCAAGCCCAACTATCCCGTGCGCGTCGCGGGCTTCGGGCTCAGCTATTACCTCGTGCTGGCGGCGTGCTCCTTCCTTGGCGGGTGGTTCCCGACAGAGAACGCCGGCGCATGGGCGAGCTTCACGTTCCTCTACCTGGTCCTGCTCACGGCCATCACCGCAGGCTTCACGATTGCCTTCCGCGTCCAAGGGGCGTCATACACCCAACGTCTCGAGGCATACCGCAAGCGCAACTCCCGGGAGTAGACACTGCGACCTGTCACGAGAAGCGCGAAGTGGGTGGCTGGATTACCGTCGCGAATGCGAAGTGGGTGACTTGACTGCCACCGCAGGTGCGATGTGGGTGATCCTCTCACCTGAGAGTCGCGCGCAACCACCCACTTCGGCCCTCTCGCGCGCCGACGCCGATGTGGGTGGGCGATATGCCGCCGCAGGTGCGATGTGGGTGATCCTCTCACCTGAGAGCCGCGCGCAACCACCCACTTCGGCCCTCTCGCGCGCCGACGCCGATGTGGGTGGGCGATATGCCGCCGCAGGTGCGATGTGGGTGGTCCTCTCACCTTTTCCCGCGTTCCAACCACCCACTTCGGCCCTCTCGCGCGCCGAGGTCGACATGTGTGGTTGGGACGCCGCCGCAGAGCAAGATCCAAGCGAGAACAGCGTGCCGGCACAAGCCCGAGGAGGGGCCGAGCTACCGCTGCGACAAGTGCGGCTGGGTGCCAGAGGACCAGCCCAAGCCGCCCAAGTTCTGCCCTGAGTGCGGCGACGTGTTTGACGAGAACGACAAGGGGCAGGCGCTCCCCGCGCAGGCCTTGGTCCGGGGCCCGGGCCAACGGTCAGACGGCCTAGCCGGAAAAGATTGCATTTCTCGCAGAATGCCGTCTTTCCACCCTGCCAACAGGCCATTTGCCAAAAATGCCCGCATTCCGTGAGAAATGCGGGCAAGGGGGTGACGGACCGCGACACTTGCGTGAGAAATGCGGGCGAGGGGCGCTAGGCAATGTCACTTCGTGAAGGTCGTTCCGGCGAGCGCTCGCTCACCGGGGCGCGCGAGGGGCCCCACGAACTCGTGAGCGCGATAGGGCTCCTCGAGGAACGCGACCTCGTCCTCGCTTAGCTCGAGCCCCATGGCGCGCACTGCGTCGTCGACACGGCTCGGCCTGGAGCAGCCCACGATTGGCGCCGTGATTCCCCTTGCCCAGTGCCAAGCCAGCGCCACGTCTGCCATGGGAACCCCGCGGCGCTCCGCAAGCTCGGCGACCCTTGCCACGACCTCGAGGTCGTTGGCCTTGGCGGCGTCGTACTTCTCCCTCACCACACCGTCCGTCTTGGAGCGGACGGTGTCGGAGTCCCACTGCGACCTGATAAGGTGGCCGCTCGCGAGCGGCGAGTAGGGCGTGAGCGCCATGCCGTACTCTCGGCAGACGGGAATCATCTCTCGCTCGTCCTCGCGATAGAGCAGGTTGTAGTGGAGCTGCATGCTCGAGAACTGCGTCCAACCATGCTGCGCCGCGCAGACCTGCATGTCGTGGAGCTGGTAGGCGTACATCTCGCTCGCGCCGAGCGCACGGACCTTGCCTGCCCGCACCAGGGAGTCGAGGGCCTCGAGGGTCTCCTCGATGGGATGGTCGTAGTCGAAGCGATGGATGATGTAGAGGTCTAGGTAGTCGGTCTGCAGGCGGCGTAGCGTGCTGTCGATCTCGCGCAGGATGGCATCGCGCCCGAGCCGACCTTCGTTGAAGAAGACCTCTTCGACAACCTGGGCAAGGGGGCTGCGGGCGCAGCCGTACAGAACATGAACATCGCGCTCGGCCTCGACGAGACAACCGGCCTGGAGTAGCCCGCAGGCCCGGTGGTCGGCACCGCATCTGGCTCCGCGCTCCCTGCCCCCGAAGGGCAACCCCCAAAGCTTGAAGAACAGCAGGGGACGTCCCTCAGTCGAGCGGTCGGTGGGCAGCTAGGCGGTAGGCTAGCGAGCCGAGTAGCGTCCATGCGCACCTCCAGGAAATCCGGTCAAATCTTGGGCTAGCGTACCCATTTGGCCGGATTGATGGCCGGATTTGTGGCCGGATTGGCGCGACCGCTCGACAGGTGGCGCAGCAAACCGCAGCAAGCTCAGCGACCCGCTGCGGTCCCCTGCCAGCCAGGCTCACACGAGCTGCAGGTGCTCGAGGCCCGAGGCTACCCCGTCTTCCGACACCGAATCGGTGACGTAGTCCGCGAGGCGCTTGACCTCGGGGATGGCGTTGCCCATGGCCACGCTCACGTCCACCTCAGAGAAGAGCGTGAGGTCGTTCTCCGAGTCACCGAAGCCATAGGTCACTCCTACGTCATCACCAAGATGTGAGAGGACCGCCTTGATGCCGGCCTTCTTGGTATTGCACGCGAGGCCGACCTCGGAGTTCTGCATCTCGAGACGACTGGCGACCAGCTGGGAACCCAGCTGGGGGTCAGCGACGAGCTCGTCTGCGGCGGAACTGCGGATGACCAGCTTGTAGGCACAGCCGTCCGGGAGCTGTCCGATTGCCTCGTCCATCGTGTCTGGCGTGCCGGAGCGCCTGCCCAAGGCTCCTCCGCGCAGCTCGACGGCACCGTGGGCGGACTCTATCAGCGCGCCGTAGCCACCTGCAGCCAGGACCCGGTCGATGTGGGCGAGGACGTCGGCCGGCAGGGGGCGATCGCGCAACACCTTATCGCCCATCGTCACGTAGGCGCCCGCCAACGCAATGATGCCACTGAACGGCAATGAGGCCAGGTCGGGGTGGATACCCACAGGCGAGCGCCCGGAGCACAGAAACGCGTGGTTGCCACGAGCGACCAGGCTGCGGATGGCTGCGGCGACGCGCGGACTGGGCGTGGGCGACAGGCCCCTCTCCCACTCGGGCAGCGCATCGCGCTTGTTGGGATCGGTCCACCCAAGGGTTCCGTCGATGTCGAAGAAGACCGTCGCTTTGCCTGATTGTGCCATGGCACTCCCCATCTCAGTAGCCGCCCCAGCGCGAGACGGACGTTGCAACCGATCAACCACCGGGGACCCACGACAGCCGCACGGGACCCCGGTGGAAGCTTACACCCTCGGGACAAGCAAATCCCTAGTCATTGCCGACGAGCTTGTCGAAGCGCTCGCGGACCTTCGTCACGCTGAGACCGATGATCACCTGCATGGCCTTGCCGTTCTTGGAGATGCCCATGGTGCCGATGGACTTGAAGTCCTTGTCCTCGGCTACCTTGGTCTCGTCCTTCACGTTCACGCGCAGGCGTGTGACGCAGTTGGTGACGTCCACGATATTGTCCACGCCACCCAAGAGGTCAAGGATGTTCGCGGCAAGAACCATCTTCTCGTCGCTCGTGTCGACGTCGGGTGCGGAAGAGCCGGCCTCGTCGGCGTCCTCGGAGCCGACAGACTGCGCCATCCCATGTGCCTTGCGGAACTCCTTCTTGGAGCCGAACTTTATCTCCTCGTTTTCCTCACGGCCAGGAGTCTTGAAGTCAAACTTCAGAATAAGGAAACGGAAGATAAAGAAGTAGATGGCCGTGAAGGCAAGGCCGACGGGAATGGCCATCAGGTACGTGAGGCCATGCGAGGCAGCAAGCGGTATGAAGTTGAACGACGCCATCTCGATGAGTCCGCCCGAGAACACGCCCACGATGCCGATTAGGTTCATGCAGGTCGAGAGCAAAGACGCGAGCAGGGCGTGGACAGCAAACAGCGGGGGCGCGACGAAGAGGAAGGTAAACTCAATGGGCTCGGTCACGCCGCACAGGACAGCAGTGATGGTGATCGGGATCAAAAGGGCAAGGAGCTTCTTACGATTGGACTTCTTCGCCGTGACATAGAACGCTGCGGCGACGCCGGGCATACCGAAGATCTTGGACCAACCCGTCGCAGTGATGGCGCCCCAAGGAGCGAGCTCCTTGAGGGAGGCGGTAGAGGCAGCGAGCTGGGGCAAGGCCTTGGCCCACTCCGCGTAGATACCCCCATTGACGGCCACGTTGTCGTAGTAGAACGGGGCATAGAGCAGGTGGTGGAGGCCGAAGGGGATGAGCAGCCGCTCGAGGAAGACGAAGACCGTGACCCCCCAGGTGCCCGCACTCATGATGACACCCTGAAACACATGCATGCCAACCTGCACCTTGGGCCACAGCAGCACAGAGATGATGGCGCAGGGGAGCATAGCAAAGAAGGCGACCATGTAGACGAAGGTGGAGCCCGAGAACACGCCCAGCCACTCAGGAAGCTCGGTGTCAAAGTACTTGTTGTGCAGGCTGATGACCACCCCAGAGATGAGCAGGGCTCCAACCATGCCCATGTCCAGCGTCTTGATGCCGCCTATCGTCGCCAAACCAGAGGCGTTTCCGACCTCGGCGGTGAAGTCGACGCCCAAGGCCGGACCCCAAGCAGTTAGGATAGCATTTACGAAGTAGTTGAATGTGAGGTACGAGACGAGGACCTCCATGCAGCAGCGACCGCTCTGCTTGCGGGCAAGACCAATGGGCAGGGCGATGGCAAAGAGCAGCGGGAGCTGGTTGAAGACGGTCCAACCTCCGGCCAAGATCACGCTCCATACGTTGTACCAGGCGGTACCCTTGGCCGCTATCGGCCCCACAATTATCTCTGTGGTAAATAGGGTTCCCAGTCCCACGACAATGCCCGCGAAGGCAAACAGCAGAACTGGCGTGAACATCGCCCCGCCAAACTTCTGGATCTTCTGCATCATGGCGCGTGCCCCTTCTCTGAGTGCGAGCTCGATGCTGCCCCGTGACCGACCTCTTCGGTCATCTTATTTGAACAAGTATAGCAGCTTCTTGGACATGTTGTTCAAACAAGTCATATTTTTTGGCACCTATTCCAAGCGATTCGCGTCACTGCCCAGTCTTGCCGGGTGATTTGCTTTGAACTCGGCGGGCATCCCACTTCCTGGATTTTTCATCCATATGCGCGGAAGGGGGAGTTCCATCAGGACGGTTGCGGTACAAGGTAACTATGTGCTCACAATCAATCTAGACAAGGTGCGCCCGAGACACTCGAGGCCTGCGCCAAGACGACGACCACGCAGTGAGGAACACGCGATGCCCAAGGCGCTCTTCGAAGACATATATCTAAGTATTAGGGAGAAAATCAAGGACGGAACCTATCCCTACCAATCGTTTATACCCTCTGAGAGCGAGCTTATCGGCGTGTACTCCTGCTCGAGGAACACCGTCCGCCGAGCGCTTGCCATCCTAGCCGACGAGGGCTTCGTGCAACCCATCCACGGCAAGGGCGTCCGAGTCATCTGGTACTCTGACTACCGCGACGTCATCGGTTCCTTCGATGGGCTCTACTCCTTCGAGGAGTATGCGGCGCACAACGACATGAGGCCGGGCACCATCGTGAGGGAGTTCGAGCGGCTCGTCTGCGGGAAGGGACTTGCCGGATACACGGGCTTCGACGAGGGAACCGAGCTCTATCGCATGGTCCGCACCCGTAGTCTGGACGGTTTCACCTGCCAGATAGACACCAGCTACCTCCTCGCCGACATCATCCCCGACCTCTCCCCCACGATCGCCGAGAGTTCCGTGTACAAGTATCTAGAGGAGGAGCTGGGCATGAGGATACTCACCAGCCGCCGCCAGATAACAGTCGGCCTCGCCAACGAGGAGGACCGACGGTACCTCAACCTGGGTCCCTTCAACTGCGTCGCCGTCGTCGAGAACCAGACATACAACTCGGACGGCCTCATGTTCGAGTTCACCCAGGTGCGCAGCCATCCCGACACGTTCAGGTACTGCGTGGTCTCGAGACGCCAAGCCTGAGCCCCTCGCTCCGCCGCGTACTCCTAGAGCGGGTCTGGCCCGAGGCGGGGACGTACGCCGCCCCGGGCCACGCTAGGTCTATGACAGGTGCCAGATGTCCTCGTCGTACTGCGCGATGGTGCGATCGGAGGAGAACGTGCCCGCCATGGCCACGTTCACGAGCGCCTTCTGGATCCAAGCATGACGATCCTCGTAATCCCCATACACCCGCTCCTTCAGCTGGATGTACTCCTCAAGGTCCAAGAGGGCCATGAACCAGTCCTTGTTGACAATGTCATCGTGTAGGCGGCGCAGACGCTCGGCGTCACCCGTCGCCATGAACCGGGGGTTCGTAATGAAGTCCACGAGCAGCTTGACACCAGGCCGGCTATAGTGCGCGGACGCGTCGTAGGCGCCCTCGGCGTAGAGGCGCTCCACCTCCTGGCTCGACGCACCAAAGGTGTAGATGTCATTCTTGCCCACCAGCTCGGCAATCTCGACGTTGGCGCCGTCGAGCGTGCAGAGGGTCACGGCGCCGTTGAGCATGAACTTCATGTTGGAGGTACCGCTCGCCTCCTTGCTCGCCAGCGAGATCTGCTCGGAGATGTCAGCTGCGGGGATGAGGTGCTCCGCCGCCGTGACGTTGTAGTTCTGGACCATGAGGACCTGCAGGTACGGAGAAACATCGGGGTCCTGGGCCACCCAATCGGACAGCGTGAGGATGAGGTGGATGATGTCCTGGGCGATAACGTAGGCAGGTGCCGCCTTCCCGCCAAAGACGATCGTGATGGGGCGTGCGGGCAGATTGCCGTTCTTGATGTCCAGGTACTTCCAGATGATGTAGAGCGCGAGCATCTGCTGTCGCTTATATTCGTGGATACGCTTCACCTGCACGTCGATGATCGCGTCCTCGGGAATGCGCGCGCCCTGGTTTTCGAGCATGAACTGCCGCATGCGCCCCTTGGCGCTGTCCTTCGCCCTCTCGAACCCCTCTATCACGGCCTTATCGTCCAAGTGCTCCTTAAGCGGCGTGAGGTCCGCGCTCTTGTGCCAGTCCGTACCGATGGTATCGTCCAAAAGTCCGGTGAGCTCAGGGTTGCAGCCCATGATCCAACGGCGAAACGTAATGCCGTTCGTCTTGTTGCTGAACTTCTCGGGATAGATCTTATAGAAGGGTGCGAGCTCCGTGTCCTCCAAGATCTTGGTGTGGAGCGCCGCTACCCCATTGACGCTGCAGCCAAAGTGGATCGCCAGGTTTGCCATGTGGACCACGTCATCCTGGATGATGGCAACTGCGGGATCAGCGTAACGCTCCTTGGCGATAAGGTCGAGCTTCACGATAATGTCAGCTATCTTAGGAGCAACGGTCTCGAGGAACTTGATGGGCCACTTCTCGAGGGCCTCGGCCAAGATCGTGTGGTTGGTGTAGGCGACCATCTTCTCGACCATCGCGACGGCCTCGTCGAAGCCCATGCCATGCTCCTCGGTAAGCAGGCGAATGAGCTCGGGGATGACCATCGTGGGATGCGTGTCATTGATCTGCACCATGACATAGTCGGGCAGGTCACTCAGGTCGCTGCCACGTTCCAGCGCCTCGCGCAGGATGAGCTGGGCCGCGTTGCTCACCATGAAATACTGCTGGTACACGCGAAGCAGACGTCCCTTTTCGTCCGAGTCGTCGGGGTAGAGGAAGAGCGTGAGGTTCTTCTTGACCTCGTCCTTGTCAAACTCTATCGAGTCGGCGGGGACCAGCGAGTCATCCACGCCCTCGAGGTCGAAGAGCCTCAGGCGATTCTTGGTTGGACGGCCGTAGCCCGTCACGTCGATGGAATAGAGTCGCGACCTCACGTTGAAGTCACCGAACACCACATTGAAGCTCACGCCCTCGTCGTTGAGGACGGCCTGCCTGTCGAGCCACCCATCGGGAAGCGCCCGCTGCTGCTTGTCGCGAAACTCCTGACGAAACAGACCATAGTGGTAGTTAAGGCCCACGCCGTCACCGGGAAGACCCAGGGTTGCTATGGAGTCCAGGAAGCACGCGGCGAGCCTGCCCAGGCCACCGTTTCCCAATGACGGCTCCACCTCAAGCTCCTCGACCTTGTTAAGGTCATGCCCAGCCGCCTCGAGCTGGGCCTTGACCTCATCGTAAAGGCCAAGGTTGATGAGATCACTGATCAGCAACTTGCCGATAAGAAACTCCGCGGACAGGTAGTAGAGGCGCCGCTTGCCGGCATTGGGAGGCAGCTTGGCGCTGCGCTGCCTCACGATGCCCTGCAGCATGGCGCAGATCTGCTCGTCGCTCAGGGCCTCCAGGTCAAGGCCGTAGCTGTCGTGGGCGCAGGTGTTCAGACTCAACATGTGTCTTCCTCTTTTCAGTCTATTGCTGTGCGTAAGGACGGCGACCGGACGATCCGGGGCGCTTGGTTGTGCGAATGGCCTCATCACGCCGGGAGCTCGGGCGGCCGTGCTCCGGGGACGCGAAAGTAGGTCTGGGTGAGGTCGAGGAGGGCTTCCTCGACGGCTCGGGTGATGGCACCCTCCCTCATGCGCCAGTCCCAGTTTCCACCTAAGACGGCTGGCACATTGATGCGCGCCTCGTCTCCTAGGTCAAGTAGGTCCTGCATGGTGTAGATGCAGGTGTCACTGACGGATGCGGCGATGGCGCGGTTGAACGCAGCCCCCACGGGCTCGCCCTTGGCCCGCCTGGTGTAGCGGTCCGCCTGTTCGCGCTGGCGCGGGGTCGCCGTGTTCTCGTACCAGCCACGAACGGTCTGGTTGTCGTGGGTACCCACGTACGCGATGGTGTTAGGCGTGTAATGGTGGGGCAGATAATACGAGTCGCTGTTGCCATCGAAGGCAAACTGCAAGATCTTCATGCCGGGAAAGCCCGTGTCCTCGCGCATCTTGATGACCTCCGGAGTCATGAACCCCAAGTCCTCCGCAATGATGGGGAGCTTGCCCAGCTGCCGTGTCAGCTCGTCGAAGAGTGCCGTGCCAGGACCCTTGCTCCAAGAGCCAGCCGCAGACGTCGCAGAGCCAAAGGGCACGTCCCAGTAGGACTCGAAGCCCCGGAAGTGGTCGATGCGCACAATGTCGTACATCTCAAGGCTCATGCGCATGCGCTCGACCCACCAGGAGTAGTGATCCTGGGCCATGGCGTCCCAGTCGTAGATTGGGTTACCCCAGTACTGTCCTGTTGCGGAGAACTGATCGGGCGGAGTGCCCGCGACGCTCGTGGGACTCCCGTCCTCACCGACCCTGAAGAGCTGCGGCATTGCCCACATCTCGACGGAATCGCGCGAGACGTAGATGGGCATGTCGCCCACGATAAGCACTCCGCGCTCGTTCGCGTAGCCCTTCAGGCTCTCCCACTGCTTGAAGAAGAAGTACTGCGTCATCAGGTGGTACTGGTAGTGGTGCTCACGCTTGGCGCTCAGGTCCCGCGACGCCTTCCCCGGGTTGCGATACTGCTGTGGCCACTCGTGGAAGGCCTTAAGGCCGAACTCCTCCTTGACGGTCATGAACTCGCAGTAGCCGTCAAGCCAACTGGCGTGCCTGCGTGAGAACTCGTCTAAGTCCGAGGGGGGGTCCTGCATGAAGCGTGCCGTCGCACGCTCGAGCACCTTCCTGCGCGCGACGAAGATCGTGGCGTAGTCGATGCGCGTCGGGTCATCCCCGAACTTTACGCCCTCAAGGTCGCCGCGCTTCAGGTAGCCCAGCTTTACCAGCTCGTCCAGATCGATGAAGTTGGGGTTGCCCGCGTAGGCGCTGAACGACTGGTACGGCGAATCACCGTAGCCCGTCGTGGTCAGCGGCAGGATCTGCCAGTAGCGTTGCGAGCAGCGGCTCAAGAAGTCGACGAACTCATAGGCCTTCGGCCCGAACGAGCCGATGCCATACCTCCCAGGCAGCGCAAAGATTGGCATCAACACTCCACTTGCTCGCATGGCGTCCTCTTCTCTCCTAGACCCACAGGCCAATTGTAACGGATACTCACCACGGTCGCGCGACCACTGCACGATCGTTCGCTACCGCTACTCACAGACAGGCTCGTCACTCAGATTCGCAGACACGCTCCTTCGTATAGGTATATTACTCGTTTGAACAAGTTTGAGCCTTCGGTAGTTCTCGTGGCCTAGGGGTCGTCTAGTTGCCCCTTGCCACCTTCCTCCTCCTCTTCCTGTCGCGTTCCCCGCCCCTCCTCCTTCTCTCGTCCACCTTCCTCCTCTCCTCCCCGCGGTCCTCCCAGGGAAGTGCCGGCTGCCCATCGGAGCGGCGCAGCATGAGAAGCGCGACGAGGTTGCCGGCGTTGCGGAACCCGTGGCCCATGCGCACCGTCACCTTGATCTTGTTGTTGATGCTCTCCGCGCGGCCGTTTCCGATGCCCAGCGCCACGGCGGCGACGACGTCCGCGCGCCTGCGCCCCACCTTCTTCTCGACGGCGACCACGGGCCCGATCTCGCGGTAGGCGGCCCCGCGCAGCCAGCCGTCGGGCATGGCCTCGGCCTCGACGGCCGTCCCGGCGCGGAAGACGGCCCTCAGGCCCTCCTTGAGGTCCCAGGCCGTGAAGAGGCGCCCGCCCTCCTGAGCTCGGCGAGCTTCGCCCGCTGCGACCCCGTGGGGTCCCCCGGGCTCCTCACCAGCGCGCAGCGGCTTCCCTTGACCGCGTCCGCAGCCTCCCTCAGCGCCCTGGCCTCCGGCGGGGCCCCCTCGCCCCCGCGCGGCCTGCCGGGCCCGTCGCGCCTCGGCCTCGCGCCTTGGGCGGCCCTCTCGGCGACCCGCCACTCCTCGCGCCCGGCCTCGTCGAGCGCGTCGCTCGTCCGCTCGGCCACGCGGAATGGGTCCATGGCCCACCGGGCGTTGGGGCACCCGCGCCTGGCCAGCGCCTTTGTCCACTTGGCACCGTCGGCCGTCACGACCTCTATGGCGCGTCGCTGCTCGCGCGCGGGCTCGTCGAGGAAGAGGCCCGGCACCTCCCTGCCGTACCCCTCGTGGGCCCAGACGGGGCGTCCCCGGTCGTGGCCGACGACGACGGTCAGGTACTTGTGGCCCTTCTTGCAGCCGGTCTCGTCGATGCCGATCCGTCTCAGCCCGCCGAAGCGCCCGACGCCCCCCTGCGCCCCGGTCTCGTCGTAGACCCTCCCGCAGATGCCGCCCACGCTGTGCCACTCCACTCGCGCGATGCGCGAGTGGGCGGGCACGCGGCACCTCACCGCCAGGCACGCGACCCAGTCCTCGAAGTCGCGCGTGTGCCCGGACCCGTGCCTCGCCCACGGCACGCGCTCGACGCGCACGCCGTGCTCGGGGCACGCCGCCCTGGCGGGCCCGCACTCCAGGAGGCACTCGGGCCCCGCCAGGTCCATGGCTCTCCGCCGCCTGGTCGGCCCGTGGTCGTGGCACTCGCACCTCCGGCCGCAGACCGGGCACCCCGGCCGCCCCCTCCCGTGCGGCCCCGCCGACACGACGATCGCGTCGCCCTCGATCGCCGCGCCCTCCACGACGGTCCTCGCAAGCGCGAGGACATACCGTAGAATCCTCGCCATGCGTCCGCCTCCCGTTGCTCCGGATACTTTTGGCGAAGTGGAATCCTACGGGAAAAGGGCGCCGAGCGGCCCCTTGCGGGGCCGCTCCTGTCAATCCTACCTGCTTCCTACACGTGAGCTGGTCAAAGCGGTCGGTGGTCACCCACACAAACTACCGAAGAGCCACAAATACCGGCTCATGCATGCGGAGAAGGCGAACTTCAAGGTGAATATGATGGCAAGACTTCTAGAGGTGAGCAGGTCTGGCTTCTACGAATGGGAGAGGAGACGTGGCTGGGAGGATCTGTGGGCAGGGGTCCGCGAGGCTGCAAGGCGCGTCTGGATCGAGTCTGATGGCCGCTTCGGTTTCCGCTTCGTGCATGCCTGCCTTCCCGATAAATTCTCACACCTGACACCCTACAGGGTGCGCAAGCTCATGCGCGAGCTGGGCATACGTGGCTGCACCCCAAACACAGGCAAGAGGACAACTATCCAGGACCCCAGAGTGAAGGGCAAAAAGACCTCATCAGGCGCGACTTCACGGCCCCGGTGCCTACCGTCAAGCTCTGCGGGGACATCACCTGCCTGCGCACGGGCGAGGGCTGGCTCTACCTGGCAACCGTGATCGACCTTGCCACCCGCATGGTCGTGAGCTGGTCGATGTCCGAGCGCATGACGGCCGACATCGTCGTTGCCGCCTTGGGAAACGCCAAGGGGCGCGGATATGTGGCCAAAAACGCCGTATTCCACTCCGACAGGGGTTCCCAGTACACCAGCCGAATGCTTTTGGACTGGGCCGAAGAAAACAACGTAAGGCTCTCATGCTCTAGGACCGGCAACTGCCACGACAACGCGGTGGCAGAATCCTTCTTTGCGACGTTGAAGAACGAGATGTATTACAGACGCAGCTTCAAGACCAGGGCCGATGCTAGGCGGGCGGTTTTCAACTACATCGAGGTTTTCTGCAACCGCAGAAGACCCCATTCGACGATGGGCTACCAGGTACCCGGCGAGCTCATGGACACCTTCTTCGCGAGGGCCGCCCCGGGCTGGGGGAAGCTGCCCATAGCAGCGTGAAATCCCCCACTTTCCCGTGTCCGAAATCTTGGCACAGGTCATTCCGAACATCCTGACAAGAACTGCCGAGGAGAGCGACCAGGTGCTCCTGCTGAGCGGAAAGAACATCCGCATCGAGTGCCTTGACGGTAGACTGCAATGCGGGCACGACGGGGGCGACGGGCCAGAGCTACCCATTGACCTGGTCATCCTGCCTCAGCGCGTCAGAATCTTTGCTCTGAGGGGATAGTGCGGGAGTATCTAGACAACAGTGCGGCTGCGCGGTGGTGTGCCACGCAGCCGCAGATGCTAAGCTCATTGCGTTATATTGTCGTCGAACCCTACTTTGTGCTGTTTGCAATCGCCTGATCAATCAGCTTGTCCAGTGCCTCTCGCTGCGCAGCAGACGTGATTGCGCCTACGATTGGCTCTCCCACGATGTTGCCTTTGCTATCAACAACGTAGGTAGTCGGGAAGGAAAAGAGCCCCGAGACAAGCTTGCCTGCATCGCTATCCGTCTTGAACCAGACGTTTTTGTATGTAATACCCTTCTTCGATAGGACATCCTTAGCGTCCGATATCTCACCCTGGTTGCCGTCGAGCGTAAAAGAGTTAACACCTACTACCTGGCCGCCCTTTTCGGCAAGCTTCTTGTGAAGCACCTCCAGCTCTCCAAGCTCTTCCACGCACGGCTTGCAGCTGGTAAACCAGAAGTTCATCACAGTCACCTTGCTCTTTGAGAAAAGCTCATCGCTGCTTACGTCGTTGCCATCGAGATCTTTGCCCTTAAAGCTGGGGAACTTGGTGGACTTACTTGTATCGCCTGTCATTCCCGCGCTCGACGCATCAACACTATCGCCTGATTCAGGTGCTTTTACGCAGTCGGGGAACTTCTTTTTGAGCGCCGTAAGTTTATCCTCAATCTTTTTGATCTGCTCGGCCCCTGTCTTAAGCACGTTGAACTCGTCAGTCGAGAACTTATCCTTGGCACTTTCCACAGTAGAAAGCAGGAACTCACCGTAATTTGAGCCGTTCCCTATCATCGAGGAATCCTTGTTTGCCTCAGCAAATACCTTTTCCCACAGCTCCTTGTCGCTTGAGAAAATGTCGTTTTCCTTTTGCATGAGCCTGTTGTACAGATCGGTCGCTTCCCCGGCGTTCTTTGGCTCCTCTGCAATAAAGGCCTCGATGTCCGCATCGCTTCCTGCTGGCTTTCCCTTATCAGCTCCGGGCGTCGAGCAGGCTGCAAGACATAACACCAGCGCAGACATCACCAGTGCGACTGCAATCTTTGGTAGCTTCATAACACTCATAACTTTCCTCCGTTTTCTTAAAACCTAAATCTTTGCTTTTACGTGCTGCTTCTCCTCGCGTGGTTGAGAAGACTGCTTGTCCGGCAGGCTTAAGCCGTAGCGAAACTTAACGGCACCAACGGGACAGGCGCTTACGCACTTGCCGCAGCGAATACACTCGGCATGGTCGGGCGACCGCGTGACATCAACGTCCATCTTGCACACCCTTGCGCACCTGCCGCACGAGACGCACTTATGCTGGTCAACGCGCATCCCTAGCAGGGATACCTTATTCATGAGCGCGTACCATGCGCCAAGTGGACAGATCCATTTGCAAAAAGGACGATAGAAGAGCACGCTTAGCACAACCACCATCACCAAGATGATGAGCTTCCAAGTAAACAGCCGGCCTAAAGCAGAGCGTATGCCGGCGTTAACGATAGACAGTGGGATTGCGCCCTCAAGCACCCCCTGCGGACAAACGTACTTGCAAAAGAAGGGGTCGCCCATTCCCATATCGTTTACGACCAGCGCGGGAAGCAAAACTACAGCAAGCAGCAGCACGGCGTACTTCACATACCTGAGCGGCTTGAGCTTTTTTGTCGATAGCTTCTTGCCGGGAATCTTATGCAGCAACTCCTGCAACCAGCCAAACGGACACAAAAACCCACATACGAAGCGTCCCAGCAGCACGCCGATTAAAATCAGCGTTCCCGTCACGTAATAGGAAAAGTTGAACTTTGAGGAACCCACCACCGCCTGAAACGAGCCTATGGGACACGCGCCCGAGGCCGCCGGACACGAATAGCAGTTGAGGCCAGGCACGCAGACCGTTTTGCCCGCACCCTGATAGATGCCGCCCCTGACGAAATTGGGCAGGTGGACATTGGTGAGCAACGTCGCCGCCGCTTGCACCCAAGAGCGAAAACGGCTCAAAAGATGTGAGGCGGAGTTTTTTTTCTTATCCAATTCCGATACACTCCAAGCATAATCTGATAGCCTTAGCCAACACGGCGTCTGCCTCGCCGCGCATAACGCCAAAGCACACCATAGTTATCCCGATGACCAGCAAGGCAAGCTGAGCTATGGGTTTTATTGCTTTGAACAATTTGGTTGCTCCTTTCACCTTGCGTACCATTGGACCATACTGGCCATAAAATCTTTGTTAAGCGTGAAAAGACCTGCACGAGGAGAGCGTCATGCGTATTTTGGTTGTCGAAGACGAGCGGGTGCTGTGCGACGCGATTGCGCGCAGCCTGCGAAATCTTGCCTATAGCGTTGATTGCAGCTACGACGGGCGCCAGGCCTTAGAAATACTTGCTGTCGAGAGCTTTGACCTTGTCGTGCTCGACCTCAACCTTCCCCATGCCGACGGCATGACCGTGCTCAAAACCCTTAGGAAAGATGACCGAGAGACCAAGGTGCTCATCTTGTCAGCCCGCTGCGAGGTCGCCGACAAGGTGGCGGGCCTGGACGCAGGGGCCAACGACTATCTGACCAAGCCGTTTCATCTGGATGAGCTCGCGGCGCGGATTCGCAGCCTGACGCTCAGGCGCTTTACACAAGACGATGTCGTGCTGACTTGCGGAAGTCTTTGCTTCAACACCAAGTTGCGCATGGCGACCGTCGGCGATGAGGTCTTGTCTCTGACCCGCAAGGAAATGGGAATCCTAGAGCATCTCATGCTCAACCAGGGGCGCCCGATAAGTCAGGAGGAGCTCATCGAGCATGTGTGGGACGGGAGCGTGAACAGCTTTAGCAATTCGGTGAGGGTACACATCTCGTCGCTCAGGAAAAAGCTGCGCTGCGCCTTGGGGCACGACCCCATCCGCAACCGCATTGGAGAGGGCTATGTAATGGAGGAGGTCTAAGTGAAGCGACTCTCGCTGCAATGGCGCATTACGCTGATGACGGCGCTGGTTTTGTGTCTGACCTGCGTGCTCATGAATTGCCTGATCGGCTACTTAGGCATGCGCTCCATGGAGTCGATTGGCATCGGCCTGACAGCCCGCGACAACATCAACGGGGGCGACCCCACGTCGTTTGACCCGGCGAGTGAGGAGATAGACCACGAGCTCACGATCGTCGTGAGCGATGCGCAGGGGTCCTTTAGCACGGCCAGCTGGTGCATAACGGCAGCAATGACGCTGTTTGGAGGCATCCTGGCGTATTTTGTAAGCGGATGTGCACTCAGGCCGCTGAGGTCCTTTGCGACTCAGGTCGAAAACGTGCGACCCGACAATCTGGCTGACATGAAAATCACCGAGGATGTACCGTCGGAGCTTGGGCGTTGCAGCGCATCATTCAACGACATGATCGACCGCCTTGACGAGGGTTTTGCCGCGCAGCGGCAGTTCACGGGCAACGCCGCGCACGAGCTGCGGACGCCGCTGGCGCTGATGCAGGCCCAAATCGAGCTGTTTTGCTCCGAGCATCCCGACGCGCAGCCCGACACGGCTAGCCTGCTCGGCTCGTTGCAGGAGCAGACCGAGCGAATGTCTCAGATGACAAGGACACTGCTCGAGATGAGCGAACTTTGCAGCGTCTCCTGCAACGACATCATCGAACTTGCACCGATGGTCGAGGAGGTTCTTACCGACCTTTCCCCCCTTGCCGAGCAAAGGGGCATCGCCCTCACATGTGATGGAGAAGCCCAGGTGCCTGGCAGCGACACCCTGCTGTATCGCATGCTGTTCAACCTGACCGAAAACGCCATACGATACAGCCGCTCCGATTCCACCGTCAGCGTCTCCGTCTGCGCGAAGGACGACCGCGCTCTCGTGCGAGTGGAAGACAGCGGACCTGGGATACCCAGCCAGTACCAAAAGAGCGTCTTTCAGCCCTTCTTCCGTATCGACAAGTCGCGTAGCAGGACATATGGCGGAGTTGGCCTCGGCCTTTCTCTGGTCTGGGAAATCGTCGCCCTTCACGGCGGCACGATAGAGGTGGAAAAGAGCTCCGAGAACGGGACCACCATGCTTGTAACACTTCCACGTAGGTAAGTGCTGCTACATGGCAATCGCACCCGATGGTTGCCGAAGCAGGTAGACGCTTGGCATGTGCCAACAGCGCGCAAATTCCGCTTTGTCAAAATAACGGTAGTATTTTAATATTTACTTCCGTAAAAGAATAGGAATTAGCATTAAATCCTCTGGGAGGAACCATGTGGCCGAGCATTACATATGAGAAGTGCGCATGAGACAGGGACTACGACGAGCTCGCACTCATACCCAAGAGTCGTAGGCGCAAAATCCTGCCAACCTACGAAGCGGCAGTCCCTGACCTGTGCCAAGATTTCGGACACGGGAAAGTGGGGGATTTCACGCTGCTATGGGCAGCTTCCCCCAGCCCGGGGCGGCCCTCGCGAAGAAGGTGTCCATGAGCTCGCCGGGTACCTGGTAGCCCATCGTCGAATGGGGTCTTCTGCGGTTGCAGAAAACCTCGATGTAGTTGAAAACCGCCCGCCTAGCATCGGCCCTGGTCTTGAAGCTGCGTCTGTAATACATCTCGTTCTTCAACGTCGCAAAGAAGGATTCTGCCACCGCGTTGTCGTGGCAGTTGCCGGTCCTAGAGCATGAGAGCCTTACGTTGTTTTCTTCGGCCCAGTCCAAAAGCATTCGGCTGGTGTACTGGGAACCCCTGTCGGAGTGGAATATAATGTCTGCCAAATCAAGCGCGCTAGGACGTACTTCATCAACATGAAAAATCGTTAGACGCTGAACAACCCCGTACATGGAGTCAACAATATCGTCCATCTTGTGTGCCAATGCTGCGATATCCTCGCGATCAAAAGGCGTGATAAAGGACTGCGCGAGCTCAACCATAATGGCACGTACACATGCGTCGCAAGTATGCTCCATATCGCGAAACTCCTACACACGCACACTTTCGGGCGAGAAATTGTAAATGATGTCTTTATACAGGTCTGCGGCAGCAACAACGTTGGTACCAAAATCATCAATCAGACGATAAAAATGTCTTCGTGATGCTTCATTCGGCTCATACAGCCTCCATTACACGCGGTTAGCGAGCTTGAATATGGTATCAGGTCACACATACCTTCAGTGCACGGAAATGTCTTTACCCGCAATAATTCTCATTTTCGATATTGTTTTAAAAATACGCAGCACAATATGAACATGCTTATATGGAAGCGCTATATGAAAACCTTGCATCGAGGCACGAAGGTATGAGGAATCACTGAAAAGCGGATCTGCGTGTAGTCTTGTTTTATGTCCTGCTGTGGCCAAAATAGCCTACCGTTTGACCCCTCTTCGCTCTGAGGGCCGATTTGCGCCATTTGATGAAATTTATATTGATGCATTTCTGCTGGTAGAAAGCTTGTTTTGAAAGTAATGAGAGTCTGAGGGACTTCGAAATCCTCGGTGCCGGCCTCGATGGCCCGACTCTTCGGCTGGGATATAATCCGAATACTTGATATCACGTCGAGTTGGGCTGCGGCGTGTGCGGGGTCACCGGCTCGGGAGGATGGGGTCGCGTTGTTGCAGCGACGGATTGAGCTCTTACGTATGTTGTGTGACGCGGAAGGCTACTTGCCGGCCTCCCATTTTGCGAGGGCCCTCGGCGTATCGAGCAAAACCATCTACACCGACGTGTCGGAGCTGCAAAACTTCTGCGACGCTCACTCCGTCGACCTGATCAAGAATCCCCGCAACGGCATTCGGCTGGAATGTGACGATCCACAGCTGCGGCATCGCCTGGTGGCAGAGGCGGCGGGCGAATCCTTTGACGACCCGCTTTCACTCGAGCGGCGCCGCGTCGAGCTTGCGCGCAGGCTGCTTGTCGAAGGCCAGACGCTCCACCTTGAAAACCTGGTTCGGGAGTTCTACGTCGCAAAGACCTCGCTTTATTCCGACATACGCTGGCTCGATGGCATTGCCGTGAGGGCGCATGCGCGCATCATCTCGTCTACGGAGGGGGTTGAGGCGAAGGGAACTGAGGAGCAGCTTCAGATGGCTGCCAGGGAGCTTGTGTTGGACACTGCCGCTGCGCAGGGCATGGACTACGCCGCCGTCTTGGCGCGCATCGCCGACCACGACATCGCGGAAGCCGTGATACGTCTCCTGACGTCGGATTACGCTGACCTTACCGACCAGGTGTCGGAGCACTACTTGCGTTCGCTGGTCACGCTGGCCGCCCTGCAAGCATCTCGCCTGCGGCGCGGCGCCCGCGTTGTGCCCGACCAGGAGTACCTCTTCAACAACATTCGGTATATGGAGACCTTCGTCATCGCCAACAGCATCGCGGGCACGTTGCGCGAGCGGCTTGGCCTTGACTACCAGCCTGGCGACATCGAATATCTATCTCGCCAACTCTTTGCGCATCGCATTACGGCTGCGTTGCCGGTCGGCGATCAAGAGTACGACTCCCTCGTAAGGCATATGGTCAGACGCGTGGGGGAGATGGAGGGCATTGACCTGACGCACGACCAGCAGCTGCATCAAGCGTTGCTTTACCACGTGTCGGCTATGGTCGTGCGGCTGCAACGAGGCATCCGCATCGAGAACCCCCTGAAGTCTGATATACGCCGACAGTACGGTCAGCTTTTCAGCGTGCTGTGGGTAGCGCTCTCATTCATGGAGCGTGACTTTGGCATCGTGCTCAACGACGATGAAGTTACCCTGCTGCTCGCCCACTTCCAGGTGGCCATCGAGCGAACCTCCCAAGCGCGCAACATCGTGGTCGTATGCCAGTTTGGCCTCGCTACAAGCCAGATGGTACGCGAGCGCGTGCGTCAGTATCTCCCAGCCAAGGACAACGTCGAGGCTTCCTCCCTTCAACACCTTATCAAGAACACAGACGGCGTGGACATGGTCATATCGACGCTGGACCTGACATCTCAGAATCTCTCCATTCCGTGGGTCAGGGTCAACCCCCTAGTCACGACCGAGGACCTTGTGAGCGTCATGCGTACCTACACAGAGAAAGTCATCGGGCCCCAAGACGCGGCACCCACGGCTCTGGAGGAGGTTTGCGCACCTCGCTTTGCCAGCTACCTAAGGCCGGACCTCGTCTCTTTGGGCGAGGATTTCGCGACAAAAGACGAGTGCCTCGATGCCATGCTCTGCCAATTGGAGACCATGGAACTCGTCCAGGACGGGTATCGCAGGTCCATCTTCGACCGCGAGCAGATGGGCGCGACGGCGTTGGAGAGCGGCGTGGCCATTCCACATGCGGCTCCCGAGGAAGTGCGGGAGTCGAGCGTTTCTGTAATGGGCCTCTCTCAGCCGCTTGACTGGGATGGTGTGAGCGTGGAGCTGGTGATTCTGGTGTCGCTGGCCGAACAGGACGTGGACGACTTCCGTGACGTCATCACCGAGGTTTACAAGATGACGGGCACCCACGAGCTTGTGCACGAGCTTGCCAGCGTCCCCTCGGCCGAAGAGTTCGCGAGCGCGTTCCAGATTCCGTAGCCCGGTTTGGACCATCTCGGTCCCAAGACCATAAAATTGCAGGTAGCACTAGCCGACACCGACTTCCACATTATTTTGGAAGTCGGTGTAATTCCCTTTAGGCACCGTCGCTCTTACCATGAAATCGCGAAAAGGAGAGGCCACTTCCCAAGCAAGGACCCGCACGCCAGATTCACTGCAGGAGTCGCATGCAACAGCAGGCCACCATAAGATTTCAAAGTAAGGAGCACGAGGATGTTTTTCGACCGGAACATGTGTCTTCTCGGTCTTGACGCAACGGACCAAGACGATCTCTTTACCCAGATGGCTGGGGCGCTGCAGGAGGAGGGCATTGTGAAGCCCAGCTACCTGTCGGCTCTCAAGGAGCGCGAGGCCGTCTACCCCACCGGACTGCTCATCGATGGCACGGGCTTTGCCATTCCCCACTGCGACTCCGCGAACGTCAACGTCTCGCAGATTCTCTTCGGGCAGCTTGCGCACCCCATCGAGTTTGCCGACATGGGCGACCCCACTCACCGCATAGACGTCAGCCTGGTGTTCATGCTCGCCATGAGCCAGCCGCACGAACAGGTTGATACCCTGAGCAACCTGTTCGGTCTGTTCCAGAACACCGAAGTCGTCGAGCGCCTCAAGGTCTGTAAGAGCCGAGAGAACTTCGCCCAGATTCTCGCGGATGCCAACCTGCGATAAGACTCACGTCAACCCAAGAAAGGAACAACGCTCATGGACGTAATCATGAATGCATTGCAGTGGTTCATCGGACTCGGATCGACTGTCTTTCTGCCCATCATCATCTTCGTCATCGGACTCATCTTCGGCGTCAAGCCATCCAAGTCCTTCATCTCGGGCATCACGGTTGGCATTGGCTCCATCGGTTTGGGTCTGGTGATTGACCTGCTTTCTGGCAGCCTTGGCTCGGCAATCCAGTTGATGGGTCAGAACTACGGCACCTCACTCTCCATCATGGACATCGGCTGCGGCGTGGGTGGCCCACTCGCCTTCTCCACCACGACCGGCATCCTGCTCATCCCTATCTCGCTCCTCGTGAACTTCGCCTTCATCGCCCTCGGCCTCACCCGCACACTGAACGTGGACATCTGGAACTTCTGGTTCCCCGCTTTCCTGGGCCTCGTCGTTCAGAGCGTCACCGGCAGCTTCATCACCGGCGTCTTTGGCACCGTTGTCGCCGTCATGCTCCAGTGGCTCCTCGCAGACCTCTTTGCAGATAAGATCAGCACGTTCTTCGGCTACCCTGGCATCGCGATCACCCACATGATGGCTCTCTCTGGCGTTGTGTTCGCCATTCCCATGAACTGGATCTTCGATCACATCCCCGGCCTCAAGAATGTCGACGCAGACGCCGAGTCCCTGACCAAGCGCTTCGGTATCTTCGGTGACACCGTCGTGATGGGCCTTATCATCGGCATTATCGTCGGTATCCTGGCTGGCTACGACGCGGCCGGCGTGCTCGGCCTCGGTATGTCCACCGCCGCCGTCATGAAGATCATGCCCAAGATGGTTGCCATGTTCATGGAAGGTATCATGCCCATCGCCGAGGGCGCCAAAGACTTCGCCAACAAGCACATGCACGGCAAGAGCGTCAACGTCGGCATGGATGCTGCCCTGACTGTCGGCCACTCCACCGTCATGTCCTGCGCCCTGCTCATGGTCCCCATCTCCCTGGCTCTCTCCTTGGTCCTGCCCGGCGTCAAGATCCTGCCCTTCGGTGACCTCGCCTTCTTTGCCTTTGTCATCTGCCTCATGATCCCGTTCTTCAACGGCAACGTGGTCCGCTCCATCCTGGGCTGCACGCTCTACATGATCACCATGCTCTACCTCTCCACGTGGCTCGCTCCCGTCGTCACCAGCGTCTTCAAGCTCGCCAGCTTCAACGTCGGCACCACTGGCCTCGTAAGCTTCGTCACCGCCGGTCTGTGGCCGGTCGTCCTGTTCACCTTGGCCGCCCAGCACCTCGGCGTCGTCGGCCTTGCGCTGATCGCCGTCGCAGTCGTTGCCATCATGTTCTACGTGAACAAGGTCCGGGCTCCCAAGCAGGCTGAGGCCTAACCTCTCTGGCAACTCCCAACAACAATCAAGTAAGCACCAAACAAGCGTTTAAGGAGTCCACAAGGGATTCAGCCATCGATGAGCCTGCGGGCCCAGAAAGAAAGGAAGTACCATCATGAAGAAGCTCCTCATCGTCTGCGGCGCCGGTCACGCAACCTCCACCATCGCAGTCGCCAAGGTCAGCGAGTGGCTCAAGGCCAACGGCTATGACAGCCAGGTCAAGATCTACCAGTCCAAGATCGCCGACGAACTGAACCGCATCGACGATTACGATGCCGTCATCTCCACCACCATCGTCCCCGACTCCATCAAGGCCAAGGTCATCCCCGGCCTGGGCTTGCTCACGGGCATGGGCGTGGATCAGATTTACTCCTCGCTCGTGGAGAGGCTGGGGCTCTAGGATGACGGTTTTCCACGACACGCTGCAGGTGCGAACGGTCACCGGCAGGAACTCCTACCACGACATTCGCGAGCAGCTCAACGAGGCCGTGGCCGCCTCGGGCATCAAAGACGGTAGCCTGACGGTCGCAAGCGCGCACACCACCTGCTCCCTCTTCTTTGACGAGACCATGCATGACCGCAACTTCTTCGGCGACGAGTTCCTGTGGCAAGACATCAACGAGGCCATGGACAAGATCGCGCCGCCCATGCAGTGCGAGGGACAGTACCACAGTCCGGGTCCCGAGCACATCGCCTTCGGCCTGTCCCTCTCCGACCCCTCCTACCCAGCCGAGAAGTGGGTGATGCTCAACACCGACGCCCACCTCAAGGCCTCGATCTTCGGCTCTGCGTCTCTCACCTTCATCGTGCGTGACGGCGAACTGCTACTGGGCCCCCTGGGTCGCGTGTACTTCGTGGACTGGGATCGCCTGCGCGAGCGCACCCGCACCATCAACGTCATGGTGATGGGAGAGTAACGATGAAGGTTTCCCCGTCCCTTTATGGCGCCGGCCTTGCGGACCTCTGCGGAACGCTCGGCATGCTCGGCTCGGCCGGCGCCACGCACGTCCACGTGGACGTAATGGATGGCCACTTCGTGCCCCGTCAGGACTTCGGGCCGAGCGTGGTGAAGGCGGTGCGTGGCCTCACCGACCTTACGGTGGACGTCCACCTCATGGTGGAGCATCCGGAGCGGTGCCTTGGCGAGTACGTCCAGTCTGGTGCAGACATCGTGACGGTCCACCACGAGGCGACTCCCCACGTATACCGTTGCCTGCAGCAGCTGCATGCCGTGGGCGTCAAGGCGGGGGTCGCGCTCAATCCGGGTACCTCGTCGGCGATGATCGGGTCGTACGCGGACCTGCTGGACCAGGTGCTTGTCATGACCTGCAACCCGGGGGTCGGCGGGGAGTCGTTCATCAGGGCGATGACCCGCAAGGTGGCCGAGGTCGCGGAGCTGCGAAAGAGCCTCGGGGCACACTTCCAGATCGAGGTGGACGGCGGTGTGGACGCAGCTTCTGCGCGGGAGTGCGCCAAGGCCGGCGCGGACATCGTGGTGTGCGGAGGCTACATCTTCGGCGCGAATGATCCCGCCCAGAGAATCCGCGAGCTTCTGCAAGAGGACGGACGAGAGGAGGACGGACTATGAGCGATACGATACGGGTCATGTCCCTTACCGGCGCGGTGCTCAACGAGCTGGAGGCGAACGCCCAGGGCCTGCACGACGCAGACTTCGCCGGTCTGTACCAAGCCATCAGCGAGGCAGGCCATGTGTTCTGTGCCGGCAAGGGCCGCAGCCTCATGGCGATATCCGCCTTCTGTAATCGCCTGGTGCACCTGGGCTACCCGGCAAGCCTGGTCGGGGAGATCAGCGCCCCGCACGCCGACCCGGACGACCTCCTTGTCGTGGGTTCCAGTTCGGGCGAGACGGACGCCCTGGTTTCCTTGGCGCGCACGGCAAAGCGCGAGGGAGTGAGGGTTGCGGTGCTCACCTCAACGCCAGACTCCACGCTCGGCAGCATGGCAGATGCCGTGGTGTACATTCCCGGCGCGAGCAAGCTGGCTGGCAGCTCCTCAATCCAGCCGATGGGCGCATCGTTCGAGCAGCTGCTATGGATCAGCCTGGATGCCCTGGTGCTTGGCATCATGGAGCGGACAGGGACAACTGGCACGCAGATGTACGCGCGGCATGCAAACCTGGAGTAACCAGAACTGCCAAGCAACGGGTTGTGTGCACTGCGTCCTCGCGGTAGTGTCGGGAATGTTGGTGTAACGGCTCTTCCGTAGGCGAGTCGGCCATCACCAGAATCTTCGATCCCCGCCTATCCTACGCCGCCTCCAGCATGTCTGCAAGCTCCAGGCTGGCCTCGATGGCCTGCCTGGCCACTAAGCGGAACCCCTCGAGCTGCTCCTCGGTCAGCGGCTCCCCGTTCGCTCCCCTCTGCCTCTCGTCATAGAGCTCGGCCATCCTGGCCTCGGAGAAGTAGCGCGCATCCGACCACGCCTCGTCCATGTCGCACATGACCGCGCCGGCCAGGCGCTCCAGCGAGGAGGCCGAGGGGAAGACCTGCACCACCCGCGACCTGCGCTTGATCTCGCGATTGGCGCGCTCCTGCACGTTGTTGGTGCGCAGGCGCTTCCAGTGGCTCGGCGGGAAGTCCAGGTAGGCCAGGGCGTCCGGCTCGGTCCCCTCGAGGACGGCCGCGGCCTCCGGGCAGCACGACCCGAGCACGTCGACCGCGAGGTGGTAGGCGGCGCGCACGGCGCCGGCCTCCTTCAGCCTGAAGACCGGGGCGACGATCCTGGAGACCCGCCTCGAGAGCTGGCGGGATCCGGCCGCGCGGGCGCAGCCGCGCATGAGGTGGACGACGCAGCGCTGCCAGGCGGCGCCCTGGAAGACCTCGGACACGGCCCTTACGAGCCCGGGGTGGGCGTCGGAGGTCACGAGCCCCACGCCGCGCACCCCGCGGTCCCTGACCTTCCGCAGGAAGGCCAGCCAGGAGTCGTAGGCCTCGGTGTCCACGACGCCGAGGCCGAGCACCCGCCGCCAGCCCCCCTCGTCGCAGCCGATGGCCGTCACGACGGCGGTGGAGGCCACGCGCCGGTCGCGCCTGCACTTGACGTAGGTGGCGTCTATCCACAGGTAGGGCGTGCGCGGCTTTCCGAGCGGGCGCGTCACCAGCTCCCCCACCTCGGCGTCCAGGTGCCCGCATATGGCGCTCACCTGGTCCTTCGAGAGCCGCTCGACGCCCATGGCCTGGGCCACCTTCTGGACCTTCCTGGTGCTCGTGCCGGTGGCGTACATCTCCGCGACGGCGGCCACGATCGCCCTGTCCACCCTCTGGTAGCGCTCGAGGACGTCGTCGGGGAAGAAGCTGCCGGACCTCAGCTTGGGGACGCGCAGCGTGAGCGTTCCCACGCACGTTGTGAGCTTGCGCTCCCTGTACCCGTTCCTGCTGTTGCCCGTGGCCGCGCACATCTGGTCGGCCTCGGCGCTCATGATCTCGTTCACGATCGACTCGGCCAGGGAGCGCAGGAGCTCCTGCATGTTCACGAAGCCGTCCTCGAACCTGGGGATGGCCAGCGCCGCCTCCGGCGTCCTCACGTCTGCTATGCTTTCCATTGCGGTCATTGCCTTTCTCTAGAACCTGATCTGTCGTGATTTCAGATTCTAGGCAATGGCCGTTTCCCTTACAAAGGGGCCGTTCCCGGACTTACACCAACTTTTCCGACGCGATCAACCACCGCGACTAGACGTGCAGGATAAGACTAGATGAAATGGGCTAAAACTCTATTCCCACTCGATGCCTTATCTTGTCCATACGGTTCTGCATGTCTCTATATGGTGCTGTACCGTCCATCTCGTGTTGCCCCATCCGAATCAATCCCGAATCAGCCCTTGATTCAGATGGAAGGGGAATGATTTTCACATAGCGCCAAATCTCACCAACTATCGCCAGCTGCAACAAGTCATTCCCCGTTTTCCCAGCGGGAATGAATGCCGGTGGCTTGGAAGACGCCCCAAGCTATCGAATCGGACCCGGTGAACAAGCTAAAGTCTCCTGTCACCAGCGCCGAAAGGGCAGCTGCTCTTTGACCGCCGCGGAATTCGGGAATGCAAATTCCCGGCAAAGTTAGAAAACATACGTCAAAGACGTGCGTCATGCCGCCGCTCTTCATCCCCATGGGCAAAGTGCAACTCTCCCGCCCATAGCCCGTCTTCGGGCATGACGGGCATGACGCGCCTCGAACCGCAGCGACCCGCCCTTCCCTAATGCACCATCCTTGACATTGCAGTTAGTCTTGGCTAACATTAGACCGACGTTCGTTCTGTGCATCAGAAACTCATCGACATGGGACAAGGAATCGGAGCATCGCTTGAGAAAGAACAGCAAAAAACCTGCAGAGCGACGCAAGGAGCTCGTGGATGCGACAGCGAGGCTCTTCGCGGAGAAGGGCTACGAGAGTACATCGGTGCGCGACATCCTGGATGCCGTGAACGGCGCTCCTGGCATGTTCTACTACTACTTCAAGTCGAAGCAGGACGTCTACGTGGCCGTCATGGAGGACTTCATCTCGGAGCGCATGGACCGCAAGTGCGCGGTCATGGAGGACGAGGGCCGGCCGTTCGACGAAAGGATCGCCGCTCTGCGCAGCCTCGTAAAGGATGACGTCAGCGAATATGTCCGCTCCTTCGACCCCGAGCCGGGTGAGTCAGTTCCCGACGCCTCTTACAAACTCTGGGACATGGTCCAGATGATCGATCGTATGGCAGGCCCCTACACCAAGCTCATGCTGGAAGGGATACAGACTGGCAAGCTCAAGAACCGTCTCGGCGTAAACGAGAGCAATGCGCAGGCCTGCGCGCTGTTCATGCTGTACGGGCTCTGGGGCGTCATGTACGACGGGCGTTTTGCACCAGAGTGTGAGCGGCATTCTCCTGAAGAGGCATTCGAGATAGCGCAGGAGCTGTTTTATTGACGTAGGCAGGCTGCAAAATCGCCGCTCTGAGCGGCGTGCAGGAAGGGACTGATGACGGGAGCATCCAGATGGATGCTCCCGTCGGTACGTTTAAGGGAAAAACGGAACGAATTCGTTCCGATAGCAGTGAAAGGAGCACGGGTCCATGGAGGACGAGACAGACCTGGAAGACCCAGGTAAAAACTTGAAAAAGAGGCAGGGCATGGCCAGGCTGCTGGCCCTCTCGGAGCGAGGGAAGGGGCTTCTCGTGTTCGGCATTGCGCTCGGCTGTATCGGGTCAGCGCTGCAGCTCGTGCCCTATCTAGCCTCATGGCGGGTCATAGCCTCTCTGATGGCAGGCGTGGCATCTGGCACGGCCCCCGAGGCGGGCTCCATGCTATGGTGGGGGGCCGTCGGCCTCGCGGGGCTTCTGGCTGGGACTGCGGCCTCCTGGATCGCTGGAATCGCCGCGCATGCGCACGCCTACCGCACGGTCTGCGACATACGCATCGCGGTCGCAGAGCATGTGGGCCGCCTCCCGATGGGCTACCTCGACTCCTCGTCCATAGGGCAGGCCGAGCAGGTGATGGATGCGGATGTCGAGCAGGTCGAGGCATTCCTCGCCCACCAGGTGCCCGACTTCGCGAGCGCCCTCGCCACGCTCATCGTCCTCTTCGTCCTGATGTTCGCCGCGAATGTCTGGCTTGCCTTGGCCTGCCTTGCGCCAATTGTCATTGGAATCACCTGTCAGCTGCAGGCGATGGCCAAGGTCATGAAGACGGGCGCGATCAAGAAGAACTTCGATGTCCTCGAACGGATCAACTCGTCGGCGATCCAGTACGTCGAGGGGATGCCCGCCATCAAAGCGTTCGGCCAGACCACGGCGTCCTTTCGCGGCTTCAAGGGCGACACCGAGGCCTACCGGGACTTCACTGTAGGCATGACCGACCAGATCCGCCCGGGCTACGTGCGTTTCCGCGTCTTCACGCTTTCGGTCGCGACCTTCGCGGCCCCAGTTGCGATAGCGCTGTTCCTCGGCAACCCCTCGGACGTCGCGCTCGCAGCCGTCTGCGTCTTCGCCCTCGTGGTCGGTCCCGCCGCCTCCTCGCCAGTACTCAAATTGCGCATGTTCGCCGAGGGCGTGAACACGGTCAACGAGGCGGTCGGGCGTGTGTGCGCAGTGCTTGACCTGGAGCCGCAAGGACAGGCTTCGCAGGATGTCCGGGCGACTCCCCAAGATGCGGGCATTGCGTTCGACCGTGTGACCTTCTCCTATCCAGGTGCCGAGAATCCCGCGGTAGATGGGGTGTCGTTCGCTGTAGAGCCCGGCAGCACTTGTGCCATCGTGGGTCCCTCGGGCGCCGGTAAGTCCACAATCGCCGAGCTAGTCGGCCGCTTCTGGGATGTGGATGAGGGAGCGGTCCGCATAGGGGGAGTCGATGTGCGCGAGCTGGGGACCGATGCGCTCATGGACGGCGTTGCCTTCGTTTTCCAGGACAGCTTCCTCTTTGCAGGAACCATCCGGGATAACATCGCCATGGGGCTACCCAGCGCGACCGAGGATCAGATAGCCGCAGCGGCTTCGGCGGCCCAGTGCGACGAGTTCCTCGCGCGGCTCCCGAAGGGAATCGACACCGTCGTCGGCGCAGGCGGTGTCCGCCTGTCGGGAGGTGAGCGGCAGCGCGTGGCTATAGCGCGGGCAATCCTCAAAAGCGCCCCCATCCTCATCCTCGACGAGGCCAGTTCCTTCGCTGACGCACAGACGCAGTTCTCGATCCACCGCGCTCTGGCGGAGCTGGCGAGGGGCAAGACGGTTCTGACAATCGCCCACAGACTTGAGACCGTACAGTCGGCGAACCAGATCATCGTGATGGATAAGGGCCGGATTGCGCAACGGGGCAGACACGACGAGCTCATAGGGGTCGATGGGCCCTATGCAGATATGTGGGCCTCCGGCGACAGAGCTGCCGACTGGAAGCTTGGCACAGAGAAGGCTGAGGTGTCGCTATGAGAGGCATTATCGAGGCGATAACCTGCGGAGAACCGAGGCGCATAGCCAGACCCGCATTCTGGAACACCATTGCCCAGCTCGTATGGTTTCTACCCTTCATCTGTCTGGTGCTGATCGTCGACTGCATGTTCGGCTTCTATGCCACAGGCGGACTGAGCAACGCCGGACTCTGGCTCGCGTGGGCCGGCATGGCCGCCTGCTTCGTCCTTGCCCTCGCGGTCGAGAACATCGCATGCAAGGTGACCTTCCGCGGCGGCTACGCTGTCGGCGCTGCGGGTCGCACAAGCCTGGCCGAGCATATCCGCAAGCTGCCCCTAGGAAAACTCGAGGGAAAGGGTGCTGGCGGCATCGCTACGACGATGATGGACGACTTCTCGCTCGTTGAGACGGGCATGACGCACCTGCTCGCCCAGGCCATCAGCGCCGGCGTCGTGGCGCTCGTCACGACGGGGGCGCTCTGCCTGCTCGACTGGCGCATGGGCCTCGCCCTCTTCGTTGGACTGCCCCTGTCTCTCACCATCACCGCCGTTGCACAGGGCTTGCAGAACCGCGCGGAGAGGCGCCTTGCCGCAACGAGGATGGAGCAGACAACCCGAATCCAGGAGTATCTGAGGGGCATGCGCGCCATCAAGGCCCATCACCTGCAGGGCGCGAGCTTCACGACCCTCGCCAAGGCATGCGAGGACTACCGAGATGCCTGCATGGCGAACGAGAGCGCGGCCGGCTCGCTCGGCGCGGTGTCGGAGGCAATTCTACGCAGCGGTCTGGCATGCATGATCCTCGCCGGCGTCTACCTGCTGGCCGGCGGCTCCCTCGACCCCACGGGGTTCGCCCTCTTCCTCCTCGTCGGCACGCGAGCTTTCGAGCCTCTTGCCGTAGCCCTCACGAGCTGGCCCGAATTGCAGCGCTGCGCGGCGGCGGGCCGCCGGATCATGTCCCTCATGGGCGAGCCGGAGATGCCCGGCGAGGCCGATGCCCCCGAGGAGTGCGGCATCTCCTTTGACCACGTGTCGTTCGGCTACGACGATGACGAGGTGCTTCACAACGTGAGCCTGGACATGAGGGCTGGGGAGCTGACCGCACTTGTCGGACCCTCTGGCTCAGGCAAGAGCACGATTCTGAGGCTTGCCGCGCGTTTTTGGGACCCGCAAGCAGGGCACGTGCTGCTCGGCGGGCTCGACGAGCGCTCCATAAACCCGGAGCACCTGCTCAGTCGGGTGTCGATCGTCTTTCAGGATGTCTACCTGTTTCAGGATACGGTCGAGGCCAACATCCGCTACGGGCGCGCGAATGCAACGCACGAGGAGGTCGTTCAGGCGGCCAAGGCGGCACGCTGCCACGACTTCATAATGGAACTGCCCAACGGCTACGATACCGTCATCGGCGAGGGCGGCTCGACTCTTTCGGGCGGTGAGCGCCAGCGTATCTCCATCGCCCGCGCCCTACTCAAAGACGCGCCTATCGTCCTTCTGGACGAGGCGACAAGCGCCCTTGATCCGGAGAACGAGGCCGAGGTGCAGGCGGCTATGGGCACGCTCGCACAGGGCAGGACTGTTGTCGCCATCGCGCACCGGCTGCGCACGGTGACGCGCGCCGACGCCATATATGTGATCGACAGCGGTCGCGTCGCGGAGAGCGGCACCCACGAGTCGCTGCTTGCCAAGGGAGGGACCTACGCGAAACTGTGGGGACTCCAGACGGATCTCGACGCCTGGCGCGCAAAGCGCCCGCACGGCAACGGCGACACGCCCGCACGATGACATCCTCCGAAGACAACGGCGTTCGCCAACCACAAGAGAAAGGAAACATCATGGAACCACAAAAGAAGAGCACATCCTCGAGGGCTGCTATTTCCGCAGGGGTGTTCATTGCGCTCTACCTGGCCATCTACGTCATCATCGGGGCCGTGTGCATGCCGGTGCCGATTCTGTTTCTGCTCATGCCCGCCCTCGTCGCCCTGCTTGCGGCACCCGTCTTCCACATAATGCTCGCCAGGTCGCCCTCGGGCGTGCCCGTCTTCATCGCCGCCGTCCTTCCGAGCCTCGTCCTCATCGCCTCGGGACACATCCCCATCGCACCTGCTGTCTCGGTCCCTGCGGGCATCGTTGCGGTGCTCATCGCGCGTGCTGGAAAATATCGCAGCTTCGCACGGAACGCCGCAAGCCACGCCGTCTTCTCCTGGAACCTGCTCGGAGGCTTCGTGCCCATCTGGTTCATGCGCGACTACTTCTTCCAAGACACCCTTGAGCGGGGTATGAGCTCAAGCTTCTGCGACACGCTCTATGCGCTCACGCCCGGCTGGGTGCTTCCGGCCATGATGGTCGCCATCGTCGTCTGCTCGATGTTGGGCTCGCTGATCGCGCGCAAGCTGCTCGCAGCCAAGCTCGAACGGGCAGGAATCCTGTGAGCTCCCTCGAAAAGCTGTATACGGAGCAGGGTCACAACGGAGGCATTGTCTTCGACCCTCGAACGAAGGCGACCCTGCTCGTCCTGCTCGACATAGCCGTCTTCCTCGGCCGCTCACTGCCCTACGAGGCCGCTGTCTTTTTGGTTTGCGTCCTGATTGTGGCAGTCGGCGGCATGGCCAGCACCGCCCTGCGCTACTGCGCGGTCTTTTCCCTGCTCGTTGCCGTCCAACAGCTGATCGGTCCCATGGTGGGCCAAAGCGCCGCGCTTTCCCTCGTGCAATTCCTGGCAGTGGCGGTCCGCAAGGTCCTGCCATGCCTACTTGTGGCCTACTGGGCCGTGGGGACAACCGGCGTCAGCGAGTTCTCGGCCGCCCTGTGGGGAAGCGGGGTGCCGAAGAGCGCCATAATCACAACATCGGTGGCCTTCAGGTGCTTCCCGACTATCGGCGAGGAGTGGCGCGCCATAAGGTCCGCCATGAAGATGAGGGGTATCGGGACGGGCCTCTCATCCTGGCTGCTCCATCCCGCCCAGACGATAGCCCACATCTATGTGCCGCTTTTCGCCTCCGTGATCTCTATAAGTGACGAACTCGCGGCTGCGGCTCTCTGCCGCGGCATGGACGATCCAGCGCCTCACACCTGCCTGGCACAGATTGGGTTGCGCGCCCAGGACTGGCTGGCTCTGGCGCTCGTAGCTGCGGGAACGGCCACGGCGGCGGCTTTCGCCATTGCCGGGAAGGGGCTCTGAGACGATGGGCCAGCCGATGATATCGCTCACCAACGTCAGCTTCTCCTATCGTGGAGCAGAATCCCCGAGCCTATCGTCGCTGTCGCTTGACGTGGGGGCGGGGGAATGCGTGCTCCTGTGCGGGAAGAGCGGTTGCGGAAAGTCAACCGTCCTCCGCCTGCTGAACGGCATGATACCCGAGTTCTTTGACGGTGACCTGACTGGGCGCGTGAGGGTTAGCGGCATGGATCCCACCACCTGCCCTCAGTACAAGGTGGCCCGCCGGGTAGGGACCGTGTTCCAGAATCCCCGCACGCAATTCTACACCCTCGACACCACGAGCGAGGTGGCCTTCGGCTGCGAGAACCGTGGGATGCCGCGTGCCGAGATCTCACGTAGGGTGAACGAAGCCGCAGCCGATTTGGGCATCGCGGCACTCATGAATCGCAACATCTTCCGCCTCTCGGGGGGCGAGAAGCAGCGCGTCGCCATCGCGAGCGTCTATGCTACCGGCCCGGAGGTGCTCCTACTGGACGAACCATCGGCGAACCTCGACTTCCCCGCGATCAGGGAGCTGCGACGTACCTTGGGCATACTAAGGTCGAAGGGCAAGACGATCCTCGTCGCCGAGCATCGCACGTGGTACCTCGAGGGCATAGTCGACCGCGCGGTCTACCTGGACGGCGGGAAGGCTTCCGGTGTCTTCGCCATGGGCGAGCTCGCCTCGCTGACCCGCAGCCAGCGCCTCGAGACGGGCATACGACCCGTGAAGCTGGAGGGGTTCGACCTCCCGAGGACGGGCGCCCCAGTGGAACACGCGCCCATGCACGAGATGCATCTCGACGACCTCGTCTTCTCATACTCACGGCATACCGCCCCCTCCCTCTCCGTTGCCGACGCGCAGTTCGGGTCGGGTCGCGTCGAGGCGATCGTGGGAGACAACGGTGCGGGCAAGTCGACCCTCGCCTCGGTGGTGTGCGGGCTTGCCCAGGAGAGGCGAGGCCGCGCCGAGATAGACGGCAGTGTTCTCAAGGCGAAAAGACGCCTGCCCATAAGCTATGAAGTGATGCAGGAGGTCAACCACCAGCTCTTCTGCGATAGTGTCGAGGAGGAGATCATCCTTGGGGCAAGCCACCCTGGCGCCCAGGCCTTGGAGTCGGTGCTCGACCGGATGGATCTCCTCGACGTGAGGGGACGCCACCCCCTGACGCTGTCGGGAGGGCAGAAACAGAGGTGCGCCATAGCGGCGGCCATGTTCTGCGGCAAGAGGGTGATGGCATTCGACGAGCCGACGAGCGGTCTTGACTACGCCCATATGGCGCAGACGGCCGGGCTGCTGCGGGAACTTGCCGCATCCGGGGTCTTCGTCCTCGTCGTAACGCATGATTACGAGTTGGCGCTGGCTGCCTGCGACAGAGTTACCGAGATGGAGGGCGGAAAGGCTATCGCCCAGTACGGTCTCGATGCGGGGGGCGCAGCGCGTCTACGCGAGTTCTTCGGGATAGGGCGATCCTCCGCATTCGAAGCGGAAAGGCGCCCGGCGCGCAGCTAGGGGGACTGCACGTGGTTCGTATCGCTTCAGACGCCCAATATTTGGGGGTTCCTTCGACCGACATGCCTTAAGCCAACGTCTTCCGTCCCTCCCGCTCGTAGCGGCGTGCTCCCGCAGGCGGAAGGGGTGAACCGGCAATGACCACAAACAGAAACACATCGCCGCAGATTCCCATCAAAGATATCTACAGCATGGATGACGTTCGAGCCATGCTCCATGTCAGCGAGCGTCGCATCCGAGAGTTCATTTCAAGATTAGACGATCCCCTGCCATTTCGATGCCTCCAGGACTCCAAGAGAGGAATGTTTATAGAGTGTTGCGAGTTCCGAGAGTGGGTTATGAGAAACACGGTGTTCGCTTCGGTGAGAGTTCATTGGGTCAAGATGGACAGTACCCAGGCGCGTCAATCTATCCAGGAGCAATCGGACCCATGGGTGGCGGAAACACCCACCGTCAAGGTTCCCGACATCAAGGTCGAGGGCGAGAACACCGGAAACGCGCTCTTCGTCATGCGCCTCGTGCATCAGCCGGTCCTGCCTCAGGACGCCTACTCCGTCGGCGAGATTGCGAAGCTGCTGGGCGTGAAGCCAATCAAGGTCTACCGCTACGCGAAGGATGCAGTCAATCCACTGCCGCTGAGGAAATGACGCAACGGCTCGCGCGGGTCGTTCGTCCTCCGCAGCGGGTTCATCGACTGGCTCCGCGAGGTGACGAACCTTCCGAAGACCCATTACCCGGATCCCGAATAAGAAAACCTGAACATACAGGCACCTTAGAAGCTCCCGAACGGGTGTCTCTCGATTTCCACAGGGCGTCAAACCGATTAAATGGCGCCGTGCGCACGGAGAATCGACCAGCCCGACGCCACGGCCGTGCAGCGGGCACCAACAGAAGGCAAGGTGTGCGAATGCGAGACAGCAAGGAAATCGAGGAGGCGATGGCGCGGGCCATCGGAGACCGTGGGCACGGCAAGTTCGAGTGCATGCCGCCGCTCTTCACCATCACCGAGGTGGCGAAGTACCTGCAGGTCAGCAACACGACGGTCTACCGTCTCATCAAGGACGGCGCGCTCTGCGGCGTCCGCATCGGGCAGTCCCTGCGCTTCACGCGCAAGAACATCGAGGACCTGCTCGAGTGCTGCGCCGTTGACGAGAACCTCTAGGACGGGAGATGATGAGACCCGCCAAAGCCGCGTTCGACCTCTCGGGCCGCTCGTTCACCACGATCTGGGACTTCATGGGCCAGAAGCTTGGGCTAAAGGGAACCGACCTGGTGGTCTACGCCCGGATCTTCGGCTTCCACCAGGCGGGTCGTGTGTACTTCGAGAGCAAGCACAGCGCGGCGGTTTTCTTCGGCGTGAGTGACCGCGCGGTCTTCGATGCGGCCGCACGGCTTAAGGCGAAGGGCCTTATCGAGGAGACTGAGCGATGCCCCGCGGCCGTCGAGATCGGCAGCAAATGCTACCGGCCAGCATACGGCCCGCTTGCCGCGGTGGGTGTCCTGCCCTGCGGGTCTGAAGAACATGCAGATACAGGAACTTCACCTTCTGAAGGAAGTTCAGAAGCGGGGTGGGGCGCCTCTGCAGAAACTGCAGAGGCGAAGGCTGCCAGCTCTGAAGAAGGTTCAGAGCCTCCCCTGAAGGATGTTCACCCAATGGCAAAGACCGGTAACAAATTCTTCGGATAGAAAAGGAAACCACCACATGAAAGCCGACTTCAAGCTCTACACGATGCGGGACGCCAAGGAGAAGGGGCTCGCGTTCGAGCCCCAGGAGGAGAAGCCCTGCCCGTTCTGCGGCAAGCCCCTCGAGCGGCTCGGGCGTCTCGGGAGCGACGGCATCGTCCGCTGGTTCATAACCACACAGTGCGACTGCGAGGGGCAGCTCGCGGAGAACGAGCGCATCAAGGGTGAGGAAGAGAAAGCGCGCGAGGAGGCGGCCCGCCGCGCAATAGTTACGAAGTGCAAGCGAGCTGGCATCGGGCGCAAGTACCTCGACGCCAACGTGAGCCAGAAGCCGTGCATCGACTACATCAACGGCTTCGCCAACTCAGACGGCAAGGGGCTCTACCTCGTCGGCGGCGTCGGAGCTGGGAAGACCTACGAGGCGAGCGCCATCGCCAAGTCGTTCATCTGGTCGGGCTATTCCGTGCTCATCGGCTCGATCTGGACGGAGCGACCATCATCCGGGTCACCGCAGTCGGCGATGGCACCCCGTACTCGAGCGCGGGCGTCTACCTCAAGCGCGTGGGGGACGAAGACGTGAAGATGCCTCGCACCGAGCTTGTGGCCATGTTCGACGAGAACCGCAACAGGTCCGACCCGTGGGATAGGCGGACCTCGCAGTACACCGTCGCCGACATCGACGAGGACGGGCTGCTTCAGGCCGCCGTGAGGGAGGCCGTCATCAACGCGTTCTGCCACCGCAGCTACGCTTCAAGCCTCGCCGTGCAGGTCGACATCTTCCCAGACAAGGTGGAAGTCTTCAGTCCCGGGCATTTCCCGTCCGACACAACTCCCGAAGAGCGCGTTCGCGCGGAACGGCCGTACTCCAAGAGTCCGAACAAGCTGATAGCCGAAACTCTGTACAGGTCGCGGGACATAGAGTCATATGGCACCGGCATACCGCGCATCAGGGACCTATGCGCCAGCGCAGGCGTCTCGTTCGAGTACCTCGTGATGGCGCAGGGCACCGTCCTGCGCTTCCACCGCCCGGACTGGGCCAGATCCGAAGCCGCGACGAACGGTCCTGAAAACAACGGGCTCAGCACGGCACTTCCCGCACACGGGGAAGAAGTGATCGAGTACCTGCGCGCTCATGGCAAATCCGGATCCGCAGAAATGAGCAAGGAAATCGGCGTGAGCGAATCCCAAACCAGGAGGATACTCAGCAAGATAGTCGAATCCGGCGCCATCGTCAGAATCGGCCGGTCAGTATCAGCACAATACGACCTGCCAGGTCAGGCCAAGCATTGAATTGCCGCGCACCCGAATGCGCGGCAATGCGCAGCAATGCGCGGCAATTCTGCGCCACGAGTTGAAGGCTGAGACGGTCAACGTCCTGAACGCGAGCGGCGAACCGCTGCAGACCGAGTTCGAGGACCGGAAGGCCTTCGATGATTACGTGGCGTCATGCATCGACGAGAGCGAAGTCTTACTCGGACGGCCGGCAGTCGCCGGCCAGATTTACGCTTTTGCCATGTGTTACTACGAGACTTGGAGCTCGCGCACGATCGTCTACGCGGCCGAGAGCAACGAGGATCTGTGAGCGATGCCCATTGGGCTCTATCCGCGCGCCATCTTCTGGAGGTTCCGCACCTTCCAGAGCGCTTCGGGGCTCCTTGACGCGGCGCCGGCCGTCTCGGCGTCCGCGAAGAGGAGGTCTGGGCGGCAGTCCGCATCCGCGAGCCTGTCCAGATACTCCCTCTCGGCATCGTCTCTCGGGAGCACGCCGGCATCCGGGCGGAGCGGGCACGACCGCAGCGTGGGCGCGGCGAGCGGCGAGCGGTTCATGTAGATGCAGTCGATCTTGACGTGGTCGGGACCCCACGCGCCTCCGTAGCGCAGCATGAAGGTCCTTCCCGCGTGGCCGCCCTCCCCGGGACCCACGGCGTACCCGAGCGCGGTCGCCACCTCCCCGATGGCGGCCTCGACGAGGGGGCGTTCCGCGAGCATCGCGGCGCGGCCGACGGCGCCCACGTACGACACGTCGATGTCGACCGAGAGCCGAGGCATCCCGAGCATGAAGAGGTTGACGGCGGTGCCTCCGTGCATGGCGAGCTTGCCCCGCAGATCGGGATGCTGTCCCATCTCCTCGAGGACGTCGAGGAGCCTGTCCACCTTGTCCGCCGTCCTCGGCTGGAACTCGTCCATGCTCACGATACCCACGAGCGCACCTCCTCCTCCGTCTCCGGCAGCGTCATGCGCCACCTATTTGACCAGCCGCGCGATCCGGGGGACCGCTTGTCGAGCTTGGAGGTCACGCCGGCGCACCTCTCCTGCAGTTGCTCGATCACATCTTCGGGCACGCGCCACCGCCCCGCCTTCGCCTCGAGCAGCCAGCCAGCCCTCGCGGCGAGCGACGCGCTGTCGGCGCATGCGAGCTCGGCGACGGCCGCCGAGTCCACGTACGGCATGGCGGAGAGGGACCTGACCGCCTCCTCGATGCCGCCCGACCATTCCGGGTGCTTCAGGCAGTCCACGATGGTCTGCTCCCGCGTGGTCGCGAGCGCGCTGCCGAACGCGCTGCCGCGCACCCTTCGGCTGCGCGCGGCGCCGTCGGCCGGGTGCGGGACGTAGTCGATGCCGCCGAAGGAGAACGGGGCTCTGGCGCGGCCGGTCCGGAACCTGCACTCGAAGACGACGTTATGCGCCACGCCGAGCGCCTCCAGGGCGGTGTGGTACGAGAGGACGGCGCCTGGGTCGAGGGCCGTGACGACCTCGTAGGGGTCGACGCCCACGCCCTCGAACCTGCCCGCGTGCGAGGCGTAGAGCCCGCGCCGCACGCGCTTGCTTCCGTTGGAGAAGCATGCCCATCATATCACAAACGAGCACATATATGTGCTTTATTTTATAGGGCTGGAGACTTGGTTGTGAAATTGCAGCGCGGCGGCGGCAATCTCGCCGTTGGCCGGACACGGCAGCGGGGCGGACGGCATGCCCATCGCGGTGGTCGCTATGACCAGCGCGTCGCCCTCGCTGGCAGCAGGATTGTACCATAAACAGCATGTATACGTGCTGTTTATTCGGAAGGACCCGCCAGCCGGCCACTATTGGGGGCGCGAACGACCAGAGGCAGCACCCCTTTGCGTCCATGCTCTGGCAGGTCATCACACATTATTTTGGCACCTGCCATGCAGGTTTAGCTTGCGTTTTCGGGGGGGTAAAGTCATCCTGTAGGTTCGTGGGATTTTATGCCCCAGAGCCGACCGAGACAGCGAAAGGGAGAAAAGGAACACAGTGAGAAAGAAACTATGCTGCATCATGAGCGCGGTGCTCGCGCTCGGCATCTGCGTGCCCGGGAGGGCGATGCAGGCGCTGGCGGCCGACGGCGGCGGGCAGGTCTCGACGTCGGCAACGGCCCCGCAGGAGCCCGCCGCCTCCGGCCAGGCGGTGGACGAGTCGCAGGTCACCTCGGCCGTCGCGCGGGAGCAGGGCGAGCAGGGGGCCGCCTCCGACCCCGGCAAGGCCTCGCAGGCCGTCCCGGCCCCGGCGGACGAAAAGGCGTCCGGCGAGGCTATGCAGGCGAACGGCACCAGAGGCAGCCCGACCGAGGAGCCGCCTGCCGACGTCCCCGCAGCCGCGAAGGCGCCTCTGCGCGCGCCAGCAGCGGCGAAGCAGGTCGATGCGACGGTCACGAAGTTCGATATTCAGGACTGGAGCCACAACACGGCGACACAGCTGCACGAGACGTCCCACTTCTACCTTGCGATGGATTGGGATGCCAGCGCGAACGGGACGGACATCCACGAGGGTGACTACTTCGACATCACGCTGCCTGACAACATGCGCTTCCCGGACAGCTCGCCGGCGGCAGACTTCAACCTGACCGATGCCGACGGAAACGTCGTGGCGACGGCGCACGTCACACCTGGTCCTGGCGGCGATAATCATGACGCTGGCGGCACCGTTCGAGTTACCTTCACCGAGGGCGCGGAGAGCAAGTACAACGTCAAGGGCACGATACACCTGTCTGCCTGCTTCGACAGGTCGAAAATCAAGACGGGGGAGGACAACACCTTCACCGTGACGGTCAACGGCGAGGTCTCCGGCCACGGCAGCAGTGCTACTGTCGGCATCATTGGACAGCAGGACCTTCCTGACGAGGTGCTAGGCAAGTGGGGCGGTAAGGTCTCCGGCGACAAGCACCAGGCAATGTGGCATGTCCGCATCAATCACAACAAGAGCAACCTCACGAACGTCGTCGTGACGGACGAGCTGCAGGGCGGTACCGAGACCTACATCCCCAGCTCCTTCAAACTCGACAGAGTCGATTTCACCTCCAAGGGGTACGTCAACCACGTGTACGAGACGGTCGACACGAGCTCCATGCTCGCCATCTCGCCCGATGGCCACTCGTTCACGCTCAACTTGGGGAACGTCCCCGGCGATCAATACCGACTGACATACGCATCCACCTACACGCCCGGCTCGACGCTCAAGAACAAGCTGAAGCTCACGTCGACCGAGCAGAGCAAGGTCGCCGAGTCTAACTACCACTCCTCCGACTCGGGCGGCACAGCCGGCGGCGACCTGGCAAGCAAGATCAAGCTCGTCAAGGTGGCCGCCGATGACACGTCGGTCGTGCTCGCGGGCGCTGTCTTCACCGTGACCAGGCCCGACGGCTCCACCTTCGAGCTCACCACGGGCGCCGATGGCACGGTGACCTCCGGCCACCTCGAGCAGGGCACGTACAAGGCCAAGGAGAAGACCGCTCCCACGGGCTACGAGCTCAACGAGCAGGAGTACACCCTCACGGTCAACTCCGCCGGCGGTGCTCTCCAGACCATCACCGACGAGCCGGTGAGGACCTCCGTCGACGTGACGAAGTCTTGGGTCGGCCCGGAGGGCGGCGACGTCACCGTGCGCTTGCTCGCCGACAACACTGACACGGGCAAGACGGCCACGCTCTCCGCAGCCGGCGGCTGGACGGGGTCCTTCGACGGCCTGCGCAAGTTCGACGTCAATGATGGTCATGAGATCGTCTATACCGTCTCCGAGGACCCGGTGGCCAATTACGATTCAACCGTCTCCGGCGACGCCGCCTCCGGCTTCACCATCACCAACACCAACGCCGAGACCGTGAGCGTCTCTGGCACCAAGACCTGGGACGACGCGAACGACCAGGACGGCAGGCGCCCCGCCAGCATCACCGTCAACCTCATGAAGGACGGCGTGAAGGTCGACTCCAAGACCGTGACGGCGGCCGACGGCTGGAGCTACTCCTTCGCCGGTCTCGCCAAGTACGACCCCGCCGACGGCCACGAGTACGCCTACGCGGTGGCCGAGGACGCGGTCGCGGGCTACATGGCTACTTCCAACGGCTACAACCTCACCAACACGCATGCCCCCGAGACGACGTCGGTCCCCGTGACCAAGGCGTGGGTCGGCCCCAAGGGGAGCCAGGTCACCGTGCGCCTGCTCGCGGACGGCGCGGCGACGGGCAAGACCGTCACGCTGAGCGATGGCAACAACTGGACGGCCTCCTTCGAGAACCTGCCCAAGTATCGCGACCACGGCACCGAGATCGCCTATACGGTCAGCGAGGAGGTGGTCGACGGATACAGCTCGTCCATCTCGGGCGACGCCGCATCGGGCTTCACCATCACGAACACCAACACCGAGAAGGTCGGCGTCTCCGGAACTAAGACCTGGGATGACGACGGCAACCGCGACGGCAAGCGCCCCGACTCCATCACCGTGCGCCTGCTGGCGGACGGGGTCGAGCGGGCCGCGAAGACCGTCACGTCCGACGACGGCTGGGCGTGGTCCTTCGACGGCCTTAACAAGTACGACCAGGCCGACGGGCACGAGATCTCCTACACCGTGACCGAGGACGCCGTCCCCGGCTACGCCACCACGGTCGACGGCTTCGACGTCACCAACTCCCGCACGCCCGGCAAGACCTCCGTCACCGTCACGAAGGCGTGGGACGACGGAGGCGACCAGGACGGCGTCCGCCCCGGCACCGTGAAGGTGCAGCTCTACGCGAATGGAACCGCCTCCGGCGACCCCGTCACTCTGGACGAGGGCAACCAGTGGACCCACACCTGGACCGGCCTGTTCCAGAAGGAGGGCGGCCAGGACGTCGTCTACACCGTCGGGGAGCTCGACGCGCCTGCCGGCTACACGTCCGCGGTCTCCGGCGACGCCACGGCCGGCTTCACCGTCACCAACGCCCACGCCCCCGAGGTCGTGGGCGTTCCCGTGGCCAAGGTTTGGGTCGGGGGCGAGGCCGGTCCCGTCACCATCCACCTGCTCGCCGACGGTGTTGACACTGGTAATACTTTGACGCTTACCGCTGACGGCGACTGGAAGGGTTCCTTCGAGGGGCTGCCCAAGTACAAGGACCATGGAACCGAGATTGCCTACACTATCTCCGAGGATGCGGTGAGTGGGTACACGTCACAGATCTCCGGTGACGCCAAGGGGGGCTTCACGGTGACGAACACCAAGGACGAGATCCCCGGCAAACCCGGCGGTCCGTCCCAAGGCAAGCACGGCGGGGACTCGTTCCTGCCGAAGACCGGCGACGACACCGTAGCGCCTATAGCCCTTCTGGCGGCCGCCCTCGCGGCAGGGGCGGCCGGGCTCATCGCCCGCCGCAGGATGACGGCGGAGCCGGACGACAGCGCCGCCGGATGCGCGCGCCATTCGAAGAGGTAGACGCCTAGCCGAACAGAGAAGGCCTACGTAGGGAAACCGCCCCCTGGAAGCGATTCCATCGCTCCTGGGGGGCGGTTCGCTTGAGCAACGGGGCGGACGTGCCCGGGCCAACCGTCCGCCACACCCGGGACCCGGGAGGCGCCCGGGCAAACGACCGTAAGGCGGCATCGCGATGGCCTCCGGTCGATTCCCGCCGAGACGAATCGCGCGCAACTGCCCCACCGCTCGGAGGCGATGCACCCAGAACAGGGGAACCAGCCGCCACCTCCTTGCCGCTTGCGAGACAGGCAAGCAGAAGAGGTGAGGCGACCATGCCCGCTGCGAACAGAAACCGGAGCCACATCCCCCTTAAGGACTACTACAGCGTCGCCGACGTCTCGACCCTGCTGGGAATCGGGGAGAACGAGGTGCGCCGGCTCGCCGGAAGGCCAAGCGACCCCCTCCCATTCCGCCGACTCGCGAGCAGGGTCCGCGGGATGTTCATCGCCCGACGCGAGCTCGTGGAGTGGGTCCAGCGGAACACCGTCCTCGTCGCATCCGGCAATAGCGCCCCGCATTCCCGCAGAGGGCCGGATGAGCGCGGAAGCCGCGATGAGGAGCGATGAGCCGGACGGATACTGGTGCGGGGACATGAGTTCCTCACCTGCATAAGAGAGGCGAGTCCTGCCTTCTGGCGCGTGGGCGGCGCATGGGCGAGAGGATGCACGGCGATCAGGCTGTATTGTTATTTCAATTCAGGAAAGTTCCATGATAAAGAACGGCATTCAGGCACATCCACATGTGCGCAAGATCGTCGCGACAGTCCCCGCGCATATGCCGCGACGTCGGTGAACGTGCAAGACACCGAGTATACCACCGCCGCGAGCGGCACCGGCTTCAAGGACGGCGCCTGGTCGCGGGACGGCAAGGACGGCATATCGCTCGTCGACTGCGATGGGGGAAGATCGGTGCAGTAGGCGACCTCATCATAAAACGACCGGAAGAATACTGTCGCCGCGGCCTCCACGGTCGACGCCAAGACCGTCATCGAGTCCGCGCCCGCCTGCGCCCGGGGACGGACGATCGACAACGGCGAGTTCTACGGGACGGCCATAACGATGTCCTCCGTGGACCCGTTCTCCTCGAGCACCAAGAACTCGGGCGGCTCACACGTGGGCTTCCTCTGAAAACTGGGGCGTGGCACCGCTCTCTTTGGTCATCCTTTCGCCTCCTTCTTCACCCATTCATGCGGCGGGGTTGGTCTGGCGTTGCAGGCGGTCAGCCTGAGGAGAGGCCGCTCCTCCCAGAAGAGCTCGTCCAGGGTCCGTTCGAGCGCCTTGCAGATAGCGCGGCAGAGGTTGACGCTGGGGTTGTAGTCCCCGCGCTCTATGGCATTGATGGTCTGCCTGGACACGCCCACCAGGTCCGCAAGCTGCTGCTGAGAGCAGTCCTTTACGGCCCGTGCCGACTTCATCATCAGGCTCTTCACTCTCCTCAACCCCCTCTCCCCTCAGGTGGCCGGCAAGGGAGATCGCTGCCGGAATCAGGAAGGCAAGGCCCGAGCAAAGATTGAAGCCTATGCTACCTGCCGCAAGCTGTCCCACGGGGTGGCCCTCCTGCATGAGCCTGAGGGCGCGCCGGCAGCGTTCGCAAGGCCAACGAGCGCCATGAGCGCAGTCCAGCTCTTCCACTTACTTGCCCTCACGCCAAAGTAGGCACTTCCATGCATGCAGCACGAGGCGAACACGATGGGAGACGCGAGGCCAACTACCAGCGGCCCGAGCGAACAGCGCGGCCGGTTCAATTCGACGCTCACTCGGCAGGCAAGCCGGCGGGGCCGGTGCCAGCTGCCCCGCCGAACAGACACCAACCAGCCGGGGCCGGGAGCCGAAGCTCCCGGCCTTGAGAGCTTCTAGAACGCGCAAAGCGCGTTGCGATGATGGCGGAGAAGTGCCTTGCTCTCACCGATGACGAGCATGTTCACGTAGTCGAACCGGATCATGAAATCCGCCTCTTCGGTGTGCTCCGCCAGGTAGGCGACTGCCAGGCGTTCGAGGGAATCGCGGTCGAGCCTGTCCTCGGGGAATCCGTCGCCGGTGTTGCCGGTGATTCCGCAGCTTATGAAGACCAGGGTGCTCTCGTCTTCGTCGTCGCGTGCGATGAAGTCGACACTGTCGCTGCCGTGCGCCCAGCCTTCCTCGAGGATTTCGAAGCCCCTGCGCTCGAGGTACGTCTTGATACCGGACATTACCTTGGCTTGGATCGTTGCTTCCATTGTGATGACCTCCTAAGTCTTTCAGCCCGCCCCTTTGGCGAACTTCGTGGCTCGCACGGCGCCGGAGTTCCTGGAGCGTGCAAGGGGGGAAGCAAAACCCGGAGGGCCCGAGTTTTCGCCATCTATTTGGACATGGCCAGCGAAAAGTTTTTGCGGCCCTTGCACGCGGAGGGGTCCTCGGCGAGAGTGCAGGGTCGAAGGAGAGCGAAGGAGGCGCACCCAAGTGACGGGGGTCGTGGAGGCACAGCCAGCAGGCATGGCCATCAGGCGCTATGCACAGGATTCATGGATACAAGGGGCTGGGCGCATGGCGTGTAGAAGCGTCTTCATGCACGGTGACGAGGACGAGAGCGCCCGTACATCTTGCGGAACATTGCTAGCGCTGCCGCCCGAGGTCAGCGCAAACGCCGACGTTCTGCGGCCATTCCGGCAACATGCAAAGAGACGATTGGTTCGTCACGCATGTGAACCCGCATCGGGAGAGCTGGGTGGGGCGCTGCCGCGAGTCGTGCTTCCGAGCTGGGGGCATCTAGGCGCCAGGCAAGCTGCCCGCCTTCGGGCGGGCGGAATTTAGAAGCAATCGAATTGTCACCACATGACTACGCGCCCACGAACATGGAAAAGCCCGCCGACCGAAGCCGACGGGCTCGTCACGTTGAATGCGATTCCGGTTATGCGCGCTTGCGGATGAAAGCAGTTTCGCCGTTGATGTAGTTGTTCGGGTTCCACGTCCAGTCGCCGTCGTGGTCGTAGTGTTCGACGTAGGGTCGGCCGTCCTTGAAGCCCGCCACCGGCCACGCCTCCAGAGACTCGTAACCGCGCATCCAGACCTCGTCGCCGACCCGCAACTCTTCAACCGGGACCTTCTCGGCGTCGAGGAGCTCGCCGAGGCGCTCCTTCTCTGGCATCGCCTCATCGAGCGCGTGCAGCATCTCGTCGAACGGGTGCTCGGCTTGCTCCTCGAAGCCGTCGCAGAGGGCCTCGCGGGCGACGATCTTCCAGCCGTCTATGACGTAGATGCCGTTGTCGCCCTGGTCGCCGAGGCGTTCGAAGCGGTTGATGCCCACGGAGAGCGACCCTCCGAAGAAGTTGCCGGCGACCTGAGCCAGGCGCGCCCAGCCGTAGCAGTCGGCATCCGGTGCGCGGTAGCCCTTGAGCTCGCAGTACTTCAGAAGCGGCTCGACGGTGTCGCGCCCGCCGTTCCAGTGCAGGTAGACTGCCAGATCGTGATCCTTGGTGGTGATGACTGCCCTGTTGCCCATTGTGATGGCCTCCTTATGTTTGGGCCCGCCCCTTTGGCGAACCTCGTGGCTCGCGTGACGGACGGGCTCGCGGAGCGCGCAAGGGAGGAAGCAAAACCGCAAGGCCTGAGTTTTCGCCGCAGGCCAGGAAGCGGCCGGCGAAAAGTTTTTGCGGCCCTTGCGCGCGGAGCGGTTCCGGGCGATGCTGCGGGAACGAGGAGAGCAAGGGAGCGCGCCCATGCCCGGAGGTCGGTGGGCACGGGCGCGCATGACGGGAAGGTCTCGTTTTGGCGGTGCTAGCGCTGTAGGTTCATGATGTCGCGAGCGTGGGTCTGCGCTGAGTCGAAGTGCTTGCCCCGCCCGATGTCGACTGCTTCGGGTGCGCCGAGCGCTGCGAACGTGTCCGCGAGGATCTCGGTCAGCCTCACGATGCGCTCGTCAGCTTGGCTGATGTCGGCAAGGCGCGAGAGCTCGTCGTGCACGCGCTCCATGGCGACGCGCAGGTTCTTCTGGACCTTGACGCTCGGTACGACGGTGACGTCCTCTCACTCCAGGCGCTTGAGGATGTACTCCTGCTTGGTCATGCCCGAGAGGGCTACGAGCTGGTCGAGCCATTCCGCATCCTCCGGCGTGGTCCTGAAGCCGATCGTCACGCTGCGGCGCCTGTGGTCGTTGGGGCAGGGCATGGTCTACCTCTTCATCTCGTCGAGGGCGTCTGCCATGGCGGATTGCTTGTCGGGGAACAGGTGCGCGTACCGGAAGGTGATGTCGGCGCTCTCGTGGCCGAGCCTGTCGGCGATGGCAACGGCGGAGAACCCGAGGTCGATGAGCAGCGAGACGTGGCTGTGCCTCAGGTCGTGGACGCGGATCTTCTTGACGCCGGCGAGCTGGCTTCCGCGCTTCATCTCGTGGTAGAGGCAGTGCTTCGTGACGGTGAAGATGCGCTCGTCGGGGGCGATGCCGAGCTGTTTGACGTACTCCTCGAGCTCGTCCCTCAGGAAGGTGGGCATCTGCACCTTGCGCACCGACTTCGGCGTCTTGGGGTCGGTGATAATGTCCTGGCCGTGCGCGCGGCGGTACGACTTCCTCACGTAAAGCAGCGACCTTTCGAAATCGAGGTCGTTCGGGGTGAGCGCCAGCATCTCTCCCTCGCGCAGACCGCACCAATACAGCACCTCGAACGCATGGTAAGAGAACGGTTTGTCGGATATGGCGTCGGCGAACTTGAGGTACTCCTCTTTCGTCCAGAACTGCATCTCGCTCGCCTCCGAGGATCCCATGCGCTGGGTCTTCTTGCAGGGGCTGTCCTTGAGCCCGTAGAGCCGGCTGGCGTGGTTGAATATGGCGGTGAGCTGGTTGTTGACGGTGCGCAGGTACGTTGGGGAGTACTGCTCGCCGCGGCTGTTGGTCGCCTTCATCAGCCGGTTCTGCCACCTGACGATGTCGACGGGCTCGATCTCGTCCATGCGCATGTGGCCCAGATAAGGCAGGATCTTCGATTTGATGGTGTACACCTTGTTCTCGTAGGTGCTCTCCCGGATGCGCGGCCTTATGTCCTCGAGGTACGTTTCCACGAAGGCGGCAAGCGAGCTGCTCACGGAGCCCTCTGCCTCTACCGCGTATTCGTCGTGCCAGGCGAGCGCCTCCTCCTCCGTCTCGAAGCCCCGCTTGGTCTTGTGGCGCCTTTCGCCGTTGTAGTCGTGGTACCAGACCTGCGCGGTCCAGGTGCCGTTTTCCTCTTGCCTGACCGACATCCCCGACGCCCCTTTCAAAACAACACGTATATGTGCCCTTCTGCTTTTGGATGGTAACAATACCAATATGTGCTGTCAAGGCATTGCGCACAAATTTGTGTTGTCGTAAGATGAGCAAAATACGTTTACGGCAAGAGATTGGCGGATTATGAGCTTAGGTACCCGTCTCAGGAGGTTCCGCAGGGAAGCGGGGATGACCCAGCGCGAGCTCGCCGAGGAGATCGGCGTGACCGAGTCTGCCGTGCGCAACTACGAGCTCGGCTACAGGAACCCCAACAAGGCGAACCTCGCCGCGCTGGCGAAGACGCTCGGCGTGACGGAGGAGGCGCTCTCCGACATGGGACCCGAGACCGCTCGCGGCGCGCTCGAGATGCTCTTCCGCATGGAGGACAACTTGGGTCTCAAGCTCGTCGACACCGGCCAGGGTCTTGCGATCGCTGTGGATCCCTCCGTGGAGGGCTCCCAGAAGTTCTCTCAGGCCCTGAAGGCGTGGAAGCGCAAGAAGGATGCCTTGGAAGCCGGCGACCTCTCAGAGGCCGATTACGAGGCTTGGAAGCTCTCCTTCAAGGGATAGAAGCGGACTTGCTTTAGATATCAAACATGAGATCGGCGGTCGCGAGGCCGCCTTTTTCGTGCCTGGAAAGGGTGCCTCTCAACCCTCCTCAGAAATTTATTCCCCTATCGATTTCAGGGGGTTTTGAAACGATTTTTCGAGCTTGTGCGAAGGTCGTTAACAATCCTCTTGGAGTGAAACACCCCATATTGCAAGCCACCGGCACCCCAGAATAAACGTGTCAAAACCCCCGATTTGGGCTGTTCGGCCGAAAATTTATTCCCCTATCGGGAACTGGGGAAACTCCGATTTCGGCGTCTCAAAACCCGGGTGACTACCAACTGGGTGCAGATCGGGTGCAGCTCGCGGATTCCGCCGATTTCCTCGCGCTAACAATCCAAAGGGAGTGGAAAGTCTCAAAAACGTCTCTAACAATCTCGTCACATCTCGTGCAACCTCTAACAATTCCCGTGCGGCTAAACGACGTCGAAATCCGCTCATCCGAGCGGAAACCGCTGGTAGATTTGCCGCCCGAAGACATGGGAAGACCCCGGAATGCGTGGAACCGGGGGTCTGGACTCGAAATTCATTCCCCTTTTTTAGCAGGTGGCTTACACCTTGTCGTGGTACCAGATGGTACGAGGTTGTTAGAGGGGTGACTACCAGTGACTACCACTCTGACCTGGGCTTTCTACTCCCACTCTATAAATTTTGTTTTTCACCTGGTGCATAGATTGCTCTAGTTTGTATCGCCATTTGACATGGCGGCACGTTACGGTACATGGTGACACGTTACTGAGACAGCACTGGGACAAAAACCGAAACTCAAACTAAACTCAGCCGGATTGAGTTTCAATTTTTGTCCCAGTAGATGATGGGGCGGGGTAGAGAGGTCAAAAACTCTCCCCTAGCGCCGAAAACCTGCAAGCCACTTGCAACTAATCCAAAGGAGTAACTACAAGTGGCTGGCAATCTTGATAAGAAACCGCAGGTAAAAGACTTGTCGAGACTTCACCAGCCCGAAGAATGGTTGCAGGTGGCTTTTGGCTAATTATGCCTAGTCGAACACCTTGGAATGATATGCGATCGTTACGGTTAAGTTAGGCTTAAATTGGTCTTCCGTGGTGAATGACTTCGTGTCTCCGATGCGGACTTCAAAGACTTCACCCTCTTTGTTGAACAATCCAACTACTACGTCTTTTCTTGGTTCAGCTACGACATCCAAATAGCCGGCGCCCTCAAACGCGGATACGACTTCCTGATAGCCCATTCCCTTAGCATCTTCGCTTGAAAGCGGAGGGTTTAGGCTGGCTAGTGTGTGATAAGTGACCTCGGGTTTGATAAAACAAGGCATCCTAAGCTCAGCCGTGAAGCTGCTAAATATACCGATCTTCACATTTGTCACCAATCCATCTTGTTCGGCTTGAGAAGGAGCTAGGTCTGAAATCTCGACTTGCTCAACATCCCAGAATCCAGCTGCACTGAGCTGTTCAGCAACCTCGCCATGGCCACTTCCTATCATTTCGGATGAAGAATGCCCGATGACTTTAAGCGAGCTTACCAACAACGCAATAGCAAGTGCGATTGTTAGAACGATGATTGCGATGAGCTTTACCTTGCGAGCCTTTCGCCCTGCGGGACTCTTCCGCCATTCCGCACGCATTGCAGCCTTCTCTTGGCGTTTTCTCTCTTCCTCTTCACGGGCTCGTTTGAGTTCTTCTTCCTTATCTTTTCTTTTGCTGCGGTTTACTGCAGTCGCAAAAAGACCTGCGTCTATTGCAGCTCCCACAGCGTCAGCGACCCCAAAGTCCTCAGAGTTTGAATTGGAGTAAGTATTCGTATCGTCGTCGGAGTCTCCATAGTACGTCTTGCCGTTATCGGAGTCCCAATGGCCCCAATCTTCGCCTTCACCGTAAAACGATCCGCTTCCGTCTGCGTTTCTAAATCCCCAACTACCATCTTCGCCGTAGTAAGATCCGCTTCCGTCAGCATTCTTGAAACCCCAGCTACCGTCGGCACTGTAATATGATCCGCTTCCGTCGGCATTGGTAAAACCCCAGCTACCGTCGTCGCCATAGAATGACCCACTGCCATCACTGTTCTGGGATGCCCAGCCTTCTTCTTTTGTACGCTCGGAAAACTCATCCATATTGTCGGAGTCTAGGTAGCTCCATCCTTCGTGTTCAGCCATTAGCTCCCCCTTTCTCCTTGCGAGAAGACGTGGCTTTTTCACTGAGGGAGCTTTTCCGCCAGCTTCATCAATGCTTTTTCGCAGCGCTCCATGCATTTCAGGCTCTTCTTCATCTGCGAAAGGAGTTTCCTATCGGGTTTCTTTTCTGCCTTTGAGAGAAGTTCAATCTCCGCCTGAAGCTCGGTCACGCAATTTGCGATGCCTTCATGGACGAGTTTGACAATGTCGTATCTGCCGTATTTCTTTATCGCAACCTCGGTACAGAATGTCAGGAGCTTTGAGCATTCGCTCTGTGCGAATGCTTCGGATGACTGCGCAGCTACTGAAGCTGCGGTGGTAACGCCTGATCCTGCAAGACCGATTAGCGCACCGCCTCCTGTCAAGATCGCCGTGCCTCCGGCCATACCCATTCCGCCGACTGCCAGCGAGCCGCCCCCGACAAATGCCAAACTGGCGCTTGTTAGAGCGGCTCCGGAGAGTCCAACCACAGCGTCGCCTGCTATAAGCACGGCGATTTCCGGAGCGAAGAACAAAGCACCTCCCGCTGTAGCGGCTGTTGCTGCGAGGGTTACAGCTGCGGCTGCGGCAACTTTCTTTCGATTACCCGTGACGGTTCCAACGGCATTCGTGTAGGCCTTTTGGATCGCCTTAACATCCTTTACGTCGATATAGTTTTGCCCTTTGCAAAAGACATCAGAGAGATAGTTTGTTTTGAGCTTTAGCCTCTTGAAGGACTTGTCCTTTTCGGCGCCCAGCTGGTAGTAAGGGTTGAACCTGGACAGTTCAAGAACAACGAGGTCTATCCAGGAGCGATCCTCGATCTCGTTCGAAATCTCATCCATCAGATCAAAGGCTTGCCGTCCACTTCGGATGAAGAATTCGTCTCCTTGGACCTCCAATGCCTCGCAGACACTTTCCTCCCACCGCTCTTTCCATCTCTTCTTTTCGAGCTGAGTCTCTACTTTCTTCGTGTTCAGGATGTCGAATCCAACCATCATGTCTTCGAATGAGTAGAGTAGCCTGGTTTGAGCTGGGCTTAGGGTAAGGAACTTGTATTTTGCGGAAAGCCTTTGCAGCTCATCTTCGCGTCTGCGCTTCTGCTCTTCGTGCTCCCTCATAGCGCGTTTGTAAGCCGTTGCAACATCTTCCTTGATGTACTTTGCATCGAAGAAGCAGGCGATGGCAAACCTGCCAATACCGGGGTAATTGACGTTAAGGAAAAAGGCTTTGGCGAACATTCCGGCATTGCCCTTAGAGGCGATACCGGCCTTTATTGCGCTTCCCGCAGAGTTGACAACTACGAACGTGCCACTTGAAACGGTGCACATTCTCGTCAGGGCACGGTTCTTGATTGGGATAAACGCCTTAGGGTCAAGCTGATCAAGCTCGCGGACAGAGGAGATGTTCTTTGATTTGATCTCCGCGGCAAGCCTTGAAACCGTATAGAAGACACGGACGATCACTTCGTTTGCCAAAACGAAAAGGGATTCTTCGATTATTTGGGTTGCAAGGCCCATCTCTGTTCTGAAGTCGAAGCGCACCGGCTTGCCTTCAGGGTCCTTGAAGTAGGTTCCGTTGAACAGCTTGGAAACCCACTTCGAGAAGGATATCTCGCTGTCCTTATAGTTTATCTTGACGTTCTTGAAGAGCGGCGACGAAGACAGTTCTTTCAGAACTGAGAGAATCGGCCCTGGGATGCCGGTGCCCTTGCCTGCATTAGCGTTTGATCCATCGATGTCGCTAATCAGGTGGAAAAGCCAATTGAAGGTTCCGATTGCGATCTTTTCCGGGACGTTCTTGCCTACAAGGGCATTCTCTGGGAAGAGTACTTTGATGAAATTGCCGTCGGTGTCAGTGCCGTATCCAGTGCCTGTGAATTGGCCGAGGATGGAAAAGAAGAGACCGAGAACGGTGGGGTGATGAGAGAAGTCTCTGAGGTGGTGCTGCAATCCACCACCAAAAGCAGGTGTTAGCTTGTCTTGAGGAATAGGGAACTTCTCCTCAAGGAATTTGATGGCCTTCGATAACACTTCGGTGTTGCAGCGTCCGTCTTTATCGAAGATGGCTTTATCATCTGGAAGCTTGCAGCCAAAAGATCTAGCCGCGTTGATGACGATTTCGTCAGCTTCCTTTCCTCCGATTTTCGCCGCCTCTTCAACTGAGAGCGGTTTGCCGAGGAAGATGCTAAGCAAGCCGGTGATCAAGCCGCTGCCTGCAGCAATTCCATAGTCGAGACGACTTGCTCTATCGACGCTTTCGTCGAACTCGAACTCTAGCGCCTCGAACGATTCGATAATCGACAGCTCATCGGAGCCGATTGAATTTACTGTTGCTAAGCCCGCACCTGAAACGGGGATTATTTCGTAATTGCTCATAGGCGATCCTTAATACCGCTTTTAGTTTTCATTATCCCACCTCAAGAAGATTTCTCCTTCTGTTTCAGATGGTTGGTTGACATTCCCACTGGGACAATTTGTCCCAGCGCTACTCGCCGTCGATCTCCTCGAGCCTCTTCATCCACTTGAGCATCATTCCGTTCTTCAGGTAGCTGAGCAGCATGCCCTCACAGAACCTGTCGCCGCGGACGACGGTGAGGATCATTGCGAGCGTGCACCTGGCATCGCATTTCGACACGTCGGCAGCCAGGACCGCCTTCTCGTCGGGCAGCCCGTAGCTATCGAGCACGCCCCTGTAGTCGCGGACGTCGAGGTCCTCGTTGTCGTCGACGCACTCATGGACCATCTCGATCAGCTCATGGGCGGCCCTTCCGTATCCAACAAATGGGAAACGGATAGGGTCGTCGATAGTGCCCTTGTGCTCAGTGTCGATGATCCACTCACCGTGGTTTTCCTCTGCCTCGAGCAAGGGAATCAGCTTCGTTATCTTCTCAAACCTCTTCATGGGCTTCCTTCCAGTGTTTACTGGAACAAATTGTCCCAGAAGCTAAAACTCCTCTTCGCAATCGTTGCAGTGCCACTCCGGATTGTCGCCTGTTACGCAGCAACCGCCGATATGCACGCGGCCCTCGTCGATGTCCTGGATGAGGCCGTCGCAGTAAACGGGGTCGCCCCAGATGATGAGTGCGATGTTCTCGCTTCCGCACTTGGGGCACCTAGGCCCAAAGCCTGCGTTCATCTGCTTGCTGAAAGCCTCCGAGGCTTCCTTTCCCATTGCCATTAGAGGCAGATCGTGTTCGTTGGTTTCCAATGCCATTTCGTTCTCTCTAGCTATCAATTATGAACCTAAACATTATTTGCTATCTGTATTCTAACTGGAGTGATGAACTAGCCGTGTCCGTTAGTACGGACAACGCAAACCGATTCAAGGTAATACGATTTTTTAAGCTCGCCAGTATTGTGCGAGCCTATCGGTCAAGCCTGCCTTCACGTAACGCAGCGTAAACACAGCACAGGTGGTGATGCGATGCACGTCGGGAGTACTTAATGCCGGACGCAACTCGCATTTCAGCATTGATTCTGACGCGTCAGGCACCGTCGTCCAGAGGGGCGCACCTGCGCCACTGGGACAAATTGTCCCAGTAAGTCGCAAAGCCGATATATGTCCCTTTTCTGAATACGGGACCAATAGAACCCAACAAAACCTAGGACACCCTCCCTCGAGAGCCTCCTCTTCTTTGTTCGCGTAGAACGCAGAGAAGCGTACACGACGTAACGCCGCGCAACACCGCGGCACGACACGTACTTGATAGGAGGACGAATGAGACCGCAGAGCGATTGCGGCAGCAGCGCCCAAAACGAGCAGGTCGCAGGTGGCCCCAGCGAATAGATGACCGTTGCCGAGATGCAGGAGTACATGCATGCCGGAAGGACCAAGGCCTATGAGCTGATCAAGGCTGGAGAGGTCAGGTCGTACAGGCTGGGGAGGAGGATCCTCGTGAATAGGCTGTCTCTTGACCGGTACATCAAAGCTAACGGAGCGCTTGGCGACCAAACCAAAAACTGAGGTCCGGGTCATGTTCGTAGACACCCACAGCTTCGACGCCTTTGAAAAGCGAGGCATCGTCTTGCCGCCTCGAACGAACTCGAAACGAGGCAGACGATGAACGACAAGACGGGACCTAGACCTATTCCACCTCAAGACTATTACAGCGCCCAAGAGGTGATGAACCTGCTGAGGATAAGCAAGAGAAAACTCTATGAGCTTGCGGATCGCAAGGAAGACCCATTGCCCCTGAGGACCTTCCCGGGGTCAAAGCGGGGTTCCATCTGCGACCGGAAGGAACTTCGTGACTGGGTCCTGAGAAACACAATCCTGGTCCGTGAACGCAAGGGGCTGGGAGAAAGATGATGGCTGAACAAGGGCCAACCGGTGATCGCGCCTCGCCAGGCGAGTTCATCGTCCTGCATCGGTTCATGATGAAAGAGCTGGGACTCTCCGGAGTCCCGCTCCTTGTGTATGCGCGCATCTACGGCTTCAACTCGGCAAACCTCGAGTTCTTCGAGAGCAAGACGCACCTTGCAGACTTCCTCTCTACCACCGACAGGTCGATCTACAGGGCCTTCAAGGAGCTGCTCGACAAAGGACTGATCAAGGACGAAGGGCCTTACCGGCATCCGGCGGGAATCGAGACCAAGCGTTACTCGGTGGTTTGGTCTTCGGTTCCCGCAAGGGCCAGAGGGCCCGACCCTGACGAAACGTCACCCCCTGACAAATTGTCACCCCCTGAAATCTTGTCAGGGCAAAGGCAGGTCTGGGGTGACGAAACGTCAGGTAGGCACCTGACAAATTGTCAGCCAATAAGAAAGGCTGATAACGAAGACTTCAGATAAGAAAGGCAGGCCTCGTGAAGCAAGAGAGGAACCCGTTCATAACGTTCGAAGAGGCCAAAGCCCGGGGTCTGAAGTGCGACGAGCCTGGGACGGTCGCCTGCCCCTATTGCGGCAAGGCGACCGTCCCGCTCGGCATCTCCTTCGACGGGTCGGTCAGGTGGATAACGCACGAGCCATGCGGATGCCCGGAAGAGATCGAAGCGCAGCAGGCTCAAGCCGCGAAAGAGGCAAGGGAGGCCGAGGGAAAGCTCAACTCGAAACTATCGAGGGCCGGCATCGGCAAGCGGTTCTTGAACGCAGAGGTGAGCTTGGAGGCATCGGCGAGGTATCTGTCCTCATTCGGGGGCAACGGCGGTGCCGGGCTCTACATCGAAGGCTGCGTCGGGTCGGGGAAAACCTACGCCGCCTGCGCCATCGCAAAGGCGTTCATCATGGCGGGCTACAACGTCGTCGTGGCAACATCGCTCTCGATGCTCGAGGAGATCAAGCGCAGCTATGACGACAACTCCGCTGCGGGCATCGAGCGGTACATGGCCTGCGACATCCTCATCATGGACGACATCGGCAAGGAGACCACGAGCTCCTGGGCGCTCACAAACCTCTTCCAGATCATCAACTCCCGCTACGAAGACATGCGCCCGACCATCTACACGTCCCAATACGACGTCGACTCGCTGCTCACGAGGATGGCCCGCTACGGGGACCGCGAGAGCGCCGAGGCAATCGCGTCCAGAATCGTCGAAACATCTGCTTTCATCCGCCTGCCGAAGAGGGACAGGCGGCGCGAAAAGAGCTGTTTTGGTGGATACGGTCCGAAGAAAACCCTGCAAAACCAAAGCCACCGATAGAGGCGAGAGGGTCCCTCCCGCTGCTGGTATAAGCACGAACGATGGCGAGGAAGAGCTGGCCAGCTGAAACATCCCCAAACGAAACCGAGCCGTGACTTCTAGCGCCTCGCCATTCCCATGAACAGCAACTGGGACAAATTGTCCCACCAACGAAAGGACGACCATGAAGGGCTTCGAGACGATGACCGGAAAGGAGCACGAACTCCTCGAGCAAAAGTGCCAGAAGAACGGCTGGCTCAAAAGGGGCGGCTACGACTGGCAGGACGATCCCTTCATGGAGGAATATCCGTACACCTTCGCCAAGACAGAGAGCATCGACGACCTACGCAGCGCGCTAGGCGGAGGCAACTGGGCCATCAGGCAGGGCTTCGTCTACGAGGATTTGGCCTTCATCCAGCAGGTCAACGGGGGCGACGAATGGTGGACCTGCAAGCGCTTCGGGGACGAGTGGGTGGACTTCGAGAGCTGGAGCTTCGGGCGCATCGCCCAGGAGCCCGCCGAGTTCGAGAACGCGATCCTGCACATGCGGCACGCGACCAAGGAGGAGTGCCTTTCGCTTCGGTACATGGAGTCCAAGATCCCCGAGCAGAAGCAGAGCCTGGCAGATAAGGCCCAGAGCGCGATCAGCGCATCGGACGCCATCAAGGCGGATACCCGGCAGAACCAGAACCTGAACCAGACGAGATAGCGGGCAGCCCGCAGGAAGGCAGGAGGAAATGCCAAGCGATTACGGTGACGACTCCGGAGAGAAGCTCGTCGATTGGCTGCTGAGGATCGGCCAGGACGCCGGCGGTGCCGCCATGGCCTCAAGCGCGCAAAGGCTCACGGAAGCCTTCCGCAACGCCAGGGGCTCGGCCACAAACAAGGGGTTTAAGGCTGAAACCCAGACGCCAGAACAGAGCTGGGCGAAGCTCAACATGCGCGACTTCCAGGGGCTCCCAGAATACGGATCCATCCGCGAGCTCATCGACGAGAGGCTGAACGACGCATCCATCGAGCACGCTTTCCACAAGGACGGGGAGCGCGAGTCCCTCGTTTTCAAGGTGCAGGACGCGCCTGAGATCGACGAGGTCTTCGCCGCGCTCGAGCGTGAGGCGAGTGAGGCCCTGGACAAGGCGAAGGAGCGCCTGCCGATCGCCAAGTCCAGGGACGCCGAGAGGCTCGCCGTCAAGGCCGAGCAGGCAAAGGCGGCGTCTGCCGCCAGCAAGGCCGCTCGCGAGCAGGCGCGCCAGGTCGAGCGCCTTGAGCAGAGAACGCGATGAGAAGCGACGTTGTTTTCGCGATCATCGCGTCCGTCGTTGCGTTCATGGTCGGAGACGTCATGGCGGGCCATGCGCAGGCAACGGGCTCGAACCCGCTGATGCAGGGCGGGGGATTCGCAGAAACCCTCCCCGGCTCCCTGGCGAGCGGAAGCGTCTTCTTCTCGGATCCCTTGTCGCTAGCACTGGGCGCAGCCCTTGCATGCGGCGTATGGCTCATCTGGGCGAAAGAACTCGAAAGAAGGGGCAGCTACCGCCGCGGCGAAGAGCACGGAAGCTCCAGGTGGGCAACGCAAAAGGAGATGGCCTCCTATTCCGACGCATTGCATCCGGACAACAACATCATCCTCTCGAGGCGCTCCCGCAAGCGCTTCGTCGACGACGTGCACGACCAGAGGACCGAGACGAACAACAACATGCTCATCGTCGGCGGCCCCGGCACCGGCAAGACCCGCTACTACGTGAAGCCAAACCTCTACCAGCTGAACTCCAACTACTTCATCACCGACCCCAAGGGAACGCTGATCCTGGACGTCGGCTGGCTGTTCGAGGAAGAGGGCTACGACATCGTCACCTTCGACACCATCGACTTCACGCGCTCGATGCACTTCAACCCCATCTCCTACATTCGCGACGAGAAGGGCATCCTCAAGTTCGTCGAGTGCCTCGTGAAGAACACCACGGGCGACAAGGAGCATGCGGGCGACCCCTTCTGGGAGAACGCGGAGAAACTGCTCTACACAGCGCTCATCGGCTACCTGGTGGCCCACTGCCCTCCGGAGGACCGCAACGTCGGCGGCCTTATCATGCTGCTCTCACTGGCGGATGCACGCGAGGACGACGAGGACTACATGAGCCCGCTCGACATGCTCTTCAACGAGATCGAGACGGGAAAGCGCCTGGCAGCCAAAGCAGGAGGCTCCGCATACGATCCCAACGGAAGGGATTTCGACGAAGGAAACTCTTCGTTCGAGTGGGTTGAAATTGGAAAGCCTCTGAAACCGGAGCAGGACTTCGCGCTCTCCACCTACAAGCAGTTCAAGGTGGCCGCAGGCAAGACGATGAAGTCGATCATGGTCAGCTGCAACGTCCGCATGAAGCCATTTGACATCGATGAGGTGCGAGAGCTCCTCTCGTACGACGAAATGGACCTGGGACATCTTGGCGATGTGACCAGGAAGACCGTCGTCTTCGCATCAATGTCGGACACGGACTCCACCTTCGACTTCCTCTTCGCGCTTCTGATGCACGAGGCGATGGACACGCTCTGTGAGGTCGCGCTCAGCAGGTACCAGGGAAGGCTGCCGCGCCCCGTCCACTTCATGTTCGACGAGTTCGCGAACATCGGCCGCATACCCGACTTCGAGCGAATGATCACCGTGACGCGAAGCAGGAACATCGCCGTTTCCATGATCCTTCAGTCGCTATCCCAGTTGAAGGAGACCTACGGCGACAACAACGCCTCGACGATCATCAACGCCTGCGACACCTTCGTCTACCTGGGCGGAAAGTCCAACGAGACCAACAAGGAGATATCCGAGATGGTCGGCAAGCAGACGGTGAAGAACGTGACGGTGAACGACTCCCGAGGAGCCAACCCGTCCACGACGAGGAACTACGGGGTTTTCGAGCGAGATCTGATCCAGGCATCGGAGATCGCACGCATGCCGAGGGACGAGGGGCTCGTCCTCATCAACGGAGCACAGCCGTTCAAGGACAAGAAGTACGACCTGGGACAGCACCCAAGGGCGCACAGCTGCGAAGAGCGAAGCCCGTTCGACTTCAGGGAATACAGGGCAAGGAGGTGGGCCTATGAGAGGGAGTCGCTGATGAGCGAGTAAAGGGCCGCGGCAGGCGCGTCACGCACCGGGCATCGAAAACGCTTCCACACATCGCCGATGCTGCCGCGACCCCCATGCAAAGGAGCACGCACGTGCCCCGCAGTCAATTCTAGCGCCCCCGGGAAACCCTCCTTCCACAACCGGCCCGGGGTGCGCATCACATGCAAAGGAGCAGACATGCTTAACAACATCATCAGCCTGGTATCGGGCTGCGTAACGTTTTTGGGAGGCTTCCTCGTCGTATGGGGCGCGGTGTCCCTGGGCCTTGCCGTCCGCGAGCAGCAGGGCGGCAGCCAGATCGCCAGCGCAATCTCCACGATCGCCGGCGGCGCGATCATCATCGCGGCCGCCATCTACTTCGGGCAGCTGGACACCTCCTGGCTCCCCAACTAGGAGGTGGCAGGTTTGTCCCTTCAGATTCCCGTCCAGAAAGACATCGGGGAGTACGAGGAGAAGATCGTCGGCAAGCTGAGCCTGAGGACGCTCATCTGCGTGACCTTGGGCTTCGCGAGCGCCATCGCCACCGCGGCCGCCATCTACTTCTGGATCGGCATGGAAGTGTCCAACGCCGCCTTCCCGGTCATGTGCGCAAGCCTGCCGTTCTGGCTTGCGGGCTTCTGGCGCCCGTTCGGGATGAGGCTCGAGAAGTTCATCCCGAGGTTCGCCTCCCATCACCTGGACGACCAGACGCTCCTCTACAGAAGCGGGCCCGACCCGTCATGCGAGCCAATCAAGGCCGGTAAGCCAAGCCGCAAGTCACGACGTATTGCAAAGCGAAAGGGGGCGGAGCTCCGTGAACCAACAGAACAGCAGGGATAAGAAGAAGGTGCAGGCCAAGCCGGGCGTGCTCTCCTTGCTCCTCGGCGGCGCGACGAAGGTCGACCGCTCCAAGAAGGCCAACGAGGAAAAGGCCAACCGCCAGAAGAAGGCAAGGCGCGCAGCCAAGGACGTCCTGCGCTACATCGGCTACGACGCCATGTACAAGGATGGCATCGCGCAGGTCGAGGAAGGCCTCTTCAGCCAAACCATCGAGTTCTCCGACATCAGCTACCAGTCCGCGCGCAAGGAGAACCAGGAGAACGTCTTCACCGTGCTCTCCAGCCTCTACAACTACTTCGGTGCAGACACATGCTTCCAGCTAACCATCGCCAACATCCCCATCCCGGAGCGCGAGATCGGCAAGAGGGTCTTCTTCGAGAACGGCGACGATGCGACGGCCAGATACGTGGACGAGTACAACAGGATCCTCAACGACAAGATGAGGGAAGGATTCTCCAACCTCGAGCGCCACAGGTACCTGACCTATATGGTCTCCGCCGACGACGTCGACGGCGCCGTGCCCAAGCTCTCCCGCGTCAAGGGCGACTGCATCCAGACGCTCCAACGCGTGAGGTGCCAAGCCCGCTCGCTCGACGGAGAAGAGAGGCTGCGCGCGCTCCAGTCGCAGCTTCGCCCGAAGAGCGAGTTCGCCTTCTCCTGGGACAAATTGTCCCACTCCTCGAAGCTGCGCACGAAGGACCTCATCGCGCCCATGATGATCGACTTCAAGCCGGAGGGCAGGGCGGACGCCTTCCGCGTCGACGACGCCTACTGCCAGGTCCTGCTCATCAAGAGCTTCGGCTCCGTGCTCGAGGACTACTACATCGCGAACATCATCGACCTGCCGATACCGCTGTCGGTGAACATCCACGCCCAGCCGCTTGCCCAATCCGACGCGCTCGCGCTCGTGAAAAGCCAGCTCGACTGGATGGACAAGGAGATCATCGACGAGCAGCGTACGGCGGTGAGGAAGGGCTACGACTACACCATCCTCCCGCCTGAGCTTCGATACTCGAAGGAAGAGGCGGAGGAGCTGCTGGACTTCCTGCGCAACAAGAACGAGAAGCTCTTCCACTACACAGGCCTCGTCTACACCTACGCATCCAGCCTCGACGAGCTGGACCGGCAGGTGGAGCAGATCATCAGCGTAGCCCAGGGCAACTCCCTCGGGATAGAACCGCTGTTCCTTCAGCAGCGCGAGGCCTTCAACTCCGTGCTGCCGCTTGGCATCAACCACGTCGACGTATTCAGGCACCTCACCACGGGCCAGATCGCAATGCAGATGCCCTTCGCAAGCCAGGAGCTGAACCAGCCGGGAGGCGGCTACTACGGCCAGTCCAAGCAGTCCGGCAACCTGGTCATCTGCGACCGCGGCCTGCTCGCAAGCCCCATGGGCTTCGTCTGCGGAAAGCCCGGCAGCGGCAAGTCGTTCTCCGTCAAGCGCGAGATCACCAACACCATCCTGGCTCATCCGGGCGACGAGGTGATCATCTTCGACCCCGCGGGCGAGTACGGAAACCTCATCAGCGCGCTGGGAGGCGCGAACATCAGGCTCGCACCAGGCACCGACACGATCCTGAACCCGTTCGACACCTCCGCGGTGTCCGACAGGAGCGACGCCACGAAGCTTGCCTACAAGACGGACGCGATCCTTGCGCTGTCATCTGCCCTCATGGCTGAGGGCTCGGAGGGCCTGCCTGAGAACGACAGGTCCATCATCACCAGGTGCGTGGGGCTCGCATACGACCAGGGCGCTGCGGAGGACAGGCTCCCTACGCTGGAGGACTTCCACTCCATCCTCGCCAGCCAGCCGGAGGCCGAGGCGCGCGACATCGCGCTTCGCTACGAGCGCTACGTCCACGGCGCGTTCAGCTTCTTCAACGGCCAGAGCAACGTGGGCTTCGAGAACAGGATCACCAACATCGACATGCACGAGCTCGGCCAGAACATGAAGGTGTTCGGCATGCTCACCGCGCTTGAGATGGTTCGAAACAGGGTCATGGTCACACCTCCGAGGGACGTCGTCACCTGGCTCTACATCGACGAGGTCCAGTCGCTGTTCGGCCATCCGACGATCGTCGACTACTTCGCGAGGCTTTGGCGCGAGGGCCGCAAGTTCGGCCTCATCTGCACCGGAATCTCGCAGAACACCTCCCACATGCTCCTCAACGCCAACGCGCGAGACATGGTCATCAACTCGGACTTCTTCCTCCTGCACAAGCAGGGACCGGCCGACCTCGAGGCCTGGACGGAGATGCTCGACCTGTCCACAGCGGAGAGGGGCTTCATCGACGAGTCGATCAAGGCCGGCGAGGGGCTGCTCGTCGCAGGCGGCATCCGCGTGCCCATCAAGGACGACTTCCCCAAGGGCGAGCTGTTCAGGCTGTTCGACACGAAGCCTGCGGCGATCGCCGAGCGCAGCGTACTCGAAGGCTCGAAAGGCGGCACCTCGTGACGAAGTCGAGCCCGCTTAAAGACAACGACGGGCAGTCGATGGCCGATCTCGTCACCAAGGAGAAGGCGACTCTCGCGAACACGGGAACCATCTCCGACGACGAGGCCCAGATGCTCTCATCCCTTACCGAGAGGAAGAGCGCCGCGGGAATCCGCGAGGCCTCCGAAGGCTTTTCGTCGAAGCCAAGAGGGCATGCGCGAACCTTCGCATCGAAGGAAGGTGCGAAGGCAGAAGCCGAGGCTCAGGCCCAGGCGATTGCCGAGAAGGGAGGCATTACCGGGGCCGCAGCTGCGAAGGAGGCTCTGGCAAGGGCAGCGGTGGACGAGTTCGACGACAGCGAAGAGCTCGAAGGCTCGTCCAAGGCCTACGACGCGCAGCGATCGGCCAGGGCCATCAAAGGCAGGCTGGGCGCAGGGCGCGCCGCCAAGAAGGCATCCTCCAAATCCGCATCGGCCTTGGGAGCCGGCACCGGCAAGGCGTCGGCTTCAAGCGCCGCCGCTGCCGAGGCATCCAAGGGAGCGGTGGGCCAGGGAGCGGCAGCCGCATCCCAGGCAGCTGGATCCTCCTCAACCGCCGTCATCGGCGGTGCAGGAGGTTCAGGTGCCGCAGTAGTGCTCGGCGTTCTCGGCGCCATCGCGGCATTCGTCATAGGCGCGCTCATCGTGGGCAACCTCGTGAGCGCGCTGTTCGGCTTCTGGGAGAACGAGGCGAACAAGCAATCCCTCGAGGGGCTTCCCCCGTACATCACCTACGAGATGGTCGAAGCCGCGCTCGAATGCCAGGAGAAGTACGGACATCCTGCCAGCTGCACGCTTGCCCAGATCATTGTGGAGAGCGGCCAGGGAGAGACCATGAGCAAGCTCGCGACGAGGGACCACAACCTCTTCGGAATGAAATGGGCAGGCAGCTTCGCCGGGTGCCCTGAGGTCGCGGGCAAGAGCGCTTGGGTGACGAGGGAGGAATACACCCCGGGTGCCATATCCACGATCACCGCCTACTTCACGGTGTTCAAGTCAGACGTCGACTGCATCAAGTTCAGGAGCAGGGTCTTCCTCCAAGCGGGAACCTATGCCAACAACGCGACCATCAGGGAGGCGATGCAAAAGCACGACTCAGACCTCATGGCGGAGGGATTGAAATCCGCCGGATGGGCGACCAGCTCGGACTACGTCGCAAGCCTCAAGTCCGTTATGGACACCTATGGGCTGAGGCGCTTCGACACTATGACGGCCGAGGACCTGAAGAGCTCCCGCGCGAACGCGAACGTGATCGTCGCAGCGGCATACAGCCAGCTCGGCGTGCCCTACGTGTGGGGAGGCGAGACCCCGGGCAGGGGCCTGGATTGCAGCGGCCTCACGCAGTACTGCTACCGACAGGCAGGAATCCACATCAGCCACTACACCGAGGACCAGTACAGAGAGCTGACCCACATCCCGCTCTCGCAGGCCCAGCCCGGAGACATCCTCTACAAGCCCGGCCACGTGGCGATCTACATAGGAGACGACAAGTACATACACGAGCCGCACACCGGCGCAGTCTGCTGCATCGGAAACGGAATCGACCACTTCACCTGCGCGCTGCGCAAGGTCTAACGAAAGGAGCGGAAAGACATGAACAAGAAGAGAGTCATGCTCGCTTGCGCCATCGGCGCGATCCTGATCCTCGTGGGTTCGGGCGTCGCGCGCTGCGCCATGCAGCCTCCCCAGAACAGCCCTGACGAAGGCATCGAGGAGGTTGCCGAGAAGACCGGTGGGAACAGCATCAAGGACTACGTCGGGAGCGCCTGGAGCGCTGAGGGCGGCTCCAAGACGCTTGCCATCGCCGACGGCGTGATGGTCGAACGCGATGGGGAGTCCACTGCCGTCACCTACTTCGACGTCATATCGGAAGACCCGGATGACGGCGGCTTGTCCGTCAACGTGACCACTACGAAGGGTCCCAGGGACACCCCGAAGCAGGGCATCGTGAAGATCGATTCCAGCACCACCTCGACCACCATCACGTGCGATGCCTTCTCCCTCTCGGCCACATACACGCTGGACGCCTCGCCCGACAACAAGGTGAGCCTGACCGCGCACTCGGGGAAGCTCAACGACCTCCTCGAGTCCGACGACGGGGAAATCTCGAGTGCGATAACCGCTTGGGCCGCAAAGCGCTCTCCGTATGCGACCAGCGCCACCTGGGACGGCGAGGTCTACATAGACTGCAACGGCAAGACGGCGACGACGTCCTTCACCCTGAACGACGGCGCGGGGACCTTGGTCCAGCTCCGCTACGACCAGAAGACCAAAGAGCTGAGCGCCCTATGATCGCCACAGCAAGGGCAATCGCCGGACAGAGGCGGTTCGGGATGGCCTTCGCGGTCACCTTGACGCTCCTGGTATTGACGCTCATCCCATGCCAGAGCGCCTACGCCTCGATCGCGGACGACGTCAACTCATGGCTGTGCGACCTGCTCAGGGACTGGAGCAACTGGATGTTCCACGCCCAGGCGAGCGTGCTCAGCTCGATCGGATACGAGGGCGTCCTCGACGCTCCATTCTCCTCGATGCTCGGAAGCTCGGGCGACCTCTCCATGTACGACATCGCCAGGGGCACCTGGCAGGTGGCCATCCTCCCCATCGGCTGCGGAGTGCTGGGCCTGGTCTTCACGCTGAAGCTCATCGAGATCTCCCAGCGAATGGACGGCAACCAGAGCATGCCCGGGGTCAAGGAGGTCGTGTTCCTGCTCGTCTTCTTCGCCGTCTTCCTGTTCCTCATCCAGAACAGCTTCGACCTCATGGCGGCGATCTACGAGGTCATCGGGCTCGCCGTCGACAGGGTGGAAGGCCTTTTCGGAACCGGAGGCGCCATGAACCTTGCCGAGGTGTCCATCGTCACCACCGAAGACGACGTGTCGGCATTGATGGCCATGCTCGTCGTGTCGCTCATCAGCTGGCTCGTGGTCCTCGTCGCGTACGTGGTGGCGCTCGTCGTCTGCTGGGCGCGAGCGATCCAGCTCTACATCATGGCGGCTTTCAGCCCCATACCGCTGGCGTTCCTCGGATTCGAGCACACCAGGCAGATCGGCATGGGATACCTGAAGAGCTTTTTGGCGGTATGCGTGGCAGGACTGATCATCCTCATCCTCCTCATCTCCTTCCCGGTGGTGCTCGGGGGAATCGTCGGCGTCAACCCCGGCACGGGCACGCCGGTGGACACCATCGCGACCGGGCTCACGTACGCGCTCCAGTACCTGGCGATGTGCATCCTGCTCGTCCTCTCGCTCGTGCGCAGCGGCGCATGGGCTCGAGATATCGTCAGCGGCTTCTAACGGAGGCCATCGGAAGAGGCTGGAGGTGATTCCGATGAGAAGGTAAGGCCCCAGCGGCACGGGGCTAAGCGTGCCGCACCAGAAACCAAGCGATGGGGCAGGGAGCTTCCACAAACCCTCCCCTAGTGAAGAATGCAAAGGAGAAAACGCAATGCCTGATGAGAAGAAGAACATCTACATCACAGTGCACAAGAGCTTCGTGAGAGAAGGGATCGAGTACTTCGACAAGAAGACGGACCGAACGGGCAAGTTCAACTCCGTGACCCTTCCCCGCGACACGTCCATCGACGGCAAGGACCTCAGCTTCTACCAATTCAGCCCCCTGTTCGTGAACGAGTCCCGCTTCAAGGGCGAGGACTTCAGGGACATCCCGCTCCTGGCCAACAAGGAGGTCTGGCTCAAGCGCACCGTGATGGACCCAGACGGAAACCCCGTCACCGACGAGTCCGGCAAGCCGATCAAGGACACGGTGAAGATCATGCCCGCGCAACTCAAGGAGGCTGTCGAATCCAGCAGGGAGCGCTACCTCGCATCGCTCTCCGAGAAGGCGAAGGGCGCTCGCGAGGGCTCCCGCGAGCTCGCCGGCGACCAGGGCCGCTCGTCCATGAGCCGCGAAGACATTCCATTCTAGGGAGGTGAGCCATGAACTCCAAGGCAACAGAGAGGATCACCTCATCGAAGGTCATCCGCGTGGCGATGAGCCTGCTTTTGGCGCTCAGCGTCTGCGTGACGGTGCCTAGCCAGGCCCTTGCGGCCGAATCCGTCGAGGTGTCGATCGGCGACAGCGTCCCATATGCGGGGTACACGACAAACTACATGTGGGCAGACGGCAACGCCGCCTACTGCGCTCAACCGGCAGCGCCGACACCCGAGCCAGGAGCCTACAGCAAATCCGAAGTAAGCGACCGCAACCTTATCGCAACGATGTGGTTCAGCTACGGTGCGCCCGGATTCGACAGCAGAATCCTCCCGAGCGATTGGTACGATGGCGGATCCTGGGACGAGGGAAAGTACCTGGTCGCCAGCCACATCTTGATCTCCTACGCCTACAGCGGGTCCGCCAGCGACGCACTGTACGGAACCAACGCCGAGTTCGGGGAATGGGCGCGCTCCGAGCTCCTTGGCGGCACATGGCCGAAGATCCAATCGCGCTCGGGCGAGGTGTCCACGGGCTTCACCGCCTACGCCATCCACACCGGCTCCGCCACCCAGGACCTCATGAGCTTCAAGTGGGATAAGGGCGGCCTGGCGGTGTCCAAGGAGGACGGCGATGCGGGAGCCACGCCCCAAGGCGACGCAGCCCTCACCGGCGCCGAGTTCGACATCATCAACATCTCCGGGAAGCCCGCCCTCGTGAACGGGAAGTCCTGCCCCGACGGATCGGTTGCGATGACCATCGAAACCAGCTGGAGCACCGAATCCGGGGCATATGTAGCCAAAACTTCCCCCGATGCGCTTCCTTGCGAAACCTACAGAATCGTCGAGAGCGCAGCACCCGAAGGGTACCTCCCGGCCGACTGGTCCAAGACCGTGACGATAGCCTCCAATGGCCAGGTTATCGATGTTACGGGCGAGCCATGCAAGGATGACGTCGTCCGCGGCGGCGTCCAGGTGACCAAGTCCGACATCGAGCTCGGCGAATCCGAGGCCCTCGGAGGCAACTCCCACGACACCTTGGACACCGGCTCCACCTTGAGCGGAATCGAGTTCACCATCGCCAACGCCTCCGAGGAGAAGGTCCTCGTCGGCGGGAAGTGGTTCAACCCGGGTGACACGATCGAGACGATCATCACTTCCTGGAACGAGCAGGCCGGGGCCTACACCGCCCAGACCGCCAAGGACGAGCTGCCCTACGGCACCTACACCATCCAGGAGACCAAGAGCAACGACTCCTACCTGCTCACCGACGGCACCGCGAAGACCTTCCAGATCCGCCAAGACGGCGCAATGGTCAACATGACATCAGCTGGGGCCAACCTTGAGTTCTTCGATCAGGTGATCCGAAACGACCTCGAGATCGTCAAGATGGCAGAGGACACGAACGCATCCCTCCAAGTCGCGTTCAAGGTGACCAACGTCTCCACCGGCGAGACCCACGTGGTCGTGACCGACGAGAACGGCAACGTCTCTACCGCATCTTCCTGGAACAAGCACAGCAACAACACCAACGGCAACGACGGCCTGCTCGAAGCCGACGGCATCAAGGCATCCGACATGGACCCCAAGGCCGGCGTTTGGTTCTCCCTTGGCGAGGACGGCATCAATGCTGACGTCGACGACGGGCTTGCCGCCCTCCCTTACGGAAAGTACGCCCTAGAGGAGCTCCGCAGCGACTCCAACGAGGGCTACGACCTGGTGAAGAAGTCCTTCGTAATCGAGCGCGACTCCACGGTCGCCAAGGCCGTCTGGATGAGCCTCGACGACAAGGAAGGCCCCAAGATCCAGACCGAGGAGACCGACAAGGCCGACGGCGACCACGTGGCCCAGGCCTCCGGCGAGACCACCCTGGTGGACACCGTTTGGTACGAGAACCTCAAGAACGACGGAACCGAGTACACCGTCACCGGCACCATCATGGTCAAGTCCACCGGCGAGGCGCTGCTGGATGCTGACGGCAACGCGATCACCGCGTCCAAGACCTTCAAGCCCAAGCAGAAGGCCGGCGACATCCAGCTCGAGTTCACCTTCGACTCCAGCCTGCTCGCAGGCGAGGACATCGTGGCCTTCGAGTCCCTCTTCTCCGAGGGCATCGAAGTCGCGGTTCACGCCGACATCAACGACGAGGGCCAGAGCGTGCACTTCCTCGACATCCGCACCACCGCAACCGACAAGTCCGATGGCGACAAGCTGGTGACCGGAACCGAGATCACCATCGGCGACGAGGTCTCCTACGAGGGCCTCGTGCCCGGCACCGAGTACGTCCTCCAGGCAACCTTGGTCGATGCGGAGACCGGCGAGCCCATCACCGTGAAGGGCGGCCTTGGCGAGTCCCAGGTGACCGGCGAGGCCACCTTCACCCCCGAGGAGGCAGACGGCACCCAGGTGATCGAGCTGACCTTCGACGGAACCGACCTCGACGGCAAGAAGGTCGTGGTATTCGAGAAGCTCCTCGGCGCCGGCGTGCAGCTCGCATCGCATGAGGACCCGAGCGATGAGGGACAGACCGTGAGCGTCTGCGAGATCGGCACCAAGCTCACCGACGCGGCCGATGGCGACCAGATCGTAGCCACCGGCAAGGTGAGCCTCGTCGACACCGTCGAGTACAAGGGCCTCATCGAGGGCGACTCCTACATCGTCCACGGCACCATCATGGTCAAGTCCACTGGCGAGGCGCTGCTGGATGCCGACGGCAATCCGATTACCGCGACCGCGGAATTCGTGGCGAAGGCATCCGAGGGAACCGCCGACGTGGCCTTCGAGCTGGATACCACGTCCCTCAAGGAGGGTGACGAGCTCGTCGCATTCGAGGAGTGCCTCAGCGCCGAGGGCAACCTCGTCGCGGCGCATCAGGACATCGACGATGCCGGCCAGACCGTGGTCATCGACAATCCTGACACCCCTGAGGTGCCTAAGACCCCGTACGACAAGACGGGAGCCACCGCACCCGGCAGCCCAGTCGCGATCATCGCAATCGTCGGCGCCGCCCTCGTTGGCGCCGGTGCCGCAGCCCTGGGTTTCGCCAGGATGCGCAGGAAGGACCCAAAGGAAGACGCCGAGCCCTCTGAGGAGGTGAGCGAGTAGCAACTATGGGGCTGCAGGAAGAAAGACCTGCAGCCCCTTGCTATGCGGAGCATGAAAGCAAGGACAAGAAGGGCTGTCACCATCGCCTCGATACTCGCCATCGCCGTGGGTGTCGCGCTCCTCGTAGCGGGGCAGGGCGGCAAGCGCCCCGACATCCCTCCCACTATCCAGCAGGCAGTCGTCCAGCCCCAAGGCGAGGGGCAGGAGCGCTCGATAGACTGGGGCCAGCTGCCATGCAACGTCATTGCCTGGGTATACGTGCCGGGAACCTCCATCGACTATCCAGTCGTCATGGGTAGCGATCAGGATCCAGGGTTCTACTTGTTCCATGACGTGGAAGGAATCTACTCCCCATGGGGCACACCGTATGTTGCGAACGGGTGCGAGCAAGGACTCGATAGCCCCTTGGTGATGATCTACGGGCACCATATGTCGGACGGCACGATGTTCGCGGACCTCGCGAACTACAGCGGCAGGGCATTCGCGGAGGATCATGGTGAAATCATTCTTTACACGCGAGAGCGGACAATTCATCTCGAGCCGAGGGTGGTTAACGTCATCAACGCTTACGCGAAGAGCGTCCGTCTCGACTTCGAGGACCAGGAGGAGCTCGACGCGTATATGGCAGACGAAGCCGCTGAAGGCGAGGTGACCCTTGGCGGGGTTCCCGAAGGCCAAAAGGTGTACGCGTTCGTGACCTGCTCGTACGAAACGAGCAACTCAAGGACGGTCGTCTATGCGACGGAGGTGATGAAATGATGCCTCACGTGCTTTTAGCCGTCGGCCTGCTCATGGGCTTTTGTGCCTTGGTGGGGTACAGCTGCATCAGGGTCGGTGCCCTGCGTGACGACGAGTGGGATTAGCGGAACAAGGCTATCTACCTGCCTAAACTGGTAGAATGCGCTTGAAAGGTTTGGAGGTTCTAATGACTGAAAGGGATTACTCGAAGCTGTCCAAGACATTGATCATCACGGACATGTACGAGACCGATGCCGAGCCCCTGGTTCTCGGAGGAGTCGCCATTCCCGCAGAGAGGTGCGAGGAGTTCATCGAAGCCGTCGAGAAGCTCGCGGTGGAGCAGTTTGGAGGCGCCACCTTCGGGGAGCTGCTCGACAACGATCTTGAAGACGAGGCTGCCAGCGCGTCATCGATACAATATGACAAGGAACAGGTCGATGCCGTACTGCAAGTCGCTACAAAGATCCTGAAACAAGCATCGGACCAATAACAAAGAGGGCAACGCCAAAAACGTTGCCCTCTTTTTGTAAGCCAATCAACGGGTGATATAATTATTCAAACAAACAACGATATTAAATTTGCTCACGCAGCCAGCGTCGCGTGAGGGAACGGTAGGACCAGTGCAGACATATAAAAGATGCGATTTGCACGTCCACTCTAGCTCCTGCGAAAGCAGATCATATTCGTATGAGAGCTTTAAAGAGGCCCTGTTGCAATCTGATTTGGACGTAATAGCTATCACGGATCACAACTCTGTTGACGTCGACTTGATGAATCGACTGTCATCAGTGCTTGCGCCAAGGGGGAAGACGCTTCTCGCCGGCGTCGAATTGAATGTCAAAATCGATGAAGGCACTCGTGTGAAGCACAATTTGGTAGTGTCTCCTTCAACGGATTACTTCCACGGAATTATTTGGTGCGACTTGGTGGACGCCCAGAAGCTTAAGGATGCGGTGTGCCGCCTGCTTGACCGAATCGGCATATCCGCTCAACAAAGGGAAGGCAAGACGGCTAAGGAAATTTCAGCTCTATCTGTTGGAAAGGCGTTTTACTTTAATGACGTACAGCGCGAAATGGGCGATTTGAAGCACTTCTTCACGTTCCATGAAAGCAAAGGAGACAATCGGCGAAACCTCTCCGGTTATCTGAAAAACGGACAAGGTGGAAACGACAAGTTCAAGCACAGCCTCTTTTACTACAATCAGCATCTCGCCATCGAAGGAGGCAAAAAGAGCAAGCCCATTTCGGATTTCTTCGAAACAGATCTCAACACTATGGTTTGCAGGTTTTTCTGCAGTGATGCGAAATCCTTGGCAAAAATCGGCACCGCTTTCACCTGGGTAGACTTCGACGGCGACATCGACTCATTCAATCTTGCAATCACAGATCCTCAGAGCCGAATTGTCACCTCCGACGAATCCCGAAGTAATCCACAGTCAAACCTGAACGCCTATCTTGAATCGATTAAGTTTAACTTGCTTGATGAGAGCGGCAATCCGACTGGATGCGAGCTGGAATTCGCCCCCAGCTACAATGGAATCGTCGGATCCAGAGGCAGTGGAAAGTCCATGCTCGCAAGGATTCTCTCAGGAAAGGTCGGCGAAGGCTACGAAAAATACGTGGACCCTGAGTCAGTCCGCTTTCGGATGAAGGGTGGGGCATATTCGAAGAATTTGCCAAATTGCCTCTATGTAAAGCAAGGCGAATTGGGCGTTGTTTTCGACAAGTCTGATTACAAGTCGGTCCCTTTCCTCGAGTCCCGTCTCAAGACAATGAAAGAGTCGGCAAAAACTGCTTCTGACTTGCACTATGCCGACGTAGCGGAGCAACTCGATTACCTAAAGGAGATTTCCAATGCCTTTGTGGAAAAGCATCAAGGTTCCTTGAAACGACCTGATTCGCTCCAGGAAGCAAGGCCGAATGGTATTTCGATAAAGGAGGCTCCTTCAATTGCAGCAAATCGCTCCGTCATCAATAACATGGGCGAGCAGTCTAAGCAGCTTGGAGATAAGGTCGGGGAGCTTGAGGAGAAAATCTCAGCGCTTCGTATAGAAACGTCGCTTCCGGAATCAACTCTTCTTGTAAACGCATTGAATGCGAGGATAGAGCAGGTGGCTGCTTCCCTCAAGGAAGCTTCTGATGGTCTCAATGATATTACAACTGCGGTCGGCATATTGATGGCGGAACCTTTTTCGACCAGAGAGTACCTGGTTGAATGCTTTAAAGATGAACTCATCAGGACAAACATGCAGTACGCCCTGGGAACGCACAATTACGACCGAAACCTTAGTGAGGCTAACGAGCTGCTTGATGATTTGCTCGATTTGAGAATAAACATCAAGGCATCCGAGGAGAAGTTGAAACAATCTGTAGCATCTATGCTTCGTCCAATTCCGACAAATACGTATCAAGCTGACGAGGATGAGGTGGAGATTGGACTCACTATTGCAGAAACGATTTCCTATGAGGATTCGTTCCAACTGCAGCTGAAAAATGGCATTGACCGCACGGACGCAATCGTCCGCTTTGTGCTCATGTGCTCCGATCTCGAAAAGGCAAAACAAGAGCTGCTCAATAAGAACAAAATTCGAAACTGCACAAGTGCCTCAGCTGTTCTTGAAAAGGTGTTTGCGAACATAAAAAGCGATTTGTTGAAGAACTGCGATTTCGAGATTGATGTATCCATCAATAGGACGCCTGTAAAAGAGATGTCTCCTGGAATGCAGGCGCAGGCATTGCTGAAGCTGCTCTTGAATGATGGGTTGTCATCGGGTGGATACGATTATGTAGTCTTCGACCAGCCTGAAGACAACCTTGATACGCCGACAATCAGTGATGTCCTTGTGAACAGAATAAAACGGCTGAAGAAAGAGGTGCAGGTATTCGTTGTAAGCCATTCAGCGCCTGTGATCATTAACGGCGATGCGAGAAACATCGTGATGGCTGAAAACGACGGATCAATCATTAGCTATTCGTCGGGCGTAATAAATGGGCGCCCGGCAAAGGAATTTATTTCCGAAGTGCTCGACGGTGGCGAACGCTTCCTGAAGATGAGACTTTACAAATACGATTTCCAGGTTGGTGACAACGATGATAAAAGTGAGTAGCTCTAAAGCTGTAACGGTTGAGATTGATGGCAAGGACTATCAGATTGACGATGATGGGTCCTACAGGGATCTTTTGATTTGTCTCACAAACCCCGACCCTGACGTTCGCTTTCCTGATGAGATGTTTGCTGTTGACCCATCCATTCAGGAAGCCGAGCTCATTGAGGTGGGGGCACGTTACTCTGAGTTTTTCAAGGCGTATTCAAGGAGACGTGATGCCAAGCTCGATTCTGGGGCTACTGCAATTCAGCAGGGAATTCTCGCTTGCGAAAGTGCTGTTGAATCCTTGAATCGGGATGACAAAGAGGACGCAGAACTTCCTGTCAGCTAACAAAGAGGCACCTGGTCGTTTCTGGACTAGGTGCCAAAGTGTTGCAATCTCTCTTTGACCGACTTCGTAACGAAGCATAATTGAATGCATAGGTTCGAGTTTAAGACTTCTCGCTCATGTGTTCTCCCCATTCCTCTTTGGTGGAGACGAGCCTGCCTGTATTGACGCCAAGAGCGGTTGCGATGTCGAACAGGGTAGTAACGCGTAGATTCGCATCACCCTTTTCGATTCGCCTGATGGTAGAGGCGGAAACGCCGCTTTTCCACGAAAGCTCCGCAACGGACAGGCCTGCTTCTGTCCGAAGTCTGGCAAGCGACTCTGCCAAAATCGCAGAACGCTCTTCGACGTATGCATCAGTCTCTTCTTTGATTTTCATGAGTGCCTCCATAGGCCGTATCTTACATGAACCTGAAGACGGCCTTGATCAGCCATCTGATGAACCCTGAGATGCACTTACCAATCAACTTCATCCATATCACCCCAATCCTCTGAAACGACTCTCTTGTCACCTTTCTCAGGCTGCGCCTCGGTCGTGCTCAGCGCGTATTCGACCACTTCCGCCGGTATCCCTGGGATCGCCGGCGTTTCTTCTTTCAGCTCCAGCGCCATGAAGACATGGAGTTTCGCTATTCGCTCCAGCACGCCGTCGTTGGAGGCTCCGATCCTCATGAGGGCGGCGGACTCGAACTCCCTCATGTTGCAGACCGAGTCGCTGATCCTTGCCACCACCATCTCTCCGTCGATGGTCACATCGCAGAGGTTCTTCGCCTCATCCGCGGTGGCAAGCAGGAACTTCCATCCTCGCGAGCGCCTTGCCGCCGGGATTCCTGTCGAGCCTTCCCTGTACTCGGCCTTGGCTGCGTAGTAGTTGGCTACCAGCCAGAGACCTTCCTCTTCGATGCCGTCGAGGCAGATCTCGAAATCCGTGAGTATGTTCTTGCCGTCAAAAGGTGCGCTTGCGACGTATGCAGAGGTGTCGAACACGTCTATCCGCCCGCCTGGGTACGTGATCCTCACGTTCATCGCTGGTTCCTCCTTCGCTGCTGCTCGCGCTGCCTTGCCGCCTGGCTACGCTGATCTTCCTGGCTTGTCCTGGACCTGCGCCTGTCGACGAGCTCCTCTTGCCTGTTCTCATACCTGACTTGCTGTGGCATGAGCTTGTGCTCGGCCATGTAGCCCTTTGCCTGCATGAGCCTCTTGGCGCCCTCGCTTCCGATCTGCCCTCGCCGGGAAAGGGTGGTAAGGCGGGCGTCGAACTCCTCCATGGACTCGATGTCGAACTTGGCACAGGTCTCAAGCGCTGCGGAGAGCTTTGAGAGGTCATCGAGGTCGTTGAGCTCGACGGCGCTTTCTGCGCGCTTTCTTATCTCCTCAACCGTCTTCTCGGTCGGCCTGTACGACGTTGACCTTTCGAAGCGTCGTTGCAGCATCTGTTTGCCGTACGTGAACCCGAGCCTCTCTCCGGAAACCTTCTTCGAGGGCTCGTCGGCAAGGGAGAAGATCCAATCGTCGCGGCGTGCCTTCTCGGAGTTGTCGGCAACGTGCACGTCCAATGCGTCGAGTATCCCGAAGAACTCCGCTTCGCTCGTTGCCGTCGTCTTCGCCAGGGCGACTCGGGATCTGATGTCGCCGACCCATGTGTACCCGCCAGCCTTCGCGATCTCCTTTTCCTGCCGTCCCAAGTAGACGTTCTGCCTGGTTCGCGGATGATTAACTTTATTCTTCTCGGTCGTTGAGACCTTGCTATCCGTGGGCTTCTTCTGGTTTGACAAGCCTGAAAGACCGCGCTCTCGCGCCATGTCCTGCAAGGCCCTGTTCAGGTCCTCCGGATGCTCGGTGTGCATCCTCCTGCCCGTTACCAGATTGGTGTTGTTGACTACGATGTGCGCGTGGGGAATCCCCTTGGCGTTGTCATCGTGGTAGACGATGGCTATCTCGTGATCGGGGAAGTATTTCAGCGCCCATTCCTTCGATAGCTCCCTCAATTTGTTCAGGTCGATGTCGTCATCGGGGTCTGGGGATAAGACGAAGTGCTTGAAAGTCCTTGCGGGCTTTCCGTGCCAGGGTTCGTCGTTGCCGTATGCCTCGCGGGTCGAGTCCATCTCGACGTCCCAGAGGACCAGCTCCTTCATGCCTCCATCGGCGTGCTCCATCTCCCTCTCATCCCATGAGAGGTTGAAGAAGTCCCTAGCTAAAGCACGCCCGTTCTTCTCGAGGTACCGGCGGATTCCCGCCGTCGACCCATGGCCGGATATCGGCTTCAGGATCGGCATTATCGGTCCGTCACCAGAGCAAGGCTTTGGATCTGCCCGAGCTCATAGACGAGTCTCTCGGCATTCCTGTTCACGGTAACGAGCTCCACCTCGATCTCCTCGGCTTTGGTTCCGATGTAGTCGCGGTCGATGGTGCCGCGTGCCACGTAGTAGTTGATGGAGTTCATCGCATGCACCGCTTGGTTGTAGTGATAACCCCACCTGGTGAGCTCCCTGGACATCGCGTTCAGGGCCTTGCGGTCGAGAAGGATGCAGTGCTCGGACTCGGGATTCTCCTCGGTTGCCAGCGGGATGCGGACAAGGTATCGCAGGTACTCGGACTTGCTGAGACCGGCCTCCGTGCAGCGCTGCTCGAGCTTCTCGTAGTCATCCTGGGCCATGCGGAAAGTGAGCCTCTGCTCCTTGTTGATCTTCTTTGCCATGGTTGTCTCCTATGGTTCTCCGCGTCTTGCGCGGGTAGTGGTTTTCTCAATTAAGGGGCGCGGGGGATCCCCCGCCAGGCAAGCCGCTTTTTATCAGTCTGCGGCTGCCTGTTCCTTCCAGGCGTACCCCGGAGCGAGCCTTTGCATAGCTCGCGACAAAGTTGCTCCAACGTGCCTGGAGCAAGTGCCATGAAGCGTCAGGACTTTGTCTGACGCCATAGGCTACTTGCTGGATTTGGCGCCTAACGCCCTGCGGGCATCAGGCGCGCATCTTTTGCCCTTGCCGCCGAAACGAGCGGTCAGGGCGGCTATCTTCTCGAGCTCGGAAAGGTCGAGGCTGCTGACGTTCCTGGGCGGGTTCTCGAGGTACGAGGCGATGAGGTTGCCCGCCTTGGCAAGCCTCGAGTCGGCCGTGCGGGTGCCGCTTGTCTGCTCTTTCACGTAGTCGGAGAGCTGTCGCTTGGTGACGCAGCCGCGCGACTTGGCGTCGTAGAGCTCGGCCTGCTTCTGTAACGGCATCTCCGCCAAGGTGTCGATCGCCTCGCCGGTGAGGTTGCCGGCGTTCGCCTCGCGTGCCCATTCAGGAGAGAGCGAGCTCTCAATCTTTCGGGCCATGCGCTCCTCGCGCTGGATGGTCTTGCCGGAGACCTTTCGCCCGGTCTGGCTCTCGATGATCTCGGCCTTGATGTCCTCGGTGCGCTTGCCCTTGTACGACTCGTCCGTATCGCGCAGGCGCTTGACCTCAAGCCCCAACGCGCTCGTTGCCGCGGCCCTCTCGCTGACGGTGAGGGCTCTCACGAAGTAGTTGGCGGTGTGAAGGAGCGTGATGGCCTGCTCGTCGCTGATTCTCTCGATGATGCGGCAGGGCATCTTCGCGTAGGCGGAATCGCTCTCCGCAAGCAATGCAAACGCGGCCTTGCGCCTGTGTCCCGAGATCATCTGCCATGAGCCGTCTGCCATCTTGCGCACCAACGGGATGTCGGTGAGGCCGCTCTCGGCGATGGATGCGGCGAGCTTTCGGATTGCCTCCCTGTCCATGGAGTAGGCGACGTTGGCGGGATGGTCTGCGATCGTCGAGACGTCGATCTCGACGACGGGGTAGCGCTCCCTGGTCCTCGACGACTCGTCCAGAAGGCCCGTGATGGAGAAGCCCTCTGCGATGTTTCTAGCCGAGCTCATCGAGCACCTCTTTCGCTAAGGCAGCGTAGTCGAGCGCGGGCCTGCTGCCGGGCTCGAACGCGGTGACGGGCATCCACTGCCAGCTGCCCTCGCACACCTTCGATGAGGCGTGGATGACCGTTGAGAACTGGGACTCGGGGAAGAACCTGTCCAGCACCTGCGCGCCCGTGGACTCGGCGTTGGTCATGCGGCCCGGCACGCAGGTTCTCAGTATCTTGAACCGGGGCGTCGGCATCCTCAGGGCCTCCGCGATGGACTTGGTGGCCTCGACGGTGAGCGCGGTGCCCCTCATGACGGTGGAGTCGAGCTTCACCGGTATGACGACGATGCCGCCGTCGGCTGCCGCCAAATAGGCGTTGAAGGCGAGGCTTTTCATGACCGGCGAGCAGTCTATGAGGCAGATGTCGAAGTCCGGCGCCGCGTCGTCGAGCGCGAACTTCAGGCGCTGCTCACGGAGCAGCAGCTCGTTCTGGTCCACCAGCTCGATGGTGGAGGGGACTACCCAGAGGTTGTCCTCGGCGGTCTGGTAGGCAACCTCGGATACCGGCATGCCGCCATAGAGCAAACCGATCGAAGTCTTGCCCTCAGCAGCGGCACGTTCATAGAGGCCGAAGTAGTCTGTGGCGGATGCCTGCGGATCGAGGTCGATCAACAGTACCCTGAGCCCTTGCGAGGCGAATATGCTGGCGAGGTTGACCGCGGTGGTCGTCTTGCCCACGCCTCCCTTGTAGTTGGATATGGCTATCGTGCGCATGGAAATCCCTTTCCTTCTTGTATCCTGCGCGGAGGTGATGTGGAAGATCCCTTGCGCAGTGACCGTCAGGTCATAATCGTACATTTTTGTCCGACAAATGAATCTTACCATAAAACGTACGATTATGTACGATGTAAGGAGGAAAGGTGCGCTGCGGAGATCCATGGGCATGGGCTCGGGGAGCGGGTAAACGAAAAGCCGGGCCCCCCGAAGGGTGCCCGGCCTCCTCCGAGGGAGGAGCGGAGGTCGCTACTCCTCCTCGGGTGCGGTGGATAGCTGGTTGATGTGATGGCGCAGGAGGGCGCGGTCCTCGCTCACGACCATCATCGAGATGGCGTCGAACCTGATGGCCGTGTCGCTGCGCTCGGGGTTCTCCGCGAGCCACTTGGCGGCGAGGGCCTCGCGCTTGCCTCGGGCGTTCTCCTCGGCGGGGAAGCCGTCGGTGCCGCGGGTCGCCTCGACGTCGACGAACACGATGGTGTCCTCGTCGGCTGCGATGATGTCGACGGTTCCGAATCCGTCGGGCGCCTCCCAGTTGGTGTCGAGGATCTCGTAGCCCCTGCGGTCCAGGAACCTCTCGGCTGCGGCGATTGCCTTCTCGTTCAAGTTCTTCATGGTATGACCTCCATAAGTCCTAGGCTCGCCCCTGTGGCTTGTTTTGTGACACGGAGGACGCATGGGTTCCGGGTCCGCTCAAGGGAGTAAAGCGAAACCGAAGGCAGAAGATGAAAACCCTCGGCGCTAGTTTTCCGAAGCGCAGCGGTTTTTTTCGGCAGGAGTGGGAACCTCCCTCCCACTGCCGAAAGAAATCGGAAAAGTATCGCGGCCCTTGGGCGGTGCCCGGGTTCCGTGCGAACGTGCGGGGAATAAGGAAAGCAGGGCGGGGCAGTTGCGTCGGAGGTCGTGGGGAACTGGCGAGAAGCCCCCGCTCGGAGCGTGCTACCGCTGGGACCTCGAGGCGACACTATGGGACACCCCTCATTTCAGAAACGCCGGGTTTGCAGTAGAATGGAGAGATGGAGTTTGTCCGACAATTCGGGGTATCCGAGGCGGTGGTCGTCCCGTGACGTACAACAACAAGGCCAAGCTCAAGACCCTCTACGTGAAGCAGATCCTCGAGGAGGAGACCGACGCCGAGCACGGGCTGTCGATGAGGCAGATCATAGAGAGGCTGGAGCAGTTCGATATCAAGGCGGAGCGCAAGAGCGTCTACCGCGATATCGAGGTGCTCAGAGAGTTCGGATGTGACATCCGCTCCTACCAGAGGAACCCAGTGGAGTACGCGCTGATTCGGCGCCAGTTCAAGCTCCCCGAGCTCATGCTCATGGTCGACGCTGTGCAATCCAGCAAGGCGCTCACGGTGCGGCAGAGCAATGCGCTTGTCACTAACATCAAACTTCTAGCAAGCGACCACGAGAGGGCGCTGCTTGAGAGGCGCATCCACGTTCCGGGCCGCATCAAGACGAAGGCAGACTGCGTCTTCGGAAACGTCGATGTCATCCACGATGCCATGAGGCTTCGCCGCAAGGTGGAGTTCACCTACTACCGCAGAGATGCCGATGGCGAGAGGTGTGCGACCAGGGACGGCAGGCCGCACGTTGTCACTCCGGTGGGCATCGCCTATGCGGACGGCTTCTACTACCTTACCGCCTGGGACGACGACCACGAAAACATGGTGGAGTACCGCCTGGACCGCATGGGAAAGGCCAGGGTGTCCGATAGTCAGGCCTCGCGAAACGCCGAGATAGACCATCATGTCTACGATGAGGACAAGTACGAGCGCTTCGGTCGGTTCAGTGGCGAGGAGGTAACAGCCAGGCTCGAGGTGAGGGCGGATAAGGTCGAGATCGTCCTGGACCGCTTCGGCGATGGTGCCGAGATTTCGAAGGTCGATGACGAGACCGCCAAGGCCTTCGTGAAGGTCCGCAAGAGCGAGCAGTTCTTCGGCTGGATCGCGGGCATGGGAAACACAGTGAAGATCGCCGGGCCGCAAAGCCTGGTTGACGAATATAAGAATTACCTTAAGGGACTGATTGAAGAATGAGTCAAGTTAAGTCAAAAGAGCGCGTAGCCGACCACGGCGAGGTGTTCACGAACGAGCGCGAGGTTAACGCGATGCTTGACATGGTCGAGCAAGAGACCGAGCGCATCGACTCGCGATTCCTCGAGCCGGCGTGCGGCGACGGCAACTTCCTGGCGGAGATTCTCCGCCGAAAGCTTGCCGTTGTGAAGCAGCGCTACGGCAAAAGCGTGAGTGAATACGAGAAATACTGCTTCGTGGCAGTTGGCAGCATCTACGGAGTCGAGCTGCTTCAGGACAATGCGGCGGACTGTCGCGACCGCCTCTACGACATCGTTGAATGCGAGTACATGCGCGTCTGCAAGAAAAAGCCGAACCCGAAGTTCCTACTGGCAATCCGATATGTGATCGAGCGCAATATTCTATGTGGCGACGCTCTGACTCTTCTTCAGGACGATGGAGAGCCAATCATCTTCACTGAGTGGTCCATGGCTATGGGTATCAAGGTAAAACGCCGCGACTTCAGGCTCGACGAGATGCTTGAAGGTAATGTCGACCACGGAGAGACCATGAGTCTTTTCGGCTCAAGTGGTAATGCAACCACGGAGTGGGAGTTTGACGAGGAAACTCAGACATACATCCCTCTTCCTATCAAGGAGTACCCGCTGACAAGCTTCTACGAGGTGGTGGACTATGAGTAGTCTGTTTGAAACAACGTACAACCCGGACGTGCTCAGCTGCATAGCGAACCTGAGTAACGATGAAGTCTTTACGCCGCCCGAGGTTGCAAACCAAATGCTGGACCTTCTACCTGAGGAACTTTGGTCAGACCCAGACGCAACCTTCCTGGATCCCGCTTGTAAGTCGGGCGTGTTTCTGAGGGAGATCGCAAAGCGTCTTATCGACGGCCTTGAGGGCGAGTTCCCAAACTTGGAAGAGCGATTAGAGCATATCTTTAAGAATCAGCTTTATGGTATGGCAATCACTGAACTAACCAGCTTGCTTTCTCGCCGCAGCGTTTATTGCTCGAAGTATCCGACTAGCGTTTATTCGGTGGTTAGGTTCGATAACCCTGAAGGGAATATTGACTACAAACATCTTGATCACACCTGGTCTGGTGGACGTTGTAAATACTGTGGAGCTACTGAGTCGGAATACAACCGCGATGAGGCTCTTGAATCATACGCGTATGAATTCATTCATCTAGATAATCCTGAAAGAGTGTTTGATATGAAGTTCGATGTTGTTATTGGCAACCCTCCCTACCAACTTAGCGATGGCGGAAATGGTGCTAGCGCGAGCCCGATTTACCATCGCTTTATTGAGCAGGCTATCAAACTCAATCCGCGCTATCTGGTGATGATTACTCCATCTAGGTAGTTCTCCGGAGGAAAGGGGCTCGATTCTTTCCGCGGCACCATGATGAATGACAAAAGAATCAGAAAAATTGTTGATTACATTAATGCGAAAGATTGCTTTCCGCAAAACAGCGTAAGCGGCGGTGTGAACTATTTCCTTTGGGATAGAGATCATGAAGGCGAATGCGGGTTCACTACAAACTTGGGCGGTAAGACTACAACAATGGTTCGATCTTTAAATGAGTTTGACTCGTTTGTTCGGTACAACGAGGCCGTTGAGATTATTCACAAAATTGTTTCGAAGTGCAAAACCGATAATCTAGGATTTCTGTCGGCGGAGGTTACTTCACGTAATCCGTTTGGCCTCCCGACATCAACTCGTGGCGCGGAAACGCAATCCCCAGATGACGTCCTTATGGTTTCGTCCAAAGGCAGAAGCTACGTTCCTCGTTCAAGCGTTGAAAAAGGTTTTGAGTTGATTGACGCTTACAAGGTTCTTATTAGTCGTATTACTTATGAGCATGCTGGCGAGCCAGATAAAGAAGGCAAGTTAAGAGTTCTGTCAAAGATCGAGGTTTTGAAACCGGGTGAAGTCTGTACTGACTCGTATTTAATATGCGGAAAATTCTCGACCGAGCAAGAAGCAGATAACCTCGCCGCTTATCTCAAAACGAAATTCGCGAGACTGCTCGTTTCGCAAACGCTCTCCTCGATTAACCTGAATAAGGATAAATTCTGCTTTGTTCCTTGCGTTGACTTCGCTACCCCAATTTCTGAGGAAAAGCTATATTCGCAATTCGCATTAAGCGATGAGAACGTAGCGTTTATTAACTCTCTGATTCACTCGATGGAATAAGTGATGGCAATGCTTGAGACATATTTCCCCCAAAAACCTGATTCGAAACCGTACATTTATGCCTATTCGGATTCGAATCCTGCATATGACGGGATGCTGAAAGTTGGCTATACGTCCGTCGATGTTGAGCAACGTGTAGCCGATCAATATCCAACACTAAAGCCCGGAGAAAAACCGTTCTCTATCGTTTTCTCGGAGCCTGCGGTTCGCAATGACGGCACCTCATTCATGGACCATGAAGTCCATGACGCACTTGTTCGCATGGGTTATAGGAGACTCAGGGATAAAGACGGAAAAATAACCGAGTGGTTTAAGTGCTCAGCTTCAGACGTTCGTGCAGCATGGATTGCTGTTCGTGATCGCAAGGAGAACATCGAAAAGCGCGACCAGGACTTTTCCATGCGTCCCGAGCAAGAAGCTGCCGTCGACAAGACCATTGCTTACTTCAGGTCGATTAACGCTGAGAACCCTGCACGTACTCCAAAGTTTCTCTGGAACGCTAAGATGCGTTTTGGTAAAACTTTTGCCACCTATCAGCTGGCTAAAAAAATGGGTTTCAAGCGTGTGCTGGTGCTTACCTTCAAGCCCGCTGTCCGCAGCGCATGGCATGACGACTTAGCTCGTCACGTAGATTTCGAGGGTTGGCAGTTCGTTACCCGCGAGGGCCTCCAATACGAGGACGCAGACTTTAACAGGCCAATCGTCTGCTTCGGTTCCTTCCAGGACTTTCTCGGCAAGGATAAGAACACTGGCAGCATCAAGCCACGCAACGAGTGGGTGCACCTCGAGCACTGGGACCTCGTCGTTTTTGACGAATATCACTTCGGAGCATGGAACGAAAACTCAAAGAGCCTCTTTGCCCTTGACGACGATGACGAGAAGAGCACGGCCGAAGCATCTAACACCGGTGATGGTTATGATGAGTCCTGGTTGCCTATCGAGACCGATTACTACCTGTTCCTCTCGGGTACTCCGTTCCGCGCATTGAATTCTGGCGAGCTTATCGAAGAGCAGATCTTCAACTGGACTTACTCCGACGAGCAGCGCGAGAAGGGGAATTGGGATAAGGTTAACCCCGGCAAGCCCAACCCCTACATCACCCTGCCGCGCATGGTCCTCATGACCTACCAGATGCCAGACGAGATCGTGAGCATCGCTCGCGGCGGGGAGTACGATTCCTTCGATCTGAACGCGTTCTTCGAGGCAGAGGGCAAGGGTGCGGAAGCCGAGTTCGTCTTCAAGGAGTACGTGCAGAAGTGGCTCGACCTTATTCGTGGCGCCTACTCAGCTACCACCTTGGATAACCTGAAGCAGGGTGCGGAGAAGCCTCCTGTACCGTTTAGCCATGTTCCGTTGCTTAACGTGTTGAACCATACTCTTTGGTACCTTCCGAGGGTCAATAGCTGCCATGCCATGGCAAACCTTCTCAAGGAACCCCAAAATGCTTTCTACCACGACTACACGGTGAACGTCTGCGCAGGAGCGGAGGCGGGCATCGGTGCGGCCGCGCTCGACAAGGTTCAAGAATCCATGGAGAATCCGCTGGACTCCAAGACCATTACGCTCACGTGTGGCAAGCTCACCACCGGCGTTACGGTCAAGCCTTGGACAGGCATTTTCATGCTTACCGGCATTGGCACGCCGGAAGCCTACTTCCAGAGCACCTTCCGCGTCCAGAGCCCCTGGACTATTGGCGAAGGTGATGAGCGCGAAATCGTAAAGAACGAGTGCTACGTCTTCGACTTCGCTCTGGACCGCGCGCTGCGCATGGTCTCCGACTACAGCTGCCGCCTCTCCATTCAGGAGACGGGACCCGAGCAGAAGGTGGGCGAGTTCATCAATTTCCTGCCTGTGCTCGCATATGACGGAAGCGCCATGAGGCAGGTCTCTGCAGCCGACATCCTCGACATTGCTATGGCCGGCACCAGCGCCACGCTGCTCGCACGACACTGGGAGAGTGCGCTTCTGGTCAACGTGGATAACGACACGTTGTGGCGCCTGCTCGCCAACGAGGAAGCTATCAACGCGCTGATGAGCATTGAGGGCTTCCGTAACCTCAATCAAGACATCGAGACCATTATCAACAAGTCCGAGGCGGTGAAGAAGGCGCGCAAGGAGGCTGAGAAGCTCACTCCGAAGGAGAAGAAGGAGCTCTCCGACGAGGAAAAGGAGTTCAAGTCCAAGCGCAAGGAAATCCAGGAGAAGCTGATCAAGTTCGCCACGCGCATCCCTGTCTTCATGTATCTCACCGACTACCGCGAGGAGACGCTCAAGGATGTCATCACCCAGCTGGAGCCCGGCTTGTTCAAGAAGGTCATGGGCCTGGATGTTAAGGACTTCGAGCTGCTCACCACGCTCGGCGTGTTCAACGACGGCCTCATGAACGACGCTGTCTACAAGTTCCGCCGCTACGAGGACTCCAGCCTGTCCTACACCGGCATCAACAAGCACGAGGGCGAGCGCGTCGGTCTGTTCGACACCAGCCTCTCCGAGTACGAGTACCTCGAGCTTGCTCAAGAAGAATCCATGGTTACGCCTGAGGGCTTCGCCAAGAAAGTGTCTTCTGAACCCAAGCCTGCGAAGAAGCAGCCCGTTGTGCGCAAAGAAAAACCAGCTGCAAAGACTGCAGCTCCTGCTGAGAAGCGCGCTGTCGAGCCCAAGCCCGCAAAGCGCGACTGGATCATCGAGCAGCTCGAGAAGGCGAATGCCAAGCCTATTGACCTGCGCGAATCCGACGGTTGCCTGTGGGTAATCGGTGGCGGCGAGCTTGATGCCCTTATGAAGGAGCTCAAGGAACAGGGCGCTGAGTTCAAGTACAGCCTCCGTGGCGGCAATGCCACGGACAATCGCAGCGCATGGTGGATCAAGGGCTATCCAGAGAAGGTCGAGCCCAAGGACGAGCCACAGGGAATCAGCGAGGAACAGCTCGCCTCTATCGAGCCCGGTTCTTTGGTGTTCCATAAGGCGTTTGGCTATGGCGAGGTGCTCGACCTTGACGACTCCTACATCGCCATCGCATTCGACAACGATGACAAGAAAAAGAAGCCATACCGCAAGCTGGTGTTCCCCGGAACCTTCTACCAGGGTATCTTGCAGATTGGATAGCCGCTGTGAGAAGAATAGATGCAGTCCCTGATAGAAACGTGTTGGTTAAGTGCATGCGTGACGATCAGCTCGGGCGCAACACGGACCTAATAGAGTTTGCCGGGATTCTTGATTCCCTTGAGGGGGGATTCTCGCTGTTTCTTGATGCGGAGTGGGGCAGCGGAAAAACCTTTTTCGTAAAGCAGCTAATCTGCCTGCTTGAAGAGTCAAATCCCTTCATAGGGTCGCCTGGCGATCTTTCGGATTTGATGGCAGAAGACGCGCCACTTGCGCGTTTTTCGAGCCTGGATGGATATTTGCCCGTTTACTACAACGCCTGGGAAAATGATCATTGGGATGACCCACTGCCTTCGTTGGCTGCTGCAATAGCCCTGCAGGGTGACATGAGCGCTTCTTTCAGAAGCGATACGGAAGCTTCTGAAAAAATTGCCGGTTCGTTGGACGCGATTCTTGGCATATTTGGCCGAAGTGGCTTCAGTACTTTAAGAGAAGCCTTTACCGGAAAAGATTTGATAGAAGCCTATCGAGAGAGGGAATCGCTCAGGCTGTCTGTTTCGCGGCTGGTAGACTCCGTGCTTCCTGAAAAAGCGAACACCCTGCTTCTCCTAATCGACGAGCTCGATCGGTGTCGTCCTTCTTTCGCCATGAGAGTGCTCGAGCAGTTGAAGAACCTTTTTGTTGACGAGCGCGTAGTTGTTGTTTACTCGGTCAACTCCGCTCAGTTGTCCCATGTTGTTGAGGGGATGTATGGTCAGGAATTCGACGGTCAGCGCTATTTGTCTCGCTTTTACGATCTCTCGGTCCCATTAAGAAAGGTCGACGCGTCCAAGCATTTGCAGGTATCCGGACTACTGAAGACTTCCAATCGATTTGATGTCATCGCATATGACCTAACCGAAGCATATTCAATGACAATGAGAGATACGAATAGGTACCTTACGGAGCTATTGAGGGTTCGTCCGCAGGTGATAGAGAGCCGCAATGGCTTTGGGAACGACTGGATTTCCGCATTTGCCGATGCTGGGCTTGCTCCAGTTATGCTTGCTCTTAAAACCGTAGACCCCGATTCCTATAAATCGGTGACTCAGCAATTTGATATTCAGACCTTGTACGATACCTTCGCTCTCAGCGATAGTGCGATGGACTTTATGGATGCGACCTGGGGCTCGTATATCAAACTTGATTCCGAAAAAGAACTGTCTAAAGAAGATAGGCAAGCGGCAAGGATGGAACTCCTTGAAGCTCTCGTGTATTGGATTTGGTGCAACGACAGTAATAACCCGAAACGCCAAAATGCCTACCGCATTATTGGCGGCAGCTGGAGTTTTGACTCTCTCCCGCGTCTAGCAAGAATTATCTAGGAGGCTCAATGAAGGGCGAAGAAAGATATCTACTGAATCTCCTCGAGGGGACCAAAACGAGATTCGTCATACCTGTGTACCAGCGCAATTACGACTGGAAGCTTGAGCAGTGCAAGCAGTTGTTCGACGACCTCGAGGAGCTGGTTCATGAGGGCGGGGAATCGCACTTCTTCGGCAGCATCGTCTCCAAGGCCGACGGAGACGTCCGCGTAATCATTGACGGCCAGCAGCGTATCACCACTTCCTACCTTCTTCTCCTTGCGTTAGTTAAGTAGCTTCGCGACGGCGGGATAACCTCCGAAGACGAGAGCCTTGCCGACATGGTTAACGAGGAGTATCTGATCGACAAATGGCACAAGTCCGAGAGGAAGCTGAAGCTCAAGCTGATCAAGGACGACCAGGCAGCCTTCGAGGCCGTATACGCCGGCGATCCGGACAAGTTCGTCCAGAATTCAAACGTCACCCAGAACTACCTCTTCTTCTGCAATCGCATTAAGGCGTCGCAGTTGGATGCGGACCAACTGAAGGGCGCCATCGAGAAGCTGATGATCATCGACATCAAGCTCGACAAGGAGGACGATGCTCAGAGAATCTTCGAGAGCCTCAACTCGACAGGCCTTGATTTGAGCGAAGGTGACAAGATTAGGAACTTCATCCTGATGGGCCTCGACCCTGAGACCCAGGAGATTTGCTACGAGAAGTACTGGAACGGAATCGAGAAGAACACCGGCTACGAGGTGAGCTCCTTCGCTAGGGACTGGCTTGCGGCCATCCGCAGGAAGACGCCTGCGATCAAGAAGGTCTACACCACCTTCAAGGACTATGTGAAGAGCCAGGGATTCGACACCGCTGAGCTGCTTGCAGAGTTGCTCAAATACTCGGACCATTACCGCGTCATCACGAAGGCGAGCTCGGGCAACCACAAGATCGACGCCGTTCTCAGACGTCTCAACCTGCTCGACGCATCCGTTATGCGTCCGTACTCGCTCAATCTTTTCGAATGCAGAAGGCAAGGCGACGTGAGTGACAACGAGGTCGTGGCATCACTTCTCGCCGTGGAGAGCTACCTGTTCCGACGCTGGGTCTGCAAGGTTCCCGCGAATGCATTGAACAAAGCCTTCGAGACACTTCACGGAGAGGTCATGCGCGGCGTCAAGGAAGACGGCTGCTATCCGGAAGTTCTAAAGAAGGTTCTGCTGTCCAAGGAGGGCAGCGGCCACTTCCCGGACGACAAGGAGTTCATCGCCGCCTACGCGGAGCGCGACTTCTACCGTATCGGCGGCTACAGGTACTACTTGTACGACCGACTCGAGAACGGCGACAGTCTGGAGTACGTGAACGTCGTCGAGAACCTGCGCGACGAGGTGTTCAGCGTCGAGCACCTCATGCCCCAGACGCTTTCGAGCAGCTGGTTGGCTGACCTCGGTGAGGACCATGAGGCAATCCATGAACGCTGGTTGAACAGCATGGCCAACCTGACCCTGACGGCGTACAACTCCAAGTACAGCAACAGGAGATTCGTCGAGAAGAGAGACATGGAGGACGGCTTCAAGGACTCTGGCTTTAGAATCAACAAGTACGTGAGCCTGCAGGACGTGTGGGGAGAGAAGCAGCTTGAGGAGCGCGACGAGCTTATGCGCGAGAAGTTCCTCTCATTGTGGCCGATGATCTCCTCAGACTTCGAGTGGAGCAACGACGTCTACGACGAGCACGAGCTTGACGACGACTTCGACTTCTCGGGCCGCAAGATCGCCGCATACACCTTCATGGGCTCCCGTTTCACAACGAAGAACTGGGCTGAGATGATCTGCGGCGTCTTGTCCATGGTTTACGAGATGGACCCTGTAGTGTTCCATAAGTTCGTGCCGGAAGGATCTGACTTCCCTGGGCGCTACTTCTCCTGGAAGCAGGACGGGCATCCGTTCAAGGTGGGCGAAGGCATCTACTTCAATGCAGGAAGCTCTACCTCCACAAAGATCGAAGCCTTGAAGATCATCTTTGAGGCCGCAGGGCTTGAGGGATCCGACCTTTCCTTCGAGCTATACAAGGTGAAGCCCGAGGTGGAGGATGACTTGCCGACGTTCCCGAAGGCCGATGACGTTTTCGTTGGCGGTAAGGTCGAGATCTAGAATCTTGCGCATAACCAGCGAGGCTGACCGCAATCAGCGGCCAGCCTCGCTTTCTTTTACTTTTCAATTAGCTGCAATGCAAACTCGTGGTCTTCAAGCTCAAAATGCACTGTATCACCGGGACCGCAAGGGCGATCAACGCAAATCATCTTCTCGCCACAGCAGTCCTCGAGTTCGCTGACCCTATGCCAATAAATGCACTCTTCCTCATGGGAGGTACTGTCGTGGCAGAGCTGATCGAGGGCATCGCCCTTATGAAGAATCGCTCGCAGCGACATCCTTTCTTGGTCGATGTTGATCGACAGGTCATACTCTTCGAAGCGCAACACAACCGGGAAATGATAATCGAAACCCGCGAATGCATTGCTTGTCGCAAATGCTTCAACGAAATACTGATCTTTGAGGACCTTGTCGAGAGTGATCCAGTCTTGAGGTTCCTCGCTTTTACCTATCTCGTCTAGGAGCGCCGAATTCATCGCGATGGATACCTGCTTCTTCTTATGTCTCATCGCGCCTCCGCTCTAATCTTCATCGTTCGCCACGGATTCTAAGCTCACAGCTAAACCGGCGTAGTCCTTACAAAAGGACACCCCTTTTCTAGTTGCGCTCAAGGTTCCACATGCTCTGGTTCTCCTGGTCGACCCGTGCCTCCTCCTCGGCTGGCTTCAGATCGTTGAACTCCTCGGCAAGCATCTGGATAACGGCCTCCATCTCGGCGTCCAGATTGTCTCCTGCACGGATTCTGAGCAACTGCTGGTAGATTTGCGCCATGGAGTCCTTCAAGGCCTTGTGAACCCTCACAGAGGGTTGCACGACCACTTCCATGTCCATAAGCTTGCGGTAGATGTACTCCTGGCGGCCAAGTCCAGAGAGCGCTATCCTCTCGCAAACGAGGTCGTACTCCTCCGGCGTGAGCCTGAACGCCATGGTCTTGCTTCGCGCGCGACCCGTTCTTGAATGTTGCATCTTATCCTTCCCTCAGGTTGTCGAGCGCATTTGCCATCTCGACCTGCTTCGTGGGGAACAGGTGGGCGTAGCGGTAGGTGATGTCAATGCTCTCATGGCCGACCCTCTCTGCTATGGCGAATGCCGTGAACCCCATATTGATGAGCAGGGAGACGTGGCTGTGCCTGAGGTCGTGTATGCGGATGCGCTTCACGCCGCTGGCCTCGCATCCTCGCTTCATCTCATGGCTGAGGAAGTTCTTCGTCACCGCGAAGATCCTGTCGTGCGGGTCCAGGTCGTCCCTCATCTCCAGGAAGTCCCGCATTTCCTCGTTGAGGAACCGGGGGATGGATATCTTCCTGATGGACTTGGGCGTCTTTGGGTCGGTGATGGTGTCCACGCCCCTCAAGCGCTGGTACGACTTGGTGACGCTGAGTTCCGCGGTTTCCAGGTCGAAGTCGGCGGGAGTCAGAGCCAGCAGCTCGCCCTCGCGGATGCCCGTCCAGTACAGCAGCTCGAACGCATGAAACGACAACGGCTTGTCCATGACGGCCTCCGAGAACCTCAGGTACTCGTCCTTGGTCCAGAACACCATCTCTCCGCCCTTCGAGGAACCCATGCGCGTCGTCTTGGACACGGGGTTCTGTGGCAGGTCGTAGTAGCGCTCCGCGTGGTTGAATATGGCGCTCAGCTGGTTGTTGATGGTTCTCAGGTAGGTTGGGGAGTACGGCTCTCCGTCCTTGTTCCTGTGCTCGATCAGCTCGTTCTGCCAGCGCACGATGTCCACCGGCTTGATCTCGCTCATGCGCATGTTGCCGAAGAACGGGGTGATCTTGTCGGCAATGATGTACTCCTTGGTCATCCAGGTGTGCTCCCTGATGCGAGGTTTTATCTCGGTGGCGTACACTTCGACGAAATCCTTGAAGGCCATGTCCATGGTGCCCAGATGGGAGGACCTGAAGTCCTTCTCCCACAGCAGGGCCTCCAGTTCGGTGGGGAAACCCCTTTTCGTCTTGTGCCTCTTGGTGCCCCTGCCGTCGCGGTAGAAGCACTGCACGTAGAACGTGCCGTTCTCGCTTCTATATACGGGCATCTTCATCACCTGCGAAGTACCTGCGCTCAAAGTGGTCGGACCTTACGCGGCCCTTCAGCACGGGGCGTCCCTTTGACTCCTGCTCGTCGTTCATCTCCCGGATGATTCGGTAGGCGTAGCTCCTTGACATGTTCAGCCGCTCGGCAACCTGATCGGCGTTCAGCATGGTCGGCTTCTTTTCCTCGTCGTGCAATGTCTCCTCCTAACATCGTACGTATTTGTACGTTATAGGATTGCATAGTAATCGTACGTATCCGTACTGTCAATAATTTGCGTACGTTTCTGTACGGTGCTAGAATTGCAACGTCTGCATTTCATCTAGGAGGAACCCGTGTCCACTGGCGACAAGATCAAGCACTACCGCAAGCTGCGCGGCATGTACCAGGGGGAACTGGCTGAGAAGGTCGGTCTCACTGAGGGGGCGATTCGCCACTACGAGAGCGGAGCTAGGACTCCGAAGCCGTCTCAGGTTGAAGACATCGCCAAGGCGCTGGACGTCTCGCCGCTGGTCCTGAGGGATTATGGTGTCGAGAGTGCGAGGGATCTGCTGGCACTCATGCTGCAGCTGGAGGACGAGTTCGGCATCGTGCCGGGCGAGGATGGCATGTCCTTCGCCGTCGATTCGAAGGCGCCCTCTGCGCCCAAGGCCGCCCAGATGCTGAAGACGTGGGCAGCCAAGAGGGAAGAGCTGGTTTCCGGCGAGATCTCCCAGGAGGAGTACGACGAGTGGAAGGCTCGCTTCTAGTTTTTACTCTTTCGGGATACAGTGGCTTTCACCCGGAAATCGGGCGTGTTTTAGAGTAAATCGAGGCTCTTGGGAATCGGTCCCAAGAGCCTTTTTCTATGCGGAAACGCCCAAGAATGGCGTCGGAGAGTAAATTTTTACTCTTAGCCCTGACCTGCGGTTTTGCTTGAAACCCACTTGATTTGGCCCTATTGAGTTTCACTTGAGTTTCAGGGGCGTTTTTGGGGCGGTGGGACAAACTACTGGGACAATTTACTCTCCGAAAATTCCTTTACTCTTCGTCCGCTGCATGTCGCCATGTTCGTGGTGTACGCGCTTTTAGAGTAAAAATGGCTGAAACAGCAGGTCAAAAGGCATAAAAAGCCCCCTGAAAACGTTGTTTCCAGGGGGTCCCGAAAGTTTTTACTCACCCAAAATCACAGGTGGCTTTACGCTTTTTCGTCCGTGGCGGCACACTGCGACACTCAACGGACGGAATTTCGATTGCGCAAAATCCGCTCCAGTTTACTCCCACTCTATCGTAGCTGGCGGTTTGGGCGTCACGTCGTAGACAACCCGGTTCACGCCCGGCACCTCTCCCACGATGCGGCTGCTGATCTTGCCCAGCACCTCGTAGGGAAGCTTCGCCCAGTCTGCGGTCATGGCGTCGCTCGACTCCACGGCGCGCACGATGATCGGTCGCGCGTACGTGCGCTCGTCTCCCATGACGCCGACGCTCTTGATGTCGGGCAGCACGGCGAAGTACTGCCAGCAGCTGTGCTCGCTGTTCCTCTCGCCCGTCTCCTCGAAGAGCCGCGCGTTGTACGCGTCCAGCTCCTCGCGCACGATGGCGTCGGCGTCGCGCAGGATGTCGAGCTTCTCGGGCGTGACGTCACCGATGATGCGAATGGCCAAGCCGGGCCCGGGGAAGGGCTGCCTGTACACCATGCCCGCAGGCAGGCCCAGGCTCACGCCCAGCTCGCGCACCTCGTCCTTGAAGAAGTGGTCCAGGGGCTCGATGAGGTCGAAGTGCACGCCCTCGGGGAAGGGAATCAGGTTGTGGTGGCTCTTGATGGTCGACGCCTTGCCGCCCGTCTTGCGCGCGCCGCTCTCGATGATGTCGGGGTAGATGGTGCCCTGCGCCAGCATCTCCACCCCACCGATCTTCTGGGCCTCCTCGAAGAAGACCTTCCAGAACTCGGTGCCGATCAGGCGCCTCTTCTGCTCGGGCTCGGTGACGCCCGCCAGCATCCTGGCGTAGCGCTCCTCGGCGTGCACGTGCACCAGGGGCACGTTGAACTGCTTGCGGAAGACCTGCTCCACCATCTCGGGCTCGCCTTTGCGCAGCAGGCCGTGGTTCACGAAGACGCAGGTGAGCTGGTCCCCGATGGCACGGTGCACAAGGGCTGCCACCACGGAGGAGTCCACCCCGCCCGAAAGTGCCAGGATCACCTTGCGCTCCCCCACCGCCTCGCGGATCTCGGTGACCTTCTGCTCGACGATGTTGTCCATCGTCCAGCTCTCCTCGAGCCCGCAGACGCCGAAGAGGAAGTTCCTCAGCATGTCCTGGCCGTGCTCGGTGTGGCGCACCTCGGGATGGAACTGCGTGGCGTAGAAGTTGCACTCGGGGCACTCCATGGCGGCGATGGGACAGGTCTCGGTGCTGGCGGTGACGGAGAAGCCCTCGGGCACCTGGCTCACGGCGTCGCGGTGGCTCATCCACACGGTCTGCCCGCCCTCGGGCGTGCCGTCGAGGATGCGCGCCTCGCCCTTGCGCACCAGCGTCGCGGGACCATACTCGCCCTTCTCGGTGTGGCCGACCCTGCCGCCCAGCTTGACGGCCATGATCTGCTGGCCGTAGCAGAAGCCCAGGATGGGGATGCCCAGCTCGAAGACGGCGGCGTCCATGTCGGGCGCGTCGTCCGCATACACGGAGGCGGGGCCACCGGACAGGATGATGGCGGAGGGTGCCATCTGTCTCAGCTCGTCGGCGGAGATGTCGCAGGGAACGATCTCTGAGTAGACGTGCAGGTCACGCACCCTACGTGCGATCAGCTGGCCGTACTGGGCGCCAAAGTCGAAGACCGCGACGAACTGTCCTGGCCTGGAAGCCTTCATTGCTGCTCCTGTTCTGTGCATGGGTTCGTGCCGCGACGCCGGACGGTGCGACGTCGCCATCGGTGCTGCTTTTTTCCGGTTCATTGTAGACCAGCGCAAAGGCCGAGTCGGATGCCTGCTAGCGTTTGTGTGCTTCATGCGCGCGCAGGCCACTGCGACTATTATTAGGTGGTTATACATGGAGGAATTCATACCCGGATTCCCTGCCCCAAAGAGCACGGTTAACGGTAAAGGAGCCCCCTTGGCCAAGAGCAGGAGTTCGCAGCCAGAACAGCTCGGAGCCCAGGAGCTCTCGCGCGAGGGGTCGCTGGAGCGCTACTCCCGCATGCGTCGCTCCCGCCGCCGCCACGCGGTGGTGCGGACCGTGCTCGTGACCCTGCTCGTTGCCATGGTCGCGCTGGGAACCACTGCCTGGACCTACGTCAGCAACATCAATGCCCAGCTCAACAAGGGCGTGAACAAGACCCTCTCGTCCGTGCTCAGCGACCACGAGGCCGGCGACCCCTTCTACATGCTGCTCCTGGGCATCGACAAGGACGAGTCGCGTGCCGGAGGCTCCGAGTACGGCAGCTCCGACAACGCGTATCGCTCCGACTCCATCATGCTGGTGCGCATCGACCCCCAGAACAAGAAGGTCACGCTCGTCTCCATCCACCGAGACACCCAGGTCAAGCTCGGCTCCAACGGCACCCAGAAGATCAACGCCGCCTACTCCATCGGCGGGGCGGCCTACGCCACCCAGGTCATATCGGACTTCGCGGGCGTGCCCATCTCGCACTACGCCGAGGTCGACATGGACGGCCTCGCTGCGGTCGTGGACCAGGTGGGTGGCGTCACCGTCGATCTGCCCGTGGACGTGAAGGACCCCGACTACACCGGCCTCGACCTCAAGGCAGGCCAGAACACCCTGGACGGCAGGACCGCGGCCCTTCTCTGTCGCGCCCGCCACGCCTACGACGTCTACGGCGACGGGGACCGCTATCGTGCCGCCAACCAGCGCATCGTGATCAGCGCCGTGGTCCAGAAGGTGCTGGCGAGCAACCCCCTGACGCTCGCGTCCACGGTGTCGACCCTCGCCGGCTACGTCACCACCGACATGGACGTGTCGTCGATCGCCAGCCTCTCGACCCAGTTCCTTGGCATGGACGTCAACAGCGACATCATGAGCGGCATGGAACCCACGACGCCGGAGTACGTCAACGACACCTGGTACGAAGTCTGCGACACTGCCGCCTGGAAGAAGATGATGGACCGCGTCAACAGGGGCCTCAGCCCCTACGAGGACGGCGACCAAGACCTGGCGAGCGACGCCTCGGCGCGGATCGGCGACAACAGCTCCAACGCAAGTTCGACCGCCGCGACCACCCAGGGTGATTCGACAGGCGAGAAGAACGCCTCTACATCCTCCGACGTCGAGCCCAGCTACACGGGCAGTGTGCTCGTGCTCAACGGCACCCACACCGACGGCCTCGCGGGCAAGACTGCGGACAAGCTGGACGGGGCGGGCTTTGGCGCCAGCTCCGGTAACGCCGGGGCGAGCGTTCAGACCACGACCATCACCTACACGACGGGCCACGAGGCAGAGGCGGCGGGAGTCGCGCGGACGCTCGGGCTCAAGGTCACATACAAGGAGAGCAACGACAGCCAGTACGACGGCTACGATGTCGTGGTCACCCTTGGGGTCGACTACGAGTAGATAGCGATGCGGAGCTAGCCCATGCGACATCTGAGGAACAGCGACCAGGAGCAGGCCGAGGGACGCGCCAGCAGGGGAAGGCGCTTCGCCGGCGGGCCCTCGGCAGACATCCTCTCGAGGCGCAACGCCCTTCCCTACTACGCCAAGAAGCGCGCCTCCGCCCGCAGAGGCAGGGTGCTACGCGGCGTCCTCGCAAGTGTGGCCGTGCTGCTCGTGGCTGCCGTCGTCGGCGTCTGGGGCTACATCATCAGCATAAACGGCAAGTTGGGTGCCGGCGTGAGCAGCGAGCTGCGCTCCGTCCTCACCGAGACCAAGTACAACGAGCCCTTCTACATGCTGCTCCTGGGCGTCGACAAGGACGAGGAGCGCACCCAGGACTCGCAGTACGGGGCCGACAGCAGCAACTACCGCACCGACACGATCATCCTTGCCCGCGTGGACCCCCAAAACAAGAAGGTGACGCTGGTCTCCATTCCCCGCGACACCTACGTCGACCTGGGGGTCAACGGCAAGCAGAAGATCAACGCCGCCTACTCCTATGGCGGCGCGGCCTACGCGACGAAGGTCGTCTCCGAGTTCGCCGGAGTCTCGATCTCCCACTATGCCGAGGTGGACATGGACGGATTCGCGGCCATCGTCGACCAAGTGGGAGGCGTCACCGTCGACCTGCCCGTGGACGTCAAGGACCCCGACTACACCGGTCTCGACCTCCCCGCGGGCGAGAACACCCTGGACGGCCAGACGGCCGCCCTCCTGGGACGCACCCGCCACGCCTACGACAACTACGGGGGCGGCGACTTCTACCGCGCCGCCAACCAGCGCATGCTCATTGGCGCCGTCACCAAGAAGGTGCTCTCCAGCGACCCCATCACCATGGCCAACACGGTCTCGACCATGGCGGGATACGTCACCACCGACCTCGACGTCTCGTCCATCGCGGGCCTTGCCTCGCAGCTCATCGGCATGGACGTGGACGAGGACATCTACTCCGGACTCTGTCCCACGACCGCCAAGTACATGAACGACCTCTGGTACGAGATCTGCGACACTGCAGCATGGAAGGTGATGATGGACCGCGTCGACCAGGGTCTTCCACCCTACAGCGACGCCTCGCAGGACACCACCGCAGGCGTGGCGGGGTCGGTTGGCAAGAGCTCGGGCGGCGACTCCGTCACCGCCTCGAGCGCAAGCGAGGAGCCCGTCTACTCCGGCAACGTGAGCGTGCTCAACGCGAGCGGCAAGAACGGCGCTGCGGGCAACGCCGCCAACAAGCTCGTAGGCGCGGGCTTCTCGGCCATAGCGGGCAACGCGGACTCCAACTCGGACACCACGCGCGTCATCTACAACGCCTCGTCGTCGGCAAAGGCCCGTGGCGCGGCAAGGACGCTGGGCTTGGACGACTCCATCATCGAGGAGAACGACGGCAGCTGGAACAGCAGCGTCGACGTGGTCGTGGTGCTGGGAAGCGACTACAAGTCCTAGTGCCGCGGTCAGGAGGACTGGTGCCCCCCAGGGATGGCGGTTCTCTTACCCGCTGTGACACGGGGAGTCTCTTGGTCTCCGCAGCAAGCTAGGACGAGCCGGGGGTTAGCCGGCTGGGGTCAGCTGCAGAGTTTTTCTCTTTCAGGGTCCGCGACTGATCCAGTCGCGGACCCTCTCCACCGCCCAAGCGTCGAGTGCGCAGTCTGAAGGCTTCAGCTTGCGCACTCGGCTTCCGGCCACCTGGCCCTTCGTGGCGAGAGGGGCGGTTTACGCCGTCGAGTGCGCAATTCCGGCCTTTAAGCTTGCGCACTCGCGAAGCAGGGACGAAGTACAGGCGAATCATAGGTCTTCTCTTATTTATACTAATTGCCAGTTAGTATAAATAAGAGAGGCTATCAAACGCCACTAGTCATACTCCCAACGTCCGGAGGCGCAGACCATGTCATACCGCTCCCTTGAGAAGATCTTCTATGCGGATGCTTCCTCCGACAGGTTCGCACACAACGCGCGTCTTGCACGGGAGCGACTCGAAGCCGACTCGACCTTTCGCACAAGCTTGCTGACCCCGAACGGAGAACTGTTCCTTGCTACCCCGAGAGAGCTCTCCGTGCTCAACGAACGCGTCATGCGCAACGAGCGCGCCGTCTCGGCGACCATGGGTGCGCTGCCCCCCGTGGCAAGCGCCGCCCTCGTGCGCAGCCTCGTCATCGACGAGGTCGTCAGCACGAACGAGCTGGAGGGCGTTCACAGCACGCGCAGGCAGGTGAGCGATGCCCTCGACCTGGAACTTTCTATGGACGATCAGTCACGGGACCGCCGCTTCAGGGAATTCGCAAAGCTCTACCTGGACCTCAGCGACCATGACCGAGGGTACCCAAGCAGCCCAGAAGACGTGCGCAGAGTCTACGACCTCGTCATGAGGGGCGAAGATATGCATGGCGTCGTGCCTGACGGAAGGCTATTCCGAGCAGGTGGGGTTGAGATCATCGGAGCGCATCAGAAGATCCTTCATGTGGGAATCGAGCCGGAGGAGAAGATCATCGAGGCTATTGCCCGCATGATCGAGCTCGCGGACAGGAAGGACATGCCCCAGACCTTCAGCGCGATCATCGCGCATTACTACTTCGAGTACATCCACCCCTTTTACGACGGGAACGGACGCACGGGGCGCTATCTGCTCGCACTCTACCTCAGCCGACCGCTCTCCACACTCACATCGCTCTCGCTTTCTAGGGTCATCGCAGAGAACCGAGCCGCCTATTACAAGTCGTTCAAGCAGGCAGAAAGCCCCCTCAACCACGGGGAGCTCACCTTCTTCGTCTGGAACCTCCTCGAGAACATCCTTGTCGCTCAAGAGCAGATCGTCGACGACCTGACCCAGAAGCGAACGGCGCTCGAAGAGGCCTCGAAGCTCCTATCGCAGGTCGTGAGCGAGCGAGGACTGTCCGAACAGGAGGCAAGCGTCCTGTTTATGCTCATCCAGCTCCAACTCTTCGCCACGTTCCCCGGAACCAGCCTTGCCGAGGTCGCCTCGCATTCCAATGTCTCACAGCAGCAGGCACGCAAGTACACCAAAAGGCTCGAGGAGCTCGGGCTGATGGTGACGACACGCAGGCGTCCCCTCAGGTTCGAGCTGAGCGAAGAAGTAAAGAGCCTGCTGTAGACATCTTAGAACGAAGCCTCTCTCCCCCACAGACAAGCGTCGAGTGCGCAGTCTGAAGGCTTCAGCTTGCGCACTCGGCTTCCGGCCACCTGGCCCTTCGTAGCGAGAGGGGCGGTTTTCGCCGTCGAGTGCGCAATTCCGGCCTTTAAGCTTGCGCACTCGCGAAGTAGCAAGGCTTAAGCTTGCGCACTCGACGAGCAAATTCGCAGGGCGAGAGGGGCTGCGAGGGTCGCACGGCCCACAGGCTCAGCAACCCAGCTCGCTACACGTTGAACATGAACTCCATCACGTCACCATCCTGGACGACGTAGTCCTTGCCCTCCATGCGCAGGCGGCCAGCCTCACGCGCGCCGGCCTCGCCGCCCAGCTCGACGTAGTCCTCGTAGCTGATGGTCTTGGCCTTGATGAAGCCGCGCTCGAAGTCGGAGTGGATCACGCCGGCGGCCTCGGGTGCCTTGGCACCGATGTGGACCGTCCAGGCCTTGACCTCCTTCTCGCCCGCCGTGAAGTAGCTCTGCAGTCCTAGCAGGTGATAGGCGGCCTGTGCCAGGGTCTCGAGCCCGCTGTGCTCCAAGCCCAGGGATTCGAGGTACTCGGCCGCCTCTTCGGCGTCGAGCTCGGCGAGCTCCGCCTCGACCTCAGCGCAGATGGGAATGGGCGTCTGGCCATTGATGGGGGCGGGCACCTCGGAGACCTTGTCCTCGTCGACGTTGGCCACATAGAGCATGGGCTTCATGGTGAGGAGGAAGAGGTCGTGGGCCGCCGCGCGCTCGTCGTCGCTCATGTCGAGCTCGGCCGCACGCTTGCCCTCGTTGAGCCAGTCTTGGAGCCTCTTGGCGATGGCCAGGTTGGGGGCCTTCTCCTTGTCGCGCTTGGCCTCCTTCTCGAGCTTGGGGATGGCGCGCTCGAGCGTGCCGAGGTCCGCCAGGACGAGCTCGGTCTGGATGGTGTCGGCGTCGGAGCCAGGGTCGACGCGCCCGTCCACATGCACCACGTCGGGGTCGGAGAAGTAGCGCACGACCTCGCAGATGGCGTCGGTGTTACGAATGTTGGACAGGAACTGGTTGCCCAGCCCCTCTCCCTCGTTTGCGCCCTTCACCAGACCGGCAATGTCCACGAACTCGACCGTCGCCGGAACGATGCGTGCGGGATGCACGATGTCTGCCAGCCTCTGCAAGCGTGCGTCCGGCACGTCCACGATGCCCACGTTGGGGTCGATCGTCGCGAAGGGGTAGTTGGCCGCAAGACCGCCCTTGCGCGTGAGCGCGGTGAACAGGGTCGACTTGCCCACGTTGGGAAGGCCCACGATGCCGATGGAAAGTGCCACGTCCTCAACTCCTATTCCATGCGAGGGACGCCCGCGTCCCCCGCCCTTGCTGGTCTCTAGTCGTCCGCCAGGCGCTCGAGGATGTCGAGGCCGCGCTTGAGCTGCCTTTTGCCCTCCTCCTTGGCCTTCTGGACCTGTTCCCGCTGCTTGGCCGCCGCCCTGGCACGGCGCTCCGCCTCCTCGTCGCGCACCACGAGCTGTTGCGGGTCGCCCGCCACCATGGTCAGGGCCCCTTCGGGGCACACCTTCGCGCAGGCCCCGCAGTTGAGGCAATAGGCTGCCTCAACGGAGAAGCGCCCTCCCGCGTCGAGGTCGCAGGCATGCACGGGACAGGCCTTGACGCAGTCCCCGCACATGGTGCAACGGCTTGGATCGCAGCTGGGGACGTCCAGGACGATGGGCCGCGCGAGGCGGGGCCGGCCCTGGAGGGTGGTGAGCAGGGTCTTGCGCTTCTGCGTGAGCACGCGACGTCGGTTGGCCGTGGTCTTGTCGCCCACCATGCGCTCGAGCTCGCGCTGCATGCTGGTGATCTTGCGCGAGTGGTCTTGGATGCGCTGGGCCACCGCCTTGGCACCCAGGAGCGAGGGGTTGCCGGCAAGGAGGGCCGTCTGGCCCGCCTGGACCATGCTGTTCACGAACTGGCCGCGCTTGTAGGCGCGCGTCTGCTCGTGGGTCATTTGTCCCTCGTCGACCTCAAGGCCCACCGAGTCGCCGCTCCACTCCTCGGCCTGCCCAATCTGGTCAACATACGCCGCTTCGCCCGTGGTGGTGCGGCAGCGGTCGCAGATGCCCAGGGGCAGGTAGACGCTCACGTTGTCGAACTCGCTCAGGAGGGCGTGCCAGACCTCGGTAGGCATGGCGCCCACGCAGGGCAGCACCACCTCGTTGTCCTTGGGCAGGCGACCGATGGCGCGGGTGCAGGTCACGTAGCATTGTTCGTAGGCGCTGGCCACGCGGACGATCTTGTCATAGAGCTGCTTGGCCATGATCCTCTGGACCAGGAATGCCTCGGTAGGGCAGGCCATGGTGCAGAGCCCGCATTTGCGGCAGCTGTCCAGCACCTTTATGGCAGCGCCCTTGATCTGGATGGCATCCACGGGGCACACGTCCAAGCAGCGGCTGCAGACGTCATCCCTGCCGGACGAGACGCGCAGGCAGAAGATCGAGTTGACGCGCGGCCGCTCCTTGAACTCGGAGGGGTCGAACTGCCTCACCTTGGACGGGTCGGCAGCAAGGGTGTCGGCGATGCCACCCAGGGGGTTCGAGACGCTTGCCCAGTCCTGCTGTATGTCGATGAGGTCATCGAGCAGGTCACGCTTCTCGGCCACGTCTAACCTCCCCCTCTAGCTGCGGCGTCCGCCTTTTGCAGTCTGGCATTTTACCACGGCAGAGAGGAGCGCGGCCCTCCCAGCGGAGGCGGCGAGCCAGGTACGGACGGCACGCAACCCGAGGCCAGCGGCTCCTCTCGCCCGTGACCACGTTGAGCCGATAAACTGATGCTTAGTGGATTGGAGCCGCCATGATCACCGACAGGGAACGCCAAATCCTGGGATGGATACGAGAGAACCCCTCCATCACCCAGAAGGAGCTTGCCGAGAAGGCGCGCATCTCGCGCTCGTCGGTGGCCGTGCACGTGTCGAACCTCACACGCAAGGGCGCTATCCTTGGCAGGCGCTACATACTGCAGGAGAGTCCCTACATCGCTGTGGTGGGAGCCGCGTGCATCGACGTCATCGGCTGGCCCGAGCGCGATGCCGATGGCACGGAGCAGCTCGAAGGCACGGTGCGCAGCGTCGCCAGCGGATCGGCACGCAGCGTGGCACAGTTCCTGGCCCACCTGGACCGCCAGGTGAGGCTCGTGTCCGTCTTTGGCGATGACGCAAACGCCGAGCGACTCATGGATGGCTGCCGACGCGACGGGGTGGACATCAGCGACTCCCTCGTGTCGCGCGGACTCGAGACCGCATCCAACGTCTACATGACCCGTCCCAACGGAACCCGCCGACTCGTCTTGAGGGACGCCAAGGCCTTCGAGCTCCTGACGGCAGACTACCTGGCTGCGCACCTGGACGTGATTGACCGAGCGGCCGTCTGCGTCGTGGACTCCAGCGTCCCGCCCGAGTCGCGCTCCTTCCTCTGGCAGAACGTGCATGCGCCACTCTTCTTCGCGCCCTCCGCCACCGACAGGCGCCAGCCCCTGGAGGACGATCTACAGCGACCCGAGCTCGTCAAGTTGGACGTCAGGCTGCTGGGGGAGGTGCTGGACCGCGAGCTGCGCGACAGGGCATCGATTCGCACGGCGGCGGACGAGCTTCTCTCGCGCGGCCCACTCGCGCTGTTCATCCCCTTGGACGAGGGCGGAATGTACTGCGCCAGTCAGTCCGAGCGCGCCTTCCTGCCCTGGGCTGGTGGCCCCATCCCCCAGTCCAACGAGTTTTCGGACGCAATGACCGCAGGCATCGCCTGGGGTTGGGTGCAGGACCTGGGCGTGCGCCGCAGCGCACAAGCAGGCCTGGTGGCGGCATCGGCCTGCGCCAACGCCCGCGGAGCCACGCGCGTCTCGCTCAACGACCGCAGCATGAGAATGCGCCTGGGCATGTCCGTACGAGAACCGGGGGAGTAGGCGTTGCTTTTGCGAGCTTGAGACGGTGGAAAGTCTATCGTGCGAAAAGGTCATCTGCGTTTGTGCAGATAGGGTTTCTACAATGACTCGCAGGGCGACGTCCCAGCGCACGTGCGTCCGAAAACAAGCATTCTGCCCTAGGCATGTTCCCGAGGCGGGCCCCCAAGCCAGACGGCCCTCGCCCATGGGCGACCCGGCGTCAGGCCTTGGTCAGCCCAATAAGAACGCCGCCAAAGGCGACCAGAGCCATGCCCGTAACGACGAAGGCAAGGCCTCGGGCCGACCTGTGCTCGTGGAGCAGGACTAGGCCGCCAACGGTCGACACGATGACGTTCATCTGGGCAAGGGTCCAACCCACGGCGAGGCCGTTCATCTGGTTGGACAGCAGAACGCATGCGTTCGCAATGGCGAAAAGCGCTCCCGCGAGCATGTTCTCCCAAGTCTTGCGTCCGAGTACCGCCTCGGGGCTGCCGACCAGCCTGCCCTTGGATGAGACGAGCCCTACCGCGAACGAGCTTGCGACCATGAACAGTGACTGCGGCAGCAGGAGGTCCAGGGCATCGACGGCAAAGATGCTGCTCGTCGAGGCATAGGCGACGCTCAGACCGGCGGACAGCATGACGCAGGCCATGCCTCGTGCGTTCGCCGACCAGCCCTCGTGCCCAGGACGAGATGCGGCGGACTCGATGGCGGAAGCGTCCTCGCGAGAGCAGAGAACCACGCCCGCAGCCACGAGCACGAGGGCGAGCAGGCCCAAGGCCAGCTGGGACTGCCCCCGCCACTCACCAAGGAACAGCACGCCAATCGCCGACGTGCCCAGGAGCTGGACGCCAGTGGACACGGGCACCGAGCGCGACACGCCCAGGATGCCAAAGCTGTAGAGAAGCAGGGCCTCCGACGCGCTCCAGGCAATGCCATCGATGGCGGCCGCCACGACAAGCCCCGACGACCAGGCGACCGGACGGACCAGCGACATGACAAGGGCAAGAGGCAGCGTAGGGAGGGCAAGCCCCAGCTGCTTGTTTGCGACGCTGCCGCCCACCAACTGCGAAACGCAGCCCATGAGGCCAAAGCCGAACGCGGGCACAAGACCCACCAGAATCGCCAGCATCCCTCTCCCCCGTCCATGTCGCAGACGACGCGCGACGACGTCGTGCAGCGGACCGCATGCGTACGGGGGACGCGACGGCATTCCCGCACCGCCCGCATCCCCCGTGCCCACAGAAATCGTCGTAACCCGGCAGGACTATCGCCTATGCGTCCAAGCGCTCGACGCCGTCGCGCGTAACGCGCGCGTGGAACAGCGGGATGGCCGCGGGCTCCTCCGCGCGAATGTCCAGCGCGGAGAGAAGGATGCGCTCCCCCTCGTCGCACAGCGCCTCGTCGGCAGCATACAGCGTTGCGAGCAGGTCCCCCTCAGCGACGGCGTCACCACTCTTCTTGGCCAAGACGATGCCCGCGGAGTAGTCTATCGCGTCCTCCTTGCGCGCTCGACCGGCACCCAGCGCCACCGACGCTATGCCACAGCGCTCGGTGTCCATCGCATAGAGCCAGCCAGAGCGCTGCGCGCGCACCTCACGGGCCACGCGCGGCTGCACGAGACTGTCGAAGGCGTCATCGAGCAGGGAGGCGTCACCGCCCTGGGCGGCAACCATCTCCTTGAGCTTCGCGAAGCCCTCTCCGTTGGAGATCTGCTCGCGCGCCAGGCGACGGCAGTCGTCCATCTGGCTCTTGCCCGCCAGGAAGAGCATGTTGCCCGCCAGCTCGACGCAGATGTCGGTCAGGTCCTTGGGACCCCTGCCCTGCAGAGTCGCCGCAGCCTCGGCCACCTCCAGGGCATTGCCTATGCAGTTGCCCAGAGGCCTGCCCATGTCGGTGATCATCGCGACGGTGGTACGGCCGACGTGCTCGCCGATCTCGACCATAGACCGAGCCAGCTCTATGGCGTCGTCGACGGTCTTCATGAACGCCCCGCTGCCGCACTTGACATCGAGGAGGATCCTGTCGGAGCCAGCCGCTATCTTCTTGCTCATGATGCTGGAGGCGATGAGCGGCAGGCTGTCGACGGTGGCGGTGACGTCGCGCAGGGCATAGAGCTTCTTGTCGGCCGGAACGAGGTTGCCCGTCTGGCCGATGATGGCCACGCCGACCTCGCTCACGATCCTCACGAAGCGATCGCGCTCGACCGAGGTGGAGAGGCCGGGAATGGACTCGAGCTTGTCAAGGGTGCCGCCCGTGTGTCCCAGCCCACGGCCGCTCATCTTGGCGGTCTTAACGCCGAGCGAGGCGACGATGGGGGCAACTACCAGCGAGGTCTTGTCACCCACGCCACCGGTGGAATGCTTGTCTACCTTGATGCCGGGGATGGGAGAGAGGTCCACCACGTCGCCAGACGCGACCATGTCCATGGTGAGCGTCGCAGTCTCGCGGGCGCTCATCCCCCTGAAGTAGATGGCCATGCACAGGGCAGAGGCCTGATAGTCGGGTATCTGGCCCGAGACGTAGCCGTCGACGAAGAACTTGATCTGCTCGTCGCTCAGCTCCCCACCATTGCGCTTGGTCTCGATGACGTCGTACATCCTCATTGGCCATCAGCCTCCCTTTGCGCCGCCTCGAGGTCATGGGGGCCAAAGCCCAACGGCAACAGGTCTTCCAACAGATAGGTCCTGATCTGGCGCGGCGAGGCGGCCAGCACCACCCTGAAGCTCCGAGGGTCGCAGAACTCCTCCATCACCTGGCGGCACACGCCACAGGGCGCACACCAGTTGCTGATGGGAAGCCCCTCGGCCCCACCGACGATGGCGATGGCCTCGAATTCCCTCGCCCCTTCGCTCACCGCCTTGAAGAACGCGGTACGCTCCGCGCAGTTCGTGGGCGTGTAGGACGCATTTTCGATGTTGCAGCCACGCCACACCCTGCCCTCCGAGTCGAGAAGGGCGGCACCCACGGAGAAGTGCGAGTACGGGGCGTATGCCTCCTCTCGCGCGGCGATGGCCTCCCGAACGAGCGCTCCCTCGTCCATCATGCCTCCCTTGACGGGGCGCTCGGCTGGCTGCGAGGTGCCCCGACGGTCTTCCTTCGGACTCCCGTAGCCCGAGAGGTCCCCGTACCGCACGACATGCTAGCGCGCACCCTTCCTGTAGGGCACGCCATCGGCCTTGGGTGCCACGGAACGACCCACGAAGAGCACCAGCACGATGATGGTCAGGATGTAGGGCAGCATCGCCATGAGCTGGCTGGGAATCGCGATGTCACCACCGCCCAGTATCACGGTGAGGGCCTGGGCCAGGCCAAACAGCAGGCAGGCACCGTAGGCTCCATGCGGCTTCCACTTGCCGAAGATGACGGCGGCGAGCGCGATGAAGCCCTGGCCGCTGATGGCCGTCTGAGTGAACTGCGAGACGATGGCCAGCGTGACCGAGGCGCCACCGAAGCCCGCCAGCATGCCCGAGACGATCACGCAGACGTAGCGCGTGCGCTCGACGTTTATGCCCAGGGTGTCGGCGGCAGCAGGGTGCTCGCCCACGGCGCGGACGCGCAGGCCCCACTTGGTCTTGTAGAGGACGAACCACATGATCACCGCGGCAACCAGGCCCAGGGCGACCGTCACGTCCACGTTGAGGCTCGCGTACGGCGTGCCGGCAAGGGCCTTGTCGCCGAAGAGCTTGGGCAGCGTGGTGTAGACGGGGGTCATTGCCGCGTTGTCAAAGAGGCGGCGGCAGAAGAAGAGGGCGAGCCCGGGCGCCAGGAGGTTGATTGCGACGCCCGAGACCGTCTGGTCAGCCCTGAAGGTGATGGACGCGAAGGCATGGAGGAGTGCAATGATCGCACCGGTGAGGCCTGCGGCCAGAAAGCCCAGCCAAGGGTTCCCGGTGAAGTACGAGACGGCAGAGGCCGTGAAGGCACCGACCATCATCATGCCCTCTATGCCGATGTTAACGACGCCCGAGCGCTCCGAGATGACGCCCGAGAGGGCGCCGAACACGAGCGGCGTCGAGTACATGAGGGTGATGCCAATGAGTAGAAACAGGCTGCTAGGCATTTGCGACCCCCTTCTCCCTGCGCTCAAGCCAGTCGGCAACCATGGGAACGACCTGCGAGAGGGCCATGAGGAACACGATGGTGCCGATCATGATGTTGATGATGTCGGATGGCGCCCCCATGACCTGCTGGACGCTCTGCCCGCCATAGATGAGGCCGCTGAACAGGAACCCGGCGAAGATGCACCCTATGGGCGAGGAGCCGGCAATGAAGGCCACCGAGAGGCCGTTGAAGCCATTGTTCTCGAATGCGGCCAGGGTGGATATGTTATGCGGCTCCAGGCCGGTCACTGCCAGAGCGCCCGCCAGGCCGCAGAGGGCACCCGAGATGAGCATGCAGGTGACTATGTTGCGGTTCACGTTGATGCCGGCGAACTGAGCCGCCTCGCGGTTGAGGCCCACGGCGCGCATCTCGTAGCCCATCTTGGTGCGCTTCAGCAGCACTGCGATGAGGATGGCACAGGCCACCGCGATGAGGATGCCCACGTTGACGTCAGTCTTCACGAGCACCTCGTAGAGCCAGGGGGTCCCCTTGAGGGTGGCGAGCCCCTCCTCCGAGAGCTTCCACTTGGGGAGGATCATGGTGTAGCTGGAAGGATTGACGGCATAGGTGCTCGTCGACTCCGGCTGGTGGAAGGCGGGCACGTTGACCACGAAGTTGCAGGCGTAGAGACTGATCCAGTTGAGCATGATGCTGGTGATGACCTCGTTTATCCCGAACTTCGCCTTGAGCCAGCCAACGAGGGCGCCACATGCGGCCCCGCCGAGCGTCCCCGCGAGAATGACGAGGGGGACCTGCAAGACGGGTGGGAAGTCGCAGCTGATGCCAACGATCGCCGCGCAGATGGTGCCAGTCACGTACTGGCCTTCGGCACCGATGTTGAAGAGGCCCGTCTTGAAGGCGAAGGCCACGGCCGTGCCGGTCAGAATCAGGGGGGTTGCCTTGATGACGACGTTGGAGATGTACTTGGGCTTGCCGATCATGCCGTTAAACAGGGCCGCGAAGGACGGTCCGGGCGCATAGCCCGCGATCGCGAGCACTATGGCTGCGATCAGGAAGCCTACGGCGATTGCCAGTATCGATGCCGCGATGGGCTTCCTCAATAGCTTGACGATGGTTTTCATTTGCTCCCTCCTCCTGCCATCAGGAGGCCGATCTGCTCCTCGGTGACCGTTCCCTGCTCGAAGCTGCCAACGATCTGCCCGTCGTGTATGACGGCGATTGTGTCGGACACGTCCATGACCTCGTCGAGCTCGAGCGAGACGAGGAGGATGGCGGCGCCGCGGTCGCGCTCGCGAATCAACGACTTGTGCACGAACTCGATGGCACCGACGTCCAGGCCTCGCGTGGGCTGGACGGCCACGAGCAGGTCAGGCTCACCAGAGACCTCGCGGGCGATGATGACCTTCTGCTGGTTGCCTCCAGACAGGCCTGCGGCCGGCTGGGACTCGCAGCCCTCGGGACGGATGTCATACTCCTCGATGAGGCCGCGAGCGAACTCCTCGACCTTTGCCAGGTCGAGCATGATGCCCTTGCCGAAGCGCTCTTCGTTGTGACGCTCGAGAACCGAGTTCTCGGCGACGCTGAAGGGCAGGACGAGACCCCAGCGATGGCGGTCTGAGGGCACGGTGGCCACGCCAGTCTCGATGGTGTTCCTGGGCGTGGTGTTCTGAATCTGCCTGCCCTTTACCTCGATCGTTCCCGACTCCGCATGCACGAGGTTGTCTATGGCGTCCACGAACTCGCGCTGTCCGTTGCCGTCGATGCCGGCGATGCCCACGATCTCGCCCGCATGCACGTCGAGCGAGAGGCCCTTCACGACCTCGATCCCACGGTCGTCCTTGACGTGCAGGTCGCGTATCGAGAGCACGGTCTCGCCCGGCCTGGCGGGCGACTTCTCGACGTGGAGGTTGACGTGGCGACCGACCATCTTGGAGGCGAGCTCCGCCTCGTTGGTCTGCGCCACGTCCACGGTTCCCATGTAGCGACCGCGGCGAATGATGGTGCACTCGTCGGCGGACGACATGATCTCCTTGAGCTTGTGCGTGATGATGATGATCGTCTTGCCCTTGCTGACGAGGTCGCGCATGATCTTGATCAGCTGGCCGATCTCCTGGGGCGTGAGGACTGCGGTCGGTTCGTCTAGGATGAGGGTGTCCGCCCCGCGGTAGAGTGCCTTGAGTATCTCGACGCGCTGCTGCATGCCCACGGTGATGTCCTCGATGAGCGCGTCCGGGTCTACCTCGAGGCCGTACTCCTCGACGATCTTGACGACCTCCTGTCGCGCCTTGGCCATGTCGAGGACGCCCGCCGTGCCGCACACCTCCTCCCCCAAGACGATGTTCTCGGTCACGGTGAAGTTCTCCACCAGCATGAAGTGCTGGTGGACCATGCCAATCCCATGTTTGATGGCCTCGGTCGGGCTGTTTATGCTTACCTTCTCGCCGTTGAGGAAGAGCTCTCCGCCGTCGGCCTGGTACAGACCGTACAGGACGTTCATGAGCGTGGACTTTCCCGCCCCGTTCTCGCCCAGGATGGCGTGGATGGACTGCTTCCTGACGTCGAGGTCAACCCCGTCAAGCGCTCGGAACGAGCCGAACGTCTTGACTATGCCATGCATCTGCACGGCGTATTCCGGACTGACTTCCATGTTTTCTGCTCCCCTGGCGTCGCATCCAAGGGATGGGGCACCCCGCCATCAGGCCAGGGCGCCCCATCCCTGCGTGCTTCTTGACTTGCGGACTAGAGGCTCGCCACGTACTTGTCGTAGGAGTCCTTGTTCATGGGCGGTACGATGCTGCCATCCTTGATCTTCTCGGAGAGCGCGAGCGCGGCCTGATAGACGTCATCGGCAATGAGATCGTGCTTCTCGGGGATGCCGACGCAATCCTCCTTGAAGCCCAGCTCGATGTTGGAGCCACCCTTGAGGGTGCCCGCCTCGATCTGGGTCGAGACCTCGATGATGGCCTTGTCGACCCTCTTCAGGGCCGAGGTGATGACGTTGTCGGGAGCGAGGTAGTTCTGGTCACGGTCAACGCCGATCGCGTACTGGTTCGCCTCCTTGGCCGCCTCGATGACGCCCGCACCCGCGCCACCGGCGGCATGGAACACTATGTCGCACCCGTCGGAGAACATCTTGGAAGCGATCGCCTTGCCCTTGGCCGCATCGGAGAAGCTGTCGGCGTACTGGCCTTGGACCTCGACGCTGGTGCCAGCCTCCTTGTTCGCGTAGTCGACGCCAGCCCGGTATCCGTAGTCGAACTGGTCGATGACCACGCCGGTGATGCCACCGACGAAGCCGATCTTGTTGGTCTTCGTGGTACGTGCGGCGATGTAGCCAACCAGGAAGGAGGGCTCCTGCGCACGGAAGGTCACGCCGGTGAGGTTGGACTGGGATTCATCGTATGCGTTGTCGATGATTGCGAACTGGACGTCGGGGTTGGTCTGGGCGGAGTGGGCGACGGCGTCGGCCATGTTGAAGCCGATGCCCCAGACGAGGTTGGCCTCGTCGTCGACGGCCTTGTCCAGGTTGGTCGCGTAGTCGGACTCCTGCTTCGACTCGATGTAGCTGACCTCCCAGCCCTTGTCGGACTCGAGCTGCTGCAGACCCTCCCAGGAGCTCTGGTTGAACGACTGGTCCGACACGCCACCGGTGTCGGTGACCATCTCGATCTTGTAGCTGGCGGCATCGGCTCCGGCACCGCCGGCGGACTCGGTGGTCGAGGCCGAGCCCCCACCGCAACCAGCAAGCCCTACGGTCGCCGCTAGGGCCGCCGTGGCGCCCAGGAAGTTCCTGCGCGTGATTTCGGCTTTGAGCATGACGTGTCCCTTCTCCTTCTTCGAACTTCCCTGGGGGCCTTGCCCCGCTTGCATATGTCCATGGGGCCTGCGCCCCATGTGGTGCCGCACTCGCACGGAGGCGACTACTCCTCGGGCAGGGCCAAGGAGAGCGCGACCTCCATCATCTGTGTGAAGCTGGTCTGCCTCTCGTCGGCGGACAGCGACTCCCCCGTCATCGGGAGGTCCGAGATGGTGCAGAGGCAGAGCGCCTTCTTGTGGGCCTTCGCCGCATTGAGATAAAGTCCCGCAGACTCCATCTCGACCGCAAGGACACCCATTGAGGCCCAGCGCTCGTTGACCGTGGGGTCTGCGTTGTAGAAGGAGTCGGCCGAGAGCACGTTGCCGACTCGGGTGGGGACGCCCAGCTCCTCCGCCTTGCGGACGGCACGACGCAGGAGGCCGAAGTCGGCGATGGGCGCATAGGTCCCGGGCAGGTTGAACTGTGCGGCGTAGTTTGAGTCGGTGCACGCGCCCAGGCCCACGACCAGGTCGCGCAGGGCGACTCCCTCGGCGAGGCCGCCAGCGCTGCCGATGCGGATGATTGCGTCCACATCATAGAAGTTGAAGAGCTCGTACGAGTAGATTCCTATCGAGGGGATGCCCATGCCGCCGCCCATGACCGACACGGGGTGACCCTGGTAGTTCCCCGTGAAGCCCAGCATGTTGCGGACGCTGTTGAAGCAGGTAACGTCCTCGAGGAAGTGATCGGCCACGTACTTGGCGCGCAGCGGGTCTCCCGGCATGAGGACGGTCTTGGCTATCTGGCCCTCAAGCGCGGCGTTGTGCGGGGTGGGGACGCTAGGCATTCTTTGTTACCTCCATGATCTGGTCGAGTCGGGACGTTCCGTGGTCGCCTGCCGGTGCGCCGAGATAGTCGAGGATGGTGGCCGAGATGTCGGCAAAGGTGCCACTGGTCTTGAGGTCTGTGCCGGCCTTCACGCGAGGCCCCGCGATGACCCAGGGAACGTACTCGCGCGAATGGTCGGTGGAGGGGGTCACGGGATCGCAGCCATGGTCGGCGGTGACCATGAAGAGGTCGTCCTCACGCAGCTTGCCCAGGATGGTGGGCACGTGCTCGTCGAAGTAGGCAAGTGCCTTCGCATAGCCGTCCACGTCGTTGCGATGACCGTAGATCATGTCGGTGTCCACGAGGTTCACGAAGCAGAGGCCCTCGAAGTCCCTGTCAAGGAGCTCGATGGTGCGTTCGATGCCCTCAGGGTTACCCGAGGTGGGAATGGACTCCTTGATGCCACGGTGGGCAAAGATATCAAAGATCTTCCCCACGGAGATGACGTCGGTCCCGTTGGCGCTCAGGATGTCGAGCATCGTCTGCCCCGTGGGCTCCAGCGAGAAGTCATGTCTATGCGACGTCCTCGTGTAGTTGCCGTCCTCGCCCACGAAGGGACGGGCGATGACGCGGGCGACGCCGTTCTTCCCAGTCAGGATCGAGCGGGCCATGCGGCAGTACTCATAGAGCTGCTCGCAGGGGACGACGTCCTCGTGCGCGGCGATCTGGAAGACGCTGTCCGCGGAGGTGTAGACGATGAGGGAGCCGGTCTCGACCATCTCCCTGCCATAGTCACGAATGACCTCGGTGCCCGAATAGGGCTTGTTGCACAGCACCTTGCGACCGGTCAGACGCTCAAACTCCTCGATGACGTCCGCGGGGAAACCGTTGGGATAGGTCGGAAAGCGCTCAGGCGAGATGACACCCGCCATCTCCCAGTGGCCAACGGTGGTGTCCTTGCCCTTGGACGCCTCGCGCAACCTTCCAAAGGCACCCTTCGGGGCCTCGATGGGAGCGATGTCCACGTCGTAGACGGAGTCAAGCGCGCCCTCGATGTTGAAGAGCCCGAGGTCGCGGAGGTTGGGCATGTGGAAGAACGGACTCGTCGCACAGGCACAGAGGGTGTTGCTTCCCTCGTCGCCATACTCCGCCGCGTCGGGTTCCTCTCCGATTCCGAAGCTGTCCAATACGACGAGGAAGACCCTCTTGGCCATCAAATCACCTATCTCTCTGTGCGTGCCGTATGCTTGCGTGAAAGGTTCAGTGACCTCTCAGATAAACGTCTTGAATAGCATATGTTTATATTCATCAAGCATAAGAAAAACAGTTATGAGCGGTCGCTAGCTCGCCGCAAGTGGCATGTCTGATGAGTGTTCTCATGCATAGGTGATTGTGAGTTGCTAATCTTGTCTTCTTGTAGCTGCTTCTTTATAAAAATTACTATCCTTATTTGTATTTTCATAATGTGATACATAGTTTGATACGAAACCATTTGTCCCATCAAACTATATTGAGAATATATTTAGTTTTATAAGCTACTGTTTAGTATACGTGTCCAAGAACGAGCAATCCCGAGTCGGACTTGGCAAGCGCACAAGCCCGACCCGGGACGCAGGCAGGATATGGCAGACGGCAGGAGACTCCCGACGCCGAACGACTAGCTGACGATGGCGACGCTTGCGCTGGTGCCAAGGCGATCTGCACCGGCCTCCACCATGGCAAGGGCCTCATCCTTGCTGTGGATTCCACCCGCCGCCTTGATCTTGCAGGCATTTCCAACGGTCTGGCGCATGAGGCGCACGTCCTCGACCGTGGCCCCACCCGTGCTGAACCCAGTGCTCGTCTTGACGAAGGAGGCGCCGGCCTTCACGCAGTCCTTGCAGGCGCGAACGATTTGCTCGTCGTCAAGCAGGCAGCACTCGAGAATGACTTTGACGGGGTGGCCGTCGGCTGCCTTCACGACTTCCGCAACGTCGTTGACGACGTAGTCGTCGTCACCATCGATGAGCTTTCCGACGTTGATGACCATGTCTATCTCGGTCGTGCCGTCGATGACCGCCTGCCGCGCCTCGGCTGCCTTGCCCGCCGTGGTGGCCGCGCCCAGAGGGAAGCCGATGCAGGTGGTGACGCCGACGCCGGAACCCTCGAGTCGCTTTGCGGCAAATGAGGTCCAGCAGCCGTTGATCGAGACGGTCGCAAAGCCGTACTCGCGCGCCTCGTCGCAGAGCCTGGCGAGATCCTGCTCAGTAGCGTTCTGCTTGAGGTTGGTATGGTCGATTCGCTCGTGCAGTTCCATGTCTCCTCCTCCGCCCCGGGGCGGCGCGACACCCTTTGCGTCATGCGCCTTATGCTGGCACCCCAATGAGTTGCGCATACGCCAGGAATGGCATCGGCCATAAGAGCAAGTGATTTCCACATGCATGAGCAGTTGCTAATACATACAAGTGGATGCATAGCCTAAGCTGTTATTTCTTTCTGGCGTTTGCGCGATTGTAGCGCAAGTTACGGAAATGGCGCCCAACGACCTTCCAACTCCCACACAATCCAAGGGCGCTTTTGTGCCAACGGTAGCCGTGGACCCGCAGGCGGACGGATCCCGAATGGCTACAGGCAAATCGGAAGGCTTTGTCCAAGGATGCGAGAAGGCGCCCCATGGCCGAAGCCATGGGGCGCCTGTCACTGCCTGGCTCTGAGACCTGCGGCTTAGTACATGCCGCCACCCTGTCCGCCGGCAGCGGCGGCACGGGAGATCGCGTCCTCGATGGTGGTGTCCTTGGGCTCGTCCGAGACGGTGGCCTCGGTGATGAGGATCAGGGACGCCACGGAGGCAGCGTTCTGCAGGGTGGTGCGGGTGACCTTGACGGGGTCGAGGACGCCCATCTCAATCATGTCGCCCCACTCGCCGTTCGCAGAGTTCAGGCCCTCGCCCTCGGGCAGGCTCTTGATCTTCTCGACCACGACGGAGCCCTCGAAGCCGGCGTTGGCAGCGATCGTGCGGACGGGGGCAGAGAGCGCCTTGCGGATGATCTCGACGCCGATGCGCTCGTCGTCATCAGCGACCTCGACGGTGTCGAGGGCCTTGGCGGCCTGCAGGAACGCGACGCCGCCACCGGCGACGATGCCCTCCTCGACGGCCGCGCGGGTGGCCTGCAGCGCGTCCTCGATACGGTGCTTGATCTCCTTCAGCTCGACCTCGGTGGCCGCGCCGACCTTGATGACGGCGACGCCGCCGGCCAGCTTGGCCTTACGCTCCTGGAGCTTCTCCTTGTCGAAGTCGGAGTCGGTGTGCTCGATCTCGGAGTTGATCTGGCCGATGCGCTCCTGGATGGCCTCCTTGGAGCCCGCGCCGTCGACGATCGTGGTGTTGTCCTTGGTGATCTTGACGGACTTGGCGCGGCCCAGCATCTCGGCGGTGATGTCAGAGAGCTCGACGCCGAGCTCCTTCATGGCAACCTGGCCGCCGGTGACGATGGCGATGTCCTCGAGCATGCGCTTGCGACGGTCACCGTAGCCGGGGGCCTTCACGGCGGCGACGTTGAGGGTGCCGCGGAGCTTGTTGAGGATCAGGGTGGCCAGGGCCTCGCCGTCCACGTCCTCGGCGATGATCAGCAGCGGGGAACCGCTCTTCTGAATCGCCTCGAGCACGGGCAGGATGTCCTGGATGTTGCTGACCTTCTGGTCGGTCATCAGGACGTAGGGGTTCTGGAGCTCCGCCGTCATGGTGTCGTTCTCGGTGGCGAAGTAGGGCGAGATGTAGCCCTTGTCGAACTGCATGCCCTCGACGGTGTCGATGTCGATGCCGAAGGTCTGGGACTCGTCGACGGTGATGACGCCGTCCTTGCCCACGACGTCCATGGCGTCAGAGATCTTGTTGCCAATCTGGGGGTCGCCGGCCGAGATGGTGCCGACGGCGGCGATCTGCTCCTTAGTCGAGACGTCCTGCGAGGCGACCTTCATCTGGTCGACGGCGGCGGCGACGGCCTTGTCGATGCCGCGGCGAATCGCGATGGGGTTGGCGCCGGCGGCGACGTTGCGCAGGCCCTCGTTGACGATGACCTGGGCAAGCAGGGTCGCGGTGGTGGTGCCGTCACCCACAGTGTCGTTGGTCTTGGTGGCGACCTCCTTCACCAGCTGGGCGCCCATGTTCTCGACGGGGTCCTTGAGCTCGATCTCCTTGGCGACGGAGACGCCGTCGTTGGTGATCGTGGGAGCACCGTAGGAGCGCTGAAGGGCGACGTAGCGGCCCTTGGGCCCGAGGGTGGTGGTGACGGCGTCAGCCAGCGTGTTCACGCCCTTGGCGAGCTTGGCGCGCGCGTCGGTGCCAAAAGAGATGTCCTTGGCCATTCTGTGTACCTCCAAAGTCTCGCTCGCGGGAGGCGAGCGTCCTGTGCCTGCCTGCTAAGAGCTACTCGCTGATGATGGCGTAGATGTCGTCGGCACGGAGGAGCAGGTAGTCCTCGCCGTCGAGCTTGACGTCGTTGCCGCCGAACTTGCCATAGAAGACCTGGTCGCCCACCTGGACGTCGACGGCGATGCGCTCACCCTTGTCGTTGAGCTTGCCGGCGCCGACGGCGATGACCTCGCCGCGCTGGGGCTTCTCCTGCGCGCCGGAAGAGATGTAGAGACCGGTCGAGGTCTTCTCCTCCTTGGGGGCGGGCTTGACGAGGACGCGGTCGCCCAAAGGCTTAAGAGTCATGGTGAGTTCCTCCTTCTTGGGGGCATCGCAGATGCCCGATTCGCAGGCAGGGCCACCGCTGACCCTGTCGCTCAGCCAACGCTGTGAATAATACCCAGAACCGATTCCTTATACAACGAGAGAGAAAAAATCTTACAGACGGCACTTAGATTTTCTGCAACGGCAGAAGTCAGGGGAGAGGAGCCGCCAACGAGGGTCGTGGATCCTCTCCCCTGAGGGAATCTGTCGGGCCGTTGGCGCAGCTACAGGCCCCCGAGCTCGCTCAGCCAGAGGGCGGAGCTGGCATCGCTGGGCATGCGCAGGTCGCCACGGGGGCTCACCGCCACCGAGCCCACCTTAGGGCCGTCCGGCAGGCAGCTGCGCTTGAACTGCTGAGAGAAGAAGCGCCGGTAGAAGGTCTTGAGCCAACGCAGGATGGTCTGGTCGTCGTAGTCCTTGCCCAGGGCGTAGCGGGCGAGCCGGAACACCTTGCGAGGGCCGAAGCCACGCCTGAGCGCCTGGTAGAGGAAGAAGTCGTGCAGCTCGTAAGGACCCACCAGGTCCTCCGTGCGCTGCGCGATGCTGCCGTCCTCCTCGGCGGGAAGGAGCTCGGGCGAGACGGGCGTGTCCAGCACGTCCAGGAGCACGCGCCGCAACGGCTGGGACCCAGTCGTGTCTGCGACGTGCCTCACGAGGTGACGCACCAGCGTCTTGGGCACGCCTGCGTTGACGCCGTACATGGACATGTGGTCGGCGTTATAGGTGCACCAGCCCAGGGCGAGCTCCGAGAGGTCGCCCGTGCCCACGACGATGCCGCCCACCTGGTTGGCGATGTCCATGATGATCTGGGTGCGCTCGCGGGCCTGGGCGTTCTCGTAGGTCACGTCGCGCAGGGCCTCGTCGTGTCCGATGTCGGCGAAGTGCTGGCGGACAGCAGGCACGATGCCCACCTCGCGCAGGGTCGCCCCCAGCGCCCTCGACAGCTCGAGCGAGTTGTCGTGCGTGCGGTCGGTGGTTCCGAAGCCGGGCATGGTCACGGCGACGATGCCGGATCGGTCGAGGCCCAGGAGGTCGAAGGCACGCGCCATCACGAGCAGCGCAAGCGTCGAGTCGAGGCCACCAGACACGCCGATCACCGCGGACTTGGCGTGGATGTGCCCGAGGCGGCGGGCCAGGCCATGCGACTGGATGGCCAGCACGTCCTCGCAGCGCTGCGCGCGCGTCTGGGGCTCGTCGGGCACGAAGGGGTGCGGGTCGACCCAACGCGTGAGGGGCGTCTCGGCGGGCTCGAGCGAGAAGCTCGAGCGGACGTAGCCCGCAGCCTCAGGCGAGGCGCCCGTGGCAAAGGTCGAGAGGCGACGACGCTCGCCCACGAGGAGTTCGAGGTCGATCTCGGACGTGGCCTGCCGCTCGCCGAAGGGTCTGCCCTCCGCAAGGAGGGAGCCGTTCTCGGCCACCATGTCGTGGGCGGAGAAGACCACGTCCTGCGTGGACTCGCCCCAGCCGGCGCTGCAGTAGACGTAGGCACAGGCCAGGCGCGCGCTCTGCCCCACCACGAGGGAGCGGCGGTAGTCCGCCTTGCCCACCACGGCGTTGGAGGCGGAGAGGTTGCAGATGACCGTGGCCCCCGCCATGGCGTGCGCGATGGAGGGCGGGTTGGCTACCCAGAGGTCCTCGCAGACCTCAGCCGCGACCACGAGGTCGGGCAGGCTTTCGCAGCAGAAGAGCTGGCGCGCACCAAAGGGGACGCCAGACTGGCCGGCGAAGTCCACGAGCGTGACGTCGAGGGGACCTGCGACGAAGTGACGACCCTCGTAGAACTCGTTGTAGGTGGGGATGCTGAGCTTGGGCACGATGCCCAAGACATGGCCGCGCGCGACGGCGACCGCGCAGTTGTAGAGCTTGCCGGCGACGCTCACGGGGCAGCCCACGAAGACGAGGGCGTCCAGCGAGGCGGTCTCTTGGGCGAAGGAGGCGACGGCCCTCTCGGCCGCCTTGACGAGGGACTGCTGCCAGAAGAGGTCCTCGCAGGTGTAGCCCGTGACGCAGAGCTCGGGCAGGACCACCAAGCGCGCGCCCGAGCGCACGGCATCGGTCGTCTCGGCCACGCAGGCGCTCAGGTTGAAGTCGACGTCGGTCACGCGGACCTGGGGCGTGCGCGCCGCGACCTTGACGAATCCGTCTTGCATGGCAACCTCGCTTCTCTTGGCCTACCCGCAATCCTAGCAGCTCGAAGCCTACGGAGCCGGGCGAGAGGGGCGAGCCGCCTCGGCGCTACGCCTCCCAGACCGCACGCCCGCCCAGGTAGGTGGCCATGGGGCGCGCCCGCTGGAACTCCTCGGCGGGGACCTCGAGGAGGTCCGCATCCCAGACGACGAAGTCGGCGAGCATGCCAGGCGCGATGGCCCCCAGCTCACGCCCGCGGCCCACCGCCGCCGCAGACCCCGCCGAGTAGGCACGAAGCGCCGCCGCGCGGCCCACCGCGTGCTGCGAGTACCAGCCGCCTGTGGGAAGGTGGGTGTCCGGCGCGCTGCGCTCGAAGGCGCACCAGAGCACGTCAAGGCTGTTGGGGGGCACCACGGGGGCGTCGGTGCCAAAGGCCATCGTCACGCCCTGGCGGGCGAACTCGTCGAAGGGCCACATGCGCTCGGCGCGCCACTCCCCCAGGTCTCGAGCGGGCTGGTCGACGTCGATCGTCACGTGCGGTGGCTGCACGGAGGCGACCACGCCGGCACGGGCGAGGCGGGCGACGTCTTCGGGATGGATGTCCTCGATGTGCTCCAGTGTGTTGGCGCCCTGGCTCGGCGTGCCGAAGAGGCGCCTCGCCTCCTCGAAGATGCCCACGGCGGCGTGGACGGCCTCGTCGCCGATGGTATGGATGCGCACGGCATGCCCACGCCCGGCTGCGGCCAGCACCAGCTCGCGCATGCGTTCGGGCGCCACGGTGGGCCGCCCCACGTCGCCGGCAAAGCGGGGGTTGGCGTACTCGTCGCTCGCCCAGGCAGTGTGCTGGCTGCTCACCCCGTCGAAGAACTGCTTGAAGCCGGGAGCGCGGAGCAGCGGACCTCGCCAGCGGGACTGCAGGCCCTCGAGAATCGACTGGTCGTCTCCCAGCGTGGGGAAGAGGTGCGCGCGCAGGCTGAGCTCGTCCGCCTGCAGCAGTGCCTCATAGACCTGCGGGTTGATGCCGTCGGCACCCGGCACCAAGGAGAGCGCCATGTCGCAGACGGAGGTGACGCCCATGGCGTTGAGCCTCCGGAAGTAGTCACGGTAGATTCCGCGAAGCTCGCCCATGGAGAAGCTTCCCAGCACGCGCCCCACATAGAGCATGCCCGCCGCTTCGCGGAGCACCCCCGTGAGCCTGCCATCGGCGTCGCGGTCGAAGGAGCCTCCCGCGGGCGGCTCGGTCCCCTCGTCGATGCCCAAGGCGCGAAGGCCCGCCGAGTTGACCCAGAGGGTGTGGGCGTCGCCGGAGTACATGGCCACCGGGCGGTCGGGGAAGGCGGCGTCGAGCGACGCTCTGGTGGGGGACATGGGCGAATCCCAAAAGGTCTCGCGCCAGCCGTGGCCCAAGAGCCAGCCGTCAGCCGGCCTCGTCCTGGCGAATTCGACCATGTGAGAGACGCAGTCGGCCTCGCTCGTGCCCCGATACTCCGTGGCGAGCGCAGAGGGGAAGAGCGCCGCGTGCAGAACGTGCTGGTGGGCGTCGTGGAAGCCGGGGCAGACGAAGGCGTCGCCCAAGTCGAGGACGCGCGCGCCCGGACCGACAAGCTCGTCAGCCTGGTCGTAGTGGGCGACCTTCGTGATGCGGCCGTCCTCGACAGCGAACGAGAGAGGGTCGACCTCATCCCCCAGCCCGTCGAAGACCCTTCGCGATGCGACGACCAGATCGGCTGCCATGGTCCTCTCCCCCAACCTCCCACGGGCCCGGGTCTGGGACTTGGCCACGGCCGCGGACGCACGATTTTCTCGCTCATTCTATAGTCCAGTGCGGGACATCATGGCCCGGCAAGGGACGTCGGGGCCCTCGCCGGGGTGTCCCGATCAGAGCAGCGCCTCGCGGATGAGCCCGATGAGGAAGCGCACGCCCTGCAGGTAGGCGCGTCGCGTGATGCGCTCGTCGGTGCCGTGAACGCCGCGCTCGACCTCCTCGTCATCCGCCACGAAGGGGGAGAATCGCAGGCACGAGTCACAAACGCGGTCGTACATCTGGGCGTCCGACGCGCCAACGACGATGGCGGGAATCAGCTTGAGCGGCTCTTCCGATTCAGGCTCCCTGAAATAGCGGGCGGCGACGCGCTCGAGGAATCTGAAGCCCGGACCGTCCGAACGCGACACCTGCGACGGGCTGCTGCTCACCTCGGCGAGCAGCTCGACCTCCACAGGCAGGTCTGCCAGGAGCTCCCTCACCCGCGCCACGACCGCCGCGCAGGTCACCCCGGGAAGCATGCGGAAGTTGACGACGGCGCTCATGTCCTGCGGGAGCACGTTTGCCTGCTTGGACCCGCCCTCGATCATGGTGGGCGCCACCGTGGTGGTGACGAGGGGGAAGAGCTCGCGCGAGCCGAGGAACAGCCGGGCGATGGCATCGGCGTTGCGGTCGATCGCGTCCCGCGTGCCCTCCCCCTCACCTGACCTCACCAGAGAGGCGAGCGGCTCCTGGCTCACCCAGGCTGCCACGGCCTCGAGCGTCCTGCGGCTCAGCTCCGTCAGCTCGACGGGCCAAGGGTCCCTGGCCACGCGGGCGATCGCCTCGCCAAGCGTGGCCAGGGAGCTGCCCCCGAAGGGGTTCGATGAGTGGCCGCCGTGGCTCCTCACCGTAAGGCGCAGGTCGGCGTAGCCCTTCTCGGCGAGGCTGACCCTCATGCCGTGGTGGCCTGGGGCCCCGTAGAGCCCGGTGTCCACGATGCGGTAGTCGCCCTCGTCCACCAGCCATGCCAGGCGAATCCCACGCCCGGCGAGCAGCGCGCCCATGCGCCGGGCTCCAGACTGCAGGGTCTCCTCGTCCTGCCCGAGGGTGACGAGGAGCGTGCGGCGAAGCGCCCAACCATGCGAGAGCGCGTACTCGATCGCCTCAAAGTACCCCACGACCTGGTCGGTCATGTCCAGCGCGCCGCGTCCCCACACGTACTCCCCGTCCACGTGCCCCGAGAACGCGCCATGCGTCCAGTCGCCTTCCGTGCCGGGGACCACGGGAACCACGTCGACGTGACCCATGAACAGGGCCGGGTCGAGCGAGGGGTCGCTTCCCGGAAGCGTGAGCAGGAGGGAGTGGTCAACGCGCTCGGCTGTCGCCGCGGCGAAGGTCAGGGGAAAGGAGGCGTGCAGATGGCCCTCGAGACGGTCGAACGCCGCCCAGTCGGTCAGCTCCCGGGACGGGCCGTCCACCGTGGGTATGGCGAGCGCGTCACCAAGCCTGCGGCAGGCGGCGTCGCCGTCGAGGTCGGGAAAGTCGTCCTCGTGCGCGAAGTAGCGCCAGACCTCGGCCACGCCCTACTCCCCCGCCTTCGGCCCGTCGAGGTAGCGCGCGAGGAACTCGCGCGTGCGCGGCAGCTCTGGGGAGGAGAACATCTTCCCGGGGTCCCCGGACTCGGCGATGACGCCCTGGTCCATGAACACGACCTTGTCCGAGACGTTCTTGGCGAACTCCATCTCGTGGGTCACGACGACCATGGTCATCCCCTGGGCGGCCAGGTCGCGCATGACGGAGAGCACCTCTCCCACGATCTCGGGGTCGAGGGCAGAGGTGGGCTCATCGAACAGCATGAGGTCGGGCTTCATGCAGAGGGCGCGGGCAATGGCAACGCGCTGCTTCTGCCCGCCCGAGAGGGACGTGACGGCGGCATGCGCGAAGCCCGCGAGCCCAACGGACTCGAGGTTGCGCATCGCCTCGGCCTCGGCCTCCTCCCTGCCCATCTTGCCGAGCGTGACGGGAGCGAGGGTGCAGTTCTGGAGCACGTCCATGTTGTTGAAGAGGTTGAAGCCCTGGAAGACCATGCCAATCTTCTCGCGCAGGCGATTCACGTCCACGTGCCGGGAGGCAAGGTCCTCTCCGTGGAACCAGACGTGGCCCGCGTCGGGCGTCTCGAGGAGGTTGATGCAGCGCAGCAGGGTTGACTTGCCGGAACCGGAGGCCCCGATGATGGTCACGACCTCGCCGAGCATGACCTGGAAGTCGATGTCCCTCAGCACGACGTTGCTGCCAAACGACTTGCGCAGCCCCTCGACGCGGATGATTGGGTCCATGGGGCCCTCCTCCCTCTTTGCCATCACCGGAGTCACGACCTCTTGCTCGCGGAAGTCCATGTCCTACCTGCCTCCCATGTCGTTCTTCTCGGCGGGGTGCCTCGGGGAGAGCCTGACGCGGCTGGGGTCTGCCATGCCGCCGGCGGTGCCGTGCGTCGAGGTCATGTCCGACGTGGAGAGCACCGGCCCGGGGCTCTGCACCTCGAGGTGCCGCGCGAACATCGAGAGCAGCTTGGAGGCGACCATGGTGAGGACGAGGTAGCAGACCGCGGCGATGGCGTACACCTCGAGCTGGCGATAGTAGATGCCAGCCACCGTGGTCGTCGCGAACATCAGGTCGAAGACGCCGATGACCGAGAGGACGGAGGAGTCCTTGATGTTGACGACGAGCTCGTTGGACAGGGCGGGGATCGCGTTCTTTATGCCCTGGGGGAAGACGACCTTGGTCATCGCCTGCCACTGCGAGAGGCCCAGCGACCGCGCCGCCTCGGCCTGGCCCACGTCGACCGCCTCGATGCCGCCGCGCAGGACCTCCATCATGTAAGCGGTGGAGTTGAGCGAGATGGTCGTGAGGCCGGCGACGAAGGTGCTCCAGATCGCGCCGATCTGGGACGTGCTCATGCCGGTCCCACGCAGGATGGCGAAGCCAGCGAAGTAGATCAGCAGGGACTGGACCATCATCGGGGTCCCGCGCACCACGGCGGAGTAGGCCTTGGCGAAGGTGGTGCCCACGACCTTGAGGAAGCGGACGAGGTCGTTGTCGGGGCGGTCAACCGTCTGTATGCGCAGGAAGACCAGGAGTATGGCGAGGAAGAAGGCGATGACCGTGCCGAAGGTGGCGAGCCCGATGGTGGTGGCGATGCCCTTCGCGAAGACGTCGCGGCCCTCGTAGAGCATGTAGATGGCTCCGCCCAGAAAGTCCGTCGGGTTCGAATCAGACGAGATGGCTGCCGACACCGCCGAGCATAGCCCCATCACGGCGCGGTCGACGAAGAGCACGGCAAAGATGGCCACGACTGCATACGAGAGGTACCTCTCCGCTCGCTTGGCGCCGGGACGCACGAACAGGGAGACCCGCATGTAGTCGCGCCACCTGGCGAGCTTGTTGGCGAGCGCGACGAGCGAGAGCGCGACCCACGCCACCAGGACGTAGTACAGGACGACTTCCACCGCGTAGGCGCCCCTGAGGAAGCTCCAGGGGGAGCGGGGCTGCATCGAAAGCCAGATGCCCGCAAGCGCGAGGACGCTCGTACCCAGGAATACGTATCGGTGGTCTGATGTCACGAAGCTGGCTAGGCGTCCGTGCGACCTTGGCGCGTCTGGCGCGCCAGCCTCGGCAGGCGATGTTTCGGCGGGTCTGGTAAGGCCCTCCCGGTCTGTACCCATGAGCACAACCTCCTAGGAATTAATGGGGAGAGGAACGGCGACGCACCTCGTCGCCCGACATGCGGGAGACGAGGTGCGCGTTCCGGGTTGGGAACGACTTGGCGTGGTTGGGAACAGCCTGGTGCGCTGCCCGGACTACGCCGGCTGGCGCTCGACGCAGGCGTCGAAGACAGACTGGCGCTCGTCGGTGGAGACGGTCGCGAGGGCGTCGTTGACCTTGGCGAGGACTGCGTCCTGACCCTTCGCGATGCCGGCGTTGGCAGGAACGGTCTCCGTGAAGCCCTTGCCCTCGGCGAACTGGACGGCGACCAGTCCAGGGTTGGCGCGGAGGAAGCCATCGGTGTTCTCGGTGTTGAAGGTGATGGCGTCGCAGGTGCCCTGGTTGAGCTGCGAGATCTGGGAGGGCACGGAGTCGACCGGCGTGAGGTGGTTGACGCCGGGGATGTCGTCGATCACGTCGTCGAGCATGGTGTCCTTCTGGCCCAGGACGGCGGCGCCCGAGAAGTCCTCGAGGCTAGTGGCGCTCGCGTACTGCGAGTCGCTCTTCACCAGAAGGCCAAAGCCACCCTCGAAGTAGGGGTCGGAGAAGTCGATGGCCTGGCGACGCTCTTCGGTGGCGCTCATGCCGGCCATGATGATGTCGATCTGGCCGTTGTTGAGGGCGTCGATGAGGCCGGTGAAGCTCATCTTCACGGCGACCGGCTCCATGCCGAGCGCGTCGGCGACCACCTTTGCCATCTGAACGTCGTAGCCGTCAGCGTACGCGCCGCTCACGTTCTGGATGGGGATGGTGTGGTCGCTCGCCTCGGACACCTGCCAGTTGTAGGGGGCGTACGCCGCCTCCATGCCGATGCGCAGGGTCTTGCCGTCGCCAAGGGTGCCGTCGTTCGAGGAAGAGACAGAGGATGCGGAGCTGTTGTCTGTGGTAGAGCTCTGGGCTGCGGGGCCGCAGGCAGTGAGGACGGTCATTCCGGCGATGCTCAAGGCGCTGATGCCCGAGAGCTTGAGGAAGTCACGACGCGAGACGTGCTGGCGCTTCTCGTCTTGGGTGGCGTTTGTGATGGCTGTGCGAGAGTCGGTGGTCATGGCGGTTCCTCTTTCTTCCTGACTGTCTGTTAAGACCCCTTCCGCGAGCGCAACCGGAGGGGACCCATTCCCCTCCCCCTTGCAACTTAATGCGAGAAAGTTACGTCGCTAGGCATAAGCTACGCCCCTCGGACGCGCGTGACGCAAACTTCGTGGGATATGAAACATCCAGGTAACGCGCGTGATTCTCACCTGCCACAGAGCGACGGCGCGCGGCACTGGCGTGGCAGCATGTGGCGAGGCGCCTCTGTCGCAGCGGCGCTACGGAGCTGGCGGCGCAGTGCGGCCCCCTCCAGCACAGCAGCGGCCCCCCAGCTCCGCAACCCCCGGCGCGGCAGCTCCTCGGCGCGGCAGCGGCAGCTCCTCAGAGTTGTATGCGGATTCCGCACACAACTCAAAATCGGCCCAATGCTTCTACCTGCGAAAACGTATTCTCCTGAAAATCTATATCAAATAGTGAAGAGAAAAACCGCACACAAATTTGGAAACTAGCTTTCAGGGTGACGCGGGGATGCCACAACGAGAGTTTGCAGCGGGCACGGGGGAGTCTTGCAGCGGGCACGGGGGGGTCTCGCAGCGGGCACGAGAGTCTCGCAGCGGGCACGGGGGAGTCTTGCAGCGGGCACGGGAGTCTCGCGACGGGCACGGGAGTCTCGCGGCAGACGTCCGGGCGACGACGCAGCAACTCCAGAGCCCAGACCCCCTAGTACACGAGCCGACCAGGAGAGCGAAGGAAGTCGAAGAGGCGCCTGCGGGCAAAGACGAGCGCCTCGTCCTCACATGCCAGGTCCTCTCCCAGATGCCCCGCAAGCCGACGCATCTGTCGGGCAAAGCTCTCGTAGCTGCCAAAGTGCAGGTTGGTGAAGGTGAGCACCGTATAACCAGCCGCGGAGAGGCCATCCGACCGGTCCCTGTCCAGGCTCGGCTTCAGGCCCCCGCCATGCCACTGGTCGCTGTCGTATTCCACGACCACCCGCGCGTCCGGGAAGAGAAGGTCCGGGTACCGCCGGACCCCACCCACCAACGCCGCAAGCTCGCCCCCGAAGCTCAGCTCCCTGTTCATCTCGAAGCGTCCCAGCCCGTAGCCCCCGTCGCGTGCGGGCAGGCAGAACGCCATGGCCAGGTCCGTCTCGCGCGGGGAGGCGCTGCCCTCGTGCACCATCCCCAGGTCCTCGAGAGCCCTCGCCGCGCAGCGGCGGCAGGTCGAGCGCTCCAGGTAGCCCCTCAGCCGGTCGAGCGACGTGGCCGGCGTCAGACCACTCGCGAAACCGTTGGGAGAGGCAGGGTCCAGCGCGTAGCTCCCCACGAGCTCGTGCGCCAGCGCGATTCGGCGCAGCCCAGAGAGCTCGGGCGCGAGCAAAAGGTAGGTAAGCTCTGGGCTGGGCAGGTAGATGCCGTCGGCGACCATCCTGAGCGAGCCCGGAGGGAGCGCGCCGGCAAGGAGGTGGTGCCTGACGTTCCTCAGGCCGCTTATCGCCGCGCGGTCGCCCACGAGCAGGTCAAGACGGACGTCCCCGGACGTCGGGTCGACGAGCGCTACCTCCAGGTCGGCGCAACCCACGCGCGAGGAGACGGCAGGGGGAGAGAGGCTGATTCCGCAATCGACGAGCTGCCGCTTGCGGCAGACGCAGCCGTCGAGACGGCCCAGGCGAGCGACGGGAGGCGTGACACCGCACATCCGCAGCCGCCTCCAGAGGCGCAGCGCCGTCCAGTGTCCAAGAAACAGTTTCATAGTAGATAATCACCTCTCCCCATAACCCCTTCATTGGGAGACATGATATTGGCCGGCATCTCGCAATTCTCATCTTCACGGGAATTCGACTGCAGGCAGCTGCATGCAAGCAATGTGCAGCCATGCGCTTTTTTGGGTCGCCAGTCACCCGATACGGCAGCATTCAATCGCGCAATCGTCTGCCACGCGAGTTGTATGCGGATTCCGCATACAACTAAAAAACAATACAGGTCATCTACCTGCGGAAATCTAAACAGCTGAAAATTTAAATCAATTAATAAATCAAAAAACAGCAAACAATTTTATTAACTTCTTTTTTAGCGAGAGGAGCTGGCGATACGAGCAACGAGCAGCCGGCAGACGACGCGGTTCACAAGGCGGCCGGCAGACGGAGCGGGCCCCAAGGCGACAGGCGAGCGGTGCGGGGTCACGAGGTGCCAGCGAGACGCGAGCGACAGGCAGCACGAGGTCGTGGGGTGCCGGCGCGGCCCGGCGCTCCGTCAGCACCGGGACGCGAGCCGACGGGAGTGCCAGCCCCTCCTACTCGCCGACCTTCAGCCGTACGACTTCGAAGAGCTCGAAACCTAGCCTCGGGAGCACCGGCCCCCTCCTACTTGCCGGCCTTCTTAGGCGGCCAGCCCTCGCCGACGACGGGCGCCAGTTCGGACGACCAGCAGCCCAGCTTGGCATTGGGATCCGCATCCAAGGTGAGGTCGGCCGTAACACCGGCCTTCCAGTTGCGCAGCGCGGCCACGGCGATCATCGCACCGTTGTCCCCGCACACCACCATGGGCGGCACGGTCACGCGCACGCCACGCCGCGGGAGCTTCTTGCGGTACTCGGCCCTGAGCGCAGGATTCGCCGCCACGCCACCACCCACGCAGAAGTCGCCCACTCCCGTCTCGCCCACCGCCGTGATGGCCTTCGACACCTGCACGTCAATGACCGCAGCCTCGAATGACGCCGCCAGATCGGGCAGGTTGATGGGACGGCCCGCCTTGTTCTCCCCCTCGATGTAGGTGATGACCGCCGTCTTGAGCCCACTCAACGAGAAGCGGTAGTCGTGGCTGTGCATCATGGCACGCGGGAAGTGGATGGCCTTCTTGTTGCCCTGCGCCCCGAGCTTCGAGATCACGGGCCCGCCGGGATAGCCCAGCCCCAGCGCCTTGGCGACCTTGTCGAAGGCCTCCCCCACGGCGTCGTCAATCGTGGCTCCCAAGAGCTGGTAGTCCCCCCAGCCTCGCACGTGGACCAGCATGGTGTTGCCACCCGAGACCAGGCTCGCCACGAAGGGAGGCTGCAGGTCCGGGGTCTCGAAGAGGTTCGCCAGGAGGTGCCCCTCGAGGTGGTTCACCGGCGTGAGGGGCAGCCCTGCAGCGGCGCAGAGGCCCTTCGCGAAGGCAACCCCCACGACGAGGGCACCGACCAGGCCGGGGCCGGCCGTGACGCCCACGCAGGCGAGGTCGAACGGCGCCAGCGTATCGCAGCCAAAGTGCGCGCCAGCCCGTGCCATGACCTCCTCGAAGACGCCGACGATTGCCTCGACGTGCTTGCGACTCGCGATCTCGGGCACCACTCCGCCAAAGCGGGCGTGGAAGTCGACGGATGTCGCCACCACGTTGGCGCAGACCACGCCGTTGGAGTCGATGACGGCCATGGCCGTCTCGTCGCAGGACGACTCGATGGCCAGCACCAGGTCGCCCGCCTTGGCCAACGCGTCGCGGGAGGCGACGCTGCGCTCGCCGGGCACGACGGGCCAGGGTCGGATGGAGGCGCTGGGCTGGGGCTGGTCCGCCACGAGCGACGCGTCCGCCCCAAGGGGCAGCTCGGCGCGCATCAGAAGCGCGTCGGCACCGGGGCCGTAGTAGCCCCGGCGGCGACCCGCCTCGACGAAGCCGAGACGCCCGTACAGCTCGCGGGCGGCGGCGTTGTCCTCCGCCACCTCCAGCGTCATGGCAGTGGCGTTGAGCGTCTGTCCGTCATAGGCAACGCGGCCCAGCAGCCTGGACGCGATTCCCTCGCGGCGACGTCCCTCCGCCACCACGACCTCCAGCAGCTCGAAGTCGGACCCCGCGAGGCTCGCCCCTGCGAACCCCACGAGCTCGCCCTGGTCGTGAGCCACCCACCAGCTGCGCTGGGGGGCGAAGAGCTCCTCGTAGAACATCTGGCGCGTCCAGGCGCTGTGGTCGCTCCCCTCGTAGGCAGCGTCCTCGAGCGCGGCAACGGCGTCGAGGTCATTCACGGACATGGGTCGCAGCTGCAGGTGGCGCCCCGCGAGCGCGTCGGCGGTACCGGTCACCCTCACGCTGGCGGGGGCCGCCAGCCCCAGGCGCTTGCGCTCGTTCTCCTCCGCGTCAGAGAGCCGCGTGTACACGGGCAGGACCAGGGCAGGGTCCCCGTCCCCCACGGCCGGCACCCAGTCGGGCGAGAGGAACGACCTCAGGAGGCCCGAAGCGCTGGGGTGCCAGAGCGCCTCGTCGGCGACCCGCACAAGCCCTGCCGCCTCGAAGCGCGCGCGATACTTCTTGAGCCCGTCGCCCGCAAGTAGCAGCTCGCCCGCGTCCGAGCGAGTGGCGAGCTCCGCCACGGCGACATCCGCGGCGCAGACGCGCTCCACGTCGAAGCAGCGGTGCGCACCGGACTCGTCCAGTCGGTACACGCCAGGATACAGCTCCCCGCGCATGGCGTCGCCCAGCACCGCCAGCATGCCGCGGACGCCAGACTCCCACGCGCCCCAGGCGACGGCATCCAGGGTCGAGACACCGTGGAGGGGGATGCCACGCCCGCAGGCCAGGCCCTTCGCGGTGGCGATGCCTATGCGCACTCCGGTGAACGACCCGGGACCGCGGCCCACCAGCACGGAGTCCACGTCGCCCATGGAGAGCCCGGCACGCGCCAGCACGTCGAGCGCCGTCGTGGTGAGCTCGACGTTGGCGCGACGGCGGCAGAGATGGTCGCCAGAGGCGAGAAGCTCCATCGAACCATCGGCAGCGACGCGCGCGACTGCGCAGGCCAGCATGTCGGTGGAGCTGTCGAGGGCAAGCACAATCCGGGAGCTGGGGCCACCCTGGGCCATGGGACATCACCCGCAATCCGTCGGCCGCGCACGCCGCGGTCGGCTCTTGGCTTTTGCAAAACGCGCACAGTGTAGCGCTACGAGGGAGCGGGCGCAGACACAGGCCACGCCAGCCGCCGTCGGCACATGCGCGGGCAAGGCCACCGCGCCGCGCAAGGGTTCGTCCGGCCTAGGCCTCCTGGGTCCTCTCGCCTGCATGGGCATCCACGGCAGCGTCGAGCGCGCGGACCAGCTCCCGCCCGCGCTCGTCGTGCGCCACGAAGCGGATGGAGCGCCTCGGCTCCTCCCCCACCTGGGACTCCTCGTCCCTGCGCGAGAGGAACACGTCCACGCGCTCCGGGCCGATCTGCTCCAGGAACTGCTCGCCCCACTCGATGAGGCAGGGCCCGTCAACGCCCATGGCGTCGTAGAGACCGATGTCCTCGAGCTGGTCGGGGTCGTCCAGGCGGTAGAGGTCGAAGTGATAGAGCGGCATGCGCCCCCCGCCATAGACCATCTCGATGGTGAAGGTGGGGCTGGTCACGTCGTCCTCGATTCCCAGGCCGGCGGCGACCCCCTTGGTGAGCTGGGTCTTCCCCGCACCGAGGTCGCCCGTCAGGACGAGGACGTCGGTGGGCTCGAGCAGGGCGCCAAGCAGTTCGCCCAGGGCGACGGTCTCTTCCTGCGAGGCGGAGTCGAACTCGCCCTCCCCCACGCGCCCGCAGGGCCTACTCATGCGCGGCCTCCTCGACCGGGTGCTCGCGCAGCCACTCGCCCACCATGCGCAGGTCGCTCTCGAGCAGGGGCTGCCAGTCGGAATGATAGATGCAGGCAGCGGGATGGAAGGTGGGCATCACCACGAAGTGGCCCGTCTGGTGGAAGCGACCACGCAGCTTGGTCACGCCCAGCTCGGTCCTCAGCACCCATTGCGAGGCGAAGTTGCCCAGGCAGACGATGACGTCGGGCCAGACGGAGCGCACCTGCTCGCGCAGGAAGGGCGAGCAGGCCTCGATCTCTTCCGGGCGCGGATTGCGGTTCGAGGGCGGGCGGCACTTCACCACGTTGGCGATGTAAATCTGGTCGCGGGTGAGGCCGGCGAGCGAGAGGAGCGCGTCGAGCTTCTTGCCGGCGGCACCCACGAAGGGCTCACCCTGCAGGTCCTCGTTCCTTCCGGGCCCCTCGCCGATGAACATGACGCGGGCGCGGGGGTTGCCCACGCCAAACACGAGCTTGTTGCGCGTCTCTCCCAGGGGGCAGAGGTGGCAGTCGCCCAGGGTGGCACGGACCTCCTCGAGGGTCACCTCACGGGGACGCTGGTTCTGGTGTCCTGGAATCTGAAGCATGGCATCGCCTTCCTAGACGAACACTTTTTCGAGGCGCATGCCAAAGTCGCAGGTTACCTCGTAGTTGATGGTCCCACGGCGTCGGGCCATCTCGTCCGCCGTGATCTCCTCGTCGCCGTCGACGCCCATGACCGTGACCAGGTCGCCGCGCTCCACGGGCTCGACAGGCCGGTATGCGCGCGCGTCGTTGACGTCCACGGCGAACATGAACTGGTCCATGCAGATGCGACCCACCTGGCGGGCACGCTGCCCGCGCACCAGGACGTCCATGTTGTTGGAGAGGCTGCGGGCGAGGCCGTCCGCGTACCCGATGGGCACCGTGGCAATCTGGATGCTGGGCTTGGGCACGCGGTAGGTGAGCCCATAGCCCACGCCCTCGCCCACGGCGGGACGCGCCACGCGGGTCACGCGGGCGCGCACGCTCATGGCGGGGACGAGCTGGATGCGGGGGACCGTGGTGTCTGCGGGGTGCAGGCCATAGAGGCCGATGCCCACACGGCACATGTCGTTGTGGAGCTCGGGATGGAGGACCGTCCCCGGCGTGTTGTCGCAGTGCACCAGACCGCAGTCCAGGCCGGCGTCGCGCAGCGCGCCCACCGTGTCCATGAAGCGCGTGCTCTGCTGGCGGAAGTCCCAGTCGCCCACCACGTCGGCGGTGGCAAAGTGGGTGAAGGTGCCCGCGCACTCGATGCCACGGTGGAAGTCGATCATGCGGCGGAACTCCACCGCGTCCTCCGGCATCACGCCGATGCGGCTCATGCCGGTGTCTATCGCCAGGTGGTACTTGCCGACCTTGTCCAGCGCCACGGCACGCTCGCCATAGGCGAGCGCGAAGTCCATGTCGTACACCGAGGGCATGATGTCGTACTCGAGAAGCACGTCGATGCTCTGGAGCGGCGACTCGTTGAGCATGAGGACGGGCCACTCGATGCCGGCCTTCCTAAGCTCGACGCCCTCGTCCACCGTGGCCACGGCGAACTGGCTCGCGCCCGAGGCGTGCATGGCGCGGGCGCACTCGACCGCCCCATGCCCATAGGCGTCCGCCTTCACGGCGCACATCATCTGGACGCCCGGGCGCAGGAGCGCCTTGAAGGCCCGCGTGTTCTTGCGCACGGCGTTGAGGTCGACCTCCACCCAGGCCGCGCGCGTCTGTGGTTCCCTGCTCACTGCCATCTTCGCGACTCCTTTTGAGGCTAGTTCTTCTCGCCCATGCCCGTGACCGCCGCGTTGACCTGCTCGAGGAGGGCGTCCTCCGCCAGGCCGATCGCGTCGATGAGGTCGTGGGCCATGACGGCGTTGGCCCCCACGCGCTGCGCCGCGATGGAGCCGGCGTAGCCGTGGACCTCGCAGGCGTAGGCGGCGAGCACGGGGAGGTCGTCGGCCTCCACGTTGGAGCGGGCCAGGTAGGCGGCAATTATGCCGCCCAGGACGTCACCGGAGCCCGCCGTCGCCAGCGCAGCGGGACCGGGCTTGGGCAGGAAGGCGGCGTCCACGCTCACGCAGGCGGTCGCGGACCCCTTCGAGACCACGCAGAGCTCGCTGCCCCCGTCGGACCACACGATGCGACGGGCGGCCTCCATTGCGGCGGTGAGGCTCGCGGGAGGGGTGTCCTGCAGGCCAACCAGGCGTCCCAGCTCCCCGCGGTGCGGGGTGAGCACCAGGGGGCTGTCCCTGCGCAGGAGCTCGGGGAAGTCGTCGAGCGCGTTGGAGGTCAGGCGAGAGATGCAGTTCAGGCCGTCCGCGTCGACCACCAGGGGGACGGGAGTGCCCAGGAGGGCGGACACGACCCCGACGGTGCCCGAGCTCACGCGCATGCCCGGGCCGACGACGGTAGCCGTGCGCTTCGCGGCGAGCTCCGCCACCGCCTCGGCAGCCTTTGCCGAGAAGGTCCCGTCCGCCTCGCAGGGCAGCGCGATGACCGGAATCTCGAGCATCTGGGACTGGACGATGGGCGCGATGGCCGCGGGTACGGCGAGGGTGACGTAGCCCGCACCGGCACGGGCAGCAGCCAGGGCCGCCATCATGGGGGCACCGGGGAAGCGAGAGGAGCCTCCCACCACGAGCACCGAGCCGCGACGGAACTTGTCGTCGGCGCTCGAGGACGGGCGCAGGACGGAGTCGTAGTCGTCCAGGTCGGCCCTCCAGGCAACGGGATCTGCCTCGAGGACCAGACGCTCCGTCTGCTCGGCCAGGGGCGCCACCACGATGGCGCCGCAGGCGTCACGTCCGTCGTCCGAAAGCAGGCCCGGCTTGAGGGCGAGCATGGTCACGGTGAGGTCGGCCGCCACGCAGGCGTCCTCGGCAAGGCCCGTCTGGGCCGAAAGGCCGCTGGGCACGTCGACCGAGACCACCTGGACGTCGCTGCCGTTGAGGCAGTCGATCCAGATGTCGAAGGGTGCGCGGGGGACGCCGCGGAACCCCGTGCCCAGCATGGCGTCGATGGCCACGTCGGCGTCCGAGAGGAGCCCCTCGAGCAGCTCGCGCGGGGGAGCAACCACGATGGACACGCCCGCGACCTGCGCGCTCTTTGCCACCACGCGGGCGAGGTCACCCTTGATCTGGTCGGGCTCGACGGGAGTCACCGCATAGACTTCGACTCCCTTGGAGAGCAGCTCCTCGGCGGCGACCCAGCCGTCGCCCCCGTTGTTGCCCAGGCCGCAGAGCACGACCGCGCCCTGCGGATGCGCCAGGCGCAGCGCCTCGTTGGCGGCGGCGGTGCCGGCGCGGTGCATGAGCTCGGATATGCTTACGCCCACGTTGGTGAGCCCCGCCTCGACCCTCTTGATGTCCTCGATGTTGAGCACGGGCTGCATGTCAGCCTCCTATCGCGATGCCGGGGAGCGTTGGCGAGCCCGCGGCCTCCCCGGCAGCTTCCATCTGCACGTCCACCTCGTCCGTCACGTCGCCCGACTCCCCTGTCCCTGGGCCCGCGGGCTCGGAGAGGGGCAACTCTCCCCCGCCGCCCTGAAGGAGCTCGAGCTCGTCGATGACCGACCGTGCCGCCTTGAACGAGGCCTGCATCTGCTTGGCGGCATCGGGCCCCTCGTCAGCGCGGGGGCGCACCGCATCGCTCACCGCGACGGCGTTTGCGGTGGCGATCTCCCTGGTGAGCGAGAGCGAGAGCGCAATCTCGCTCACCCCCTGCTCGCGGGCCAGGGCGAGCGCCGTCCCCGCGAGCCTCGCCTGAGTCCTGCCCGCGGAGTCCAGCTCCACCTCGACATCGTGCAGTCCCAGGAAGGGGCCGGAGTCCGTCACGCCCAGGGCGCGGGCCACCGCCCCGCGCGCCGCGAAGCGGGCGGCGAGGTGTCCGACGGGGCGGGACGTCGCGGCGCAGTGCGACCGCTCGTCCTCGGAGAACACCCTTCCCGCAAAGGAGGGATGCCTCTCGAGCGCACGCTCCATGCGCGCGACCTCGAGCATGGAGAAGCCCACTCCCGCCGACGCCATGGCTACTCCACCGTGACCGACTTGGCCAGGTTGCGCGGCTTGTCCACGTCGCAGCCGCGCGCGCGGGCGACATAGCGGGCCAGAAGCTGGAGGTGGACGATGGCGACGATGGGCACGAGTTTCTCCTCGGGGACCTCGGGAATCCAGAGCGTGTCCTCGCAGAGGGCGCCCACGGCCTCGTCGCCGTCGGTGGCTACGGCGACGCAGGTGGCGCCGCGGGCCATGACCTCCTGGATATTGGACACGGTCTTGTCGTGCACGTGGTCGGCGGGAACGATCGCCACCACGGGGAAGCCTGGCTCGAGCAGGGCGATGGGCCCGTGCTTCATCTCGCCGGCGGGGTAGGCCTCGGCGTGGAGGTAGCTGACCTCCTTGAGCTTGAGCGCTCCCTCGTAGGCGGTCGTCGCGTTGACGCCGCGGCCCAGGAAGAGGGCGGAGGCGGCCCGACGGAAGTGCCGGGCGGCGCGCTTGTCCTGCCAGCGGCGCGCGATGACCTCGCGCACGAGGTCCGGCAGGGCCTCGAGGTTGTCGAAGTGCCGACGCACCTCGTCGAGGTCCATGGACCCGTTGGCGAGCGCGAGCCTCAGGGCGAGGAGCGCCGCCGCGACCATCTGCGCCGTGTAGGCCTTGGTCGAGCAGACGCAGATCTCTGGCCCGGCCTGCACATAGAGGGTCCCGTCGCTCTCGCGCGCGGCGCTGGACCCCAGGACGTTGGTGATCGCGAAGACCTTGCAGCCCAAGGCCCTCATGCGACGGGCGGCGGTGAGGGTGTCGGCCGTCTCCCCCGACTGGGTGATGACCACGCAGAGCGTGCGGCCGCTCACGAGCGGGTCCTTGTAGTTGAGCTCCGAGGCGTACTCGCAGAAGACGGGGACGTGCGCCCAGTCCTCGATCATGCTCCGGGCGATGAGCCCCACGTGGTAGGAGGTGCCGCAGGCGACGACGTACACGCGGTCTATGCCTGCGAGCTCCTCGGAGGTCATGCTGAGCTCGTCGAGCTCGATGCCATGCTCGCCCAGGCGGCCCTTGAGGAGGCGCTCGATGGCCTCGGGCTGCTCGCTTATCTCCTTTGCCATGAAGTCGGCGTGTCCGCCCAGGGTGGCGGCGGAGGCGTCCCAGTCGATCCTGAGCGTGCTGGGATGGGCCACCAGCTCGCCCTCGTCGTCGAAGACCTCGACCGTCCCGTCCGCGCGCAGGAGGGCGAACTGGTCGTCCTCGAGCTGGATGACGTCGGAGGACACGGGCGAGAGGGGCATCACGTCCGACGCCGCGTAGGCACCGTCATCCGTCGAGGCGAGCACGAGTGGCGAGCCCTTGCGGGCCACGACCAGCTGGCCGGGGACGTCGGAGCACTCCACGACCAGGGCCCAGGAGCCCTGGAGGCGGCGGCACGCGTAGCGCACGGCGCGCAGCAGATCACCCTTGGCGGGGCCCTTCCAGGCGTCCTCCACCAGGTGCGCCACGACCTCGGAGTCGGTGTCGCTCGCAAACTGGTGGCCCGCGAGCCTGAGCTGGGAACGAAGCTCACGGAAGTTCTCGATGATGCCGTTGTGGACGATGGCGATGCGCCCGTCGCAGTCGAGGTGCGGATGGGCATTGCGGTCGGTGGGGGCACCGTGGGTCGCCCAACGTGTGTGAGCGATGCCGGTGGTGCCCGTGAGGTTGGCCGTCCTGCAGCGCTCGACCAGGGTGGCCACGCGCCCGGCGCACTTCACGCCATGGAGCTCGCCGTCGGACGCCATCACGTCAATCCCGGCGGAGTCGTAGCCACGGTACTCGAGGGCGGCGAGGCCCGAGAGAAGGAACTCGGCAGCCTGCCTGCGTCCCGTGTAGCCGACGATTCCGCACATGTGACACCTCCGATTGCGTTGCGTTTACGTACTGTCTGGCCATTCTACCAGCACGTAGGACGAGCCCCTCTCGCATGGGAAAAGTCAGGCGAGAGGGGCATGGGCCACGAGCCCGTCGGGTGGGCCCCGTGGTGCTTTGTCGGCCTAGGCCTTGAAGGGCTCCAAGGCCTTGAGCACGATGTCGTCCGCCTGGCGGCAGAGCGCATCCTCGGGCGCCTCGGCAAGCACGCGCACCAGGGGCTCGGTGCCGCTTGCGCGCACGAGCACGCGGCCGTTGCCTTCCAGGAAGCGCTCGGCCTCGGCCACCGCGGCCTTGACCTCGGGCGAGCCCATGGCGGCCTCCTTGTCGCTCACGCGCACGTTGACCAGGAGCTGTGGGTACAGCTTGACCGGAGAGCAGAGGACCGAGAGCCTCTCTCGCTCGGCGCGGATGACCTCCATCATGCGGAGGCTGGTCATGATGCCGTCGCCGGTGCGCTCGATGTCGCCGAAGATAATGTGGCCGCTCTGCTCGCCGCCCAGCGAATAGCCGTTCTGGCGCATGCAGGCATAGACGTTCTTGTCGCCCACGGCGGTAGTCTCGTACTGGAGGTTCGCCTCGTCGAAGGCGCGGAAGAGGCCGAAGTTGCTCATGACGGTGGGCACCACGGTGCCGCCCGCGAGGCGGCCGTGCTTGTGAAGGTACTTGCCGCAGACGTAGAGGATGAGGTCGCCGTCCACCACGTGCCCGCGCTCGTCCACGGCAATGCAGCGGTCGGCATCGCCGTCATAGGCGAAGCCCACGTCCAGGCCCTGCTCCACCACGTGGCGCTGGAGACGCTCGATGTGGGTGCTGCCACAGTCGACGTTGATGTTGAAGCCGTTGGGCGCGTTGTTGATCACGCGGACGTCAGCGCCCAGCGCGTCGAAGACGGGACGCGCGACGGAGCTAGCGGCGCCGTTGGCGCAGTCCAGGCCCACCTTTACGCCCTGAAGCGAGAAGTTGGCGCTCGCGATGAGGTGGGCGATGTAGCGGTTGCGGCCCTGCATGTAGTCGACGGTGCAGCCGATGGCGTCTCCGGTGGCGAGGGGGATCTCGAGCTCGCCGTCGATGTAGCGCTCGACCTCCTCGAGGACGTCCTCGTCCATCTTGAAGCCGTCGGCATTGACCAGCTTGATGCCGTTATCGGTGAAGGGGTTATGCGAGGCGGTAATCATGACGCCGCAATCGAACTGCCCGTCCACGGTCTCGTAGCTGACGCCCGGCGTGGGAATGACGTGCAGCATGTAGGCGTCGGCTCCGGAGGCTACCAGGCCGGACACAAGGGCGCTCTCGAACATGTAGCTGGAGCGACGGGTGTCCTTGCCAATGACGATGCGAGCCTTGCGAGCCTGGCGTGCTCCGTAGTACCAACCCACGAAGCGGCCGATCTTGTATGCGTGCTCGACGTTGAGGCCCTCGTTCGCGCGGCCGCGGAAGCCGTCGGTGCCAAAGTACTTCATCTACTCTCCCCTGCTCATGGACCCCGTACGGCGATGCCGCCGGTGCTGCCACGGAAGATACAAGAAGAATGGTAGCAGCATGCCGCCGTGCGATTGTGCACAGCGGGTGGTGCCAATCGCCGCAGGCGCCGAGCACGCTCCTGCGCACGCCGATGGCATCCGCTACGCTACTACGCACACGCTCATTGACGTTTTCGCAGTTGGCGAGCCGCCCTTGTGTGCGTTTGCGCGTGATGGCTGAATGGGACGTGCGTCCGTGCGTGGGGAATAGGCGAGACGTGCGCTCGCGCGTACCCGAGAGCCTGTCGAATGCGAGGGAGAGAAGATGCTGTACTTGCTGAGCGCACCACGGCAAAGCGGCAAGACGCGGTGGCTGCAATCCCTGGTGGAGGGGCTGGAGGCGCGCGGCGTCGTCTGCAGCGGCGTCCTGGCGCCTGGTCGCTGGAGGCGCGAGCCGGACGGCAGCCTCTCCAAGCTGGGCATAGACAACCTGCTTCTCCCGCAGCACGAGCTTCTCGCCTTCGCGCGCCCCGCCAATCCCGTCACGCATGGCCTGCGGGCCAACCGCATCGACGCCGCACACGCCCCACGAGGCGACCGTGACGGCTGCTCGCAGTCCAGGCGCGCGGGGCTCGGCTGGGACATATCGGACGTGGCGCTGGGACGGGTCAACCGTCACTTCGGGTCGTTGGGTGGGCTCGCTCTCGAGGCAGACAGACCGGGGCTCATGGTCGTGGACGAGCTTGGCCCCCTCGAACTCAGGCGCGGCGAAGGCCTCTGTCAGGCACTCGCCTTGCTAGAGGAGGGGCCGCGTCCCGCCTGGCCGCACGCCGTCGTGGTCGTGCGCCCCTCGCTTCTTGACCTTGCCACGAAGAGGCTCCGGCCCGCCTGGGGCAGACCGGAGCCCATCGAGCCCACTTCGACATGCCAGGAGAGGGTGCTGGAGGGATTCCCCCTTGGATAGCGTGGCGACCGGGGTAAGCGGCAGCCCTACGCCCTGGGAAGCGAGCCCGCGAGAAGGTCCTCAAGCTCGGAGTCGCTCAGGTCGTGGCCGTAGAAGGTCTTGAAGTAGTCCTTCGCCACGTCCTCGACACCGGTCTGGAACTTCTGGGGATAGCACACGCGGGCGAGCCACTGCATGCCTGCGACCTGGTTGACCGATGGAGGCGAGGAGAGCCAGTTGTAGGGGCTGGCAGGAACCTGGTAGTAGTTGGAACCCTTGATGGCGGACAGCTCGGACCAGGCGGGGTCCTCGCCCACGCTGGGATATATGCTTCCCGGCCCAAAGACGATCAGCTGCGGGTCGAAGGAGGCGATTTGCTCCAGGCTCACCTCCTGGCCCTTTCCGGAGCCGGACGCCTTCTCGGTCACGATGGCGTTGCTTGCCACGAAGTCGACAACTGCGCCCTGGAAGCTGCCCTTTGCGATCGCGTTGAGGCCGGAATCCCCCAACAGGTAGGCCACCTTCGGTCGGTCGGACTCGGGAATCGTCGAGACGACACCATCGACCTCGTCGTAGGCCTTCTTGCAGTAGCTCGAGAGCTCTGCCGCACGGCCCTCCTTGCCCAGCAGGATTCCCAGGGTCCTATACACCTCGTCATAGCTGTCCAGCGAGGTCTCGATGTGCACGCAGGGGATGCCGATCTGCTCCTGCAGCTGGTCCATGTCCTCCTTGATGCTGCCCTTGGCCTCGCCCAGGTCGATAACCAGCTGCGGCGCGGCGTCCGCGACCGCCTCCTTGTTGAAGTCGCCCTTGCCGCCGTAGATCTGGCCGAAGACGGGAAGCTGGGCCACGGAGTCGTCAAAGAGGGTGGCCTGTCCGTCAGTCAGCTTCGTGGCCAGACCCACCATGTCCTCGGGCGCGATGGTGAGGAGTATCTGCTGGGCCACCGGGCCAGAGGCCGCCACCTTCGTGATGTTGGAGGGCAGCTCGACCTCTCGGCCGCAGGAATCGGTGAAGCTCCTCGTGGTCGCCTGTTGCTGTGTCTGGTCGCTCCCGCCGCCAGCCTGCTGGCCCGCGCACGCCGCGAGCCCGCCCGTAAGGGCGAGGGCCAAGGCCCCAGCCGCCAGCGCGGCGAACGCCCTCCTGCCTAACTGCGCCACTCTCACTTTTGCTCCCTTCTGACGCCGTGCGTCGCGGCCTTCCCGCGAGCTAGCGCACGACAAAGAATCACCTGATCGTCGTTCGTTGTTCCCGCGCGGCCTCGGCCCCCAGGCGCTCGCTGGGCACGCAAGCGCGCGCCGCGTCGCCAAAGAGCGAGCTCACCGTGACGCCCATGCCATAGAGGCTGCTCATGCGCTCGCTCGTCACCACCTCCTGTGGACTGCCAACCCCCACGACGCCCCCCTCGCCCATGGCAATGACCAGGTCCGAGTACAGGTAGGCCTGCTCGGGCCGGTGGGTCGACACGATCACCGACCTCCCCTCCCTGGCCAGGGACTGGGCAAGCGAGAGGACCTTGTCCGCGTTGGCGAAGTCCAGCGCGCTCGTGGGCTCGTCCAGAATCATGGCGCGTGCGTCCTGGGCTATGGTCCGGGCAAAGAGGACGAGCTGGAGCTGGCCGCCCGAGAGTCGGTTGACGCTGCGATGCGCCAGGTCGGCGATGCCCACGCGCTCCAAGGCCGCCATGGCCCTGTCCTCGTGGCGGCGGGTGGGGGTCCTGAGCATGCCGAGGTCCGTGCCGCAGGCCATGAGCACCATGTCCACGACCTCGTAGTCGAAGACGTTCACGTGGGCCTGGGGAATGTAGGCCATCTGGCGGGCGCGCTCCCTCACGCTGAGCTCGCGCACGTCATGACCGTTGGCGAGCACCGTGCCCTCGTAGCCACGGATGCCCAGCATGCAGCGGAAGAGTGACGTCTTGCCCACGCCGTTGGGACCCAGCACACAGGCAAGGCTGCCGTCGGGCACCCCGAAGCTGAGGTCGCTCAGCACGCGACGATTCCCGTACGAGAAGCTGAGGCCACTCACCTCGAGGCTCATCGACGCCGCCCCCTCGTGATCAGGTGCATGAAGAAGGGCGCGCCGATGAAGGCAGTGAGGATGCCTATGGGAATCTCTGCCGTGGTGGCCAGACGGGCGACATCGTCCACCACCAACAGGAAGCCGGCGCCCAGCAGCATGCTGGCGGGCAGGAGGTGGCGGTAGTCGACACCCACGATGCCGCGGGCGAGGTGCGGGACCACGAGCCCCACCCAGCCGATGATGCCCGTGACCGAGACGCTCGCAGCCGTGACCAGCGTGGAGCAGACGATCACCGCACGGCGGACGCGCGGGGCGTCGACGCCCATGCTCAGCGCCTCGTCGTCCCCCATCGTGAGCGCGTTGACCTGCCAGCGCAGGGCAAGGAGCCCCGCGTTGCCCACGAGCATGGGAATGGCGACGAAGGCAAGGTCGCGCGGGCTGGCGCTGGTGAGCGAGCCCATGAGCCAGAAGGTGATGGCCTGGAGCTGGGCGTTGGGGTCTGCCACGAGCTTGGTGTACGAGACGCCGGCCTGGAAGACCGAGCTCACCATGACGCCCGAGAGCACGGTGACCAGGATGCGGTTCCCTTTGGCGCGGCCGCTGAGCCAGAGGACGATCGCCACCGACGCCATGGAGGTCACGAACGCTGCGATGGAGGTGCCCATGCTTCCAAACGAGAGGAGCAGGGCCACGCAGGCACCGAAGGCCGCTCCCTGTGAGGCGCCCAGGAAGTCAGGAGACACCAGGGGGTTCTGGAAGACGCCCTGGAAGGCGGCGCCGGAAGCGGAGAGAGAGCAGCCCACCATGAGCGCCAGGAGCACGCGGGGAAGGCGGACGTTGAAGAAGAGGGTCTCTTGCTGGGGCGTCCAGCCGGGCGTCACCGGAAGCACCCGTCCGACGAGCATGCCCAGCACCTCCCCCACGCCCATGTGATACCGGCCCAGCATCAGGGAGGCGAGCGCGACGACGGCGACGCCGAGGGCGAGCAGGAGGAGCTGCGTGGAATGGCTGGCGCGACGCAGGCGCCTGCCCAATGCGTACGCGACGTTCTCCATGTCCCTCGCCCCCTCTCGTCTCTCCTACGTTATAGCTAGACGAGTATATCGAAGGATTACGAATCAAAATGGCGATTTGGCAAATTAATCGTTTGAATGTCAGACTTTTCGTCTTGAGCGGAGGTCCCTGCCGCAGGTACAGGCACAGGCACAGGCACAGGGTGCACTATCGATTGCGGGCGCCACGGACTTGGCTGCGCCATCTCGTCCAACGCGCACCGCTCTTTGATGAAAACGCCCGACGCGTGCCAAATTCTCTCGAAAACGTCCAACACGCCTCTCGCTTCCGCGTTTGCCCAGTTGGCAGGAAGGAGAAAGACGCGTTGGACGTCATCGGCGCTCTCTCGCACGCGTTGGACGTCGTCGGCGCTCTCTCGCACGCGTTGGACGTCGTCGGCGCCCTCTCGCACGCGTTGGACGCCGTCGAGCAGGACACGCGCCAAGCGCCCCCCGACGACGCGACCCCGCACGCGAGCCGTCATCCCCGTCATTCCATGAGCAACAAAAAAGGACCCGCCGAAGCGGGTCCCAGATTCGCGAAAGGCCAGAGGAGACTAGCGCTTGGAGAACTGCGGGCGCTTGCGGGCCTTCTTCAGGCCGTACTTCTTGCGCTCGACGGCGCGGGCGTCACGGGTGAGGAAGCCGGCCTTCTTGAGATCGGCGCGATACTCGCCAGCCTCGAGGAGAGCGCGGGCGATGCCCAGGCGCAGGGCGCCGGACTGGCCGTTGATGCCGCCGCCATCGCAGTTGGCGAAGACGTCGAAGCGGTCGACGGTGTCGGTCACGCGGAAGGGAGCGGTCGCGTTGTCGACGAGCTGCTGGCGGCCAAAGTAGTTGGCGGCGTCGCGGCCGTTGACGGTGACCTTGCCGGTGCCGGGAACCAGACGGACGCGGGCGACGGCCTCCTTGCGACGGCCGGTGCCGGTGTAAACAGCGGTGTTGTCAGCCATCGGTTAAGCCTCCAGATCGATCTTGACGGGGTTCTGAGCGGTGTGCGGGTGCTCGGGACCAGCGTAAACCTTGAGCTTCATGCCCTGCTGGCGACCAAGGGTCGTCTTGGGGAGCATGCCCTTGATGGCGTGCTCGACGACGCGCTCGGGGTGCTTGGCCATGGCCTCCTTGAAGGACTCGGTCTTGAGGCCGCCCAGCCAGCCGGAATAGCGCCAGTAGGACTTGTGCTCGGCCTTGACGCCGGTAAGCTGGACCTTATCGGCGTTGATGACGACCACGAAGTCGCCGGTGTCGGTGTTGGGGGTGTACTGGGGCTTGTTCTTGCCACGAAGGATCATGGCAGCCTTGGTGGCAAGGCGTCCCAGTGTGGCGCCATCGGCGTCGATGAGCACCCAGTTGCGCTCGACCTCGCCAGGCTTGGCGTAATGAGTCGACTTCATTTGACTCCTCCATGTACTACGTATCGGTACGCTTTTTCCTATGAGGTTACGGGGCTCAGTGGAAAAGCCTTAAAAGTATACAGCAGCATTCCAATGCCCCGAGCGCTCAAAATAAGCACACAAGTGGAGGCGAGAGGGGCGGCGCGCACCACCCGGCGCACGCCCAGGACGTCCTATGCGACGTCCAGGTGGACGACCTTCCTCACCGGCCCCTTCGTGACCACGAAGCCGTATTCACCCGGCTCCAACGTGGGAAGGTACTGGTAGTCATACGGCTGTGGGAACGTCGCCTCGAACATCGTCGACGCGAAGGGCACATGGATCACGTACTCGGTCTTCGGCCTGATCGAGAGCTTGTAGGAGCCATTGATCTGGGGGACGGAGCAGGAGAACAGCATGGATTGCACCCTGATCCAATACGCCGGCGTCTCAGGGCACTTGACGGACCACCCGATGGAGTCGAGGTAGCCCCTCTCGTCCTCCGCCCCCTTCTCGTTCTTCATCGTTATGTCGGCGACCAGCAGCGTCTTGGCATCCAGGTCCGTCCCCTCTTGGGCGAGCCGCTCCATCTGCACGCGTGCGGCATCGTCGTCCTTGCTGAACTCGGCCAGGTATTCCCTGACGGACATGCTGCGCGCGTCCGTCACGCAGATCGAATACCCCCTCGTGTTCTCGTACCTGTATTCGGCAAAGGCACCTTCCAGGGGAACGTCCTCGTTGGCCTGGAACCACTCCTCGGGGATGACGGGAGCCCTCGCGTTCACCACCCAGATGCGCGCCGCCAGGGCAACGGCGACTGCGCAGGCGACCAGCGCCAAGGTCAACGCGCTCCAAGCACGACCACGCCTCATGGCTGCCTCAGCTCCTCGTGCCCGTCGATCCGCCCCTCCGCAATGTGGTAGACCTCGTGGGAAAGCTCCCGGAGGATGTCTGCCGCATGGCACGCCAGGACAATCGTCGCACCACGCCGCTGCTCGCGCCTCACCAGCCTCTTCAGCATCTCCACACCATCCGCGTCGAGAGCGTTCGTGGGCTCGTCGAGCAGCAGGAGCGAGGGCCGCTCGAAAAGCGCCCCGGCAATGCCGAGCCGTTGCTTCATTCCCAGCGAGTACTTGCGATACGGACGCCTGTCGTCTGGATCAAGCCCGACGTCACGCAGGGCGGCCAGGCAGTCATCCTCATTTGCCAGCCCCTTGATGGAGGCGAGGAGCCTCAGGTTGTCCCTCCCGCTGCGGTCAGCCAGGAAGGCGGGGCCCTCCAGCAGGAGGCCCACGCTGGGAGGGAAGGGGGGTGTCCTTCCACAGCTCCTTGCCGTCGATGGTCACCCTTCCGGCATTCGGCCTGATCAACCCCGCGATGGCGCGCATGAGCATCGTCTTTCCCGAGCCGTTCTGTCCGGAAAGGCCAATCGTTTCGCCAGCGTCCGCGCACAGGCTGACGTCGTCTAGGACGCTCACGCCCCTCAGCCGCTTGGACAACCCACTGACCTCTACGGCACAGCCGGAGCATGCATCGCCAGACGCGACGCCGGTGCCAGGATCTGTCACGACCAGACTTCCCCTCATATCGAGAGCTCCTTGTCTATGCAATCCATCCGCGAAAAGTGAAGACCTCCAACCAGCACGCTTGCCGCCGCTATGACCAGGGCATAGCTGGCACCGCTCCTCAGGCTCATGCCATTTGGAATCGACAGGTCAAGCCGTGCGATCATGAGGTATTCGCCCGGCAGAAGGGGGTGGAACAGATACGCCGACGCCAGGAGGACGACCGAGGTGGACGCAAATGCCAGAGTCGGGCCCAGCGCGAGGGACAGCGCTAGCTGGAGCAGGCAGACGGCAACGACCATCAAGGGAAACACAAGGACGAAGGGCCTGAGGTCATAGGGGCCAGCAAGCTCCGAGCCAAGTCCCGCGCATTCCAGGAAGCCATCGGGGACCAAAAGGGAAGGCTCTCCTCCCCACAACAGGGAGACGATGGCACAGGCGACAACGAGCAGGGCGCAGCCAAGCAGGGCGACAAGCGTCACCCACAGGCACTTGGAGAGCCACCACGACCACCTGCTACCTGACGCAACGAGGACTTCCCTCCCATACCCCATGAGATCCCTGTACGGATAGCTCAGGGGTATGTACGCGACGAGCATGAGCATTAGCATCCACCCAGCCGGAAACCGGAAAGCCACCTCATGATCAGGGTCAAAGACGCTCATCCCACCCATGGCCGCCACAATGGCCTCGCCGAAGGTGAAGGGGGGATCCCAATAGTCTATTGCCATGGTGAAGAGAAGCTGCAGAAACGATAGGCAGCCGCCCCCCACGGCCAGCAGGGCCACCCGCCCTCGCGTCGAGCGAAGGCCTTCCGAAAGGTCAGACCTCACAAGGTTTGCGAAGGTCACAGGACGTCACCGTCCCTTCGAAGACGCAGGGTCGCAAGGGAGACCGCGAGCATGAGCAGCGCCATTGCCGCCATTGCGACACCGCTGCGCAACGGCCCCTCGCATACGCCCTCCAGCACGGAAATCATGTCGAAGCGGAATCCACCCACTCTCGCGATGTAGAAGATGACTTTGCCCAGCTGCAGCGAGCCGAGGGTGAGCAGATACGAGCCCGCAAGCAATATGACGCGGTTCTTGATGACCAAGGAGGCGGCGAGCACCAGAACGGACCAGATTCCGCATAGCGCGGCATCAACAACAAGGTTGACCACAAGGTACAAAAGGGGCCGTGAGTACAGGAGCCAAGAGAGGGTCTCCTGTGCCGAAAGCCCGATGTACAGGTTGTCGAGCACCTCGGGCGCATAGCCTGGGAGCGCACAGGAAAGGACAAGGAAGTTCAGCGCCAGAGGCACGCCCACGACCAAGGCGCCCGAACAGAATACCGCGATGCACTTGGACGCAAGATAGCGACTCCTCGACGCGCGCACGAGCATCTGGTTCGCGACCCCACAGTCAAGCTCAGACCTCAGCGAGCATGAGCCAGCAAGGGCCGCCAGGAGGGCCACAAGCTGAAAGAACGCCTCGCGCGGCAGGTTGCTGTGCAACAGAAGGCTCCTGCCATAGCTCCCCCGTTTGGATGTGACGATGTACTCGCGGACACCTCCTTCCTTGAGGCTCTCCCATTCACGCACGCTCGCGATCCCACAAACGGCAGAGGCAACGGCAAGCGCCACGGCAACGAGCAAGGCCGTGGCAAACCATTTGCTCCTCAGAACCTTGTTGAGCTCCAGCGCCAGCAATGTCCTCATGACTGCCCCCTCAGATCCCTGGGAGCCAATGGCACCTCGTAGCCGCCGTAGCCCCAACTCCCCGCAGTAAATGACCCCTTGTCCACATCATCTCTTCTCACCACGTATCCAAAGACGTAATCTCCCTCGCTGCCAGGGACGATGCCAAAGTAGCCGCGCTCGGCATCCTTGGTTGCCGTCCCAGGCCCATCCAGATAGGCATGCTCTATGCATGGGTGCAACCCGGCCACGCCCTCGATCATGAACAGCTGGTTGCCCAGCTTTGTCGCGTGCCGTGGCTCTGCGTCGACATTCGAGACGTGGATGCGAAACAACACCAAGTCGAAGTCCTCCCCCTGCCTTCCCTCGCTGAAGTAGTTTCCCGCGTAGAATGCGTCCTCCACCCAACCGTCGAACTCCTTGCGGGCCTGGTCGGGTCCGTCAAAGACGACGGCATCCTCCACGCGCACGCGCATCGTTCCGCGGAATGGAGAGTCCTCGCGATCGTCCTTGGTCCCAATCGTGACCTCGTCCCCCTCCTGCGCCTTCGTTCGACTCTTCTCCTCCTCTTGAATCTCGTGGCAAACTTGGGCGTCTAAATGGGACTCGTAGCCCTTGTATGCAAGCGCCGCCAAAAGACAGGCCGCGAGCAACACTGCGGCGGCGATGCGCTCATTCCTCTTCACGTAGCCTCCCAGTGGTGGCCTGGCGGAGTCGCCCGCCGGGCCATCTCCGTCCCTATCTGTTCAGGTCGGTGTAGTTGCCCGCGCAGTCTGGACTCCAGAGGCCACTAAGCTTCCCAGAGCCCTGATCGGCCCAGCCGGTGAGTCGCGCAAAGGCGTAGCCAAGCTCGCGCACGCCGTTATGAATCTCGTATTGGCCAACGCCCGGAGCCCTTACGTAATCACCGTTCGTGCAGTTGCGCCACCCTGCCCCCTTGCTGTTATTAGCCCCGTCGACAAACAGCTGCGGTGACTTGCCGGTCCTGTAGTCAACACGAAGGTAGGTCGAGCTGTATGAATCCTTTCCGCGCCATTCGGTGCCCTGGCTTGCTCCCTTGAACTGGAAGTTGAAGTCATATCGTGAGTCCCGCGTGTCTCTGACCCTGGCGGGACCCCCCGCAGGAGAACCTTCTTCAATAGCACCTTCCGCGATGGGACCCTTTGCGGAAGCGTCCTCCTGGACGGCAGCCTCTTCGGTGGCATCCCCCGCAACGGCACCAGCTTCGAAGGCCCCCTCAAGTTCGGCGGTCGCCTCGACGGCATCCCCCGTGGCAGAATCTTCCTCAAGGGACCCTGCATGCGCGACCGTGGGATTGACAGCTAGGCAACAGGCAAGTGCAATGGCAAACAGACTCAGATGGGACATGTGTTCGAGCCTCATCTTGCTTCCTTTCGTCTGACCAACCAAAGGTGGTGGCGCGCCACCACAAACGATGGCCCGCCAAACGCGACGGGTCTGTAGTCAGCCGATATGAAAGTGGAAAACGGGGTGTTTACAGGCGGCTAAGCTGCAGCAACAGATTTACGAGCTGCGACCTGCCATGTACGCCGAGCGAGGAGTAGACGGCACGCCTGGCAGTGTTGACCGTTCCCCTGGAGACGAACCGGCGCTCACAGATCTTCTGCGAGGAGTACCCATAGGCGATGTCGCTCGCAACCTCCGCCTCGGTCTGTCCGAAGCCGAGGCCAAGCAGGAGGTGCTCGGTCCTCTCGCGCGTGAGGCCCGATCGGTCAAGGCTGCCCCTCAGGCGCTCTGCCACCTCGACGCTCCGGCAGAGGCACGCAAACGTCGTCCCGGCACACAGCGCAAGGAGGAGGGACGAGCTCAGGAAGATCCCCCCAAACGCCCCACGCCCCCCAAAGGGTCGGGTGAGCACCTCGTTGCCAACCATCAGGAAGCCAACGCGGTTGACCAGGACGTCAGCTGCAACCACGCCGAGCCCAAATGCGACAAGCGGCAGGGACGGACCAGGTGTCGCCGACTTCGCACGCGCAAACCTTCGCCCTAGTAATGCGCAGGAAGCCGCCGCGAGTGCGAACAGGGAACCTCTGACATTCGACAACAGCGAGACGGCAAGCAAGGCAAGCGCGAGGGCCATCCGCAAGTACTGACGCTCGCTTGCCAGCAGATACAAGCCCCCTGCCGTCACCAGAAGCAGGAAAACCGTAGTTTGCAGCGAGGCTGCGAACCACGGCCCCACGCGCCAGGTCTCCTCCCACGCGGCGCCCATGCAAAGGGATGTCAGCAGCATGGCCCATCCCGCCAGGCTATCCCAGTGCCCCCAGCCACCCGGCACCGCCTCCGTCTGCTGCTGCAACAACAGCTCGATCAGCATGGCGGTGCCAAGAAGGGCACCGGTCAGCTCGAAGGGAATCCAATACCCGCCCACCCCTACCGCAAACCGAGCCATGCCGAGCGACAGCATCGAAGCGAGGGCAAGGGCGACACGGGAGGCGCGACGGCCTTCCGAAGGATGGCAACCCGCCAAAGAGGCCCCGCCTGTCATGAGGCACGCGAGCGCGGCCCCATAGACAAGCGGTCGCCCCGCGCCCCACGCAGGCAGAGTGATGCCCCAGGGAAGCAGGAGCGCGGTCGCGACAGCCGCTTCGAGCGGGCGTGAGGCAGCCGACGCAGGCACCCTCCGTGCGCCCGTCGAGCCCTCGGCCGCCAATCGCCCCGATTCCTCGCCGTCCGAATGGCCATAGGCGGCGGGTTGGCGATCTGACATCCCGATGAGCTCGAGGAGCGCCTTCCTACCCGTCACACTGGCCTTTTTGTAGACGCGTGCCATGGTGCTGCGAACCGTTGCGGGCTTCACCCCCAGAAGCTCGCCCACCTCCCTGGAGCTCCCCCGCACACGACCCCGACCGCCACCTCGAGCTCGCGGGGAGCGAGCCCGAGGCCTAGCAGGGCCTCCCTGGTCTCCTCGTCCGGCCTCACATGCCCGTCTCCGAACGAGGGCTCAGGCTCTGCCGAATGACTCCGTCGTCCCTCGGCCCCATGTGCGGAGAGGGCAAAGAGGCAACGAGCGCGAGGCAGCCAGCACGCCGCGGCAATGAGGGAGAGCAGTGCATACGGCCACGAGACCGCCTGACCAAGGGGAATCACCCTCGTAAGGGACCACCAGGCAAAGGATCCGACGCCCACGCGCATGGGCATCGGGTCCAGCTTACCGTCAGGGGTCGCACTCACCCCCAGGAGGATCAGCGACGCCACGGGAATCACGACAAGGTTCACGGGAGAGAAGCCAGTCGTCCAGAGCCTGCCGGGCGCCATACGACCGTCGACGACGGCCGTGACGGCATATGACAGCCCCCTGACGAGAAAACCCGCCGCGATCGCGGCGAGACCCCCTCCGCCGCTTGGCTTCTTCTCGTCAAGGCCGCACGAGGCGCCGCGAGGGGGACGCGTCTCCTCACCGGACGGGCATGAGGAGAGGGCGAGCGCGGAGGCGAACGCAAGCACGGGAGTCGCCAGGAGCCAGGCGTGCCGGAAGGAGGCGAACCAATCCATGTCGAAGGGCCATGCGTATCGTGACATTCTCGCAAGCGAGAGGCAGAGCGCCCACTCCACGGAAGCCAGCGACGCAAGGGCAACGACGCCAGCGGCTCGGAGCCGTCGCGCGAGGCCATCCGGAACAACGCGAGCGAGGACGAATCCCGCACAAAGCCCGAGCGCCACCAGCGCCTGGTTGCCGGACAACGCTGGGTTCGGCGCCGTCAACGCATAGAACGGCATCGTCGTGAGGAGGGCGAGCCCCACAAGGCGGACCAGAGGCCCACGGCCTTCCGCAAAGCGCGCTTCCATCGGCTGGACTCCTCCCCCTCTCTAGACACACACATCATAGGAGCTCGCCCTGCACGGCAGGAAAACCACTCGCACGACGCGGGTGCCGCTCGCCGCCGCCTGGCATACTATGAAATCGTTCTCAGATAAGATTATAAGCAGATATGCAGACGTGCTGGCAGGGTCCGTGCACGCCTCGGCACACCCAGGGAAGGGGCATTTCATGAGCGACGAATCCTGGCGTCCCAAACTCCACCTTGCACCCCAGAAAGGCTCCCTCAGCGACCCCAACGGGCTGTGCCAGTTCCGCGGCACCTATCACATCTGCTGCCAGAACGCCCCCGAGTACCCCGGCAACTTCGACAGCCCCCACGGCTGGGGCCACTACGTCAGCCGCGACCTGACCAACTGGGTCTTCCTGGGCTGCCAGGTCATGCCCGACTGCCCCTCCGACAGGGACGGCTCCTACTCTGGAGGCGCCTACCTCGCCACCCCCGAGGACGGCGCCGGCCACGGCGGAGAGGTCTGGTACTACTACACGGGCAACGTCCGCCTGCCCGAGGGCGACGGCACGCTCGCCGGCCGCCTCGCCAACCAGACGCGCATGCGCAGCTACAACGGCATCCACCTTGGCCCCAAGGAGGTCGTGCTCGACAACTCTGGCTACCCCGCCTACTGCTCCAACCACGTGCGCGACCCCAAGGTCTGGAAGCAGGACGGCGCCTTCCACATGCTGCTGGGCGCGAGGACGCGCGAGGACAGCCGCGGCGCGGTTCTGTGCTATCGCTCCGAGGACGGCGAGGCCTGGGAGCTCGAGGGCTCGGTCACCAACACCGACCCCACGCCCTTCGGCTACATGTGGGAGTGCCCCGACCGCATCGTCCTCGCAGACGAGAAGGGCGCGCCCCACGAGTTCCTTGCCACCTGCCCCCAGGGCACGGACGAGCTCGGCCTCCCCTACATGCTCCAGAACGTGCACGGCAACGGCTACTTCCCCATCGAGGGGACCCTTCTGGACCTTCTCCACCAGGACCACGAGCTCATGGACGCCAAGGCCCCACACGCCGCCATCGACCAGACGACCTTCGTCGAGTGGGACCACGGCTTCGACTTCTATGCCTGCCAGACCCTCGTAGACGAGAGGGGCCGCACGCTCCTCGTGGGCTGGATGAGCCTGCCCCATGACAAGAACGACGTGCGACCCTACGACAATCCCACCAGCACCTGGCGCGGCTGCCTCACGGTCCCGCGCGAGCTCGCGCTGGGTCCGGACGGACACATCCTTCAGAACCCCGTGGCGGAAATCGACGCGCTCCGCGGGAAGGCGGTCGCCTTCGAGGGCAGCGCCAGCATCCCCAAGGTGTCGGACCTCGTGGTCTCTGGCATCGAGGGAGAAGGCACCCTGCGCTTCGACGACGCCCTCGAGCTGCGCTTCCACGACGGGGTGGCAGAGTTGGAGTTCATCGACGACGAGACGGGCCAGGGCAGGAAGGTCCGCCGCGCCAGGGTCGATGCCGTGCGCGACGTCCGCGTCGTCATGGACACCTCCGTCCTCGAGATCTTCGTCAACGGCGGCGAGACCGTCTTCGGCACCCGCTACTACAGCGAGGCCGAGGACATCAGGGTGAGTGTCGACTTCCCCGAGGCCACTGCCGTCTGGTACCCCATGTCGCCCATCAGCGTCAACTACGTCGTCGACCGCTAGTCAGCACCCGACACCGCAAGACAGCCACCACGGAGAGGCACACATGCAGAGCATCAACTTCCACACGCATCGGGGCTGGATGAACGACCCCAACGGGTTCATCTACTACAAGGGCGAGTACCACCTCTTCTACCAGTACTTCCCCCATGCCACACAATGGGGGACCATCTGCTGGGGACACGCCATCAGCCCCGACCTCGTCAACTGGCAGCAGGAGGACATCGCGCTGTTCCCCTCCAAGCCCGCCGACCAGAACGGTTGCTTCTCGGGCAGCGCCATCGAGAGCGGGGGCAGGCTCCGCCTCTTCTACACGGGCGTCCACTACGACGAGTTCGACCCCGACGACATCAACAAGTGCATTCCCGGCCACTTCACCTCGGCGCAGCTCACCATCGAGTCACCCGATGGCCGCAGCTTCAACAACTTCGAGGACAAGCGCGTCATCATCCCACCCATCGAGGACCCCGAGCTGGGCGACGCCACCCACACGCGCGACCCGAAGGTATGGCAGGGTTCCGATGGCTGGTACCTGGCCCTGGGCAGCAACATCCATCGCAGGCAGGGAGAGGTCCTCTTTTACAGGAGCCAGGACCTCGTCAACTGGGAGTACGTCAACCGCACCGTCCTCAATCCCGAGCTTGGCTGGATGTGCGAGTGCCCCGACCTCTTCAGGGTCGACGGGAGCACCGTGCTCCTCGCCTCGCTGATGGGCTACGAGGGCGGCAGCGACGACCAAAGCGTCTGCTTCGTCGTCGACTACGACGAAGCAGACTGCTCCATCGAGTTTACTGGCGAGCGGCGCCTCACCGACTACGGCCACGACTTCTATGCGCCGCAGACCACGACCGATGCCGAGGGTCGTCGCGTCATGGTGGGCTGGATGCGCATGCCCGAGCCCGTCGACGACAAGTGGATCGGCATGTTCACCGCACCGCGCATAATCGAGGTCGTCAACGGGCACACCTACTTCCGCCTGCATCCCAACGTACGCCATGCCATCGCCCACCGCACCAATGCGTCAGCGCACCACCGTCCCTATCTCTTCGGGACCACCTTGCACGAAGGCGACCACATCGACATCGGCGGTCTGCGCGTGTGGCAGGACAAGAACCGCGTCCACGTCGACCGCAGCAAGGTCTACCGTCCGCGCGAGGGCTTCACGCATATGCACTCCATGACGCCCGAGGTGGCAGACGAGAACAAAATCGAGATGCTCGTGCACGGGCACATCGTCGAGGTCTACGTCAATGACGGCGAGTACGTCATCAGCAACATGGTCTATGGCCTGGGCAACTCGATGTCCACCAACTCGTCAGCGGACTTCACCATCCTCGGCCTCTAGGCCACGCACGGAGGCACGACATCCACAGCACCCACCAGCCGCAGGGAGAGTCACATGAGGTTCGAGAACAAGATCATGCTCATCACCTACGCCGACAGCCTGGGGAAGAACCTCCGGGACCTCGACCAGGTGCTTGCCAGGCACTTCGACAAGGCCGTGGGCGGGGTGCACATACTGCCCTTCTTTCCTAGCTCGGCAGACCGCGGCTTCGCCCCCATGCGCTATGACATCGTCGACCCCGCCCTTGGCAGCTGGGATGACGTGCGTCGCATAGGCAAGAGGCGCTATCTGATGTTCGACTTCATGATCAACCACATCTCGCGCCAATCTCCCTACTTCCAGGACTTCCTGGCCAAGAAGGACGAATCGGAGTTCGCCGACTTCTTCATCAGGTACAAGGACTTCTGGCCGGGGGGCGCCCCGACCCAGGAACAGGTGGACGCCATCTACAAGCGCAAGCCCAAGGCGCCGAGCGTCGTGGCGGAGTTCGCCGACGGCAGTCGCGAGGACGTGTGGTGCACCTTCGGGGAGGAGCAGATCGACATCAACATCAGGTCCGATCGCGCGCAGCGCTTCTTCCGCGAGACGCTGACCCACATGGCCGAGAACAACGCCTCCATCATTCGCCTCGACGCCTTCGCCTACGCCGCCAAGCGCGCGGGCAGCAGCTGCTTCTTCGTGGAGCCGGATACGACCGAGCTCCTGCGCGACATGCAGGAGGTGCTTGACCCCTACGACGTCATGGTGCTCCCCGAGATTCACGAGCACTACACCATCCAGATGCAGGTCGCGGACAAGGGCTACTGGGTCTACGACTTCGCCCTGCCCGTGCTGACCCTGCATGCCCTCTATTCGGGCGAGGGCAGCTACCTCGCAAACTGGCTCATAATGAGCCCCAAGCATCAGTTCACCACCCTCGACACCCACGACGGCCTGGGCATCGTCGACGTGAAGGACCTGCTGCCCGACGAGGCCGTCGACTACACCAAGGACAAGATGTTCTCGGAGGGGGCCAACGTCAAGAAGGTCTACAACACCGAGGCATACAACAACCTCGACATCTACCAGGTCAACACCACCTACTACTCCGCACTCGGCAATGACGATGACGCCTACCTGCTCGCCCGCGCCGTCCAGTTCTTCGCCCGCGGGGTGCCCATGGTCTACTACGTCGGCCTGCTCGCTGGCAGCAACGACATAGAGCTGCTCGAGTCCACCAAGGAGGGCCGCAACATCAACCGCCACTACTACAGCGTCGACGAGATAGACCGCGAGGTCGAGCGCCCTGTCGTGAGGGACCTCGTCGAGTTGATGGAGCTGCGGAACAGCCATCCCGCGTTCGACGTCGAGGGCGAGCTCGAGGCAGACGCCCAGGGCAGCAGGCTTCGCATCCGCCGCACCGCAGGCGAAGCCTGGGCGCAGCTCGACGCGGACCTCTCGTCGCATTCCTTCGAGGTAACACACTCGTAGGGACATGGCCACCGACGGGCACGGCGCCCTCCAACCCAGCCGGAGCCCGAACACGAAGGAGCACCCCTTGCTACCCGCAAACACGCACTTCCCCCAAGGCATCGGCGCGGCATTCTATGACCTGGACGGCACCATCCTCGACCTAACCCACGTCTCCGAGCGCACGGTCGCCGCCCTGGAGGCCGTGCATGCGGCGGGCTGCGCCAACGTCATCTCGACCGGCCGCAACCTGCCCATCGTGCCCGACGCCATCAGGCTGCCCTGCATCGACTACTACATCACCGTCAACGGCGGGCAAATCCTCGACGGAGAAGGCCGTCACCTGGCGAGCAAGGCCATCCCCCGCGACATGGCGCTCGATATGGCACATTGGCTGCACTCCCGCGGCGCCGGCCTCAACGTGCTCACCTCGAGGGGAGCCTACTTCGAGAAGCGACTCGTGTCCTACATGACCCAGGCCGTGCATCGACTGGACGACAGCAGCACCCTGAGCGACGAGGACCTCGACGAAGAGATCTCGAGCATCCCCAACCGCTTCACCGTCGACGACGTCGAACCCGAGATTCTCGCGGTCGACGAGGTGACGAGCTTCGTCGAGAAGATGGGTGCCTGCTTCGACACCGCAGACGACCTGGCGCGCGATGCCGCAGAGTTGGAAGGGCGAGGAGACCTGCAGATTGCCGTCGTCACCCCCACCGAGATAGAGATCACCCTCAAGGGGGTCGAGAAGGGCTCGGGCATCGAGTGGGTGCGGGAGCGGCTGGGGCTGGACAGGGAGCAGCTCGTGGCCTTCGGCGACTCGGGCAACGACCTGCCCATGGTGCCGCACGTCGGCGTGTTCGTGGCCGTGGGCAACGCCTCCGAGGCAATCATGGAGCAGGCGTCGTGCGTCGTCGACACGATGTGGGAGGACGGCGTCGCCAGGTGGCTCGAGCACGCCCTCGAGGGTGAGTGGTACGAGGCATAGCCACTGACTTGTCCGCCGCAGCGGAGGTTTGGGACAATGCGCGGCTGGCCCACCCCGTAGGGAGAGAGCCAGCCGCGCGCTCCATTCGCAAACTGCGCGTGACTTCACGATGACCTGCAGCTTCGCACAGGCGCGCGCAAACTACGGCTAATCTGCGCGCGCCCGTGGCCACGTGCAATGCCACGCGTCACGCGGGCGTGCTACGCCCCTAGCCCACGTTGTTGAAGACAAAGGCGCCCATCTCCCACGCGCCATGCAATGCCTGGAGGTCGGACGTCACGTGCAAGTCAGTGACCTCCAGGGGATACCAGCGCGTGGTCATGGTCTTCTCTCCCCCGTTTACGTAAATCTCTATGACAGAGGTGTCCACCAGGATGCGCAGGTCGGTCACGCGTCCCGCGCTCAAGGCCGAAAGGGGCAGGCGGCGGTTGGTGCGCCAGCGTCCCGAGGGACTCTGAAAGTCGAGCTCGAGCATGTCCCCATGGAGGAGGAGCTCGAGGTCGGAGCCAATGATGACGCGCCCCTCTCCCTTGATGTCCTTGATGAGCACGTCCGCCGTCCCGTTGGGGAAACGGGCAGACTTCGCCCCTGTGACGTCGAACATGTCGCAGGTCGTCTGTGACCCCACATAGCCCGTGGCGCCCGGCGCGGCGTCCTCGCTAAACTCGACTTCCGTGCCGCGCAGGGAGTCCACCTCCTCGACGGGCCAGAAGCACACCTGGCCGGACTTATTGAGGGAGAGCTCGCGCGGCAGGGTCAGCGTGTGCATCCACTCGCGTGTCGGCGTCTCGTACTGGAACTCCACGTCCGGCAGGCCGATCCATCCCACGCAGAGCACGCGGCCGCGCTCATCTTCGAAGACCTGGGGGCAGTAGAAGTCGAAGCCGTAGTCGGTCTCGACGAAGTCCCCCTCGTCGAAGCAGGCATAGGGCCCCTCGCCGTCCATTCCCTTCGGGTCCCGCCCAAGCAGGTCGATGACCTTCCCCTCCACCGGGAAGTAGCCGCAGTTGTGGATGTTCTGATACTTAAACGGCTGCTTGGGAACCCCTTGGGGACACACGAAGAGGAACTCACGACCATCCAGTCGAACGGCGTTGGGGCATTCCCACATATAGCCGAAGCCCCTTCTGCCGCGCGACGTCGCCGACCCCTCGAACTCCCAGGCGAGCCCATCGCCCGAGCGATATAGGAGCACGGCGCCACGACTGTCCGACGTACGGGCGCCCAGCAGCATGTGGAAGGCCCCGTCCTGCTCCCACACCTTGGGGTCGCGCACGTGGTTGGAGCAGTAGGCGGGATATCCCTCGTTGTCGAGGACGCAGACCTTCTCGCTGAACGTGTTGCCGTCCTCGGAGGTCACGAGTATCTCGTTTGCACGACGCCCCTCGAAGTCATAGTCATGCTCGCCGGGGTCGAGCACGTTGCCCGTGTAGTAGCACCACAGCCTGTCATCCTTGACCAGCGCGGACCCCGAGTAGGAGCCGTTGCGGTCAAGCTCGCAATCGGGCCGGATCACCTCGCCATGGAAGGTCCAGCTCACGAGGTCCTCGCTCGTCCAGTGCCCCCAGCCATGCCCCACGGCGGGCCACTTGGGCGTGTACTGGTGAAACCAGTGGTAGACCCCGTTGAGCTGGGACAGGCCGTTGGGGTCGGTCAGGCCGCCCGTGGGCGTCTGCAGGTGGAAGCGCAGTCGCCAGTTGTGCTTGGGGTTCCAGTTGATGTCGACGGCCATGGGGCTTCCTCGATTCGGGAGGGTTGACGTGGGTGCGCGCGAGGGGCAGGCGTCGGCTGGCTACGCCAGGACCCCAAGCACTTCGGCACGCTCGGGCATCGCGGGGATGCCGCCACGCTTGCGGACGCAGAGCGACGCCACGGCATTGCCCATGCGAGCCATCCCCACTGCCTCATCAAGTGCCACCTCTGCGGGGGCCAGACCGCTTTCGAGAAAGGCGGCAAGGAACCCGCCCCAGAAGGAGTCGCCGGCACCCGTGGTGTCCACCGCCTCGGTCTTGAACGGCGGAACTGCCGTGACGCCATCTTTGGTGCATACCAGGGCGCCTTCGGAGCCCAGGGTGACGCAGCAGACCTTCACTCCACCAGAGACCAGCGCCCTCGCCGCTTCGGCGGGGTCGCGGCGACCGGTCAGCAGCTCGCACTCGTTGTCACTCATCTTCATGATGTCCATGTAAGGCACCACGGCGCGCATCTGCTCCATGGCCGCCTCCACGCCCGGCCAGAGGTTGGCGCGGTAATTGGGGTCATAGCTCATAACGCAGCCGGCGGACCTTGCCACGTCCAGCGCAGCGAAGGTCGCGGAGCGTGCAGGCTCGTCGGTGAGGGAGAGGGAGCCGATGTGGAAGACCCTGCTCTCGGCGATGAGCCTCGTGTCGAGCTCGTCGGTGGTGATCTGGGTGTCGGCCCCAGGCTTGCGCGCGAACGAGAAGGAACGGTCTCCCTGCTCGTCGAGCGCCACGAAGGCCAGGGTCGTGAAGTAGCTCGGATCCGTCAGCAACCCTCGCGCGTCGATGTTGTCGGCCTCCATCGTGGCGCGCAGGAACCTGCCGTGCATGTCGTCACCGACCTTGCCCAGAAAGGCAGTCTGGTGACCTAGGCGCTGGAGGGCGACCAGCACGTTTGCCGGCGCACCCCCAGGGTTTCGCTCGAAGAGCTTCTGGCCGGCGTCAGATATGCCCGCGTCCGTAAAGTCTATGAGCACCTCGCCCATGGCAGTAACGTCAATCATGCCGAGCTCCCTTTCAAACGATGGGTCGGCCCGCAAGGGCCCTCATTCCAACGGGGGGGCAGCCGCTCGTGGCAGCCGCCCCCCCACACGCGCATGTCTGGCGCAAGCGCCCTATCCGAGTTCGATGAGCGCGGCTCCGGCCTTCACCGCGCCGCCAGTGTGGGTGTTGACGGTCCCGTACTCGTCAGTGTTGGTGACGATGACCATGGTCGTCGGATCGAGATTGGCGGCCTTGATGGCACCGAGGTCGACCTCCATGAGCAGGTCGCCCTTCTTGACTGCCGCACCCACGGTGGTGTGAGGCGTGAAGGGCGCGCCCTTGAGGTTGACGGTGTCGATGCCGATGTGGATCAGAATCTCGGCACCCTCGTCAGAGAGCAGGCCGATGGCGTGGCCGGTCTCGGCCAGGACCGTGACGGTGCCCGTGACGGGGGCGTACATCTTGCCGTCGCTGGGAACCACGGCGGCGCCGTCACCCATCGCCTTGCTGGCGAAGACGGGGTCGTCCACCTGATCGAGGCCGATCGCCTGACCGGCGCAGGGCGCGAAGATGACCTCGGCGTCGGTGGGGGCGGTGACGCCCTGGTTGGACTGGGCGACGCTCGCGGCGACCGCAGCGGTCTGGTTGGCAGCCGCCTGGGTGGAGGCGACGGCCTGCTCGGGCAGGGACTTGCCCTGCCTCTTGGCGTCGGCCTCGTCGGAGTAGAGGGTCCAGGTGATACCGAAGGCGACCGCAAAGGCGGCGGCGAACATGATGACATAGCCAACGGCATTGTCGATGCAGAGCAAGATGCCGAAGATGCCGGTCACGCCGGTGCCGGTGGCAGAGAGGTTGGTGAAGTAGCAGATCACGCAGCCGACGGCAGAGCCGACCATGCCAGCGACGAAGGGCTTGACCTTGGGCAGGTTGACGCCGAAGATTGCGGGCTCGGTGATGCCAAGCAGGCAGGAGATGCCGGAGGGCACCGCGAGGGCCTTGGTCTTGTCAGACCTGGTCTTGAGGGCAACGGCCAGGCAGGCACCGCCCTGCGCGATGTTTGCGGCAGAGGCCAGGGGCAGCCAGTAGGTGACGCCGTGCTGGGCGATCATCGAGACGTCGATGGCGGTGTACATCTGGTGCAGGCCAGTGACGACCGACGGGCTGTAGATCAGGCCGATGACCGCGTTGCCAAGGCCGAAGGGAACGGAGAGCAAGGCCATGAGCAGGCCAAGGATGGCGTTCTCGAGGAAGACGAAGATGGGGCCGATGAAGAGGATCGTCACGTAGGCCGCGATCGAGACGGACAGGAGCGGCGTCAGGAAGAGGTCGAACATCTCGGGGACGATCTTGTGCAGGCGCTTCTCGAAGAAGCAGAGAATCCAGACTCCCACGAGGATGGGGATGACATGCCCCTGGTAGCCCACCCAGTCGATGCTATAGAGACCGGGGACGACGTTGAAGGTGACCATCGTGCCGTCGGCGATGGCGGTGGAGGCGTTGTATGCGTTGATGAAGTCACCGCTGATGAGCAAGGCACCCAGTGACGCGCCGAGGTAGGGGTTGCCGCCGAAGACGGTTGCGGCGGAGAAGCCCAGGAGGATCTGGAGGTTCGCAAGCGCGCAGGCGTTGATCAGGCCCGCGATCTTCCAGTACACGTTGTTGGAGAGGTCGACGTTCGGGAAGAGGAAGGGGATGGCCCCCATGATGCCCATGAGCATGCCGGAGGCGACGATTGCCGGGATGATGGGGACGAAGACGTCAGAGAGGACCTTGATGGCCGCCATGAACTTGTTCTGGTTCTTGGCGGCAGCCTCCTTGACCTCGGCCTTGCTCGCCGCGCTGATGTTGCCCTGGCCGATGAACTCGTCGTAGACCTTGTCGACCGTGCCCGTGCCAAAGATGATCTGCAGCTGGCCCGAGGCCTCGAAGTTGCCCTTCGCGCCGGGGATGTCCTCGAGCTTGTCCTTGTCGATCTTGCCGTTGTCGGCAATCACGAGGCGTAGTCGGGTCGCGCAATGAGCGGCGGACACGACGTTTGACGCGCCTCCGATCGCCTCCAGCGTGGCCCTTGCGGCCTCTTTGTAATCCAGCGCCATTCTTCCTCCCTTGTCCTGCTACGACCTGCAGTCTTAGGTCTGTGTGAAATCGTTCTCACACCTTTGAATAAGATTAGGAGGACGCCTTCACAAAAGGAACACCTTTTGCCGAGCGCATGCGAACGGTAGGTTTTTGTCGACAAACGGGGAACTTTGCAGGCGGGCGAACCTGCCGCTCCCTCGCCGACGGAGGCGAAGGACTATGCAGGACTGTGCGTCGAGCCTCCCAGGACGAGCTTGTAGCCCATCTTGACCTCATGCGGGGCTGCCTCGCTCTGCTCCATCAGCTCGAGGAGCATGCGTGCCGCCTCCGCGCCGCTGGTGCGATAGTAGTAGTGGGCGGTGGTGAGGCTGGGGCTCACCACCTTGGCGAGCATGGAGTCGCCTAGCCCCGTGAGGCGCACGTCCCCCGGCACGACGCGTCCGCTGTCGTGGAGGTACAGCAGGGCACCCGCCGCGATCTCGTCGGTGGCGCAGACGATGGCGTCCGTCTGAGGATGGGCCTCCATGATCCTTGCCGCGCAGTCGAAGCCCGACCGCGCGTTGAACCTGCCTTCCTCGATGGGTGCCGCGTCCACGTCGAACCCCTGGTGCCCGATGGCGTCGACGAAGGCCTTGCGACGAAGGAAGCCCGTCGCGTAGTCCCTCTCGGGCACGGCTATGAAGGCAGGATGGCTGCTGCCCACGGTACAGCAGAGCGTGAGGTCATACATGCTGTCATAGTCGTTGAAGTAGACGCAGTTGACGCCTTTGACATGCTGGCCCAGCACCACAAGGGGCAGGGGAAGGCTCCTGAAGAGTCGCTCGTGCTCTTCCGTTATCTCAGTCCCTATGAGGATGATGCCGTCGCTCCGGCCCTGGTCGGCCAAGGACTTGATGTATGAGATCTCTGCCGATCCGTCGCCGTCCGTGTTGGCGAGCACGGTGCTGTAACCCGAGGCGCCAAGGACTGAGGTGATGCCCGCAACCTCCCGCGCGATGGACTCGGAACTGATCTTGGGGATGATGACCCCAACGAACTGCGTCTTGCCCGTGCGCAGGGTGCGCGCCTGCTGGGACGGCACATAACCCGTCTGCTCGATCACGCGGGCGATGCGCTTGCGCTTCTCCTCGCTGACATACCCGTCGTTGAGGTAGCGCGACACGGTGGCCCGCGACACGTTTGCCATCTGGGCGATTTCGTTGATGGTCATGCCCTGTCCCCCCAAGACGCGCCCGACCGTCCCGCGAGGAAGGCACGGACCTCGTCCAGGCGCTTGGTCGCCTGCTCCCTGCCCTGCAGGTAGAGGTCCAGCAGCTTCCCCCCGTCATGCTCGTTGGTCGAGACCTCGACGGGCTGCGCGGGCGCTATCACCAGGACCGGGCTCGACTCCTCGGCCTCGAGGGCGAAGAGCCTCTCGCGCTTGGCGTTGTACGAGGAGGCACGCACGGAAAGGGCCTCCTCGTAGTAGGGGAAGCCGTCGTAGCGATGGCTCCGCACCGTGATGCGCTCGTTGAGGCCGGACTTCTGGTAGTCGCGGTCCTGCGTGATCACCACCAAGGCGCGATCGGCCGGTTCGTAGCCCTCGACCTTCGCCGCGCCCTCACGCCCCAACGCCACCTCGAAGGGGATGGAGTCCGTGGTGCCGCCATCCAGGTAGCGGTGCCCGTCGATCTGCACCATGCTGGAGACCAGCGGAAGCGAGGCCGAGGCGCGCACCTTGACCACGTCCTCGGGAAAGCTCGCACACTCCAGGTAGGCGGGAGTGCCAAACACCACGTCGCTCGCCACGGCAAACATGCGCGTGGCATTGGCGTTGAAGGCCACGTCGTCACCTGGGTCCAGGTGGTTCTGGATCTCCTCGTACATGAACTCGCCACCAGCGAGGTTGCCCGTCGTGGCAAAGGACCAGAGCGACATGAAGCGCCGGTCGTCCCGGAAGGCGAGCATGATGCGCATCGTGCGCCCGATCTGGCGCGACTTGTAGCTCGCCGCGTTGATGGCACCCGCCGAGACTCCCCAGACGCTTGCGAAGTCGTAGACGCCCCTCTCTTGCAGCACGTCCAGGACGCCAGCCGTGAACATGCCCCTAAAGCCGCCGCCCTCGAGGACGAGCGCGTTGCCTCGTGCCATGCAATCCCCCTCCCATCAGTGCCGCCACCCAACGCCAACGGGCCGCTGGCATCGGGCGTCCGAGCCATTCTCATCATGGATGATATAGTGCAGCAAAAGGGAGAGGAGCGCCTGCCACGACTAGGCGCGCACGGGGAAGAGGGCAAGATGGACGCTACTGCATTATTCAAGTTCTCATCTGGTCTGTATGTCGTGTCCGCAAGGGCGGACGACGGTGACGTGGGCGCCTGCGTCATCAACACCGGACTCCAGCTCACGAGCAAGCCCCTACAGGTCGCAGTCGTGGTGAACAAGCAGAACCACACGGAGCAGGTGATCGAGAAGGCCGGTCACTTCGCGCTCGCGCCCCTGACCCAGACGGCAGACATGCCCTTCGTCGGCCGCTTTGGCTTCCGCAGCTCAACCGACTTCGACAAGTTCGCGGGCATCCAGAGCGACGTGACCGGCAACGGCGACCCCTATCCCACCGAGCACGTCGCGGCAATGGTCTCGTGCAAGGTGGTGCAGAGCCTGGACGTCGGCACCCACATGCTCTTCGTCGGAGAACTGGACGACGCGCGGAACCTCCTTGCGGAGGAGCCCCTCACCTATGCCTACTACCATGCGATCCTCAAGGGAAAGACGCCTCCGAAGGCCTCGTCCTACATTCCCGAGCAGGCCAGGAAGCAACAGGAACATGCCTCGCACGTCGGCGTCATCCTTTCGGGACGGCGCTTTGGCAGCGCCTTTTTAGGGATAGCGCAAAGGCTGACACCACGCGTCGCATGTCACACAAGCCCCCTCCCGCACAAGGCGGGAGGGGGCTGACGTCATCATGGTGGAGGTGCGGAGAATCGAACTCCGGTCCAAAGCAATCCCCTGGCAGGTGTCTCCAAGCTCAGTCGTTAGTTGGCTCTCGGACGCCTCGCACCCAACGACACGCGTTCGGCATCCCAGTTGGTTCGGTCTTAGCCTGCGGCATACCAACCACGTCCGCAGGAGCATCTCCCTAGAATGACGTCACCCCGAAGACGGGAGCGATCCCCGGTTAGACGGCTGCTAGTAAATTAAGCAGCGAGGGCGTAAGAGCCCTGATAAGAGTTGTCGTCAATTCAATTTGACGGTACCCCTGTTTAACGTGGCGAGGAGACCACGGCTTGCTGCCCACCTCAGAACTACCCTGTCGAAACCAGTCACCCCCATGAGGTTGTGGGGCTGCTGCCACCATGCGCGCTGTCAAGGTTCAAGAACGGGCGATGTGCGTCGAAGGACGACGCGTCCGGTGTCCGTATTCTACCCAAGGGCGACAAGGGGCGAGGCGGGATTCGGTGAAAGTGCAAGCCCACCACCCGTGCCCCACCCCAGGCTGGGCCTCGGGCACCCGACGTCACGACGAGATGCAGACGGACGCCGTGCTACAGCTCGGCCATTCCCCTGCTACGTCCCACGACGAGCGCCACGAGGAGAATGGCAAGCGCATAGAGCATCGCGACCCCAAGCGAACCGAGCAGCGGAGCTATGGTCAAAAGCGAGACCTCCGAGGGCGCAGAGGCGCCCGTGATAACCTGCGTACACCAAAAGCTGGGCACGAAGTGCGCCGCTGCGACGACCGTCGAAGGAAGCATGCCAAGGTCAATCCACGCGCCCCCCATGAAGGACATGGCCATCCCCAAGCTGACGGCAACGGCATTTGCGGCATTCTCGCTTGCTCCGAGCTGACCCAACAGGAAGCCCACGCATGTCGACACGAGCGCATAGACCAGAAGGCCCAGGACCGAGAGCGTCACGAGAGCCGGCGACTCCAACAGGCTCTGCCTTGCAAAGAGGACGACGCCCAGAAGCGAGGTAAGCGCCCACGCGAAGAGGCCGACCGTCAGACATGCGGCATAGAGCCGCAGGTTGCGCCTGCGGGCGATGGTCGCGACCAGGACCTCCGCCGCAACGCGTCGGGAGCGTCAACTTCACGAACTGGGAGACGAGCTCTCTGATAGGCTGCTGGCACTACGAGAGAGAAACGCCGAGCTCGCCGATGCCCGCGAGGAGGGCATGAGGGCGGCAACTCTCTCGGAGCGCACACGCATAGCCCGCGAGGTGCACGATGGCGTGGGGCACTCGCTCACGCGCCTCCTGTTGCAGGTCGAGGCGCTCAAGGTCACGCATCGCGGGGACGAGCGCACGACGAGCGAGCTCTCGGAGCTTTCGATGGGGTTGGGAGAGGCCCTCTCGTCCATGCGGACGAGCGTACATGCCCTCTCGGATTCCGCCATCGACCTGGGCGCAGAGCTCAATCGCCTGGGCGCGACGAGCGGCATCGACGACGTGTCGGTCGAGTACCGCCCTGACTCCACTCCCCCGGCGGCAGTGACCAGGACGATCGTCTCGCTGGTGCGCGAATCCCTCACCAACGCCGCCCGGCACGCACGGGCGCGGCATGCCTGCGTCAGGGTGAGCGAGCTTCCCGGTCTCTGGCAGGTCCTCGTCAGAAACGACGGCACGATGCCGGAGCTCCCCGCACACGCCACGGGGCCCGAGGGTCTCTTGGACGGCCTCTCGAGAGGAGGCATGGGTCTGGCATCGATGCAGGAGGGCGTTGAGGTGCTCGGCGGCACACTTCGCGTTTCCTGCAACGACGAGTTCAGAGTGTTCGCCTCGATTCCGAAGGGGCGAAGATGAGGCTGGTCATCGTGGACGACGACCCCATCGTCAGCCGGTCCCTGGCAACCATGCTCTCGGCCGAGACCGACATCGAGGTATGCGGGACGGGCGTCAATGGTACCGAAGCACGGCAGCTCTACGACGACCTCGCGCCAGACATCCTCCTCATGGACATACAGATGGCAGGGGGCGATGGCCTCGATGCCGCGGAGGACATCCTCGCGCGCCACCCTGGAGCACGCGTCGTGTTCCTCACCACCTTCTCGGATGACGAGTGCGTGGTGCGAGCACTGAGGATGGGCGCGCGGGGCTACCTCATCAAACAGGACATCGCCACGATTGCCCCGGCACTCAGGTCAGTGATGGCCGGCCAGAGCGTCCTGGAGGGAGAGGTCCTGGAGAGGGCGACGACGTTGAGCGGGAGCGTTGTGACAGGCGACGAGTCCGCCCTGGCGCCGTTCTCCCAGCGCGAGCGAGAGGTGGTCAGACTCGTCTCGGAGGGCCTCGACAACTCCCAGATCGCCGCGCGCCTATTTCTCTCGGAGGGGACGGTGCGCAATCACATCAGCGCGATCCTTGCCAAGCTCGCCCTGAGGAACCGCACCCAGATAGCCGTCTTCTACTACAAAAGGTGCCAATAGGCAGAACGCCGCCAGGGGCAGGAGGAAGGCGGCCTACGACTCCTGGCTCGCCCTGCCCTCTCGGTCATGGAACATGAGGGTGATGGCCAAGGCGAGAAGCACGCAGCTCACGCGGATGGCAGACAGTTCGAGGGGCGCCAACAGCCAGTTCCCCAACACTGCACCCACGACGAAGCAGGCGATCACGCCGTAGTAGAGCGCCGCCGTCCTGAGGTGGACGCGGCCGCGACCGTGCGCGTACGAGACCAGCGCCTGCGTGCCGCTACGAAGGTTCCCTATGCACATGGTGGTGGCGAATGGCCTGCCGTGGAGCTTTCGAAACGCCTGGACCTGCATGCCACATGCAAGCGAGGTGAGGCTGTTGGCGAGCAGGTTGAGCTCGTCCGGCATGAACGAGACCGCAAGGAGAAGGAGCACCTCGACGACGAGGACGTACTGCCTCCAGTGAAGCCCGCGCGGCATGCGGAGCTTGAGCTCGTGCGCGAGGACGCAGCCCACGGCGAAGCCCAGGACGGGGCAGGCGTAGCGCGTGGCCGCGGCGAAGTCTCCGGCAGAGAGGTGCACCCCCAGGAGCAGCAGGTTTCCCGTCTGGGCGTTGGCGAAGACCTTGCCGCGCCCAAGGTAGGAGTAGGCGTCCATGAGCCCGCCCGAGAGGGCGAGGATGAGGGCGAGCTCTATTGATTCGGATGTCTGCGACGCGCGCTTGCGCAAGGCTGGGCCTCCCTTGATTCGACCGCCCCCTACCCTACTACGCGTGAGCGAGTCCGTTCGACGCCACACCTGCCCGACACATTCCATCCCGCGTCAAAAGGGACGGCTGGTTGCCCAGCCGTCCCAGGAGGTCACGCTATGTGGTTCAGGCTACTCCTCGACGAGCTCGAACATGTCGGCACCGACGCCGCACATGGGGCAGGTGTAGTCCTCGGGAAGCTCGGGGGTGTCGACCTCGACCTCGAAGCCACAGACGGTGCACACGAACTTGTAGGTCTTCTCGTCAGCCATGGGTGTTTCCTCTCTCCGTTGGCCGCCCGTTCCCCGCGGGCGCGCCAGTTTGTTACCCGAATGGGCGCAATTATCATACCCCACGCAAAGTACCTGCGGCAACGCCGTCTGCCGAGAAGCCATGGCAAACCATGGCCCCAGATGCCCAACTCTCTTGCTAGCGGCTGCGCTCCTTGAGGGCGCGCTGTATGTCGCGGTCCGTCTGCTTCTTGGCGAGGTCGGCCCTCTTGTCATAGAGCTTCTTGCCGCGCCCTAGGCCGAGCTGCAGCTTGACCCGATTGTGCTCGTCGAAGTAGAGCTCCAGGGGCACGATGGCCTGGCCCTTGGTGCGGAGCTTGCCGTCCAGGAAGTCAATCTGCCTGCGGTGCATGAGCAGGCGCCTCCTGCGATCGGGGTCCACGTTCCACACCCCCCCGTTGGAGTAGGGGTGGATGTGCATCCCCACCAGGAAGAGCTCTCCCCCACGGATGATGCAGAAGGAGTCCGTGATCTGGGCCGAGCGCTCGCGCAGGCTCTTGACCTCGGTGCCCGTGAGCTCGACGCCGGCCTCCCAAGTCTGGTCGATGAAGTAGTCGTGCCAGGCGGTGCGGTTCTTCGAGATGGTCTTCTTCTGGCGCCTAGTAGGAGCTGGCATTGCCGTCGCCCCCCTCCTCGTCCTCGGCGCGGATCAGCCTGAGCAGCTCCATGGTGGCCTCCTCGCCCACCAGATCGCGGGCGCGGAGGGTGAGCTGGGCCGCCGTGTCGCGCTGGCCGAGGTCCGCCGCGTCGGTGGCGCACATGAGCAGGCAGACTGCCACCTCCGCGTTGGCGCCGTCGGGCAGACCCTCGGCGGAAAGGAGCTCCCCGGCCTGCTCGTCACTCACCAGGTCGGGGTCGTGGTCGGTGCCGGCAGCCTGGTCGAGGGCGGCGTCAAGCGAGTCGTCCCGCACGTCGAGCCTGCGTGCGGCGCGCAAGGCAGACGCGGCAGCGAGGGGCTTGTCCTGCGCCACGAAGTAGCCCACGAAGTTGAGGAAGGCCCGTGCGAGGTGGCGCGCGTCACTCGCGCGCTCGAAGACAGAGTAGCTCAGGGCGAGGAACTCCTGGACGTTGCCGTCTATGCGGAAGAGGTCCGCCAGGTTGAGGCGGTACTCGCAGCCCATGGGGTTCCAGCGCACCGCGTGCTTGAGGGCCTCCGTCGCCATGGCGTAGTCGCCCTCGTGGATGCAGGCGAGGGCGAGGTCCGCGTACAGGCGGTCGAGGGGCTCGCCCACGTCGCGCAGCTCGCGCGGGTCGTCCTCCACGCGACGGTACGCGAGGCGCTCGAAGAGCGTGGGGAAGCTGAACCATTGCAGCTCATCGGTGGTGGGGCAGTTGCGGTCGACGTACTCCTCCGCGTCTTCCGCAAGGCGCGCGAGCAGCTCCTGCGCTTGCCTTGCCTGTCCCTGCACCAGCAGGCCCTCAGCCCGCAGCAGCTCGTCGGTCATGCTCGTCTGGCTCACGTCGGCTCCTTCTTGGGGAAGGCCCCCTCGTCCCGTGTCTAGGGTCATAGACTACCCGTTAGCGCCCCTCCTTTGCACGCGGTCCGCCGTCGGCCAGGGCGAAGTCGATCTGCCCCCGCGGTGGCTTCGTCCCCGTCACGGTGACGGCAACGCGCGTTCCGGGCCTCCAGACGCGCCCGCTCTCCTCGCCCGTGAGCGTGAGCAGCTCTTGGTCGAACGAGAACCATTCGTCGCCCAGCTCCCGCACGGACAGCAGTCCCTCCGCGCAGCTCTGGTCCAGCATCACGAAAAGCCCGTAGCGCTCGCAGCCCACCACGACGCCCGAGAAGCTCTGGCCAACCTTGTCAGAGAAGAGTTCGGCCATCTTGACCTTCTGGGAGTCGCGCTCCGCGGCATCCGCCACGCGCTCCCGTTCGGAGCAGCTCCGGCAGATCTGGGGGAGCTCGCGCTCCATCTGTGCGACGTCGCGGCCCGCCCTCGCCCCGGCAAGGAAGGCCTTGAGGCTGCGATGTACCACAAGGTCGGGATAGCGCCTGATGGGAGAGGTGAAGTGGCAGTACACGGGAGCGCCCAGGGCGTAGTGGCCGTCATTGTGAGGAAGGTACACGGCCCTGCGCTGCGCGCGAAGGAGCACCGCGTTGGCCAGCACCTCCGCCGTAGTGCCACGCGCCGCGTCCAGCACCACCTGGATAGCGTGCGGGTCTGCGGCAAGGAGCCCGGCGACCTCCTCGGCATGCACCAGGCCGAGCTCGCGCAGGATGGGCAGGGCGGCGGCGAGGTCCTCGTGGGTGGGTTGCTCGTGCACGCGATATGCCGTCGCAATGCCACCTGAAGAGAGCATGTCCGCCACGGCCTCGTTGGCGAGGAGCATGGCCTCCTCCACCAGGGCCGTGGCACGCGTGCGGGCACGCACGCGGACGCCGGTGGGATGCCCCCCCTGGTCGAGGGTCACCTTCGCCTCGCGCGTCTGGAAGTCGATGGCACCGCGCTCGCGCCTCCGCTCGACCCTTAGGCGGGCAATCTGGTCGAGCACCCCGAGGGATTCGACTATGGCCCCCTGGTCCCCCCGTGCAGCAGGAAGGTCACCCGCAGAGATCCTCCCCTCCAGGAGGGCGTCGACCTCGTCATAGCTCAACCGTGCCCTGGAGCGGATGGCAGAGCAGCAGGCCTCTGTCGCGCGAGGCTCTCCCCTCTCGTCAAGCGAGACGAACACGCTCATGGCGAGCCGGTCCTCGTCTGGGCGCAGGGAGCAGAGGCCGTTGCAGAGGCGCTCCGGAAGCATGGGGAGGACTCGGTCGGCGAGGTAGCAGGAGCAGCCCCGCTGCCTCGCCTCCACGTCCATGGAACTGTTCCACCGCACGTAGTGGGACACGTCGGCGATGTGGACCTCGAGCTCGAAGCCATCGGGCGTCCTGCGCGCTCCGACGGCGTCGTCGAAGTCGCGTGCGTCCGCCGGGTCAATGGTCACGATGACGTGCGAGCGCAGGTCCCGCCTGCGGCGGTCGGACGCAAGCGCGCCGTCGACGTCCAGGGAGAGCGACTCGGCCTCGCGCAGTGCGACTTCGGGGAAGCTCGTCGCCAGGCCGTGCGAGGCGATCACCGCCTCCATGTCCAGGTCGAGCTCCTGGGCGGAGCCAACCCTGCGGGCTATGGTCACGACCCCGGCGGCATGGCGGCTGGGATACTCGAGTATGCGCGCCTCGACCACGTCCCCCTGCCCCACGCCCAGCCGACGCGCGCTCTGGTCCTGCGGGAGGACGAAGAAGTCGTGGGTGATGCGCCCGTCCAGGGGAAGGACGACGCCCAGGGGGTCGGCCTCCTCGTAGCTGCCCAGGAACTCGTTGCGCGCGCGGGCAACGACGCCCTGCACGTACGCCACGCGCTCTTTGCTCCCGTGCCCGCGGGCCAGGCTCAGCCGGACCTCGTCCCCGTCCATGCCCTCGCGGAGTCCTCCCCTCGCCACGACGAAGTCCCCCTCTGCGGTACGCACGGTGGCGAGCCCGGGGCGCACCACCCTGAGCGTGCCGGTGAGAAGGGCCTTCGGCTTGCGGACGCCGGTGCCTCTCCCCCGCCGCCCGGAACCATGCGAATGCCTGACGGACATGGAACCTCCCTATGAGACGGGCGGCGCAACCCGAAGGCCACGCCGCCCAGACGAGCTCATGCGCGGACAGCGCCCGCGGTTCGATTGCCGGCTAGACCCTGAGGAAGCGCCTCATGGCGATGGCCGAGCCAAAGAGGCCCAGCACCAGCCCGGCGACGAGCAAGGCCCCGTAGGTGGTGAGCATCACGTTGAGGGGCAGGTTGAACGAGAGGAACTGCAGGCTGTTCTGGAGCTTGGGGAGCACGACCTGGGACCCCAGCTGCAGGACGGCGATGGCCAGGAGGGAACCGATGAGCGCCTCGAGCATGCCCTCTGCCAGGAAGGGCCCGCGGATGAAGCCGTTGGAGGCGCCAACCAGACGCATGATGGCAATCTCGCGCCTGCGGGCGGCGATGGCCAGACGAATGGTGTTGTTGATGAACACGAAGGCGATGAACGCCAGCAGCAGGACCAGGACCGCCACGCCGACGCGCAGGTAGTAGGTCACGCTGAAGAGGCGTTCGACCGTCTCGCGGCCGTACTGCACGGAGGACGAAGGGTCGTTGGCGTCGTCCGCCACGCCCTTGAAGTCAGCGTCGCCCGAGAGCTGGGTGGCCACGGACTCGACCTCCTGGGGGTTGGTGAGGGTGATGACCAACGAGGCGGGGACGGGGTTCTCGCCGTCGAGGGCCGCAACGGCATCGCTGGCGTTGCGATTGCTCATGGTCTGCTTGTATTCCTCCAGCGCCTGGTCCTTGCTCTTGTACGAGACGGACTCGACGTTGTCCCAGCCCTGGACCTTCCTCTGCAGGGCGTCCACCGCCGACTTGTCGGCGGAGTCGTTGAGGAAGGCCTGGATGGTGACCTGGTCCTCGACGCTGCCCACGAGGTTGTTGATGAGCGCGGAGCCCATCACGAACAGCCCGATGACGAAGAGCGAGAGGAAGATGGTGACGATGGCCCCCAGCACGGTGGACCAGTTCCTACGGAAGTGCCTTCCCGCCTCGCGCAGGGAGTAGCCGATGTTAGATGGCGCCATAGTAGCCGTAGCCTCCCCTCTCCTGATCGCGCACGACGTGGCCGGCCTCAAGGGCCAGGACGCGCTTGCGCATGGAATCGACCATCTCGCGGTCATGGGTCGCCATGACGACGGTGGTTCCGGTGCGGTTGATGCGGTCGAGCAGCTTCATGATGCCCAGCGAGATGGCGGGGTCCAGGTTGCCCGTGGGCTCGTCGCAGACGAGCAGGGGAGGCCTGTTGACCATGGCACGGGCGACGGAGACGCGCTGCTGCTCTCCGCCCGAGAGCTGGTCGGGGTAGTTGTCCATCTTCTCGGCCAGTCCGACGAGGCGAAGCACCTCGGGCACCTGGGCCTTGATGACGGAGCGGGGCTTGCCGATGCACTCCAGCGCGAACGAGACGTTCTCGTACACGGTCTTGTCGGGCAGGAGCTTGAAGTCCTGGTACACCGTGCCGATCTGGCGGCGGAGGTACGGGACCTTGCCGTTGCGCATGCGCGTGAGCTCCTGACCGGCGACCATGACCTTGCCCTTGGTGGCGCGAAGCTCGCGCGTGAGGAGCTTGAGGAAGGTGGACTTGCCGGAGCCGGAGTGACCCACGACGAAGACGAACTCGCCAGGATAGATGTCCAGGCTGACGTCATCGAGGGCGGGCTTGTTGGGCTGGGCGGGGTAGATCAGCGTGACGTTTCTGAGCGAGATGGTGGGGGTCCCCGTACGCGCGACCACGGGGGCGTTGGAACCATCAATGGGGGCGAACACGCTGGTGAAGCCAGGCTGGGCGGGAGCCTGCGCCTCGTCCTCGCGCACGGTCAGGCCGGCGGCGGAAGCCCCTGCCTGCTGAGGCTCGGGTGCTCGGGGCGCCTCGGCTACCGACTGCTCGGGCATGGTGTTCTGGTCCTCTTCGGAAGCCGGCGCCACGTGGCGCGGCTCCGGCTGGGGGGCGGCGTCCTGCGCGGGCTCCTCGCCCGTCACGTCCGCACCCACCTCAGGGACCTGCGAGTCGGCGGGAGCCTGCTGCTCCAGCTCCTCGTCCCCCTGTCGCTCGCTGCTGCGAAAGTGGTTGGCCACAAGAGCTCCTTTTTCTACGTAGCGAAAACTGACAGATTCCGGTGCATTTTAGCAAATGGCCCCAAAGCCGCAGCTTAGGGGCCAGCCACCGCACATATAAAGCACGCTGTGGCCCCGACCCCTAGGGGCGCGGGACTACAGCCATGCCCATATGGCAGTCAGCTCCTAGTGGAGGAACTCCTCGACCTCGGCCTGGATGCCCCTTGCGTCCAGGCCATACTTGGCCAGCAGGTCCAACGCGGGTCCGGACTCGCCGAAGACGTCACGCACGCCGACCTTACGGACGGGCGTGGGGCAACTCGCACTGAGCGCGTCGCAGACGGCGCTGCCCAGGCCGCCGATGACGGAGTGCTCCTCCACGGTGACGACCCTGCCAGTCTTCCTGGCCGAGGCGATGACGGTCTTCTCGTCGAGGGGCTTGATGGTGTGGATGTTCACGACCTCGGCGCTGACGCCCCTCTCCGCGAGCGCCTCGGCCGCCTCGAGCGAGGCGGCGACCATGAGGCCGCAGGCGACGATGGTGACGTCCGTCCCCTCTCGCTCGACGATGCCCTTCCCCAGCTCGAACTCGTAGCTGGCGGGGTCGTGGAAGACGGGGCCGGCGAGGCGCCCGAAGCGCATGTAGACGGGACCGTCCAGCTCGTAGGCGGCGCGGACGACCGCGCGCGCCTCGACGTCGTCGGAGGGGACGACCACAGTCATGCCGGGGATGGTGCGCATGAGGGCGATGTCCTCGTTGCACTGATGCGTGGCACCATCCTCGCCCACCGAGATGCCGGCGTGCGTGGCGCCGATCTTGACGTTGAGGTGGGGGTAGCCGATGGAGTTGCGCACCTGCTCGAAGGCGCGGCCGGCGGCGAACATCGCGAAGGTGCTCGCGAAGGCGACGCGCCCGGTGGTGGCGATGCCGGCCGACACGCCCATGAGGTTGCCCTCGGCGATGCCCACGTCGAAGAAGCGGTCGGGGTAGGCCGCCTTGAACTTGCCCGTCTGGGTAGCGGCCGCGAGGTCCGCGTCCAGGACCACGAAGTCGTCGTGCTCCGCGCCTAGCTCGACGAGGGCCTCGCCGTAGCTCTGGCGCGTGGCGATCATCTTGGTGTCTGCCATCTGCTATGCCTCCTCGAGTTCTGCCATGGCCTGCGCGTACTGCTCGTCGTTTGGAGCCTTGCCGTGCCAGCCCACCTGGTTCTCCATGAACGAGACACCCTTGCCCTTCACGGTGTGGGCGACGACGCAGCTGGGAGAGCCCTTGGTCTGGCGTGCCTCGGCGAAGGCGGCGCGCAGCTGGTCGAAGTCGTTGCCGTCGGAGACCTCGATCACGTGGAAGTTGAAGGCGCGGAACTTGTCGGCGATGGGCTGGGCGGAGTTGACCTCCTCGATGGTCCCGTCGATCTGGAGCCCGTTGTTGTCGACGACCAGGCAGAGGTTGTCGAGCTGGTGGTTGCCGGCGAACATCGCGGCCTCCCAGACCTGGCCCTCCTCGATCTCTCCGTCACCCAGCAGGCAGTAGGTGCGGTAGGAGTCGCCCCAGTGCTTCGCCGCCAGCGCCATGCCCACCGCGGCCGAGACGCCCTGGCCCAGCGAGCCGGTGGTCATGTCGACGCCGGGGGTGTCGTTCATGTTGGGATGGCCCTGCAGGTGGGAACCGATGTGGCGCAGGGTCTCGAGGTCCCCCGTGGGGAAGAAGCCCCTCTGCGCGAGCGTGGCATAGAGGCCCGGCGCGCAGTGGCCCTTGGAGAGGACGAAGCGGTCGCGGCTGGCCTTGCGGGGGTCGGCGGGGTCGACGTCCATCTCCTCGAAGTAGAGGTAGGTGAAGATCTCGGTCGCGGAGAGCGACCCACCGGGGTGGCCCGACTTGGCAGCGTGCGTGCCGGTCAGGATCCCCTTGCGGACCTCCCTGGCTATGGTCTTGAGCTCGTCATTGCCCATGGCGTCTCCTTCTGTCGTCTTGTCTTGCCAAGGGGGGTGCGCCCCTCTCGGCTAAAAAAGTCCCGGCCGGCAGAGACGCCGACCGGGACCTGCTGGTGCTTTCCTACGCCTCTGCGGTGACCTTGGCCCAGTCTGCGGCAAAGAGCTCGAGGCCGCGGTCGGTGAGCGGGTGGTGCACGCACTTCTTGAGCGCGCCGAAGGGCACCGTGGCGATGTCGGCGCCAAGGAGCGCCGCCTGGGTCACGTGGTGCGGGGTGCGCACGGACGCGGTGATGATCTCTGGGCCGTCCTCCTCGTCCCAGTAGCCGTAGCTGTAGTTGTGGACGGCGTCGATCATCTCCTCCAAGTGGTCGAGGCCCTCGTCACCGATGTCGTCGAAACGGCCGACGAAGGGGCTGATGTAGCGGGCGCCGGCACGAGCCGCAAGCAGCGCCTGGGGAGCGGAGAAGACCAGGGTGCAGTTGACGCGAATCCCCTCCTTGGCCAGGGTGTGCATGGCGGGCAAACTTGCCTCGCAGATGGGGAGCTTGACCACGATGTTGGGTGCGAGAGAGGCAAGGCGACGACCCTCGGCGATCATGTCCTCGGTGGTCTCGGCGGTGGACTCTGCCGAGACGGGCAGGCCCTCGCAGATCTGGCAGATCTTGACCATGTGGCCCTCGAAGTCGGCGAGCTTTCCGCCGGTCTTGGCATAGAGGCTCGGGTTGGTGGTCACGCCAGAGAGGCAACCCCAGGACTCCGCCTCCTTGATCTCATCGAGGTCCGCGGTATCGACGAAGAACTTCATGAAGAGCTCCTTTCGACGCGCCCGCCAGCGGGCGACTTCCACCGTACTCGAGCGAAGTGGCCAGATGGCACCATATTACAAGGGATAGCCTATCCCAGCTTCGCCATCGCGGCGTCGATCTTTTCGCGGACGAACTCGGATGCATGGGCCACGTCGTCCCTCCAGGCATCGGAGCCGAGGGGCACGCCCCTCTCCGCAGCAGTCCAGTCCAGGCGTGCCTGGTGGACGTCGGACTCGTCGACCGAGATCTCCATGTAGTCGAACCCGGCCTCGGCAGCCACCTGGAGACGCTCCTCCCAGCTCAGGTCCTGGGGGGTCGCCTTCTCGTACAGTCCCAGCTCGTAGCTCTTGCCCATGGGGCTTCCTTCGTAGCGCCGCGGGACGGAGGCCCCGCCCCGCGGCCGGATGACATGCCCTTGCGCGACGCCCTACTTCCCCTGGCCGTAGTAGGCGTTGGGGCCGTGCTTGCGCATGTAGTGCTTGTCGAGCAGATACTGCGGGGCCTCTGCCTCCTTGACCGGCTTGCCCATCACGCCGCAGAGGGTCTCGGTGCGCAGGCCCATGAGCGCCGTCTCTTCCATCACCTTGGCGTGGTAGACAGCCTGCGCCGCGTCCTTGCCCCAGCTGAAGGGTCCATGGTTGCGCACGAGGCAGCCAGGCTGGGCGATGGGGTCCAGGGCCTCGAAGCCCTCGGCGATGACCTTGCCGGTGTTGAGCTCGTAGGCCTCCTCGATCTCTTCCTTGGTGAGGCCCCTCATGCAGGGGATGGAGCCATAGAAGTAGTCGGCCTGCGTGGTGCCGTAGCAGGGGATGGAACGACCGGCCTGGGCCCAGGCCACGGCGCAGTTTGAGTGGGTGTGGACGATGCCACCGACCTTGTCTCCCCAGGCCCTGTAGAGGTAGGCGTGAGTGGGCGTGTCGGAGGAGGGGTTGAGCTCGCCCTCCACCACCTTGCCGTCGAGGTCACAAATCACGAGCTTGTCGGGCGAGAGCTCGTCGTAGTCGACGCCGGAGGGCTTGATGACGAACAGGCCGCTCTCGCGGTCGAGCTCGGAGGCGTTGCCCCAGGTGAACACGACCAGTCCATACTTGGGAAGGTCCATGTTCGCCTCATAGACCTTCTTGCGCAGTTCCTTGAGCATCATTGTGACCCCTCTCGTCGGACTCCGCGCTTCGGACCGCAGTGACTGCCTTGGTGGATAGTCCGATTCTAGCGCTGGAAGGCCCGAGGCTGTCGTTCCGCTGCCACCATGCCCCTCAATGTAGTCGGAGACTCCATGGGCGGGCGTTTATGCACCTTGCTCCAGGGGCACCGTGACGATGCGACCCACGCCCGCCGCCTTGAGCGCGGCGAGTTCCTCCGACGTCACCAAGTCGTCAGTGATGAGTCCATGGTCGAGAGGCGCCGCCTCCGCTGCAGGTCGTGCGCCTGGAGTGAATTCGAGCCCTGCCGTCCAGGGCTACGGGACACCGCGCGACGCTGCCGCCGCTCGAGTACGTGTGGGTGCTGCTGGAGATGGGTGAAACGCTGAAGTCGAGGCCGCTCATGACCGGCCTCGACAAGAACGTCGTGAAGGCTACCGACAAGGAGGGGCTCGAGCGCTCTACGTAGGCATAGATGGGTCCGAGCTCAGGTCATCTCTTGCGTGAGCGCGGCGAAGGCGATCCTTGGTTGTTCGGGTCTCTCCGCCGAGGAGGGCCTGACGACCTTGGTTTCCCATGAGACCAGCATCAACGCCCTCATGCTCGAGAGGTCGGAGCGACACATCATCGTGGCGGACAGCGGCAAGCTAGGGGCCAACTCGAGCTTCTGCTACGGCAGCCCCTCGCAGGTCGACACTCTTGTGACGGACGCGTCCGCCAATCCTTCGCTGTTGGAGTCCCTCCTGGATGCCGGCGTTGGCACCATGATGCGCGTCGAGGTGCAGAACGACTAGGCGCCACTCCTCGTCGCACTCCTCTTGACCCCTCAACGTAGGTCAGGGTCCCGATCGCAAGCAATGCGACCGGGACCCTGCGTCCACAACAAGGTTGGCCAACGGTGAAGTTACGCCTCGACGGCCTCGAGGAAGGCCTCGAGCTGCTCCTTGATCTCCTTCTTGTCCACGATGTTGCGAATACCGGCGACATGCGCGATCTTGGCGTCGGCCAAGAGCTCCTCCGCGAGGTCGCTCATGGTGATGACCAGATCCCCGTCGAAGTCCTGGATGGCATCGAGGTTGCCGGTCTCGGTCGCGATGGAATAGCCCTCCTCGTTGATGACCTGATCGCACTTGATCTTGAGCATGGCGGAGGACCCCATGCCGGCACGGCAGCAGACCAGGGCACGATACTTGGCAGAAGACACTAGTTGCTCCTTTCCGCGTTGCGGACGGCGTCCACAACTTCCTTTGGAGAAGACGCCTCGTCGAGCACGGCGAAGAAGTCCTCGTCTGACAGCAGCTCCACGAGCGACGCCAGCGCGTCCAGATGCCCGCTCGCACTGGTGGCGCTCAGGGGGAACAGGTAGCGGACCGGGTCGTTGTCGGCACTGCCAAACTCGACCGGTTCGTCCAAGACCGTTACCCCCAAGGCGTCTTCCAGCGCACCGCATTCGGGGCGAGCGTGCGGCAGCGCGACCCGTGGCGTGACGACGAAGTAGGGACCATGTTGCTCGGCGCCCGTGATTACGTCGTCCACATACTCCTGCGTGACCGCGCCGGACTCCAGGAGGGGGGCAAGCGAGAGACGCGTCGCCTCTCGCCAGTCGGACGCCTTGACGCCCAACCTCACGTACTTCTCCTTGAGCAGGTCGAGCAGCATGGGAACACCCGCCTCATCGAATCCGAAGCAATCTTATTCATGATACCGAATGCGGGAGCACGCATCACGCGCCGTGACAGATCACTAACACCTCATGCAACCCCTCGCCCGAGAGGTGAAGGGCCCAGCTACTCCCTGAGGCTCCCAAACCCCTCGCCAAAGGCCTCGTGCACCTCGGAGACGAAGACGATCGCCTCGGGATCGATGGAGGCGACGATCTCCTTCAGTCGCATGGTCTCGGTACGGCCAAGCACGCACATGAGGACGGGGCGGTCGTTGCCGCTCCACACGCCACGTGCCTGCAGCTCGGTGCAGCCGCGACCCATGGAGTAGAGAATCTCGTTCGCGATCTTCCCGTGCAGGTCGGAGATGATGTACGCGACGCGGGCCATGTTGGGACCGTCCACCACCACGTCCACCAACCTGCCGCCAATGTACATGGCCACGCCCGCATAGAGCGCGTTCCTGATGGAGAATACGGGGGCCGACGCGAGCACGATGGCACCGTCCACGATCACTATGAGCGTGCCCAGGGGCATGCCCGTCCTCCTGGCGATGAGCTGGGCGATGATGTCCGTTCCACCCGTGTTGCCCCCCGAGAGGAACACGATCCCCACGCCGACGCCCACGAGAACTCCGCCCCAGATTGCCGAAAGCAGGAGCTCCCCCTCCGCGAGCACGGGCAGGAGCGGCGCCAGGAGGTCGGTGAAGAAGCCCGAGACCAACATTCCGGCGACGCTCTGCGCCACGTAGCCCTTGTCCTTCGTGGTGAGGTAGACGTATCCAAGGAGCAGCGCGTTCATCACGATGGTCTGGATGCCCACGGGCAGATGGAAGCCGACCTTGGCGGCGAGGGCCGAGGTGATGGTGGCGAGGCCCGTGAGCCCACCTGCGGCGAGGCCGTTGGGGACCTCGAAGCAGTCGATGCCGACGGCATAGACGAGGGAGCCCAGCACTATCAGCCAGGACTTCCGGAAGACGGACCTCCAGGGCGGCAGCGCGCTCATCGCCCCTCTCCCCCGCCAACGGACCAGCGGTGGTAGCCCACGACGAACTTGTCCAGGTCCCCGTCCGAGAGGACGGAGTCCACGTTGCCCGTCTCGACCCCCGTACGCAGGTCCTTGACCAGCTGATAGGGATACAGGACGTAGCTCCTGATCTGGTTGCCGAAGCCGATCTCACGCTTGGGGCCCCTCAGCTCCTCCAGCTCAGCATCCCGCTTCGCCTTCTCCAGCTCGTAGAGACGGCTGCGCAGGATGTTCATGGCGAAGGCCTTGTTCTGGAGCTGGCTGCGCTCGTTCTGGCAGGTCACCACGGTACCGGTGGGAAGGTGCGTGATGCGCACCGCGGAGTCGGTCGTGTTCACGCCCTGGCCGCCGTGCCCAGAGGCGTGGTAGACGTCAATGCGCAGGTCGTTGGGGTCTATGTCAACCTGGACGTCCTCGGGCAGGACGGGGAGCACCTCGACGCCGGCAAAGGTGGTCTGACGGCGCTTCTTGACGTCAGTGGGAGAGATGCGCACGAGACGATGGACGCCCTGCTCGGCGCGAAGCATCCCATAGGCATTGGTTCCGGAGACCGTGAAGGTCGCACGGTCGAGGCCGATGACCTCCGCGTCGCTGACGTCGTTGAGCGTGACCTTCCATCCCCTGCGACCGCAGTACGCGAGGTACATGCGGAAGAGCATCCCGCACCAGTCCTGGGCCTCGAGTCCGCCCTGGCCAGGTGTCACCGTGACGATGGCGTCGCCATGGTCGAGCTCGTCAGTGAACCAGCTCGAGAGCTCGAGCTCGGACAGGTCGGCCTCGAGGGAGTCCCTGAGGCTCGCGGCCTCCTCGAACAGCTCGTCCTCGCCGGTCTCTTCGCCCAGCTCGAAGGCGGCGAGCACGTCGTCGAGGCGCTCGCGGGCGCCTGCCATGCGGTCGATGTCGCCACGCAGCCGCGTGAGGCGCGTCATGGTGCCGCTCGCCCCATCCGCGTCGTCCCAGAACCCGGGCTCCGCGCTCCTCTTTTGGAGCTCGTCGGCCTCGGCCCGCTTCTGATCGAGGTGGAGGTAGCCCTCCACCTCGTCAAGCCTGGCGGAGAGCCCCTCTATGTCGGCACGCGTAAGGTCCGCCATCTAGCGGTTCCTACCATGGCAGTTCTTGAACTTCTTGCCGCTGCCGCAGGGGCAGGGGTCGTTACGGCCCACGCCCACGTACGGGTCGGGGTCATCCTCCTTGCGGTAGGTGCCGGGCTTTGTAGCCGCCGGAGTCGCACCATGCCTGCCGTCGGAGGCACGGGCGGCAACGACGCTGCCGCTGCGGTCGCCGTCGACCTCGGCGGGACCCGAGAAGCTTGCCCCACGAAGGCCGTCGTCCTCGCGGGGCTCGGGCGCATGCGCGAGCTCGATGCGCAGGATGGTGCGCAGGAAGTCCTCGTACATGGTGTTCACGAGCTCGGTGAAGGCAGCGTAGGCCTCGGTCTTGTACTCCACCAGAGGGTCTCGCTGGCCAAAGCCACGCAGGCCGATACCGGTCTTGAGGTAGTCCATCTCCTGCAGGTAGGCCATCCAGCGCGTGTCGATGACGCGCAGCATCACCTGGGCGGAGAGCTCCTGCATGATGGCGTCCGACAGGCGCTCGGACTTCTGGGCATAGCATCCCGAGACGTAGTCGCACACGGCCTCGAGGACGTCCGCCCGCTCCATGTCCTCGTCGAGCTCGGGAAGGTCACTCCTCCCCGTAAGCCCCGCAACCCACTTGAGAAGCCCCTCGAAGTCCCAGTCGCTGGCGTTGATGTCCTCCGAGCAGTACAGGTCGACGTTGTGCTCCACGGTGTCCCGCAGCACCTCGGCGATATGGCCCACGAGGTCCTTGCCGTCGAGGATCTTGTTCCTCTCCTCATAGATGACCTGGCGCTGCTTGTTCATGACGTCGTCGTAGTCGAGGACGTTCTTACGCATCGAGAAGTTGATCTCCTCGACCTTGCGCTGTGCGCTCTCGACCGCCTTGGTGACCATCTTCGACTCGATGGGCATGTCGGCAGGCATGTCATACTTGGCCATCAGGGCCGCGACGTGGTCCATGCGGTCACCGCCGAAGAGGCGCATGAGGTCATCGTCAAGCGAGAGGTAGAACACGGTCTCGCCGGGATCTCCCTGACGGCCCGAACGTCCTCGCAGCTGGTTGTCGATGCGTCGGCTCTCGTGCCGCTCGGTGCCGATGACGCAGAGTCCGCCGGCCGCGACGACGTGCTCGCGCTCGGTGGCGCAAATCTTCCTCGCGCGCTCGAGGGCGTCGGCACGCTGCTCCTCGGTGACCTCCTCATCGGGCACGCCCTCTTGGGCGAGGAGGTCCTCGGCGAGTGCGGTGGGGTTGCCTCCCAGGAGGATGTCCGTTCCTCGTCCGGCCATGTTCGTGGCGATGGTCACGGCTCCCTCTCGGCCAGCCTGGGCCACGATCTGCGCCTCGCGCTCGTGATACTTGGCGTTGAGCACCTCGTGTCTGATGCCGCGCTTGTCCAAGATGCGGGATAGACGCTCGGAGCTCTCGATGGAAACCGTGCCGACCAGGCAGGGCTGGCCCTTTGCATGGCGTTGTGCCACGTCCTCGGCAACCGCCCTGAACTTGGCGTCGATGGTCTGGTAGACAAGGTCGTTGCCATCCACGCGAATGACGGGCTTGTTGGGCGGTATGGCCTGGACCGGCAGCTTGTAGATCTCGCGGAACTCCGCATCCTCCGTCATGGCGGTGCCCGTCATGCCCGAGAGCTTGTCATAGAGACGGAAGTAGTTCTGCAGGGTGATGGTTGCGAGGGTCTGGTTCTCCTCGCGGATCAGCACCCCCTCCTTCGCCTCGATCGCCTGGTGCAGGCCCTCCGAGTAGCGCCTGCCCTCCATGATGCGGCCGGTGAACTCGTCGACGATCTTGACCTCGCCATCGACCACGACGTACTGCTGGTCGCGATGGAACATGTACTGCGCCTTGAGCGCCTGCTGCAGGTGGTTTACCAGCTGGCCGCTCATGTCGCCATAGATGTCGTCCACGCCCAGGGCGGCCTCGACCTTCCTGAGTCCGCCTTCGGTGGTCGCGATGGTGTGCTTCGCCTCGTCCATCTCGAAGTCGACGTCCTGGACGAGCCCTCGCACGGCGCGCGCGAAGTCCTTGTAGGTGCTGGCCGACTTCGTTCCGGCACCAGAGATGATGAGCGGCGTGCGCGCCTCGTCAATCAGGATGGAGTCGACCTCGTCGACGATGGCGAAGTGGTGTCCCCGCTGCACGCGCATGCCGGGGCGGGTGACCATGTTGTCGCGCAGGTAGTCGAAGCCAAACTCCGAGTTGGTGCCATAAGTCACGTCCGCCTCGTAGGCAGGCTTCTTCAGGTCGAGCTTCATGCCGTTCTGTAGCAGGCCGACCTTCATGCCCAGGAAGCGATAGATCTGCCCCATCCACTCGCTGTCGCGCTTGGCAAGGTAGTCGTTGACCGTGACAACGTGGACGCCCTCGCCCGAGATTGCGTTGAGATAGCCCGCCAATGTCGAAACGAGCGTCTTGCCCTCGCCTGTCTTCATCTCGGCGATCATCCCGCGATGCAGGGCGATGCCGCCGATGACCTGGACATCGAAGTGGCGAAGCCCCAGGGTTCGCCCGGAGGCCTCTCTCACCGTGGCAAAGGCCTCGGGTAGCAGGTCGTCCAAGCTCTCGCCGTTGGCGTAACGCTCCCTGAAGAGCACGGTCTGACCTGCAAGCTCCTCGTCTGACAACGCGGAGACTTCTGCCTCCCTGTCATTGACCTCTCGGGCGATCTTCTCGAATTCCCTGAGCTGCTTGTCGGCGCCTCGGGAAAGGAGGCGCGAGAAAAGGTTGGGCATGGCGCTCCTTTTCGTGCGTGGAACCTTAGTTCCAAGGAAGAGTCTTCAGCTCTTTAACTTTATCAATAGCATCCGTCACGCCCGTGCCCGTTGCGCCCTCTCACCAAAACGGCACCGCACTGACAGTACAACCGCAAGGCGTCGCAACTCTCATTTGTCAGGCTGGCGGTCCCCTTCTGTCTCGTCGTCGCCCCGCGATTCGAGCGCCTCGCGGAAGATCCTGTCAAACGTCGATGCGGCTTCGGCCGCTGCCCCTCCCCTGCGGCCAGAGCGGGCGTACTCGTCCCACATCTCCCGAATCTCCTCGAAGCGACCCATCATCGCCAGCGCCTTGACAAGGGCCTCCGTGGCGTCCTCGCTGCGCCCGCCCTCCTGGATTGCCGACCTGGCAAAGAGGGAGGACATGTAGGGCCTCCCCTCCCTGAGCGCCGCGGAGGCGGCGCTCACCATGGCGTCGCTATACGTCCTCCGCAGCTTTCTGGCCTGCCGCCCGTATGCCCCGGTGACGTCAGGCACCGCCCCGACGACCGCCCCGCCCCCGTAGAGCCTGCGCGCCCGCGCCGCGTGGACCAGGAGGAAGCGATCGCTGCCCTCCTGTTCGAATACGCCGTCGAGCTCCGCCCTCAACTCGTCTATGTCAACCGAGACGAGCTCCTCGTTGAGCTCCAGGCTCCCGTTCGTCCTATTGCTGACGAGAGGGTCCATCCCATCGTGCCGACCGCCCAGGATCGACCTGAGCGTAGACACGCACTCGTAGAGCTTTTGCATGCCACGAACGTAATCCCGGTCTCCCCAAATCGCCTCGAGGGCCTCGTGCTTTCGAAGCCTATGGCCCCTTGCCATGGCGAGGAGACAGAGGAGCTCACCCGCATGCCTCCTGCCCAGCCGGGAGATGGGCACGGCAATCCCGTCCACGCTCACGGTGAGCCCACCCAGCAGCCTCACGCTCGCCCTGCGCGCGGGAGGTCGATAGTACCCCGCGGCGTCGAGGGCGATCTCCCCTTCCAGATTATCGCCCCTGCATCGCTCGTCCACGCAAACGGGAGGGGTTGGAATGGCCTCGAGTGCGCGACTCCAGCTGTCGGGAAGGCTCAGGCGCAAGGCCGCGGACGCAGGGCCACAGCGCGTCGCGACCAAGCCTAACGCCCACAACAGCTCGCGCGGGAAGCTCTTTGACGAGAGGCCGCGCATGCTCCCGACGCGCACGCGCTCGCCATGACTCGCCTTCACCAGCATCACCCCAAGCTGGTCAAGCGGCGTCAGGTCCACGATCTTTCGCTGGACTGGCGGCTTTTCGCCCATCGCTATGCGCGCGGCGAGCAGAACCAACCGGGCTGCCGAGGCGAGGTATTTCGAATTCGCGGCATCAGCAAGCTCGATTGCGCGCGTGGCACGCACGTGCGCCCTCGAGCAAGAGTCGGCCCCCAGGTCTCCCACGGCGCCAGAGACGAGCAACGCTGCCTCAACGAGCAGGTCCCCGTACTCTCCAGCCCGGGCGATGGCGAGCTCGAGCCCCTCTATGGACTCCCTTCTGCCCATGAGGATGCTGGCGGAGGACTCCAGCGCCTTGCGATAGATCGACAGCCTCTTAGGCGAGCAGCGCTCGATGACTTCCCGGGCCCCAACGAGCTCCCCTTCCTCCTCTGCGGTGGCAGCCTCGCCCATGAGACATCTTAGAAATGAGAAGTCGAGGCACGCCAGGGCAGACGGCAAATCCTTCGGGCTTCTTCTCCTTGGCTCGTCGAGCAGCAGCGCGAATGCAGAGGTCAGCTCTCCTCCCGCGCAAAGTCCGAGTACCGTCGCATGGAGGCGCAGGAGACGTGACCACTCGCCATCGTCCGTGCTTTTCGCACAGAGGGGGCGTGACGCCCTGCCAGAGAGCACGTCCCTAACGTTTCCCAGCAAGCTCACGTACCTTGTCGCGGGACCATACCCCTGCGCCAGCTCGGTACGCGCGTAGCCCATCGCGAGTCTTCCCCGCGCATACTCCGACGTGGTGCCCGATAGCTCCAGCATTGCCTGACGAGTCACCACTGCGGGCATGCAAAGGTCCTGCCCTATGGAAGCGCCGGCATTTTGAAGGCCCTCGCATTCGGCCAAGCGGCCTGACAGGATATACCCCACTCCATACGACGCCGCCAGGGCAAGGGCATCCTCGTCCACGCAGAGCCGAGCGAGCATGGCGGAACGCACGTATTCACCTCTGCGCGCAAGCAATTCCGCGCAGCGCTTACAGAGTTCGGACGCGATGGCCCCATACTCCCCTAGCACGGAAGCAAGCCCAGGGAAAACCTCCTAGTCATCCGCTCCGACAACAGAGAATCCGTCGACCACAAAGTCGATTCCCAGTGCAGGGGCGCACTCATGCATCCAAAGGAGGGTCTCGCCATCAGGTCGCAGCCCCAGTTCACCAAGGTCGTCAAAGCTGCCTCTACCAAGGAGGATCATCGCAAGACGAAGCATAAGATCCTCGTCGGACAGGCTCGATCGCAAGTGTGAGATGATCAGGCGCTTGAGCGCGTCAAGATATCTAACGGATGAGAATCGCCCCTCCAGCAGACCTCCAGACACAAGAGCGGCACAAAGGGAGGGCACACCATGCGACAGGTGCAACGCCTGGTCCTCGTCGGGGAATTCGCTAAAGTCGCGGATGCAAAGATCCTGGCCAGTGAACCTGATGGCGTCATCCAAGCTCTCGAACAAGACCGCCGAATCAGGGCTGATGGTCATCGCCACCAGCGCTCCGGCACCTAGCATCTTGCGTATGGCACGGAGCTCGCGATTCACGTCCGACTCGTCTCCGGGAGGCACGCCCTCAAGGAGCACGGCCACTCGTTTGCCGGCCTTGCGGGAGGCAACGACCTCGCGGGCAATGCGAACGATTCTCCCCGGCGCCGAACTGGCGTCCTCTGGCACGAAAAGCGAGTATTTGACGCAAGAGCCCGCGCGGGTCTCAATGGACAGAATTGACTTGAGAAGTCTCGTCTTTCCCATTCCGCACTCAGAACAAAACACGACGCAACGAGCCTCGTCGTCACTGCGTCGTCTGCATGAGCGCAGTAAGTCCTTACGCAGAAAGGAATCCCAAATCGCATCCTGAGAAGAACTGGCTGGCAGCATCTTGTCATTCACCACGAACTCACTCCCTAGGAACACGGTACAGCGAATTTTGCGCACCTTCTATATATGGCTTATTAGCAGGATAAATAAAAGGCAGAGTGCGTGTCGCATGGCAAACGGTAGGTTTATGATTGATTTATTTAAGATGCATAATGCAATTTCAAATTATTTTAAACATTCAAGCTATTAAGCATGAGACCTACGCGACGTTTAGCATAATTAGGCGAACGGCAGATATGCCAAAAAAATGGTTGATAAAGGTGCCAGAGTCGCAAAACACTGCCTCCCCGCGCGGGCCGGGGCCCCGGAAACGCGAGGAGGGGGAGGCCCCCCGGGACCTCCCCCTCCTGTCGAATGCCCGTCGCTGGTCGGCGGCGTCCTGCTCTCCCACGGGCTTGCCCCGCAGTACCATCGGCGCTCGGGGGCTTAACTTCCGGGTTCGGAATGGGACCGGGTGTGCCTCCCCTGCCATGGCCGCCGACCAGCGTCGGGCGTTCGATCCCCGGGACGGCCGAGCCGTGCCCTGGGGGCCGCACAGCGCGCCAAGACGCCTCCCTCACCATGAAGTCCGCACCGATCCGGCCCATGTGGGGAAAAGAAGAGCTCGGCCGATTAGTACCGCTCGCCTGAGCGCCTCGCGGCGCTTGCAGCTGCGGCCTATCAACCTCGTGGTCTACGAGGGGCCTTACCGAAAGGAGAACTCATCTCGGGACTGGCTTCCCGCTTAGATGCTTTCAGCGGTTATCCAGACCGGACTCAGCTACCGGGCAGTGCCATTGGTTGACAACCCGTTCACCGGAGGTCCGTCCACCCCGGTCCTCTCGTACTAGGGGCAGCCTCCCTCAGTTCTCCTACGCCCACGGAGGATAGGGACCGAACTGTCTCACGACGTTCTGAACCCAGCTCGCGTACCGCTTTAAATGGCGAACGGCCATACCCTTGGGACCTGCTCCAGCCCCAGGATGCGATGAGCCGACATCGAGGTGCCAAACCTTCCCGTCGATGTGGACTCTTGGGGAAGATCAGCCTGTTATCCCCGGAGTACCTTTTATCCGTTGAGCGACGGCCATTCCACTCTGAGCCGCCGGATCACTAGAACCTGGTTTCCCACCTGCTCGGCTTGTGGGCCTCGCAGTCAAGCCTGCTTATGCTCTTGCACTCAAGGGGGTGGTTGCCGACCACCCTGAGCAGACCTTACGTGCGCCTCCGTTACGTTTTAGGAGGCGACCGCCCCAGTCAAACTACCCACCTGACACGGTCCCCCTCCCGGATCACGGCGAGGGGTTAGGATGCCAGAACGCCGAGGGTGGTATTCCAAGGGCGACTCCCCCGGGACTGGCGTCCCGGGTTCAAGGTCTCCCACCTATCCTCTACACGACGAACCGGCAGCCAATGTCAAGCTGCAGTAAAGGTTCACGGGGTCTTTCCGTCCTTCCGCGGGTAAGTCGCATCTTCACGACTAGTGCAATTTCACCGGGTCCATGGTTGAGACAGCGCCCAAATCGTTACGCCTTTCGTGCAGGTCGGAACTTACCCGACAAGGAATTTCGCTACCTTAGGACCGTTATAGTTACGGCCGCCGTTTACCGGGGCTTGGATTCGCCGCTTCGCTCGCGCTGACGGCTCCTCGTGACCTTCCGGCACCGGGCAGGCGTCAGACCCTATACGTCGTCTTACGACTTCAGCAGAGTCCTGTGTTTTTGATAAACAGTCGTTTGGGCCTCTTCACTGTGGCCGCCTCCGGCTCGGGGAGCAAGTCCCTCCACCGGCGGCGGCACCCCTTCTCCCGAAGTTACGGGGCGGTTTTGCCGAGTTCCTTAACCATGGTTCTCCCGATCGCCTTGGTATGTTCTACCCACCCACCTGTGTCGGTTTGCGGTACGGGCTCCTGGCGGCTCCCTAGGGGTTTTTCTCGGAAGCGTGGGCTCACTCACTTCGCCTCGAGGCTTCGTCCCGCACCTCGGCCCTCGCGGGGGGCGCGTTTCACAACCCCCCGGCCTACGTGCGATCACGGGGACGTCCAGAACCCCGCTGAGCTACCCTTCTTCGTCACCCCGTCGGTGATAGCGCCGCGTCGGAGGTGCAGGAATGTCGACCTGCTGTGCATCGGCTACGCCTTCCGGCCTCGCCTTAGCTCCCGACTGACCCTGGGAGGATTAGCCTTGCCCAGGAAACCTTGGGTTTACGGCGGGGGCGTTTTCCACGCCCCTCTCGTTACTCATGCCAGCATTCTCACTTCCGGCCGGTCCACCGCGGGTCGTCCCGCGGCTTCGCCCCAGACGGAAAGCTCCCCTACCACCGATTGAATCGGTCCGCCGCTTCGGTACCATGCTTAGCCCCGTATATTGTCGGCGCATGTCCACTCGACCAGTGAGCTATTACGCACTCTTTAAATGAATGGCTGCTTCTAAGCCAACATCCTGGTTGTCTGAGCAAACGCACATCCTTTGCCACTCAGCATGGATTTCGGGACCTTAGCGGGCGGTCTGGGCTGTTTCCCTTTCGAACACACGGCTTAGCCCACATGTTCTGACTCCCGGACTCTGGACCTGCGGCATTCGGAGTTTGGTTGGTCTTGGTAGGCGGTGAGGCCCCCGCAACCATCCAGTGCTCTACCTCCGCAGGTAAACGTCCGAGGCTAGCCCTAAAGCTATTTCGGGGAGAACGAGATATCTCCAGGTTTGATAGGCCTTTCACTCCTATCCACGGGTCATCCCCCCAGTTTTCAACCTAGGTGGGTTCGGCCCTCCACGGGGTCTTACCCCCGCTTCAGCCTGCCCATGGATAGCTCACCTGGCTTCGCGTCTACGGCGCGCGACTGAACGCCCTGTTCAGACTCGCTCTCGCTGCGGCTCGCTTCCCAGCTTAACCTCGCCGCACGCCGTAACTCGCTGGCTCATTCTACAAAAGGCACGCCGTCACACCCCGAGGGGTGCTCCGACTGCTTGTAGGCACACGGTTTCAGGTACTATTTCACTCCCCTCCCGGGGTGCTTTTCACCTTTCCCTCACGGTACTCGTCCACTATCGGTCACAGGAGAGTATTTAGGCTTGGAGGGTGGTCCCCCCTGCTTCCCACCGGGTTTCACGTGTCCGGCAGTACTCAGGATCCACTCGGCAGCCGCGGCGGGTTCGCGTACGGGGCTCTAACCCTGTTCCGCCGGCCTTCCCAGGCCGTTCCGCTCCCGCGGCGGTTTCTTACTGCGCTGTGAGTGGCCCTACAACCCCGGCGGCGCTTGCGCGGCCGCCGGTTTGGCCTATGTCCCCGTTCGCTCGCCACTACTGGGGGAATCTCGTTTGATTTCTCTTCCTCCGGGTACTTAGATGTTTCAGTTCCCCGGGTTGCCTCCGCCGCGCCTATGTGTTCAGCGCGGGGCGCTGGGGTATGGCCCCCAGCGGGTTCGCCCATTCGGAGATCCACGGGTCGAGCGGGTATGTGCCCCTAACCGTGGCTTATCGCAGCTTGTCGCGTCCTTCGTCGGCTTCCTGTGCCAAGGCATCCACCGTGTGCCCTTACCATCTTCTCTTCGAGATGGTCCGGTGCAAACATACACTCGCCGGCGCAGGCGCCGGCGCGATCAGATGCGTCCTTCTTGATGAAGAAGAATCTAAATTAGTCTTGGTCACGCTATGCGGCTCTCAAGGTACGGCGAGGGCGAGCCCTCGAGACCGGACACTGCGCGCCCCGGGGGGCGCGGCGAAAGGCATGAGCGGGACTGGCGGGTCCGTCCGTCTGTGTGAGGCATGTCTCTCTGTGGAGGTCGTTCTCCCTAGAAAGGAGGTGATCCAGCCGCACCTTCCGGTACGGCTACCTTGTTACGACTTCACCCCCCTTACCCTCCACACCTTCGGCGCCTCCCCCCCTCGCGGGTTGGGCCGACGACTTCGGGTGCAGACGACTCGGGTGGTGTGACGGGCGGTGTGTACAAGGCCCGGGAACGCATTCACCGCGGCGTGCTGATCCGCGATTACTAGCAACTCCGACTTCGTGGAGGCGGGTTGCAGCCTCCAGTCCGAACTGGGGCCGGCTTTGGGGATTCGCTCCCGCTCGCGCGGTGGCAGCCCATTGTGCCGGCCATTGTAGCACGTGTGCAGCCCAGGACATAAGGGGCATGATGACTTGACGTCGTCCCCACCTTCCTCCGGCTTGACGCCGGCGGTCTCGCATGGGTGCCCGGCCGGACCGCTGGCAACATGCGACGAGGGTTGCGCTCGTTGCGGGACTTAACCCAACATCTCACGACACGAGCTGACGACAGCCATGCACCACCTGTCTAGGCTCCTCTCGGCCACGGCGTCTCCGCCGCTTCACCTAGATGTCAAGCCCTGGTAAGGTTCTTCGCGTTGCTTCGAATTAAGCCACATGCTCCGCTGCTTGTGCGGGCCCCCGTCAATTCCTTTGAGTTTTAGCCTTGCGGCCGTACTCCCCAGGCGGGACACTTAATGCGTTGGCTGCGGCACGGAGGGATCGTCCCCCCACACCTAGTGTCCATCGTTTACGGCTAGGACTACCAGGGTATCTAATCCTGTTCGCTCCCCTAGCTTTCGCGCCTCAGCGTCAGTCGTGGCCCAGAAGGCCGCCTTCGCCACCGGTGTTCTTCCCAATATCTGCGCATTCCACCGCTACACTGGGAATTCCGCCTTCCCCTACCAGACTCAAGCCCGCCGGTATCGGGAGCGGACGGGGGTTGAGCCCCCGGATTTAACTCCCGACCTAACAGGCCGCCTACGCGCGCTTTACGCCCAATGAATCCGGATAACGCTCGCCCCCTACGTATTACCGCGGCTGCTGGCACGTAGTTAGCCGGGGCTTCTTCTGCAGGTACCGTCACCTTGCGGCCTCGTCCCTGCTGAAAGCGGTTTACGACCCGAAGGCCTTCGTCCCGCACGCGGCGTCGCTGCATCAGGCTTTCGCCCATTGTGCAAGATTCCCCACTGCTGCCTCCCGTAGGAGTCTGGGCCGTGTCTCAGTCCCAATCTGGCCGGTCGGTCTCTCAACCCGGCTACCCATCATCGCCTTGGTGGGCCGTTGCCCCGCCAACTAGCTAACAGGCCGCGGGCCCATCCCTCGCCGTCTGGGCTTTCCCGCGCGCCCCATGCGGGGTGCGCGGAGTATCCGGTATTAACCACGGTTTCCCGAGGCTGTCCCGGTGCGAGGGGCAGGTTGCCCACGTGTTACTCAGCCGTTCGCCACTTTATACACGCCCGAAGGCGTCTTAACCGTTCGACTTGCATGTGTTAGGCGCGCCGCCAGCGTTCATCCTGAGCCAGGATCGAACTCTCGGTTCGAGTCACCCCCGGGTCTCCCCGGGGAAGATTCAATGGAAGAGGTCCGGACCCGGCCGAATCCCGCTGATCTGGATTCGCTTGGTATCGAATTGACGTTCGAGAACTTCATTTCGAACTTCGCTCATTCGCTGTCTTTCGTCGATCTTTCGATCGCAGTATCCGGTTTTCAAGGTTCGCCGCCGTGGGCCTCGGCCCGCGGCGCGGGAATTAACTATACGCATCCGGGAGGGCCTCGGGGGCGCGGCGGCGGCCCTCCACCAATCCCACACATCCCCCTCCCCGCGCGGGCCGGGGCCCCGGAAACGCGAGGAGGGGGAGGCCCCCCGGGACCTCCCCCTCCTGTCGAATGCCCGTCGCTGGTCGGCGGCGTCATTCCATCGAGTGCATGCCCCTTCTCGCAATCTCGCATGCCGCATCGATCAGCTCGTCCCGGCGGACGACGTCACTCGCCTCGGCGCAGATGCGAACCACCGAGCTCGACCTTGAGGGGCGAATCGAGAGCCAGGAGTCGTCGGCGAACGCCAGCTTCAGCCCGTCTGCGTGGCTGACCTCGCGAGGCACCTCGCCACAGACCACGTGTGGATTGAGTCCTGGCAGGACATTCCTGAACGATTGGACCGCCGCAGGCTCGAGCCGCAGGTCCTTCCTTCGGTAGTCCATATGGCCGATCTTCTCCACTTGCTCGTTTACCAAGGCCCTGATGCCAACCTTGCGCGTTGCAACCATCTCTATGAGATAGAGCGCGGCAAGCAGGCCATCCCTGCCCGGAAAGAAGTAGGGGAACGCCATTCCCCCATACTCCTCCACGCCAAGAAGCACGTCGCCCTCGCGCGCTTCCTCGTAGATTCGCTGGAAGCCGACCGGAACCAAGGTGAAGGGACATCCGAGCCGACGCGCCTGCCGCTCAAGCCGCTCGGAACAGGAAAGGGTTCCCACAACACGACCTTGCCGGCCCCTGTCGTGCACGAGGTGCTCGAGCACGAGCGGAACCATGTGATGAGGCGAAACCAGCCTGCCCTCCGCGTCGACAATCGCGCAGCGACTACAGTCACCATTGAGCACTATTCCCAGGTCCGCCTCCGAATCGACGACCGCAGCCTCGCAATCGTCGACCCATGGCTCGCAGGCACGGGGATGGATTCCGCCAATCGTCTCGGACTCCTCCGCGTGAATCTCTCTCACGTCGCAGCCCAGCGAGTGGAGCAGGCCGGAAAGAACCCCTCGGCCTGGACCGTACATGGGGTCGACCACCACCTTGAGACGCGAGCTCAAGACCTTGCCCTGGTCGATGCGAGACCGAAGGGCGAGGAGATAGGCCTCTGTGAAGTCGCCGCTCGTCGTCTTGCCCAAGTCGAAGGCGGGCATGGACGTGACGAGCGCGTCGGCCTCCTCCACGAACGTCTGCGCAAGGGGGCCACCGTCCGCGCCCCGCGCGAGTATGCCACCGTACTCGCAGGAGGTCTCGCTCCCCGTGACCATGACCGCGCCGACGCAGCCTTTCCTACGCGCCGCCTCCCATGAAAGCGCGGGCAGGGGGCAGGGGGCGTCTGACACAACCGTGTTGAGTCCGAACGAAGCCAGGACGCCACCTGCAAGGCGGGCGAACTCGGGCGAATCCCTGCGCGAGTCATAGCCCACGAGGACCGTCGCCGCGGGAGAGGCGCTCGCCCAAAAGAGGCCGAGCCCTCCCACGAGACGGGCTACGCCCGTCTCGTCAAACCCCTCGTCATATCTGGCCAACCAGCCATTGGGACCCAGATGCACCTGCCGCATGTGGCCTGCTTTGCCCTAGGCCAGGGACTTTGCGGCACGAGGGCCGAGCGCTTCCACGAACGCCGCCCTGGAAGCGGGGTCGGCGAGCGCGACGCGCGCGTTAGTCGCGGCCCAAGCAGCAGGCGTGCCCGTATCACAACCCTCGCTCGGGTCCACCACCAGCGCGTACATCTCCTCCTTCTCGAGAAGGCGCACCATGGCGTCGGTGAGTTGGATCTCTCCGCCAGCGCCAGGACCCTGCGTGGCGAGGAGCTCCATGACACGAGGGCTCAGGAGGTAGCGGCCGACGATGAAGAGGTGACTGGGCGCATCCTCTGGCGCGGGCTTCTCAACCATGCCCGTGACCCTCCAGACGGCCCCTTCCTCCTCGCCGGAGGCGTCGCAGCCCGGCAGGCACCCGACGCACTCGCCACCGACGATGCCGTAGCGGCTCACCTGGTCTGCCGGCACGGGGGCGACGGCGATGACCGAGGCGCCACCATGCGCGCGCGAGACCTCCGCCATGTTCACGCACATCTTGCGGTCGGGCACGAAGTAGTCGCCGAGCAGAACGAAGAGGGGCTCGTCCGACGGCACGGCATCACGCGCGCAGAGGACGGCGTGCCCGAGCCCCTTGGCCTCGTTCTGGTACACGAAGGAAACGGGAAGGCTGCCTGCCTGGTGCACGGCGTCCGCCTCGCTGTCCTTGCCCCTCTCTCGCAGCATTGACTCGAAGCCGCCGTCGACGGAGAAGTAGGCCTCGATCTGGGGCTTCTCCTTGGAATTGATGATGACGACCTCGTCCACGCCCTCGGGCTCCAGCGCTTCCTCGACGACGTACTGGATGACGGGCTTGTTGAGCACCGGTAGGAGCTCCTTGGGCATGCTCTTCGTCGCGGGAAGGAAGCGCGTCCCCAGTCCTGCTGCCGGTATGACTGCCTTCATCTGCCTGTCCTTTCGATGACGGTTTTTGCGACGATCGGGACTACTCCACGGAGATGCCCTGCTTCTCCAGGTATCCCAGCCACTTCTGCTGGGTGTCATACGAGAGTGCGTGCTCCATGAGGCAGGCCTCGGCGTCAGCCCTCTCGGGATCGACCCCAAGGTCGCGCTGCAGGAAGGCTCGAATCATGCGATGGCATTTCCACACGTGGGCGGCGTACTCGGTGCCCTCTTTGGTGAGCTGGACGCGGCCGTAGCGGTTCTGCTCCACGTAGCCGGCTTCCTTGAGGGTGGCGATGGCCTTGTTGACGCTCGCCTTGGAGACCTTGAGCTGGTCGGCGACGTCGACGGAGCGGACGCCCTCGGTCTCGCCAGTCTCGGTCATGATGCGGTATATGGATTCGAGGTAGTCCTCGTTGGCCATCGTGAGCGCGTGGCGCTCGCCTTCAGTGGGTCTTGGCATGCTGCCCTCCGTTGCGAGTGGGGACGACGTTAAGACTTAGACGCTTCTGACTTATACCCAATTGTCGGCCTTGGGGCCATTTTTTGCGACCGTCGAGTCGGCCGAGCGGGCCGAGAGCCCACCCGACGCAAAGCCGAAGCCCCGGACGAAGGCGTCGTCCGGGGCTTCGGCGGGCAAGCGAGCGGGGTCGCCGGCTACTCCTCGTCGCCGTCCGGCTTCTCTACCGCAAGACGCCTGACACGCGCGCCGAGCGCCTGGAGCTTGGGAACGAAGTTCTCGTAGCCCCTGTCTATGTGATGGATGTCGGACACCGTCGTGATGCCATCCGCGACAAGGCCGGCCATGACGAGCGCCGCTCCGCCCCTGAGGTCGGGCGAACGCACCTCGGCACCCGAGAATCGCCGAACGCCATGGACTATGGCATGGTGCCCCTCGATGCGAATGTCGGCGCCCATGCGCTGGAGCTCGCTCGCGAACATGAAGCGGTTCTCGAAGACGTTCTCGGTGATGACGCAGGAGTCGCTCCCCTGGGCAAGGAGGCACATCGTCTGCGCCTGCATGTCGGTGGGGAATCCGGGAAAGGGCAGGGTCTGGATGTCGACCGAGCGCAGGGGATGCGAACGGCTCACGGTGCAGCAGTGCTCGCCGCGCGCGATGCCGATGCCCATGGACTCGTACTTCTTGAGGACCAGCCCGAGGTGGACCGGCTCGAAGCCCCGGACGGTGACGGGCTCCCCGCAGAGGCCGGCCATCGCAATGAAGGTGCCCGCCTCGATGCGGTCCCCCACGACCCGATGGTTGACGGGGTGGAGCTCTCCCACCCCCTCGATCTCTATCACGGGAGACCCGGCGCCGCGCACCTTGGCGCCCATCTCGTTGAGGAGGTTGGCGAGGTCGACAATCTCGGGCTCACGGGCGGCGTTGTCTATGGTCGTGGTCCCCCTTGCATGGACCGACGCCATCATGAGGTTCTCGGTGGCGCCGACGCTCGCGAAGTCCAGGGTGACCGTAGACCCCACCAGGCCGTCGGGCGTGGTGGCGTGGATGTTCCCGTGGTCGATGTCGAAGCTCACGCCCAGGGCCTCCAGGCCCAGGATGTGCATGTCGATCTTGCGGGCGCCGATGTTGCAGCCACCCGGCATGGCGACGACGGCCTCGCCGAAGCGGGCGAGAAGGGGACCGAGCACCGCCGTCGATGCCCTCATCTGGGCCACGAGGTGATACGGGGTCTCCCAGCGGTTGACGTCGGAGGTGTCGATGACGAGCTCGTGCTCGCCCCTGACGTCGATGTGCGCGCCAAGGTACTTGAGCACCTTTCCCATGACGTGGACGTCAGAGATGTTGGGCACGTTGGTAAGGGTCGTGACGCCAGGGGCCATGATGGTGGCCGCCATGAGCTTCAGGGCGGAGTTCTTTGCCCCCTCCACCGTGACCTCGCCGGCAATGGGGTAGCCCCCCTCGACCTCGATGACTTCCAAAGCGCCCTCCCAGGCTATGAGGCAGCCTCTTCGTCCCCAGCCGCATGCTTCAGGAGGAGGTTGCACCACTTGATCTTGTTCTCATAGTATGCGCGACGCGGGTCTCCCTCGGGAAGGGCGTCACGCGAGTCCATGGCGTCCTGCCGCGTGTCACGGACGACATCTGGCTCGATGTCGTCCGTGCGACGTGCATGGTCGGCGAGGATGATGACGCTCTTGTCATCAATCTCGGCGTAGCCGCCGGAGATGACGACGCGCACCTCTCCCCCACCATCCTCCGGGGTCGCGTGCAACCTCACCACGCCATCTCCCAAGGAGCAGATCTCGGCGGCATGGCCGGGCCAGACGCCCAGCTCTCCGCTGTGGGTCACCAGGACCAGGCTGGAGACCGGCCCCTCGTAGAGGAGCCGGTCGGGCCTGACGAACTGACAGTTAAGCTCTGCCATGTGCATTCCTACTCCGCGCTCTCCGCGCTCATCTTGGCCGCGCGCTCGCGCACGTCCTCGATGGTGCCGGCATAGCGGAAGGCCTGCTCGGGCAGGTCGTCACACTTGCCGTCCACGATCGCGGCAAACGAGCGGACGGTGTCGTCGACGGAGCAGTAGGTCCCGGGGTTGCCCGTGAACTTCTCTGCCACGTGGAAGGACTGCGAGAGGAACTGCTGGATCTTCCTCGCGCGGGCGACGACGAGCTGCTGCTCCTCGGAGAGCTCGTCCATGCCCAGGATCGCGATGATGTCCTGGAGGTCCGAGTACTCCTGGAGGGTCTCCTGGACGGCCATGGCCACGCGGTAGTGCTCCTCGCCGACGATGCTGGGGTCAAGCGCCGAGGACGAGCTCGCAAGCGGGTCGACGGCCGGATAGATGCCCAGCTCGGTGATGGAGCGCGAGAGGACCGTGGTCGCGTCGAGGTGCGTGAAGGTCGTGGCGGGCGCGGGGTCGGTGAGGTCGTCCGCAGGAACGTAGACGGCCTGGACCGAGGTGATCGAGCCCTCCTTCGTCGACGTGATGCGCTCCTGCAGGTCACCCATCTCGGTTGCCAGCGTGGGCTGGTAGCCGACGGCGGAGGGCATGCGTCCCAGCAGCGCCGAGACCTCGGAGCCCGCCTGCGAGAAGCGGAAGATGTTGTCGATGAAGAGAAGGACGTCCTGCCCCTGGTCGCGGAAGTACTCGGCGGTGGTCAGGCCGGCGAGCCCGACGCGCAGGCGGGCTCCGGGCGGCTCGTTCATCTGCCCGTAGACCAAGCAGGTCTTCTCGATGACGCCGGATTCCGTCATCTCGAGGAAGAGATCGGTGCCCTCGCGGGTGCGCTCGCCGACGCCGGTGAACACCGAGGTGCCGCCGTGCTCCTGGGCGAGGTTGTTGATGAGCTCCTGGATGAGGACCGTCTTGCCCACGCCGGCGCCGCCGAAGAGACCGGTCTTTCCGCCACGGACGTAGGGCTCGAGCAGGTCGATTGCCTTGATGCCCGTCTCGAAGATCTCGGTCTGGGTGGTGAGCTCGTCGAAGGCCGGGGCGGGGTGGTGAATGGGGTAGTACTGGACGTCGTCTGGCACGCCCTTGCCGTCCACGGGGTCGCCCATGACGTTCCAGACGCGGCCGAGCGTGGAGGGGCCGACCGGCATCATCATGGGATGCCCGGTGTCCTTGACCTTGAGGCCCCTCTGCAGGCCATCGGTCGAGGACATGGCGACGGCGCGGACGACGCCGCCAGCCAGCTGCGACTCCACCTCGAGCACCGTGTGCACCTCGCCCACCGGCGTCATGTCATCCACGACGAGGGCGGTGTAGATGCTGGGGACCTTGCCGTCGAACTTGACGTCGACGACGGGGCCGACAATGCGGACGATGGTACCGGTGCCGACGCTCCTGTTCATCTGGTTGTAGGCGGCCTCCTCGAGGAGGGAGCGCGCCTGCGCTGTTGTCTCTGACATTAGTTGTCCTCCAATGCGGAAGCGCCGCCGATGATTTCGTTCAGCTCGGTGGTGATGCTTGCCTGGCGCTCGCGGTTGTAGGTGCGGCTCAGGGAGCCGAGGACCTCCTTGGCGTTGTCCGTGGCGGACTGCATGGCCCGCCTGCGGGCGCCGTGCTCCGCTGCTGCGGAGTCGAGCAGGGCGTGGTAGATGACGGTCCTGATGTAGGCCGGCATGAGGTAGCCCAACACCTCGCTGGCGGAGGGCTCGAACGCATAGTCCGTGTACGCGGCGTGCTCGACCTTGCTCATCGCCTCCGGAGTGCGCGGCTTATTGGGCATCATGAGCTGCTCGCGGGTGACGGGAAGCAGCCTCTCGCTCACCTGCGTCTGGTCCACGCGGTTCTTGGCGTGCCAGTAGACCAGCTCGACACGGTCGAACCTGCCCGACGCGTAACCGTCCATGACGTAGGAGGCGATGCGATCGGCCTCGTCGCGGCTTGGCTCGGACGACATGCCGACGAACGAGAGGACGGGACGTATCTTGCGATACGTGAAGTACTCCGTGGGCTTGCGCCCGCACGTGATGACCGACGCGCCGATGCCACGCTTCTGCAGATCGCGCATCTGGCTTTCGACCGAGCGCTGCGGGAGGATGTTGAAGCCTCCCGCCAGGCCGCGGTCGGACGCGACAAGCACGAAGAGCACGTTCCTCTCGCTCAGACGACGCGCAAGGAGAGGCTGCGACTCGTCGAAGCCCGCGCTGGCAACGTTTGCCAGCATGTTAGTGATGGCCTCCTTGTAGGGCCCCGCCTCCTCGGCCTTGCTGAGGGCCTTGTGGATGCGTGCCGTGGAGATCATCTCCATCGTGCGCGTGATCTGCATGGTGCTCCGGATGGAGCTCATGCGCCGCGATATCTCACGAAGGTTCGCCATGCCGGCCTACCCCCGCGTCTTCCCCGACGAAGGCTCGGCAGAGTCGCTTGCGACGTCCTCCGCAAGCTCCTCCACGTTCGTCGCCTGGCCCCTGTTGGGGTGCTCGAGGAGGAACTCCTCCTTGAAGTGCGCGATGTGGGCCTTGATGCGCTCGCCCGTCTCGTCGTCGATCTTCTTGTCCCTGAGGCTCGCGCGGAGCTGCGGATGGCGCTCGGCCATGTAAGCGGCGAGCTTGTCGCGGAAGAGCGTCACGTGCTCGAGGTCGATGTCGTCGAGGAAGTCCTCCTTGGCGGCAAAGATCGAGATGACCTGGTCGGCCACGTCGAGTGCGGCATAACGCGGCTGCTTGAGCAGCTCCATCATGTGGGCACCGTGGTTGAGCTGGTACTGCGTCGTCGCGTCGAGGTCGCTGCCAAACTGCGAGAAGGCCTGCTTCTCTCGATAGCTCGCGAGGTCGAGGCGCAGCGTGCCCGCCACCTGCTTCATGGACTTGAGCTGCGCGGCACCACCCACGCGCGAGACGGAGATGCCCACGTCGACCGCAGGGCGCTGGCCCTGGAAGAAGAGGTTCGACTGCAGGTAGATCTGGCCGTCGGTGATGGAGATCACGTTAGTGGGGATGTAGGCCGAGACGTCGCCCTCCTGGGTCTCGATAATCGGGAGCGCCGTGAGCGACCCGCCGCCGTTGGCGTCGGAGAGCTTGCAGGCACGCTCGAGCAGGCGAGAGTGCAGGTAGAAGATGTCACCAGGATAGGCCTCGCGTCCGGGCGGACGATGCAGCGTGAGCGACATCTGCCTGTAGGCGACCGCCTGCTTCGAAAGGTCGTCGTAGACCACCAGGACGTGCCCGCCGGGATGCTCGGCGTCGGCGGGGTTCCCGTTGGCATCGTTGTACATGAAGAACTCGCCGATGGCGGCTCCGGCCATGGGGGCGATGTACTGCATGGGGGCGGAGTCGGCTGCCGTGGCGGCGACGATGATCGTCTTGTCCAGGACGCCCCTCCGTGCAAGGGACTCCCTAATCGCCGCGACGGTAGACGCCTTCTGGCCGATGGCGACGTAGATGCAGACCATGTCGGTCTCGCGCTGGTTGACGATAGCGTCGATGGCGATGGCCGTCTTGCCCGTCTTGCGGTCACCGATGATGAGCTCGCGCTGGCCGCGTCCGATGGGGACCATGGCGTCGATGGCGAGAAGACCGGTCTGGACGGGCTCGCAGACAGGCTGGCGCTCCATGATGCCTGGCGCCTTGAACTCGATGGGCCGACGATGCGCGGTGTCGATCGCACCCATGCCGTCGATGGGCTGTCCGAGGGGGTTCACGACGCGGCCGAGCATGGCCTGTCCCACGGGGATGTCCATGACGTGGCCGGTGGTGCGGCACTCGTCACCCTCCTTGATGGCGTCGACGTCACCGAAGAGGACGGCGCCGACCTCGTCCTCGTCCAGGTTCTGGGCGAGGCCGTAGACGCTGCGGCCCGTGGCCGAGCTCGTGAACTGCAGGAGCTCGCCCGCCATGGCGGTCTTGAGCCCCGAGACGTGCGCGATGCCGTCTCCGACCTCGGTGACGACCGAGGCCTCCTGCATGTCGACCGTCGCGTTGATCTGGGCGAGCTGCGTTCGCAGCGTGTCCATGATCTCGACGGAGCTAATCTTGTCTGTCATTGCTCATCACTTCCGATGAAGGTTGAGGAGAGCGTCTTGCGGATGTTCGCAAGCTGGGCCCTCACGGAGGCGTCAAAGCGCTTGCCGCGCGCCTCGAACACGATGCCTCCAAGAATGCTGGGGTCCACGCGCTCGACGAGGTACACCGGCGCCTTGAGGTCGGACTCGGCCTTCGCCTTGACCTTTGCGCGCAGCTCGTCGTCCATCGGGACCGAGGTGGTCACGGTGACCGAGACGGTGTTGTCCTCGCTGTCCAGAATCTCCTTGTACTGCCGGGCTACCTTGTCCACCAGTCCCAAGTCGTCGCTCTCGTGCATGGCGCTCAGGGTCTCGAGGACCTCCGGGGAGAACTTGCGCGCATGCTGCCATTGGACGAGGTCGGCGTTGGCCCTTCCCTCGCTGCGGCCGGCCTCGATGAGGGCCCTGGCATACGCCTCGATCTTCTCGTCTTCGCCGCGCTTAGTGCTCATCTGGGGCACTCACTTCCGCGAGGTACTTCTCGGCCAGCTTGCGCTGCTCGTCCTCGCTGAGGTCGTTGCCGATTATCTTGCTCGCGATCTCGACCGAGAGGTCGACGACGGAGCTCGAGAGCTCGATCATCGCCTTGCGACGCTCGGAGTCGACGGCGCCGTGCGCCTTTGCGATGACGTCGCTCGCGTCGCGCTGGGCGCGAGCGAGAATCTGGGAGCGCTCCTCCTCCGCCTCGCGCTTGGCGCGGGAGATGATCGCGTCGGCTTCGTGGTTCGCCTCGAGGATACGTGCCTCGTAGCTCTTTGCGCTCTCTGCGGCCTCCGCCTTGGACCGTGCGGCCGCGTCGAGGTCGTCCTGGATCTTCTGCTGGCGCTGCTCCATCATCGAGAGAATCGAGGGCCACGCGAGCTTCGCGAGGACGACCCAGATGATGAGGAACGCGATGAGCGCCGGTACGAACTCGGCGGGCTTCGGCAGCAGGAGGTCGGCTCCGCTGGGCGATTCCGCCAGAGCCAAGGCGGGCGTCAGAAGCGTCGCCGCACCCGCGGTGACGGCGACGACCGCCCCTCCTCCGGCAACCCGTATGTCTTTGCTCATGAATGCCTCCAACTAGCGATTTGCGCGTACCTGCGGCACGCCTCGCTACTTAGCGATGAGCGTGACGACGAAGCCGATCAGCGCCAGGGCCTCGACGAAGGCGGACGCGAGGATGAACGTCGTGAACAGACGGCCCTGAACCTCGGGCTGACGTGCCATGGAGGTGGTGGCGCCGTACGCTGCCAGGCCGATGCCAAGACCCGCGCCGATAACACCAAGACCGTATCCGATAACTCCCACGATTCCTCCTTTGTCATTCGCCCCGGGACGGGACGAGTACCATGACTTGCTATGCACGAGCGGGCGTGGCCCCGCTGGATGCCCTGTGTTGGGGTTACTCGCTCTCGACGAGCTGGATGTAGACGGCCGAGAGGAGCGTGAAGACGTACGCCTGGATGATGCCCACCAGAATCTCGACGATGTAGATGATCAAGAGCAGCAGGACCCAGAAGATGGATGCGCCAGCCTGACCCAGCGCCGCCGCGGAGAAGCCCTGCAGCAGGGGCTGGACGAAGAGGGAGGCGAGGATGGCGAAGGTCCCCATGACCACGTGCCCGGCGAACATGTTGCAGAAGAGTCGGACGGCCAGGGTGATCAGGCGCAGGAAGGTCGAGACGAGCTCGATGGCCCAGACGAGGACGTTCATGGGAAACGACACGCCTTCGGGGGCGAGGCTCTTGATGTAGCCAATCACGCCGAGGCGCTTGCAGCCCAGGACGACGAAGTAGACGAAGGAGCAGAGCGCGAGCGCGGCGGTCACACCGATGGTGCCCGTACCGGGATGACAGCCGGGAATGACCCCCACGATGCTGTTGCAGACGATGAAGAAGAAGAGGGCGGCAAGGAAGGGGAAGTGCTTCTTCCAGGTGTCACCCAGGATGGACTTGCACATGTCGTCGCGGACGAACTCGACGACGTACTCCATGCCGTTGACGAAGGTGCCCTGCGGAACGAGGCTCGACGCCTGCTTCCTCTTGAAGACGAAGATGACGACGAGCAGGAGGGCGAGGGCCACGCACATCCAGAAGATGTAGTTGGTGAGCCCGACCGTCGTGTCACCGACGATGGCATGGGTCATGAAGCCGTCGAGAAGCTCGTCCATGGCCTCGGGCAACTTGGAAAGCGCGTCCACTTGTCCTGTCCTTTCCCTCTCGCCTCGTCAGCGGCTGCCGGCGCGGCTACCCGCCTTGTCCGTCGCGCGGGTTCGCCGCGTGCCAGGCACGTACGCTCTCTGCCGTCCAGATGGCGAGGAAGGTCGCCACGACGCTGACGCCAAACGAGAAGACGTTCTCCCTGTCGACCAGATAGGCCACCGCGATGGCGCAGGACATGGTGCCAAACGAGAGGAGCACGCCCGCGACGCCGAGTGCCATATCCGGCTTCTTACCCCAACGATACACCCCCTCAAACAGCAGGGCGCCCGGAATCGCGCCGACCACACCGACGGCAAGGCCAAAAAGCGCTGCTATGGGCACTCCCATGGCCGACCTCCGGGCGCGTGACGCGAAACGTCTGGATTCTAGTCTCTGCCACTGCGAAAAACCAGAACCTTGTCTTTGGGAAAGGCGTCTCTTGCCTGCTCCGAGGAGTGGGATGGGCGCCCTACCAGCTTCTATACAAAATGTCATGCCGACCGAACTGTGTCAGTACCGTGAAGCGCACCGCCTGCAGCGCACGGATGCCGCGGGAAGCCCTACTTGGTGCCGTAGATGCGGTCGCCCGCATCGCCCAGGCCGGGCAGGATGTAGGCGTTCTCGTTCAGCTGGCGGTCGAGGGCACAAGTGTAGAGGCGCACCTCGGGGTCGAAGTCGAGCACTGCCTTGACGCCCTCGGGGGCGCTGACCAGCGTGAGGGCGCGCACGTCCTTAACACCTGCCTCGCGCAGGAACTGGATGGCCGCGGTGAGCGAGCCGCCCGTCGCGAGCATGGGGTCGACGATGAGGCAGGTGCGGTTCTCGATGTCCTGGGGGAACTTGCAGTAGTACTGGTGGGGCTCGTGGGTCTCGGGGTCACGGTACATGCCCACGTGGCCCACGCGCGCGGAGGGGACGAGGCTCAGGATGCCGTCCACCATGCCGAGGCCGGCGCGAAGGATGGGGATGATCGCGACCTTCTTGCCGGCGATGCGCTTGCAGACCGTCGTCTCGAGCGGGGTCTTGACCTCGACGTCCTCGAGGGGGAAGTCCCTCATCGCCTCGTAGCCCTCGAAGATGGCCAGCTCGCTCACCAGCTCGCGGAACTGCTTGGTGCTCGTGTTCTCGTCGCGCAGGATGTGCAGCTTGTGCTGCACCAGCGGGTGGTCGATGACGGTCAGGCGCTTCTCGTCGAACTCCATGTGAGGGACCCTTCTCCTCTTGCTGAACGTGTTCGCGCTTGATTCTATCTCAGGTGGAGCCCAGGGCACGGACGCAAGACGCCCTTACCCCTGGACGTCCAGGTCCTCGGGCACGCCGGCGAAGCTCGGGTCGTCCTCGCGCATGGCCTTGGCGACCCGGCCCTCGTGGCGTCCGCCTGCGAACTCGGTGTCGAGGAACTTGTCCACGATCTCCTCGTTGGTCGCAAGTGGCGTGAAGCGTCCGGACACGCAGAGGACGTTGCCGTCGTTGTGCTCGCGGAAGAGCTCGGCGAACTGGGGCGTCTGGATGACCGCGGCCCGCACGCCGGGGACCTTGTCTGCCGTGACCGCCATGCCGATGCCCGTGCCGCAGATGAGCACGCCACGGTCGGCCTCGCCGGAAGCGACCTTGCGCGCGACCTTGTCGGCGAAGTCGGGGTAGTCACAGCGCAGGGCCTGGGAAGGCCCGAGGTCGATGACCTCGTGTCCCCGCCCCGCGATGTAGGCGGCCAGCGCGGGCTTCTGGTCGAACCCGGCGTGGTCAGATGCTATCGCAACCCTCATGGGGCGCTCCTCTCCTCGAAGTCTGGGGCGCCCGCCTCGGGGCCCTAGGGGAGAGGATAGCGCGCGGGCGGCATGGCGTGCGCCGCCGCGCCCGCCCGTACCGCCCAGCGGCGGGGCTAGAGCCCCGCGACCCGCAGGACCTCGTCGGCCGGAATGGCCCCCTCGCGGAGGATGACGGGCCTCTCGCCCACGCAGGAGACGATGGTGGACGCGACGGCGACGGGCGCGGGACCCCCGTCGAGCGTGAGGTCCGCCATGGCGACGAGCCTCGCCTCGACCGCGTCACCGCTGGTGGCGGACGGCGAGCCGTGGGTGTTTGCGCTGGTGGTGGCCAGGGGCACCCCAAGCTCGCGCGCAAGCCGCCTGACGAGGTTAGAGTCGGGGCAGCGCAGGGCGATGGTGTCGTCCCCCGGAAGGACGTACTCCCGCGGGACGAGCTCGCTCGCGCGGACGACGAGCGTGAGGGCCCCCGGCCAGAGCTCGCGCGCGAGGGCAAGGGCCCAGGCGGGCAGCTCCCTGCCGAAGCGCTCGAGGTCCTCTGCGTCCGCGACGAGCCAGGGCAGCGTCTGGGCGCGGTCGCGCCCCTTGATCTGGAAGATGCGCCCGTGGCCCGGGTTCTGCGGCGTGGCGGCGCAGCCTATGCCGTAGACCGAGTCCGTGGGCATGACCAGGACCCCGTCGGCAGAGAGCACGCGCGAGGCCTCCCTGAGCACGTCCGGGGACGGGTCGTCCTGGTCGACCGGCACGACGCGCCGGGGCGCGCAGAGCTCCCCGCCCTCGGCGAGGCTGCCCTCGCGCCACGCGACGAGAAAGCGGGGGCGGTGGGTGAGGTCCTCGCGGACCTCGACGGACGCCCAGCCCCCCTGGGACCGGCAGAGCTCCGCCGCGGTCGCGACGTTGTCCTCGAAGAGCTCGACGCAGAGGAGCCCTCCCGGCCTGAGGGCACGGGGGGCGAGCTCGAGGATGCGCCTGAGGACGTCCAGCCCGTCCTCGCCGCCGTCCAGCGCGAGGCCGGGCTCGTAGCCCACGACCTCCTCGGGCAGGGTGGGGACGACGGCGGAGGGGATGTAGGGTGGGTTCGATACGAGCACGTCGAAGCCACCCATGAGGTCCTCGTCGACGCCAGAGGCGAGGTCGCACTCGATGACGTCGACGCTTCGGCCCACGCCAAGGGCGTCACGGTTGCGCGCCGCGAGGGCGACCGCCCGGGGCGAGAGGTCCGTCGCCACGACGCGCGTCCCCTCGCGCTCGGAGGCGATGGAACAGGCGATGCAGCCCGTCCCGCAGCCAAGCTCGAGCACCTGTGCGGAGTGGCCCGCCGCGACCGCGCGGTCGACGCCCTCGAGGGCCACGTCCACGAGGACCTCGGTCTCGGGCCGCGGTATGAGGACGCCGCGCTCGCAGCGCAGGACTATGTGGCGGAAGGGCATCTCGCCCGTGACGTACTGGAGGGGCTCTCCGGAGCCGCGCCTCACGACCGCATCGTGCATCCCGTCGAGCTCCTCCTGGGTGAGGGGCCGGTCGAAGTTGGTGTAGACCTCGACGCGCGAGAGTCCCGTCACGTTGTTGAGCAGCCACTCGGCCGAGAGGCGAGGGTGCTCGTCCCCCTTGCGCTCGAGGTAGCCCGTGGTCCAGGACAGGATCTTGTCCACCGTCCAGGCTTCTTCTGCCATCGTCCTTCCTCTCAAGACGGGCGTGGCGCCGGCCCTGCCGACGCCACGCGAACCCAATTCCTGTTCCTTGCCCCGTCACACCGCCTGGGCGAGCTTCTCCGCACGCTCCGCCGCCGCGAGGGCGTCGATCACGCTGGGCAGGGTGTCGCCCAGGAGCACGCCGTTGTAGGTCCCGTTGAAGCCGATGCGGTGGTCGGTCACGCGGTCCTGCGGCTGGTTGTAGGTGCGAATCTTCTCGGAGCGGTTGCCATGGCCGATCTGAGCGAGACGCGAGGCCCCCTGCTCCGCCTGCTGCTTCTCGAGCTCCATCTCGTAGAGGCGAGCGCGCAGCATCTGCATGCAGACCTCACGGTTCTGGATCTGGGAGCGCTGGTCCTGGGACTGCACCACGGTGTTGGTGGGCAGGTGCGTGATGCGCACGGCGGAGTAGGTCGTGTTGACGCCCTGGCCACCGGGACCCGACGCGCAATAGGTGTCGATCCTCAGGTCCTCCTGGGCGATCTGGATGTCGATCTCGTCTGCCTCGGGAAGGACGGCGACGGTCGCCGTGGAGGTCTGGATGCGCCCCTGGCTCTCGGTCTTGGGGATGCGCTGCACGCGGTGGACTCCGCTCTCGTACTTCATGACGGAGTAGACCTTGTCGCCCGTGACCTTGAACTCGATGGTCTTGAAGCCACCTGCCTCGGAGGGGCTGGACGAGAGGACCTCGACCTTCCACTTGCGGGCGGAGGCGAAGCGCTCGTACATGTTGAAGAGGTCGCCCGCGAAGATGCCGGCCTCGTCGCCACCCACGCCCGCACGAATCTCGACGATGGTGTCCTTCTCGTCGTTGGGGTCGCCGGGAATCAGCATGACCTTGATCTGGTCCTCGAGCCCGGGCAGCTTTGCCTCGTTGGACGAGATGTCGTCCTGGAGCATCTCCTTCTCGTCAGTGTCCGCGACGTCGTGCAGCATCTCCTTGGCGACCTCGATGTCGTCGAGCGCCTGCACGTACTCGCGGGCCTTCGCCACGAGCTCGGCCTGGTTGGCATGCTCCTTGGCGATGCGCGCGTACTCCTTGGGGTTCGAGACGACGTCGGGATCGACCATCCTCTTCTCGAGCTCCTCGTACGCGGCGATGAGCTTCTCTAGCTTGTCTCGCATGGTGTCACTCCTTGCACGCGCCGCGGCGCAGCACGCCAGGGCGAATCGTTCGTGTTCAGCGATACGAAGTCTACCACCGCAAACCCGCGGCTATTCCGCCGGGCGGCCCGTCCCACGCTGCGCACACGATGCCATCGCTGGCAGCCCTGTGGCAGACTGGGGAGGAAGCAGGCTCGAGGGCGGGAGGCGCGATGGACGAGGACGGCCGCGGGAGGCTCCGCCCCGAAGGCGGGGAGGCAGATGGGAGGGACGCGGATGCTGAGGCCCAGAAGACCGCACTCCAGCCCACCGTCGCCAACGCGCGGGCGAGGGCCGGCGGACGCGATGGGGCGGGCGAGGGGTCTCCCCCCCGCCCCGAGGACGGCCTGGTCGCCCGGGCCGGGGCAGGCGCCGCCCGAGCGGGCGCCCTTCTTGCCGCACATCGCCTGGCCGCCCTCCTGACCGGCGCCGCCATCGCGCTCCTCGTGGTGGTGGGGACGCTGCTGAGTCCTGTCATGGAAGGCACTCCCGACGCCACGCGCGTGAGGGCCGACGCGCTCGCGCACACGCCCGTCCCCACGCACGACGGGGGACCCTGGAACCATGACGGCGTTCTCATCGCCACGGACGCGCAGCTCAGGGAGAAGTCGACCGAAGCGTCTGGGGGCATCTCCGCCCGCACCACCGTGACCTACTCGGACGGGAGTGTCGAGGCGAGCTGGGATGCCATCCTGCTCTACCAGAGGTCCGACGGGTCATGGGAGCTGGAGTCCATCGACGTCCCCCAAGCCGCGAGCTGGAGGCCGACCTCCGGCCCCGACCAGCAGAAACTGCTCGCGTCCCTGGAAGCGCTCCTCACCCGCGCCGAGGCGAGGCTCGACTCGCGGGGCGACGACGGGGAAGAGAGCCTCGCCAACCTGTACCGGGACTGCGAGGCCAGCGTCACCAACGACGAGCTCGACGTCGCGGCACGCCTCGACAAGATGACCGTCCGCTGCAGCAAGCAGGAGGGCTTCGCCTCGCGAAACTGCGACCTGAGCCTGACCCTGCGCTTCGTCACGGCAAGCGGCGTCTGGGAGCTCACCGACGTCAGCGTGAGCGACGGGGCGAAGGAGCTGGGATACGAGCCGCTCAAGGGCAGCTGGTCCGGCAGCTTCCGAACCCAGTCGTCGAGCGGACACAAGTGCCTGTCCGGACGGGACGCCGGGCTTCGGCTGAGCATCGACGAGGTCGCGGCGAGCGGCGACACCACCATGATCGCAGGCACGTTGGACGGCGTCGCGCACTTCCATCCCGAGCCCGAGCGGGACAGCACGGGCTGCGACGGGGACTCCGCGCTCGAGTCCCTGGCCTTCACGGGCACGCTCCAGGACGGCTCCGACGGCCTCGTCTTCGACTGCGAGACCGCGGACGACGTGCGAGGGAGCGTGAGCTTGAGGCTCGAGTTCGGGAATGCACAGAACCCCTCCGCCGCGACGGCGACGCTCGTCTCCACCCACGACTACCAAGACAGCTTCCTGCTCGTCCCCTACCAGAGGACGGCGCGCTACGAGGACGAGTTCGTGCTGAGAAAGGTGTGACGCCGGGACCCCGACGCCACACCCTCCCACGCCGTCCCTTGGTCCGTGCTACTCGGACGCGAGCCTCTCTCCCATGAGCAGGCCCATCACGCTGGCCATCATGAGGCCGCGGGTCCAGCCACTGGAGTCGCCCAAGCAGTGCAGGTGGGCGACGTTGGTGTCGAAGTTCTCGTCCATGCCCACGCGGTTGCTGTAGAACTTGAGCTCGGGCACATAGAGCAGGGTCTCGTCGGCGGCGAAGCCCGGGACCACCTTGTCCACGGCCGTGATGAACTCGACGATCTCTATCATCGCGCGGTAGGGCATGGCGGCGCTGATGTCTCCCGCCTCGGCGTCGGGCAGGGTGGGCACCACGTTGGAGCGAGTGAGCTCCTTGGGCCAGGTGCGCTTGCCGTCGAGCAGGTCACCGAAGCGCTGCACCAAGATGTGCCCGGCTCCGAGCATGTTGCAGAGCTTCCCCACGTTGCGCGCGTACACGATTGGCTGGTCGAAAGGCTCGCGGAAGTTGAACGAGACGAGCACGGCCAGGTTGGTGTTGGGGCTCTTGCGCTCCTTGTAGCTGTGGCCGTTGACCACTGCGAGGTCGCCGTCGTAGTTCTCCTGGCTCACGAAGCCGCCCGGGTTCTGGCAGAAGGTGCGCACCTTGTTCCGGAAGGGATCTGGATAGCCCACGAGCTTGCTCTCGTAGAGCACGCGGTTGACGTCGTCCATGACCTCGTTGCGAACCTCGACGCGCACGCCGAGGTCGACGGGGCCGGCGGAGTGTGCGATGCCATGGGCCTCGCACATGTCGTCGAACCAGGCGGCGCCACGGCGCCCGGTGGCAACGATCGTCTCGCCCGCCTCGATGCGGGTCCTGACGCCATGGACGTCGCTCACCACGGCACCCTGGCAGCCACCCCCTTCCACGACGACCTCGTCGCACTCATGCTGGAAGAGGATATGCACGCCCCCCTCGACGAGGGTCCGCTCTATGCGGCCATAGATCTCTTGCGCCTTCTCGGTCCCCAGGTGGCGGATGGGGCAGTCGACCAGCTTGAGGCCCGCCTTGATGGCGCGACGCCGGATGTTGGCGACCTCCTCCGGGTGCTCGAGCCCCTCGATGTGGGGGTCGGCTCCGAAGTCGAGGTAAATCTGGTCGACGCGTCCGATGGTCTCTTGCGCGAGGCGCTCGCCGATGAGCGTGGGCAGGTCCCCGCCAACCTCGTGGCTCAGCGAGAGCTTGCCGTCAGAGAAGGCGCCGGCGCCCGAGAAGCCCGTGGTGATGCGGCAGGGCTTGCAGCCCACGCAGTGGCCCGTCTTCTCCTTGGGGCAGGAGCGGCGCTCGACGGGGAGCCCCTTCTCCACCATGGTGATGGAACGCGAGTCTCCCTTGCGCAGGAGCCCCAGCGCAGTGAAGATGCCCGCCGGGCCCGCCCCGATGATGAGCACGTCGGTCTTGATGGTGGCGAGGCCATGCTCACCGGAAGCTTCACTCATGCGCGTCTCCTCTCGGGTCTTGTGGCGCCGTCCCCCAACGGCACACAAAAGGAGAGGGACGACCTGTGCCGTCCCTCTCCTCCTTTGCTCTGGTCTAGCTGGGGTTACTCCGCGGCGGGGGTCTCCTCGGTGGTCTCGGTGGCCTCGACAGGGGCCTCCTCGACGACCTTGGCGGCGTCGGCGGCAGCCTTCTTCTCGTATTCGGCAGCACGCTTGGCCTTCTCGGCAGCCTTCGCCTCGGCAGCGGCCTTGCGAGCGGCATCCTGCTCGGCGGCCTTCTTTGCCTTGGCCTCCTTGGCGGCCTGGGCCTTGGCAAGCTGGGCCGCGGCGGCTCCGCCGAACTTGTCGGAGAAGCGCTGGACGCGCCCTCCGGTGTCGACGAGCTTCTGCTGGCCGGTATAGAACGGGTGGCACTTGTCACAGAGGTCAAGCGTCATCTCGCTCACCGTGGCGCGGGTCTTCCAGGTGTTGCCGCAGGTGCAGCGAACGGTGCACTCGACGTACTCGGGATGTATTCCTTGCTTCATTTCAGGACTCCTTCTTTCGGCCTGGTTTCCGACCAGACAAGGGGTGTCGAGGCAAACGCCAGGACAATTGAGCCTTGCTAGGTTACCACAGTGGTCGCATTCTCATACCAAGACTGTGGAAAAGTGGTGCAAGCCCACGCGCGGGGCGCCCGGTCCCGCCACGCTACACTGGTTGGGCGCAGGCGGATCCGAGGAGGAGAGATGCTGCTCGTCGTTGACGTAGGTAACACCCAGACCACGTTGGGGCTCTTTGGTCCGGACGACCAGCTCGCCCGCCAATGGCGCATGGCCTCCGACAAGACCGACACCGCCGACGAGCTCCACGAGCGACTCTACGGCTACTTCATGATGCTGGGCCGCAGCCTCTCCGAGGTGAGCGACGTGGCCATTGCCAGCGTGGTTCCCATCCTCACCCAGGAATGGCTCTACATGATGGGACACGTCCTGGATGCCAGGGACGTGCTGCTGGTTGACCCCCGCCGCGACTGCGGCATCGAGGTGGACATGCCCGACCCCACCCAGGTGGGGGCGGACCGCATCGCCAACGCCGTCGCCGCCCGCGAGGCCTACGGCGATTCGGTCATAGTGGTGGACTTCGGGACCGCGACCAACATCGACGTGGTCGACGCGCGCGGACGCTTCAGGGGCGGGGCCATCATGCCCGGCCTGCTGCTGAGCGCCGGGGCACTCTTCTCGCACGCGGCGCGCCTCTCGAGCGTCCCCTTGGTGGTGCCCGAACGCGCCCTTGGCAACAGCACCGAGGCCGCCGTGCAGTCGGGCATCGTGATCGGCGCGGCCGCACAGGCCGAGGGCCTGGTGAGGCGCATCAAGGACGAGCTCGGCGAGCCCGATGCGACGGTGGTTGGCACGGGAGGGCTCTCGCGCGAGATCGCGAAGGCGACCGACCTCTTCGACGCCCTCGACCCCGACCTCACCATCCGCGGCATCAAGCTCATCTGGGAGCATCGCGCCCGCAAGCGTGCCGTGCGCTAGGAAGGGCCGTTTGCCCGCAGAGGGCCTGGGGCCCACGCGGGCAGGCCCCCGCCCGACAACTGCCTACTCGCGGTCGGGCGACCTCAGGAGCGCCTGTTCGGCAGAGAACTCGAGCTCGCGTCCAGACTCGTCCACGACGGTGGCCCGGCCCCAGATGTCGAAGCCCGCAAGGCGCCCTCGCGCCATCACGCGCCCGTTGGGATACGTCACCTCGACCTCCCGGCCCATCCTGAGCTCATGGTCGAAGTAGTCGGGGAGAAACGCCGCCCACGGTCCCCCCGCAGACCTCCCAGCCGCGACATCCCCCTCCCAGGTGGACACGCGCTCGCGCACCGCCCGCTCGATCGCGGCGTCGTCAGGCATCGCGGCGTCGTCCCCATCGCCCAAGGTACGCCTTATGGCGAGACGGACGAAGACGCCCCCGTCGTCGTAGCCGCCGCGACCGTCCAGCTCGAAGGCAGGCCTTCCCGCGGGGACGAGGGCGACGTCCCGCGGCCAGAGCAGACCCGCCTCGGAGTTCCCCGCATCGACGAGCGCGTCCATCACGCCCAGGCTCGCAACGGCGGGAAGGGCCACCAGGTAGCCCATGGGCACCCTTGGCCTCAGCGTGAGCTCGAGCTCCCCCACGCCAGCCCCCCTACTGCCAGTCAAGCTCGCCCAGCTCGCCCACCACATGCCCCACGCGGTCCTCGGGGGCATAGACGGGCACGCCGGCATGCATCAGGAAGCGGACGGGGTCGTGCATGAGGTCCTCCATAGGCACCAGGACGTAGTCCCTCTCGCCCAGGTGCGCGTGGGGAAGCGTGAGCTTGCGCCCTGCGTGCTCCTCGTCCTCGACGAAGACGAGGTCGCAGTCGATGGTCCTGGGGCCGTGACCCGCCTGCTCGGGGTCGCGCACGCGGCCGAGCCTCTCCTCGACGCCGAGGAGGGCGTCCATGAGGACGCTGGGGTGCAGCTCGCTGCGAAGCTCGGCCACGGCGTTGGCGACCGGGACCTTGATGCCGTAGGCGGGTTCGGTCTCGTACACGCGGCTCGCCTGCACCACGCAGGTGAGCGGTATCTCGTTGATGAGCGCCACGGCACGGCTCAGGTAGTCCATGCGGTCGCCCACGCTCGAGCCCAGCGAGACGAAGGCCTGCCGCGCGTCGGCGCGGCTGACCGCCCAGTAGGAGTTGAGCGCCTCGGCCGTGAGGGCCACGTTGTGGACGCGCAGGATGCGCGCGCCAGACTCGATGGCGCTCAGGCAGATGCCCAGCGTGGCGGCATCGCGGGCTGGGGCGTCCGTCACGCCCGAGACGGCCCCGACCATGCGCTTGCGCGAGACGGCCGTGAGCACGGGGTATCCCATGGAGACGAGCTTGCGGGTGGCGCGCTGGATCACGACGTCCTGGTCCGCCGCCTTGTCGAAGCCCGGACCGGGGTCGATGCAGATGCGGTCGTGGGCAACGCCCGCACGCATGAGGGAGCGCGCCTGATCGCCCAGGAAGCCCATGATCTCGCGCATGAGGGGGGCCTCCTCGGGCAGGGTGAAGCGTCGCGCGCTCGCCTGGACGCTGCGGGCCGCCACCGCACGCGCGGGAGTGCTGTCCAGGCGCACGGACTTGCGGCTGGACTGCCCGTTGCCGCGGTTCCAGTGCATGACCACGCAGCCGCAGTCGGACTCGGCGGCGACGCGCACCATCTCGGGGTCGATGAAGCCCGTGACGTCGTTGACGATGGAGGCGCCCAGGCGAACGCAGACCTTGGCCACGGAGGCATGGCGCGTGTCGACCGAGACTATGGCGCTGGGCGCGGCGGCGAGGATGCCCCTGACCACGGGAACGACGCGCTCGGCCTCCTCGTCGGCAGCCACGGGCTCGTGGCCGGGCCGCGTGGACTCGCCCCCCACGTCGATGATGTCGGCGCCCTCGTCCAGCATGCGGAGGGCATGCTCGACCGCGAGCTTGGGGTCGAGGTTCTCTCCCCCGTCCGAGAAGGAGTCGGGGGTGACGTTGAGGATGCCCATGATGCGGGGACGCGAGAGCGAGATCTCGTGACGGCCGCAACGCCAAAGCGAGTAGTCCTGTCGAAGCATGGGTCGGGTCCTCCCCTAAGGCTGAGGGGGACGCGCCCGCGCCCCCAGGGTGTTCCTTTGTGATTGTAGCGACTCCCGGCGGCCGGCCTTCCGCTCGGCCTGGCCCGGCAAGTCCCGGAACGGGAATTCCGGGCGAGAGGGGCCACGGCCTACCAGTCGAAGGCCCGGGCGATGTCACAGGCGCAGACCAGGTCCGCGCTCGCGTCCTGGGGCGTGGGCTGGAGGTTGCAGATGGCCAGCTTGTCTCCCCCGAAATAGCGCAGGAGCCCCGCGGCCGGGTAGACCACCAGGGAGGTGCCGCCCACGATAAGGAGGTCGCAGCTGGCAATCGCCCGGATGGCGGCGGTGATGACGGCCTCGTCCAACGCCTCCTCGTAGAGGACGACGTCAGGCTTCACGGGCCCGCCGCAAGCCTCGCAGCGGGGGACGCCCTCGGTCTTGAGGACCCACTCCTGCGAGTGGACGTGCCCGCAGCGCTGGCAGACGTTGCGATGGGTCGAGCCGTGGAGCTCGATCACGTTGCGCGAGCCTGCCGCCTGGTGGAGGCCGTCTATGTTCTGGGTCACGACGGCGCTGACGAGCCCCTCGCGCTCCAGCTCGGCGAGCTTGAGGTGCGCCTGGTTTGGCTTGGCGTCGGGGGCGCACATACGGCTGCGGTAGAAGTCGAAGAACTCCCGTGTGTGCTCCACGTAAAAACCGTGGCTAAGCATGACCTCGGGCGGGTAGTCAAAGTGTTGGTTGTACAGGCCGTCGGCGCTTCGGAAGTCGGGGATCCCGCTTGCCGTCGAGACGCCCGCGCCGCCGAAGAAGACCGTGTTCCCCGCGCCCTTCACGAGCGCCCCGAGCGCCGCTGCCGCCTCCCGTGGGTCAGTGATGGTCCTTGCCATGGCGGCCTCCCGTCGTTTGCCAGCGGCTCTGACTCTAGCACCAGGAAGGCGAGGTACCGGCATGAAGAAGCTCAGCTGCAACGTGGAGGGCTGCGCCCTCGTGTTCGAGGGCGGCGGCTATCGCGCCGCATACACCGCGGGAATCGCCCGCGTCCTTCTGGAGCAGGGAATCCACTTCCCCTTCGTCTGCGGCATCTCCGCGGGCTCCAGCCACACGGTCGACTACTGCTCGCGTGACCTCGCGCGCACGCGCAACGCCTTCCTGGGCATGAGGCCCGAGGGTATACCCATCGCGGGCTTTGGCTCGGTGGTGCGCGGCAAGGGCTACTTCAACGCCGACTACCTCTACGAGGGATGCATCGCCGACGGCTTCATGCCCTTCGACTGGGACACCTTCCGGGCAAACCCCGCCCAGGTAGCCATCCAGGCCTTCGAGGTGCGGACGGGCCGCAGCGTGACCTTCACAAAGGACGACATGCGCGACAAGTACGACATGGTGGACAAGGTGCGCGCCAGCTCGACCCTGCCGGGGGTCATGCACCCCAAGGCGGTGGACGGCCGGCTCTTCATGGACGGCGGGCTGGGAGAGGGAGCGGGCCTTCCCCTGCACCTGGCCGAGCGCGGCGGCTACGACCGCTTCTTCTTCGTGGCGACCCGCCCGCACGGCTACCGCAAGGAGCCTCCCACCGAGCAGGAGCGCCGCGTCTACCGCGCCATCGCACACGGCCGACCCTACCTCCTGGACGCCCTCCTCACACGCTGGGAGAGGTACAACCGCGAGCTCACGCGCATCGAGCGCCTCGCGGACGAGGGTCGCTGCCTCATCGTGTACCCGGACGACATGCCCATAAGCTCGGGCACCACCGACAAGGCGAGGCTCCTGGCCGCCTATAACGAGGGGCATGCCCAGGCCATGCGTGACCTGCCCCGCTACCGCGAGTTCCTCTTTGGGGCGCCCGACGCGGGACCTCACCCAGACGAGGCAGCCCTCGCGCGCACCCTCGCGGCCATCGACGACGGCTACGTGATCATCGAGGGCTGAGACAGCGAGGGGCGGTGCTCGGGAGGTCGCGCAGACCCGTCGCGCCATGCGGGGACGGGCCCAAAGACGGCAAATCTCGTGAAATGCTGTCGTTTTTCGCATAAGGCCAGGTAAGCGAGAAAAGAGACAGCATTCTGCGAGAAATGCTGTCTTCTCTCCCTTGACCCGTCCTCGTCGCGCACCCTGGCCGCAGCCCCGCCCCGCAAACGGATGCCAAGGTGGTGCCATATCCTGGGCCAGCACGTATACTGGCCTGAGCGGGCACGGACGCCCGCCCAAACGGACACGACGCCGGCGGGGCGACGCCCCCGCCAAGGAGGAGCGGCATGGCACAGAGCGAGGAGCGCGAGCTGAGGCTCGTCTCGTGGAACGTCAACGGCCTCAGGGCCGTCATGAAGAAGGACCCCAGCTTTCCCCAGATCTTCGAGGCGGCGGACGCCGACGTCTTTGCCATCCAGGAGACGAAGCTGCAGGAGGGCCAGCTCGACTTGGACCTCCCCGGCTACCATCAGACCTGGAACTATGCCGAGCGCAAGGGCTACTCGGGCACCGCGGTCTTCAGCCGCGAGGAGCCGCTGCGGGTCATCAGGCAGATCGGCTGCGAGTTCGCAGACGACGAGGGCCGCGTGTGCGCCCTCGAGTTCGAGCGCTACTGGTTCGTGGACGTGTACACGCCCAACTCGAAGAACGGGCTCCTGCGCCTGGACGAGCGTATGGTCTGGGACAGGAGCTACCGCGAGTTCCTGTCAGGCCTCGCCAAGGAGAAGCCCGTGGTCACCTGTGGCGACTTCAACGTCGCGCACGAGGAGATAGACCTCAAGAACCCCGACACCAACCACATGAACGCAGGCTTCTCGGACGAGGAGCGCGAGGGCTTCGGCAAGCTCCTCGAGGCGGGCTTCGTGGACAGCTTCCGCCGTCTCTACCCCGACCGAGAGGACGCCTACAGCTGGTGGAGCTACCGCATGCGCGCCCGCGAGCGCAACGTGGGCTGGCGCATCGACTACTTCCTGGTGAGCGAGGACGCCGCGGACGGCATCGTCGAGGCCTCGATCCTGGACGACGTCTACGGCAGCGACCACTGCCCCGTGCAGCTGACGCTCAGGGTATAGGCGAGAAGAGCCCCTCGCGTCGCAGTGCCAAATCGGGCCCCACACGCCTTTGCCGCGTGCGGGGCCCGACACTTGTCTGCAGGCCGCATGCGCCCGGGAAATCTGTCACAGGACTGTGGACCCTTTTCTTACGCTTTGGCGCAGGATTTGGGCCGTTGGCTGCCCATACACTCTTCTCGTCGATCGGAGGCGACCAAGAAAAGGAGTGATCAACATGACCAAGGGAAGCAAGGGCAAGCGTCAGCTGGCAACGGCAATCTGCACCGCGGGGCTTCTGGGATCGCTCGCCCTCCCCACCCTGGCGATGGCCCGCGCCCAGAGCGCTCAGGGAGCGCAGGGCTGCCAGGCCTGCGGGGACTGCCAGACCCAGTCCATCAGCGAGGACGACGTCAGCACCGACGCCCGCGCCTTCACGGAGGAGGAGGCGCGGGCTATGTCCCAGGGCATGACCGAGAAGGACGCCCAGGAGGCGGTGGGGCGCCTGAAGGGCCTGAGCGACGCCGAGCGCTCCGAGCTCAAGGGCCTTTGGATGGGGATGACGGGCGAGAGGGGGCTCGGCGACGAGCAGTACGAGCGCATGGACGAGCTCGAGGGCAAGGCCTGGAGGGCAGCGCTCGACGAGGCGATCGACGCTGACGGCTCGCTCGACGACGCGGCCAAGTCCGCGCTCAAGGAGGACGCCTCCCGCATAGACCAGCTGGAGGAGAGGCTGCTCGAGGACGAGGCCGTCCTGAACGACAACGAGGAGGAGGATGTCTACAAGGAGCTCGACGAGCTCTACCAGCGTCTCGACGGCTACATGGAGAAGGTCGGCGACGTCTTCTAGGACCTCGCGACTTGTGGTGCGTAACGTACAATCGGGGCTGGCCCTGCGGGGACAGCCCCTTTTCGTCCCAAGAGAGGTGACTGATGGCGGAGCTCATCTACGTGGCGGACGACGACCTCAACCTGCTCGAGGTCCAACGAGCCTTCCTCGAGGGCGCGGGCTATCAGGTGAGCTGCTTTGCCACCGGAGACGCCCTTCGCGAGCGCTTCCTCGAGCGTCCCGCCGACCTTGTCATCCTCGACGTCATGATGCCGGGGACGGACGGCCTCGAGGTCTGCCGCCAGCTCCGGGAGATCTCTGACGTGCCCATCGTCATCCTCACCGCCCGAGAGTCAGAGATGGACTACATCACCGGGCTCGCCTTGGGCGGCGACGACTACCTTTTCAAGCCCTTCTCGCCCTCCATGCTGGTCATGCGCGTGAGGGCCCTGCTCAGGAGGGCGAACATGTCACGCGGACAGGAAGGCGGCACCCTGCGCTTCGCCGACCTCGTGCTGCACGACGCCACGCACGTGGTGGAGGTGGGCGGCAGGGAGCTGCGCCTCACGATGATGGAGTTCTCGCTCCTGAGGGTGCTCATGAAGGCGGCGGGGGAGCCCGTCTCTCGCGCGGAGCTCCTCCGGAGGGTCTGGGGGATGGACGCGGAGGTGGAGACCCGTGTCACCGACGAGTGCGCGCGCCGAGTGCGCCAGAAGCTGCGAGGTGCCGGCAGCCGCGTGGGCGTGAAGGCGGTCTGGGGCTTTGGCTACCACCTCGTGGATGCGGGCGAGGGGGATGCCCATGCGCCGCGCTAGGTGGCCGAGGGCCGGCAACATGCGCCCTGCCCTCCAGCTTGCCCTGCTCTTCGCGGGCTGCGTTGCCGCCGCGCTGCTGGCAGTGGTTCTCGCCTATGGCCAACTCGTGCAGGCACAGATGCGCGACAGTTCCGAACAGGCGATCGACGCCCTCCTGGGCGATGGGTACGAGGAGGGGGAGCCCTCCCGCGTCGCCATCCCCCTCACGTTGACGGCCGACTGGGAGCTCGACGAATCGGACGGCAACCCTTACACGCCGCTTGACAGGCTCGCCGCCAGCTGGGCATCGGAGCATCGCGACCAGACCGGTCGACTCGTGCGCGTGGAACGGGATGGGCTCGAGTGCTACCTCAAGGTCCAGGGAACGATTCCCGCGCCACAGACCGAGGCCGGCCTTGTGTCGGATGAGGGCGCGGAGGTGCTTCTCGCCTACGTGGACGTGTCCGGCGAGGAGGCGCTGGCAGGCCAGGTGCGCCTGCTCCTCCTGGGCATCATGCTCATCTCGACTTTCGGCGCCGCAGCCGCCGGCTGGGCGCAGGGGAGGCAGGTCGAGGCCCGCGAGCGAGCGGTGAGGACCTTCTACGAGAACGTCTCGCACGAGCTCAAGACCCCCCTTGCCGCAATCGGCGGCTATGCCGAGGGACTCCGGGAGGGAGTCATCGCGGATGGCAGGCAGGCGGGAGTGGTGATCTTGGGCGAGGTGCGCAAGATGTCGGAGGACGTCGGCCAGCTGCTTGACATCAGCAGGCTCGAGGGTGGGGCGGTCATGCTAGAGTGCGAGAGGCTCGACCTCGCCGAACTCGTGGAGGACTGCCTCGTGCCCTTCGAGGGGGCGGTCGCCTCTCGCCAGCTGGACGTGTCGCTCGACCTGCGCTCCGCCCGGGCAGAGGTCGACGCGAGGCAGTTCGAGCGCGCCTTCGACAACCTCGTGACCAACGCGATCAGGCATGCGAGGTCACGACTGCGCGTCTTCCTTGGAAACGGGGAGCTCGTCGTGTGGAACGACTGCGCGCGACCCGCCGCACGGGACCTCGACGCCCTCTTCGACCGCTTCAGGACCGACGCCGCGGGGGGCAGCGGCATAGGGCTCGCACTCGCGCGCGAGGCCTTCGAACTGCACGGATGGCGGGTCGAGGCGCGCTACGAGGACGGCGGGCTGGCGATGCGCGTACGCCTGGGCTAGGCACGAGGTGGGACACAGCGCCCCCCAGCACGAGGTGCTCAGCTACACCTCGACGCTCGTGCCCACGGCCCGTTCCAGTACGCCCAGGAAGGTCTCGGCGTCGCGCGTGGCGACGAGCTTGCGCGGGAAGCCGATCTCTTCCAGCATCGAGCGGACGTGGTCGAAGTGACCTATCCCGCACGAGATGTGGGAGTCGGTGCCCGTCGAGATCATGACCCCCTCCTCCGCGCAGCGCTCGGCTAGCCTGCGGCAAGTGCTCGTCGCGGATGGGTGGCTGGCAAGGGTCGCCTCGTTTATCTCGACGAGCTTGCCCTTCTCGCGCGCCATGGCGAGCACCTCGCCCACGTCGAAGGGCACGCCGGCACGTCCCGCGTGTCCCAGGATCAGCACCTTGGGGTCCTCGAGGGCCCGCACGTACATCCGGGTCGTCTGCGCCAGGCTCACGCCACGTGCGAATTCGTCACAGTGCACCGAGGCGATGACGTAGTCGCAGCCTTGGAAGACGCGCTCCTTGAGGGTGAGCTGTCGGTGCAGGGGGTTGCCATTTATCTCGTGCGTGAGGGGCACGTCATGGCCGAAGAGGTGGCCGTCGAGGTCCACGACGTCCGCCTCGCAGCCGTGCAGCAGGCGCACGCCGCGCCACACGCGCGGCCAGGCGCCGTAGTTCATGAAATACTGGAAGTCCCGCAGGTCGTAGCCCTGCGCACGCTCCATGCTGCCAACCTCGGAGAAGAGCATCGATGAGTAGTGGTCGGTCGACCCCAGCAGCTCGAGGCGCAGCTCCGCCGCCGCCCGCACGTTCTCCTCTATGGTGGAGTAGGCGTGGCGCGAGTAGAGGGTGTGGGTGTGGACGTCGCAGGCCAGCTGAAGCATGGGGGCTCCTCTCTTGGAAGACCCTCCCAGCTTAGCAGCGCCCCCGGCAGGCGAGAGGTGCGTTGCCGCCCGCGCCGCGGGCTCGTCCGCACGGGATGCCTCCCTCGACCGCGAGACGCCCTCGCCCCAGCGTCCCCTGAGGCCGAAGCCCGCCTTGGGCGTCATCCTGAAGGCGGGACAGGCGGCGTCGGACGCATGCACCTCTCCCCTCCTGCCGTCTGGGGCGACGCAGACGCTGCGCGTGCGCAGGAGCCCCGTCTTTGCCTGGCAGAAGCTGCAGTTCTGGCAGATGCGCTCCCAGCTCACGCGTCACCCCGGGCATACTGCTCGGCGAGGCGCCTCCATGCCGGCATCGAGTCGACGATGGTCTGGTGGCTCACGCAGTAGCCCACGCGCACCCAGCCCTCGCAGCCAAAGCTGTTTGACGGGGCAGGCAGGAGCTCCAGGGCCTTCGCCTTCTGGAAGAAGGCCTCGGCGTCGGGCTCAAGGGACTTCACCCAGAGGTAGAAGGCACCTTGCGGCTCGATGTACTCGTAGCCCAGGGCAGAGAGCCCCTCCGTGAGCGCCTTGCGGTTGCGCTCGTAGGCGGCGACGTCGCTCGGGACGTCCACGCAGTCCATGACCACGCGCTGGAAGAGCGCCGGCGCGCAGACGAAGCCCAGCTTGCGGCCGGCGCCGGCGATGGCGGGGACGAGCTCGTCGTGGTCGGGGTTGGTGTTGGGGACCAGCACCCAGCCCACGCGCTCGCCGGGCAGGCTCAGGCTCTTGGAGTAGGAGTAGCAGACGACGCTGCGGTCGTACAGGGAGGGGATCCAAGGCACCTCGCAGCCGTAGCTGATCTCGCGATACGGCTCGTCGGACACCAGGTAGATGGCGGTCCCCAGGGCGCTCTCGCGCTCGCGGAGCACGTCCGCCAGCTCCTCGAGGTTCTGGCGGGAGTAGATCGACCCGACGGGGTTGTTGGGCGAGTTGACCACCACGGCCTTGGTGCGACTCGTGATGGCGGCGCGCACGGCCTCCGTGTCCACCTGGAAGGTCTGGGGGTCCGCCATGACCTCGACGCAGAGCGCTCCCGCCGTCTGGATCCAGACGCGGTACTCCGGGAAGTAGGGGGCGATGACGATGACCTCGTCGCCGGGGTCGACCAGCGCGTTGAAGCTTATGCTGAGCGATGCCGCGGCACCACAAGTCATGTAGAGGTCGCCTGCGCCGTAGTCGCAGCCGAAGCGGTGGTTGAGCGAGTCGGCCACGCGCTGCCTCACCTCGACGAGTCCGGCAGCGGGGGTGTAGCCGTGCAGCCGCACGGGAGGGAGGCCCAGCGATCGCTCGATGGACTGGCGCACCTCGTCGGGGGCGGGAACCGAGGGGTTGCCCAGGGAGAAGTCGAAGACCTTGTCCGCGCCGATCTGCGCCTTGCGCTGGACACCGTAGGCGGCAATCTCCCGGATGCTCGACTTGGAGGTCCCGAACTCGTAGCTCCTCTGGTTGACTGGCATCTCCGCTCCCCTCCTCGGCACCGGCCCGGCGGCGCGCCCCTGACAAAAAGAGTGCGGCGCGGCAGGAACCGCGCCGCCATGTTGCAGATTACTCGCCGCCGAGGATGGAAGACGAACCCGTCACAGACTCGTCACTCCCGAGGGGCGAGTCGACGTCCGCTTCCGGGTGCTCGAGGACGTACTGCGCCCAACGGTCATCCAAAAGGGCGTTCACCACGTCGCCCTCCACCGTCTCGCGCGCGAGGAGCACCTTGGCCATGGTCTCCATCTGGCTGCGCCTCGCCTCGAGCACCGCGCGCGAGCGACCATGGGCCTCACGCATGATGCGCTCGACCTCGTCGTCGATGCGTTTGGCCGTCTCGGCGGCGTAGTCGTTGTGGTTCGCGTAGTCGCGCCCCAGGAAGACCTCGTGCTGGGCCTCGCCGAAGACCTGCGTGCCCAGCTCCTCGCTCATGCCGTAGCGAGTGACCATCTCGCGCGCCATCTTGGTGGCCCGCTCGAGATCGTTGCTGGCGCCGGTGGTGATGTCCTCGCAGAAGAGCTCCTCGGCCGTACGTCCCCCCAGGAAGACGGCGATCTGGTCCAGCATGCCGTCGCGCGTCTCGAGGAAGTGGTCCTCCTCGGGGAGCTGCAGGGTGTATCCCAGGGCACGACCACGGCTGATGATGCTGATCTTGTGCACCGGGTCGGAGTTCTCGAGTATGTGCCCCACCAGGGCATGCCCGCACTCGTGGTAGGCGATGGTAACGCGCTCCTTCTGGGTCATCACGCGGCCCCTCTTCTCGGGACCGGCGACGACGCGTTCCATGGACTCCTCCACCTCCTCCATCGAGATGCGGTCCTTGTGCCGGCGGGCGGCGAGGAGCGCGGACTCGTTCATGAGGTTGGCGAGGTCGGCGCCCGTGAAGCCTGGCGTCAGCTTGGCGATCCGCTTGAGGTCGACGTCCTTTTTGAGGGGCTTGTTCTGGGAGTGGACCGAGAGGATCCTCTCCCTCCCCTTGACGTCGGGACGGTCGACGGTGACCTGCCGGTCGAAGCGTCCGGGGCGCAGCAGCGCCGGGTCCAGGATGTCGGGACGGTTCGTCGCGGCGACCAGGATGACGGCCTGATTCTCCTCGAAGCCGTCCATCTCGACCAGCAGCTGGTTGAGGGTCTGTTCGCGCTCGTCGTGGCCACCACCCAAGCCAGCGCCGCGCTGGCGTCCCACAGCGTCGATCTCGTCGATGAAGATGATGGAGGGGGCGGACTCCTTCGCCTGCTTGAAGAGGTCGCGCACGCGGCTCGCACCAACGCCCACGAACATCTCGACGAAGTCTGATCCAGATATGGAGAAGAACGGCACCCCCGCCTCGCCGGCCACGGCCTTGGCGAGCAAGGTCTTGCCGGTGCCCGGGGGACCCACCAGGAGCACGCCACGCGGAATCTTGGCACCCATCTTCTGGTAGCGCTCGGGCTCGCGCAGGAAGTCGCGGACCTCCTTGAGCTCCTCTACCGCCTCGTCTATGCCCGCCACGTCAGAGAACTTCACCTTGGGCCGGGTCTCCTCCGTCGTGCGCGCCCTGTTGGCGCGACCGAAGTTCATGGAGCGTCCGTTCTGGCCCTGCATCTGCCTGGTGAAGTAGATCATGAAGGCGAGTATGACCGCCGTGGGGACGATCGACACCAGGATGGTCTGGAGCAGGTCGGAGCTCGACGTGTCGATGGTGAAGCTCACGTCGGGATGCTGCGCCATGAGCTCCTGCAGGCTGTCGGCACCCACGTAGTAGCTCACGAAGCGGCTCTGCTCGTTGCCGTCATGGCGGTAGTTGCCCCTCAGGCTGCCGTCGGAGGTCTTGTAGGTGACGTCGCTCACCCGCTCGTCCTTGACCGCGGTGACGAAGGCGTTGGTGGTGAGGGTATCCGCTTGGCTCGCCCCCAGCATCGACTGGCCGGCGGTGTAGGCGACGTAGGCGACCAACGCAATCACGAGGGCGACGATGATGGCTGGCTGACGGCGTCCCCCCGGGCCCTCCTGCCCGGGAATGGGCGGGCGCGAGGGATCGAGGCCGTTGTTGTTGTCTGACACTTGGCTGGGCTCCTTGGAAGGGTCTGGAGGCTACCCCTGGTAGACCTCGGGCTTGAGCACCCCCACGTAGGGAAGGTTGCGATACTTCTCCGCATAGTCCAGACCATAGCCCACGATGAACTCGTTGGGGACGTGCGCCCCCACGTACTCGGGGTTGATGGCGGGGGCGTGGTTGGGAATGTCCTTGATGGAGAAGGCGGCCACGCTGACGGACTTGGGGCCCCTGCCCTTGAGCAGCTCGACGAGGTAGCTCAGCGTGAGGCCGGAGTCGAGGATGTCCTCTGCGATGATGAGGTCGCGGCCCTCGACCTTGGTGCTGAGATCCTTGATGATGCGCACGACGCCGGAGCTCTTCACGCCATCCCCGTAGCTCGAGACCGCCATGAAGTCGACCTCGCAGGGGATGGTGATGGAGCGCAGGAGGTCCGCGGTGAACACGAAGGCGCCGCGCAGCACGGCGACGATGAGGGGGTTGCGTCCCTCGTAGTCGCGGCTGATCTCTGCGCCCATGCGCTGGACGATCCCCCTGATCTGGTCCTCGGTGAGGATGACGCTCTTGATGTCGGCGGTGAGCTCGTCTGCCATGGACCTTGCCCTTCCTGTGCGTCAGTCGGTCTTGCCGGCTGGCTGGACGTATGTGCTTATGGTACTACGCCCTCGGGACGCGACCGTCACCGTTGGGCGCGACGTAACGCAGGCACGGACTGACCGGCACGCTCGAACGCGCGCCCCTCTCGCCTGCCACGCTCGAACGCACGCAACTTTCGCTCACCACGCTCGAACGCGCGCCCCTCTCGTCCGCCACGCTCGAACGCACGGATGTCCCGACTGACAACTGGGCAAACGCGAAGGCGTCCGTGCTCTTCCGCGTGCGCGTCGCATGAGGCGTGCGTTGGAGCGTGGGCGCTTCGCGCGTGACGGGCGCGCCACACGAAGCGTGCGCTCGTGCGTGCTAGCTCAGGGCAAGCTCGAGGACGAGGCGGGTGGTGGGCACGCAGCGCACGCGCTCGTCGCAGCGAAGAGGCGAGACCCAGAGCACCTGGCCCGTGGGACCGCTCCTCACCACGGGCACCCCCGGTCGGTCGGCCGCTGGTATGTGTGCCTCGTTGAGGAGGTCGGAGAGCTTCTTCGACTGGCCGTGCATGCCCAGGGGACACATGACGTCTCCCGCCGCCGGGGCGTCCACCCACAGCCTCCCCCGCCCCGAGGGAGAGACGCCGCAGGCCACGGCGTCGAGATAGACCGAGCGGCCACCCCATTCCAGGGCATGGGCGCGCGCCACCTCCTCGGGGGAGGAGCCCGCCGGGACCGACGTCAGGCGCGCGGAGATGGTACGGCCGTCGGGAAGGCGCATACTTCCCGGAACGTCGATCCATGCCGGGCCCACCGAGGCCGTGCGCCGGGGGACGCGCAGGAAGAGCAGGCCGTACTCGACGCGCGCGTCGATTCCCAAGCTCACGTTGCAGGACCCGCATCCCTGGGCCACGATGCGCAAGACCCTTGCCACCTGCGCGGACTCGATGCGTGCCGCGGGGCTCAGGCCAAGGATGGCGAGCCTCACCACGCGCCGGGCTATGGACACGTCGGCCGCGCCGAGGCGGCGGGCGTCCAAGGCGACCACCCCCTCGCCCGAGCGCCTCACGAGCTCGCGATAGCTGCGGGCGGCCACCTGTCCCAGGTAGGCGTCCTCGTCCGAGAGAATCTCGCAGGTGTTTGAGAGGGCGCTGACCAGCTGGGGGTTGCGACCCAGCGCAACGGGCATGATCTCGTGGCGCACGAAGGAGCGAAGGTAGCGCGTGTCCGCGTTGGTCGCATCCTCCCTCCAGGCGATCCCCTTGAGCGAGAGGAGCTCGCAGAGCTCCTCGTGGGTGCGTTCCAGGAGTGGGCGCACGATGCGGTTGCGGCGGCGGGGTATGGAGGAGAGGCCGGAGGTGCCCGTGCCCCTGATGGCGTTCATGAAGAAGGTCTCTGCCCGGTCGCTCGCGGTATGCGCCGTGAGTATGCGCGCGGCGGAGCGCGGCGTGCCCAAGCTTGCCGAGAGCCTGTTGGCAAGCTCCCCGGCGAGGCGGTAGCGCTCCTCTCGCCCCACGTTCTCTATGTTGCCGCCGGCGGAACCGGCCTGCGCGGCAAGGCCGGCCACGTCCACCCTACGCACCGTGCAGGGGACGCCAAGCTCCGCGCAGAGCCCGCACACGAAGGCCTCGTCACCCAGGGCGTCGTCGCCACGGAGCTGGTGGTTGACGTGCAGGACGTGGAGGCGCTCCCGGGCGATGCGCGCGCGGCCGCGGCCGTCGTCGATGTCGAGCTCGGAGCCCACGGCCAAGAGCAGGAGGGCCGTCGAGTCCGCACCGCCCGAGACCATGAGCACGACGGGCGCGCGTGCCTCGTCGTCGGCCGCGGGGCCAGGGCGACCGCCCCTTCCCCGGACGCTTGCATATCTGCGCATGACGCTGGCCACGGGCCCTCCAAGCCTCGTCTTGGCCCATCTCGGGCACGCCGGGCCATGCGTGGGGCCCAGGCGCCCCAGTGTCGCCCGGGCCCCTTGGGAACCCTATGATACCCGCGTCGCACAAAGCCCCGACACGAGGCTCTCCGCCTCAGCTAGACCAGGACCTGCGCCACGAGCAGCAGCGCGTTGAGCAGGACCGTGATGACCAAGAGCGGCGTCACGAACTTGAACCAGCGGCTGAAGGGCACGTCCACCATGGCAAGGGACGCGAGGATGAGGCCCGTGGGCGTGACGTACGAGATGAGGCCCAGGCCGTAGTTGTAGGCCGAGATGATGGCCGTCTTCGAGACGCCCACCGCGCCGCCGAGGGGCGCCATGATGGGCACCGAGAGCACGGCGAGGCCGGAGGACGAGTTGATGAAGAAGCCCAGGATGATGTAGACGACCAGCATCATGATGATGAACAGCACGGGGCTCATCCCCGCGATGGCACCCGAGAAGAAGTACAGGATGGTGTCAGAGATGAGACCGTTCTCGAGCAGGATGTTGACCGCACGGGCGACGCCGACGACCAGCGCGACGCTCATGAGGTCGCCGCAGCCGCCGATGTACTCGTCCATGAAGACCTCCTCGTCGAGGCCGCAGGTGAAGGCGAGGATCATGGAGCAGGCTAGGAAGACGGCGGTCATGTAGTCGAACCACCACTGGTGGGCGACGATGCCGTAGACCAGAACGACGAACGAGACGCCAAAGACGGCGAGCGAGACCTTCATGGGCGTGGTAAACTCGGGAGCCTCGCCCCTCTGGCCCCAGCGCTCCTCGATCCTCTCCTTGAAGTCGTAGACGACGGACTTGGAGGGGTCGAGGCGAACCTTGTGCCCGTAGCGCATGACGTAGGCGAGCGAGATGACGGTGCCTATGGCGAGCGCCACGAACCTCCAGGACATGCCCTCGGCCATGGAGATGCCGGCCGCCTTAGTGGCGACGCCGATGGCGAAGGGGTTGACCGTCGAATACATGGTGCCCACGCAGGAGCCCATGAAGATGACGGCGATGCAGGTCATTGCGTCATAGCCCGCTGCGATGAATACGGGCATGAGGATCGGGTAGAGGGCGATCGTCTCCTCCGCGAGGCCGAAGGTGGTCCCGCCCGCGACGATGATAAGCGTCAGCACGATGATGAGCAGCCACTCACGCCCCCTCGTCACGCGCGAGAGCGCGGCGACCGCGGCGGTGAGGGCGCCCATGTGGTTGAGGACGCCGATGCAGCCGCCCAGCAAGAACACGAACAGGATGATGTCGATCGACTCGTAGACACCGTTGATCGGGGCGAGAAGGAACTCCACGACGCCCTGCGGGTTCTGTTCGACCCGCTGGTAGGTGCCGGGAATCGCCGTCGGCTTCGAGATGGACCCGTCGAGGTAGCTCTCGACGTTTGCCGAGATGCCCAGCTTGGCGAGGGTCTCCTGCGTGGCAGGTTGCTCCTCCGTCGTGCCGTCCGCGTTGGTGATCGAGAACACGTCGTCATCCGCGACGTACTTGAGCTTCGAGTACTCGCCCGCCGGCACGACCCAGGTGAGCACCGCAGCGAAGAGCATCACGATGAAGAGCACCGTGATCGCGGTTGGGAAGTGGAGTTTGCCCCTCTTCTTGGGCACGCCCCCCTCCGTAGCCGCTTCGACCATCGCCTCTTCTGCCATAGCAGGACCCCTTTCGTCCAAAGGGGTCGCCCTCGTGGCGACCCCGGATGCAACCCCCGCGCTCGGACCGCTATTCCCCGGCAAAGACCCTCACGAGCTCGACTGCCATCCTCGTGGCGGCGTCCATGCCCTCGACGGTGATGTGCTCGTAGGGACCGTGATATCCGTGGCCGCCGGTTCCCAGGTTGGGACAGGGCAGCCCGCGGTACGAGAGCTGGCAGCCGTCCGTGCCCCCGCGTATGGGCGACACGTCGGGCTTGACGCCGGCGCGCTCCGCGGCCAGCTTCGCGTTGTCGATCATGTACATGCAGCCGTCGATGACCGAGACCATGTTCTTGTACTCGTCCTTGATGGTCAGGGTGACCGTTCCCTCGCCCCACTCCTCGTTCATGAGCTTCTCGATGTGGCGCAGCGTCTGCTTTCGCGCCTCGAAGGAGCCCGCGTCGTGGTCGCGCACGATGTACGAGAGGCTCGCGTGGGCCTCGTCGCCGTTTATCTGGAGCAGGTGGTAGAAGCCCTCGTAGCCCTCGGTGTGGCGCGGGGTCTCGAAGGCGGGGAGCATGCCGTTGATCTGGCAGGCGAGGAGGACGGCGTTCACCATGACGTCCTTGGCGGAGCCCGGGTGCACGCTCACGCCCGTGACCTCGAAGCTGGCCTCGCAGGCGTTGAAGTTCTGGTACTGGATCTCGCCCTCGGTGTCGCCGTCCAAGGTATAGGCGACGTCGGCGTCGAATCCCTCGACGTCGAAGCTGTGCACGCCGCAGCCTATCTCCTCGTCAGGGGTGAAGGCGATGCGCAGCGGGCCATGGGCGATGCCCTCGGCGAGCAGGGTCTCGAGGGCGGTCATAATCTCGGCGATGCCCGCCTTGTCGTCCGCGCCAAGGATCGTCATCCCGTCGCTGGTGATGAGCGTGCGGCCCTTGAGGGTGGGCAGGTGGGGGAAGTCCCTCACCGCGAGCGTACGGCCGCTCTGGAAGAGCGGAAGGTCCCCACCGTCGTAGTCGGGCGTGAGCTGGGGACGGATCTCGTGGTCGCAGAACTGCGAGACCGTGTCCATGTGGGCGATGAGCCCCAGCTTGGGCCTGTCCTCGAGGCCTGGCGTCGCCGGTACCTTCGCATAGACGAAGCAGTCGTCGCTCAGGCGGACGTCGGTGACGCCCAACCCCCTGAGCTCCTCCACCAGCATGCGCGCGAGCTCGAACTGCTCGGAGCTGCTGGGGGTGTGCGCCTCGTTCCCCTCGTCGCTGGGCGTGCGCACGACGACGTAGTCAAGGAGTCTCTCGTATGCCCTCACGTCGCGCTCTCCTCTCCACGGCACGTCACGGGCGGCCGAGCGCGGACTGGGGACGCCGGTCGATGCAACAGCCTTTTGATTGGCTGGCCCATGACAATTTGAATGACGTTTAACAGTTTAGAAATACTAGGGAGTGAACGCCAGGGTGGCTTCCGTCAGGGACCAAAACTGGGCGAGCCGCCCCAAATTCCAGGCGAGAGGTTTCTGGGCGCAAAAAAGGAGGCGACGCCGTAGCGTCGCCTCCCACGCCTCGCCATGTCAGCGAGTCAAACCTGGCCGGTCCCGATTCGAGCTAGTCAATCGAGATCTTGGTGACGTTGGCCTTCTCCTCCTGCTTGGGGACGTTGACGGTGAGCACACCGCCATCGAGCTTGGCGGACAGGCCGGAAGTCGCGGCGTCCTTGAGGTACACGCCACGGGTGGCCTGCCACTCGCTCGTCTCCTTGTGGAGGTAGTTCTTGCCCTTCTCCTCCTCGGTCTCCTTCTTCTCGACCGAGACCGAGAGGCGACCCTCGTTGAGCTCTACGTCGATGTCCTCGCGCTTCACGCCGGGTAGCTCGGCCGAGACGACGTACTTGTCGCCGGCGTCCTCGACGTTCATCTTGAATGCGGCATCGCTCGAGAGGCTGGCCAGCGGCGCGTTGAAGAAGTCGTCGAACGCGTTGAAGGGGAACGCCCTGCGAAGGGCCCTGTCATAGCTGGTGTAAGGGATAAGGTTCGTCATCTTTACCACTCCTTCTGCTTGCGGATGCCCTGGTAGACACCCTTTGTTCTCGTTGGTATATATGCCCCTCGAAGCTTGACTTTATACCTCAAGTCAATATTTTCTCAGTTGAGTTTGCTCATTAAATCTAAGTCTGTCTAAGTTAGGTGTTGCAGAGGAAGATTGCGTTAGATGTAGCTATCGCGCACGGCACTTTGGCAGGCCCCACCTGCTCTATCATGACTGCCATTGATGTGTACGGGCTTTGCGTGCCACGGCGGCGGAGGTACTCCATGGACAAGGGCTTTGACGAGGGTCTTCGGGAGCCCCTTCCCAACAACGCAACGAACGAGGAGGGCACGCCCAAGACGGCGGCGACCGAAGCCCGACCGTCGGTCGTTTCGGCAACCCAAGGTGGGACCGAGGCCACGGGCAAGACGGGCGAGGGCGACTTCGCGGCCACCACCTTCCAGCCCGTGGCCGCCCGCGTGCCCTACGTGAGGCAGCGCGCCCCGCACCGCTCCCAGGCCGCCATCGACGACCTCGGACAGGACGGCGCCTCCGCCAGCGGCTACGCCCACGACTCAAACGTCGCCGTGAGCGGCAAAGTCTTCTCCGGCGCGTCCAAGTACCGCCGCTCGCGCGGCGGCATGGGCAGGATCCAGAACAGCCGCTACGGCCAGTACCTCGAGATTCCCAAGGGTCGGCGCTCCATCTTCTCGTCGCGCGAGAGGAGCCGCCGCAGGCGCTCGGTGCTCTCGCTCATCGTCGTGGTGGCCCTGCTCGTGGTGGTCGCCCTCATCATCCTGAGGCTGCTCTCCACCAGGTAGGCCGGACGGGATGCCCCCGACGATCTGACGCGCGCTTCACGGGCGACGGCGGCACCCTCCTGCCGGCCGGAGACCCTTCTAATCCCAGGGATTGGCCTCGAAGAGGGGCTCGCGCGGGGCGGGACGGTCCGAGTAGGGGTCGTAGCCGTCGTCGTCCTCGTTCTCCGCCCGAAGGAAGCTGGCGTCAGATGACGAGACGGGCCTCTCGCCTGGCACCGTTCCGTCTGGCCGGTCAGCCTCCCGCATGGGACCGACGCCCTCTGCCTTGCTCGCCAGCATGACGTCCCCTCCATCAATGGCGTCCTTGTGCATCCGCTCGCTATCCAACCTCTGCCCCTCGCTTGCCGTAGACGTCGCCGTAGGCGACGAAGTCACAGACGCTCCCTCCAAAGGGAGCCAGGTCATAGCTCTTGTACAGGGCCTTGGGAGCGGCCGTCACGACCACGCGCGCGTCCTTCCCGCCCTGGACTATGAGCACCGTCCAGCAGGCCTCGCCCATCTCTCCGTAACCGCAGACGAAGGGCGTGCCCTTGCGTTCCCGTCCCTGCGGGAGGACGACCGTCTGCATGTTGCAGCTTCTGCTCAGCCCGCTGAGGCCGCAGAGCCCCATGACCCCCTCCAGGGCGTCGCGGCTGAGCCTGCCCGCCTCCGCGGGCCACTCTGACTTGGGCAGCTCCAGGCGCACGCCCTCGAAGCCGGCGTCAGCCTCTGGGGTCGCCCCCTCCCTTGCTGCCTCGAGGTCGAACTTTGCCGAGAAGGGATACGAGCCCAGGGTGACCCTGCCCCTCTCGCCCTCATAGAGCGCCTGCACCTTTCCGTGCGCGTTGGCATAGCTTGCCCGGAGAGAGAATCCCTGCTTCTGGAGGTAGTCCCCGATCTGGTTGGCGGTGAACTCGAAGTACTCGGCCAGGTGGTGGTAGTCGGACGGGTAGGGCTCTGAGACCTTGAGGGTCACGACATCGTCCTTGCCGACGCGCGTGCCCTGGTCAGGGCTCACCCCGACGACAATTCCGCCCGGCTCGTCGGAGCTCACGTACTCGAGCTTGGCCTCGAGGCCCGCCGCCTCGACGAGCGACCTTGCCTCGGACTCATCCTTGTCCATGACATAGGGGACCGTATAGGGCTGCGCCACGGTGAGGGTGATCGCGTCGCGGGCCACGAAGGCGCTCCCCGCCTCGGGGGTCGACCTGATGACCGTTCCCTCCTCGGCGGGCGAGGCCTCATACTGAATCGACACGTCTTGCGCCCCCGCCTCGGCCAGGGCGGTGCGGGCCTCGTCAAGTCGCATGCCCACGACGTCGGGAAGCACGCGCGCCGTGCCGACAACCAGCGTGACCTCGCTGCCACGCTCGAGCCTGGTTCCACTCGCGGGGTCGCAGCGGACCGCCTTGCCCACCCCGTCGTCGACGGGCTCCTCCGCCAGCACGACCTCGAAGCCGCGCTGCTCAAGGTCGCGCTGGGCCACCACCTGGGACTTGCCCGCGACAGAGGGGACGCTGCGGCCGCCCCAGAGCTCCGCCTCATAGGTGACGAAGATCGCAGTGACCGCGACGGCCGCGAGCAGGAGCACGGCAGCCACGACGGGGCGAGACACGCTGCGGCTCTTGCCCTCACCGGGAACGCCCTTCGGGGGCTCCAGCGATTCAGGCTCCTGCACGGGAGTCGTGACGACCTGCGGGAGGGTGGCCATGGCGGAAGGATTGGACGGCGATTCCAGGTCGCCTGCCGGCTCGGACCTTCCCACGGAGGGGCCCAGCCCGTCCGACGGGACCTCGGGGAGCCTGCTCTTGGGGTCTTCCATCTGCCCTCCCGGTGGGTTGTGCGCGCGATTCTTCCCTATGGTCGCGCAAAGGGCCGGCTCGCGCCAGGTCGGCTCAGCAAGCGCGGGGGGACGGGCCTTCGGGTCCGTCCCCTCGCGAAATGGCGGGTACCGTGCGGCACGAAGGTCGACGCGACGGCAGCTACTCCACAGAATCGGGTTCCAACGCCTGCTCGTCACGGGCGGCGAAGAGCTTTCCGTCCGCCCCAACGTCCACCATGACGGCGTCGCCCTCGCGGAGCTCCCCGGCGATGATCAGGCTGGCGACGTTGTCCACGACCTGGCGCTGGATGAGCCGCTTGAGCGGGCGCGCGCCATAGACCGGGTCGAGCCCGTCGAGGGAGAGGAGCTGCACCGCGCTGTCCGAGAGCCTGAGCGTGATGCGCTCGCGGGCGAGGCGGCTGCGCACGTCGCGAAGCTGGATGTCCACGATCTTCTCTATCTCGGCCAGCCCGAGGGAGTGGAAGACGACCACGTCGTCGATGCGGTTGAGGAACTCTGGCTTGAAGGCCTGGCGCAGCGCCTCCATGACCTGGGAGTTGACCGCCTTGGGATCGCTCGTCGCGTTGGCGGCCGCGATGAACTGGCTCCCCACGTTGCTGGTCATGATGATGATCGTGTTCTTGAAGCTCACGACGCGACCTTGCCCGTCGGTCAGGCGACCGTCGTCCAGCACCTGCAGGAGGATGTTGAACACGTCGGGGTGCGCCTTCTCCATCTCGTCCAGGAGGATGACGCTGTACGGCTTGCGGCGCACGGCCTCGGTGAGCTGGCCTCCCTCGTCGTAGCCCACGTATCCCGGAGGGGCGCCGATCAGGCGCTGGACGCTGAACTTCTCCATGTACTCGGACATGTCGATGCGCACCAGCGCACGCTCGTCGTCGAAGAGACACTCGGCGAGCGCCTTGGCGAGTTCGGTCTTTCCCACGCCGGTGGGTCCCAGGAAGAAGAAGCTTCCCAGGGGGCGATTGGGATCGGCAAGCCCCGCACGGCTGCGGCGCACCGCCGAGGCGACCGCGCTCACGGCCTCATTCTGTCCGATGACGCGCTCGTGGAGCTCGGCCTCGAGGTTCTGGAGCTTGTCTATCTCGCCCTGCATCATCTTCGACACGGGGACGCCGGTCCAGGAGCTCACGACCTCGGCGATCTCTTCGGTGGTGACCTCCTCCTTGAGGATGCCGCCCGCCTCCTGCTTCTGCGAGAGCGCCGCCTCGGCGGCGTCGTACTCGGCCTGGAGCGAGGGGATGGTCGAGTAGCGCAGCTCGGACGCGCGGGCCAGGTCGCCGGCGCGGGTGACGCGCTCCATCTCGCCTCTGGCTTCCTCGATCTTGGACTTGAGGTCCTGGACGCGGTCGATGCTCGCCTTCTCGTTCTCCCAGCTTGCCTTCATGCCGTCGAGCTTCTCGCGCGTGGTCGCGATCTCCTTCCGCAGGGTCTCGAGGCGCTCGCGGCTCGCTGCGTCCTCCTCCTTCATGAGGGCCTGTTCCTCGATCTGCATCTGCGTGAGCTGGCGGTCGACGGCGTCTATCTCGGCCGGCATGGAGTCGAGCTCCATGCGCAGGCGGCTCGCCGCCTCGTCCACCAGGTCGATGGCCTTGTCGGGCAGGAAGCGCTCGCTGATGTAGCGGTTCGAGAGGTCCGCGGCAGACACCAAGGCGGCGTCGGTGATGCGCACGCGATGGTGCTGCTCGTACTTCTCCTTGAGGCCGCGGAGGATGCTGATGGTGTCCTCGACCGTGGGCTCGCTCACGAGCACCGTCTGGAAGCGGCGGGCAAGCGCCTGGTCCTTCTCTATGTACTTGCGGTACTCGTCCAGCGTTGTGGCACCGATGGCATGGAGCTCGCCGCGGGCGAGGGCGGGCTTCAGGATGTTGCCCGCGTCCATGGAGCCCTCGGTCGCGCCGGCGCCCACGATAGTGTGGAGCTCGTCGATGAACAGGATGATCTGTCCATCGGACTTCTCCACCTCCTTGAGCACCGACTTCAGGCGGTCCTCGAACTCGCCGCGGTACTTCGCCCCCGCGACCAGCGCGCTCATGTCGAGCTCGACTATGTCCTTGTCCTTGATGGTCGAGGGCACGTCGCCGGCCACGATGCGCTCGGCCAGGCCCTCGACGATGGCGGTCTTGCCCACGCCGGGCTCGCCGATGAGTACCGGGTTGTTCTTCGTGCGGCGGCTCAGGACCTGGATCGTGCGGCGTATCTCCTCCACGCGGCCGATCACCGGGTCGAGCTTGCCCTGGCGTGCGAGGTCCGTCACGTTGCGGCCATACTGTTCAAGGGCCTCGAACTGGGACTTCTGGTCCTGGGAGGTCACGCGCTCGTCACCACGCAGGCTCTGATAGGCCTCCTGCACGCGCTTGCTCGTGACGCCCGCGGCCTTGAGGGCGCTGCCCGCCTCGCCGCGCTCGTCGGCAAGCGCGCAGAGCAGGTGCTCGGAGGTGACATAGGAGTCGCCGAGCTTGGCGGCAAGCTTCTCCGCGGCGTCGCCCACGCGCGTGAGCTCGGTCGAGATGCCCATCTGCGACAGGTCGCCACTCACCTTGGGGGCGCGCGCGATGGCCTGGTCCACCTGGGCCTCGACCTGCGCCGGGTCCGCACCGACGCGCTCGACGATGGCGCGGAGGTTCCTCTCGCCCGACTCTATCAGGGCCTTGAGCAGGTGGATGGGTCGAACCTGCCCCGCCTCGGCATCGGCGGCGATGGTTATGGAGGACTGCAGGGCCTCCTGGGCGGTGACCGCCCACTTGTCAAACCTCATTTGTCTCACCCCTTCTGGCTCCCTCGGGGAGCACCGCTGTCTGTTGAGTCGATTGTTCCCTGGAGTGGTGGTCGCTATGCGCAAATCTAAGTGTCTGCACAATAGATTATCTGAGTTGTCTTATACGTTTGCGAAAGGTCTGTCACGCCGGCGCCCAGGCCTGCGGCGGACGGGGCGCAACGCGGCCCCCGGCTCGCGACAACAATCCCCGCATCACGGCACCCGAACGCCTCGACGGGCTGTCCCAGAAGCAGACCCGCGTACCCGACATCATGTTTGTGGGCAGTGGAGTGGGAATCAACTACGACGGGGGCATGCACTACGACCTGCGGAGCATTGCCGAGGCCACGACGATGGAGCCCAACGAGACGGACGAGGCGCTTGCCGCCGTCAGACGCGCGATCGTCGACGACAAGCGCCGCGACCGCGACCTCTGGCTACGCGGCCTCACGGTGCTACCCGCCACGAGCGAGGACCTGTACCAACCCCGAGGCCCGGACCGTCTCATGGGGCAGGTCATGGAGGCGATCGAGCGAACGGCCGGCAGGGACCTCTCACTGCAGAGGAGCGTCCTGACCAGACAGCCCTTCGTGCGGGAGCGGCAGCGACTGGTCTGGTCGCTTCTTCCAGGCGAGAGGGGGCGGCGCATCTCACAACAGCTCGTCCGGGAGCTCCAACGCCCTCAGGGGCACGTCGAGAGCTGCATCATCGCGCTGTGACAAGGAGTGGGAGCTTGGATGAGATGGCACGATGGCACCCCCGTCCAAAATCGGACATGTTGGTGTGCACAATGCTCGAATCTGAAAGCATTTCTCGCCAAAAAAGCCCTTTTATCAGTGATTTCGCTCGTTTGTGTACACTAATCGCGTAAAAGGGACGACGACCGGAGCCGCGTGCGCCCAGCGCGACACAAAGGGCAGACCCAGACCAGACGAGAGGGGCATCACGGACAGAGTCGCGATGCCCCCTGCCTGGTGCGAACGTCGCCGCCGCTACTCGTCATCGTCCTCGAGGTGGGTCTCCAGGAGCCCGCGCATGACCTGTTCGGGACCCGCGCCGTCGTAGCGGGCAAGCGCCGTGATGCGCTCGCGCATGCGAAGCTCGTGGATATCGTCCTCGAGCGAGCGGACCCGCGCGCGCAGCTCGTCGATCTCCTTGTCGCGCTTGAGGGCGCGCTCGCGCATGTCCAGGATGCGCACGACGCCCGCGAGGTTGATGCCCTCGTCGGTGAGCTTGCTGATCAGGTTGAGGCGTTCGATGTCACCCTGGGAGTACAGCCGCGTGTTGCCACGGGAGCGGCCGGGATTGACCAGGCCCTTCTGCTCGTAGACGCGCAGGGTCTGCGGATGCATGCCGGTCAGCTCGGCCGCAACGCTGATCATGTAAAGCGGCTTGTCCTTGCCGCTCGCGTCGCTACGCGCCATATGCCTCGACGTCCTTTCTGTAGTCGCGGCCGTCGGCGTCACGCAGGGCCTCCAGGGCGTCGCGCTCCTTTTGCGAGAGTCGCGTGGGCACCTTGACCCTCACGGTCACGTACAGGGCACCGCGAGAGCCCTTGCGACGCACGTCGGGGGCGCCCAGCTCCTTGAAGCGGAAGGTCTTGCCGTCCTGCGTGCCCGCGGGAATCTTGAGGCGAACTTCCGCCCCCTCGGGCGTCGGCACGTCGATGGTGGCCCCCAGGGCAGCCTCGAAGGCGCTCACCGGGAGCTCCATGCGCACGTCGGCACCGTCGCGCTTGAAGAGCGGGTGCTCGACCACGCGGGTCGTCACCACGAGGTCGCCGCGGGCGCCGCCGTTGGTCCCGTACTCGCCACGTCCGCGGTAGCGCAGCTTGCCGCCATCGATTGCCCCGGCGGGGACCTTGACGTTGAGGGTCTGGCGCTCGCCCGTCGAGGGAATCGAGTAGCTGATTTTGCGCTGCTCGCCCGCGAAGGCGGCCTCCGCGCTCACGTCTATGGTGGCGGTTATGTCCCGGCCCTTGGAGGGACGGTTGGCGGCGGCCTGCCCACCGAAGATCGACGAGAAGTCGAATCCGGGGAAGGCGCCGTCACCGTTGCGGATGTTGTCGAAGATGTCGCCCCAGTCGGCCCCGCCCACGTTGGTGGTGTAGCTGTAGCCGCCACCTCTGCCGCCCGCGCCGCCAAATCCCGAGCCGGGCATGCCGCCAAACATCAGCATCTGGTCATACTCGCGACGCTTCTGGGTGTCAGAGAGCGTCGTGTACGCTTCGCTGACCTCCTTGAACTTTGCCTCGTCACCACCCGCATCGGGGTGGTACTTTGCGGCGAGCTTGCGGAAGGCCTTCTTGATGTCGTCCTGGCTGGCGTCGCGCTTCACGCCCAAGACGTCGTAGTAGTTCTTGTCTGCCATAGAAGCCAACGCCTCCTTCCTGGTGGCAGTGCCCGGGCCTGAGCCCAGGCACGCCAAGCGCGACTACTCCTTGACCTCGTCGTCACCTGCGGGCTCGTCCTCCAGCTCGGGGCGCTTGGGTCCCCCATAGGTCACCGTGACCATGGCCGTACGAATCACCTTGCCGCCCATGCGGTAGCCCCTCTGGTACACCTGGGCCACCGTCTCGTCATACGCTTCGGTATTCTCCTCGCGACCCACGGCCTGGTGGACCAGGGGGTCGAAGGGCTCGCCGGCTGGGTCGATGACCTCGACGCCCTCCTTGCCCAGAACGGAGACCATCTTGTCGTGCACCGCGTCGACGCCGGCGACGAACTGCAGCAGAGCCTCGTCGCCATCGGCGGTCTGTGCCGCATGGGCAGAGGCACGCTCCATGTCGTCGAGGACCGGAAGCAGGTTGAGCACGAGCTTCTCGGCCGCGCGCTCCCTCTCGGCCAGGCGCTCCTGCGCGGTGCGGCGACGGTAGTTGTCCCAGTCGGCCTGCAGGCGCGTCAGGCGGTCAGTCGAGTCCGCGGCCTCCTTCTGCGCCGCAGCGACCTTGTCCGCAACCTCGTCGAGCTGTCGCTGGAGGTCGTCGCGCTCCTGACGGATCTTGTCGGCGTCGGCCTTGAAGTCGGCCTCAGCTGCCTGCTCGCCGGCGCGCTTCGCCGCCTCCACCAGGTCCTCCTCGCTGGGCTCTGCCTCGGGCGCGGCGTCGGCGACCACCTCCTGCCCAACCGCCGGCTCGCCCTCGGCCGCCGTGGCCTCGACGACGTCCTCATCCCTCATATCATCACCCTCGATAGGCACCTTCACGTCACCCTCCTCGGGCTGCCAAAGGGGCGGCCGCAAGGGCCGCCCCAGCCAACATCTTGTCCTAGGGCCTAGGCGGCCTTGGCCTACTGGTTGTTCTTGTCGTCGTCCACGACCTCGTAGTCGGCGTCGACGACGTCGTCGGTCGAGCTTCCGCCGGTAGCGGAGGTCTGGGCCTGGGTGTCGGAGTAGACGATTTCGGCCAGCTTGTGCCCGACCTCCTGGAGCTTCTCGCCCGCGGCCTTGATGGCGTCGACGTCAGTGCCGTCGAGTGCCTTCTTGGCTGCGTCGACCGCGTCCTGGACCTCCTTCTTCTGGTCCTCGGACACCTTGTCGCCCAGGTCCTTCAGCGTCTGCTCGGTGCTGTAGCACAGCGAGTCGGTCTGGTTGCGGACCTCGATCTCGTCCTTGTGCCTCTTGTCCTCCTCGGCGTGGGACTCGGCGTCCTTGACCATGCGATCGACCTCGTCGTCCGAGAGCGCGGTGGAGCCAGAGATCGTGATCTGCTGCTGCTTGCCGGTACCCTTGTCCTTGGCGGTGACCTTCACGATGCCGTTGGCGTCGATGTCGAAGGTGACCTCGATCTGGGGCACGCCGCGGCGGGCGGCGGGGATGCCGGTCAGGTTGAACTTGCCCAGGCTCTTGTTGTCGCGAGCCATCTCGCGCTCGCCCTGCAGGACGTTGATCTCGACGGAGGTCTGGTTGTCGGCCGCCGTGGAGTAGACCTCGGTCTTGCTGGTGGGGATCGTGGTGTTGCGGTCAATCATCTTGGTCATGACGCCGCCCATGGTCTCGACGCCCAGCGAGAGCGGGGTGACGTCGAGCAGCAGGATGCCGGACACGTCACCGGTGAGCACGCCGCCCTGGACGGCAGCGCCGTCGGCGACGACCTCGTCGGGGTTCACGGACATGTTGGGCTGCTTGCCGGTCATGGTCTTGACCAGGTCCTGCACGGCGGGCATGCGAGAGGAGCCGCCCACGAGGATGACCTCGTTGACCTCAGAGATCTGCAGGCCGGCGTCCTGGAGGGCCTTGGTGACGGGGCCCTTGCAGCGGTCGAGCAGGTCACGGGTGATGCGCTCGAACTCGGCGCGGGTCAGCGTGTAGTTGAGGTGCTTGGGGCCGGTGGCGTCGGCGGTGATGAAGGGCAGGTTGATGTCTGCCTGCTGGGCGCTGGAGAGCTCCTTCTTGGCGTTCTCGGCGGCCTCCTTCAGGCGCTGCAGCGCCATGGGGTCACGACGCAGGTCGATGCCCATCTCCTGCTGGAACTTGTCGGCCATCCAGTCGATGACGCGCTGGTCCCAGTCGTCGCCGCCCAGGTGGTTGTCGCCGTTGGTGGCCAGGACCTCGACGACTCCGTCGGCAAGGTCGAGCAGGGACACGTCGAAGGTGCCGCCGCCCAGGTCGAAGACCAGGACCTTCTGGTCGATGTCCTTCTTGTCGAGGCCGTAGGCGAGGGCCGCCGCCGTGGGCTCGTTGACGATGCGCTGGACGTTGAGGCCGGCGATCTTGCCGGCGTCCTTGGTGGCCTGGCGCTGGGCGTCGTTGAAGTAGGCGGGGACGGTGATGACCGCGTCGGTGACGGGCTCGCCCAAGTACTTCTCGGCGTCGGCCTTCATCTTGGCTAGAATCATTGCGCTGATCTGCTCGGGGGTGAAGTCCTCGCCGTCGATCTCGACCACGGCACGGTTGCCGGTACCGCCCTTCACGGAGTAGGGGACGGTCTTGAGCTCGGAGCTGACCTCGTCGTAGCGACGGCCCATGAAGCGCTTGATGGAGAAGACCGTGTTCTTGGGGTTGGTGACTGCCTGGTTCTTTGCGGCCTTGCCCACGATGCGGTCGCCGTCGGCGCGGAAGCCCACGACGGACGGGGTGGTGCGGTCGCCCTCGGCGTTGACGATGATGGTGGGCTCGCCGCCCTCGAGGACTGCCATCGCGGAGTTGGTGGTGCCAAGATCGATACCCAGAATCTTGCCCATTGCGATTCCCTTCTGTCTCTCCCTTGGCCCCTGGGGCGGGGAGCTTGTCTGCCCTTGTGCTGCCGCCGAGTCGCCGACGGAGCCTTCGTACACTGCGATTGTTCCCGCGGTATCTGATTCTATACGCAATCTAAGTCTCTACACATTAGATTTTTTGTTCTCTCATGAGTGAGGAATCTTGAGCCGCCACAAAAGAGCGGAGGCTTGTGACGGATGAGCTCGGGATGATGACACGTCGCACCACAGGGGGGTGGCGTCGGCTGGCGCACGGGCCAGCATGAGACTGCGGTGCGCTACGAGAAGGGACCCGCAGCAGTGAGCCGCGGGTCCCAGTACACGGCTTCAAGCATCGTTGTCTGTGCACAACATTAAACAAGCATTGGACGAAGCACTGAACGCGCCCGTCTCGCAAGCCTGGCGCTTACATCGCAGATTCCATATATGCATCCATAATCTTCGATGCCTCCGCCTCGTAAACCTCGTACAACTTTCCCGCCCACTCCTCGTACTCGTCGTACGATCCACTGCCGGAGCCGTACATCACACCAGCCATCTTGCTCGTTCCCTCCGACTCGATTCCGGCAAGCTTGGTCACCTTTGCGTTACTAATCTGCGCAAGCCCCTGAATTCCCTCCGTATTGCCTGCTGCCTCACTGTTGTATTCCTCAATCAGTCCAGGGGTTGCTGCCTGCAATTTTTCCGTATATTCGGCAAGTATGCTTTCGTAGGTATCAACCGCCTTCGTTGCTTTCGTCGGTGTGGAAGTTGCCGTCTTCTTCTCCGGCTCCTTTGAATCCGTTTTATCATCCGTCGAAAGCTTCTGCTCTTGTTTGGGAGGTTCCGCCGCAGAATCCGAAGGCTTCTGGGATGAGGACTTATCTGGCTTGCCCACAAACATCCCGATAACCATCAGGGCCAGAAAGATGACTCCGATAGACTCCAGGAGCCTGTGTATCCCTTTCTTCGTGCCTTCCTTCATTGGGCTCTCCTCTCTCTTGACCCCATACCACCAGAACGTAAATGACCTCTGAGCGACGAAGTGTCCAGAAGAAACTTCGGCAATTTAGCTAAATGCCCTCTAGTCTTCCTTCCCCGCCTTCCTGAGCTGGGAAAAGCCGACGAACGAGAGCACAGTCTGGGTAACTACGAAGAAGAAGTACATGGGAAAGAGAACCATCGCCACGGCGTAGAGGATGGCTCCTACCAGGGCAAACGATGACTTGCGCATGAAGAGCCCGAGCCCGTTGAAGATGACCGCCACGGCAGTGGATGCCAAGTGGGGCATGACGAGGTAGGTCGCAATCGCAGCGCCGGCACGATAAGCGGTCGTCCCCGAGGAGCCTGCGCCTCCCCAGTAGTAGATACTGTACAAGAGGTACAACACCCCCAGCACGAACGAGATGAGCAGCAGGATATTGAGTTTCTTCTTCACAATTCCCTCTTTCCCCGAGGACCTTTCTCTTTGCTGGCTGCTGCCAGGACAAAAGAGATGGTAGGGGCGAGAGAACCCCCGTTCATTAGCTGTCAGCTAACTGTTCGCGAGCGGGCCACCCGGAGCCGCGCCGCCCGTGAGGGGCCGCTCCCCCTGCTCCCAGAGGAGATGGTCGCAGCAGGTCACGCCCATCCCGCGCTCGAGGCAGAAGGCGATGACCACATCCCGGCGGCGGTCGGGCCTGAGGGCGCTCAGGCCGCCGCGTTCCAGGGCGTCGCTCGCGTCCTCCACGCCCAGCCCCATCCCGAAGCAGACCTGGAGGAGCTTGTCACGCGTGGGGTTTCGCGACCCAGAGAGGATCTGATACGCGTAGGTGTGATTGAGGCCCGAGCGCCCCACGACCGCGCCACGCGAGAGCGAGCGCTCGCGCAGGGCGTCATCCGCCCAGCCGGCAAAGTTTCGGTCGTCAAGCGGCGCGCTTTCCAACGCGCGCCTGACGTCCAAACCGCAGTCCCTCAAGAAGCCCCACTCATCCATTGCACAACCCCTTTCACGTGAAAGGGTAGGTGGCGCGACGCGGCGATTCATTAGCTGGCAGCTCATTGTTTCGCGGAAGGGCCACGTGGCGCAGGGGTGGGGAGCGGCCGCGCGGCCAGGCGCACCCAAGGCAGAGCAGCCTCCGCGCCACGCGCGACATTGCGCAAAGGGCCTAGACGAGACCGGCCGCCTGGGCAAGAATCTGTAGCGCGAGCATAATCGCAAAGCCTGCGAAAAGCTCCTCCGCCACACGAAGCAGCAGACGCCTCGGGAGCGCGCCCCGATCCAGACCCGCGTACTCCCCCACCCCTGCCACGGCGCAAGCGAGCTCGTAGGAGGGGAGGAGTATCCACCAGGCCATGAGCACGAGGTACGAGATGGCGGCAAGCGACTCCTGGGCAATCCCCACCTGCCGTCCCACCTGCTCTGGCATGCCAAGGAGACCTGCGGCGAACACCACGAGGAGGACCACCGCGAACACGAGCGCGACGGTCTTGCGCACGGAGCGAGGCGCACGGAGCAGCGCCAGAACGGTCGGGGCGAGCTCCATCCAGACGTGGAGCGAGTGGGGGGCGAGGCTCCGGTCGCCCTTGGGGCGCAGCTTGACGGCCGGCACGGCAGCGGGTCCCTCCCGATCATCCTGTCCCGCCGTGCCCGAACCTTCGGCGCAGGAGCGCAACTCAGCCATGAGCTCTGCCGCAGACTGAGGGCGCGCGCTGGGCTCAAGCGACCGGGCACGGCCTATCAGCCCGACCACCTCCCCTGGCACGGCGGCGAGTCCCAACGCAGGATCGAAGCCCCTCTCGCCTGGCCAGGTAGCCGTGAGCATGTAGGCGAGCACGCCCGCCAGGGAGTACACGTCGGACCTAGCGTCGGTCTGGGCGAAGCCGAACTGCTCTGGTGCGGCAAAGCCCCAGGTGCCCAGGAGCGTCGTGTCTCGCCCCGCCTCGTCCGAGCGCAGGCGCGCGATGCCCAGGTCTATGAGGTGGGCGCATCCCCCGCCATCCACGATGACGTTCTTTGGCGTGATGTCGCGGTGTATGATGCCATGCTCGTGGAGCGCCTGTGCGGCGGAGCAGATTCCGTCCATGAGCCGCACCGCCCGCGGCAGGGAGAGCGGTCCCTCCCGCGTCACGAGGCCCTCGAGAGACTCCCCGTCCACGTATTCGAGCACCACGGCCAGGCGGTCAGGAAGGCGGTAGACGGTCTCCACTCGGGGAAGCCCCGGCTCGTCAACGCCCAGCAACGTGCCCCAGAGCCTAGGTGCGGCGAGTCCGCCAGCAAAGTACTTGCGCACGAAGAGGCCAGCCCCACCAAGGGTCACGAGCTCGGTCCTGAGCCCCTCTCGCTCGGAAAGCACCCGCTCGACCTTGTAGGCGTCGTCCAGCACAAGGGCGTGCAACACCTCTCCCTCGTCCACGCGTCAGCCCTCCGCAGGCAGGAGGGTCTCTTCTCCCATGCGGTAGAGCTCGTCGTCGCAGTCCTCGCGGCTGAGCCCGCGCTCGAGGCAGAAGATGACGATCGCGTCGCGCCGCCGGCGACTCCACAGCTCCGCATGCCCCGCCAGACGCAGTAGCCTCTGGGCCTCGTGCAGGGTGCAGCCCATGCCGAAGGCGAGCATCAGGGCCCTGTCGCGCCCGATGTGCCGCGTGCCTTGGAAGACCTGGTAGCCAAAGGTGGCATTGAGTCCGGCGGCGGCAATGGCCTGCGCGCGCCCGAGGCCCTTCCGCTCCAGGAGGTCGCGCAGGTACTCGGCGAGGTCGCGCCCCTCGAGGTCGGGCTCGACGGCGCTGAGATAGCCCTCTATCGAGGTGGACGCGAGCAGGCGCTCGAGGAGCTCCTCGGTCACGTGCTCGTGGCCGCAAGAATCGACCTCCGACCGCTCTTTGGCTATGCACTTCCCTTCCCCGTTTCCCAGGAGAGACCATCATAGCCCCCACCTGGGATGCAAGCAGACTCCACCCGGGACGCGCGCGGTCCCGGGGATGCGGGCGCTTGCGCTAAGCTCGACTGCATGCCAGAAGACATCGTCGGACGAGAGAAGACCTCGTCCTCGGCCCTTGGGAGGCACCACATGAAGCTGCTCCTCGCCTCTGACATCCACGGTGCGGCAGACCGCTGCGCCCGCCTCATGGACGCCATCGATGCGGAGCGGCCCGACCGCGTGGTGCTCCTGGGAGACCTCCTCTACCACGGGCCCCGCAACGACCTGCCCGCCGACTACGCCCCCAAGCGCGTCATCCAGATGCTCAACTCCATCGCGGACCAGGTCATAGCCGTGCGCGGCAACTGCGACGCCGAGGTGGACCAGATGGTCCTGGACTTCCCCTGCATGACCGACCACAACCTGCTCTGGGACCCTGCCGCCCCCAACCCCGTGACCGGCGGCATGGGTCGCACGCTCTTCCTCACGCACGGGCACGTCTGGGGCGCAGGCTTCCACAACTCCGTCGACCACCTGCCCCTGCTGCCCGATGGCGCGGCGCTCGTGTACGGGCACACGCACCGGAAGGTCAACGAGCCCGCGCCGGGCAACCCCGACATCTGGTGTTTCAACCCTGGCAGCGTGGGCATTCCCAAGGACGGCAGCAGCAGCTACGGCCTCTGGCTGGACGGGCGCCTCGAGCACCGCGAGCTCTAGGACGATGGATCGGGTCCCTCCGCCATGCTGCCCCCGGCGCAGGGACCCCACCTCAGCTTGCCCCGACGCGATCCCATGTCCGAGCTAGTGCCTTGACCTTAGGTCACGCTCCCACACGGCGACACCCGCGCACGCAATACCACCGATCGCCCAAGGCAGCCAGAAGAAGTCGTTCGGCGACCAGACGGCGTCGTTGTGGTCGATGGACGTGAACAACAGGACCAGCGCCAGCGCAGTCGCGGCGAGCATGATGATGGTGCAGACTGCCGCAACCCTGCGCTTCCCGCGCCTCGCCGCCAGCGCGCGCTCGAGCTCCTCTCCCTCGAACGCCTCCGAGATCTCGTCCTCGCTGAGCTCGTCCAAGGCGTCCTCGTTGTAGCTGGCAAGGTTCACGCGCTCGCCCATCACGAGGGAGTAGACCAAGGTCCCGACACCCACCGCGACGCAGAGCAGCATGGAAGCCGCCCAGACGCTTGCGTCTCCCAGAAGCACCGGCAACAAGACCCCGAGGAGTATCGCACCGACGCCCAGGGCGATGCCCCGCCCCATGAGGCCCCGCGCGCCGGTGCGCTGCTCTGGGGTATAGAAGTCCTCCACGAAGGGATGCTCCTTCTGGAAGGCCGTGTGGGCCATCACGGTTGGCACGATGAGCGCCACGCCAAGGGCCACGAAGGCAAAGAAGGCCAGCATCGAGAGAGCACTTGAATCCGCCAGGGCCCCTGCGGGGTTGACCCCGTCAAGGAGCGCGCCCACCGCCACGCCCACGATGATGGCCGAGACGCCCAGGGCCATGCGCCGGGCAAAGGAGCGCACGTGCTCGTCGTAGCCACAGATGTCCGTGGCGGGTCCGGGCGAGACGAGCTCGGACCTCGGTGGTTCGACGTCCGTAAGGTCACCCTTCACGAGCTCGTCCAGGGTGCAGCCGAAGATGTCGCAGAGCTTGAGGAGCTTGTCCATCTCGGGGTAGGCCTTCTCGGCCTCCCACTTGGTCACCGACTGGCGGCTCACGCCCACCAGCATGGCAAGCTGCTCCTGGGTCATGTTGCGCGTGGCGCGCAGGTGCTGAAGGTTGTCTCGGAAGCTCATGGTGTTTCCCTCTGCCTTGCCGCCCGCGGCGGCCCCAACGTCTTCTGTGCCGGCACCTTCGAATCTATGGTAGCCGGGCGTCCCCGGCCACCAACCCGAGGCTGCTTTTTATGGAATGTCAGGGCACCGGACGGTTGCGGGCCGCAGCTCAGGGGCTACGAAGTCAGCAATTCTCACAAAATGCTGTCAAATTTCGCAAAACCCCAGGTGAGCGAGAAAAGCGACAGCATCCTGGCCGAAATGCTGTCTCGCACAAGTTCCCAGCAGGTGCCGGCTCGCGCGGCCGAGTCGCGAGCAAGACACGCCGCGCGCCTCTCGCCCGCCTGGTCTATCCTGATAGCGAAAAATCGCGCCGGAACGGAGCCAGCATGCCCATCAACATCCCCGACGGCCTGCCCGCCAAGAAGGTCCTCCGCCAGGAGCGGATTTTCGCCCTGGAGGAGGAGGTCGCCGGGCAACAGCAGATCCGTCCGCTCAACCTGGTGATCTTGAACCTCATGCCCACCAAGATAGAGACCGAGACCCAGATCCTGCGTCTCATCAGCAAGTCCCCCCTGCAGGTGAGCTGCGACTTCATGCGCGTGAGCACGCACGAGTCCACCCACGTCTCGCAAGACCACCTGGTGAAGTTCTACGACTGCTTCGAGGCCTACGAGGACAAGAACTACGACGGCATGATAATCACCGGCGCTCCGGTGGAGCAGCTGCCCTACGAGGCCGTCGACTACTGGGACGAGCTCTGCCGGATCATAGACTGGTCGCAGGGGCACGTGCTCAGCACCATGTATCTCTGCTGGGGCGCGCTTGCCGGCCTCTGGCACCTCTACCGGATTCCCAAGAGGCAGCTTCCCGCCAAGCTCTTCGGCGTCTTTCCCCAGCGGCTCTGCGACGAGTACAGCTTCCTCACCAACGGCTTCGACGAGATGCATAACATGCCCCACTCGCGCCATGCCGCCATCGACGCAGGCGAGCTGGCCAACCACCCCGAGCTGCACGTGCTCAGCGAGGGTTTCTCCAGCGGACCCTCGCTCATCGCGACCCGCGACTTCCACGAGGTGTACGTAACCGGCCACTACGAGTACGGGCGCGACACCCTGAGCGACGAGTACTGGCGCGACTTCAAGCGCGGTCTTCCCATCCGCGTGCCCCAGAACTACTTCCCCGACGACGACCCCGAGCGGCAGCCCATCTTCACCTGGCGAGCCCATGCAAACCTGCTGTACCGCAACTGGCTCAACTGGGTGTACCAGATGACGCCCTACGACCGGGCGGACATTCCGGCACAAATCCGCACGCTCAAGGCGGACTCCGATGGCATGGTGGACAAGTTCGAGGCATAGGGCACGACAAGAGGTCCACCCAGAGCAGGACACGGCGGGCGAGAGGGCCGTGTGTCCGAGAACGCGGCCGCCCCGCGCGCCTACACCGCCTACGCCATCTGGGCCTTGAGCCGCGCGGCCGCGGCGCGTGGGTCGTCAGCCTGCGCGATGGCCCTGCCCACGAGGACGCAGGCAGGGCCAGCAGCAACCACCTGGGCTATGTTGTCGAGCCCGATGTGGCCGACCACCGCGCTCTGGGCGCTCGTTAGGCACTCGTTGAGGCCGCGCAGCAGCTCCAGCGGGGCGAAGGCACCCTCCTCCCCAACGTCCGAGACGGCGCTGAGCTCGTGTCCGTCGGCCCCCAGGCCCGAGGGGACCACAAGCTCCCCCACGCCCAGCGCCTCGAGCTCCACGGCGCGGCAGAGCGGACCCTCCATGCCGGCCAGGTCGCCCACCACGCGCCGCCCCATCATCTCGGCCACCCGCAGCACCGCGTCGAAGGTCTGGTTGGAGGCGAGGCCCAGAACGCTCACGGCGTCGGCACCGTAGTCAAAGCACTTCCGCGCGACGTAGCCACCGCTGTGGAAGACCTTCGCGTCGGCGAGCACTACCTTGTCCGGGAAGGCATGCTTCACGTGCCTCACCACCGAAAGCCCCTCCTCCACCAGGAGCGGATAGCCCACCTCGACCACGTCGACGTAGTCACGGGTGTCCAAGATGAGGTCGAGACAGTCCTCCAACCTCAGCGCGTCCAACGTGAGCTGCAGCCTCATGGCAACCTCCCGGGCGATTCGTCGCAACAGGCCCAGCGTAGTCGAGGGTCACGGGGCAATCGTGAGCCTTTGGTGTGCTCGGGCCCTCTGGCGCCATTCGCGCCGCAGACGGCTGCCCCACATGGCCGTCAGGACGCACGGCTCCGACGTCTGCCCTGCAGCACGAGGCAACTTGGGCGATACTTAGGCCATGACTAAGACATTTGCCGAGCTCGGGCTAAACGAGCACATCCTCGCCGGCGTGGAGGAGCTGGGCTTCTCAACGCCGACTCCCGTGCAGGAGCAGGCCATCCCCGCCGTCCTCGCCGGGCGCGACGTGATCGCCTCCGCACAGACAGGCACGGGCAAGACCGCCGCCTTCGCATTGCCGGTCCTGCAGGTCATCGAGCCCCTCTCTCGCGCGGCACGGCAGAGCCGGGCAGCATCCGCCGCCCCCGGCGCAAAGCCGGCTGATGCGGGCGAGAGTGACGACGGCCCTTCGCAGGACGGGGCCACCAGGGCCACACAGGACAACGGACCCGAGGTCCTCGCGGACCGCGTGGAGGACGACTCCGTGCTCTCGGCACCCGTCAACGACGAGGGCGTGATCCAGGACGCCGACGCATCGGGCAAGCCCCGGCGCCGGCGTCGCAGGCATCACAAGAAGGCGGAAGGCAGCGACGCACCCGCAGACGATACGAAGGCGAACGCGGATGCCGCGCCCCAGACCAAGCCCGCTCCCGAGACGCAGGGTGACTCCCCCACAAAGCCCAAGCGCAAGCGCCGTCGCAGGAAGAAGCCTGCCCCGAAGCGCACGGACGCCCCCACGGACGACTCGCGCGAGGGGGACCCCGACGCCAGGCCCTTCGGACCCTTCGCCCTGGTGGTGACTCCCACCCGCGAGCTCGCGGCACAGATCGAGGACGTGGTGAGCGTCGTCTGCCGCAAGACCGGACAGAAGACCGTCGTTGTCATGGGTGGTGCCAAGTTCGAGCGCCAGATCCGCGAGCTCGAGCGCGGCTGCGACCTGCTCGTGGCGACCCCCGGCCGTCTCATCGACCTCATGGAGCACGAGCACGTGAGCCTGGCAGACGTCAAGGTCCTGGTGCTGGACGAGGCCGACCGCATGCTGGACATGGGCTTCTGGCCCAGCGTGCGCCGCATCGTCAAGGCCTGCCCCGCAGACCGGCAGACGCTGCTCTTCTCTGCAACCATCCCACCCAGCATCAAGGGCACCGTCGACGCCATGCTGCACGACCCCGCGAGCATCGAGATCGCCCGCGTGGGAGAGACTGCCGACACCGTGGAGGAACACCTCTGCCCCGTCTCGCAGGGGCAGAAGACCCTGCTTCTGGAAGCGTTGCTCAAGACTGGCGGGGCCGCAGGCGAAATTCCCGAGCGCGTATTGGTCTTCTGCCGCACCAAGCACCGCAGCGACGACCTCGAGAAGTACCTCAAGCGTGCGGGCTTCAGCGTGGACGTCATGCACGCTGACCGCCCCCAGAAGGCACGCGAGCGAGCACTCGAACGATTCCGCGAAGGTGCCTGCCAGGTGCTCGTGGCCACCGACGTCATGAGCCGCGGCATCGACGTGAGTGGAATCGACGCCGTGGTCAACTTCGACGTGCCCATGGACCCCGAGGACTATGTGCACCGCATCGGCCGCACGGGACGCGCCGGCGCCACGGGACACGCCTACACCTTCGTTGCGCCCGACGAGATCAGTCCCCTGCGCGAGATCGAGTACTTCACGCACGCGCTCGTCCCGGTGTGGGACCTCGAGGGCTTCGACTACGACGAGACGCGCATCGTGCCCAATCCCGGCCGCTCCACCACCAAGGCGACGCGCACCATGTTCAGCGGCTCACGCAGTCGGGGGCGTGGCATCAGCTCCGGCCGCTACGGCAGGCACTTCTAGACTTTGCGATAAGACGTACGAACATATCAATGACCTGCTTCCGAGGCGCGTTCGCAGTCGTGGACGCGCCTCTTCTCTCCCCTGGCGCCATGGTCACGCACCACACCCGCACGCCCCATGCCGTCCGCGCCGCAATGCGGACTTCTCCCCTAATCGCCGCACGTCCCGTCGCCCGTGGTAGCAAGCTAGATGTCACGAGGGGTTGCCTGGGGCGCCAGCACTCGACGCCGCAGGCGCGAGGAAGGGGGATCCCATGTACGAGAAGCTCTTCGAGGCGGGGCTGATAGGTGGCCTGAAGCTCAAGAACCGACTGGTCATGACACCCGTAGGCGTGGGCCTGGCCAACCTCGACGGCACGCCGAGCGACGAGATGATCGCCTACTACGAGGCGCGCGCCGCGGGCGGGGCGGGGCTCATCCTGCCCGAGATCTGCCGCGTCGACGACGTGACCGGCCCCGGCCTCCTGCGCCAGATATCCGCCACGCGCGACCGCAACATACCCGCGTTGGCGCGCCTCGCGGCGGCAATCCACAGCCATGGCGCGAAGACCATGATCCAGCTCCACCACCCCGGCCGCGAGACCTATAGCTCGCTACTGGGCGGTGCCCCCGTGGTCAGCGCCTCGGCCATCCCCTGCAAGCGCTGCAAGCAGGAGACGCGCGCCCTCAACACCGACGAGGTCAGGCACATCATCCGGGAGTTCGTGGACGCCGCCGCGCGTGTCCAGCAGGCGGGCTTCAATGGCGTCGAGCTGCACTGCGCCCACGGCTACCTGCTCGAGCAGTTCCTCTCGCCCTACACCAACAAGCGCGAGGACGAGTACGGCGGGTCCTTCGAGAACCGCCTGCGCATGGTGCTCGAGATCATCTCGGGCATCCGCGAGCGCTGCGGGGAGGGCTTCCCCCTGGGCTGCCGGCTCTCGGTCGAGGAGTTCCTCTCTGCCACGGGCGTCACCGAGGACTACATCCACATCCAGGACGGCGTGAGGATCGCCATGGCACTCGAGGAGGCCGGCATCGACTTCATCGACGTCTCCTGCGGTATCTACGAGACCGGCATAACCTCCGTCGAGCCCGTCTCGTACGCCGAGGGCTGGAGGCACGACCTCATCGCCGCCGTGCGCAAGAACGTCTCGATCCCCGTCATAGCGGTGTCGAACTTCCGTGGCCCTGACGTCCCCGAGAGCTTCCTCGAGGAGGGGCTCATCGACTTCGCGGGCATGGGGCGCGCCTGGCTGGCGGACCCCGAATGGGGCCGCAAGGTCCAGGAGGGTCGCGTGGACGAGCTCCGCAAGTGCATCTCGTGCCTGCGCTGCTTCGAGAGCCTCGAGCAGAACGCCGAGGCGGCCATGCCGCTCGAGTGCGCCGTCAACCCGACCTGCGCGGCGGAGCTCCGTTGCGGCAGCCTCGAACCCGACGTCGAGCACCACCACCTCGTTGTGGTGGGGGCAGGTCCCGCCGGTATGTGCGCGGCAGAGACGGCTGCCACGCGAGGCTGCAGGGTCACGCTCCTGGAGGCAGCGCGCGAGCTGGGCGGCGACGTCGTCCTCGCGGCGGCGCCTCCCCTCAAGGAGAAGATGTCCTTCGTGCCCGAGTACTACGCCAAGGTCCTTCCCGACCTGGGCGTGGACATCCACCTGGGAGAGCGCGCGACCGTGGAATCCGTGCTCGCGCTCGAGCCCGACGCGGTGATACTCGCCACCGGCGGGAGCCCCATCGTGCCGCGCTCCATTCCCGGCCTCGACGGCCCCAACGTCGCCTGCGTGCCCGAGGTCCTCACCGGCAGGCGCGAGCTTGCCGGCAAGAGCGTCGTGGTCGTCGGCGCGGGCATGACCGGCATCGAGACCGCCGAATACGCAGCCGAGAAGGGCGCGGCCCACGTCGTCGTGGTGGACATGCTCGACTCCGTCGCGCCTGGCGTCAACCCCGTCAACGTGCTTGACGTCATGGGACGCTTGCGCAAGTACGGCGTGGAGTTCAGGCTGGGACAGAAGCTCGTCAGCGCGGACGCGCAGGGCCTGGCGCTCGAGTCGACGGCGGACGGAAGCGCCTCTCGCCTTGACTGCGACCTCGTCGTGCTCTCGCTGGGCAACCGCCCCAACACCGAACTGCGCGAGGGGCTCGAGGCAGCAGACGTCGAGGTGCGCGTCGTGGGCTCTGCGGTCAAGGACGGGAACATCTCACCCGCCACACACGGTGGCTATGCGGCGGCACGCGAGCTCTTCCTCCCACACCGGCCGCAAGCCAGCTTCCATGCCCTGGACGAGGACGTGGCGAAGTTCGGCCAGCCCTCCATCATGGGTGACCAGCGCGGCATCTACATCGCCTTCACCACGACGCCCGAGGCCATCCGCCGCGTCCTGCCACCGGAGCTCACGCCCTTCAAGATGCCCGTCGTGGTCCTCTCGATCAACCACATCGATCGTCCCTCGTTCACGGACGACTACTACGAGGCGATCCTGGGCGTCTACTGCTACGCCGGCGAGCAGCTGGGCCAGTACACGCTCTCGCTGCTCCTGGGCGGCAACGGCCAGGAGATGGCCACGCAGCTCGGGCGCGACAACGGCTCCATGCCCAAGAAGATGGGGGCCGAGTTCGTGCTGCGCCGTGACGGCGACGTGGTGACGGCCGAGGTCAGCCGCAGGGGCTGTCAGGTCGCCAGCGTGCGCATGGAGCTCGGCGAGTACAACACGCCCCTCACGCACATGATCTTCCAGGGGCCCGGGGCGGGCGTCACCACCAAGGGATGCGGCTTCTACTACCACTTCGACCGCATGGTGAGACCCGAAGGCGGCGCCGAGCTGACCTCCGGGGCGCTCCTCGGGGCGCTCGTGCAGTACGACTACAAGGAGTGGACGCCGGGCTACGTCACCAAGCTCGAGCTTCGCTCGACTCCGGACGACCCCTGGGGCGAGCTGCCCGTCATCAGCGTCATAGGCGGTGGCCTCTCCACCCTGGACCTCACGGTCTGCGGCATGAGGCGCCTGGCCGACGTGGACGCCAAAGCGATCTTGCCCTACCTGCTCTCCGCCTGGTACGACCGCTCCGCGCTGGGCGAGTGCGGGCGCATCTAGCGAGCGTGTCGGCCCCGTCACAGGTGATCGTCCTGCGACGGGGGTCATGGACGACGAAAAGGGAGTCCCCGCAGCCCAATCAGAGCTGCGGGGACTCCACCTTTGACACAGTGAGAGGGGCGCTCCTGCCGCGCCGGCAGCCCCGGGGAGGGGCACGCCTACGCGCGGGCCGCCACAGACGCGGCGCCTGAGGAAGCGTCTTCCGCGGCGCGGGCAGCGACGTGCTCGCGGCCGAGCTCGGACCACTCGGGCTCCTCGTCGGGCATGGAGCCGGCCTCGGTGGTGAAGAGCTCCTTCAGGCAGTTGTAGGCGACGATCAAGCCCAAGGCCATGAGCAGGACGGCAAAGACCAGCTGCAGGCCCTTGGTGGCCAGCACGTCCACCGTCATCCCCGCGGCAAGCGCCGTGACGCAGCCGTAGGCGCTCATGGCGAGCGAGGTGAAGGTGCTGCAGAGCAGGAAGGCGACGGGCAGGTAGAGCATCCAGCCCTTGCGGCCAGTGGCCTTGCAGAAGACGGCCAGGGTGATCATGGTCATGCCGCCCAGGAGCTGGTTGGAGGCGCCGAAGAGCGGCCAGATGTTGAGGTAGCCGCCAAAGGTGAGCGACAGGCCAATCGCCAGGGTCACGAAGGTGGCAAACCACACGTTGGTCACGACGCGGTATGCGAGGGATCCCTCTCCAGCCTCCACGCCGGCGTCGTTGGTCTTGAGGAAGAACTCCTGGAACGAGGTACGGGCGATGCGGGCGACGGCGTCGAGCGAGGTCAGCGCCAATGCCGAGACGTTCATCGTCATGAAGACGGTGGCAAAGCTCGAGTTGATGCCAATCGCGGTCATGCCTCGCGCGACGCCGGCGGCGAAGATCTGGAAGGGCGTGCTCGCGGCGCCGGAGTTGAGGGCACCGGTTCCTGCCGTGTTCATGTCGCTGAACATAATGGCGGCGACGACCACCGCCAGGACGCCCACGAAGGATTCGAGGACCATGGCGCCGAAGCCCACGGGCAGGGCGTCAGCCTCGTTAGAGACCTGCTTCGAGGAGGTTCCGGAGGACACCAGGCTGTGGAAGCCCGAGAGGGCGCCACAGGCGACCGAGACAAAGAGCACCGGGAAGAGGTAGTTGCCCTTGGCGGACAGGGCGTCCAGAGTCTGGGACGAGACGACCATGGGTGCCGTCATCGTGGCCTTGCCGCTCACGCCCAGGACCACGATGCCCACGACGGCACAGGCGATCATGGCCACCATCATGATGGTGGTGAGGTAGTCCCGGGGCTGCTTGAGGGTCTGGATGGGCATGGCGGAGGCGAACACCAAGTAGACCATGACCACGGCGATCCAGGCGTTGAGGCTCAGGTAGATCGGGAAGAGCATGCCGAGGAAGAACATCGCGGCGATGAGCAGGACGGCGAAGGCGAACTGCTTCCAGCCGGAAAGCTCGTACCTGCGGCACATCCAGCCGAAGAGGATGGCGACGAAGGTGAAGAGGATCGAGATGGTGCCGGCGGCGCCAGCGGGATAGGACCTCGCGACGTCCAGGGCACCGGCCTCGCCCACGCTCATCTTGAAGGTGCCGGCGACCATGGAGGTGAAGGCGGCGACGACGATGCAGCAGAAGAGGAAGCTGAAGAGCAGGAAGAGCCTGCGGCCGGTACGGCCGATGTACTTCTCGATCAGCTGCCCCAGCGACTTCCCGTTGTTCTTGACGGAGGCGTAGAGGGCGCCGAAGTCATGGACGGCGCCAAAGAAGATGCCGCCGACCAGGACCCAGAGCAGCACCGGCAGCCAGCCGAACATCATGGCGACGATGGTGCCCGTGACGGGACCCGCGCCGCAGATGGACGAGAACTGGTGCGCGAAGACGGTGAAGCGCGAGGCGGGGGCGAAGTCGTGGCCGTCCTCCATGCGCACCGCGGGCGTCAGCGCGTCCTCGTCGACCCCCCAGGACTTCGCTAGCCAGCGGCCATACCCGATATAGCCAATGACCAGGACCACCGCAGCAACAACGATCACAAACAGTCCGTTCATAGTAGTTACAACCTCCCTCGCAGGGGTCGCGGCGACGCGTCGCCACTCGTGCCGGCGGGCCTCTCCCGCCCTGGCTGACGCCGCGGCTCCAGTGGGTTGGGCCGAGTCGGACCCCTTGGGGCCACTCCCTCCCCATCCGACGCCGCGGGTGTCTGGCCATGTTAGGGGCCGGATGAGAGGAGCGTGGGCTACGAGGCCCAAGGCGAAACTCAGACGTAACGGTATCCGCCCCCCGCTCGTAACCTTTTGGGGCCGGGGCATGGGACAGGTCGGCCCATGCCCAGCGAACTTGGTGCCTCAAGGCTGTCGGCCAGCAGGGGGCGGCGCGTCGGCCATAATGCAAGACGCGGGACCAAACGAGACGTATTCGCCCGCAGGCAGCGCAAGGACCGGAGGGACGCCCAGCATGAAGCAGCTCAGACCCTACCCCCAGGCAATCGTGAGCCGCAAGGCCGCCCGCTCCCTCAAGGCGGGTCACCCATGGGTGTTCGAAGGCGAGGCTCTGGAACTGCGTCCCTCTCCCCTGGACGGGCGTGAGGCCACGAACGGCTGTGCCATCGACCTCTTCGAGGAAAGTGGCACCTGGCAGGGAGTGGGGCTCCTCTCGCTCAAGAGCAAGATCCGCGTGCGCGTGGTGAGCCGCAACGCGAACGACCGGCTCGACGCCGCCTTCTGGTGGCGCAAGCTCCGCTGGGCGTGGGGGCATCGCAAGGCCACCATGGGATCGCGCGCCCTTGTCGGCTGCGAGCCGGACACCAACTGCTGTCGCCTGCTCTTCTCGGAGGCCGACGCCTTCCCCGGCCTCGTGGTGGACCGCTACGAGGACGTGCTCGTGGCGCAGGTGGGCACCGTGGGCATGGAGCTCCTGAGGCCCACCCTCTTCCCGCTCCTGGCCCTCGTCCTCGAGGAGGACGGCGTCCGCGTGCGCGGCATCTACGAGCGCTCCGACTCACCCGCCCGCCTGAAGGAGGGGCTCGAGCCCCGCAAGGGCTGGTACGACTTCTCGGCCCCGGAGGCCGTGGACCCGCTCGCGATCGAGGCGAGCGGCGGCGCGCTGGACGGTTGCCTGGCGCGGGAGCCCCAAGACGCGCGACTCGTGGTGCACGAGAACGGCCTGGCCTTCGACCTTGACATAGAGAACAGCCAGAAGACCGGCTTCTTCCTCGACCAGAAGTACAACCGCCGCGCCGTGAGGCAGGTCAGCGCGGGGCGACGCGTGCTCGACTGCTTCTGCCACGTGGGGCCCTTCGGCCTCAACGCCGCCGCAGGCGGGGCGGAGTTCGTGCGCTGCGTGGACGTGAGCCAGACGGCGCTCGACCTGGCGGCGCAGAACGCGCGGCTGAACGGGCTCGACGTGAATGCGGACGGGACGCCGCGCATGGGGTTCACCCAGGCAGACGTCCTGGCGTACCTGCCCGAGCTCGCGCGCGACAAGGCACGGCTGCGCGCCGAGGGAGGTCCCTTCGACCTCGTCGTGCTGGACCCGCCCGCCTTCACCAAGAGCCGCAGGACCATCGACCACGCGATGCGCGGCTACCGCCAGATCAACCAGGACGCGATGCGGATGCTTCCGCGCGGCGGTTACCTGGCCACCTGCAGCTGCAGCCACTTCATGTCGCGCGAGCGCCTGGCGCAGGCGATCGCGGAGGCGGCACACGGGGCCGGGGTGCAGCTGCGCCAGGTCGAGGAGCGCCAGCAGGCACCGGACCACCCCATCCTCTGGGGCGTACCCGAGACCCACTACCTGGACTTCTTCATCTTCCAGCTGGTGTAGGCGCGCCCCTCGCCCCTTTGCACCACTGCATCCGCGGCGCCCACGGGCCGGCACACACGGCCCGCGTTGTCCGCGCCCTTGTGCACGCGCCACGGACCAAGCACGCCCTTGCGCACGCGCCGCGGGTCAAGCGCGCTCTTGCGCACACGAGACCCACGTGCCAACAGCGCAGACGCAGCTCCGGCTGTGCGTTGGTGCGTGCTCGACAAAAATCGTGTGCGCAACGGCGTGTGCGCTGCGACCTAGCGTGCGTTGATGCGTGCTCGACGTGACTCGATGTGCGCTGAAGCGTGCGCGGCAAGGCGAGGGGCGCGCGGAAGCGTGCCCGACACGCGATGCCAAGTCGGCCTACCCCTCGTCGCCGAAGTCCTCCTCGAGGATGGCCGAGAGCACGTCCGCGTCCAGGTTGCCGCCGCTTATCACCAGTGCGACGTTGTGGCCGCCCACGAGCTCCGCATGCTCTCGCACGGCAGCGACCACCATGGCACTTCCCGGCTCGATGCTCAGCTGCTCGCGGCTCACCATGAACTTGAAGGCGGAGCGGATGGACCTCTCGCTCACTATGATCATCTGGTCGAGGAGGTCGGGCAGCATGTCGAAGGCAATCTGCCCCACGCCGCCCACGATCGCCTCGCAGACGGTCCTCCCCGAGGTCGGGTAGCGGTTGTAGCATACCCCGTCGCGCAGGGACTGCAGCATGGCCGGACAGGCGCTGGTCTGCACGCCCACGATGCGCACGTCGGGCCTCATGGCCTTCGCTATGGTGGCGATGCCGGTGATAAGCCCGCCACCGCCCACGGGCACGACGATGGTGTCGACCTCTGGGTTCTGCTCCAGGATCTCGAGCCCGATGGTCCCCTGGCCGCAGTACACGCGCGGATCGTACTCATAGGGGTCCACGAAGAACATCTCGTTGCGGTCTATGTAGTTGATGCCCAGCGTGATGGAGTCGTCGTAATCCGAGCCCAGCATCATGGAGCGGGCGCCGTAGTAGCGTATGCGGTCGGTCTTGGAATGCGGCGTCCCCATGGGAACGACCACCATGCAGTCGCGGATTCCCAGCTCGCGGGCGGCATAGGCGACGGCAACGCCATGGTTGCCCGTCGAGACCGTGCCCACGCCGTGCCGGCGCTCGCGGTCGCTCAGCCGCGACATGGTGTTGTAGGCGCCACGAATCTTGAAGCTCTTGCCGATCTGCTGGCTCTCGAGCTTGAAGAAGTAGCACGTGTCTCCCCCGTTGAGATAGACGGCCTCCTCCAGCGGGGTCCGACGCACGTGGTCGCGAATGTGCTCGTATGCCTCGCGTACGTCGTCCGCGTCGAACCACTTGCCCATGCCCATAAGCCCCTTCGCCCGGAATACAGACAAAGATACTTCACTATTGGATAAACAGCGAGAAAAATTGCAGTTACGTGGCGGACGGGCGGTCGCACGGGCAGGGCATGCGTGACCTCATGCGCCCTAGACGACGTCCGTAAGCGGACGAGCCGGCTCCTGAGCCCGCGCGACCCTACTCGTCCGAGGCCACACCCCTCGCGGCACGCTGCTCCGCACGGCGGGCGCGGAAGAAGTCGCGAAGCAGCTGCGCACACTCATCCTGCAACACGCCACCCACCACCTCGAACTCGTGGTTCAGCCGTCCGTCGTGGCTCACATCATAGAGCGTTCCCAGCGCACCGCCCTTGGGGTCTGGGGCACCAAAGACGCAGCGGTCTATGCGGGAGTTGACCATGAGCCCCGCGCACATGAGGCAGGGCTCGAGCGTCACGTAGGCCGTGCAGCTCGTGAGCCGCCAGCGACCCAGCGCCTGCGACGCCTTCACCAGCGCGCTGAACTCGGCATGGGCCGATGGGTCATGGTCGAGCTCGCGCCGGTTGCGACCGCGTGCGACCACCCTTCCGTCGCAGACCACGACGGCGCCGATGGGCACCTCTCCCTCCTGCGCGGCAAGGCGGGCCTCCTCGATGGCCTCGCGCATGAAGGCCTCGTCGACCTCGCGCCGTCGCTCCGCTTCGGCCATCGTCCCCTAGCCTCCCCTTTTCTGCATGGGCTCATGCGCTAGGATATATCCGCGCACCCATTGGAGGGGTGGCAGAGTGGTTGATTGCAGCGGTCTTGAAAACCGTCGAGCGGTAACCCCGTTCCGAGGGTTCGAATCCCTCCCCCTCCGCCATGCGCATCAGCCAGATCGCCCAGGTGCCTCCCGGTGCGATGGCGTCAGTCCCCTGCCTTACGGTCGCGTCGACATTGAACCCCCGCAATCCGACTTCGTTGCCCCGCGGACATCACATGCCGTCAGGACCACGTCCCAGGTCGAATGTGGGCGGGTCCGGGTATACTTGTCTGACAGGATACGAGCCGCGAGAAGGGAATCGCCATGACGCTCGCCATAATCATCATCGCACTCATCGTGGTGGTGGGAATCTGGTTCATCTCGATCTACAACGGCATTGTCCAGAAGAACAACCGCTGCGACAACGCGTGGGAGACCATCGACACGCAGCTCCAGCGCCGCAACGACCTGATCCCCAACCTGGTCGAGGTCGTCAAGGGCTATGCCAGCCACGAGTCCCAGACCCTCGAAGCCGTGATCAAGGCCCGCTCTGCCGTGAGCTCCGCCGTCACCCCCGAGGACAAGATGGCCGCCTCCAACCAGCTGACCCAGACCCTCGGACACCTCTTCGCCGTCGCGGAGTCCTACCCCGAGCTCAAGGCCAATGCCAACTTCCAGCAGCTCCAGGGCGACCTGACCGACACCGAGAACCGCATCAGCTACGCGCGCCAGAGCTTCAACGACTGCGTGCTCGAGTACAACAACGCCGTCACCACCTTCCCCGGCAACATCGTCGCCGGGTCCAAGTTCCCGCGCCGCAAGGGCTTCGAGGCCGCCGACGCCTCCGTGCGCCAGGCGCCCCAGGTCAAGTTCTAGAGCCTTAGCCTCCTTCCCCCTCGCACGAGCGGAGCCCGGCCGGATCATCCCGACCGGGCTCCTTCTTTAGGCAAGAATGCCCCGCACCTCGCGTGGCGCGCAGTGCCAGCCCGGGGTTATGCCACGCCGGGGGCGTCGTCCGTCGTGCCCGCCGGCGTCTCGTCGGCATCTGCCGCTTCCGCCGGAGCGTCCTTCTCACGGGAGGCGTCCACGCGCTCGGGGTCGGCACCCTCGGTCGCCGCCGACGCCTCGCACTCGTGGCCAACCGCGGCGGACGTCCCTTCCCTTGTGGGCTCCGTCTCGGGGCGGACAGTTGCGACCCCCTCACCCCCGACCTCGTCCTTGTCCGTGGCGGGAGTGCCTGCGCGGTCGTCGCCCTCGGCGGCGGTCCTGGCATCCTCCTGCCCTGAGCCCTCCGCTGACGCGTCGTGCGCCGTCGTCTCGTCGGCGCGGGCATGCCCCTCCTCTGACTTGCGGCGTGCCTCTTCCTGCTCGCGGACGATCTTGGCAAGGAGGTTCTTGAAGTCGTACCTGACGCCATGGATGATTGCGGTACCGTCGTCCAGGAACTTGATGTTCTGGAGCGGGACGTTGGGGAGCTCGAAGAGGGTGTCCTGGAACTCCTCCCCGCTCATCCCATAGAGGGCGCAGTACCTGCTCGTGATCTCGTCGTCGCTCATACCGTCGTTGACGGGCGTCGAGCCCTCCTCGATGGGCACGCCAGGATAGCGGTCCTCGGGGTCGTGCGTCAGCGTGCTGAAGCTGCCGTCGACGTAATAGACGTACCAGACGCTGCCCTCGTGCACGATGCGCTCGATCCTGGGGCCGCGCGTGAAGTCCGCCTCCTCCTCGTCTCGGGACTCCGCCGCATGTTCGTGGCCGCGCTCGACCTCGTGGTCGCCGTTCCGCTCGTCGTCGTGGGCATGGCCTCCGCCACTATGCCCCACCTCGGCGTCGCTCCCCCAGCCGTTCTTGCCCTTGGGACGCGCCTCGGGGTGCTGGACCAGGTACTTGAGGGTGGCGACGACGGCGCGCGGGTCGTTGCCGTGGAAGGTGTCCCCACCGTCCTTGCAGAACTGGATGATCGTCTGGATGGACACGTAATGGTAGTGGTCGTGGTGGGGAATCACGAAGCCACCGGCGGCCTCGTCGTAGTCGACGGAGTGGACCACGTTGCCATAGTTGATTTGGTCAAGCGGAACCAGAAGCGCGGCGTCGACGTCCTCGTAGCGGAAGCTCTCGCCCGGCTTGAGGGGCTCGAAGTGGCGCCCCATGTTGGGGTCGTACTCCGTGATCTTGATGTCAGGGTAGGCGGAGGAAGGATCCTCGTAGACCACGCTCTCGAAGCCGTCTGCGTGGTGCAGGTGCCAGTGGTTGTTGTGGTGCTCGATGGATAGCACGCGCTTGGGGTCGTTCTTGTCCTGCTTGATGGGGGCGATGGGGCCCGCAGGCTTCGAGGCGCCCGCCTTGCCGCGCGAGCGGGGCGCGCCGTTCCCAGCCGCGCCACCCCGCGCGCCGCGACCCACGTGCGAGACATGCCCGTCATGGCTCCCCTCGAAGGTCCCTATCTTGATCTTGGGGAAGGCGCGGGAGGGATCCTCGCGGCAGATGAACTCACTGCCGTCCTCCGTGTAGGCGTGGTAGCGGTCGTCATGCTTGAGGATGCGGACGATGGGCTGGCGGGCGAGCTCGTCCAGGCTCACCACCTTCACGAAGTTGAGGCGGCGCGGGGCGGAGTCAGTCGTGCCGACCGCGGCGCGCGTCCGTGCGGCATCACTGCCACTCTCACCTGCGGTCCTTGACTGACAAGAGGGCTAGCCAGACCCGGCATCGACCCGTGGCACCGGCCAGTCGACGCGCGCGCCCTGCCCGCCGTCGCGACCGTGGTCGGAGTGGCTCCCGGAGTACTCCCCCACGTATGCGTGGGGGTACAGTGCGCTCGGGTCGCTGTAGGTGATGATCTCTCGCCCGTCCTTGGTGAAGATGTGCCAGTGGTCCCCGTGCTTGACCACCTTCACGATCTGGTCTGAATCCACCTCGGGGGCGTCGATGAGGACCTCAGTGGTGTCGTCCGTGGCGAAGGACACGTCCGCCTTGCTCGCAGGGTCGTCTTGGCGCAGTACCCGAACCTGCTCCTGTGCCGCGGGCGCCTGCCGGCCACCCGACGCGGGAACGCCAAGCCCGCGACCACCCAGCGTCGCGACGACGGTCGCCGCGGCAATGGCACCGGCAAGGCCCAGGCCTGCCTTCCTTACGTTGTTCATAGGTACCCCCATCTTCTCTTGGCGAGCATCGCCACTGATAAAGCAAGCACTGCGATGAGCACGATCACAGATCCGGGCCTGAGGTTCTGGTGGTACGAGACCGCAAGGCCCGCATGGACGAAGGCGAGCGAGAGGGCTATGGAGAGGAGCAGCGTCCCCCTGTAGCTGCGTGCGAACTGCATGGCGCAGATGACGGGTATGACCATCAGCGACGAGACGATCGGCGAGCCGATGGTCTTTGCCGCCACGCTCACCGTGATGGCGACGAGGAACGAGAACGCCAGGTTGAGCGCCCGGCCGTCGATGCCCATGAGAGGGGCCGCTACGGGGTCGAAGACGCTCAGGTAGAGGCGGTCGTAGATCAGGCGTAGGTGACCAGCACCACAGCCGCCACGGCGAGCACCAGCGCGAGCTCGAAGTCCCCGATGGTCACGATCGAGCCAAAGAGGTAGGAGCTGATGGCGTTGCTCCCGCCCGTGAGGCTCGTGAAGATGCCCGCGAGGCCGATGGCGGTCGCAAGCACGATCACGGTCGAGATCTCCTGGTAGGCCTTGAGGCGACTGCTGATGAGCTCGACCCCCAAGGCTGCCACGACGCAGGCGACCACGGAACCAAGGAGCGGGTCGAAGCCCAGGCAGAGACCTATGGCCACGCCGGCGAGCGAGGCGTGTGAGAGCGTGTCGCCCATCATCGAGAGCCTCTTGAGCAGAATTGGCAGGCCTATGAGCGGCAGGATCACGGCCAGGACGCTGCCCACGAGGTAGGCGCGCCGCATGAACTCGTATTCGAACATCACGCGCCGACGTCTCCTTCCGACAACTGAACGACCTCCTCGATGCTGCCATCCTGAGCCTGATCACGCGGTCGGCACGGCCCTCGAGCTCGTCCGGATGGTGGGTCACGACCAGCACTGCCTTGCCCGCGTCCGCCATGTCCCTCAGCACCTGGAAAAGCTCGTCCGAGAAGCTGGCGTCCACTCCGTTGGTCGGCTCGTCGAGGAGAATGAGGCGGGCGTCCTTGAGAAGGGCGACGAGCAGCCCCACCCGCTGGAGCTGCCCACCCGAAAGCTGGTCGAGCGCCTTGTCGAGCGAGCCCTCCAGGCGCACTTGGGCCAGGAGCTCGCCGACGTCGGACTTGATTCCCAGATGCCGGCAGTGGACCTGGAGGAGCTCGCGGACGGTCGTGGGAAAATGGCGGTAGCCACGCACGGAGTCCTGCGAGACGTAGGCGACGCGCGGGTAGTGGCGATGCGTCACGGGACGCTCGCCCAGGACGAGAAGCTCCCCCGCGTCAGGCGCGAGCTCGCCCAAGAGCAGCCTCATGAGCGTCGACTTGCCCGCTCCGTTCCTGCCCACCAGGGCAACCAGCTCGCCAGGGCGCAGGCTCAAGTCCAGGCCGGCTATGACGGGGACGCCCTCGTACGAGAACTCGAGCCCCCGCGCGCGCACCAGCTCACACATCAAACGACTCCGCCAGGGCGTCGAGGTTGCGCCTCATGAGCTCGACGTAGCCAAGCCCCATCTCCTCCTCGCTCAGGTTCTCCATGGTGTAGAGGGTCGAGGTGGTGGCGCCGGTGCTCCGCGCCAGGGTCTGCGCGACCTTGGGGGTCGCGCTCCCCTCGAAGAAGATGGTGTCGATGCCATGCTGCCTCACGAAGTCGGCGATGGTCGCAAGCTGGGCCGCGGACGGCTCGTCCTCGGGAGAGATGCCCGTCACGGCCACCTGCCGCAGGCCGTAGTCGTGCGCCAGGTAGTTGAACGCCGCGTGCGAGACCACGAAGTACCTCTCGCCCGCCTTGCCCTTGTCCAGGCGCTCCTGGAAGCTTTGGTCGAGCTCGTGCAGCTCGTCGATGAGCCTCTGCGCGTTTGCCTGGTACGTGCCCGCCCCGTCGGGGTCCATCGCGCTCGCCCGGTCGCGGATGAGCTCGACCTCGTGCTGGGCGTTTCTCACGCTCAGCCAGGTGTGGGGGTTGACGCTCGAGCGATCGTCCCCGTCCGAGTCCTTGCCCCGAAGCAGCGTGAGACCCTGCGAGAGGTCGAGGAAGCGACCGTCGTCACCCTCGGAGCCCCTGAGGTCGTCCATGAAGTCCTCCATGCCTGCTCCGTTGTAGATGACGAGGTCGGCCTCGCCCAGCTCGGCTCGGTCGCCAGCCTGAAGCTCGAAGTCGTGGGGCTCCTGGCTGCCCTTGATGATGGTCCGCACCTCCATGCGGTCTCCCACCACCTGGCGCGTGAGGTCTGCCACGGGATAGAAGCTCGCGTACACCACGGGCTTGTCGCCGCCCGAAGAGCTCCCCCTCATGCTTGCCCCCTCCGCACAACCCGTAAGGGCGAGTGCCATGGCCCCGGCGGCCAACAACGCGCCCGGGGAGAGGAACGGTGGCCCCCCGATTTGGCACCTTGTCGAAATCGGTCCTTTTGGAGCGGGAGCGAGCGGCCCTACGCCCTGCGACGGCGGCGGATCCTCATGGCGGCGCGGACGACGACGGTCCCCGCGACAAGCGCGTCGACCAGCGAGACGACCACCAGCACGAGGGAGGTCCCCTTGGTCTTGGCGGGACGGTCGAGCGTGGCCTCGCCCGCCGCGGCCGCCGCGTCGTTGTAGCCAAGGTTGGACGCGCGGGCGTTGAGCCAGGTGTAGAGCACGTCCTTGCTGGCCGCCCGCAGACGCCGGCGGAAGTTTGGGGTGGTGGTGTCAAGGGCGAAGCCGCCATCGTCAAAGACGCCGTCCATGAAGAGGCTGCCGCCGGCACGAAGCATCTGGTCGGCGTTCATATAGGCGTGATGGTCGCTGTAGTCGGTTATCACGGAGCCGCGGAAGCCCCACTCGCCGCGCAGCACGCCATCGACGAGAGCCTCGCTGCCGCCCGCCCAGATGGCGCCGATGCGATTGTACGAGCTCATGACGCCCGTGCAGCCACCGTCCTCGACCGACCTGCGGAAGGGCTCGAGGTAGAGCTCCCTCAGGGACTGCTCGCTCAGCCAGGTATAGAGGGAGTCGCGATAGGAGTCCTGCTCGTTCAGGGCGAGGTGCTTGAGGTAGGTGTAGGTCCCCGCCTGGCGCGCGCCCTCGATGGTACGGGCGGCCATGACGCCGGACACGAGGGGGTCCTCTGAGTAGTACTCGTAGTTCCGCCCGCCCAAGGGCGTGCGATGCAGGTTGCAGGCGGGGGCGTACCAGCCGTCGATGCCCAGCATCGCGCACTCCATGCCCACCGCCTGACCAAAGCGCCTTGACAGGGAGGGGTTCCATGTCTGTGCCAGCGTGGTGGGGTTGGGGAAGCCCACCCCCCAGCGGAGCTGGTTGAAGGAGGACGCCTGGGACGAGCCGTCGAGCTCCTTGCTGCGAGGCTTTCCTATCACGCCGAGCTCGGAGGTGTGGGAGTAGCCGTGCAGGACCAGCTGCTCCATCTGCCCCTGCGAGAGCTGTCCGAGCAGGGAGTCCCAGCGCTCGTCGTCGTAGTCCTCGCCCAGGGCGCGGCCCAGGGCGGTGAGCCTGCCGTGGCGCTCGAGCGCATAGAACCTCGCCTTGGCCTGCGAGGGCTGTTGGGTCATCTGGACCTCTCCGTCGTACCGGGAGTCCTGCGCGCGGGCCTGACCCGCATCATAGCGGTTGAGGATGCGGACGGCGTCGGGCATGGTCCGGTCTACGTCACGGTTCTTGGGAAAGCTGCCCCTGAAGTCCGCCCGCGTGAGGAGTCTCAGCGGCGACCCCGTGCTGCTGCCGTCGATGGAGACGCCGGCCTCGGCCGACCTGCCCGTGAAGAGGTTCGAGACCCGCGCCCCCGTCCTCGCGTCGTCTGGGTAGGGGTGGTCGTGCGGCAGCTCGTAGCTGACGCTCGCGTGCGCGCAGGTCGCGAGGGTGTGCGCGTCTCGCTTGAGCTCGATCCTGTAGCTCCCGCGCTCGAGCTCCCAGCCGGCAAAGCCGTTGCCATTGGCGTCATAGCAGTCGTAGCTCGCCAGGGACCGCACGTCGAAGCTCAGCGTGACGTCCTGGCTCTGGCCTGGCTGGAGCTCGTCGGTCTTCGCGAAGGCGACGAGCTGCGTCGACGGCTTCTCGATCCTGCCATGCTCGTAGGGTGGCGTGGCGTAGAGCTCGACCACGTCCTTGCCCGCCCGCGAGCCCGTGTTGGTGACGCGCACCACGGTAGTCACGCTTCCGTCTGGGTCAAGCTCCCCGCCCCTGAGGGGGTCGCGCGAGACCACCTGCCAGGAGAAGTCCGTGTAGCTCAGGCCGTGGCCGAAAGGGTATTGGACGACGCCGTCGTAGCCCTCCCCATGGCTGGTCCTCTCCCCCTCCCAGAAGCCCTCCGCGTCCGCCGTCTCGTACCAGCGGTAACCGACGTAGATGCCTTCGGCGTAGTCGACGAAGCGCACGGAGTCATAGGCCTCGCGGGTGCCCACGTTGCCGTTGAGCGTCCCGTCGGCCGGGTAGCAGCCCCCTGCGTCGAGGTAGTGGCCCTCGCCGTCCGCTCCCGCGTTGGCCCAGCTGGGGGCTGTGGAGAAGTCGTACGCGTAGGTGTCCGTCGTGCGGCCGGAGGGGTTCACGTCCCCCCAGAGGGCCCTCACCACGGCTCGCGCGCCCGTCGTCCCGGTGGCGCCCACCAGCATGCAGGCGTCCACCCCCTCGACGGACTCGACGACGCCGAGCTCCATGGGGTTGGTCGAGTTGACCAGCACGACGACGTTCTGGTAGTTGGCGGCGACGTAGCGGATGAGCGCCTCCTCCTCGGGGGAGGGCTCGAGATAGTGCCGGGCCATGCTCCGCTTGACGGGACCGCCCTTGGTGGTGACGCGGAACTGCTCGCGCGGGCAATCGATGCTCTCGCCGCTCACGCGACTCAGCACCACGATCGCGGTGGAGGAGTACTCCCTCGCCTCCTGGAGGAGCTCGGGGGTGTAGAGCCCCTCGTCCTCGACGCTCGGCTCGTAGAGCCGGCAGAACTCGTAGTCATGGGTGTTGAGCGACCCGTTTGAGAGAAAGGGCCTCTCGCCCTGGAAGTTACGGTACATCTTGGCGAGCGCCTCGTTGTAGGCGATGCCCTCGTCGGTCAGGGCCTGCAGGATGCCCTCGCACTCCCCCGCCACGCCACCCGAGCCCGAGCCGCCGCCCACCCACTGGGTCGAACCCCAGCCGAAGACGTTCACGCGGTCGACGTCGCGAGGGAGGGGAAGCACGTCTCCCCTGTTCTGCACGAGCACCAGGCCCTCGGCCTCGACCTCCTCCGAGAGCTTCTCGTCGCGGGCCATCTGGGCCTCGACGCGGACGTCTGACACGTCGACCTCGTCGCTGCTCAGGTAGGAGTCGATCGTCTCGCCGAAGCGCACCGCAGCGACATTGGCGGCGACCACCAGGCCGATTCCCAGGCCGGCCGCCACGCGCAGGGCGATGCGGCACCTGCGTCCCGCATCGGGGGACAAGGACGCGCCACCGGGCCTTCCGAACGTGGGGAGGCGTGGAAAGGCGCGCGTCATCTCCGCCCGACCTCATCCTCGGGAGAGACCGCAAGGAAGTACTTGGCTTGCAGGGTCCTCACCTCGCGCCCCCTTCTCTGACTGCGGGTCCACCCCAGGAAGTATCCCACATCAGCTGGCTCGCGCGGCGTGCCCCTGGACGGGAATGGGCGACGGGACGGTGTGCGGGATGGCGCATGACCTTCCTGCGTGGTGATTGGCATTCGTGGGAGTTCTGGCAGCTCGACGCGTGTACAATGCTCAAGGCGCAGGCAGGTGGCCATTTCGATCCCGCCTTGTGACGAGAAGAAGCTACGAGAAGGGTCATTGATGAAACCTCGACCTCACAGTCGATGACCCCTCGGTGCGTCCTGGTTGGTCTCACCGCGGGGTACCCCCGGCGAAGGCGACGCGATCCACGGCGATGCGCGGCGACGGACCAACGAAGGAGCACGCATGATCTATCTGTCCCAGATGCTGGACAACCCCGTTTACGACCTCGACGGTGAGAGGATTGGCAGGGTCAACGACCTCGGCATCGCCACCGGCGAGGTGTTTCCCCGCGTGACCTCGCTCGCGGTCGAGGGACCCGGCAAGACACCGTTCATGATCTCGTGGCGCAAGTACGCAGGCTCCTTCGACGACGACGAGGTGCGACTCAAGGTCGTCTCGACCGACATCCGCTTCTCGTACCTCCAGCCCAACGAGGTCCTCATCGCCCGCGACCTGCTCAACAAGCAGATCGTCGACACGCGCGGCATGCGCGTCGTGCGCGTGAACGACCTCAAGCTCTCGGACACCAGCTCCTCTCAGCTGCGCCTCCTCGGCGCCGAGGTGGGCGTCCGGGGAATACTGAGGTCCCTCTCGCCCGCGTTCGAGCGCGCGTCCCTCAAGATCGCCCGCGTCTTCGGGAAGTCCATCCCCGAGCGCATCATCGCCTGGAACTACATGGACCTGGTGGAGAGGGACCTATCCAACGTGAAGCTGTCGGTCTCGCACAAGACGCTGGACGAGCTTCACCCCGCCGACGTCGCCGACATCATCGAGAGGCTCGACCCGCGCCTGCGCGGCCAGGTCTTCGCCCAACTCGACGACGAGCAGGCGGCGGACGCCATGGCCGAGCTCGACGACGACCAGATGGCAGCCGAAATCGTGGGCGACATGGAGGAAGCCACGGCGTCGCGCATGCTGTCGGAGATGGACCCCGACGACGCGGCCGAGCTCGTGAGCGAGCTCGACTACGACAAGGCAGAGAAGCTGCTTCGGCTCATGGGCGTACAGGAGCAGAAGGCCATCCGCCAGCTCCTGGGGTACCGCGAGGACACCGCCGGCCGCATCATGACCAGCGAGTTCGTCCTGGTGGACGAGACGGGCACCGTAGACGACGCCATCACGGCGCTTCGTGGTCTGGACGAGAACTTCGAGTCCGTCCGCTACGTCTACACCAAGGACGAGGAAGGCCGCCTCGCCGGCGCGGTGAGCCTGAACGACCTCATCGTCCATGGCGGCCAGACCGTGCTGTCGGACATCGCCGAGAGCGAGCTCGTCGTGGCGAGCCCCGACGACGACCAGGAGGACGTGGCCAAGGACATCGCGAAGTACAACCTCCTGGCCATGCCCGTCGTGGACGACGCGCGCAAGCTGCTGGGCATCGTCACGGTGGACGACGCGCTCGACGTCATGGAGGAGGAGCACGAGGAGGACCTGCAGATCGCCGGTGCGGCGAGTCGCGACGGGGACGGGTCGCGCGGTGGCCACGACCTCGTCTGGCTGCTCAGGAACGAGCTGTGGTTCGCCTTCTGGATGCTGGGCCTGGCGGCGCTCGCCCTGGTCGCGGGGACCAACGGGGCAAGCGACACGACCCTCCTACATGCGCTGGCGCTGCCCGTGGCCGTGATTGCCGCGAACGACTCCATAAGCTACGTCACCAACTTCTTCCTGGGCTACGACCCTGACGACGAGGACGCGCCGTCGCTTCTGGGCTTCACTATCAAGGGGCTCGGCCTGGGGCTTCTCTTCTCCGCGCTCGTCCTGCTCGTCGCCGGCGGCATCAAGGCGGCACTCTTCGCGAGCGGCCTGGGCGCGTACGACCCGAGCTTCCACGGCTTCGCCTCCGCGGCCGTGAGCGTTATGGCGTCGTTCCTCTGCGCGCCGGCATACCTCACCATCCTGCGCGTAAGGGACGCCAAGAACCTCGAGACCTCGGGCCTCGCGCTCCAGGCAACGGCCATGGCCGTTGCGATCGTGGTGTACGCCGTCGCACTCGCATGCCTCCCCGGCGGACTGGGGGCCTAGGGTGGCGACGGCACGACGGGCGGCGGGAGTCGACGCGGCGCCCACGAGGGGGCAGCGGCTCCGCTCGACGCTCTCCGTGATGGGACCCGGCATCCTCACCGCCCTGGCGGGGATGGACGCGGGAGGCATCGCGACCTTCTCGTCCGAGGGCGCGCGCTACGGCTTTGGCATGCTCTGGTCCATCCCGCTCACCTGCCTGCTGCTTGTCGTGGTGCAGGAGACCGCCGCGCGCATGGCCTGCGTGACGGGCAAGGGCTTCGCCTCCCTCATCCGCGAGCAGTTTGGCATCCGCATCTCGACGGTCGCCATGCTGGCCGTCATCCTCTCGAACTTCTCCGTCACGGTGTCGGAGTTCGCGGGCATCGCCTCGGGCCTTCTGCTCTTCGGCATCCCGGTCTACGTCTCGGTGCCCGTGGCCGCCCTGGCGTCGTGGCTCCTGGCCATGTCTGGATCCTACCGCCGCATCGAGAAGGCCCTCCTCACCATCTCCGCCGTCTTCGTCACCTACGTGATCACCGGCGTCGTGGTGGGACCCGACTGGGGCAAGGCGCTTGGCAGCACGGTCGTGCCGCAGATGTTGGGAGACCCCGCCTACATCTCGCTGCTGGTGGCAAGCATAGGCACCACGATCTCGCCCTACATGATCTTCATGGTCTCGAGCAACGTTGCCGAGAAGAACCTCGACGAGGGCGACATCCTTGGGCAGCGCGCCGACAACGTGTCCGGCGCGCTCGTCTCGCAGGCCATCGCCTGGTTCATCGTGCTCACTACCGCAAGCGTCCTCTTCCCCGCGGGCGTGGTGATTCAGGACGCTGCCGACGCGGCCCAGGCGTTGGTTCCGCTCGCGGGCAAGTACAGCGCCGTGCTCTTTGCCGCAGGCCTTGTGGGGGCGTCGTTCCTCGCCTCCTGCGTCATGCCCGGCATCACCGCGGGTGCCGTGTGCGAGGCCTTTGGATGGGAGAGGGGCACCGACCGCAGCTGGAAGGAGGCCCCCGCCTACCGCGGCATCCTGACGGCCATCGCCATCCTGAGCGCCGCCCTGGTGCTGCTCCCGGGAGCGAACCTCTTCGGCATCATGATGGCAGCACAGATCGTGAACGGCGTGCTCCTGCCCGTGCTCCTGGTATGCATGGTAAACATCGCAAGCGACCGCCACGTCATGGGTCGCTGGGCCAACGGGCGCATCTGGAACGCGCTAACCTGGTTCACCATCGTCGCCGTGGTGGTCCTCACGGTGATCATGTTCGCGCTCCAGGCGATGGGATACTAGGCTGTCGGGACGCGGGGGCGCCCTGGCCCGCGTACCCCGGGGACGGCCGATGGGTAGGCCGCAGGACGATCTTCCCGCGAAGGCCGAGGGCGCTTGGCCTACTTGCTCGCCTTGCGATACTCGTCCATGAAGGAGCCGAACATTCCGCCGGCCTTCTTCATCTGGCGGCCCACGGCTCGTGCGCCGTCCGCGCCCGTGTTCTTCCGCGAGGTCTTCTTTGCCCCTGGCTGGGTGGCCGTCGCCTTCTTGGGCTCCAACCCACCTTGCGCTGCCCCCTCCACGGACCTTCTGGCCTTGCCGATCGCGCGGCCAAGCGCGCTGGACCCCCTGTCAAGCGCCTGAGAGGCCGTCTCGTCGGCTCGTGCCGCGACCTTCCTTCCGGCGATCTGCGCCCTGGCGCTCGCCTCGCCGGCCTTCGCCGCGGCACCACCGCTCAAAGAGAGCCGAGACGCAGCGTCGTCCACCACCATGTAGCCGCCTCGGTAGCCCCTGAGCATGGACGCGGGGACCTGAACCGAGCCCACGAGCGACTGGGCCACGCCGCCGTCTCCCACGGCAAAGCTCTGCACGCGACCGGTCCCGGCGTCGTAGGTCGCGTCACCCACGTAGCCCAGGACGCGACCTCGCTCCGTCTTGGCGTCCATGCCCGCCCACATGACGCAGGAGTCCCATTCAAGGCCCAGCCTGCCACGGGCCCCGTCATCCAGCGCCAGCCCCGCGTCCTTCGTCAGGAATATGGCGTCCTCGCCCGACCGGAGCGAGTCAAGTGCCAGGAAGGCGTCGGGGCGCCTGACCATCCCCGCGATGTCGGGGCGCCTGACCATGTAGCCTACCAGGGACCTGCCGTCGGGGGAGAAGACCGCGGCATGCACCCTGCCGACTCTCCTGCGCCGAGGCTCGCCGCCCGCCTTGCGGGCAGGACGCAGCTCGTACACCTTCCTGCCCATGAGCTCCGAGATCCTGGCCATGCCCTTCTCCCCTCGATGGCTCCCGAACCGGCTGCCGGCATGTTCCGCGCGCCTCTTGCGCCGCGCGCACGAAACCAAGCGGGGCGGGCGACGTCAGCACGTCCGCCCGCCCCCAAACGCAGCGTTCGAAGGAGCGCTACCCCTCGTCCGTCGCATCGTCCTCGACGACCTCCACGTGGACCGCGGAGTCCGACGCCGTCGCCTCGGCGGCAGCACTGACCTTGTCGGCGACGTCCGAGACCGTCTCCTGCACCTGCGCGGAGGCGTTGGTCACGGCCTCGGAGAGCGAGTCGCGCAGCTGGTCCATGCGCTCGCGGGCCAGGTCGACCTTGGCGCGCAGCTCGTCGGTGGTGGCGTCCATGCCCGGACGGACTCCGGCGATCTTGTCGTTGACCACGCGCGAGCCGCGCTCGTATGAGTCGACCGCGCTGTCCCACGCGTCATTCATGGCGTCGGCGGCCATGGCTCGACTCTCCGCGCCGGGACGAGGCGCCATCAGGATTCCCGCCGCGAATCCGGCCGTCGCTCCCGCGAACAAGCCTGCCACGAATCCAAGTGCTCCCTTTGCGCTCATGTCTTCCTCCCGTCGTTTCCCAGCCAAGGCCGAGAGATCCTTCCCGTATGCGGAGACAGACCGCCCCTGCATGGTGACACCATCCTAGCCGACCTGGGGCCACCAGAAGCGCAAATGCCCGGAGGAGTGCGTCGCGGTCGGTGACCGCGTTTCCTACTAGGGGAGCTCGACCTCAACGTCCCCGCCGTCCGCGACAGGCCCCGGCTCGTCGACCGCCTCGACGAAGGGGGCCTGCGACGAATCGAGGACGTCGCCTGCGTTCCCGGAACGCTCGTCGTCGCTCGAGCCGAGACTTTCCTGAGCAGACTGCCAGGCCTCGGGCGAGGCCTCCCGCTGGACGAAGTCAGGGCCGCGGCCCTCCCTGACCTTCCGGACAAAAGGGTCGTCGGGATCCACCGCCCAGCTTGGCAGCTGCGAGAGTTCCTCTGCACGGCTCGACTCGAGCGCGGCCGACTCGACGGCCGCGCGGGCGCGTGCCTGGTCGGCAGCAGCCGCTGCGGCGGCCTCGGCGAGGGCCCTCCTCTGGGCGAGCTCGTCCTCGCGCTGGGCCAGGAGCTCGTCCCTCCTCTTCTCCACCTCGGCGTCGATCTCTTCCTGGACTTCGCGCTCGTATGCCTCGGCAGGCTCGTCGCCCAGGCTCTGGACCAGTCCGGTCAGGCCCTCGGCGATGGCGTCGACGTCAGGGCGCGGCCCCTCTCCCCCGCCAAAGGCCCAGTCCATGACCCAGACGGCACTGGAGAGCGCGGCGCACACCAACACGTCGTCGGGGCAGGAGAGCTCGACGTCGTAGGTGCGCGCCTCTCCCGGGACGGGGTAGGTGCGGCCAGAAGAGACCTCCGCGGAGGCGGCGGAGCGCGAGAGCAGCTCCACCGTCACGTGCTCGAGGAGGTGGGCCAGCTCGGTGTTGCCCATGACCTCCTTGAAGGTCTCGCTCGCGTCCCCCAGGCAGGCATGCTCGACGATGTGAGGCATGAGCTTGTAGACGCGCGTGGTCCCCTGCAGGTCCTCGCTGGTCATGAGCGGAGCCTCGTCCGAGACGCGCACCCGGGCAACGAGGTTCTTGAGGCCGACCTCGACCCGCAGGATGTCTATGAGCTGTGCCATGGAGCTGCCTTTCCTAGGAACCGCATGCGTCCATACATTGTAGTCAAAGGCGAGAGGGACGCCCCGCGCGCAGGTTGGGACGGGAGCCTTGCAGGGCCTCGTCGGCGAGACGCCCCGCGGCACCTGGTGGCGCGCGGCGCCTGCCACCTAGCCCTGCGGCTCGTCCTCGGTCGTTGGCTCCGGGGCCGTGACCCTGAGCAGGGCGATGCGGCGGCCGCGCACCGACTGCACCAGGAACCTGTAGCCATCGACCTCGAAGGCATCGCCCGGCTTGGGGAGGCCGTCGGCTATCTCGAGCACGAAGCCCGCGACCGTCTCGTACTCCTCGCGGTCCTCGATGGGCCAACCGAGCTCGATGGCGTCGTCGATGCTGAAGCGGCCGTCCACCAGCCACTCGCGCTCACCCAGCTGGGTGAGGTACTTGTTGTCGGGGTCGAACTCGTCCTCGATCTCGCCCACGACCTCCTCGACGATGTCCTCGATGGTTATGACGCCGGCCGTGCCGCCATACTCGTCGACCACGATGACCATCTGGTCGTGGCTGGTGCGCATCTCGGAGAGCAGGGGGATGATGTCCTTCGTGTCGGGCACGAAGTCGGCCCCACGCATGTAGCGGGCGATCATGTTGTCTCCCGCGTCCTCCTCAAGGACGGGGCCGAGGAGGTCCTTGATGTGCGCGATTCCCACCACGCGGTCGACGTCCTCGTGATAGACGGGAACGCGAGAGTAGCCCGTGCGGCGCATGAGCTCGATCACGTCGCTCACCGTGGTCGAGTCCTCGACGGCCGTCATGTCCACGCGGGGCACCATGACCTCGCGGGCGATGGCGTCGCCCAGCTCGAAGATCTCGTGGATCATGGACTTCTCTTCGTCCGTCAGGTCGTCCGCGTCGGTGACCATGTACTTGATCTCGTCCTCGCCCACGTTCTGCCGGTCGTCGGCGCTAGCGATGCCGAGGAGCGCGGCGAGGCCATTGGTGCTCGCCGCCGTGAGCGCGACGAGCGGACGGGCGATGACGGCGAAGCTCCTGAGAGGCCCGGCCACGCTCTTTGCCACGCCCTCGGCGTCGGCCATCGCGATGCGCTTGGGCACGAGCTCGCCCACCACGATGGAGATGTACGAGACCAGAAGGGTGATGAGCACGGTGGCGAGGACGTGGGCCAGGTCCATTGGGACGCCCCAGGACGCAAGCTGGCTCGCGAGGGGACCCGAGAGGCTCGTGGCCGCGAAGGCGGACGAAAAGAAGCCGACCAGCGTGATTCCCACCTGGATGACCGCGAGGAAGTCACCCGGATGCTCGCTCATCTGGGCCGCGCGCGCCGCCTTCTCGTCGCCCTCGTCCGCGTCATGGTCGAGTATGACCTTGCGTGCGGTCGAGAGGGCCATCTCGGCCATCGAGAAGTATCCGTTTACGAGTATGAGGAGCGTGGTTACAGTGACGCTTATGGCTATGTCCATGCGCGGATGCGCAACCTCCCTGTTCAGCTATGGTCCCCAGAAGGATACCAAAGGCCAGGTCGGTTACGTCGGCACGAGGATTTAGGCGGCACTTATGCGATAAAGCGCCATATCTCCCTGCCTCATCACGAGCTCGAAGCCCGGGGTGCCCTCGTTGACGGAGTCGATGCCCTTCCAGAGGTCATGGTCGTAGTTCCAGAGCATCGAGTAGGCCTTGTCCTCCTTGAGGTGCTCGAACCTGATGACGTAGCGCGCGCCGAGCTGGTTGACCGCCGCCCTCACCTCGGGGTCGTCGGCAACGTGATCGAGCCTCGCCCTCACCGTCGCCTCTGCCCCGCCATCCGCACCTATCCCCTCGCTGAGCTCCCTGAAGTAGACGCGCATGCCCGCGTCTCCGTACGCATAGGCGCTGCCGTCAAAGGGGTTGTTGATCACCAGGGCGTCCGCTCCCCCCTCGGCCTCGATCAGCTTCTGGCAGTTGCGGGCAAAGGCGCGCTCTCGCGTGGTGTAGAAGCCGTACTGCGAGTACGCCTCCTGGACCTGCAGCCTCGTCTGCTCGACCTGGGTCTCGATCCGTCCCGAACTCGGAAACGCGCTGAAGGTGAAGGTGGGAATCCTGACCCCGGGATAGAAGACGAGGATGGCGAGGGCGGCGAGGGTTCCCGACGTGAGGGCGGACGCGGTAAGGTGCGAACCATCCCCGACCCGCACCCCCAATGCGCGAGAGACGCCGGTGACGACCCAGTCCATGCCCAACGCCGCCAAAGGGACGGCGCACAGGGCGGCGACGGCGGCGACGCGAGGCGGATCCGAATACCAGAAGCCCGAGAGCAGCTGCTTCGCCAGGCCGCCCATGGTCGCGTTGCCAAAGACGATGCCCGCAGCCGCGACGTAGGACACCGACATCCAACGCAGCCTCCTGTTCCTCAGAGTCCAGACCAGACCCAGCAGCACGAGGAGCGCAAGAAGGGGCTGTCCCAGGTCGGGAACGAAGAAGGCCTGGTAGGCAAGGGTCGCGACGTTCACGAGGGCCTCCCAGGGAGAGATGCGATACCCCCAGAGCCCGAAGCCGACCACGTCGGACATGAACGGCGCCCGATTGAGCGCAAGCCAGACGAGACCACAGGCCACGACCCAGAGGGCTGCCACCGGCCCGGATGGCAACTCATGCAAGAGGACCCTCAGGACGCCGCCCGAAGAGACGATGCGCGCCGCGACGTAGGGAACCAGGATGACGGCGGCCACGAAGATCGCGTTTGGCTGCGTGAGGGCGAGCGCCACGCCGCCCACGAGGAAGAGTGCGAGCGCCCTGAGGCGCGCGGGGCGCTTCCACGCAGGCTCCACGAGAAGCATGAAGGCGACGACGCAGGGAAACACGAGGGAGAATCCCGCGAGGTTGGGGTAGATGGGGCCGAACTTCATGAAGTACCAGGGGAACGCCATGAAGCTCACCGTGGCGAGCGCGCCGGCGGCAAGGGGGCGGCGCTTGCCACGAAACGACCAGGCAAGGAAGACGAGGGTGCCCAGCGGCCACACGAAGGACGAGATGGTCACGTTCACCGCGTTGATCGCGACCGAGATCTCTGTGACTCCCATCTGCACCACCAGGGTGACGGCGGCATGCCAGCCTGCAGGATAGAAGCCCGGAAGAGCGTAGGGGTCGACGGAAAGGTCCTGGGAAAGCAGGTACGGACCCATCCTCAGAGACGAGAAGGACTGCGTCGAGACGAACGCCCTGATGCTGTTGATGTGGTGAGCCAGGTCCCTGCCCGTCATCACGGCGTTGGCGCTGGGAAGCATCCGCACGAACATGAACGTGGTGGCCACCAGGCCCATCGCGAGGTAGAGGGCGATCATTCCCCAGCCAATGCGGGGGAGGTCGGGCAGCCGGAACGAGCGGCCCAGGAGGGCAAGAACCGCGAGGAGGAGGGAGAGGGGGAGGAGGAGCGTCAGGGGTTGGGCCGCAACGCCCAACGTCCCATACAGGATGCCGGCGAGGGCGATGAGCCCAAAGGAAGGCAGGGGCGCCATGCACACGGACCAGCTCCTGGAAAGGCCGAGGGCCCGTCCCATGAGATAGCCCGGGACGAAGATGACGGCGCAGGACGCCAGGACGGCAGGGAAGAGCTCGCTCCACATGGTTCAACCAACCTAACGGCTCGCAGGGTTCCGTCAGACAAGAATAGACCAGACGCGCGGGACGGAGGCAGGCACCCGCCAAACCGCAAGCGCAAAGGGGTGCCGCCGCAAGGGCGACACCCCCATCCTGTGACCCGCGCGGCCCGCCTCGCCTGCCGCTACCTGCCCTCTGCGCGCCTCTCGGCATACTCTACCGCGAGCTTGGCCTGCACGTCGTGGGGCACCTGCTCGTAGCCCGAGACCTCGAGCTCGAACTCGCCCGTCCCGCGCGAGAGCGAGCGCAGGCGCGTGGCGTAGTCGGTGACCTCGGCGTAGGGGATAGTCGCCTCGATGGTGGTCATGCCCTGCTCGCCCTGGCCGCTGGCGGCCGACATGCCCTCGACGCGGCCACGAGAGGCGGACACGTCACCCATGATCGAGCCGGCGTAGCTGTCGGGCACGGTGATGCTCATGTGGGCCATGGGCTCGAGCAGGACGGGCTCTGCCTGGCCTATCGCCTTCTGGAAGCCAATGCGCGCTGCCGTCTTGAAGGCCATCTCGTTGGAGTCGACAGGGTGGTAGGAACCGTCGTACACGGCAACGCGCACGTCGATGAGGGGGTATCCGGCAAGGACGCCGTCCACCATGGTCTCCTGCACGCCCTTGTCGATGGCGGGGATGAAGTTGCGCGGGATGTGCCCGCCCACGACCTCGTCCACGAACTCGTAGCCCGCTCCGGGGTTGGGCTCGACACGCAGCCAGCAGTCGCCGTACTGGCCGGCGCCGCCGGTCTGCTTCTTGTGACGACCCTGGGCGCTCGCGACGCGGCGGATGGTCTCGCGATAGGGGATGCGCAGCTTGACGGTGTGGGCCGTGACGCCCGCGCGCTCCTCGAGACGGTCGAGGAGGACGGAGACCTGCGCCTCTCCGATGGCGGAGATGACGGTCTGCCCGGTCTCCTCGTCGCGCTCGACGCTCAGCGTGGGATCGGCGGCCGCGCTCTTCTCCAGGAAGGCAAAGACCTTGCCCTCGCTCCCGCGCTCGTCCGGCTCGACGGCGATGCGATAGAGGGAGTTGGGGAAGCGGAAGGCGGCGGCCTCGACCTTCCCGGTGACCGAGAGGGTGTCGCCGGTCATTGCCTCGAGCTTGGGAACCACGCAGACGTCGCCCGCCGCGACCGACTTGACGTCGGTGGTCTCGCGGCCGCACATGCTGTAGAGGTGACCCAGCCGCTCGGTCTTGCGGGTGCGCGCGTTCATGAGCTCGATGCCGGGCGTGAGCGTGCCGGCCAGGACCTTGACGAAGGAGAGGCGCCCGTTCTGCTGGTCCTGCAGCGACTTGAACACGAAGGCGACGGGGCGATCGTCGTCGGGAGAGATGTCCAGCGTCTCCCCGTTGACCAGGGGCACGCGACCGAAGTCGGCCATGCTGGGGAACCACGCCGCCACGTCGTCCATGAGCGAGATGACGCCCTCCTCCTTGACGCAGGAGCCCGCGAAGACGGGGACGAAGATGCGCTGTGCGATGGCGGTGGCGAGAAGGGACTCGAGCAGCTCCTGGCTGATCTCGCCGCCCTCGAGGTAGGTCATCATGGCCTCGTCGTCCGCCTCGACGACGAGTTCGGTGAGCTGCGCGTGGGCCGCCTGGGCGGCCTCGAGGAACTCGGCGGGGACCTCCCCCACCACGGGCTTGCCGTCCACGAGGTGGCGTGACCTCATGTGCACGACGTCGATGATGCCCGCGAAGGCATCCCCAGACCCCATGGGGATGGTGACGGGGGCCAGGCGGTTGCCGAAGCGCTCCTGGGCCGTGAGCAGGGCGGTGTCCCAGTCCGCGTCGGAGCGGTCCAAGCGGTTGATGAAGAGCGCGCGGGCGAGCGAGAGCTCCTCGGCGGCGAACCAAAGGCGGGTGGTGATGGTGCCAGGGCCGCTCGCCGCGTCGACCATGAAGAGCGCCGTCTCAGCCGCGGCGAGAGCACCATAGGCGTCGCCGACGAAGTCAGGATAGCAGGGGGCATCCAGGACGTTGATCCTTACGCCGTTCCACTCGACCGGCGCGATGGTGGTCGAGATGGAGAAGCCGCGGGCGCCCTCCTCGCTGTCGTAGTCAAGCGTGGGCTTAGTGCCGGCGTGGCCTCCCAGACGGGTCGTCTTGCCCGTCAGGTGAAGCATGGCCTCGGCCAGCATGGTCTTGCCCACGCCGCCTTGGCCCACGAGTGCGAGGTTCTTTACCCTCTCGTTAGACGAATCTGCCATGGTTCCTCCTCGAGCCGCAAGTCTGGCGGCGACGCCGAGGGGAAGAACGCGACGGCGAAGCCACCGTGCACCTATGGACGACAAGCGCCCGGCGAGGCCGCGCGCTGGATACCACCATACCCATGGACGGCCAGCGCGCGAATCACTCGTCGGGCAGCGTGTGTGCATGCGCGGTGGGCGCAGGCACGGCGCAGCGTTGTCGGGAAAGACCCTACTCGATGACGGCCTCCTCGCGCGCGTCCTCCTCGGCTATGACCTTGGCCTTGAAGTCGACGCTCTGCTGCGACATCTCGTCCTCGTAGACCTTGCGACCCGTAGGATGCTCGGCAAGCCAGAGCTCGCGGGCCTTGGGCGACCACTCCTCGGCGTAGGGGGTCACGCGGGCGCAGAGGTCCTCAGCGCTCTCAGGTGCCACGTACTCGCTGGTCTTGGCGTCGGACTCCTCTACGATCTCGGGAAGGATCTTGGGGTTCTCGAGCATGGGGCAGGGCTGGAGCATGTTGTCGTTCCAAGGCCAGTGCCGGCGGTAGGCCTGGAAGATGGGCTGCTGCAGGCACTCGAGCCAGCTGTGGTCGCGGATGTTCACGTTGGAGTAGTGGATGAAGACACAGGGCTCCACGTCGCCACGGGCGTTGACGTGGCAGTAGACGCGGCCTCCCGCGATGCAGCCGCCCACGTACTCGCCGTCGTTCTGGAAGTCCATGGCGAAGATGGGCTTGCCGCCCTCGACGCCGCGGATCTCGCGGATGCGGTGCAGCATGTACTCGCGCTGCTCGACGGTGGGCATGAGGTCGGCGTTGGCGCCCTCCCCCACCGGCATGTAGTGGAAGAACCAGGCCCAGCGGCAGCCCTTCTCGATGATGAGGTCGAAGAACTCGTCGCTCGAGACGCGCTCCGTGTTCTCGCGCGTGTAGGCGGTGGAGGTGCCGTAGAGCAGACCGTGCGCCTTCATGAGGTCGAAGGCGCGCATGACCTCCTCGAACGAACCGTCGCCACGGCGGCCGTCATTCACGCTGGGCTCGTAGCTCTCGAGCGAGACCGAGAACACGACGTTGCCCAGGCGCTGCACGTCCTCACAGAACCTTTCGTCCACCAGCGAGGCGTTGGTGAAGATGTTGAAGAGGCAGTCGTTGTGCTTCTCGGCCAGCTTGAGCACGTCGGCCTTGCGCACCAGGGGCTCGCCGCCGGTGAGCATGAAGAGGTGGGTCCCCAGGTCCGACGCCTCGGTGACGAGGCGGTCCATCTCGTCGTAGCTCAGGTTGAGGCGGTTGCCGTAGTCTGCCGCCCAGCAGCCCACGCAGTGCTTGTTGCAGGCGCTCGTGGGGTCGAAGAGGATGATCCAGGGCACGTTGCACTGGTACTTCTCGGCGTTTGCCGTGGTGTTGCGCAGGCCGCGGAAGGCAGCCTCGTAGCCACCGTTGAGCACCGTCGTGCGCAGCACGTTGGGGTCGGTGGTGTCGATGACGTCAAAGAGCCAATTCTCCCACTTGGAGCCAGGGTAGAGGCCCTTGCGGATGCCGCGGGTGGCACCGGGGGAGGTGTCCTTCAGAAGCTTGCCCGCCATGTCGATGAGGTGCTCGACGTTCTTCTCCCGGTCTTCGCCCGATGCGCTCTTGATGATCCGGTCTATGGCGACGCCAAAGGCCTTGCGCTCTGCCGCGTGCGCGATCTTGGACTGCATGGCCACCCCTCCTCGTGAGTCGTTTTGACCCTAATTTAAAACTGGGGTCACTTTACTCTTCTTGGAAGACGATGGTGGACGAATTTTGAATAAAGTTCAATTGTATTGTCTACCGTAGCATTTACAGGCGAGAGGACCCGACGGCCGTCGTGGTCGCCGGGTCCTCGCTGAAATCGCCTTACGACTCGTGACGGGTCAGCCTACCAGCACCTGACCTTCTCGAGGTTGTCCTGGATGTGCTTGCAGCTGGCGTGGAACTTCTCCTGCTCGTCGGCGCTGAGCTCGAGGGGGAAGGTGGCCTCGACGCCGTCCTTGCCAATGACGCAGGGGATGGAGCTGTAATGGCCGCTCTCTCCGTAGACGTCCTCGAGCAGGGTGCCCGCGGGGGTGATGAGCTTGGAGTCCTGCACCACGGCCTTGACCAGCTCGGTCGCGGCGTTTGCCACGGAGTACTCGGTGCACTGCTTGCCGGCGTAGGTCACGTAGCCGCCCATGCGCGCGGCCTCCTCGATGGCGTCCTTGTCGAAGGAGAAGTGCTTGGGATCTGACTTCTCGAGCTCCGCCAGTGGCGTGGCGCCAAACGACACGTGCGACCAAGCGGCGAACTGACTCGCACCGTGCTCGCCGATCATCCAGCTGGTGATGGAGTTGGGGTTGTAGCCGGTGGCGTCCCAGAGGGCATGGCGGAAGCGTGCGGAGTCAAGTGCGGTGCCCGACCCCACGACCTGGCGCGGCTCGAGCTCGGCGAGCTTCCAGACCATGGTCGCGACGACGTCGCAGGGGTTGGCGATGGTGACGATGACGCCCTTGTAGCCCTTGATGCGCGGCGCCCACTTCTTGGTCTCCTCCGCGGTGCAGAAGAGCTCGCCGTCGCGGTTGCCAGCCGCCTGGGCGACGTGGCCTGCGGCGTTGACGATGACGTCGCAGCCCAGGAGCTCCTCGTAGTTCTCATGGCAGTTGTACACGCGCGCCTGGCGGGGGTAGAAGGACATGGCGTCCTGGAGGTCGTTGACCTCGCAGGCGACCTTGCTCTCGATGGAGTCGACGCAATAGATCTCGGCGGCAAGTCCCTGGTAGAGAATGGCGTTTGCCACGTGCGCGCCAACGTGGCCCATTCCGATGATGCCGATCTTGGTAGGAGCTCCCATGAGGTCCCCCTTCTGTCGCGGTCGATTCGTGGTTCCCAGATTCTATCGCTCGATCGACGCGCGAGACCTGGCCGTACAATAGCCCGTACAAGTTGGTAACCAAGGCGAGGCAAGCGAGGCGGGAGAAGAGCGTGGGATTCAGAACCTACACCTGCCCCATATCCAGGCGCTGCGGTGGCTGCGAGTGGCTCGCCGTCCCCTACCCCATCCAGCTGAGGCGCAAGCAGGAGGCCATGGAGGAGCTCTTCTCGCCCGCCGTCGAGAAGGACGGCTGCGAGCTGGGGCGCGTCCATGGCATGGAGGAACCCGTGCGCTTCCGCCACAAGATGGCCTCTCCCTTCGCCCCAGGGGCGAAGGGGAGGGTCAGGGCCGGCTTCTACGAGGCGGGGAGCCATCGCATCGTGGCCTGTCACGACTGCCTGGTGGAGGACCCCTGCGGAAGGGCGATAATCGACGACCTCGCACGGGCGGCGGAGCGCCTGCACATTCCCGCGTACCGCGAGGACCAAGGCACGGGAGTCCTGAGAAACGCCGTCGTGCGCAGCGGGTACGCCACGGACGAGGTCCTCCTGACCATCGTCACCAACGGGTCCCAGCTCCCCCACGCGTCCAGGCTCGCCCGCATGCTCAAGGAGGCTCACCCCGAGCTCACGAGCATCGTCCAGAACGTCAACCAAAGGCGCACCAACGCCATACTGGGCCGCGACTGCGTTACCCTCCTGGGACCGGGCGTCATGCACGACAAGCTTTTGGGCTGTCGCTTCGAGGTGGGGCCGACCAGCTTCTACCAGACCAACCCCGCCCAGACCGAGGTGCTCTATAGCCTGGCCATCGACGCGGCGGAGCTTCGGGCCGGCGAGCGCATGCTCGACGCTTACTGTGGCACGGGCTCCATAGGCATCTGCGCCGCCCGTGCCGCACAAGAGAACGGGCGAGACGTGCGCGTCGTGGGGGTGGAGCAGGTGGCGGGCGCCGTGGACTGCGCAAGGAGGAATGCGGGCGAGAACGACCTCTCCGCCTCCTGCGACTTCGTCCGAGCCGACGCCACCAAGTACATGAGGCGCCTGCGGGAGCGTGGTGGCGAAGGCTTCGACGTAGTGATGATGGACCCGCCGCGCGCCGGATCAACCCCCGAGTTCATCGCCGCGGCCTGCGCCCTCGAGCCCCGGGCGGTGGTCTACGTGAGCTGCAACCCCCAGACGCAGCTCCGCGACCTGGGGGAGTTCCGCAGACATGGCTGGCACGCGCGCAGGATCGAGCTCGTGGACATGTTCCCCCACACCAAGCACGTGGAGACCGTCTGTCTGCTGTCGCACGAAAGGTAGCCGCAAGGACCGGCGGAAAAGGTCCCGTGACGGGGTGCTCCACCGCGCCTCTCCCTAAGTCACTTTGCCTGAAAGTTAGCAAAGTCTTACTATTCTTGCTGCCAATGCAACCTTCGGAACAGGCGAGGTACGACGCATGGAGAAGATAGACATATCCGGCGTGCCGGAGACCATGGTCCAGACCCTTTACGCACGGGCAAAGGAGTCGCGACGCAAGAACGCCCTCATCCACGACGACAAGGCCGTCGAGATGGTCGACCGGATGGACTACGACTTCTCCTTCGCCGACAAGGACCTTGCGATGGGTGCCGGCGTGATTGCCCGCACGATGCTGCTCGACGACATGGTGGGCGAGTTCGTGGCCTCGAACCCGGATTGCACGGTCATCAACATCGCCTGCGGCATGGACATGCGCTTCTGGCGCATGGACAACGGCCGCATCCGCTGGCACGACATCGACCTGCCCGAGACCATCGACGTCCGGCGCCGCTTCGTCGAGGACACCGACCGCGTGAAGATGCATGCCTTCTCGGCCATGGACGAAGCATGGGCGGCCGAGGTTGGTCCCATCGACGGGCCGGTCCTCGTGATCGTCGAGGGGCTGACGATGTACCTCTCGGCCGAGGACGTGGCACGGATTCTCTCGATCGTGCGGGACCGCTACGCCCGCGCCACCCTCTTCGTCGAGTTTCTCAACCCTCGCTTCGTGGGCAAGGACGTGGAGAGGAGCATCTCCAAGAGCAACGCTCGCTTCACGTTTGGTGCACGGAGCGGCGCGGAGCTGGTGGCCGGCATCGATGGCCTGCGCCACGTCGCCGACCGCAGCCTGAGCGAGAAGATGCCCCTCATCAACCCTGTCTACCGGCTGCTCATAAAGGTTCCGGCCATCGCGAACCTCTCGAACAAGATTGCCGTCATCCGCAGCTTCTGATCGCTTGATAGGTCCCCACTAGGCAGAGGGGGTGACGTGAACCCTCCTGCCGTCGGCGTCCAGGCTCACGCGACCGTCGGCGAGCAGCTGGATGACCTCGGGGTACAGCACGTGCTCGATCTGGTGGATGTGCGCCTCCAGCTCGTCCACGTCCCAACCCTCCTCGACCGCAAGGGCGCGCTGGGCAACAATCGGTCCGCAGTCGTAGCGCTCGTCGGCGAAGTGCACCGTGACGCCCGTCACCTTCACCCCGGCGTCGAAGGCGTCCTGGATGGCGTGGGCCCCCTTGAAGCTGGGCAGCAGCGCGGGATGGATGTTGACGACCCGGGATGGGAACGTCCGTAGTATCGGGTAGTGGACCATCCTCATGTAGCCCGCCATCACCACGTAGTCAACGTCGCGGCGGCGCAGCTCGGTGGCGATGACCTCGTCCGCAGTCAGGGGGTCGTCGTAGATCTCCTTCGAGAGGCTCAGGGTCTGGATGCCCACCGCCTCCGCCCTCTTGAGCCCCAGGGCTCCCGGACGAGAGGAGACCACGAGCTCGACGGTGGCATTCAGCGTCCCGTCGGCGATGCGGTCGATGATCGCCTGGAGGTTGGTGCCCGAGCCGGAGATGAGCACCCCCAGGCGCAGTGGCCGTCCCTCGCGCGCCATGGGAAGGCTCGCGGGCTCGGGGGTGGAGAGCGTGAGGTCGTCGCTCATCGGTAGCTCACCTTTCCGCTGCCCGGCACGCACTCGCCCATCACGAACGACTCGAGCCCCTGGTAGGCCAGGGCGGCACGGACCATGGCCACGTCCTCGGGGGCGACGATCAGGCTCATGCCCACCCCCATGTTGAAGGTCTTGTAGGCCTCGTCCTGGGTGAGCCCCGCCGCGCGCACGCAGTAGTCGATCACGGGCGGGACGTCCCAGCCGGGCCCGTCCTCGCCGCCACGGTCGACGACCGCGTCGATGTCCGCGGGCAGGGCGCGGTTGAGGTTCTCTGTGATGCCACCGCCCGTGATGTGCGCCATGGCGTGGATGGGAGCCCCTACCTTGAGGGCTCTGACCAGCGCCCCCGCATAGATGGTGGTGGGACGCATGACCGCGTCCGCCAGGGACTCGCCGCCCAGCTCCTCGAGCGGGGCCTCCAGCTCCTCGATGCTCTTGCCCTCGATGGCAACCTTGCGAACCAGAGAGTAGCCGTTGGAGTGGATGCCCGAGCTGGGAAGTCCCAGGATCACGTCACCCACGCGCACCTTGTCGGGGCCGATCATCCTGGGACGGTCCACGACGCCCACCACGAAGCCCGCGAGGTCGTAGTCGTCGGGGGCCATGACACCCGGATGCTCGGCCATCTCTCCACCGACGAGGGCGCAGCCGCTCATGCGGCAGCCCTCGGCGATGCCGCTCACCACCTGCGCCACGTGCTCCGCGCGCAGCTTCCCTATGGCGATGTAGTCGAGGAAGAAGAGGGGCTCCGCGCCGATGGGCACCACGTCGTCCACGCACATGGCGACGAGGTCCTGCCCCACGCTGTCGTGGCGCCCCAGGAGCTGTGCGATCGCGAGCTTGGTGCCCACGCCGTCGGTGCCCGAGACCAGGACGGGGTCCTCCATGTCCTTGAAGGACGCCATGGAGAAGCAGGAGCCAAACCCGCCCAGCCCACCGATGACCTCGGGCCTGCTGGTGGACGCCACCATCTCCTTGATGGCGTCGACGGCGCGCGCGCCCTCGTCCACGTCGACGCCGGCGTCGGCGTAGCTCACGTGCCTCGTCTGGGCCTTCTCCATTGTTTCCCCTCTCATGGGTCTTCTCTTCGATGGTCGTGCGGGACAGGGACGCCGACGCGGGGGCTTCCGCTATTCCTCGGGACCCCCGGGCCTGTAGCCCTCCATGAACTTCCTCTGGGCGAAGCTCTGAGGGATCCTCACGGGATACCAGCCGTCATAGCAGGCGCAGCACCAGCCGGTCGAGGGCACGCACTGCCTGAGTCCGGCAAGCGAGAGGAACGCCAGGCTGTCGGCCCCGATGAACTCCCTCACCTGCTCCACGCCCTTGCTGGCAGAGATGAGCTGGGACTGGACGTCGGTGTCGATGCCGTAGAAGCAGGGCCACCTCACCTCGGGGCAGTTGATGCGCACGTGGACCTCGCGGGCGCCTGCGTCGCGCAGCATCTGGACTATCTGCTTGGAAGTGGTTCCGCGCACGATGGAGTCGTCCACCATGACGACGCGCCTGCCGGCGACGTTGTCGCGCAGGGCGTTGAGCTTCAGACGGACGCCGAGGCTACGCTGCTCCTGGGTTGGCTGGATGAAGGTGCGCGCCACGTAGCGGTTCTTCACGAAGCCCTCGCCGAAGGGTATCCCCATCTCTCGTGCGAAGCCCTCCGCAGGAGGCAGGCCGCTGTCGGGCACGCCGATGACCAGGTCCGCGTCGACCGGTGCCTCCCGGGCGAGCTGCCGTCCCATGTCGAAGCGCATGGAGTACACCGACTTGCCCATGACAACCGAGTCGGGCCTCGAGAAGTAGACCTCCTCGAAGATGCAGCTGGCCGGCACGCGGGCGGGCACGCCTCTCTCGCTCACCAGCCCGTCGTCCGAGACGCGGATGATCTCGCCGGGCTCGACCTCGCGCACGTAGTCGGCCCCGACGATGTCCAGGGCGCAGGTCTCGGAGGCGACGACCCAGCCGTCGTCTCCCAGCCGGCCCAGCACCAGGGGACGTATCCCGTTGGGGTCGCGGAAGGCGTAGAGCGCGTTCTCGCGCACCAGCGCCATGGCGTAGCCGCCCTCGATCATGCCCATGGCCTTGGCAATGCCCTGGCGGAGGTGGCTCGTCTCCTTGGTGTAGTGGCCGATGAGCTTGGCGGCGACCTCTGAGTCGGTGTTCGAGCGGAAGGGCACGCCCAGCTCGACCAGGCTCGCGCGCAGGCTGTCCGAGTTCACGAGCGTGCCGTTGTGGGCGAGGGCGATGATGACCTCGCTGATGGTCGAGAGGTGCGGCTGCGCCGCCTCCCAGCTGCGCGCGCCGGAGGTCCCATAGCGGACGTGCCCTATGGCCACCTTGCCGCGCATGGCCGAGATGTCCGCGTCGGTGAACACGGCGTCCACGAGTCCGAGGTCCTTGCGGACCAAGACCGTGCTGCCGTCCCCCACGGCTATTCCCGCGGACTCCTGGCCGCGATGCTGCAGGGCGCGCAGGGCGAAGTAGGTGATGCGCGACACGTCACGCCCGGGGGCCCAGACGCCAAAGACGCCGCACTCCTCGTGAGGCGAATCTCCCTCCCCCAGTTCGTCGATGTCAAAGGCGGTCCGAGACGTCTCTCTCACTGGGCGGTCTCCTTGGGAAGGGGTCATGCCTGGGCTATTCCGTGGCTGCGAGGGCCGCCGCTGCCTCCGCCTTGGGGACGCAGACCAGAAGCGACCGGCCATAGCCATCGTAGTAGTTGCAGGTCGACATGGTCATGACGTGTTTCAGGCCCGAAATTATCCTTGCCGCATCGGGGCGGCTCGCCACGGCCTTCGCGAGGCGTTCGTTCAGGTAGGACCTCAGCTCCTCGTCCGAGTCGAACTTGGTCGTGCGCGCGGTCCCGTCGTCGGGCTGGGTGTAGTAGACGAAGAGCGGCTCGAGCTCGTAGCTCTGCTGCTCGGTGAGGTACCAGATGGTCGGCGTGGCGTCGAAGACCTCCTGGTCCTTGAGGAGGAAGAGCGAGTAGAACATCTGTCCGCTCTTGAGATGGTGGCCATAGAGCATGGTCTGGCCGTCGATCAGCCCGGGAGCCGTGTTCTCGTAGTCCATGAACACCTGTCCGCCCAGAGTGTACTGGCCCTCAGCCGTGTGGTGTAGGTAGTAGTCGTTGTCCGTGCCCTGGTAGACGGGGTAGTTGACCACCGTGTCGGGCACGTAGACCCAACCCACCACGTCCTTGTTGACCGCCTTGAGGCCAGCCCAGTCGACGTCGACCGGGGCCTTCGCGCTGCCGTCGTCCGAGGCGGACGTCGCGTCGCTCACGTTGGCGAAGGACGCGAGCCTGTCGTTGACCACGTCCTGCTCGTGGTACTGCCAGCGGGAGTACCCCCAGAGGCCAGCAGCCACCAGGAGGAGCACGATGCCGACGGCGAGGAGGACGTTCGAGACGAGGAGGCGGCGCCTTCTCGAGCCCCTCTCCCCCGTCGTCTCGCCCTTCCTGGCGCGACGCTCGGGGTCGGCGGGGTTGCGCTCGATGACAGGCTCTATGGGGAGCGGCGCATGCACGCCCTGACCCAGTCCCCCCTCCCGACGAGGGGCGTCGTCCCTTCTCATGTGCTTCCCTGGCACGCGGTCTCCTCTCGTCTTCCGGGCGGGACTAGGCCTCCGCCATCTGGCGCTTGAACTCCACCAGCTTGTTCGCGTACTCGGGCATGGACGTGCCCAGGATCTGGGTCGCGTAGATGGCCGCGTTCTTCGACCCGCCGATCGCCACGCAGGCGACGGGCACCCCGGAGGGCATCTGGACCATGGAGAGGAGCGAGTCCATCCCCCCCAGGTCGCTCGTCCTCATGGGCACGCCCACGATGGGCAGCGGCGTGTAGGCCGCGACGACCCCACCCAGGTGGGCCGCCTTGCCTGCGGCGGCGATGATCACCTTGATGCCGCGTGCTGCCGCGGCAGACGCCCATTCGCGCACCTTCGCCGGGGCCCGGTGGGCCGAGGCGACGACGAGCTCGTAGGGCACGCCAAACTCCTCGAGCTGCCTGGTACACGCCTCCATGGCCGGAAGGTCCGACTTCGAGCCCATGATGATTCCCACCAACGGTGCCTGCTGCTCGCCTGACATGAGGTCTCCCCTCGTCTGTGCCCGTGCAATCGTGCCTTCCCAGTATACGTTGGCGGGAGCGCCCGCTCCTCGGCGCGCACACTCTGGCTACAAGCGCGGCGCACCCCGTGCCGATGGTCTATCGTGTCCTGCAGCATCGGTCCATCAGTCCATGTGAGAGGAACCACCATGACCAACGCAAACGAAATCAGGCTGTACCGGCGCGAGGGGCACTACATACCGCGCGTGGCGGCCGTCCATGACCTCTGCGGCTACGGGAAGTGCTCCCTGGCAGTGGCCATCCCCGTGCTCTCTGCCGCCGGATGCGACGTGTGTCCTGTCCCCACCTCGCTCTTCTCGGCAAACACCAAATTCCCCGTCTTCCACATGCACGACACCACCGACATGCTTGAGCCCTACCTCGACGCCTGGGTGCAGGAGGGCGTCGAGCTCGACGCCGTGTACTCCGGCTTCCTGGGTTCCGCCGGACAGGTGGGCGCCATCCAGCGCCTCTATCGCGAGCACCCGCGCGCCTTGCGCGTCGTCGACCCGGTCATGGGTGACGAGGGTGCCAAGTACCCCACCTACACCGACGAGATGTGCGAGGCCATGGGCGCCCTCGTCGACGGGGCGGACCTCCTCACCCCCAACCTCACCGAGGCCTCCATCCTCACCGGCATCCCCTACCAGGGGCACGACGTTTCCGACGACTTCGTGAGGCAGAACCTCGAGGCGCTCGTGGGCATGGGCGCCAAGGCCGTCGTCCTCAAGGGGGTCATCCGCGGGGACGGGCTCATCCGAAACTACGTCTGTGGGGGCGACCTCGACGTATGCGAGGTCAAGGCCGAGCTGTTGCCCTACATGCTCCACGGCACGGGAGACCTCTATGCCTCGAGCCTGCTTGCCGCCGTCATGTGCGGAAGGTCCCTGCTCGAGGCGACGGAGTTCGCAGGCGAGCTCGTGCGCAAGGCCATGGTGGTGACGCGCTACCAGCCAGACTTCGAGATGCGCGGGGTCAACTTCGAGACCGTGCTGGGAGACGTCTGCACGCTCCTCAAAGGCTAGGCGAGAGGCGCTTTGGTCATTGCGAAGGGGGACTGCGGAGCACGAGCTCCGCAGTCCCCCTGGCCGTTCGGGCATGTGCGAATCCGCTATGCCGCGGATTTGGTCTGCTCCGCGTCGCCCGTGGATGACGAGGCGGACGAGCCATCGCCCTTCTCGGAGGAGTCCGGGTTCGCCTTGGTGGAGTCCACGCTGGCCGAATCGGAACCCGTGCCCTTGTCCTCGTCGCCCAGGACGACGCCCAGAATCGACGAGGGCGTGAAGCTCGTCGTCACGTTCTTCCTGAGCTCCTCCTGCATCGCCGTGTCCACGCCGGTGATAGTGCAGTTGAAGCGCACCCCCGTGTCGGTGGTGGACTTGGTCCAGATGAAGGTCATGAGCGTCTTGATCTCTCCCGTGGGTTGCAGGAAGCCGAAGAACGAGGAGGTCTGGAACTTGCCGTTGGCGCCGACATGCACGTTGACGCGATAGACCACGGTGTCGATGTTGGGGTTGAGGAGCGCGTTGACAGAGAAGGCCGTGGCCTGGATCTGGGAGCCGGCGAAGGCCTCGAGCGCGTCCTCGGACGAGGTGTCGGTGACGGTCACCTCGACACGATGCGTGTTCTCGTCCGCCTCCTGGACGGAGTACTTCTCGGGGAACTGCGTGAAGCCGTTGCCCCACTCCACGCCACCCTTGAGGGCGGAGGCGACGGTGGTGATGTTGACGTTCTCCGCGAGGTTCGCGGTGCTGGCACGGCGGATGAGGCCTGCGGCGACCTGCAGCGCCACGACGATGACGAGGAAGACCAGGACGAAGGTCACGGCGGTACGCGTGATGACCTTCTCCACGTTGGAGCCGGAGGGGTCGGCGCCGGCGAGCGGGTCGACGTCCACCCCGTGGCCGAACTCCTTGCGATGGCGCCTCTGGCGCGCGGCGGTCTCCTCGTTGGTGTGGCCCGTCTCGTCGACGGTGGCAAAGAGCCTCTCGGCTTGCTCGGCCGTGAGGGCACCCTTCTGGATGCGCGCCCCTTCTCGTTTCCTTGCCATGGAGATTCTCCCTGCCACTCGCATCAACAACAAAAAGAGCCAGTCAAGCTAAGTATAGGCAAGCTCCGCCTACTCCGCGCCGTCCTCGGGCTGCATGGCGAGGCGGTGCCCCACCGCGTCGCAGATGAGGGCGCCGACCACCGTCTTCGCGTCCTCTATGCGACCGTCCAGGACGGCGTCCACCAGCTCGCCGAGGTCGACCAGGTCAACGTTTATGAACTCGTCGGCGTCCGGGTCAGACGCGCCGAAGCTGAGGCCTGTCGCCATGTAGATGTGAATGAGCTCGTCGGCGAAGCCGTCGGAGGAGGCTATGGTGGTGAGGAACGCCATGTTGCGCGCCCTCATCCCCGTCTCCTCGAGAAGCTCGCGCTCGGCGCAGTCCAGGGGGTCCTCGCCCGGGTCGAGCTTGCCGGCGGGGACCTCGACCGTAACGCGTCCCAACGCCGTGCGGTACTGGCGGACCAGACAGATTCGCCCGTCATCGGTCAGCGCGACGATGGCGACCGCTCCGGGATGACGCACCACGTCGCGCAGGGCCTGGCGCCCGTCGGGCAGCCTGACCTGCAGCCTCGACACGTCGAAGATGCGCCCCTGCCAGACCGTGTCCTCGCTCACCACTGCCTCGCGGAGGTCTCGGTCGCGCGGGTCGTCATCGCCCAGCACGAGGCCGCGACGCATCGGCTCCCCGGAGCTGTGGCCCGTCGTGGCACGCTGCCCGTCGTACACGAAGGCCTGGGTCGCGTCGCGCATGCCACCGATGGCTTCCTCGAGTCCCTGGCTCGCCTCGGCTCGCGACTCGTAGCTGGGTTCTTCCTCGGCGGAGTCCTGGGGGGCGACCTCCGTGTCGGGCTTTTCCTCTTTCACCTTGTGCACTCCGTTCAAGTCTGGCCTAGAGGCTCGTTCGTCCCTTGATGGCCTTGATTCCGATGTCGTGACGATAGGTCTTGCCCTCGAAGGAGATCCTGTCGCAGGCCTGGTAGGCGAGGTTGCGGGCGTCTTCGAAGCTCCCAGCCACCGCCGTCACGTCCAGGACGCGGCCGCCGTCGGTGACGATGCGGCCGCCGCCGTCGCGACGGGTGCCGGCGTGGTACACCGTGACCCCATCCAGGGTCTCGGCGTCCTCGATGCCACTGATGGGCTTGCCCCTCTCGTAGCTGCCGGGGTATCCGGCACTGGTGAGCACGACGGAGACCGCCCAGTCGTCCCCCCAGCCGATGTCCACGCGGTCCAGCGTTCCGTCGTCGCAGGCCAGGAAGGCCTCGACAAGGTCCCCCCTCATGCGAGGCAGAACCACCTGGGTCTCGGGGTCGCCGAAGCGCGCGTTGTACTCGAGCACCTTGGGACCGTCTTCGGTGAGCATGAAGCCGCCATAGAGGCAGCCGCTGTAGGTGATGCCGTCGCGGCGCAGCTGGTCGACCGTCGCCTGCATCATCTGGGTCATCTGCTCCAGCTCGCCGGGAAGGAGGATGGGCACGGGGGAGTAGACGCCCATGCCGCCCGTGTTGGGCCCCTTGTCCCCGTCCAGGGCGCGCTTGTGGTCCTGGGCGGTGGCGAGGGGGACGAGGGTGGTGCCGTCGGTCAGGGCGAGGAGCGAGCACTCGGGACCCTGGAGGAGCTCCTCCACCACCACCGTCCGACCCGCCTCGCCAAAGCCGCCGGAGAAGCACTCGCGCACGCCGTCCAGGGCCTCGTCCACGTCCTGGGCGACGATGACGCCCTTGCCCGCGGCGAGCCCGTCAGCCTTGACCACGCAAGGTCCGCCAAGCGACCGCACGTACGCAAGGCAGGAGGCCTCGTCGGTGAAGCTGCGCCAGGCCGCCGTCGGAACTCCGGCGCGGGCCATGACGTCCTTCGCGAACCTCTTCGACCCCTCCATCCGGGCCGCCCTGCCACTGGGGCCGAAGACCGGTATCCCGGCCGCCCTCACGGCATCCGCCACGCCCGCCACCAGGGGCGCCTCGGGACCTATGACCACGAGGCCTATGCCCTTGTCCGTGGCGAGGGAGGCCACCGCCGCAGGGTCGTCCTGGTCCAGCGTCACGGGCGTCGCGAGCTCGTCCATCCCGCCATTGCCCGGGGCGACCCAAATCCTCCCCGCGCGTGGGGACTCGGCGAGCTTCAGCAGGAGCGCATGCTCGCGACCGCCGGAGCCAAGGAGGAGGACGTCGAGCTTTCCGTCGGTCACGTTCATGTGCTGCCTCCCAAGGACTAGTCCTGCATGCAGAGTATTCCGGACGCCTCTCTCGCCGAAAGGAGCGAGGAAGGCATGTAGGCTATCCCGACCGCACCGATTCCCAGCTGGCAGGTGGTGCAGGGATTGGTGTTGAGCACCGCCGCGCGGTCAGAGACGAACTCGTTGGTGTCAAGGGGCTTCTCTATGATGCTCAGGAGCCGTGGCACGCCAGCGCTGATCTCCACGTAGGTGAGGGGGCCCACGACCTGCGAGTACGAACTCATGGTCCGGGCCATGTTGCCCGCCAGGCGCTGGAGGTCGGTGGCGCGCATGACCTCGCGCGACTCTCCCCCGTCGGAGATGGCGAAGAGCCTTCGGGCGCCCATCGCGCGGACGCGCAGGGAGTCGGCGCGCCTGAGGAGGCCGGGCTTGGGGCGAAGCTTCGAGAGCGTTGGCCGCGCGTCGGGCGCGGGCACGACGAGGCAGCGCGCCGCCAAGGCGCCCTCGCGCACGCGGGCGAGGGCCTCGTCCGTGTCACAGCCCCCGTCACGGGCGGAGACGAGGCAGGCGAGCACCAGGGCGAGCTGCCCCGACGTCCCGCAGGAGTCGACCACCTCGACCCTTGCGCCAGTCACTCGGGACGCGGCCTCCTGGGCAAGGGCGAAGGAGTCGCTCATCGCCGAGGAGGCATGGAGCGAGACGACGTCCTTCCAGCCCTCGGCAACCAGTCGATCGTAGGTGGCCACGTACTCGTCGAGAGAGGGCGCGAAGGTGTTGACCTGCCCGTGCGTGGACGAGATCTGGACGTAGAAGTCAGAGGGGTCGAGGTCGACGCAGTCTCGGTAGTCCGTGCCGGCGACTCGTACGACCTGCGCCAGGGGAACGACTCCCGCCGCCTCGAAGACGGGCAGCGGGAGGTCGCAGAGGCTGTCGCAGACTATGGCGAAGGCCCGGTTGTCGCGGGGGTTCCTTGTCACGCGCCGGACTACCTCCAGCACCTGTCGATGGTCTGGTCGCGGTCGGGGCCGACAGTGATGATCGAGACTCGCACACCTGCGAGCTGCTCGAGGAAGTCGATGTAGTCCTTTGCCTCGCGAGGGAGCTTGTAGAAGTCCCGCACGCCCGAGATGTCGCAGTTCCAGCCGGGAAGCGTCTCGTAGATGGGCTTCGCGTGGTAGAAGACGCTCTGATGCTCCGGAACCGTGGTGTAGCGCTTGCCGTCGCACTCGTAGGCGACGCAGACCTTGATCTGGTCCAGGCAGCCCAGTACGTCGAGCTTGGTGATGGCGAGGTCGGTGAGGCCGTTGACTCGGGCGGCGTAGTTGACGACGACGGAGTCGTACCAGCCACAGCGACGCTTGCGGCCGGTGGTGACGCCGTACTCGTGACCAACTTCGCCCAGCTTGTCGCCGACCTCGTCGAAGAGCTCGGTCGGGAAGGGTCCGGACCCGACGCGGGTGAGGTACGCCTTGGCGATGCCAAGGACGCGCTTGATGTGGACGGGACCAACGCCAGAGCCCGTCACGGCTCCACCCGCAGTGCAGTTCGAGGAGGTGACGAAGGGGTAGGTGCCATGGTCGATGTCGAGCATGGTGGCCTGGGCGCCCTCGAAGAGGATGTTCTTACCTGCCTCGATCTGCTCGTTGAGGAAGAGCGAGCTCTCCACGATGTAGGGCTTGATGCGCTCGGCGTAGGAAAGGTAGGTCTCGCAGATCTGTTCCACGGTGTAGGTGGGCAGCTCGTAGACCTTCTCGAGGATGGGATTGGTGTACTCGAGTGCGGCCTCGAGCTTCTCGCGGAAGATCTTCTCGTCCAGCATGTCCTGCACGCGCAGGCCGGTGCGGTTCATCTTGTCCATGTAGGTGGGTCCGACGCCGCGCTTCGTCGTGCCGATGAGGTTCTTGCCGAGCCTCTTCTCGTGGGCCCCGTCGAGGTCCTTGTGGTAGGGCATGACGATGTGGGCGTTGCCGCTGATCTTGAGGTCGTCGCAGGAGATGCCCTGGGCCTCGAGCATGTCGATCTCTCCCAGGAGGATCTCGGGGTCGACGATGCAGCCGTTGCCTATGACCGGGTAGGTGCCCTCGTACATGACCCCGGAGGGAACCTGGTGCAGGGCCAGCTTGTGGCCTCCGGCGATGACGGTGTGTCCGGCGTTTGCGCCACCAGCAAAGCGGCAGACCACGTCGTAGTCACCCGCGATGAGGTCGGTCACCTTGCCCTTGCCCTCGTCGCCCCACTGAGTTCCCACCAGCACTGATGCAGGCATTGCGTCTCCTTCTTGGGTTTCCGTGCTTACCGGCCAATTATACGGCAGCGAGGCGCGGACGCCCGCACCGCCCTGGGGACGGAGACGGGCCGCAGGATGTTCCGCCGCGCTGCCGCTAGCCCTCGTGATGCCTGTCCACCTCGACGAACTTGGTCGAGCCGGGCAGGAACATGAGCGGCACGATGTCCAGAGGTCCCGAGCGGTTCTTCGCGATGATGAACTCCGTGACGTTGAAGTCGGGGCGGTCGGGCCTCTCCGCCTCCTCCTCGGTCATGGAGCGGTCGAGCAGTATGACGATGTCGGCATCCTGCTCGATGGAGCCGGACTCGCGCAGGTCCGAGAGCTGGGGACGCTGCCCCTTTCGGTCGGTCACCTGACGGTTGAGCTGCGAGAGGGCCACGACCGGACACTCGAGGTCCTTGGCCATGATCTTGATGCCGCGCGACATCTCCGAGACCTCGGTGGCGCGGGAGTCGGCGCGCTGGCGTCCCGAGGGGGGCGAGAGGAGCTGCAGGTAGTCCACCAGCACGATGCCGTTCTCCTTGCCCTTGAGCATGCGGCGGGCCTTGGCACGAATCTCGGTCACGGTGGTTCCCGGGGTGTCATCGATCATGATGTCCAGGCGCGAGAGGTCGCGCGTGGCCTCGAGGATCGTGGGCCACTGGTTGTCCTTGATGCGGGCGCCGCGGATGTCCGAGAGGGGAATCTTCGCATAGGCCGAGAGGAGCCTCTGCGCGATCTCGACCTTGCTCATCTCGAGCGAGAAGAAGGCGACCGAGGCGCCGTTGGCCGCAGCGTTGGTTGCCAGGTTGAGCGCGAAGGAGGTCTTTCCCACGCCTGGGCGCGCGCCGATGACGATCATCTGGCCCGCCCGGAGGCCCTGGAGCCTTCGGTCTATGCCGGGATACCCGGTGAGGACGCCCAGGGTGCCGTCGGGGTTGAGACAGGCTTCCCCCAGCTCGTTGTAGAGGTTGCCCATGACCTCCGAGAGGTCCGAGTAGCTGTCGCCTATCTCCCTGCTGGTCACGCCCAAAAGAAGGTTCTCGGCGGTATCCACGACCTCCTTGGTGTCCTCGGGAGCGTCGAAGGCAAGGGCGGTGATCCTCGCCGACGCCGCGATGATGGCGCGCAGGGTCGAGTCCCGGTGCAGGATCTCCGTATGGTGGCGCCAGCTCGCGAGCGAGAGGGAGTCCTCGTTGAGCTCGAGGAGGTAGGCCATGCCACCCACCTTGTCCAACTGTCCCGCGCTCTTGAGGTGATCCGCCATCGAGATGGGGTCCACGGGCTGGGCGCGGTCGAACATCTCGTTCATGGCGTGGAAGATGGCGCGGTGGGAGTAGAGGTAGAAGTCCTGTTCGTCCAAATCGACGAGGCACTCCTGGAGGACGTCCTGCGAGAGCAGCATGGCCGAGAGGACCGACTTCTCGGCGGCTCGGTCCTGCGGCATCGTCACGTCGGCGCGGGGCATCGAGGGATAGTCGTCGTACGTTGCGTCGGGCATGGCTTCTCCTAGCGTCGGCTGCGTGGGCATGGTAGCGCATCCAGACGCGGCCAGATATGTCAAACAGACCCGTCAACAGGGCATTGTTGATAGCTATTCCCCACTAGCGGGGCTTTCACCATTTTTCACAGTTTTCGACAAAATTGGGATTATTTTGCCAACGGAGTTTTCTACATCCACGCCCCTACCCTGCTTATTAGACAACCAGCATGACCATGTGCGACTTTGTGACATAGGCATGCGTAATAGATGAATAATTGCAGGTAGATGATTTGTCTCTTTGTTTCGTTTACAAAGAGGAGGGGTCCCGTGGCCTTCCGCCATGGGACCCCTCTTGTGGTTCATTTTGTGGCCAAAGGCCTCCGCTTGCGCCCACTAGCTGCGATTCGTGTTGATAACACCAGCTAGTGGGTGCTGGGCGGACCAGCGAGTCCTACTCGCCGGCCTCCTCGACCTGGACCTCCTCCTCGGCCTCGGCAGGCTCCTCGACGGGAGCCTCCTCGGTCACGCCGACGAGGACCGTCACGACGGCGTTGATCTCGCGGTAGAGGTTGATCTCGATCTGGTGCCTGCCGGCGGTCTTGATCGCGGCGCTGCGCACGAGGCGCTTGCGATCGACCTCTACGCCGAGCTGCTCCTTGATGGCGGCGACGATCTGGGTGCCGGTCACGGAGCCAAAGAGCTGGTCGTTCTCGCCGACCTTGGCGTCGACGGTGACGGACTTGCCGTCGAGCTGGGCCTTGGTCGCCTCTGCATCGCCGATGCGCTTCTCCTCGCGCTTCTCGATGTTGTGACGGCGCTCCTCAAGCTGCTTGATGTTGCCAGGGGTGGCAGGCTGGGCGATCTTGCTGGGGAACAGGAAGTTCTCCGCATAGCCCTGGGCGACCTCTACGATGTCGCCCTCTCCGCCCTTGCCCCTGAGCTCATCCAGAAGGATGACTTTCATGGGAACTCCTTTTGTTGGTCGGCCTAGGCCGACTCCCTGCATTGAGCCCTGCAGGCGCCTAACCCACGCTGGTGCGTCTTCGCGGAAGTCCGCGGAAGTTAGCAACGAGGTCGACGGCGCCAACGGCGCTCACGATTACAAACGACAGTTCGAGCCAGGCGGCCACCATCACGGCGACTGCCTGGGTGGCGACACCAGCGTCCCTCCTCTTGAGGAAGCCCACGGCGACGGCGCAACCCTGCAGGAAGAGGACCACCCGCGCAGCGGCGAGGAGGTTTCTGCCAGCAAGGCCGATGCCCGCCGGGAGGCCTGTCAGCCGCGAGGAGGCCGCACTCAGGGCGAGGCCGACCACAAAGGCCGGCAGGACCCAGAGGGGAGCGTCGAAGTTCGCCAGGGGCGTCCTCCGAGGCCTTATCCCCCTACCGCGCAGCCATGCGTCCCTCCCGAGCTTCGAGAAGGCCGCGAGGAGGCCACCGCTCGCCAGGTAGGCGAGTGGCCAGTAGGTCCTGACGAGGAAGAGGGCGTGTCCGACCTCTTCCCGAAGCGCCAGGCTCTGCGAGCCACTCGTTGCCGCGACTATGGAAGCCGCATAGGCCTCCATGGAAGCGGGGACGCTCGTCCCTTGCGACGCCGCGACGGCGGCGCTGGAACCCAGTGTGACCGCAGCGGAGACGAGGACCAAAACACAGGCCCTCGACGCCGTGATGCCCGTCTCGTCCGCAAGGAGGACGAGCGCCAAGGCGCTGGCCAGTGCGGGCAGGGCGGTCACGAGGCGAGGGGGGTCGTATGCGGCAGCCGCGAGCGATGCCGCAGCGAGGGCAGCCAGGAAGGCAAGGAACGCCTTTCTCGTCCTTCCCTCCCCTGCAGCACAAGAGAGCCCGAAGGCCACGAGTGCGGCTGCGAGCACCGTGCTGAGTACAGAGACCGCCCCTCCCAGAATCGCCCAGGAAAGCCCCTGTGAGGGCAGGTTCGCAAGAACCCGCCTCAGGTTGGGACCAACGCCCGGTCGCATCCCGTTGGAGGCATCCAACAGGCCCTTGTCTGCCCGAGGGATGAAGCTATGGCTCGTCTCGCCCACGTGGTGTCGTCTTTGCTCGGACGGCCCGGTTAGCCGCGGTTACGCCCGCCGCGGCTGGAAACCACGGGGACGGAGTAGGGCAGAAGGGCCATCTCGCGGGCGCGCTTGATGGCGACCGCGATGTCGTGCTGATGCTGCGTGCAGGCGCCAGTGACGCGACGGGGCTTGATCTTGCCGCGGTCGGTCATGTACTTGCGAAGGAGCTGGACGTCCTTGTAGTCGATGAACTCGACGTCCTCCTTGCAGAACTGGCAAAACTTGCGACGCGGCTGGCGCTGTTCGACTTGCCTTTGCTTAGCCATGTCTTAATGCCTTTCTTTGGCGGCGATACCGCCCTAAGTGAAGCTAGAACGGGATGTCCTCGTCGTAAACGTCCGTCTGGGGCGGATTGGGCACGGCGGGACGAGGGGCCTGGGGCTGGACGGGAGCGGGTGCCTGGGCCGGAGCAGGGGCGGCATAGCTGGGCTGCACCTGCTGGTACCCGCCCTGGGGCTGGTAGGAAGGCTGCTGCTGATAGCCGCCCTGGGGCTGGTACCCCTGGGATCCACCCTGCTGCTGGGCGTTCCTGGACGAGAGGAACTCGACCTCGTCCACCACCACCTCGATCTTGCTGCGCTTCTGGCCGTCGCGCTCCCACTGGCTCCAGCGAAGCTTGCCTTCAATGGCAACCTTCGAGCCCTTGGAGAGGAAACGGCTGAGCGGCTCGGCACGGTTGCCGAACACGACGCAATCGATGAAGTTGGGAACGTCCTCCCACTCGCCTTGGGCGTTGCGGCGCCGGTCGTTGACGGCGACACCGAAGGAGAGGATCTGCATCCCTCCCTGGGTGGCCCTCAGCTCCGGGTCACGCGTGAGGTTGCCGGAAATGTTCACCCTGTTGATGCTCACGTTGCTCACTGCCTCTCATTCGCAGGCGTGCTGCCTGCGCTTCCATGACTAGTCCCTGTCGCTGCGGCGCACGACCATGTGGCGCTTGACGGCATCGTTGATGCGCAGAACTCGGTCGAGCTCGGCGATCTGGGTGGGGTCTGCATGGAAGTTGATCAGGGTGTAGTCACCCTCAGTGAGGTTGTCGATCTCAAAGGCGAGCTTGCGCTTGCCCCAATCCTCGACGTTGTCGATGGTGCCGCCTGCCTCGGTAACAGCGACGTCAATACGCTTCATGACGCCAGCGCGAGTCTCCTCGGTGGCTGCGGGGTCGACAAAGTACAGCAGTTCATAAGCCTTCATGTGGTCACCTCCTCTGGGCTAAACGGCTCCGGAACGTGAAGGTTGCATCCGGAGCAGGAAAGGTTCGGTGTGGAATCGTAACACAGGACTTGGGCCTGGCCTGCGTGTTTCCCCCACACTTTCCGGCTCCCATACACTCCCCACATCAAGGATGTCTCGACCAGCTGGCAGCTGACCCTCTCCCAACTGCCCGCGTGTGCAATAGGAGAGGGCCGACTCGCAGGTAGGCCATGTCGTGAGGAGTGGCAGCAAGCGCTGGAAGGTCAGCGCACCTCCATCAAATGGGCATACGTTCAGACGGAATGGGGTGTTTTCTGCCGTTATTCGCCTGGCTCGACCTCGTCCCCCTGCAGTCTGATGCCAGCGACGCCGTCCTGTGTCGCATCGCCCCTAGGGCTAGGGGAGCTCAGATCTATGACCTCCACGCCAGCATCTTCCTCTGAGCCTTCCCTTCCGTCCTTGTCATCCGAGACGGAAGAACCCGAAACCTCCAGCTCCGAGGTCACACCCGCCGCGGGCGCCGGCGTCGAACTTGAATCGCCCGGGACCGGGGAGGCCTCATCCCCTGGCATGAAATCTGACGAGGCGGCAGACGCGAGGGCGCAGGCGCCAGTACCCGAAACGCCCTCGGGCGATGGCGCATCGGTAGAAGCCGTGGGCTCGATGGCGAGGTCCCCTGGCACCGCGGGGGACACAACGGGCACAGCAGGCGGCACAGGGACATCAGGAAGCGGGTCAGAGCTGGACCCCCAGGAGGGGACGTCGAACTGACGAAGCCAGAGCGCGAGCATGTTGTATTCCATGAGGTTGACGAAGCTGTACGCAACGAGCACCAGGTAGACCATGACTATGATGGTGGGGAAGAAAAGCCCCGAGAAGGTCTGGTATCTGAGCATGACATCCAGAGGGACGTCCACGCCTTCCGTGGCCCCGAACACGGAGAGGGCCGAAAAGGCAAACGCGACCGCCATTATCACGGCGAAGAAAGCGACCACGAACCAAATGACGACGTCCATGAGGAAGACGGCGAGGATGATCCTTCCCAGCCCGACGGGGTCCCTGCGAATCATGTCGATGATGCGGTTAACCTGATAACCAGCCTTGAAGTCCTGATAGATGGCCGCCCTCAGGGCACAGAGCGAACAGATGACGCCGACGGCCAGGTCGAGCACCAAGAGGATGAGACCGAAGGGATGTTCCACGAACGACTGGGCAAAGAGCATCCTCAGGGCTGCCCAAAGGCAGACGAGACCGAGAGCGGAGACGAAGCCCCTCCATCCGCTGGAGATGCACTCCCCCACCCTCACGTCCTTCTGCTTTGGAGCCGAGTCGACACCCCAGGCGGTGAGCCGGGCCCATTCGAGTCCGTAGCCAGAGGTTCCAAGCATCCCCACGATGGGGACGAAGCCTGCCACGCCCATGACCAGCAGGACCTTAGCCCAGCCCTTGTCGCGCGTGAGCAGCCCCCATGCCCTGGACCAATATGAAGCGCTGTCGTGTGCCATGAGGCCCTCCCATCGCAAAGGCGTCCGCAGAAGGTCGCGCCTGGGGTCTGTCAGGGCCACCTATTGCTGAATATATAGGATATACGCACGTTTCCGACAGCCGAAGCCGCCATGAAGGCACAAAAAAGACCCGCCACCAAGGGCGGGTCTGCAAGTTCTGGCGGAGGAGGAGGGATTCGAACCCTCGTAGCCCCGAGGGGCTAAACGGTTTTCGAGACCGCCGCATTCAACCACTCTGCCACCCCTCCGAAGGGTGTGAAAGCGGCGCCCGGAGGCGCCGCTGGAAGTTCTGGCGGAGAGTCTGGGATTTGAACCCAGGATACGCTTTAGGCGTATACACGATTTCCAATCGTGCTCCTTCGGCCACTCGGACAACTCTCCCTGAAACCGCACGCGCAAGTATACCTTACTTCCCCGGGCAGCGCGACAGCCAATTTTTCTCCATCTGCGAGGCCAAGGGGACGTCCCGTCGTGTGGAAGGAGGCACGGGCGCCATCACGCGCTACCATAGGCGCCTGACCGCAACGACGACATAAAAGAGGGGCGCATGGTTCCTGAGTTCTTCTCATCTGCCGCAGGCAACGCACCCGCGAGCATCCCTGTATGGCTCGACCTCACCGCCGTGATGGTGGGCTCCCTCACGGGGGTGCTCGTCGCTAAGGAACGCGACCTGGACCTGGTTGGCTACCTCGCGCTGTCCGTGCTGGGAGGCCTGGGCGGAGGACTCGTGCGCGACACCATAATGCAGGTGGGCGACGTCTACATGCTTCGCTCCACCCTCGCCATCCCCGCCGCCGTCCTCACGGGAGTCATCGGCTTCCTCTTCTCGGGGTCGCTCCACCGCTTTCCACGACTGCTCGCCTGGACGGACATCATCTCGGTCGGGCTCTTCGTCGTGGCGGGCACGGACAAGGCCCTCGTCTACGGGCTCACCCCCTGGGCCTGCACCCTCATGGGCACGATCACGGGAGTAGGTGGCGGCATGATGAGGGACATAGCCCTGGGAGACACGCCGCGCATCTTCCTGAGGAGCAACCTCTATGCCCTCTGCGCCCTGGGAGGCTCCTTCGCCTATTGGATCATGACCTCGGTGGCACACGTCAACCAACCCTGGGCGACCATCCTGGGGGTGCTCGTGGTAGTGGGGCTTCGCATGTGGTCGCTCCGATTCAACGTGCTCTCGCCAGCTGGCGTGGACCTCAGCCCCACCGTGGGCAAGGTCGCGCGCGAGGTCTACACATGCGCCGCGGCACGTGGCCAGGAGGATGCGGAGGTCTATGTGCGCCGCTATGCGCGGGCTAAGTTCAGCCGCGAGGAGGACGACAAGCGATAGGGCAACCAACTGACGCGTGACGAGGGGCGCCGCCCGATCCCTTGGGCGGCGCCCCTCGTCTGCGCCTGCTGCATATGAGCCCCTGCGCTACTTGTCCACCATGCCGTGACGCACGCGCCACTTGCGACGCTCGGTCTCGTTGAGGATGCGCTTGCGCAGGCGGATGTTCTTGGGGGTCACCTCGACGAGCTCGTCGTCCATGATGTACTCCATGGCCTCCTCCAGGGTGAAGGTCCTGGGGGGCGTGAGCTGGACGGCGATGTCCGCCGTGGAGGAGCGCTGGTTGCCCAGGCTCTTGGTGCGGGCGATGTTGACCACCATGTCACCGGGCTTGGACCTCTCGCCCACCAGCATGCCCTCGTAGCACTCGGTGCCAGGCTCCACGAAGAGCTGCCCTCGCTCCTGGAGGGTTCCCAGGGCGTAGGCGACGGCCTTCTCCGTCGACATCGAGATCATGGCACCGTTCTGGCGTCCGCCGATCTCTCCCGCATAGGGACCGTATTCGAGGAAGGTGTGGTAGAACACCGCCTCGCCGTGGGTGACGTTGAGGATGCGGTTCTTGAGGCCCATGATGCCGCGGGTGGGGATCTTGAACTCGAGGTGGGTCTGGGTGGTGCCGGCGTCCATCTGGGTCATCGTGCCCCCGACGTTGCCAAAGAGCTCGATGACCTTGCCCGCGTACTCGCCAGGACACTCGACGACGGCCTGCTCGACGGGCTCGACGCGGTTGCCGTCCTCGTCCTTCTTGATCAGGACGCGGGGTCGGCCCACCTGGAACTCGAAGCCCTCGCGCCTCATGTCCTCCATGAGGACGGAGAGGTGCAGGATGCCGCGGCCGGCGACCTCGACCCCGGTCTTGTCGGGAAGCTCCTCGATGCGCATGGTCACGTTGTTCTCGCGTTCCTGCTCGAGGCGCTCCTTCAGCTGACGACCACCCACGATGTCCCCGTCGCGGCCGACGAGGGGCGAGGTGGACGGCTCGAAGACGATGGCAAGGGTCGGGGGGTCGATCTCGATGGGGTCGAGCTCGACGGGGTTCTCGGGGTCGGTGTAGACGTCTCCGATGTCGGTCGAGTCGACGCCCACGACGGCAGCGATGTCCCCGGCGCCGACCTCCTGGCACTCGGTACGTCCCAGATAGTCGAAGGTGAAGAGCTGCTTCACCTGGCTCATGGCACGGGAGCCGTCGTTCTTCACCACTAGAATCTTGTCGCCGTCGTGGATGGTGCCCGAGTAGATGCGACCGATGCCGATGCGACCGACGTACTCAGAGTGGTCGATGGTGACGCACTGCATCGCGAGGGGTCCCTCGACGTCCGCGTCTGGAGCGGGAAGGGAGTCCACGACCATGTCGAGCAGGGGTAGCATGTCTTGGTTGCCGTCATCGGGGTCCAGGCGGGCGAAGCCGTTGGCGGCGGAGGCATACACGACGTGTTCCATGGCGAACTCGAGCTGGTCGTCATTGGCCCCGAGGTCCATCATCAGGTCGAGGCAGGCATTGAGGGCTCGCTCGGGGTTGGCAGCGTCCTTGTCGATCTTGTTCACGCAGACCATGATCTTGAGACCTGCGTCGATGGCGTGGCGCAGGACGAAGCGGGTCTGGGGCATGGGACCCTCGGCAGCGTCCACCAAAAGCACCGCTCCGTCGGCCATCCTGAGCACGCGCTCGACCTCGCCGCCAAAGTCGGCGTGGCCGGGGGTGTCTATCACGTTGATCTTGACGCCCTTGTAGTCGATCGAGATGTTCTTTGCCAGGATGGTGATGCCGCGCTCGCGCTCCTGGTCGTTGGAGTCAAGGATGCGCTCCTCGACCTGCTGGTTCTCGCGGAAGGCGTCGGTTGCCTTGAGCAGCTGGTCGACCAGGGTCGTCTTGCCGTGGTCTACGTGGGCGATGATTGCGATGTTCCTGATGTGCTCCTGGAGCATTTGGGCCTCTCGTTCGACGTGCGTTGCATAGATGCGAGAGACTTTACTGCACGAGCTCCATACGTTGTGCGCACTGGCCGAAAAGCGCTTGCACTCCACGCAAACTGCCGCTTGGGACGCACAAGAGGGCGAGGGAACGCTAGATCAGCGGCTCGAGCTCGCCGGCGGGTGCCGGCTCCGTCCAACGGAAGCCGTCGCCCTCTCCCCTGCCCTCGAAGTAGGAGAACGCGGAATAGCTCTTGTATCCCCTCTCGCCAAACTCGAGCATGAGGGCATCCTGGTAGGAGCCATCGTCGTCCCCCACAGCACCCTCGTAGGCGAGCGCATAGCGCACGGGAAGGCCGAGCCCTGCCTCCTCGTCACCCATGGCATGACGAAGCTCGAGGACCTTGCTTCGTGCCGCCTCGATGCACTGCTCGATTCCGTCGTCAGAGAACTCGTACGAGCCTGCGTTGCCGTCCTCGTCCTGGACCACGAGCAGCACGTTGACCTCGTCACCGGACGCCAACATGTCGAAGGCGTCGCCCATGAGGGTGCTCGAGAGCACGTCGAGCTCCGACGAAACCCCGTCGTGCCTGCACTCGTCTGCTGCCATGGAGAAGGTCCTTCCGTTCGCGTCAGTGTCCCGTCGATGGTAGCGCAAGCCCGAGCTGTCCTGCCAAGGGGGCAGGGACCAGGCATTGTTCCGAGAATAAAAAACCAGGGACGAGTCCCTGGCCGGAGTTGCATGGTGGAGACGATGGGGTTCGAACCCACGACCTCAGGCTTGCAAAGCCCGCGCTCTCCCAGCTGAGCTACGTCCCCGTGTTGCGCGGCGGCCTGCCCCATCTAGAGTAATAAACGCCCCAGCGGCGACTCGGCTGCGCTGGAGCGTTTATTTTCAAGAAATGGTGGGCCCGACAAGGTTCGAACTTGTGACCTCCCGGTTATCAGCCGGACGCTCTGACCAACTGAGCTACGGGCCCAACGCAAGAAGAGATAATACCTGCTGCCCGATGGCCGGTCAACAAAAAAGTTTGGTCTTTGCGATTTCCCTCACATTTGGGGAGAGGCGCCGGCGTCTGGGTACCATAGCTACACAAACAGGTACGAGGAAGTGCGACGACGTGAAGAGAATGGACATACAGACGATCGTGGTGGGCGGCGGGCCCGTCACCTCGCTCATAGTCCTCAAGACCAGGACCGCGGGCAGGGACGAGGAGCCCATACAACTTCCCATACAGGTCGGTCCCATAGAGGCGACCGCCATAAGCATGGGCATCGGTGACGAGCACCAGGGGCGCCCCCTCACCCACGACGTAATGGCGCGCACCATCCGCGAGCTTGGGGCCACGCTCGACGCGGTAGAGATCGTGGACGTCCATGGCACCACCTTCTACGCCAACCTGCTCCTCACCGCCCCCAACGGCAGCCATGTCGAGGTGGATGCCCGCCCCTCGGACGCCATCGCGCTCGCGGTGCGGATGGACGTGCCACTCTTCGCGGACGAGCACGTGCTCGAGGCTGCGGCGCTGCCCGACTTCCAGGGAGTCAGGCGAGAGGAGGAAGCGCAGGAGATGGAGCGCTTCCACGACTTCGTCGAGTCCATCTCGCCTGAGGACTTCGACTCGTAGGCCCAACGCTCTCCTGACTCGGAGCGTCGCGCCAGGAACTTGGCTCGAACTTGGCTCGAATAGGGAGGGACCCCGGGGCATTTGCCCGGGGTCCCCATTTACCTCATGTCGGAGGGCCTACTCGTCATCGTCCTCGATCAAGGACTCGTCGAGCTCCTCCTCGCCGCCGATGTCGATGGGATCCTCGTCGTCGGCGTCCCGGGCCCCTGCGGCGCCAAGGTCGAGCATGCCCTGGTTGACGTTGGCCTTGGGCGCCTTCTTCTTGCGGGCGATCATGCGTGCCACGGCGCTCACGCGGTCGGACTCGCCGATGTTCATTATCTTCACGCCCTGGGTCGACCGGCCCAGCAGGCTGATGTCAGAGGTCTTCACGCGAATGACCACGCCTTCCTCGGACACCATCATGAGCTCGTGCTGCGGGCCGACCACGCGGCAGGCCACGAGGTTGCCCTTCTTGGAGGTCATGGCGATGGTGAAGACGCCCTGCCCGCCGCGCTTGTGCTCGGGGTACTCGGATACGGGCGTGCGCTTGCCGTAGCCCTTCTCGGTCACCACGAGCAGGTCGCCCTTGCCATTGGAAATCTCCATGCCCAGCATGCGGGCGTCATCCCTCAGGGTGATGCCCCTCACGCCCGAGGTGTCGCGGCCGGTCGGACGGACCTCCCCCTCGTCGAAGCGAATTGCCTTGCCGGCGTCGGTGCAGAGGATGACGTTCTCTCCCTGCTTCACGCGGCGCACGTTGACCAGCTCGTCATCCTTCTTAAGGTTGATGGCGATGATACCGTCACGGCGACTCTTGTCGTAGTCGCTCATGGCCGTCTTCTTGACCATGCCCTTGGAGGTGGCGAAGAGCAGGTACTCGTCCTCGGGGAACTCGCGCGTCGTGATGACGGCGGCGGCCCTTTCGCCCTCGGCAAGCGGTATCACGTTTATCAGCGCCGAGCCGCGCGCGTGACGCGAGCCGATGGGCAGCTCGTGGACCTTGACGCGGTAGACCTTGCCCTTGTTGGTGAAGAAGAGCACGTAGTCGTGGGTGGATGCCACGAAGAGGTCCTCGACGAAGTCGTTGTCCTTGAGTGAGAGACCCTGGATGCCCTTGCCGCCCCTCTTCTGGGAGCGATAGGTCGAGACGGGGAGGCGCTTGACGTAGCCGGAGTGGGTCACCGTGATGACCATGTCCTCCTCAGCAATGAGGTCCTCGACGTCGAGGGCGACGGGTGCGTCAGAGATGGTGGTGCGCCTCTTGTCGGCGTACTTCTCGCGGATCTCGCCCATCTCGGTCTTGATGACGCCAAGGATCTTCCGCTCGTCCGCCAGGAGCTCCTCGTAGTAGGCGATCGCCCGGCGCAGGCCGTCCAGCTCCTCCTGAATCTTGTCGCGCTCGAGGCCGGTGAGGCGCCGCAGGCGCATCTCGAGGATGGCGGTCGTCTGCTCCTTGGTGAAGCCGAAGCGCGCGATCATGCGCTCTGAGGCCTCGGTGTCGGTGCGGCTGGAGCGGATGATGCTGATGACCTCGTCGATGTTGTCGAGCGCGATGAGCAGGCCCTCGAGGATGTGGGCGCGGGCCTGCGCCTTGGCCAGGTCGAAGCGGGTCCTCCTCGTGACCACCTCCACCTGGTGGTCGATGTAGCACTGGAGCATCTCCTTGAGCGAGAGGAGCTTGGGAACGCCGTTGACGAGGGCGAGGTCGATAATGCCGAAGGAGGTCTGGAGCGAGGAGTACTTGTAGAGGTTGTTGAGAACGACCTCGGGGATGACGCCCTGCTTGAGCTCGATGACGAGACGCAGCCCCTTGCGGTTGGACTCGTCGCGCATGTCGGAGATGCCCTCGATGCGCTTGTCGTTCACCAGCTGGGCGATCTTCTCCTGGAGCGTGCCCTTGTTGACGCCGTAGGGGAACTCGGTGAACACCAGCTTGTTGCGGCCACCCTTGGTGGACTCTACGTGGGCCTTGGCGCGAACGGTGAGGATGCCCCTGCCCGTCTCGTACGCCTGCCTGATGCCCTCGGACCCCATGATCACCGCGCCGGTGGGGAAGTCGGGACCCGGCATGACCCTCATGAGGTCGTCCGTCGTGGCGTCGGGATTGTCGATGAGCAGGCAGGTCGCGTCGATGGCCTCGCCCAGGTTATGGGGCGGGATGTTGGTCGCCATGCCGACCGCGATGCCCTGCGAGCCATTGACCAGCAGGTTGGGGAAGCGGGCGGGAAGCACACTTGGCTCCTGCAGGGACTCGTCGTAGTTGGGGTTCCAATCGACGGTGTCTTTGTTGAGGTCGCGCAGCAGCTCCATGGCGGGGCGGGCCAGGCGGGACTCGGTGTATCGCATGGCGGCCGCGGAGTCTCCGTCGATGTTGCCGAAGTTCCCGTGTCCGTCGACGAGGGTGACGCGCATGGAGAACCACTGGGCGAGGCGGACCATGGCGTCGTAGACGGCGGAGTCGCCGTGCGGGTGGTACTTGCCGATGACTTCGCCGACGGTCCAGGCCGACTTCTTGTGGGGCTTGTTGGGGAAGATGCCTGCCTCGTTCATGGCGTAGAGGATGCGCCGGTGGACGGGCTTCAGGCCGTCCCTGACGTCAGGGAGGGCGCGGGCCGTGATGACCGACATGGAGTACTCGATGAAGGACTGCTCCATCTCGTGTCCGAACTCGTGCATCTGGAGTCTGCCGCCATGGATGTCCACGGAGTCGCCGTCGGGACGGTTGTCCGCAGCGAGCTCGAGCTTCTCGTCCGCGTCGTCCTCGGCGCCGTCGTCCATGCCCGCCTCGTCCTCAGCGTCGGGGTCATAGACGGGAACGTCGGACTCATCGCGCTCCGCGCGACTCAGCAGCTCTCGGAGGTCGTTCGGCAGCATGCCGTCCTGGCCCTCCCGGGGGGTGTCGTTGTCTTCTGCCACTTGCTGTCCCTTCGCTTAGATGTCGAGGAAGCGCGCATCCTTGGCGTGGCGCTCGATGTAGTCCTTGCGGTACTCGACCTGCGAGCCCATCAGCCTGGACACAGCCAGTTCCGCCTTGGCCGCGTCCTCGATGGTGATACGCTGCAGAATGCGGCTCTTGGGGTCCATGGTGGTGTCCGCGAGCTGCTGGGGGTCCATCTCGCCCAGACCCTTGTAGCGCTGGACGCTGTACTTGCGCTGCTTGCCCTCTCCGTCGCGCGGGACGTACTCCTCGATCGCCTGGGCGAGGAGGGCCTCCTCGGCGGTGCGGCCGTCGGGATAGACGTAGTGGATCCTCTTGCCCACCTTCACGCCGAAGATCGGGGGGCAGGCGCTGTAGACGTAGCCTGCGTCGATAAGGGGTCGCATGTACTTGTAGAAGAAGGTCATGAGCAGGATGCGGATGTGCGCGCCGTCGACGTCGGCATCCGTCATGATGATGATCTTGTGGTAGCGGGCCTTGGATATGTCGAAGTCCCCGCCGTCTCCCATGGAGGTCGTGACTCCCGTCCCGATGGCGGTGATGAGCGCCTGGATGGTCTCGGACGAGAAGGCCCTGTGGTCGCCCACGCGCTCCACGTTGAGGATCTTGCCGCGCAGGGGGAGGATGGCCTGGATGTCGCGGCGGCGACCATCCTTGGCCGACCCGCCTGCGGAGTCGCCCTCCACGATGAAGAGCTCAGTCATCGAGGCGTCGCGCACGGAGCAGTCCGCGAGCTTGCCAGGAAGCGCAGCGCTCTCAAGCAGGCCCTTGCGCCGCGTCGCCTGGCGGGCCTTCTGCGCCGCGAGGCGGCCCTTGGCCGCCTGGGACGCCTTCTTGAACATCTCCTTGGCCTGGTTGGGGTGCTCCTCGAGATACTCGGAGAGACCCTGCGAGACGATCTTGTTGGTCAGGCCGCGCATGTACGAACTGCCCAGCTTGGCCTTGGTCTGGCCCTCGAACTGCGGGTCGGGGAGCTTGACCGATATGACCGCCGTGAGGCCCTCGCGGATGTCGTCGCCCGTGAGGTTGCTGTCCTTCTCCTTGAGGAGGTTGTGGCTGCGGGCGTAGTCGTTCATCGTCTTGGTGAGCGCCGTGCGGAAGCCCTCGAGGTGCATGCCCCCCTCGTCGGTGTAGATGTCGTTGGCAAAGGTCATCACGGTCTCCGAGTAGCCCGCGTTCCACTGCATGGAGACCTCTACCTCGCCGCGCTTGTCGACGGGCACGCCCTCCTCGGAGCTGCCCTCGATGTAGATGGGCTTGGAGCAGCCGGGCAGGATCGTCTTGCCCTCGTTGAGGAACTTGACGAAGTCCACGATGCCGCCGGAGTAGCAGAACTCGTCCGTGCGGGGCGTGAGCTCGCGCTCGTCGACGAGGGCGATCTTGAGGTTCTTGTTGAGGAAGGCCGTCTCCTGCAGGCGGTTGCGCAGCACCTCGTAGTCGAAGACGGTCGTCTCGAAGATTTCCTCGTCGGGCCAGAAGGTGATGGTGGTGCCGGTCGCCTTGGAGCTGCCGACCCGCTTCATCTTGCTGGTCACCTTGCCGCGCGAGAACTCCATCTCCCAGATGCCGCCGTCGCGCTTCACCTGGGCCACGAGCCGCTTCGAGAGGGCATTGACGACGGAGATGCCCACGCCGTGGAGCCCGCCGGACACCTTGTAGGCGGAGTTGTCGAACTTTCCGCCTGCGTGGAGGATGGTGAGCACCACCTCGAGGGTGGGAATCTTCTTCTGCGGGTGCTTCTCGACGGGGATGCCGCGGCCGTTGTCCTCGACCGTCACCGACCCGTCGGCGTGGACGGTCACCTTGATCCTGCTGCAGTAGCCTGCCATGGCCTCGTCGACCGAGTTGTCGACGATCTCCCACACGAGGTGGTGGAGACCCGCAGAGCTCGTCGTGCCGATGTACATTCCAGGGCGCTTGCGGACGGGGTCGAGGCCCTCGAGGACCTTGATCTCGTTTCCGCCGTAGTTGTTCTCGTTCTTGGCCACGTGGTTCCTCTCTCACTCAGCGTGGTTGGTCCATGGTGCATGGGACCTTACGATTCTAGGCCACATATCCTCTCAAAATGGAGGAATTGTATTGGTACCAATGAAAAAACACCGGTCAGAATATCCATGAAACCGTCTCTGACGGCTTATGGACCTATTTTTTGGCGTCGGCACCAGATTCTCTTGCCTTGAGCGTATCACGCCTAAGGGAGAGTTCCATGGCCCGTGAGGCGTTCTGCCGAAGCCCGTCGGGAAGGTCTGAGGTGAGTCGCTCGACCCTGTCTCTCTCCGCCTCACCCAACGGCGGGAGGTCCATCGGGCGCCTCTTGCCGCTTGGCCGCGCTTCATGCGGGGCCGCCTCGATGCGCGGACGGCGGGTCAGGCGAAACTCTATGCCCGACAGCTCGAGCCCGGCGTTGGCGAGGCGCGCAAGATAGACGTCCCTGCTCGCGCTGAAGTCGGTGAGGCGGCTCGAGGAATCGACGTAGACCCCAAGGACGGGCGGGAGCGCCGGGGTGCGCCCCTTGCGGAGGAAGACTCCTGTCGTGTGGCGGCGCTCCGTGTCGCCGTTGGCTCGATACCAGATGGCCGCAGCCCTCTGGTTAGCGCTCAGTCGGCCTCCGAAGCCGCCCGAGAGGAAGCTCCCCAAAAAGCTTCCCAGGCTCTCCGGGCCCCCTCCCCCCCTATTCGCCAATGTGGACCACCTCCGCGTCCACCAGCAGCTCCTCGGGAAAGTAGCCCAGGTTCGTCGTGGTGACCACGGTCTGCATCCCCTCCTCGACGAAGCGCGTCATGGCGCCCCTGCGGTCGGCGTCGAGCTCGCTCATGACGTCGTCCAGGAGGAGCAGGGGAAGCTGCCCCACGACCTCGCGGGCAAGGTCGACCTCCGCCATCTTCCAGGCGAGGACGATCGTGCGCTGCTGCCCCTGCGAGGCAAAGCTCCGCGCGTCGCGGCCCTCCACCCTGAAGGCTAGGTCGTCCCTCTGGGGCCCCACGAGCGTCTGCTGGCGCCTGAGCTCGTCTCCCCTGATCTTTGACAGACGGGCGAGAAAGGCGTCGCACACCTCCTCGCGGGAGAGTCCGGCGAGGTCTATGCCCAACGAGGACTCGTAGGAGCAGGACAGGCACTCGCCGGCCGCTAGCTGTCCGTACACCTCGACGACGCGCGGGCGGAGCCTCTCGAACAGCCTCTCGCGGGCGACGAGGAGGGCCGAGCCGCCGAGCGCCAGTGAGCTGTCCCAGGCGTCGAGGAGCGAGAGGTCTGGATAGGGTTCCTTGAGGAGCCGGTTTCGCTGGTCGACTGCACGGCCGTAGGCCTGCAGGAGACGGGAGTAGCCAGGTGCGGCCTGCCGTCCGAAGTCGTCTATCTCGTCTCTGCGATACGAGGCCCCCCTCTTCACGAACGAGAGGTCGTCCGGGCAGAAGAGCACCGACATGAGGGTCTGGGGCAGGTCCTGCGGGGCGCAGGCCTTCCCGTTGCGCCTCCAATGGCGCCGCGGCGGATCCGAGGTCGCCGTGCACTCGAGGTCGACGACGCGACCGTCCCCCTCGAGGCGCAGGCGCGCCCGGCCCTTGCTGGCACCTTCGCGGACCAGCTGTCCCGACCTGGGACGCCGGAAGGAGTAGCCTGCGGTCAACAGTTGCAGTGCCTCGACGGTGTTGGTCTTGCCCATGGCGTTGCGTCCCACGAGCACCGTGAGGCCCTGGCCGAGGCCCAGGTCCTGCTCGGGGAAGTTCCTCCAGTCCGTGAGGCTGAGGCTGCGGGCCAGGAGTCCCACCAGCTACATCCTCACGGGCATGAGGAGATACAGGTAGTTGATCTTCGAGTAGGACTTGAAGATGCCCGGCTGCATGGCGCTCTGGAGCTCGAGCGTGATGCTGTCCTGCCCCGTGGCGGCGTTGACGCAGTCGAAGACGTAGTGGTAGTTGAGGGCGATTGCCATGCCCTCTCCCTCGACCTCGACGGGAAGGAGCTCGGTGGACTCCCCCTGGTCGGGGGAGGAGGCGCTGAGCTTCAAGACCTTGCCGTCGGCGTCTATGTCAAAGCGCACGGAGGGGTTTGCCAGGGCGATGACGGACACGCGCTTGAGGGCGGCCGCGAACTGGGGGACGTCGATCCTCACGGAGGTCGTGCAGCTGGGGGGCAGGAGCTGGCGGTAGTTCGGGAAGGTCCCGTCTATCTTGCGCGAGACGTAGGTCGTGTTGCCAAACGAGAAGACCACCTGGCTGTCGGTGATGCCCACCATGACCTCCTCGGTCATCGAGGGCAGGGTCAGGACGTCGTGGAAGGTGTTGCCCGGGACTATGGCCACGAAGGCCTCGTCGACCGAAGAGGTCTCGGTGTTGGAGTCGCACACCGCGAGGCGGTAGGAGTCCGTCGCCACCAGCCTGATGGTGTTCTCCTCGACCGAGAGGAGGATGCCCGAGAGGATGGGCCGCGAGCTGTCCTTCGAGGTCACCTTGTAGACCTTGTCGACCATCTGGGAGAGGAGACCGCTCGGGAGCTCGATGGATCGGTCAGGGGAGAGGTCGGGGAACTCGGGGAAGTCGCCCACCTCGAGGGTGTTGAGGCGGAACTTGCTCTTCTCGCATGAGATGAGCACGGTGTGTCCAGCACCCTCGAAGCTCACGGCGCTGTCGGGGAGGGTCTTCACGATGTTGGAGAGGATCTTGCCCGAGAGCACCGTAGCACCTGCCTCCTCCACATTCGCCTGTATCTTGTGACGGATGGAGATGGTGAGGTTGGTGGTCTGGAACTCGAGCACGCCCTCCTCGGCCTTGATGTAGACGCCCGAGAGGATGGGGAGCGTCGAGTTGGAGGCCATGCCCTTAGAGACGACTGCGAGTGCCCCTGCCAGTGCCGACTGACTCACCGAGAACTTCATGAGCGACCCCTTCTATGGCTATTAGTACTTTTTTCTTATTAAGAGACAGTAGTAATAATAGAGCCTGTCGAAATGTTCAATACTTCTTATACCTGCTGGTAGAGCCTATCGTCTCAAATGTTCTGCCGGAGGCTGCCACTCAACAATCCAAACAATCGGCCGACGTGTGGAAAACTCCTTCTACAGCTTTTGGGGCTTATCCACATGAAACCGACGACCTTTCTTCCACTTTTCCACTACCCTCCGTCGCAGATGCCGTCGTGAAGGGTCTGGATGCGGTCGAGGAAGAGGCGGTCCTCCTTCTTCGTGCGGTCGACCCACGCGATGCTGTGCTTGACCGTCGCATGGCTGCGCCCGCCGAAGCGCTTCCCTATGTCGGCGAGGGTGTTGTCCGTCAGCTCCCTGGTCATCCAGATGGCCACGTGTCGTGGCTCCATGAGCTCCTTGTTGCGCTTCGAGCCTATGAGGTCGTTGTGGGCCACGTCATAGTAGCTCTCCACGGCCTTCTGGATCTGCTCGACGGTGACGACCCTCTGGCCCGTGGGCCACTTTGCTGCCGCGAGGCGCGCGATGTCCTCTCGCGTGAGCGCCTCCCCCTTCCTCTCCTTGCGGAAGGCATAGAGAAGACAGGTGTGGACGAAGCCCTCGATGATTCGGATGTTGGTCCCCGCGCGCTCGGCCATGTACTTGCGCATGTCCTCGGGGATGTTCCCTCCGAGGTCCGGCACGTGCTCGACGGCGGCGTCCTGCCGCATGCGCTCGTAGAAGGTGTTGATGAGGCTGAGCTTGAGCTCGTAGTCGGGCACCTGGACGCTTACAGTGACGCCGGAGTCCATGCGGCTCGTCTCGCGCTCGTCGAACTTGCTGTCGCCCATGCCAAGCTGGGAGGGCGAGCGGTCCGCGGCGCAGACTATCTGCTTGCCGCGGTCCATGAGCGCGTTGAAGGTCTCGAAGAAGAACTTGATGGTGCCCGCAGCGGTCATCATGTTCTGGACGTCGTCGATGATGAGCACGTCCACGCCCTGATAGCGCTCGGTGAGCGCGCTTCGCGCGTCGAGCTTGTCGTCGTTCCAGCCTATGCGGTACTCCTCTATGAATTCGCCTGCCGTGCGGTAGATGCAGAGGCGAGAGGGGTCGTTCCTCACTATGTAGTTCTGTATCGCCCTCAGGAGGTGAGTCTTTCCCAGGCCGCTCTTCCCGTAGACGAAGAGCGGGTTGTAGCTCTTGTTCTCGCCGTTCGCGACCTGCTTTGCGGCCTCGTAGGCGAGCATGTTCTCCTCGCCGGCGACGAAGCGGTCGAAGGTGAGCTTAGAGTCGAGGACGCTGGTGTCGTTCTGGAAGCTGTTGTTCCTCCGCCGCCCTTGCGACCTCTGGGCCTTCTGCCAACCTTCGTCCTGTCCCTGCGCGGCGACGGGCTCCCCCGAAGAGCCGGCAAGTCCGCTCAGCTCGTCGGGAGTCACGGTCGCGTTCGTCTGGATGGCGGCGGGCGCGCTCTCCTGCAGGAGTTCGACCACCAGGCTCACGTGCTGGAACGCCGCCTGCTCGAGGCATTCCTCAATGAGTGGGGTCTGCTGGACGATCTTCCTCTGTGCGAATCCCATGCTCGTCGCGATGTGCAGCTCGCTTCCGTCAAAGGCGGTCGCGTCACAGCTCCTGAGCATGGCGAGCGCCGCCGGTGCCACGCTCTTGGACGCCAGGAGCCCCAGCACGTCGTGCCAGAGTACCTTCGCGTCCGACTCTTGTACGGGATCCATGCCTCACCACTCGTCTTCGGGGATGAATGTTGAAAAGTGCACCCCATTATATGATGAAAACTCCCGAAGACGTCTGCCTCGGTCCTATATGCCCGCCGCTATCGCCCTTCCCGCCTCCGTGAGGCCCCTCTTCTGTCCGCCAACCCTCTTTGACACGAGGCCCGCCTCCTCAAGCGCCTTGAGCTCCCTCGTCCAGGTGGGTTGCGAGTTGCCAAAGCTGTTCTTGAGTTCGGTGGGCCCCACCAGTTCGTGGACCTGCAGGTACTGGAGGATGACGCGGCCCCTTTGGGAGATGTTGAGCCCTCCTACCAGCGTGCCTCCGCCCTGGGGAGGGACGACCGGCGTTCCCTGTGTCGCAATTCCCGTCTGTGCCGTGGGAGCCATGGGCTGCGCCATCGATTGCCATGCTGGTTGGACGTACCCCGGTACGGGCATGTAGCCCGCCTGTTGTTGTGCTGGTTGGTAGGCATAGGGGTATGCGAATGCCATGGGGGGCTGTGCCTGGGCGGCGACGGGAGACAACGGTTGGAGCGGCATCCCCTGACCCATCTCTTGCTCCTCCCCGCGCTCGAGCATGGAGATGGTGACCACGGTGCCGCCCTTGATGTTGTCCTCGATGCTCAGATAGCCGCCTCGGTCCTCCATATACTGCTGGGCGTAGGGCAGGCCCGACCCAACCCCCCTTATGTACCGCTTCATCTCCTCCGTGGCAGAGCTGGTGCCGTATTCCAGGGCACGTCCCTTCTCGGCTATGCCCGGCCCCTGGTCAGAGAAGCGAATCGTCTCTCCACCGTCGAGTATCGACACCGTGGGCTGCGCGAAGTAGGCGTGCACGTAGTTCTCGACGACCTCGCGTATGACCATGAAGGGGATGCCGCCACCCTGCTCCTTGCAGAGTCGTGCCACGGTGGCGGTTATCTCCTCGAGGTAGGTGCGCACGTCAGAGGGCTCCACCACCACGACCCTCGGCGCGGCCGCCGCGTCGTCGTAGACGGCGATTCGCGCCGGGAACCTCACGACGAGCTCGTCCGCTCCCCCTCTTTGGTCGTCCTGTTCGCTTCCCTCGTTCTGCACGAAGGGATAGAACGGGTGAGACATGCGCGCTTCCTCGCTTTTCGACATTCATTCATCCAAGGATGAAAACATTCACGAATGAATTTCAACAAATGAAAGTTTTCAACAGGAGATGAAATGTTGTAGATAACTGCGTATTAGTAAAATCATGTGCTGAAAAATAATAGCAGCTAGAGGTGAACTATTCGGCAATTTTTACTGTAGTCTGGATGATTTCATACGTCTCCTGGTGACTTGTGCGTCGAACGAGACGCATGCCCATCCAATTACTCGGTCGTAAAAGCGTAAAATGGGTGAATTGTTCGCCCCATAGAGCCAAAATTGACTTTTGTTGGGGCGGACCCCTACAATCTTATGGCTTGACGCTATAGGTTCGTTTATATGCTCCCAGGAGGATTCAGACATGAAGCGCACGTATCAGCCCAACAAGAGGAAGCGCGCCAAGACCCACGGCTTCCGCGCTCGTATGGCCACCAAGGGCGGCCGCGCGGTTCTCTCTCGCCGTCGCGCCAAGGGCCGCAAGCAGCTCACCGTCTAGAATTCCGATGAAGACCATCAAATCCAAGAGGGATTTTGAGAGGGTCTTCTCTGGCGGGAAGCGGGTCAACCATAGACTCGTTCGCATGGCAGTGCTCGAGGATGGCGAAGGCGGCTTGGGAAGAGTCGCCTTCGTTGCACCTAAGCGCTTGGGCTGTGCGGTCTATAGGAACAGATGCAAGAGGGTCTTGAGGGAGGGTGCACGCAGAGGTGGTCTCCCCTTGGCTGGTTACGACGTCATTCTCTTTGCCACGGGTCGTACCCACCAGAGCAGCCCGGCGGAGGTGGGAGAGGCCATTGCCTCGCTTCTCGTCCGCGTTGGTGACTAGGATGCCTGCCGTGCGCACAGGGGCGAGGGGTCTCGTCGCGGACATGCTCCTTGCCATCGTGAGGGGCTACCGGCACTACGTCTCTCCCCTCTTCTCCCCCCATTGCATCTACTCCCCCACCTGCTCGGAATATGCCATCCAGGCGATCGAGCGCTATGGCGCGGCACGGGGCGGCCTCCTTGCCGTCCGTCGCATCCTGCGTTGCCATCCCTTTCACAAGGGCGGGTTCGATCCCGTTCCCTAGTCACTAGCCCGGAGGAACCATGTGGGATTGGTTTATTAGCTTTCTGACGAACGTCCTTGCCAGCCTCGCTCGTCTCACGGGCGACTGGGGCGTGGCCGTCATCATCCTCACCTTCATCATGCGCCTCATCGTCATGCCCCTCATGACCCGCTCAACTGCCTCGAGCGCGCGCATGCAGGCCCTTCAGCCCAAGATGAAGGAGATTCAGGACCGTTATGCGAACGATCCCGAACGCCAGGCCCAGGAGATGCAGCGCTTCTACTCCGAGAACAAGTTCAATCCCCTTGGTGGCTGCCTTCCGGTGCTGATTCAGATGCCGGTCTTCTTTGCGCTCTTCACCGTCGCCCGCAACGTGCCCGCCGAGGCGCACTTCCTCAACATCATGCCCTCGCTCTCCCAGTCCGCCTCCGGCGCCCTTGCGGCAGGGGGTCTGGCAGGGGCGCTCATCTACATCATCCTCGACATCGCCTTCGGCATCCTGACCTTCGTTCCCCTGGTCATGAACCTCAAGAACACCGGTGAGGACCAGCGCCAGCAGACCCTGATCATGGGGGTCATGATGGCCATCATGATGCTCTGGTTTGGCTGGTCCGTGCCCGGTGCGGTACTGCTCTACTACGACACGTCCGCAATCTGGCAGGTAGTCCAGCAGAAGGTCGTCACCCAGCGCGTCATGGACCGCGTGAAGGCCGAGACCGAGGCCAAAATGGCCAACCAGCCCGTCCAGGTCGACGTAGTCCGCAAGGAGCGCAAGCCCCGTCCCCACAAGAAGGGCTAGCCTCCCTTGTCTCATTGATTACTTTTTTCTGCCCTAGGAAGATGGAGGTTTGACATGGAGGAAGAGGAGAAGCTCACCCTTGAGCCCAGGCCTTCCGATTCCGCGGATGTCGAAGCCGCGAATGACCGCTTCTCTGCCGTGAGGGAGCGCTTTGAGTCTGGTGTCGAGCTAGAGGACGCGGATGTGGACCTCATCGCAGACATCGCCGTCGGCTACCTCAAGAGCCTGCTCGCCTTCTTTGGCGAGACCTCGCCCGTCATTGACGAGTACGACGGCGACGAGGGGGAGCTCATTCTTGACGTGAGCGGTGGTGACCTTGCGGTTCTTATCGGTCGTCACGGCCGCACCCTTGATGCGCTTCAGATGGTACTTTCTTCTTTTATGAGTAATGAACTTAAGTTCCACTACCCGGTAGTAGTGGACATCGAGGGATACAAGACTCGCCGTCGAGAGAAGATAATGTCCCTCGCCCGTTCCGCTGCAGCACGTGCCAAGCGCCAGCACGGACAGGTGAGCCTTGCTCCCATGAATGCCTATGAACGGCGTCTCGTCCACCTCGCCCTTGTCGATGACGTCGAGGTCAGCACTCATTCTGAGGGCGAAGACCCTGATCGAAGGGTTGTCATCACTTTCGTGCGCTGATTGCTTAAGGCTGTCCATGTCGGATAATTTGGGGGAGAGGTTGAAGCCTCTCCCCCATTGTTTTGACCAAAGTTCTTGTCTGAGAAACTTTTGTCAGAAAGGCCAAACTACATGAGTCCCATTGCGGATCCGACCCAAGATCTCATCACCCTTGCCCTTTCCTATGGCATTCAGCTCAACGAGCAGCAGGCAAGTCTATTGTTGCAGCACTTGCATCTGCTGCAGGAGAAGAACAAACAAATCAACCTCACGAGAATTGTTAGCACCAAGGACGGACTATTGCGTCATATCTTGGACTCGCTTCTATTTCTGCTGCCTCTTGATTCACATGGTATTGCTAAGAATGACCTCTACGTTGATTTGGGTACAGGTGGAGGCTACCCTGGCATCCCTCTTTCCATCATGCTCCCCTGCCGCAGCATCCTTGTGGACTCGGTCGTCAAGAAGTCGAAGGCGGTCGATGAATTTCTTCTTGAGCTTGGGTTGTCAGATCGCGTGCATACGAGTTCACTTCGTGCTGAAGAGCTTGCTAAGGAGATTCCAGCTGCTGCGAGTCTGGTCTCAGCCCGGGCGCTTGCCCAGCTCTCCGTTTTGATTGAGTACTCTTCTCCCCTACTGAAGGTAGGTGGCCTTCTCATATCTTCAAAGGGCCGAATTGAGTCAGATGAAGTCAATCATGCACTTCATGTCGCACCACTTTGCGGAATGAAGCTTGTTTCACGTGAAACATGCGAACTACCCCTCGATCAGGGTCATAGGGAGATTTTTACGTTCGAAAAAATTGGGAAGGCAAAGTTGAACCTGCCAAGACATATTGGTATGGCTAAGAATAAGCCGTTGTAATGAGAGGAACGTTTCACGTGAAACAAAAGAACTGAATGATAGGGGACTTGTTTCACGTGAAACAAGTCCCCTATCATGAATGAAGCCTTTAAGACACGAAGCAAAAACAGACGGGCTATGAGGGAGGATTTGTGGGATTCAAGGATATAAAGAGGGCCTTTCCAGATAGAGAAGCAAAGGTACTAGCAATAATCAACCAAAAAGGTGGGGTTGGTAAGTCGACCACTGCCGTGAATCTTGCCGCAGCCCTAGGTGAACAAAAAAAGAAAGTCCTGATAGTAGACTTTGATCCTCAAGGGAATACCTCATCTGGCTTCGGGATTGAGAAAGAAGAGCTGGAACACGACATTTATGATGCACTGTTGCATGACTATCCCATCGAGGAACTTATAGAAGACACAATAGAGCCTCATGTCTTCGTAATACCAGCCACGATACAGCTTGCAGGTGCAGAGATAGAATTAGTCTCGGTTATGTCGCGAGAAACGATATTGAAGAGCGTACTCGAGGGAATCAAAGACGAGTTCGACTACGTCTTCATTGACTGTCCCCCGTCGTTGGGGCTTCTTACGATCAATGCGCTGGTTGCGGCAAATGCACTGCTCATCCCCATACAATGCGAGTTCTATGCCTTGGAGGGCGTGACTAAGCTCCTTGAATCGATGAAGATGGTCAAAGCGCGCTTGAATCCTGGATTGGATGTCTTTGGCGTAGTAATGACAATGTACGATGCTAGGACAACTCTTTCAAAACAGGTTGTAGAGGAAGTTCGTAAGTACTTCGGGAACAAGGTATTCAAAAGCATCATCCCTAGAAGCGTGAAGCTTTCGGAAGCGCCGTCACATGGCCTTCCGATAAATATGTATGCGCGCGTAAGCAAGGGTTCTCTCGCCTACATGAAGCTTGCAAGGGAGGTCGTGCGTCGTGGCTAGAAAAGGTGGGCTCGGAAAGGGCCTCGAGTCACTCATGGGTGGTGCCGATGCGGAAGTGAGCGCAATCACACTGTCATCAACACTGCCGCTTAGTCAAATAAAGCCTAACAAGGGCCAGCCGAGAAAGAAGTTCGATCAGCAGTCACTTGAGGATCTCTCTGATTCAATCAAGAAAAACGGGGTCCTACAACCCATCCTTGTGAGGAAAAAGGGTGCAAACTACGAGATAGTGGCAGGGGAGAGGCGCTACCAAGCTGCGAAGCTCGCTGGTCTCGAAGAGATTCCAGTAAGCATTCGAGAGATTAGTGACGATGAGGTCTTCCAACTGGCACTCATCGAAAACTTACAGCGTTCCGATCTTGATCCCATTGAGGAGGCCCTGGGATACAGGAAGCTCATCAAAGACAACGGCTTTACGCAGGAACAGCTCGGAAAGATACTTTCCAAGTCTCGCTCGGCCATCGCCAACTCGCTTCGCCTGCTTGACCTACCCCAGGAAGTCCAGGACATGATGGCGGACGGAAAGCTCACCGCTGGGCATGCAAGGGCGATTCTTGCCGTGGCAGGCGAAGAGGGGAAGCTCAAGCTGGCGCAGAAGGTGTTAGAGCAAGGACTGAGCGTCAGACAGACAGAAAACCTTGCCCCATTGTTTTCTGGCAACAATGAGACGGGGGAGAAGCCTAGGAGAGAGCCGGTGCCCCAGTCGTTCAAGCGGGCCCAACGACAGCTTCGTCTTGCATTGGATACCAACGTCAAGGTGAAGAGGGTTAGGAACAAGAACAAGGTAGAGATAGAGTTTGCGGATGAAGAGGAACTTGCGCAGCTCGTCGATAGGCTGAGCGGCGGAATGGAAGCATTGTAATGACCCATCTGAGAAGAACCATTGCAGCAGTGGTAGTCCTATCTGGCACGAGTCTCCTCTCATTTCACCTCCTGCTCAACGAGGAGGCACGGAGGTCGGTCAGGGACATGACCGAAACAGTGATGAACTCAGCTCGTCAAGTATCTGGGCTTATGGAGCGAGTCACGGGAATGGTCATGGAGGAGGAAGCACCGACCCAAGACGTAGAACAAGAATGGATACGTCTGGGCCTATAGGTCTCTTTTGACATAAGCCGATGCCCCGTACTAGAACATTTGTTCTAGTACGGGGCATCGCGTCTTGGAAGGACGAATCAAGCCATGCGGTCGATGCTTTGCTTGAGCTGCCCGCAGGCGGCATCGATGTCTGCGCCGCGCGAGTTCCTAATGGTTGCCTCTACGCCCACGGAGTTGAGCCTACGGACGAACTCCTGCGCGCGAGCGTCGGATGTCGGGCGGAACTTGCTGCCCTTCACCTCGTTGAGTTTGATCAGGTTCACGTGGGTCAGGTTGTCCCGACAGAAGTCACAGAGGGAGGCAAGCTCCTCCTCGCTGTCGTTGACACCCTTGATGAGTGCATATTCGTAGGTGGGCCTGCGCCCCGTCTTGTCCACGTATTCGCCCATGATGTCATAGAGGTGGAGCAGGGAGTACTTGCGCACGCCTGGCATGAGCATGTCTCGTGTGCGCTGCACGGCGGAGTGGAGGGATACGGCAAGGGTGAACTGCTCGGGTTCGTTTGCGAAGCGCTTGATCATGGGAATGACGCCACAGGTGGAAACGGTGAGGTGTCGAGCGCCGATTCCCGCACCCTCGGGTGAGTTGAGCCTGCGCAGCGCGGCGAGCGTCGCGTCATAGTTCATAAGAGGTTCGCCCTGTCCCATGAGGACGACGTTCGTCACGCGCGTTCCGAAGTCGTCACGTACGTGCATGACCTGTTCATATATTTCTCCTGCCGTGAGAGAGCGCGTGAGGCCGGCAGCCCCTGTCGCACAGAAGGCGCATCCCATGGCACAGCCCGCCTGCGAGGAGGCACAGACCGCGAGGCGATCCCTGTTGGGCATGCCCACGCACTCGACCGAAACCCTATCAGGAAAGCGCAGGAGGTACTTCCGACTGCCGTCAGCGGAGACCTGGCGCGCGACCTCCTCGACCCCGCCAAGGCTACAGCGCTCGGCAAGTTGTGCCCTAAGGGACTTTGGGAGGTTCGACATCTGCTCGAAGGAGCTGACGTTCTTCTCCCATATCCACTCCTCGATCTGCTTGGCGCGGAACTTTGGCTGCCCGAGCTCTTCCAGAAGGGAGAGGAGCTGTCCGTGGGACAGGCTGTGGAGGTCGACTCCGGGCCTTGTCCCACCAGCCGCGTTGTTGTCGTCTTGCATGTTTTGGACCCCTCAAACTGTCTGGATGCGAGGCTGGAGTATCCTCGTCATCTAGGTGTTTTTCCTGCAAGAAGAGTCTAGCGCACGGCGCTCGCGCCCTAAGGAGTCCAGGAATGTCGAAGACCGACGTTACACAAAGCAAGCTCGTGGTCCTTGCGGGCGGATGGTCCGACGAGAGGGAGGTCTCTCTCGAATCGGGCAAGGCTTGTGCGAAGGCGCTTGCCGAGGCGGGCTTCTCTGACGTCACCCTCTTGGACGTCGCCGCGCCAGATTTCGTTGGGGCGCTCGTCTCGGGGGGATACGACGTGGCCTTCGTTGCCATGCACGGACGTTACGGCGAGGACGGCTGCATTCAGGGGATGCTTGAGGTCCTGCACCTGCCTTACACCTTCTCTGGCGTGCTCGCATCAGCCATGGGAACGGAGAAGGAGGTTGCCAAGGCAATCTATCGCCAGGCGCAGATACCCGTTCCCGAGGGGGTGGACCTCCCTGGCGACGTCGCCCTCACAGACAAGCAGGCAGAGGAGCTCGTAGCCAATCTCGGGCTTCCCGTCTTCGTGAAGCCCGCCGCCAACGGGTCGAGCTACGGCATCACCAAGGTCACCTCCGCGCGCCAGCTCGCCCGCGCCGTGGCCCGGGCAGGGGAGGGAGGATGCCGCGTCCTCGTCGAATCCTGCGTAGAGGGGACGGAGATCACGGTTCCCGTCGTGGGAAACGAGGAGCCCGAGGCCCTGCCTGTGGTGGAGATTGTGACCAACGCGGAGTTCTATGACCTCAAGGTAAAGTACGAGCCATCCGAGCTCCACCACGTCATTCCCGCCCGCATCCCAGAGGAAAGCTACGCGAGGGCCCAGGAGCTGGCCATCCGCGCGCACCGGGCCCTGGGCTGCAGGGGCGCCTCGAGGAGCGACTTCATCGTCCGCGCCGACGGCATCCCCGTCATCCTCGAGACCAACACCATCCCCGGCATGACGGAGATGAGCCTGCTTCCCGATTCCGCGCGTCACGCGGGAATAAGCTTCCCGGATCTTTGCAAGCGCTTCGTGGAGCTTGCCCTCGAGGGCAACGACCAGGACTAGGGAGTGACGGGAGCAGCATGAGCGGGATGGGACCCCTGGCGTCGCCCGTCGACGAGATTCTCCTGCCGGGCACTCCGGAAGAGGTTGCCGAGCGCTATCGCAGTCTTGAGCACCGTGCCACAAAGACCTCGTTCGACCTCCTCGAGGAGGACATAGTCGTCCTTGACACCGAGACGACGGGCCTCTCGTTCAAGGGCTGCGAGCTCATCGAGGTGGCCGCCGCCCGCCTGAGCGGACGCGAGGTGGTGGAACGCTTCCACAGCTTCGTGCATCCCCATCGACCCATCCCATCCGAGATATCGGCGCTCACGGGGATATCGAACGCCGACGTGGCCCTCGCGCCCGAGGCGCCCGATGTCATTGGCAGGCTCGCGGACTTCGTCGGTGGAGTCCCCGTGCTTGCGCACAACGCGACATTCGACAGGACCTTCGTGGAGTCCGTGCCCGGCGGTAAGGACGTGAGTGATAGTTGGATAGATACGCTAGCGCTCTCACGCATCGCGCTGCCGCGCCTCTCGACCCATCGCCTCGCCGACATGGCGCACGCCTTTGGCTGTGATGCGGTCACGCATCGCGCCATGGCGGACGTTGACGCGCTGTGTGGAATGTGGCGCGTCATACTCCTGGGACTCAGTGACTTGGGGCCCGGCCTTCTGGGTCGTCTCGCTGACATGCACCCCGAGGTGGACTGGCCCTTCCGACCCGTCATCGGCCACCTCTCCCAGGAGCAGGGCCAGGCGACCTTCTCGCTGAGGCAGGCCAGGAGGGACCTGCTTGCCGGCGAGCGTCCAGCCATGAGGGCGGAAGCGCCGGATGGGGGAGAGGAGCCCGTCTCCCCCTCGCCGGAGGAGGTGACGGCGCAGTTCAGGCGCGACGGCCTGGTCGAGCGCATGTACCCGTCCTTCGAGTGGCGACAGGAGCAGGAGCAGATGGCCCTGGAGGTCAGGGATGCCCTCGCAAGCTCCTCGCACCGCTCTATCGAGGCGGGCACCGGGGTGGGGAAGTCCATGGCCTACCTGCTTCCCGAGCTCATGTTCGCACAGAGGAACGGGCTGACCGTGGGGGTCGCCACGAAGTCCAACGCCCTCACTGACCAGCTCATATCCCAGGAGCTTCCCGCCCTCGCGCGGGTTCTCCCAGATGGGCTCAGCTTTACGAGCCTCAAGGGCTACGACCACTATCCCTGTCTCCACAGGCTCGAGACCTCGACCTACGCCGAGCTGCCCCTCTCGCTCGTAGACGGCATGGGAAAGTCGCCACGGACGACGCAATCCGAGATGCTCACGGCAATCGCGGTGAGCTACGCGTTCTGCCTGCAGTCCCCCCAGGGCGACCTCGACGCGTTGGGCATCCGCTGGCGCTACGTTCCACGGCAGATGCTCTCCACCACGGCCAACGAGTGCCTGAGGAACCGCTGTCCCTTCTATCCCAACGAGTGCCTGGTCCACGGCGCCCGCAAGAGGGCGAGCCAAAGCGACGTCGTGGTCACGAACCACTCCCTCCTGCTCCGGGATATCGACCTCGATGGACAGATTCTGCCCCCCATCAGCCATTGGGTGGTGGACGAGGCACACGGCTTCGAGGGCGAGGCCCGCCGCCAATGGGCGCGTGAGTTCTCGGGCGACCTGGTGAGGCGCGGCTTCGAGCAGCTGGGGAGCAGAAAGACCGGCACCCTCCACAACCTCATGGTCCAGGTTTCGGGTCTTGCCGAGGCTACCCTCTACCAGCGTCTTCTCACCAAGCTGTCCGCGTCGTCCGCCCGCGCCTCCGTGTCCTGCGTGGACTTCCTCCTGGCCTTGCATGGGCTTGCCGGTCAGGCAGAGGGGTCGGGCGACTATGACCGCGTGAACGTCTGGATTGACGCGAGGCTGCGGGAGAGCGACGAGTGGGGGTCGCTGAAGCAGGTGGGCGACGTCTGCCTGAGACGCCTCGAGGAGGCGGAGAAGGACGCGCGAGAGGCGGTTGAGACCCTGTCCGAGGTCGACGCTCCTCTGGCAGGCGACCTCAGGGCATCGACGAGCTTCCTGGGGCAGCTGGGGGAGTCCCTCTCGCTCGTCTTGGACGGGAGCGACCAGAGCTACTTCTACTCAGCAGAGCTCGCCCGCCGCAAGCGGGACATGCCATCAGAGCGCCTCGTGGCGGAGAAGCTCGAGGTCGGACCCGACCTGGCCGAGAGATGGCTGTCGCAGATGCAAAGCGTCGTGTTCACGTCGGCCACCATGGCCGTCGGAAAGAGCTTTGAGCACTTCGACCATTCCGTGGGGCTCGATGCCCTAGGGCCTGACGCCCATCGTGACCTCCGCCTCGACTCGAGCTTTGACTACGAGGACAACATGTCGGTCGTGGTGTGCAAGGACATGCCCCAGCCCAACGACCCACGCTATCGCGAGGCCTTGTCCCAGCTCCTCGTGGACGTCCACACGGCCATGGGCGGCTCGGTGCTCACCCTCTTCACCAACAGGCGTGACATGGAGCTCGTCTACCAGCAGGTGCTTCCCCGCATGCATGAGCGGGGACTTGAGCTGATCATGCAGGAGCGTGGCGCGTCACCGCGCAGGCTTCGCGACCAGTTCCTCGCCGACCGCTCCCGCTCCCTCTTCGCCCTGAGGTCCTTCTGGGAGGGATTCGACGCGGCAGGGGACACCCTCCGTTGCGTCGTCATACCCAAGCTGCCCTTCGCCAGTCCCAAGGACCCTTTGGTGAGGGAGAGGGAGCTTCGCGAGGACCGCTCCTGGTGGCGCCATTCCCTCCCCGAGGCGGTCATCTCGGTCAAGCAGGCGGCAGGGCGACTCATCAGAAGCTCGAGCGACACCGGCGTCCTCGTGCTCGCCGACTCACGCCTGGTCAGCAAGCGCTATGGGCGCCAGTTCACGAACTCCCTGCCCAAGCAGCCACCCTGCGAGCTCGAGTGCGGGAACGTGGGGAAGTACATCAGGATGTGGCGGGCGGGCCACGAGTCGTAGGGAGCTCACGCCCGGCCCGTTTTTGTCGCGGCGGCGTGCAGAGCCCGCGCGGCCTCCCTCACCCTGGCCCTGAGGTCCTCGTCGCGTATCACCACGGAGCTTCCGCAGGCTGCGAGCCTGAGGGGCAGCCAGTCTCCTGCGTAGAGGGGGAGGGTCACGGAGGTCCTGCCCTCCGACTCTCCCGTCACTCGCATGCCATGCCAGGAGAAGAGCTCAAGGAGGCCCTGGTCGAGGAAGTCCACGGCAACCTCGCGCACGACCTCATGGCCCTGCTGCCCCATGGTCACCGCCCCTTTGTGCTCCCCCGTCGCGAACGGCCTGGGGTCGGCCATTCGGTCCAGGCGGAAGGTCCTCTGGGCCTGTATCTCGAGGTCCAGCGCCTCGAGATACCATGCCCCCTCCTCGGTCCTGAGCGTCTGGGGGATGACGCGCCTTTTCCTTGGTTCGGCATCGGCGGCGCCGCGATACCAAAAGCCCAGGCCATGACCATCGGCTATGGCCTGGGCGCAGAGGTCGAGGACGCTCGGCCTGCCGCTGACGTCCGGCCCCTGTGGCCGCCCTTCCGCGCCCGTTTCGCCGGTGGGAGAGAGGTAGGGAAGGACTCCCTGGTAGATTGGGTCATCCTGCGACATCCCCAGTCGTTCGAGCGCCGCCCGCATCGCCTCGGACTCGGAAGGGGTGAGCTTGAGCGGGTGCCCCTTGCGCTCGCTGTCGAATGCCAGGACGAGCTGGTCGTCGTCACCGAGGCCAATGGGGAGACCCATGCCCTCCTCGTCGTGGGCGGTGAGGGCGAGCTCCAGGAGCAGGCGCGCGTGCCGGGTGCTGCAGCCGAGTCGCGCGGCGACCGTGGATAGCGAGAGTGACCTACCCTGGGCCGAGAGGCTGCCCAGGAGCGCGGCCAGCTCGCGTGCCTCCTCGAGCCCGCCCCTCCTGCCTCGCCTGGAAGCCCCGCTAGGCATCGCACGCCTCCTCCACGACCCTGTCCCAGTGGTCGGTGACCTCCCGCGGCCCGACGGGCATCAGGCGATGCGCCACGCACCAGCGGGCGCACGCCTCGGGGTCGGAGTATCCGACCTCCCAGCATCGCCCCCCGCGCCCATCGACGTGCCTGCCGCGTCGGTCGAGCTCCGCGGCCACCTCCCCCTCTGTGCAACCCAGGTCTTGAATCGTGACCGTGCCGACCTCGGGCCCGATCTGGAAGGGGAGGCGCAGGTAGTCACCCACGCAGAAATCCGGGGGTATGCGGTAGGAACTGCCCGACACGACCCTCGCGGAGAGGAAGCGGTCCAGGCGGTAGACTCGGGGCTCCCTCCAGCTTCCGTCATCGCGGAGCTCCGAGGCGACGAAATAGCTCTGCCTCCTCAGGCCGAAGCTCCCATAGAGGCGCAGCCTCCTCTCCCTTGGCTCTTGGCCCCTTGCTTGGTAGGTGACCACCGCCTCCCGTCTCCCAGACAGGGCGGCGAGTAGGGGAGGTAGGAGCCCGTCGTCGATCCCGCTGCCAGAGAACAGCCGCTCGAGGCTACCGCTGGGACCAAATGATCCGTCGACCTTGGCCAGGGCGAGCCTCAGCTCGCTCCTATGCGGAAAGCTCGGGTCGTGAGTCAGGGGAGCGCAGGCGACGTCCAGCACTAGCGCATCCTTAGAGGAGAGGGACCCCCCTCCGGGGAAGGACGCGGCCTCGTCGACCTTCCAGAGACCGGGCTGTCCCTCACTCGCGACGTTGACGAGGCTGAGGCCGCAGGCGGACATGGCCGTGCGGTCGCGCCTGAAGGCCTTTCGGAACGCCTCGTCGCTTGCCTGCGGGTAATAGGTGTTCCGGAGCTCCTCGTTGGAGAGGGCGTGCTTGGCGTTTGAGAAGGCGAGGATCAGTCCCGCCACGCGCCTGGCTTGTTCGTCGTCCCTGCTCACCGTGACGAAATCGTCCTCCATGCGTCCTCCCACATCCGATGCCGTGCAGCGAGGCCTTGCCCCTGTGCGGGCAGTTGCCGCCTCCGACCCCCGAGCTGTGCTGGTAGAACAAATATGCATCATAAGACGTATACTCGGACGATAGGAAAGTGGACGATTCTCTCCCTGCTTCGGCAAAGGACGTATAGCATGGCAACGACGCGCAGCTACCTCGACTATCTCAACGACAAGGTGGACATCTCTCCGGCGAACAGCCAGGAGGAGCTAGACGCCTCCCAGCTGATCGAGTCGATCATGCAGGAGCACGGCCTCGACACGAGCCTGCAGGAGTTCGCCGCGCCTGCGGCGCCTGAGCTTCCGCGGGCGATACTGCTCGTAATCATGGTCATCGGCATGGTCCTCTCGGGCATCCTGGGCTCCGTCGTGGGCCTGGTCGGTCTCGCCCTGGTGCTTGTGCCGTCCATCCTCCTGGGCCTGCGCTTCGGCGGCCGGGACCTCGTATCGGGCATCGGGACCCGTGCCCGCAGCCAGAACGTCATCGGCGTCCATCGAGCCAGCGGCCCCCTGGTGGTCAAGGGCAACCGCCCCATCGTGATCGTCGCCCACTACGACAGTCCCAACGAGGGGCTCCTCTTCCAGCCCCAGCTGGCCAGGTGGCAGCCGCTCCTCATGCGGTCGAGCCTCTGGTGTGGCATCGCCGTGGCCTTTTGCTCCCTGATTCAGGTCATCGCCATCATCCCCGCCTCAATCCGTCACGTCTTCTGGGTGTTGGGAATGCTGGCTGCCCTCCCCCTCCTCCTCGTCGGCATCGCGGGAATCTATGGTCGATTCGCCTCTTGTACCACCGGCGCCAACGACAACAAGGCCTCCGTCGCGGCCATGCTGGGCGTGCTGGACAAGCTGCGTCCCGCGGATGACGAGGCGAAGGCCTGGGCCGCCGCCCATTCCCATGCCGAGGGGATTGGCGAAGGGCCTTCCACCCCGCTTGAGGAGGAGCTCGAGGTAGAGAGTGACGAGGAGGCCTCCGAGCGGGCCTTTGCCTCTCTGGACGAGCTTCCCTCTGACAAGGGGGAAGAGGACGCCGCCACCGTCCCGTCGCCTGCCGCTTCGACCGCAGCGGAAAACCCCCACCCGGCTACCGCCGCCTTCACCCCCCAGGTGATTCCCGCGCCCGAACCAGAAGGCCCCAAGTCGGTCCGTCGCGGTGCAAAGCTCATCGAGGAGCTCCAGATTCTTCCCGAGGGTTGCCAGATTGTCTACCAGAAGCCTCCCGTGCCCCAGGTCGTCCTTCCCGACCTGCCCGAGGTCGACGTCGACGGCGCGCTCCCCGGAGCCGCCCCGTCCGCGAGCGGACTCGCCGGCGAGGCGGGGGAGACTTCGTCTGGGGCGGGGGCACGGCCAGAGCCCGGGGCCACCATGCCCGAGTTCATGGCACGTGCCAACGCCCGCATCTCCGAGTCGTTCCCCGAGGAGGAATCATCCGATGCCGCCGAGGCCGCCAAGAGTGGTTCCGCGCCGGACTCGTTGGCTGACGACGCCCTTCTCGCTGACTTCGAGGTCATCGATCCCGACGCTCCCTCGCGCCCTGCCGAGCTCCTTGCCTCCGTCAAGTCGGCGCTCTCCCATGTGAGGGAGCTCATCCCTCGAGGCGAGCGCCAGGCCCCCAAGATCGAGCGTGGGGAGGAGCTGGCCTCCGACCAGCCTGGGGAGCAGCCTGTCGTGCAGGCCGCGGATGGTCAGGGGACGGAGGCTGACGAGAAGGGCGAGTCCCTGCGGCCAGAGGATCCCAGCCAGACCGTCGCCATGCCCGTCGTGACCTATGAGGACGAGGAGGCACTGCTGGCGGAAGTCCACGCGCGCGCCGCAGGGGACACCGTTCCAAGCGTGCCGCTCGACGCCACCGGACCAAAGGACGCACCTGGCATCACGGACGGACCCTCTCTCGACCCGCAGGGCGGCGCAGACGAGGAGGAGAGGGTCCTCGTGGCCGTGGATGCCGAGGGCGAGGAGGCTGACCCCGAGTCCGAGCTCGCAGACGCCCGTGACGAAGAGCCCCTGCCCTACGACGGTCCCATGGCGTCACAGTTCGAGACCCCGAGCGTCCATGACGTCGAACCCCGCAAGGTCGATCCCGCGAGCGTTCCCTCGATCAACGACGCCTACCTAGACAACGCAGCCATCTTCACGCGTCTGAAGGCGGTCCCAAACCCAGCCATCGCGCCCGTTCCAGAGCCAAACTTCGCCCACGAGCAAGATTCGCAGCTCGAGCCCCAGGTTGGCGGCCAGTCCTTGCGGCGGGAGGATGCCTCGGCAGACCTGCAGCCCGGATTCTCGGCGGACGGCGCGGACGGGAGCGAGGCGGTTCAGGAAGGGACAGCGCTAGAGGGCGCTCCGCGGAGTCAGGACGAGCAAGCGGAGGAACTCGTCCCCGAAGAGGGGGCTCAGCCCGATTCCGAGGCCGTCCCCGTTCCCGTCACAGACGGCGGCCCGGCAACCGAGGAAGCCTGGGAGGACGGACCTCGGGCTGAGTCTGCGACAGCCGAGGTCACCGAGGGCGACGTCGAGGGAGGGGACGAACCACCCTGCGACTCCCAGCAATTCGACGGCGAGGACCTGCGTGAGGGATCTGCGGGAGCAGGGGAGCCTGACCAGCAGGCGGAGGTCTCCGAAGCCGGTGCCTCACGTGGCGAAGCGGATGCCCTTGACGACGGAGCTGCCTTCGAGGACGAGGCGGAGCCCTTGGTCCAGGATGTCGCGGAGCCAGGGCAAGCCACCTTGCCGGACGGTACTCGGCCGGCAGGCGCGGGAGCAGAGACCTTGGAGCAAGAGCCAGCGAAGGACGAGGCACCTCTCCCACGATTCAGCCTGTTCGCGCCCCTGCGCGACGACTACATCATGGATGCCGAGTTCGAGCGGCTTCCGGAGGACGGTCCGACCCCAGGGGCGGACGAGCTTGGCCAGACCATGGCCCAACCCGTGGTTGCCGACGGTAGCGACGAGCCGACCCTCGTGACCATGCCCGTCGCCGAGGACGACGTGGAGGAGAGGCCGATCGAGCGCGAGGAGCCGGAAGCGTCGACCGAGGTGGCACCCGATTCAGACGAGGAGATGCCGGTAGAGGGAGGGGAGCCGTCAGCTGCGGAACCCCTCGACGAAGCCGAGCCGGAGGACGACCGACCCGAGAGGGCCGTCGGTTACGTCCTGGGCGAGGAGCCGGCAGAGGTCGACCAGAGCGAGCTGACCCTCGACGCACGGCCCTTCGTGTCCGCAGAAGACGTCAGGGTCACGGAGTCGTCTGCTACCGGCGACCCCGCCCAGGAACTGGATCCCAACGCAACCGTCATCGCCCCCAACCTGAGTTTCATGGAGGACGAGGAGCCTAGCGAGGAGGAACTGGCCTCCAAGGACGTGTCGGGGTTGGACACCTATGCCATGGACGGCACCGAACCCCGTCCGGCAGAGCCTCGGCGTCCGGAGCCGACGGCGGTCGATGATCCCAACTGGGGCAAGAGCGAGTTCACGCCTCAGCTGGGAAACATCGCGCGCCGGGCGGTGCTCTTCGACCTTCCTGATCCGTCAGAGGCCACGCCCGACCCGCTTGCCCCCGAGGAGCCCAGCCCCACTCCCGCCCCGCGCGGCATCGACGAGGGACGCGCGCGCCCGTCGGCCGCGGACCTCTCCTATACGAGGGGCGAGCGCGAGCCGTTGGGCGTGGTGGGCGAGGGTGCCCTGAGGTCTGAGTCTCCGCGGCCACGGGGTGGGTCCCACCAGGCAAGGCCCATGGACAAGAAGCGCTTCAACATCTTCGGTCGCCACAAGGACCAGACGAAAGACTCAGATTCCTTGAGCTCTTGGCTTGGCGTTGACGAGGACTTCGACGCCAAGAAGAGCGGCCGCGAGATTGGCAGCTGGGACAACTTCTCGGACGCGAAGCAGGGGAGGCCTCGCGACGGATGGAAGGGAGGCGCGACGAGCCGCTTTGACCTCAGGCTCGTCGAGGATGAGCCTGCCGGCTCCGAGGAAGGCGCGAGCCAGGCTTCTGCGGAGGGCTACACCCTGGGTGGAGAGGAGCCCCAGGCCATGGAGCCCCGGGAGGGGATTGGCATGGAAGAGCTGCGCGAGGCCATCACGAGCATGGGTGACGACGAGCTGCTTGCCCACGACGTCTGGTTCGTGGCCCTGGGTGCCTCGGGACTCGACCACGCCGGCGCAAAGCGCTTCATGGCCGAGCACCGCAAGGACATCCGTGGCGCCTTCGTCGTCAACCTCGACTCCATCGGCGCCGGTCGCCTCAGCGTGCTCACGAGCGAGGGTGCCACCAGTCCGCGCAGGGCAGACCGCAGGATGGTCCGCCTGCTGTCAAAGATCGCAGACGACCTGCACGTCGGGCTGGAGAAGGTTCGCTTCGACTGGGCTGACACGGACGCGACACCCGCCATGCAGTCGTCCATGCGTGCGGCAACGATCATGGGCGTCTCTGAGGACGGCGTTCCCGCGCTCTCTCACACCGCGGACGACGTGCCGGAGAACCTCGATGCGGCGCAGGTGGTCGACGTCGCCGAGCTCATCGCCGAGCTCATTCGACGGGCATAGGAGAGTCCGTCCAAGAACCAAGCCCGACCCAATGAACCTATTGCATGCCGGCGGTCCCCCTGTGGTGGCTGCCGGCATGTCCCGTTCCGAGGGGGTTGCCCCCGCGCACGGGGTCGCCTCCGCGCAGCTGGGCCCGCGGCGGACGCCGCCTCTTGCCCGTCGCCCCAGAAGCCAGGCCGACCTCGCTCGGTCCAAGCGCCTCCGCCCGTCGTACCTCCTGCCTTGCAAGCAACGTCTCTTCCACCAGACCTCCCCGGTCGCCTCCGTTGGGGAGTAGAGGCTACTCATGCGAGCTGGCAGCAAACCCATCGGCAGCTTGCGCCAGTCTGGCGTCAGCTAGGGACGCGAGCCCTCCGAGCATGGGATTCGCGACAGTTTCGACAAAAGCCTTGGGCACGTCGCAATGGGAGCTGTGATAGAATCCACAAACATGCGGGCATCGCCAAGTGGTAAGGCAATGGCTTCCCAAGCCATCATCCGCGGGTTCGAATCCCGTTGCCCGCTCCATAGACTGTCATCGGGCCCTTCGGGGCCCGATTTCGTGAAAGGGCAATCCATGAGCGTTCCCATGACCGCCGAAGAGTGCCGTGTCGCCATCGGGCATCTTTCTCCCAAGATTGACAACTATGCCGAGCTGCTGGTTCGCAAGGGTGCGGCATTGAGGCGGGGACAGGAGCTCGTGCTGCAGGCGCCCGTGGAGCGGGCGGACTTCGCCCGCCGCGTCGTGAGGAAGGCCTACGAGGCGGGCGCGGGACACGTGACGGTCATCTGGTCTGACGACGTGGTGGGACGCCTGACCTACGAGCACTTGGACAAGGCCTACTTCGAGCACGTCCCCTCGTGGCAGCGTGAGCAGCTCAACTCTCTCGCCGAGGCTGGCGCTGCGTTCCTCTTCCTCGAGGGAAGCGACCCCTCCGCGCTCGACGGGATTGACCCCGCCAAGCCGGCGGCCGCACGAAAGGCGCGCAACACCGAGTGTCTCGCGTTCAGGGAGGGTATGGACTTCGGCCGCAACGTCTGGTGCATCGCGGGGGTTCCCGTCGAGGCCTGGGCCCGCGAGGTCTTCCCCGAGCTCTCGGGCAGCGAGGCGGTCTACAGGCTCTGGCTCGCCATCCTGAGCGTGGCGCGCTCGGACGGCCGCGACCCCCAGAGCGCCTGGGAGACCCACAACGCCACCTTCGAAAAGAACAAGCGCCTGCTCAACGCTGCCGCCTATGACAGCCTGAGGTATCGGTCGTCGAATGGTACGGACCTCGTCGTTGGCATGAACGCCGGCCACCTTTGGGAGGGAGGGGCCGCCCGGACGGTGGATGGGACCGTCTTCTTCCCCAACATCCCCACCGAGGAGGTCTTCACCACCCCCGACCGCAACCGTACGGAGGGAATCGTCCACTCCGCCATGCCGCTCGTGCATGCGGGCCAGGTCATCGACGACTTCTGGATCAGGTTCCGAGACGGCGCGGCGGTCGAGTGGGACGCCCGTCGGGGCAAGGCCGCGCTGGACCAGATCATGGCGGCAGACGAGGGTGCCCATCACCTGGGAGAGGTCGCCCTCATCTCAAAGAACACCCCCATCAGGCAGAGTGGGATCCTCTTCTACGACACGCTCTACGACGAGAACGCGAGCTGCCACCTCGCCCTTGGCGTGGGATTCCCGGAGTGTCTTGATGGCGGGCTCGACATGGGCAAGGACGAGCTCCTGGCCCACGGGGTGAACCAGTCCTCCACCCACGTCGACTTCATGGTGGGCGCCGACGACCTGGACGTCTGGGGAGTCGACACTAACGGAGAGGAGACCCCCATCTTCGTGGGCGGGCAGTGGGCCTGGGAGGCCGAGTAGCGACCCAGGCACGTGGTAGAATCGCACGGACGTCTCATCGCGTGACGCATCGGGCCGTTAGCTCAGTTGGCAGAGCAGGGGACTTTTAATCCCAAGGTCGTGGGTTCGACCCCCACACGGCCCACCACGTACGCTTGCAGGCCAACGGTGACGCTTCCCGTTGGCCTGCTTCTCGTATGCCCATGATGCAACTATTTCCCTATGTAACAGGCTGCTAGCTGCTGATATTCAAATCGTTGACGCAAGAAATTGACGACATCGAGATCCTTGTCCATCTTCACCTGCCCAATTGTTTCGAGCAGGAAACCAAAGGGCCCTCTCGCCTTACGCGCATTTGCATAGAGGCGTAATATCCCTCAACAACAAGTGGAGCAGGAGTCCAGGCGCAGGGAAGGGGGAGAGGTTCGATGGACAACAACACAGGCATCAAGCTCTCTCTCCGACGCCAGGGCCGACGAATCACGCTGCGACGCCAGCGCGAGCTGCTCCCGGTCCGCTGAGGCAAAACTAGAGGCCTCGCACACATAGGACTGTGACACCGCCTGGCAATGCCAGGCTTTTTTGTACGAAAAATACCTGGCACGCAGCGTATTCACCTTTTTGGGAGGGGACGCCCTCCCATCGCGTGCCCACGACCATAGCCAACACCACCAAGCAACGAACGACAAAACAGGGGAGAGCAACCATGCCTGCAACCAAGATTCAAAACGCCACCACCAACGCCGCCACGAAGGAGAAGGTCGTCCTCGCCTATTCCGGCGGTCTGGACACTTCCGTCATGGTCAAGTGGCTCCAGCTCGAGAAGGGGCTTGACGTCGTCGCCATCTGCGGCAACGTGGGCCAGGACGCAGAGGACCTGGCCTGGGTGGAGAAGAAGGCCCTGCGGATGGGAGCCGTCCACTCGGAGGCCCTGGACATGCGCGAGGAGTACGCGAAGGAGGTTCTCACCAAGGCGATCAAGGCAAACGGCCTCTACGAGGACACCTACCCCCTGCTCTCCGCGCTCTCGCGTCCCCTCATCGTGAAGCACCTCGTGGAGATCGCCCACAAGACGGGTGCCTCGTACATCGCCCATGGCTGCACAGGCAAGGGCAACGACCAGGTGCGCTTCGAGACCTGCATCCACGCTCTCGACCCCAGCATCAAGGTCCTGGCACCCGTGCGCGAATGGGACCTCCTCACCCGCGAGCAAGAGATGGAGTGGGCCCAGGAGCACGGCGTGCCCGTGCCCACCACTGCCGCCAAGCCCTACTCCATCGATGACAACCTCTGGGGTCGCGCCATCGAGTGCGGCGTCCTCGAGAACCCCTGGAACGAGCCCCCCGCGGACATCTGGACCATGACGGTGGACCCCATTTCCGCCCCCGACCAGCCGGAAGAGATCGTGGTCGGCTTCGAGAAGGGCGTGCCCTGCTCGCTCAACGGCAAGAAGATGGAGCTCCTGCCCCTGATCGTCCAGCTCAACAAGGTCTGTGGCGCACACGGGTACGGACGCATCGACATGATCGAGGACCGCGTGGTGGGCATCAAGAGCCACGAGTGCTACGAGTGCCCCGCCTCCCTCGCCCTCATCAACATGCACCACGCCCTCGAGACCCTCTGCCTCGATCACGACACCCTGCAGTACAAGCACATGATTGACCAGCAGTGGTCCAAGGTGGTCTACGACGGCCTCTGGTACAGCCAGCTCAAGGAGGCGCTTGACTCCTTCTGCGCCAGCACCCAGGCCTTCGTCACCGGTGAGGTCAAGGCAAAGCTCTACAAGGGCAGCCTCACCGTGACCGGCCGCAAGAGCGCCTACTCCCTCTATGACCTCAGCCTTGCGACCTACGGTGACGGCGACAGCTTCGACCGCAGTGCCTCCAAGGGCTTCATCGACCTGCACAGCCTGCCCAGCAAGACCTGGTCGGGCAAGCAGGGTCCCGCCCACAAGCAGGCGGTTCCCGCGCCTGCGGGCAAGAAGCAGGCGAAGCTGGGCTACGCGGCCCTCTCCGCGTAGGGGAAGTTGTCCGGCAGGAGCTGGGGTTGCGCGCACGCGGGAAGACTCGGCCCGCGTGCGCGCCCTTGCGTCCTCAGGCCCATATAGTGGCGAACGACTGAGCGAACACGAGATGAGAAAGGCGGGTCAGGATGGCCCTTTGGTCTGGAAGGTTCGAACAGGGAGTCGACGAGCTCACCCAGCGCTTCGGCGCCTCGCTCGAGGTCGACAAGAGCATGTGCCGTCAAGACATCGCCGGGTCCATGGCACATGCCCGGATGCTGGCTGACCAGGGCATCATCGGCGCGGATGACGCCGAGAGGATTCAGGAGGGCCTTTCTCGGATTCTCACGCAGATAGACGACGGCGACTTCGAGTGGGACGTGAACGACGAGGACGTCCACATGGCGGTCGAGTCGAAGCTCACGCAGATGGTCGGTCCAGCCGGCGCCCGCCTTCACACCGGACGCTCGCGCAACGACCAGGTGGCGCTTGACCTGCGACTCCTTGCCAAGGACCTCCTTGCTCAGCTCATGAGGGGAAACCTTGCCCTCAGGAGGACCCTGCTCGAAGAGGCGGTGGCGCGGCGGGGCGTGGTGATGCCGGGTTACACCCACCTGCAACATGCGCAACCCGTGTTCCTCTCGCATCACCTGCTTGCCTACTTCTGGATGCTGGGGCGTGACTTCAAGCGCCTCTCCTCCGCCTTCGACGAGGCGGATGCCAACCCCCTGGGAGCCGCCGCCCTGGCGGGGACCACCTATCCCATAGACCGCTTCCAGACGACGGTGTCCCTGGGCCTCGACCATCCCATCCCCAACTCCATGGACGCCGTGAGCGATCGTGACTACCTCCTCGACCTGCTCTATGCCTGCTCCGTCTCGATGATGCACCTCTCGCGTCTCTGCGAGGAGATCGTGCTCTGGTCCACCACGGAGTTCGGCTTCGTCACGCTCTCTGACTCCTACTCGACCGGCTCGTCGATCATGCCCCAGAAGAAGAACCCAGACTTCGCCGAACTCACCCGTGGCAAGACCGGTCGGGTGTACGGTGACCTGGTGGCCCTCCTCACGACCATGAAGTCGCTTCCCCTGGCCTACAACAAGGACCTCCAGGAGTGCAAGGAGGGTCCCCTCGACGCGGCGCATACGCTGCTCGACTGCATGGCGTGCGTGAGGGGGATGGTCTCCACCTGGCGCCTCGACGAGGGCCGCATGGAGGAGGAGTCGGGGAAGGGCTTCACCGCCGCGACCGACGTGGCAGACTACCTCGCCAAGCGAGGGGTGCCCTTCCGCAAGGCCCATGAGGTGGTGGGGGAGCTCGTCCTGTATTGCGAGAGGCACCACAAGGGCCTGGAGGACCTGACGTCCGAGGAGTTCCGCCAGGCCTCCGAGCTCTTCGACTCCGACGTGACGGAGGACCTCGACCCAAGGGGGATAGCCTCGGCCCGTAACAGCTATGGCGGCACAGGTACACAGGCGCTCGCTCGCCAGCTCGAAGAGGCGCGCGCCGCGCTCGAGGCCGACGAGGGCTCGCTGGCGGGGGAGTAGGTCGCAGGCGGCGGGAGACGCCGACGGCGGCCTTCCGGCCAGGGTCCCCTCCTCTGCACGCTTAGTGGACCCCGCCGCGGCGCGCTAGAATTGGGGGACGTCCGCAGCCCAGGAAAGGACACCCCGCATGATCGACCGCTACACCCGCCCCCAGATGGGTCACATCTTCTCGCTCCAGAACAAGTACGCCATCTGGCAGGAGATCGAGGTCCTGGCCTGTGAGGCCCATGCCGAGCTGGGACAGGGCGGCATCACCAAGGAGGAGGCGCGCTGGATTCGCGACCACGCCGCCTTCGACAAGGACGAGGTCGACCAGATCGAGGCCGTGACCAACCACGACGTCATCGCCTTCCTGACCAACATGGGCTCGTACATCGACGCGGAGGTCCCCGAGGGCCAGCCCAAGCCCAGCCGTCACGTGCACTACGGCATGACCAGCTCAGACCTGGGCGACACGGCCCTCTGCTACCAGCTCACCCAGGCCGTCGACATCCTCCTGGACGATTGCGCCAGGTTGGGGGAGATCTGCAAGAGGCGTGCCTTCGAGGAGCGGGACACCCTCTGCGTGGGCCGCACCCATGGCATCCATGCCGAGCCCATGACCTTCGGCATGAAGTTTGGCAGCTGGTCCTGGGAGCTCAAGCGCGACCACGACCGCCTGAAGGACGCCCGCAAGAACGTGGCCTTCGGGGCCATCAGCGGCGCGGTGGGCACCTACTCGTCCATCGACCCACGCGTCGAGGAGTACGTCTGCGAGCACCTGGGCCTCGCGCATGACCCGCTCTCGACCCAGGTCATCAGCAGAGACCACCACGCATACCTCGCCGGCGTCCTTGCCACCTGCGCCGCCACCTGCGAGCGCATAGCGACAGAGATCCGCAACCTCCAGAAGACCGACACCCTCGAGGCCGAGGAGCCCTTCCGCCGTGGCCAGAAGGGCTCGAGCGCCATGCCCCACAAGCGCAATCCCATCACGGTGGAGAAGGTCTGCGGCCTGTCTCGCGTGGTCAAGGCAAACGCGCAGGTGGCCTTTGACAACGTCGCGCTCTGGCACGAGCGCGACATTAGCCACAGCTCCGCGGAGCGCGTCGCCCAGGCGGACAGCTTCATCGCGCTCGACCACATGTTTGGCTGCCTCATCCGCATCGTGGACGGCCTGGTGCTGTACCCGGCGCAGATGATGGCGAACCTCAACCGCACCCGTGGGATGCTCTTCTCGTCCAAGGTCCTGCTCGCCCTGGTGGACACGGGCATGAGCCGCGAGGACGCCTACAAGGTGGTGCAGTCGAACGCCATGGCCACCTGGGGAGAGATCCAGCGCTGCGAGCAGGGCACGAGCTTCCGCGAGAAGCTCGAGGCAGACCCGGCCTGTGCTCTCACGGGCGAGCAGCTCGACGCCATCTTCGACCCACGTAGCTTCCTGACCAGGTCCGACGTGCTCTTTGACCGCTTGGAAGGACTGAGCTTCGAGTAGGCGGGATGGCATGGGATGCGCCCAGCCGACGGTCGACCGATTCCGGAAAGGGGTTCCTTCTCGCATGACGAAGCACAGCATCACCAGGAGGGGCCTCTTTCGCGCCACCGCCGCCGCGACCGTCGCCGCGGCGGGCGTGAGCGTGCTCGCAGGCTGCAAGCACAAGTCCGAGGAGGGGTCGAGCCCGGTGGTGGTGGGCGAGGAGTCTGCCACCAACATCCTCGAGAGCTACCAGGAGGCAGAGCAGCTTCCCATCGCGCAGCAGGGTGGCTGGAGCATCTCCCTGGGCAACGTGCTCCATCCGGGCGAGGGGAGCTGGATCCCCTGCACCACGGCCGGCTCGAGCTCGAACCCCATGGTCAAGGGGGGTGCCTTCTCCATCTCGACGGGACAGGTCAGCGAGGTGGTCCCGAAGCCCCTGGCCGGCGATGCTAGCAACGTGGCCATCTATGACGTGCGCTGCTCCGACTCCGCATATGCCTGGGTCGAGCTCAACCTGCTCACCCACGACTGGACCCTCTATGCTGCCGCCTTTGCGGACGGAGCCCTCTCCGACACACCCTCGACGCTCTGGTCGGCAGGCTCGGACTACGACCCGCCGCGCTTCGCGGTCACGGACTCCAAGGTGCTCTGGCAGGTCATGCCCACCGCGTCGGGCGACAAGAGGTCCGAGCACTCCTTCTGCTACCTCTGGCAGACCGGCGACACGAGCGCACAGGCCGTCGTGGAGTCGCCGGGTCGCTTCGCCACCGAGCCGGCCGTCTCGGACGGGACGGTCACGCTCGTGCCCCGGGTGAACGCTGACCAGGGAACCTTCTATGGCATCACGGCGTACTCGCTCTCCGACAAGCTCTCAACCAAGATTGACCAACTCGTGCTTCCCGCGTCGGTGAGGCCCCTCAATGCCGTCCGCATCGGCGACCGCTTCGCCTTCTCCATCGAGGCGAGCTACTCGTCCGGTGGCCTCCTGGGCAAGATGGGCACTTACATCGGCAGTGGCGAGGGGCCCTTCGTCATGCTCTCGCGCGAGCCGACTGCGGCCGTGACGGGCAAGGGTGACACGTTCGTCATCAAAAGCACCTCCTCCTACTTCGTCGTGGACACCAACGCAAAGACCTACTCGGTGCTTTCGGCATCCAACCGCTGCATCGACTACGGGGAGTATCCTGCCACCCTTGGCACGAGCGACCACTTCGTCACCTTCGCCACGGTCAAGGACGAGAAGACCGGATATCCGTCGGCCGTCGCCGTGAGGTCCTTCGCGCTCTAGTCTCTGGGGCACGGACGCCAGGTGCGCTAAAATAACTCTCGTATAGGCAAATTGTGCACCCATGCCTGATGACGTGGGGAGCTGGGACATCGGCGGGACGTGAGGGGGGCCGGAATGGCTTCGGAAGAGAAGAAGATTCTGCTCGTTGAGGACGAGAAGACCATTCGTGACGCCGTGGCAGCGTACCTCGAGCGCGAGGGCTACATCGTCCGCGGCGTGGGTGACGGGAAGAGCGCCCTCGAGGAGTTCGAGAAGCACAGCTTCGACCTCATCGTGCTCGACCTCATGCTTCCCCAGCTCTCGGGCGAGCGCGTCTGTCGCGCCGTTCGCGAGACGTCGAGCGTCCCCATCATCATGCTCACCGCGAAGGGCGAGGTGGAAGACCGCATCATCGGGCTGGAGCTCGGCGCCGACGACTACCTGATCAAGCCCTTCTCGCCCAGGGAGCTCGTCGCCCGTGTGCGCGCCCTCCTCAGGCGCGCCCACACCGAGGCTGAGCCCCCGCTGGAGGTGCTGGACTTCGGAGACCTGGTCATCGACATCTCGGGCCACAAGGTCATGGTCGAGGGCAACGAGGTCGACCTCACTGCCTCCGAGTTCAAGCTGCTCACCACCCTCGCCCGCTACCCGGGACGCGTCTACACCCGCATGGAGCTTGTCGAGAAGGTGTTGGGCTACGACTTCGAGGGCTACGAGCGCACCATCGACTCGCACGTGAAGAACCTCCGCGCCAAGCTGGGCGACGACCCGCGCAACCCGCGCTGGCTGTACACCGTCCACGGCGTGGGGTACCGTTTCGAGTCAGCCCAGAAGGCGGACGCCGGCGAGGCGAAGAGGTAGGGGACGCAGACCTTGCCTGACATACTCGACAACGAGGAGGCCCGCCGCGAGTACGGCGAGGCCTCCTCACTTGGGTCGGACTCACCCAAGTCCTCCTTCAACACCATGGCGCGGACGTCCGGCTCGCGACCGACCAAGACCTTCACCGCTCGCATGGCCTTCTACTTCGCCCTGACGGCGATCATGACGGCTGCGGTGCTCTCGGTGGTGCTTGCGGTGGTCTGGGAGGGGCAGTTTCGTCGCTACACCCAGCAGAACCTTCAGACCCTCGCCGACCAGCTCGCCGACGGCATAGCCGTACAGTACGACAGCGCGGGCTCATGGACCGACGAGGTGCTGGGCTACGCCCACTTCGCCTCCGTCTCGTCCGCCGGCGTGGCGGTACAGCTCGAGGACTCCGACGGCACCATGCTCTACGACGACTCCTGGACGGTCTCGCATCGCATGTCAGCGACGAGCGGACGGGCGCCCTCGAGCCGGCCCGAGTCCATAGTCTCGGCCGAGGTGCTCAGCTCGTCGGGCAACGTGGTGGGGACGGTCAGGCTCCTTGCCTATGGGTCCACCGCCCTCACGAGCAGCGCCGACTCGACCTTCCGCACCAACTCCTACGGTGCCGTCGCGGCGGCAGCGGCGGTCGCGGTCATCCTTGCCTGCGTCATCGGGTACCTGGCCTCGCGTGCCCTCACCAAGCCCATCAAGGCCATCACCTCGACGGCGGCGCAGATAAGGAGCGGCGACCTCACGGCCCGCACCAACCTGCGCGGTGACGACGAGATAGGACGCCTGGGAGAGACCTTCGACTCCATGGCAACGGAGCTCGAGCACGACATCAAGTTCGAGCACCGCCTGACGAGCGACGTCGCCCACGAGCTCAGGACGCCGCTCATGGCCATGCTCGCCACGGTCGAGGCCATGCAGGACGGCGTCCTGCCCTCAGACGACGAGCACTTCGAGACGGTGGCCGAGGAGGTGCGCCGCCTCTCCCGGCTCGTGGACGCCATGCTCCACCTCTCGCGCATCGAGAATGGCACGCGCGCGCTCAAGCTCGAGCGGACCGACATGGTCTACCTGGTCAAGAGCATGGTCTCGATGCAGCATCAGCTCTTCCATGAGAAGGGCCTCCACCTGCGCTTCGACGACAAGACGGACGCGCACGAGTGCTACGCCCAGGTGGATGCGGACCTCATCCGCGAGGCCGTGACCAACCTCATGTCCAACGCCATGCGCTACACGGGCGAGGGCGGATGGGTCGTCGTGGGCGTCAGGCGCGACCGCGTCAAGGGAGAGGTGCAGGTCTCGGTCCAGGACACGGGAATCGGGATCTCGAAGGAGGACATCCCCAGGGTCTTCTCGCGCTTCTGGCGCTCCGATGCAAGCCGCGAGCGCGTCTCGGGCGGCCTGGGGGTGGGCCTCGCCCTCACCAAGGAGATAGTCGAGAAGCACAACGGCGTCATTGGCGTGGAGTCCGAGCTGGGCAAGGGCACCACCTTCACCCTCCGCCTCCCCCTCGAGCAGCGCAAGACACCCGCTCGCCCGCAACAGGAGAGGTAGGGGAGGGCGCTTCCCCGCCAGTCCGGTTGCCATCGGGTGACTTGTTCCGTTGTTTGCCGAGCTCGGTCAGGCTTCATCTAGAATGGGGAACGTCGTGCCCGGCACGACCACGGTCGTCAACATCGATGGGAGAGACAATGGAAGCCATGGAGCTTCGCCCCGATTCGCACGGCAAGGTCCGCGACATCTACGATTGCGGCGACAGCCTGCTCATGGTCGCCAGCGACCGTGTGAGCGCGTTCGACTACGTCCTTCCGGACGAGATTCCCTTCAAGGGGGAGGTCCTCACCCGCATCTCCGCATTCTGGTTCGAGAGGTTCCAGGACCTCATGCCCAACCACATGCTGAGCATGGACGTCTCGGACTATCCAGAGGAGTTTGCCCCCTACGCAGACTACCTGAGCGGCCGCTCAATGCTGGTGAGGAAGGCCCAGACCATTCCCATCGAGTGCATCGTCCGCGGCTACCTCACGGGTTCCGGCAAGAAGACCTATGACCAGGACGGCACCGTCTGCGGAATCAAGCTTCCCGGCGGCCTGGAGGAGGCATCCAAGCTGCCTGAGCCCATCTTCACCCCCTCGACCAAGGCCGAGCTCGGCGACCACGACGAGAACATCTCGTTCGAGCGCTGCGCCCAGATCGTGGGGGAAGAGGTGGCCGCGCAGCTGCGCGACGCCTCGCTTGGGATATATGAGGCCGCCGCGGACTATGCGGCCACCAGGGGCATCGTCATCGCCGACACCAAGTTCGAGTTTGGCATGGTCGATGGCAGGCTCACCCTGATCGACGAGTGCCTGACCCCCGACTCGAGCCGGTTCTGGCCTGCCCACGGCTACGAACCCGGCCATGTCCAGCCAAGCTATGACAAGCAGTTCGTGCGTGATTGGCTCAAGGCGAACTGGGACATGACCGGGGAACCGCCCCACATCCCCTCCGACGTCATCGAGGGCAGCTCGAGGCGCTATGCCGAGGCATTCAAGATAATCACCGCAAGCGAGTTCAAGCCCATGAAGGAGTCCCATGTCTCTGCGTGACACCATCGAAGCGGCCCGCAAGGAGGCCGAGGAGGCGGGAAGCGTTCCCGCGGCAAGCCCCAAGGCATCCAAGGCCGGTGAGGCAGCCGACGGGGGAGACAGGCCCCGTGCCGGATTTACGAGGCGCTCGGTCACGCGCGCTCGTCCCGCCCGCGAGGCGGCGTCGGGCGTGAGGGTCATCTCGAGCGAGAAGGTGCGCCGCGGCAGCCAATCCGCCTCGGGCAAGGCCGAGAGCGAGATGACGAAGGAGGAGCGCAAGGCGGCGCGCAACGCGCGGCGCGACGAGGAGGACCGCAGGGCCACGTTGTCCCGCGTCCTTCTCAACCAGCGCCCGGAGTTCAGGAAGAGCCAACGCGTCTGGTGGGCGCTCATCGGCTCCGGTCTTGTCATCACCCTGGTCACCTGGGCCATCACCTACTTCTACCCCGAGGCGGCGACCAACCCGTCATCGCCCGCCGGCATAGTCATGCTGGTCGCCATCGTGTTCGCGTACGTGGCGATCATCGCGGCCTTCGTGTACGATTGGCGCAAGGTGAGGCCCCTGCGTCGCGCTGCTGACGCGGAGGTGGCATCCATGAGCAGCAAGAAGGTCATGGCCCTTCTTGAGGCGGACGCCAAGCAGCTCGAGCAGGAGGGGAAGGCCAAGAAGAAATAGGCCTTTCCGACCGTTGGGACATCCCTCCCGCTTGTCGGCACCGCATGCTCTGCAAAGTGCCGACAAGCGGGATATTCTTGTCTCGTATTCCCTCTCGCCCTACGTCTGTCGGCATTCAACCACCGGCAATGCTGGATGATCGGAGTTCGCGGCTCACGAGACTCCGACACACCGCAATTACTGCGAGACGTGAAGCTTTGTGCTGCGCCTGCGGCTAGGTGATGGTAGAATGCCTTTGCACGGCCCCGTAGCTCAGGGGATAGAGCACAGGTTTCCTAAACCTGGTGTCGTTGGTTCGAATCCAATCGGGGTCACCAGAGAACAAGGTCTCGTATCGCACGCACTGCGGTACGAGGCCTCTTCTTGTCTCGTCCGCCTCGTGCCCTTGGTGGTCGGACGGACAAGGGAACCCCCGCACCCAGATGGATGGATGCGGGGGTATTCGCACCGTCCGTCGGCGACGCCTACTTCGTCTCGGTCGAGCTGGAGGTGCCGCTGCTCTTGCCAGAGCTACCACCATCCGCCTCGCCCGCTCCATTCGTGCCAGAGCCGGACCCGGTGGAGACCACGATGGTCACGGTGCTTCCCGCCTTCGCGCTGCCGGTGGGGGACTGGCTGATCACGTTGCCCCGAGGGACGCTCGGGCTCGTGGCGTACGTCGTGTTGACGAGGAAGCCCGCGTTGTCCAGGGCGCTCTGTGCCCCGTCCTCGCTGTAGCCCACCACGCTGGGGATGTTCTTGTCGGCGGGTCCCGTTGAGACCGTTATGGTGATGGTGCCGCCCTTCTCTGCGGTGCCGGTGGGAGACTGGCTAATGACCTCGCCCTCTTCGACGCTGTTGCTCGAGCTGCGCTGGACGCTCACGCCGAAGCCGCTGTTCTGGAGCGTGTTCCTCGCACTCTCTTCGCTGTAGCCCGTGACGTCGGGCACCTCGGCGGTCTCGACGCCCTTCGAGAGCTGGTAGGTTACGGTGTCACCTGCCTTGGCCGTGCTGTTGGCCGCGATGCTCTGCTGCGCGACTTTGCCCACCTCCACCTCGCTGCTATAGACGGAGTCGCCGGCCTGGCCCACGAGGTTCGCCTTGGCAAGGGCCTGCTCCGCCTCCGAGGGCGAGAGGTTCTTGAGATCGGGGACCACGACGTCCGCCGCGGGCTCGGGGCCCTTCGAGATGACGATGCTGATCTGGGTGCCACGCGCCTTCTCGAGACCTGCGTCGGGGCTCTGGTCCATCACCAGTCCAGATGCGACGGTGGAGCTGTAGGACTCCTTGACCGTGCCCCGTTCGAAAACCGAGGCGTCGATGGTTGCAAGAGCCTGCTCCTCGGTCAGGTTGGACAGGTTGGGAACGCTTGCGGTGGCGTTGCGGTTGGTGAGGAGGCTGGCTATCGCGACGATGGCGGCGATGAGCGCCAGGGTGACGAAGACGGTTCCCAAGACGAGCTTGCGCCTGCGGCCGTGTGCCTCGCGTTGTGCCTTCTCTCGCGCCTGCTCTGTCGCGCTTCGGGGCCGGCCGTGCCCGTTGGCCTGGATGCGGGGGATGGACTGGGTGCTGTTGACGGGTTGGAGGGGTGCCATGACTGGTGTGGTCGGAATCGCCGTCGTGGCCGTGGCGCTGCTCACCGCCTGCATCCTGCCAGCGAGGTAGTCGCGCAGGACGTGGTAGAGCTCGTCCGCCGTCTGGAAGCGTGCCTCAGGGTCCTTCTGCATGCACTTGAGGATGATTCCCTCGAGCGCGCTGTCCACGCTGGGGTTGAGCTGGCTGGGCGGCTTGGGCTGCTCGTTGACCTGCTTGAGGGCGACCGATATGGCATCGTCCCCGTCGAAGGGCACCTTGCCCGTGGCCGCCTCGTACATGACGATGCCCAGCGAGTAGATGTCCGTCGTGGGGCCGAGCTCCTTGCCCTGGGTCTGCTCGGGAGAGACGTAGTGGGCTGTGCCCAGCACTGAGTTGTCGGTGGTCAGATGACTGTTCTTGGCACGCGCGATGCCAAAGTCCATCACCTTGATGTTGCCGTCAGGCTGCACCATGATGTTCTGCGGCTTGATGTCGCGGTGGATGATGTCGTGGCGGTGCGCGACGGAGAGCGCCTGCGCAATCTGCGAGCCCACCTGGGCGACCTTCTTGCCGTCCAGGGCGCCATGCCTGCGGATGCCGCTCTTGAGGTCGGTCCCGCGGAGGTATTCCATGACGATGTAGTAGGTGTCGCCGTCGCGCCCCCAGTCATAGACGGAGACGATGTAGGGGCTCTGCAGCGCCGCGGCCGCCTGAGCCTCCTGCTTGAAGCGCGCGGCGAACGACGCGTCACCCGCGTACTGAGGCAGCATGGTCTTGATGGCGACGGTCCTGCCCAGCACCTCGTCCAACCCGCGGTAGACCACGGCCATGCCGCCGGCACCAATCTTGTCCTGGACCGTGTAGCGTCCGCCTAGCACCCTGTCTGACATCATCTCTCCCATCGCATGCGCGGCAGCACCCGCGCCGTCTTACCACGTTCGAGGCAGGCAGCGCCCTCGCCCGCCGTACCCCCAGGCCCCTAGAGGTTCGCCCCCGCCGCCTGGACGCTCAGGCAGGAGGCGAGGACCTTGCCCGCCACCCTCGCAGCCCTGCCCTGCACGTCGTTGTCCTCGGACCCCTCGATGCAGACCGATATGGCCAGGGTTGGCTGGTCATAGGGGGCAAACCCGACGAAGAGCGAGTTGGCCACCGAGGAGCTGACCTCCGCGGTGCCCGTCTTGCCTGCCACCTTGACGCCGCTCACGCGCGCCGCGGTGCCGGTTCCGCCCTCGACCACCTGGAGCATCGCCTCCTTGACCGAGGCCGCCGTCTGGGCGGACACCGCCTGGCCCAGGGCCTTGGGCAGCGTCGTCGAGGAGGTGGTTCCCTCGGGGCTCAGGATGTGGTCCACGAGGTAGGGGTTCATGGCTATGCCGCCGTTGGCGATGGCCGCGGCCATCACGGCGTTCTGCATGACGGTGGTTTGGGGGCCAGCCGGGCTGTCGTGCATGCCCACGGGCTGTCCCACGGCGGCCCAGGCAGTCTCCCACTCGCTCATCTCGGCGGGGTCGGGCATGAGCGAGGCAATGGTTGAGAAGTCCTGGCCGATCTTGCTGCCGTAGCCGAAGGCCTTGGCATAGCTCACGAGGAGCTTCCCGCCGAGCTCCTGGCCCAGCTGGCCGAAGACCGTGTTGGCGGAGAAGGCCAGGGCCTCCTTGAGCGTGAGGGAGTCCCACTCCTCCTGGTCGACGTTGGTGATGTCAGCCCCGCCGATCGAGATGCTCGCGGGAGCCGGGAAGCTCGTGTCGAGCGTCACCTTCTGGGAGTCAAGCGCGGCGGCGAGCGAGAGCACCTTGAAGGTGGACCCGGGGGTGTAGAGGGTCTGCGTCGAGCGGTCCATGAGGGAGCCCCCGCTGCCGTCCGACGTCATGACCTCCTCGATGCTGTCGTAGTCGTAGGAGGGCGCGGAGGCCTTCGCCAGCACGGCCCCCGTCGAGGGGTCGAGGACGACGATGGCGCCCCTCTCGCCCTCGAGCGCCGACTCGGCGGCGCGCTGCATCTGCGAGTTGATGGTGAGGACCACCGACGACCCGGGGTTGGCGATTCCGGCCATGGAGAAGAGCGCGGACTTCCAGCTCGAGTAGTCGGCCCTTCCGGTGAGCGCCTCGTTCATCGACGCCTCGACGCCCGTCGCGCCATAGCGGGTGGAGAGGTAGCCCACGGTGTGCGCGGCGAGCGCGCCAAGGGGATGGCGGCGCACGTAGCTGCCGTCCTCCTGGGGGGCAGATTCGGTGAGGGTCTGTCCGTCGGAGGTGATGATGGCCCCGCGCTGCACCTTGGCGCTCTTGGCGATGGTGTGATTGTTGTTGGGCAGCGACTGGTAGTAGTCGGCCTTCGCGACCTGCACATAGCTCAGGTTCGCCACCAGGGCGACGAACATGAGCGAGAAGGCGGCGAGGAGCCTGACGAGGCGGTTGCCTAGGGCGACGCGGCCCAGCACGCCCGACTCGGGGGTGAGGATGCCGAAGCGTCCGCGCGCATGGGAGCCGTGCACGACCTCAGACGGGGCTTCGACGGACGCGACCTTGCCGGTTCCCGAGGCCTGGACCATGGCCTCGCGACCCGTGCCCTCGTCCCCGGTCTTGAGGAGCAGTGCGACGATCACGAAGCTTGCGAGGAGAGAGCTGCCCCCCTGGCTCATGAAGGGCAGGGTCACGCCCGTGAGGGGGAGCAGCCTGGTCACGCCTCCCACGATGAGGAAGGCCTGGAACACCAGGGCGGCCGTGAGACCCACGGCCGTGAAGGCGGCGACGTCCGACTTGGCGCGGGCCGCGGTGGCGAATCCCCGCACGGCGAGGAGCAGATAGCAGATGAGGACGGCCGAACCGCCCAGGAGACCCATCTCCTCTCCGATGGCGGAGAAGATGAAGTCGGACTCGACCACCGGGATTAGCTTGGGCAGGCCTTTGCCTATGCCGGCGCCGGTGAGCCCTCCGTCGGCGAGGGAGTACAGGGACTGGACGATCTGCAGGCCCGAGTTGCTGGGGTCCTTGAATGGGTCGAGCCAGATCTGCACGCGCGTCTGGACGTGGCTGAAGAGCGCGTAGCAGAGCGCCCCGCCCACGGCCAGGAGGACGAGGAAGGCGAGCACGTAGCTCACGCGTCCCGTGCATACGTAGAGCATGATCACGAAGAAGGTGAAGAAGAGCAGTGCGCTGCCCAGGTCGCGCTCGAAGATGACGATGAGCAAGGAGACGCCCCACATGACGAACATGGGTGCGAGCATACGGGGGTGGGGAAGCGAGAGCGGTCCCACCTTGCGGGTCGACGCGGAGAGGAGCTCGCGGTTCTCGGCCAGGTAGGCGGCCAGGAAGAGGACGACGAGCACCTTGGCGATCTCTCCGGGCTGGAAGGAGAGGCCACCCAGCTGGAGCCAGAGCTTGGAGCCGCCCTTTTCGGTGCCCACGAGCATGGGCAGCAGGAGGAGGGCCACGCCCGCGACCCCCATCGTGTACTTGTACTCCGCGAGCGCGTCCACGCTGGGCACGGCGACGAGGACCGCCACCATGACGGCGACGGAGACGAAGAGCCACATGACCTGTCCGCCCGCGAGGTCGGGGGCGAGCCTTGACACGAAGGTGATGCCCACGCCCGAGAGCAGGAACACTATGGGAAGGATCGCCGGGTCGGCGCCGGGGGCATAGATCCTGATGGCGACATGCGCCACCGCGAAGGCGGCGAAGAGCCCGATGGGCAGCGCGAGGGAACCCAGGGTCACGGCGGCCTGTGCGTTTGCTATGTACATGGCATAGAGGAGCACGACGGGGACGGCCCCGAGGACGAGGAGCAGGAGCTCCGTGTTGCGCCTTGTGTTCGCATGGCGTTCTGCCACGTCACTCACCACCCTTGCCCGACGACCCCGAGCCGCCGCCCTCTTCTGGTGCGGCCTGTATCTCCTGCGGGCTCGAGACCTCGGTGCCGGCCGTGCTGCGGTCGGCGGTGACGGCGGCGGAGCTCTTGTCAGAGTCGATCTGGTCGCGGTAGCCCTCTATGGCCTCGCGGGCCTCCTCCTCGCTGTTGACCAGGATGCCGCCCCTGAGGCGGTCCTGGATCGCGAGGGGGAGGTCGCTGGTCTTGACCGAGGAGGTCTCGGCCAGGCTCGAGAGCGGGATTCCCAGGAAGCTGCCCTCCATGCCGTGGTAGATGCCCACGGTCCCATCGTTGTCGCCCAGGTACCAGGAGCTGCCTACGAGCTCCGCCCCCAGCGCGGCGAGGACCACGACGAGGGCGAGAAGTACGCCGACGATTCCCATGGCGACCCTACGGCGGCGGTGGAAGTGCGCCTCGACCATGCCGTCGTCCGTCACGTCCACGACCACGATGGTCACGTTGTCGTGCCCGCCCGCGGCGAGCGCGGCAGACATCAGGTTGTCGGCCGCCATCTGTGGCAGGGGGGACGAGACCGCGATCGCCTCGATCTCCGAGTCCTCGACCATGGACGAGAGGCCGTCGGAGCAGAGGATGACGCGGTCTCCGGCAGTGACGTCCAGGGTGAAGTGGTCTGCGTACATGTCTGGGTCGGAGCCCAGGGCGCGCGTGATCACGGACCTGGAGGGATGCACCCGTGCCTCGTCGGCGGTTATCTCCCCCGCGTCGACGAGCTCCTCGACGTAGGAATGGTCGTGCGTGAGCCTGACGAGGGTTCCGTGGTGCAGGAGGTAGATGCGCGAGTCGCCCACGTGGGCTATGGCCATCTTTCCGTTCTCCACGAGGACGCAGGATGCCGTGCAGCCCATGCCGGGCTTGCCCAGCCCCTCGGCCGCTCCTTGGATGACGGCGAGGTTGGCCGCCTCCACGGCCGCGCCGAGGAGCACGTCGTCCGCATGGATGGGCAGCTTGGAGCCGATGGTCTCTACGGCTATGGAGCTCGCCACCTCGCCGGCGGCGTGTCCGCCCATGCCGTCGCACACGGCGAAGGCGGGGGGCTGCACCAGGAAGGAGTCCTCATTGTGGGCGCGCACCAGGCCGATGTCCGTGCGCGAACCCCACGAGAGCTTGGTCGTGGACCCGCTCTTGGACTCGCTGCCCTCGCGCGACCCCACCGCGACGGTGTCGTGACCGGGGCTGTTGACGGGCTGGGCCGTCCCGCCCCGGCCATCGCCGCGGAGGATTCGCCCGAGCTCGTCCCTATGTAGGGGAAACGGGCTCATCGGCGGCTCACGCGCATGACGGCGTTGCCAACCTGGATCTCGTCGCCGTCGCGCAGGGTCACGGGCTGGGCTATGGGGTGGCCGTTCACCAGGGTTCCGTTGGTCGAGTTGAGGTCCTCGAGCACGAGAGCCGGCCCCTGTAGGGTGAAGCGGGCATGGGAGGACGAGACGAAGGGCTCGTCGATCACGATGTCGGACGAGGGGGAGCGCCCCACGATGACGGGCCCGAGCATGTCCACGTGAAGGCCGCGCAGGGACCTCTCGCCCTTCTCGACGTCGACCGACCAGATGGCCGAGTCGCGCCTCTGGCCGCGGACGAGGCCTATGCCCGTCTTCATCACGGCGAAGAGGAAGAGGTAGAGGAGGATGACGAGCGCGATGCGCCCGCCAAAGAGGACGAGGTCTATCATGCGCGGCTCTCCCTGAACTCAAGGTTCATGAGGCCCAGGGTGATGAGGTCGCCGTCCCTCAGGATGCAGCTGTCGACGTCGATGTCGTTGACCCTGGTCCCGTTGGTGGACCCAAGGTCGGCGATGCGCCAGTCGTGGCCGTCGTAGCTTAGCTCGGCGTGCCTGCGCGAGACGTTGGGGTCGCGCAGCACGATGCCGCCCTGGGTGCGCTCCCTGCCGATGATGGTGACCGGCGAGCCGCCGGTGTAGGTGCGTCCGCTCTGGTGGTCGATGAGCAGGCAGCTGGGACCCTCCTCCGGAAGCTCGCGGGACGTCTGGGCACGCTGGGGGTTGACGAGGGGGACGCTGCGACGGACGGTCGGGGGGATGTCCATGGCGGGCGATGCGGGTGCCACGTCCTCGGCCGCGACTCCCGCCTCCTGCACGGAGTCGTCCACGAAGTCGGTGGGGAGGACGTTGAGGCCGGCCGAGGCGTCGCCCGCGAGTGGTGCGACGAGGGGGGCGAACTCCTCGGCTGCGGGTGCCTGGATCTCCTCCCAGGAGGGCACCTGGGCCTCGAGCCGCTCGGCGGGCTCGGCATGCGCCGCCTTCCTGGGCTCGGCGGGCCTTGCCTTGCGTGGCGCGGGCTGGGCCGGACGCGCCGCCGCGCCGCCGATGCCGGAGGACCCCTTGACGAAGGCCTCCTCCTCTTCCCTCAGGCGGCCCAGGGTGTGGGAGTCGACGTTCTCTGCGAACACGGCGAAGCGCCCTGCCCTGAGGGAGGGGTCGACCATGAAGCGCGCGAGGGGCCTGCCCACGAAGGCGTAGCCCTTGGCGTCCGCCTGCGCCTCGACGAAGCCGCAGACCTCGTCGGTGAGCTCGCGGTACAGTGGCCTCATGACCGCGTCGTCCGCGGGGGCGACGAGGATGGTGTACAGGGCGGGTGCGGTGTCCACTCCGTCGATCTGGAAGGTCTCCGCCTCCATGGCCCGCGCGGCGCGCTTTGCGAGCTTCTTGAACGAGAACGGGGCGGGCTTTCCCGACGCGCCGGCGCCGAAGGCGTCGCTCACGCGGCTCTCGAAGGTCCTAAGCAGATTCATGGAACTCACCAGCCCCCTTGGGTGCGGGAATAGGGCCATTCAGCCTGACGGCAAGACACAAAATCACACAACAGACTACCGCAACGGCGGTGGCCGACCAGCTCGGGGCCACCCAGGTGCCCCCATTTTCCATCCGCGCGGCGACTGCCCTGACACCGACGGAGCCGCCAAGGGCAAGCAGTTGCGCCAGGTACTGGGCGGTGGGGGCCTCCCTCCAGTGGGCGAGCAGCGAGGCCAGCCCGGCGACCGCGGCGCCGCCGGCCAGGACCAGCCAGGAGCTGGGCCGGAGAGCCAGGTCGAAGAGGGAGCGCGCCACCGCGGGCGCGTCGAAGCCGAGTCGCCACGAGCTCATGAGACAGTGGGCGAAGACCCAGCCCGCAGCCGTGGCGAGTGCGGCGCGGGGTGGTCCGAGGACGGCCGCCGCAAGGGGGAGTCCCGCCAGCGGGCTCTGGGCCAGGGAGGGGAGGAGGAGGGTCAGGCTGCCGAGAGGGTCCCTTCTCCCCTGACGGGCCCACCAGACGAGGAAGGCGAGCGCCAGCGCCATGGGGAGGGCAAGGCCCGTGACCGTGGACTGGTCGAAGAGGCTGGCGCAGAGGCAGAGCGTCGAGAGGAGGCCGCCTAGAGGGGTCCAGGCCGCCGTCAGTCCGGCGCAGGCAAGCGCCAGCCACAGCCTCCACGACGCCTGCGCGAACTCGACCCCGCCCAGGGCCACCCAGGTCGCGGCGAGGGCTGCCAAGGAGCAGCCCGTGCGCGTGACGAGCTGCGGGAGCCAGGGGTAGCGGTACGAGAGGGGCAGCTCCTCGTAGGGCCGCTCCAGGGAGCCCGCCCCGCCCTCGTCCGCATCCTGCTCCATGAGGGCGCGCAGCGACTCGGCGCCCGCCTCGGCGTCTCCCAGCGCGAAGGAGAGCTCGTCCCTGAAGGCCTCGACGGTAGGGACCCTGCCGGCGGCACTGGGGCTCAGCGCCTGGCGCATCACCTCGTCGGCCATTCCGGCGAGGCTGGGGTCGAGCTTGGCGAGGGTGGTCTTGGGGCCCTTCTCGATCTTCTTGAGCGAGAGCTCCGCGCTTGGCGCCGCGAAGGGGCTCTCGCCCGTGAGGGACTGCCAGACCACCACCGCGAGCGAGAAGATGTCGCTGCGCTCGTCGACGAGCCCTCCCTCGATCTGCTCGGGGGGCATGTAGCCCACGGTGCCGCCGCGCGCGTCGCCGAATCCGGTCGCCGAGGCGAGCGTCGCCATGCCAAAGTCGCAGAGCTTTATGGTCCCCGAGCGCTCGATCATTATGTTGGTGGGCTTGATGTCCAGGTGGAGGACGCCGTTCTCGTGCGCGAAGGCCAGGGCGTCCCCGACGGACCTCACCAGGTGGGCACACTCGTCGTTGGTGAGGGTCCCTCCCTCCACCCGCGCGAGGAGCTCGGACAGGGTGAGGCCGTCCACGTACTCCATGACCAGGTAGGCCCAGTGGCGGTCGGCCTCGAAGTCGAACATCGTGACGATGTTGGGGTGGGCCAGCATGCTGGAGGTGCGTGCCTCCGCAAGGGCCTCCATCACCGTGGACGTGCCCGCGGCGCCCGTCCCCTGGGCTACGAGCGGCATGCGCTTGATGGCGACGCGGCGCTGGAGGCGGGTGTCCCAGCAGGTGAGGACCGTGCCAAAGCCACCGACGGTGCCCGGGTGCATGACGCGGTAACGCCCCAGCAGGAGCTGGTCGCGCGTCTGTTGCTCGTATGTCTGGCCGTATGGTGCCGAAGAGGCACCCCTGGCTCCCAGCGTGTCTGCCATGGCTCGGGTCTCGTTTCGATTTAGCTGCTGTGCTCAAGAGCCATCCGTGTCTACCCATTCTAGCGCCCAACGCGCCGCGGCGGCGGTTTTTGCGAAACGAGGGCAGATTTCTGTTGCACGCCATCGGAAGGTGGTAGTAGAATCCATGCCTACGCGGGCGTGGCGGAATTGGCAGACGCGTACGGTTCAGGTCCGTATGAGAGCAATCTCATGAAGGTTCAAGTCCTTTCGCCCGCACCATGATCGCTTGGCCCCGGTTTCGTCCGGGGCTTTTTTGTGCCCGGAGTCGCCGCTCGAATCTCCACCAAAGGACAAGGAGTCGGGGGAGAGGGGCATGCCCCTCTCCCCCGTGGGTCTGCGTCAGGTCGGGCGTGCCTACTTGTTGTCGTCCTCGAAGTCGCTCCAGCCGCTCTCCGAGTCATCCTCGTCGAAGTCGAAGAGGTCCCAGTCGCCCTCGGACTTCTTGTGGTTCTTGTACAGGGCACGAGTGCGTCGCTCGAGCACGAGGGAGATGATCAGGAAGAGGACGATTCCGCCCAGGATGAGGGCCAACACGCCCGGGCGCGTCCCGAAGAGCCAGCTGAAGAAGTCCATGACGTGCCCTTTCCATAGCATGCGCGGCCCTGCGTGCCGCGCGCTCGTCCAAAAGCAGCACAAGTATATACTTGCGATACGTGCGCGACCTCGCGCCAGGGGTTGGGGCGCCGCACCCGAACCCAAAAGAATCCAGACCATGAGGGGAACGACATGCTCGACATCAAGTTCGTCAGGGAGAATCCCGACGCCATCGATAGGTCCTGCGAGTCCAGGCAGAACGCCCACTGGGACCGCAGGCGCTTCTTCGAGCTGGACGAAGAGCGCCGCCAGACCATCGTGGAGGTGGAGGCGCTCCAGGCGGAGCGCAACGCCGCCTCCAAGCAGATTGGCCAGCTCATGCGCGAGGGCCGGCACGAGGAGGCCGAGGCGGCCAAGGCCAAGGTCGCCGCGGGCAAGAGCCGCATCGCCGAGCTTGACGAGCGCAGGGGGGCGCTGGACAAGGAGCTCTTCGACCTCGTGGCCGCCATACCCAACATCCCCGACCCCAGCGTCCCCTATGGCAAGGACGACTCCGACAACCCGGAGGTCCGTCGCTGGGGCACCCCGCGCGAGTTCGACTTCGAGCCCAAGGCCCACTGGGACCTCGGCCCGTCGACGGGCATGATTGACTTCGATCGCGGCGTGAAGCTCGCCGGCGCCCGCTTCTACCTCCTGGGCGGCATGGGGGCCCGCATGGAGAGGGCCCTGATCAACTTCTTCATCGACATGCACGACAGGGCGGGGTTCAAGGAGTGGTGGCCCCCCGTCATCACCAACCATGACTCCCTCTTTGGTACGGGCCAGCTGCCCAAGTTCGACGAGGACCTCTATCACGTGCGCCCCGACCTCTACCTCATCCCCACGGCCGAGGTACAGCTCACCAACATCCACCGCGACGAGGTGCTCGACGCGAGCCAGCTCCCCCTGCTCTACACGGCCTTCACCCCCTGCTTCCGCGAGGAGGCGGGCTCTGCAGGCCGCGACACCCGCGGAATCATCCGCGTGCACGAGTTCGACAAGGTGGAGATGGTCAAGTTCGCCAAGCCCGAGGACTCCATGAACCAGCTCGAGAGCATGGTCGCCGAGGCGGAGCTCTGCCTCCAGACCCTGGGCCTTCCCTACCATGTGGTCACCCTCTGCACCGGCGACATCGGCTTCAGCGCCCGCAAGTGCTACGACATCGAAGTCTGGCTCCCCAGCTACGACAACTACAAGGAGATCTCCTCCTGCTCCAACTGCTGGGACTTCCAGGCTCGTCGCGCCAACATCCGCTACCGTGACCCCTCCGAGTTCAAGGGCACCCGCTACGTGCACACGCTCAACGGCTCGGGGCTTGCCGTCGGGCGCACCATGGCAGCCATCATGGAGAACTACCAGAACGCCGACGGTAGCATCACCATCCCCGAGGCGCTCGTGCCCTATATGGGCGGCGTGGAGGTCATCAAGCCCGAGGCGTAGCATCGGAAGGACATGCATGAGGTCGAGAGGCGTCCTTCGGGGCGCCTCTTCCTCCCCCGCCCGACCCGCTCGATAAAACAGAACATATGTTCTGTTACAATGGGGGCAGGGCGAGAGAAGGGGAGAGAATGCGCAGGCCGAGAAGAGAATTGCTCCACAGCCGTCAGGAGGGCCAGGAGGAGCGCCATCACTTGTACGAGGAGTCCGCAGGGCAGATTTCCATAGCGGAACGCAGCATGGGGCCCGTGACGAGTGCGGTCTTCGGCATGCCCCTCCACAGGCACAGGATTCTGGTGGAGAAGGGGCTCGTCGGGCGGCTCGTGGAGCTGCTGGGCGGAACGGAGGGCGAAGGCACCACGGTCTCTCTGGCCCGCTACTTCGAGGAGGGCCACTGCCTTCTCGACCTGGAGGACGCGATGGATAGGGCGGGCCTTCCCTATGCCTACGAGGCCCAACGTTCGGGCTACGTGATCTTCAGGCCCAGTGGGGAGGAGCTCCGCCTCGCCCTCGATGCATAGGCAAGCGGGCAACTTGTCATGGGGTAGCTTGCGGGTGGCATGTGGAAGGGCATGAAAAAAGCCACCTGCCCGAGCAGGTGGCTTTACATTCGCTGGTGCGGCGTACAGGATTCGAACCTGTGACGTTCTGATTCGTAGTCAGACCCTCTATCCAGCTGAGGTAACGCCGCGTTGCAGGAATTAGAATGCCATCCCCACCACCATGAGTCAAGCGAGAATCTTGAAATATTTAGGAGAACACAAGAAATGCCTGGTAGAAGCTAGAAAACTTTTTGTGTAGATGCACCTCTAAGTCTATGCCCGGAAATAAAGAAAAAGCCTGGGACGCATCGCGTCCCAGGCAGCAGAATCTGGCGGAGAGCTGGGGATTCGAACCCCAGATAGGATTTGCATCCTATACTCGCTTAGCAGGCGAGCACCTTCGGCCTCTCGGTCAGCTCTCCGTTCGAGGTGCTAGAGCATGATACCCCACAACGGGCTCGCGTCACAACGGGGACGGGATATTTGTCTGGCCTGTGGAAACGTTGTCATGGGCGGTGGTTGGCGAGCCCGCTCTCCTCGCGGCGACCAAGGGTTGGCCCCCCAGCGGATGGGTGGCCCGTTCGCCGCCTACGCAAGCGCGTCTGCCACCAGGTCGTCCCGGTGGCTTCGTATCGCGTCCCAGGAAAAGCGCCGCGCGAGCTCGTCCGCCGCAAGCTCCTCCCCAGGCTCGGCAAGCCCGACGCCCTGGCAGAGAGCGCCGATTACCCTCTGGGGCTTGACGCCGGAGGCTCGGAGGGCGCCGAGGTCGAGGTCCCGATCGCGCTTGGAGAGCCTGCGCCCCGAGGGGGCGACGACGAGGGGGACATGTCCGAAGGTCGGTGCCTCATGCCCCAGGACATGCGCGAGGTAGGTCTGCCGCGCCACGGACCCCAGCAGGTCTCGGCCGCGCACCACCTGGTTGATGCCCATCAGGGCGTCGTCCACCACGACGGCCAGCTGGTAGGCCACGACCCCGTCGCTCCTGCGCACGAGGAAGTCCCCGCATTCGCTTTCCAGGCTCTCCTCGCGCCGTCCGAAGCCAAGGTCCTCGAAGGCGATGCTGGCATCGGGCTCCCCACGACGGGGGACGCGCAGCCGCGTCGCGGAGGGCCTCTCCCTTGACCTCCGTGCGACCTCCTCGGCGGACAGGTCCCTGCATGTTCCCGAATAGACGTAGGTGCCGTCCGAGGCATGGGGCGCGGTGGCGGCGTGCAGCTCTGACCTGCTGCAGAAGCAGGGGTAGGTGAGCCCCCTCTGGCGCAGCTCCTCCAACGCCCCGAGGTAGACCTCGGTCCTTTGGCTTTGGAAGTGCGGGCCTTCGTCCCAGTCGAGGCCGAGCCAGCGGAGGTCGTCCATGAGCAGCTCGCTGCGACGACTGTCCTGCGCCCGAGGGTCGAGATCCTCGATGCGCAGCACCATGCGGCCCCCCGCGGAGCGGGCGGAGGCCCAAGCCATGAGGGCCGAGAAGGCGTTGCCCAGGTGCATGCGCCCCGAGGGGGTCGGGGCGAAGCGGCCCACCACGCCATGGGCGGCGCTGCCGTGGGGTGCTGTGCGGACGTCTGTGCTCATGGCGAGAATCGTAGCGCAGGGGGGCGGGCCCGTGTCCCGTCCCCCTGCGGCGGTCGGCCCATTTGCACATATAGAAAAGAAAGAAAGAAAAAGAGAATATATCCAATACTTTGAATCCATCGGACAAGGCTGGGTGCCAAGGAGGCGAAGCGGGGGTCGGCCCTTGTGGGCAGCATCTTGTCCGCATCCAGATAGTCGCAGCTAGGACGAGCAAGGCTGGCACCATAGCTGCGGTAGAGATATGTGGGAAAACGTCTCCTGCCCCGCCAACGGTCCCCCTCTGGTAGAGAAAAACCTACCGTTTGGGGAGTGCATATATTCTCTAAATAAAGTAGATTCGATACGGACTACCATTCGATACGTTACGAGCCACGAGCCCGTTCCTGACGCATCTGGAACCACGCCAGGCAGAACTCAGCACACAAGGAGGAAAGAAGTATGTCCAAGGCCCCCGGAAAGCCCAACCGCGTCGTCATCGCACTCGGCGGCAACGCACTCGGCGACACCCCCGAGGAGCAGATCCGTCGCGTCCGCGAGGCTGCCCCCACGCTGCTCAAGGTCATCGAGCAGGGCAACGAGATCATCATCACCCACGGCAACGGCCCGCAGGTCGGCATGATCCAGAAGGCCTTCACCTACGCCAACCAGACCGACCCCAAGATCCCCAGCATGGACCTGCCCGAGTGCGGCGCCATGTCCCAGGGCTACATCGGCTACCACCTGCAGCAGGCCATCGGTGCCTCCATGCACAAGGCCTACAAGCGCTGGCACGTCGCCTCCGTGGTCACCCAGATCGAGGTCGACCCCGACGACCCCGCGTTCCGCAACCCCACCAAGCCCATCGGCGCCTTCCTGACCAAGGAGCAGGCTGACGCCGAGAAGGCGGCCCATCCCGAGATGACCTTCGTCGAGGACTCTGGCCGCGGCTACCGTCGCGTCGTCGCCTCTCCCGAGCCCAAGAAGATCGTCGAGTACGAGAGCATCCTCAACCTGCTCGACAACCAGTTCATCGTCATCGCCTGCGGTGGCGGCGGCATTCCCGTGGTCCGCGACTATAGCGACAAGGGCGCCTACAAGGGTGTTGCCGCAGTCATCGACAAGGACATGGGCGGCGAGCTCCTCGGCGAGGACTGCGACGCCGACGTCCTGGTCCTGCTGACCGCCGTCGACCACGTCGCCATCAACTTCGGCAAGCCCGACCAGAAGGACCTCGAGGAGATCAACGTCGAGGAGGCCAAGAAGTACGTCGAGGAGGGCCAGTTTGGCAAGGGCTCCATGGAGCCCAAGGTCAAGGCTGGCATCAAGTTCGCCGAGAGCCGCCCCGGCCGCGTCTGCATCATCGGCTCCCTGGACAAGGCCGCCGAGGCCATGGCCGGCCTCTCGGGCACCCGCATCACCGCCTAGGACACGGCGCCGGCACCATCGCCCGAACGCAAGGAGGGGCCGCGATTCGTCGCGGCCCCTCCTCCTGTGTGGGTCCCCGCGCGTCAGCGGGACGCATGAGGCCTACGTCAGGTCACGTCCGTAGAGGTAGACCCGAATCACATTGCCGTCGGCGTCCGCGACCACCTCGTGTGACGATATCCTGCTCAGCCCCCGGTGCTCGTAGTAGCCCCAGTCGCACTCGTCGTCGGTCGTGAGGAAGAAGCCCGGGGCACCGGCGCGCGCGATCAAGGATGACATGCGGTCGAAGAGGCCGCTGCCCATCCCCAGACCGCGCGCTTCGGGGCTCACGGCAAGGAGCGTCATCTGCGCCTGGGAGAAGCGCCCTCCCCTGCGGGAGTAGTCCGCCGCAAGCGAGAACTCGCTGCGGTCGATGGCGAGCGCGGACCCCAACTCATGGGCTAGGCCGAGCCCCTCGGCCTCTGCCAAGAGCTCCTTGCGACGGCCCTCCCAGCGCGGCGCCCTGCGCCCGAAGCCATCGCGCGCCAGCACGACGCCCAGGACGTCCTCCCCCACGCAGCCGACGAGGCCAAGGGACGAGGCGGAGAGGTACGTCGCCGCGGCAAGCTGTCCGGCCCTGGCCGCGACGCGCTCGTCGAGCCCGGCGCACCAGAGCGTCTGGTAGAGACCTGCCACCGCGTCGAAGTCCCTCTCCTCAAACGGACGATAGGCGACGTTCTCCCGTGCGAGCCGCGACATTCTGCGTTCTCCTCCCCTGGGCCTTGAGATGTGGCGTCCCAGGACCATATCATTTCGAGTTGCTGGCCCGCGTCAGGAGCGGCCACCCGAGAAGGGACGAACATGCCCGAAACCAAGCCTTACGACAGCGACTTCATGCTCGGCGAGCCCGCGCTCGTCTGCCGTTGGCGCCTCGCGGGGGCGACCCTCCCCCTCGAGAACCGCCACCTCCGTGCCCTGAGCCGTCGCCACCTGGGGGACGCTCCCCTGGACGACAAGCTCGTGGCCTGGGCAAAGCAGCACATAGAGTGGACCCTCGCGTCCGGGGCGGCAGAGCATCCCAATGGCGTCCTCATGCTGATGGTGGACGAGCGCGGCAGGGCGGCGATGACGGTGGGTCCCTACGAGCCCCTGACGGACCGCCGACTGCCCGCGCTCCTGGCCCGTGCCGACCTCGCGGAGAGGGAGGCGGACCAGACCGACGTCGCGCCCGAGACCATATGGTCGGTCGTTGACGGAGGTCTCGTCTGGGGCTTGGGGGAGGGATGCGTCCCCTCCGGGACGGCCTCGCTCGTGGAGGACCTCGCCCGCACGCTTGGCATCTCGGTGGAGCGCAGGGCGGGCCTCCTCGACGAGGTCCGCTCTGGGGGACTTGCCTTCGACGAGGCCTTCGTGGTGTCCGACGAGCATGGGGTGGTCCTGCCCGAGGGATTAGCCTGTCCCTTGGGCGAGCGATTCCTCGAGGGATACGGGACGCTGCTCCGGAAGGCGCGCAGACTGGGCCAGGGCTCCTGACGGAGGGCTACCGCGCGCGGGCGTTCGTCAGACGCCGCGGAAGCCCCTGCCGATGATCTCGGAGCTGTTCACTATGGTGATGAAGGCGCTGGGGTCAGACCTGCGCAGCTGGTTGCGGAGCTTGGTGGCCTCGCGTCTGCTGAGCACCGTCACCAGCACGCGCTCCTCCCGCCCGCTGAAGCCACCCCACTCCTTGCGGACGGTCGCCGTGCGGTGCAGGACGGTCACTATGAAGCGGAGCACCTCGTCGGGGTTGCGGCTGATCACGGTGCAGACCTTGAGCGTGTTTATGCTCTCGATGAACACGTCCACGAAGAAGGCCTTCGCCAGTAGTCCCAGCACGCAGTAGAGCCCCGTCCGTGGGCCGTAGATGACGGCGGCGGCGGCCACGATAAGGGAGTCCACCACCATGAGCGCCTTGCCGATCTCGAGCGAGGTGTGCTTCTTCAAGATCATGGCCAGGATGTCTGTTCCTCCCGTGGAGGCGCCGATGTTGAAGACGATGGCGCTTCCCACCGCAGGGAGGAGGACCGCGAAGATCAGCTCGAGGAGCGTGTCGTCGGTGAGTGGGTGGGGCATGGGCAGCAGCAGCTCGAGGAGGCTGATGTACGCCGAGAGGGCGAAGGAGGTGTAGACCGTCCAGCCCATGGTCTTGCGGTCGAGGGACACGAGGCCCAAGACGACCAGGATGGTGTTGATCACCCACATGAAGGCGCTCACGGGGAGCCCGGGAAAGAGTGTCGCGAGGATGATCGACATGCCCGAGGTGCCGCCGAGGGCGAAGTGGTTGGGCGACTTGAAGAGCTCGACTCCCAGCGAGGTGAGGAAGATGCCCAGGTTGAGCGTGGCGAAGAAGCGCAGCTTGCCGGGATGCTCCCTTCGGTTCGCGATGCGTACGGACTCCTCGATCTGCGAGGCGGAGAGTTCCTCCTGAATGCCTGACATTACCCAGCCGTCCCTTTGACATCCGATGCGGCGCAGCCCCTCTGGCCCGCCGGCCCCGCCATGATGCTGTGGCCGGGCGCCCATGTCAAGGAGCCCGCACGAGCTGCCCGCCCAGGGGGCCCGAACCGTGGGTGAGGGTAGAATGGACTGGCACTTGCTACCGACGGGCCAGACGCCCACAGAAGGAGGCTCCACGTTGTTCGCTTCTCCCAACTCAACTAAGAAGCAGCTCACCCCCACCCGAATCACGCGCATCGCCACCATCGCCGGCCTGTATGCCGCGCTGACCCTGGTCTGCATGGCCTTCCTGGGCGGCCTCTCGTGGGGGCCCGTGCAGCTCAGGCTCTCCGAGGCGGTCTGCGTCCTGGCCCTCCTCACCGCGGACGCCGTTCCCGGCCTTGCCCTGGGCTGCGCCATCGCGAACATTGCGAACATCGCGCTCTCCGGGACTGGCCTCCTGGGCCTTCTGGACGTGGTGTTCGGCACCCTGGCCACGACCCTGGGCGCCCTCGTCACCTGGAGGCTGCGTTCCCGCCCGTCCGTGGCCGTCCTGGGGCCCGTCCTGGCCAACGCCCTCATAGTCCCCGCCTACCTGCCCCTGCTCCTCCAGGGTCTGGGCTTCTATACCATCCCCTTCACGTCCATCGCCTTGGACGGCGCCTATCCCGCCATGTACCTCTTTGGCTTCGTCGCCTGTGGCCTGGGTGAGGGCCTGGTGGTCTATGCCCTGGGCCTGCCCCTCTTCAGGGCGCTCCTCGCGAGCCCGCTTCCTCGGCGTCTGTTGCAGGACGAGGCCGCCCCGACGGCGACGGAGGGGGCGTAGCCCTTGAATCCGGTCGTGGTCATACCCTCCTATTGGACCTGGCAGGACGAGCCGCTCGAAATCGGGCGGGTCGGTGCGTACGATCATGCGACGCCCATAGCGAAGCCCCTGCCCGAGCTGGAGACCTGCCTCGCCTCGCTCGATGCGGTCCGCGGGGTCTTGAGGGTCGTGGTTCTCCTGGTGGCGCCGCGCTCCTGCGCGGAGGGCGCCCGCGCTCGCGTGGACGCGATCTGCCGGTCCCACCCAAGGCTCAACCCCCTGGTGGTGGACCAGCGCGAGGCCGACCTGGTCACTCGTGCCGTGGAGGCCATCGCGCCGAAGATGGACAGGGAGAGCGTCTCGCTCAGGGGCTACGGCGCGATCCGCAACATGGGGCTCGCCGTCGCCGCCGTGCTCGGACACGACGTCGTGGTCTTCCTGGACGACGACGAGGTGGCCCTGGACGAGAACTTCCTCATCGACGCGCTCTTCGGCCTGGGGCTCGACAACCGGCAGGGACTTCCCATCATGGCGAAGAGCGGCCACTTCCTGGACCGCTCGGGCTCTCCCTACGCGGACGTCTCCAAGCCGCATTGGCGGGACCGCCACTGGGCCAAGCGCGTGGAGTTCAACCAGTGGATGCACCGTGCGCAGACGGGTACGCGCATCTCTCGCTCCAACTACGTCTGCGGCGGCTGCTTCGCCGTCGCGGCGCAGGCGTTCTGCAACGTGGCCTTCGACCCGGTCATTCCCAGGGGCGAGGACCTCGACTACCTGCTCGACCTGCGCATGCACGGCCTGGACGTGTGGTTCGACAACCAATGGAGGGTGCGCCACCTGCCGCCCGAGTGCCCCTCGCGCGCGGCACGCTTCCTGCAGGATGCCTATCGCTGGGAGTACGAGGTCGCCAAGCTGCGCTTCGCCAACTCGAGCATCGGCCTCCGCCAGGTGCGTCCGGAGTCCCTCAGGCCGTACCCCAGCGAGTGGGTCTCTCCCGAGGTGAGCCACAGGATCGCGCTGACCTCGCTCCTGCGCGCCATCGCGGGCCCGGAGCGCATGGCCTACCTCAAGATCTTCCTGCGCGGCCGTCGCAAGGCGCGCGCCTGGGCCGACCGCCACTGCTCGAGCTACTTCGCTTTCCAGACCTATTGGCCAAAAATCATGGGGACGCTCTGGCAGGACGCGCTGCTGGCCAGGCGTCTCGTCCATAGTGGAACCCCCGTGGCGCAGGATGGCGGCACGCATGCGTAGGTTCGTGATGGCGCACTTCAGGCTCCTCGTGAACACGCTCCTGGTGGCGTCGTCGCTCGCGCTCCTGGTGCTTTTGGGCTGGGGGATCGGTGTGAGCAACATCACCGCGGCGGTCGTCGCGGGTGCGGGCCTCGCCGTCGTGATCGTGGCGGGCGGCTCCGCCCTCATGGCACCGGACGACCTGAGGTCGCAGGCGACCGAGAGGACCTTGCGCGTCGCGTCCGGGACCCTGCGTCAGATGTCCGCCGGCCTCAGCCCCGAGAGCGCCATGGCCGTCTGCCAGCTGGTCCTTCCCGAGACCACGGCATCGGCCATAGCCATCAGCGACGACAGGCGGACCATCGCCTTCGTGGGCGACGACCTCTCGGGATTCAAGGTCGGTGCCCCCAACAGCGACCCCACCCGCGAGGTCCTGTCCAGCGGACACGTGCAGACCTTCACCAACCTCGACTGGGACGAATGGGCCGACATGGAGGTCGGGCTCTCGCGCGATGCCCGCGAGCAGGTGCTTCCCGTGGGCATCATCGCGCCGCTCGAGGTGGCGGGCCGACCCGTGGGGACCTTCAAGCTCTACTACCGCCACGGCCGGGACGTGGACCGCACCCAGCTCGCCATCGCGCGCGGCTTCGCGGAGCTCCTTTCTACGCAGCTCTCTGCCTACGAGCTCGACCGCCAGGCGGAGCTCACGGCACGTGCCGAGGTCAAGGCCCTGCAGGCCCAGATCAACCCGCACTTCCTCTTCAACGCGCTCAACACGATGGCGTCGCTCACGAGGACCGACCCCTCCCGCGCCCGCGAGCTCCTGCGCGAGTTCGCCGTCTTCTATCGTCGTACGCTCGAGAGCTCCGAGCAGCTCATCCCCCTCGAGGAGGAGCTGGAGCAGACCAGGCGCTACCTCAAGATAGAGAAGGCGCGCTTCGGCGACGACCGTATCGTCGAGACCGAGCGCGTCGAGCCCGGATGCGGTAAGGTGCGGGTTCCGGGCTTCCTCGTGCAGCCCATCGTGGAGAACGCGGTGCGCCACGCCATGAGCGACGAGGGACCGCTCCACATCGACGTGCAGGTTGTCTCGGACGGGGGAGACGTGCTCATTGCCGTCGCCGACGATGGCCTCGGCATGAGCGAGGAGGTCGCCAACGGACTGCTCGAGGCCAGCGCCGAGGGCAGGGGCATGTCCCAGAGCGACAAGGGGACCGGCATCGCCCTGCGCAACGTGGCCGAGCGCATCGAGCGCTTCTTCGGCATGGGGTCGGGGGTCGAGATCATGAGCCGTGAGGGTGCGGGCACCTGCGTCACGCTGCGGCTTGTGGGAGCCGCGCCTACAGGGGGCGCGGGCTAGCGCCAACAGGCGTAAGATGGTGAATTGGGCCCTGACGTGGTCATTTTGGTATTCGTAGGCATTCGGTTACCGCCGCCGGCGGAAGAAAGTTGGCTGATTGCATGCTTAACGTTCTGATCGTAGACGACGAGGCTCCCGCCCGTTCCGAGCTCAGGTTCCTCCTGGACGAGACCGGGAGGGTCGAGTCCGTCGAGGAGGCGAGCAGCGCGCGAGAGGCCGTCGAGGCACTTGTGCGCAGCAAGGAGGGTGTCGAGCGCCATCCCGATGTGCTCTTCCTGGACATCTCGATGCCCAAGACCTCTGGCATGCAGCTCGCCGAGGCGCTGAGGAAGCTCAAGAACCCGCCTGCCGTGGTCTTCGTCACCGCATACAGCGAGTACGCGCTGGACGCCTTCAACGTCGACGCGGTCGACTACCTCATGAAGCCGGTAGAGACCGATCGCCTCTCCCAGGCCCTCGACAAGGTCGAGGCGCGTCTCAAGCCCGCTCCCAGCACCTGCGTCTCCATCGAGCGAATTCCGGTGGAGAAGGGCGGACGTAAGGTGCTGGTCCCCGTCGACCAGATTCGCTTCATCGAGGCGAAGGACGACTACTCCTGCATCTACACCGACGAGGACCGCTTCCTCTCGACCATCTCCCTGGCCAAGCTCGAGCAGAGGCTCGTGCCCCACGGCTTCTTCAGGGTGCATCGCGGCTACATCGTGAACCTCGACCACGTGGAGGACGTCGAGGTCATTTCCAGCGGAATTCTGCAGCTGGGCCTCAAGGGCATTCCCGAGAAGAAGATCCCCGTCTCGCGCCGCCGCGTGGTCGCGCTCAAGCGCGCCCTGGGCATCTAGGCCGCCGACAAGACGGACCCGACGGGAGTTCCATGCGCTACGACATAGTCTCTGACACCCACGGCCACCTCTCCGCAGAGTTGCTCCGGGCACTTGAGGGCGCTGACGTTATAGTGCACGCCGGTGACATGTGCTCGACGGCGGACGCGCGCCGCCTGGAGCGGATAGCCCCCCTGAAGCTCTGCAAGGGCAACAACGACTGGGGCTACGACTACGGCCCTTTCGTGGGCAACGTCACCCATTTCTTCGCCAGCGGCCTGCGCTGGCAGGTCTGCCACTACCAGGAGAGACTCGACCTCGAGGTCTGCGACGTCGCCATCTGCGGACACACGCACCGCCCCCTCCTGGAGCGAGACTCCCGCACGGGAGTCCTGGTCATGAACCCGGGGAGCCCCAGCCTGCCCCGTGGCGGCGGCCCGACCATGGGCAGGATCGTCGCGGAGGACGGCAGACTGCTCAAGGCAGAGATCGTAGGCCTGTGAGCGATTCCGAGCCAGGATGAGGCGCACCTCTCGCCTGGAAGGGGCGAGAGGTGCGAGCTTCCCGTTGCCGGCTGGGTGCCGGGGGCTATGGCTCTTGCGCCGCCCGACGCTCCGGCCCATGTCCCTCAGGCAGGAACATGGGCACGAAGATGCGGGTGTACGCGCAGAGCCAGGCGATGGACACACAGAATCCGGCAATCACGTCCGATGCGTAATGGACGCCCAGATAGATGCGGCTCAGGCCGACGGCGACGATGACCAGCGAGAGCCCGCCCATGCAGAGGACCTTCACGAAGCGGTCCCCCTCGTAGCGCCAGACCATCCACACCAGGAGCCCGTAGAACGCCATCGCCACCATGGAGTGGCCGGAGGGGAAGCTATAGCCGGACTCCGCGATGAGCCGGTAGCCCTCGGGCCGGGGTCGCTGCACGAGCTCCTTGAGCACCAGGTTGAGCGCAAGCGCCAGAGCAAGGTTGACCGCGGCGCAGAGGCCGGGACGCCTTCCGGGGGCGAAGGCCTCGACGACCAGGAGCATGACGACGAGGACGACGGGAAGCGCGAGCTCGGATATGGACTGCATTATGGGAGTGAGCCACTCGCTCCTCATGTGGAGCACGACGAGGTAGTAGGCCCATCCGTCCAGGGCGAGGAGCCCGTCCTCGTGCACCTCCTCGAGCAGTGCGATGAAGCCCACCACGGCGAGGATGAGGACTATGGTCCAGAGGTTCTTGCGCACGAGGCGCCCGAAGAGGTCGAAGGTTTTACTGACGCGCTCGCCCATGTGGACCCTCCAGCCAGAGACAAAAAGAGACGGACGCGTGGGCGTCCGCCTCCAAGGGTATTACTTCGGGCCGCCAAGGGGCTGCCCTTCTCAAAAGGCCTAGAGGTTGGCGTTGAGCTCGCTCAGGAGGTCAGCCTTGGGCATGTTGCCCACCATGGTGTGGGCGGGCTTCCCGTCCTTGAAGAGGATCAGGGTGGGGATGCTCACGATCTGGAAGCGCTGGGCGAGCTCGCCCTCGTCGTCGACATTGCACTTGTAGAGGACCATCTTGTCGGACAGCTCGTCGGCGACCTGTTCGACGACGGGACCCAGGGCGCGGCAGGGGCCGCACCAGGAGGCCCAGAAGTCCACCAGGACGGGCTTGTCAGAGTTGGCGAGGACAGAGTCGAACTCGGCGTTGGTGATAGCGTTGGCCATTGTTGTCTCTCCTTGTGTAGGGTGCCTTGCGGCGCTTGCTCTCTGGGCGGCTTATACCCCATAGCGGTGGCATGCCGGCAGTAGAATCGATAAGTGTGGAAACGGTGACGGAAGGCGGGCAATGAGGGGCGAGCGCGAGCTAAGACGGGATGCCTACCTGCGCAAGCAGCGCTTCGAGTTGGCATCCCTCGCCGAGCGCGACGTAAACATGTCCGGAAACGCCTTCTCGTCCTGCCTCTTTGTGAAGGGGTCCCTCTCAGGGGACGAGCTCGCCGGCGGGCCGCTCTTGGGTGGTGCGGACGGCGAGGCGCTGCGCGCGGCGCTGGCGGCGCTGGGATACGCGCCGGAGGACTGGGTGGCCCTGGGCGCCGTGGGCCTCGGCTCGACAGCGCCGCTGGACGCGGCGCTTCTGCGCGAGGCGGTCTGCGTGCTGGACCCCGCGACGGTCATAGCGGTGGACGGCGTCGCCGCCATGGCGTTGCGCGCCGCCTACGCCACAGAGCTGGCAGGGCTGCCGGACTTCGATGCCGCCATGCTCGAGGAGGGCGTCGTGGCCCACGTCCTGGGCATGCGCGTCATGGCGCTGGGGGAGTTTGCGGCCTCCCTGGGGGACGGCCGCCAGAAGCAGCTCATGTGGGCGCGCCTCAAGAAGTTGCCGCCGCTGGGTGAGCCGTACTAGCCCAGGGCCGTCGGCGACGGCGTGCTTCGTGGTTCCTGGCGGGGGTGCTATGGCAGAAGCTCGTCCCTCTCGCCCTCGTATCGGGTTGGCGCGGGGTCGAGGCGTTCCCAAGCATCTGCCAAACGTGACGTCCGACCCCTCCGTTTGCGCTACGCTAGCTGTGTGTCCAGGGTTCTTCTCATGGCGAACAAAGGAGCAGACATGGCAGGCGTTCCCGCACCTATTGACGCGACCCAGACCCCCGAGTGGCAGGCGCTCCAGGAGCATCACGACAAGCTGGTGACGAGCGGCTTCAGCCTGAAGAAGTCCTTCGCCAACGACCCCCAGCGCGTGAAGAAGCTCTCGTTCGACCTGGACGACCTACACTTCGACCTCTCCAAGAACCTCGTGGACGACGAGACGCTCAAGCTCCTCGCGAAGCTCGGGAGGGCTGTCGGGCTGGAGGAGAGGCGCGCCGCCATGTTTGCCGGCGAGCACATCAACACCACCGAGGACCGCGCCGTCCTGCACACCGCGCTCCGTCGTCCCGAGGCCGAGAAGGGCAGCCTCGTCGTGGACGGGCAGGACGTGGTGGCTGACGTCCACGAGGTCCTCGACCGCATGTACGCCTTCGCCGAGCGCGTGCGCTCGGGCGAGTGGAAGGGCGTGACGGGCAAGCGCATCACCGACGTCGTCTCCATCGGCATCGGCGGCTCAGACCTGGGCCCGGTCATGGTCTACGAGGCCCTGCGCCCCTATGCCGACGCGGGCATCAGCGTGCGCTATGTGTCCAACATCGACCCCAACGACATGGCCGAGAAGGTCCGCGGGCTGGACCCCCAGACCACCCTGGTCATCGTCGTCTCCAAGACCTTCACCACGCTCGAGACCCTGACCAACGCCCGCGAGGCCAAGGCCTGGATGCTCGAGGGCCTGCGTGCCAGCGGGGCCATCGACGGCTCGCCCGAGCAGGAGGCGGAGGCCATCGCGAAGCACTTCGTGGCCGTCTCGACCGCGCTTGACAAGGTCGCCGAGTTCGGCATCGACCCCCAGAACGCCTTCGGCTTCTGGAACTGGGTCGGCGGCCGCTACTCCGTGGACGCCGCGGTGGGCCTCTCGCTCATCGTCGCCTTCGGTCCCGAGCGCTTCAGGGAGTTCCTGGTGGGCTTCAACGATCTCGACCGCTACTTCTGCGAGACCCCGCTCGAGCAGAACGTCGTCGCACTCATGGGCCTCGTCAACGTGTGGTACGTCAACTTCTTCGGTGCGGAAAGCCACGCGGTGCTGCCCTATGACCAGTACCTGCACCGCTTCCCGGCCTACCTGCAGCAGCTCACCATGGAGTCCAACGGCAAGGGCGTGCGCTGGGACGGGAGCCCCGTCACCTCCGACACTGGCGAGATCTTCTGGGGCGAGCCGGGAACCAACGGCCAGCACGCCTTCTACCAGCTCATCCACCAGGGCACCCGCATGATTCCGGCGGACTTCATCGCCTTCGCCAACACCCCCAACCCCACCAAGGACGGGGACCAGGACGTGCACGAGCTCTTCCTGGGCAACTTCCTCGCGCAGACCAAGGCACTCGCATTTGGCAAGACGGCCGAGGAGGTGCGCGCCGAGGGCACGCCCGAAGAGATCGTGCCCGCCCGCTGCTTCACGGGCAACCGTCCCACGACCTCGATCTTCGGAGAGGCGCTGACGCCGCACGCACTGGGCGAGCTCATCGCCCTGTACGAGCACATCACCTTCGTCGAGGGGACGGTCTGGGGCATCGACTCCTTCGACCAGTGGGGCGTCGAGCTGGGCAAGCAGCTCGCCAAGCAGATCACGCCCGCCTTCCACGACGACGAGGCGCTCCAGGGCCAGGACGCCAGCACTAAGGCCCTCATCGCGTACTATCGCGCGCACAGGAAGTAGTAGCCCAGCGAGGGCGTCCCTCTCGCCTCCATGTCCGATGGTGAGAGGGCGCCCCTTCATATTCGCAGGGTCCTCCCTTGGCCCGCCGACACACGTCTGGCGGGCTTTTTTGTCCCTTCAGCAGGAGAAGCAAATTGTTAATGACTGTTTCAGCTTTGTTTCGTTTACGCTGCGGGCGAGTGATCATATTGGTTGGTCCCTGGCCTGTCGGGGGACTGCTGAAGAAGGGAGTCCGCGCTCATGCACAGGAGCAACCTGCTCAAGAGGTTCGCCGTGGCTTCGATGGCAGCCGCCTCGATTGCCATGGCGACGCCGGTCCAGGCACTGGCGTGCACTCAGGTCTACATCGGTCCCAAGCTCACCGCCTCGGGTGACGTGCTGTACGGCCGCGCAGAAGACTATGCGTCGCGCCACGTGAAGATTTTCGGGGTCCAGGAAGCCACCGATGGCAAGACCTACACCTCGGAAGAGAGTGCCTTCAATCGGACGGTGGGGAAGACCTACCGCTATACCTTCGTGCGCGATGCCCAGGCGGACTGGGGAGAGCTGGCACCACCCTATGCCGAAGCAGGCATCAACGAGAAGGGCGTGACCTGCTCCGCCACGCTCACCACCGACTTCAACAGCAAGGTCGAAGCGGTCGATCCAAAGACGAAAGAGGGCCTGGGCGAGTACAACATCGCGGACGTCGTGCTCGGTGAGGCCGCCACTGCCCGTGAGGGAGTGGAGATACTCGGCGACGTCATGGACAAGTACGGCGCCCAGGACTGCAACCAGATCTGGGTGGGCGACGCCAACGAGGTCTGGAACTTCCAGCAGCTCTCGGGACACCAGTGGATTGCCATCAAGATCTCTGACGACGTTGCTTCAATCAATCCCAACATGGGCAACCTGCAGTTCAAGGTCGACCTGGCCGACAAGAGCGTATGTCTGCATTCGGAGGGCCTCGAGGAGACCGCAAAGAAGGCCGGCACCTACGTGACCTTCGCGGACGGTGGCATGGACGTCGCCAGCTCCTACGGCGAGACCGAGTCTGGCGCGGGTCAGAACACGCGCTATGCACAGGGTCGCTCCTACTTCGGCAATCCCCTCACCGACGGTACCTTCGAGGTCGATACCTCCGGCAGGGTGAGCGGTGTCAGCCCCGAGGCACGTCTCCTCTTCTTTACTCCTGGTCGCAGTGACTACTCCCTCTATGACGCACAGCGTTCCCTTGCGGCCCGCGGCGAGGGCACGCAGTTCAACGCCAACGAGAACAGCAAGCTCTATGCCATTGGGAACAACCGGACAATCGAGTCCCACATCTTCCAGACTCGCAGGGGGATGAGCCCAGATATCGCCACCATCCAGTGGGAGGCTCTCTCTCGCACGGAGTTCAGCGTCTACCTGCCCAGCTACTCGGCGCTTCTCATCGAGATTCCGGGAATCTATGACAACTTCGAGACCATCAATTTGAGCCATGTGGGGAAGAAGGAGTCCATCGACAGCGTCGAGACCGCTCTTACTGATGCGGACGACGACACCATGGACTACGTCATGATGGACATCAACACCCTGACGTACAACAACCGCAAGGCCTGCGCCGCCGGCGTCGCCGACTACCTCAAGGTCGTCCAGACCCAGATCAACGACCAGCACGGCATCGTCGACGAGTACATGCGGTCCCTTCCCGAGGGCGAGCGCAGTTCCCTTGCCAACGAGGCCTTCGTCGTTGTCTCGACCGAGGTATTCGAGAAGATGCAGGCGTTGCGCACGGAGCTTCGCGACTACATCAACGCGGGCGACTTCTCCGTGCCCTTCAAGTCCAGCGACCTCGATGGCACGTTGGCCTATGCTTCCAGGGTGGTGCGTCCCATCATCACCGGTCAGCCCGTTTCTGCGAGCTACGTGCAGGGTTCGGGTGCAGCGGCACTCTCCGTCGAGACCCAGGACCTCTTGGGTGCCGGCCTTGACTACCAGTGGATGAAGTCCAGCGACGGAAGCAGCTGGAGCAAGTGCGGCAGCTCTGACACCTACGTGCCCCAGACCAGCACCGTCGGCGAGACCAAGTACAAGGTCGTTGTCACCAATGCTGACGGAGTAAGCATCGAGTCCGATGTCGCCACGGTTACCGTGAGCGAGCCCGTGGTCGAAGAGCCCACCGGCACCATGTACCGCCTCTACAACCCCAACAGCGGCGAGCACTTCTACACCATGAGCTTCGACGAGTGCGTGCAGGTCGTCTCGGCCGGCTGGCGCTACGAGGGCAGGGGCTGGACCGCCCCCGTCAAGTCCGGGACCCCGGTCTACCGCGTCTACAACCCCAACGCGGGCGACCACCACTACACCATGAGCGCCGAGGAGCGCGACGGCCTCGTGAGGCTCGGCTGGAACGACGAGGGCATCGGCTGGTACTCCGACGACGCCCAGGGAGAGCCCCTGTTGCGCCTCTACAACCCCAACGCCACGTCTGGCTCCCACCACTACACGACGAGCCAGGGCGAGCATGACGCCCTCGTCAAGCTCGGCTGGAGGGACGAGGGCATCGGCTGGTATGGCGTGAAGGCAGGGTAGCCTCTCGCCAAGTCGTCTCTTCGGGGCGGGCCTCGCAGCTTGCGGGACCCGCCCCTGCTTGTGCGGGAAGAGCCATCCGCGACGACCGCGCGCCCTTCTCGCTCATGGAGAAATATCCACAACTGCGCGCATCAGCCCAGCGGTATTGTGTCGAGCGTTTGCCCAGGTAATATGCTCTCTGCCGGCTCCCCCACGGTTTTATATCCGGTTCGGAACTATTGAATGAACGTCAGAATCTACAACAGACAGGAGAGAGACACGGGCATGCCCCCGAATCCCGCAAGGCGGACGACAGGGCTACACATCAAGGACGTGGGCCGAGTGCTTCTGGCGTCCGTCATCGCGGCCTTCGCGCTGGCCGCTTCCATCCTCCTTTCCACGTCCGTCGTGGCGAAGACGGTCGAGGGAACCTTTGGCGAGGGCTGCTCCTACACGTTGGACGACAGGGGGGGAGCTCGTGGTCTTTCCGACCGACGGCGTCTCTGGCGTGATGGAGTCGGTCCACGCGATTCCTGAAAACGTGACCAAGAGGGTCGTCGCCATAAGCATCAGGTCCGGCGTCAAGGCACCAGAGGACTCGAGCGAGCTCCTCAACCTCAAGGGACTCAAGGTCGCGGACCTCAGCTGTCTCGACACGTCCTCGACCATCAGGCTCGCCAGCCTCTTCGAGGGTTGCTCCGAGCTGCTCTCGGTCGAGCTGGGCGGCATTGACACCTCCAAGGTTCAAAGTGTCGACCACATGTTCTACGCCTGCTCTTCGCTGACGTTCCTCGACCTCTCATCGCTGGACTTCAGGAGCGTGAGGGTTGCCAACGCCCTGGTCTCCGAGTGCTATGCCCTTCCCGACCTGAGGCTGCCCAAGACCTTTGGACGGAGCTGTGGGGCATGGATGCCATGTTTGCGGGAGACTCGCGGCTTTCTGCCCTCGACCTTTCTGCGGTTGACATGGGTGCCGTGGCCGAGCCCGGCATGTGTTCAGAGACGTCGCCGGCCTGGTCGAGTGGAAGGTGGGGAAGGGCTTCCGTCCTGCCGTGCTGGACGAGCTCCCCAGCTCCCCGGATGAGCGTGGCTGGTGGTCCGTCAAGGACTCCCGCTGGTACACGAACGACCAGATCAAGTCCCAGCGCAGCGGCATGGCCGACACCTACCGCAGCAAGGGGGAGGAGAAGCCCGTCCCCGAGGAAAAGCCGCAGGGTCAGGGCTCGACGCCCAAGAACGAGGGGGGCAAGCCCGCAGACCCGAAGCCTTCCAACCCCAAGCAGGACTCCGGCAATCCTGCCGACCCCAAGCCCTAGGGCAAGGGCGGCGAGCGGGGCAAGACTCCCACAAAGCCCAGCAAGCCCAATAACGGTGGCGCCGCCAAGCCTAAGGCCGACCCCAAGCCCAACCAGAACCCAAAGCCGAGTCCCAAGTCCGGCAAGCAGGCCGTCCAGGCCCAGGCCATGCACCGCCTCTACAATCCCAACAGCGGTGAGCACTTCTACACCGCGAGCACAGGCGAGCGCGACGGCCTCGTGAGGGCCGGCTGGCGCTACGAGGGCGTGGCCTGGGTCGCTCCGACCAAGTCCGGCACCCCGGTCTTCCGCCTCTACAACAAGAACGCCGGCGACCACCACTACACCACGAGCAAGGCCGAGCGGGACAAGCTCGTGAGCCTTGGCTGGAGGTACGAGGGGATAGGCTGGTACTCCGACGACGCCAAGGGACAGGCGCTCTTCCGTCTCTACAACCCCAACGCCAAGGCGGGGTCGCATCACTACACGGTCAACGCCGGGGAGCGCGACGGCCTGGTCAGGCTCGGCTGGCGCAATGAGAACGTCGGTTGGTACGGCGTCAAGGCCTAGGGCGCGCGTCCCTCTCGACTTCGAGGGCCCGGGCTGCCTTGGGTGGCCCGGGCCTCGTCGTCACGCTCGTGGCCGTTTGGTGTGAGCGGCACGCCCCACGTGCGACTTTGGTAGAGTTATCCCGCAAGCGCGTTGGGCGGGTTCGGGTGACGTCACACCTCGAACCTGGTCAGGGTCGGAAGGCAGCAGCCATAAGGGGCCTCTGGCGGGCACCCGTTCCCGCCGAGCGCGCTCCAGGGCGCTCCATGGCCACCTCGTGACCGGGAGCGCCTTTGTTATCTGGGGCAGCGTTCCCTGGCTGACATGCTGGTACCCGCTCCTGCGGGTTTGCGCCGAAGGACTGGGAGAATAGCATGGGCTTCGTAAGCTTCATCGCCGAGCTGCTGCGCGATCCGCGTGCCGCCATCGCCAGCTGGATTGCCATGGGTCCGCTCGCCGCCTACGGTTTCGTCTTCCTGATCGTCTTCATCGAGACCGGCGTGGTCTTCTTCCCCTTCCTGCCAGGTGACTCGCTCCTCTTCGCCTCGGGGTTCTTCGCCAACGGCGGCGGCTTCGACATCGTCTGGCTGTTGGGGGTCGTGTGGGCGGCGGCAATCCTGGGTGACCAGTGCAACTTCATGATCGGGCACTTCTTCGGCCGTCGCATCATCGCTTCGGGCAAGGTGAAGGCCATGACGCCGGAGCGCGTGGAGAAGACCGAGGCCTTCCTCGACAAGTGGGGGCACCTCGCCATCTTCCTGGGGCGCTTCTTCCCCTTCATCCGCACCTTCGTGCCCTTCCTGGCGGGCGTGGGTGGCATGCACTGGCGCAACTTCGTGCTGTTCAACGTGCTGGGCGGCATCACCTGGTCCACCCTCTTCACCCTGCTCGGATACTTCTTCGGCGGCATTCCCTTCGTGCAGAGGCACTTCGAGCTGCTCATCGTGGGGATCGTCCTGGTCTCGCTCGTGCCCACCGTGGTGGGCCTCGTGAGGAGCCGCATGGGCAAGGGCAGCCGCCGCGAGGGTGGGCACGCGGCGTAGGGCCGCATCCGATTGCCTCGGCCGGCCATGTGGGGCGCCTGGACCTCGCCCGCCGGCATCTCGACCTACCCGCCGCGCCTTCTCCCTCCTACCGCTAAAGTCGTGGGGAGAGGGGATTCCGTTGTGCGGGGAGGTTGCGTGGGCACATCAGACGAGCTTGCTCGAAGGATCGAAGAGACGCTGGGCCGCATGACGTTGGAGCAGAAGTGCGCCCTGCTCTCAGGGGGCTCCGCGTTCACCACGCGTGCCATGCCTCGATACGGCATCCCCGCCATGCAGTTCTCGGATGGCCCCCATGGCTTGCGCCTCCAGGCGGAGGGAGCCAATCACCTGGGCATAGGTGGCAGCAGGCCCGCAACGTGCTTCCCCACGGCGGCCACCGTCGCCAACAGCTGGGACCCGGGCATGGGAGAGGCCCTTGGCCGCGCCCTGGGCGAGGAGTGTCTGGCCCAGGGGGTGAACGTGGTGCTGGGACCCGGGCTCTGCATCAAGCGGAGTCCCCTCTGCGGCCGCGACTTCGAGTACTTCTCCGAGGACCCCTACCTCGCCGGCAAGATGGCTGCGGCCTACGTGCGCGGCATCCAGTCGACCGGCGTCGCCGCCTGCCCGAAGCACTTTGCCGCGAACAGCCAGGAGACGAGGCGGCAGGCGTCGGACTCCGTCCTCGACGAGCGCACCCTGCGCGAGCTCTACCTCACGGCGTTCGAGATCGTGGTGCGCGAGAGTGGCCCCAAGTGCATCATGAGCTCGTACAACCTCGTCAACGGCACCTACGCCAACGAGAGCGTCAGGCTTCTCACCGACGTCCTTCGTGGCGAGTGGGGCTTCGACGGGGCGGTGGTCACCGACTGGGGCGGCTCCAACGACCACATCGCGGGCGTGCGCGCGGGATCGACCTTCGAGATGCCCGACCCTGGCCTCTCGCCCGTGCGGGAGCTCACTGCCGCCGTGCGAGACGGCCGCTTGGAGGAGTCGGTCGTGGACGAGCGCGTGAGGGAGGCCCTTGGCGTCATTCTGCCCACCTGCGCCGCAACCGCCTCGGCCGATGACGCCTTCGACGTCGGGGACCATCATGCCATCGCACGTGACGTCGCCGCCAACTCCATCGTGCTCCTCAAGAACGAGGCCACGGAACAAGGCGGACCCATCCTGCCCCTTGCCACGGGCACGAGGGTCGCGCTCGTCGGCGACTTCGCAAGCGTCCCTCGCTACCAGGGCGCGGGCTCGAGCCTGGTGAACCCCACCAGGCTCGATACGCTGCTCGGGTGCGTCGGGTGCTCCGGCCTCGAGCTCGTGGGCTTCGAGCCGGGGTACGAGCGCCATGGTGACAAGGATGACGCCAAGGCCGCCGCAGCGATCGACCTCGCGCGTCGGGCCGAGGTCGTCCTGCTTTGCATGGGGCTGGACGAGCTGGTCGAGTCCGAGGGCATGGACCGTGACGACATGCGGGTCAATCAGAACCAGGTGGAGCTGCTCCGTCGGCTTTCGTCGGCGAACCCCAACGTCGTGGTGCTGCTTTCGGGTGGCGCGCCGGTCGAGTGCGACTGGGCGGACGACGCCCGCGCGCTCGCCTACCTCTGCCTGGGGGGCCAGGCCGGGGCAAGCGCGGCGCTGGACGTGGTCTGCGGTCGCGTGAACCCCTCGGGAAAGTTGTCCGAGAGCTGGGCGAGGCGCCTCGCGGACACGCCGACCGCCAAGACCTTCCCCGCAGGGGGTCACGTCGCCGCATATCGCGAGGGGCCCTACGTCGGCTACCGCTACTACCAGACCGCGGGCGTGCCCGTTGCCTTCCCCTTCGGCTACGGCCTCTCGTACACCCGCTTCGAATACTCCCGGCCCAGGGTTGCCGCGGACGTCGTGACCCTGAGCGTCACCAACGTCGGCAGACGCGCTGGTGCAGAGGTCGTGCAGCTCTACGTGTCAAAGCCGAAGCGGGAGGTGTTCCGTCCGGAGCAGGAGCTCAAGGGCTTCGCCAAGGTCTTCCTGGAACCTGGCGAGACCAAGGGCGTGACCATTGCCCTGGATGACAAGGCCTTCCGATACTTCGACGTGGGGACCGGGTCCTGGGAGATCGAGAGGGGCGTCTACGAGCTGCGCGTGGGAGCCTCCTGCGAGGACATTCGCCTGAGGGCGCAGGTCGAGCTTGCGGGAACGGGTGCCAAGAATCCCTATGAGGGCCTTGACCTGCGTTCCTACGAGACGGGTAGGGTCAAGGAGGTCACTGACGCAGAGTTCGCGGCGCTTCTTGGCCGACCGATTCCGCAGGAGCGCGCCACCATCGATCGCAACACCTGCTTCTGCGACCTCATCCACGGGCGCAGCCCGCTCCTTTGGCTGCTCTGGTCCATTTTCAACCTCCTGCGCAGGGCGGGGGAGCGCCGCGGCGTGCCGAACCTCAACGTGCTGTTCATCTGGAACATGCCCCTGAGGGCGCTTGCCAAGAACGCCGGAGGGGTCTTCTCCATGGCCGCCGTCGACGGCCTGGTGATGGAGGCGAAGGGGTTTTGGGTCATCGGGCTGCTTCGCATGCTGGTGGGCATCGTCGCGAACATGGTTCGCAATGCGGTTCAAGCCGGTCGGCTGGCAAGGGAAGTCACCTAGCGGCGCGGCCGTCGGCGAAAAGAGGAAGTAAGCTGGCGCAAGCGGAGTGGACGGACGAGAGGGGACGTGCTCATGGGCTTCGGGGAATGGACGAGGAAGAACGAGGGCCTCTGGCAGTTCATCCTGTTCAACCTGCTGTCCAATATCTCCACGGCCACGCGCTTCGCCTGCACCTGGGTGGGGACAGCGGTGTTCGCTGGCCTCACGACCGAGTTCCACTTCCTCATCTTCAACTACCCGTCTTCGGGCGGCGGACTTGGCGCCTTTGTCACCTTCCTGGTCGCCGAGGTGGCCGCCCAGGTGGTGAACTTCTTCGTCCAGATGAGGTTGGTCTTCAGGTCTGACGCGGACTTCGCACAGTCTGGTCCCAAGTACGCCGTGCTGGCCGTGCTGATCGTGGTCGTGAACCTCGTGCTTCCGGGCTACGTGCAGGACTTCTGCGTCAATTCGCTGGGTCTGTCCAGCGGGCTTGCGGCAACGGTGGCGTCGGTGGTGAACACGCTCCTTGCCGTGGTGGTGAGCTTCCCCCTGCTCAAGTTCTGGATCGCGCCGGCCGCGAGGTAGGGGCCTGTGTCGCGCCGGCCGCGAGGTGGGGGCCTGTGTCGCTCGCGCCACGGGGCTGTGCCCCGAATCGCGCCGGCCGCGAGGTGGGTCACCGCATGTCCTCTTGCGCAGCACCCAAGTCATCGCGCTCCTCTCGCCCCTGCGTTCTCTATGCATTTTCCTGAAGCCGTTCGACAAAAGCCCAGGTAGATTTTGGTCGAGCTCAGGAGAAGGCATAGAGAACGGCGTGCGTTTCAGCAATCGGCATAGAGAACGACAGCAGTTTCATGAGAAGGCATAGAGAACGTCAGGAGGAGGCATAGAGAACGCGGGAGGGGGCGCAAGTCGTGGACCGCCCGCGCCGCTCCGGGGCCTTCAATGCGGGCCGCTGCAGTCGGGGGCGCCCGCGCGGGCCGGGGCATACATGACCGTGCCCCCGCGCGGCTATACTTGTGGCTCGGACAAGAGGCGCGGAGGTCAGATGGAATCCCTGTATAGAAAGTATCGCCCGCAGACCTTTGCGGACGTGGTGGGGCAGCAGCATGTGGTGGGCACCCTGGAGCGCGCGGTGCTCGAGGGCAGACAGAGCCACGCCTACCTCTTCTGCGGCCCGCGCGGGACGGGCAAGACCACCATGGCCCGCCTGCTCGCCAAGGCGCTCATGTGCGAGAGGGGCGCAGGCCAGCTGCCCGATGGTAGCTGCGAGCAGTGCAGGCTCATCGCGGCCGGGGAGCATCCCGACGTCTACGAGCTCGACGCGGCCTCACGCACCGGTGTCGACAACGTGCGCGAGGAGATCATCAACAGCGTCGGCTACGCGCCGGTCCGTGGCCGCTACAAGCTCTACATCATCGACGAGGTCCACATGCTCACGACGGCGGCGTTCAACGCGCTGCTCAAGACCCTCGAGGAGCCCCCCAGCCACGTGGTCTTCGTGCTCTGCACCACCGACCCGCAGAAGATTCCCGCCACCATCCTGAGCCGCGTCCAGCGCTTCGACTTCCATGCCATCGCCCACGAGGACATCCTGCACCAGCTCCAGAAGGTGTGCCAGCAGGAGGGCTTTGGCTACGACCCGGCTGCCCTCGAGCTGGTCGTCCGTCACGCCCGTGGGGGCATGCGAGACGCGCTCTCCACCCTGGAGCAGCTCTCGGTCTTCGGCGGGGGACAGGTCTCGGCCGAGGCGGCGCGCGACCTCCTGGGCGAGGTGTCGGGTGCGCAGCTCGCGCAGACCTCGCTCGCATTGGCAAGGCGTGACGTCGCCGCGCTCTTTGGCGAGGTGGCGACTCTGGTTGACGCCGGGCGAGACCTGCTGCAGTTCTCCCGCGAGCTGGCCGCGCGACTGCGCGACTGCTATGTGGTCGCTGCCGTCGGGGCGAGGCTCGGAGTCGTCGACCTGTCGGAGGACGAGCTGCGCGCTCTGGACGAGGAGGCGGCTGCCTTCGGGTCGCCGGACCGACTGTCGCGCGCGCTCGGCATCATGGGGGACGCCTCGAGGGAGATGAGGACCGCCACCAACCAGAGGCTCGTACTCGAGGTGGCGCTCACCCGGATCGCGCGGCCCAAGTCCGACCTCACGCTGGACGCGCTCGCGGACCGCATGGCCGAGCTCGAGCGGCGGGTGGCGGAGCTGACGGCGGGTGCCGTGGCCGCCCCCGTGCCGGTGGCCCCCGTCCAGGTGCCTGCGCCGACAGGCGAGAGGCCCGTGCCGACGACGCCGGTGGCCCCCGTCCGGTCGTCCGTTCCCACGGGCGAGAGACCCGCGCAGCCAGTGCAGGCGGCTCCCGCCCAGCCCGGGATTACGAAGCTTCCCGCATCCGCCCCATCGCCCGCGGCACAGCCGGCGTCGGCCGCCGTCCCTGCCCCGGCCCAGCCAAACGTGTCGTCCAGGCCGAAGCCTGCGGCAGCGCCGGCCTCCGTTCAGGCGGCACCGACGAACCCGGAGCCCATCCCCGCGCGGCCGACGCAGGCCGCTACCCCCACTCGGCCCAGCTCGTCGACCGTGGGACTTGTGGCGCACGCCTTCCCCGCGGTCACGGATGGGGGAGAGCTCCAGCGCCGTTGGCAGCAGGTGTGCGACGGCCTTCTCGCCTCCGACCCCCCGCGCGGCTCCCTGCTCCTGCAGTCCTCCGCCCTCAAGGACGACGGCGAGGTCCTTCAGGTCAACCTGCCCAAGGGCTCCGGATTCTCGGTCAAGATGCTCGAGCGCGACGACGTCCGCTCGGTGGTCGGGACTGCCGTGGAGGAGGTCTTTGGGCACAGGAGGCTCGTCTTTGCCGAGTCCAGCCTGGTTGGTGCGGACATAGCGCGCAAGCTCCGCGCCGAGCCTCCCGCCGCAGCGCCGGCTCCCGTGCGTGCTCAGGCGCCGTCTCCCACGCCGGTGCCGGCGCCTGCCGCACCCAGCGCTCAAGCCATGCAGCTGACCTCGGCGTCCGCGATTCCCGCCCCGGCGGCGCCCTCCCGGCCCGCACGGCCGAGCTATGCGGCCCCCTGGGAAGACGAGGCCGTACCCTACGACGATGCGTCCGCCTTCGCGTATGGAGAGGACGCCGACCAGGCCCCGGCGGCCGCTTCGTCCGCACCCCTGCCGCCCCAGGGGCCAGTCTCCCAGACGGGACCCGTGGTTTCCCCGTCGGCCGTGGCGCCCGCGCAGACCGCCGGTCAGGCGGGTGCCCCCGGGTCCAGCCAGCCGAAGCCAGCGCCCAGGCGGGAGCCAGCCCCAAGCCCGGCTCCCGCAGCGGCGCCCAAGCCCAAGCCGGCTGCGGGGACCGCCCCCAGGGAGCCCAGGGAGATGTTCACCCCCGAGCAGAAAGACATCCTGGACATGCTCACCGACGTCTTCGGCGACGGCGTCTCGGCTCGCGTCGAGCGTCCCGACGGCTCTGGGGGAGCGGCGGAGTAGTTGGGGATTCGCCCCCTGCCCAGGGGAGCCCCCGCCCGACGCGGCTACCATGTGAGGGCGGCCCGAGCGCCGCGGCACGACCACGAACGGACCGCGCCCCGGCGCGCCCATGAAAGGATACGTCCCGTGAACATGCAGCAGATGATGAAGCAGGCCCAGAAGATGCAGCAGGAGCTCGCCAAGGCACAGGACCGCCTGGGCGACATCCAGGTGTCCGCCTCTGCGGGCGGCGGCATGGTCAAGGTCAGCGGAACCGCCGACATGCACATCGACTCCATCACCATCGACCCCGAGGCAATGGACCCCGAGGACGTCGAGATGCTGCAGGACAGCATCGTCGCGGCCGTGAACGAGTGCCTCTCTGCCGCGCAGTCCGCAGCGAACCAGCAGCTCTCGGGCGTGACGGGCGGCATGAGCATCCCAGGGCTGTTCTAGGCATGCCGAGAGAGGCAAACGACGGCCGGGCCCTCCAGAGGCTCCTCGACGAGCTGGGACGGCTTCCGGGCATCGGTCCCAAGTCGGCCCAGCGCATCGCCTACTACCTGCTCGAGTCCGACGCGGAGACGGCACGACGCCTCTCCGACGCGATCGTGCAGGTCAAGCACCAGGTCCACTTCTGCCCCATCTGCTTCAGCTACGCGACGCGCGACACCTGTGACGTCTGCTCCGACGGCTCGCGCGACCGCGCGAGCATCTGCGTGGTGAGCGAGCCCCGCGACGTCACCGCCATCGAGAAGACCGGCGTCTACCATGGCCTCTACCACGTGCTGGGGGGTGTCATCTCTCCCATGGACAAGGTCGGCCCGGACCAGCTGCACGTGAAGGAGCTCCTCCAGCGCCTAGCCGACGACTCCGTCAGCGAGGTGATCCTGGCCACCAACCCGGACGTGGAGGGCGAGACGACCGCCACCTACCTCTCGCGCGTCATACGCCCGCTGGGGGTCGAGGTCTCGCGCCTCGCGAGCGGCCTGCCCGTGGGCGGCGACCTCGAATACGCCGACGAGGTGACCCTTGGGCGGGCCATTGAGGCCCGCCGGGTGCTGTAGCGACAACTTGCGGCACCGGTGCGCTACGATGCACGCCAGAGCGAGGAGGTCTGTCATGTCACAACACACGAGCGGGGCCGCCCCCCGTCACGGTAAGCACTCTGCCGGCAACGCCCAGCCCGCAGCGCGTCGCTACGTCCCCCGCGACGGCTATGAGCTGGAGCCCGACTCCGCCAGCGCCGAGCAGGACGCCCCGCGCCCCATTGGCGTGGACCCCGCCCAGACGGGCTCCTTCCAGCGCATATCCGCTGGGCAGGGGGCGACGGTCGAGACGAGGCAGAACGTCTCCAAGATCTCGGCAGATTCCACCTCGTCGTGGACGCGCATAGGCCTGGGCGACGAGATGCGCCTGCAGGGCTCACACAAGCCCTCGGTCCAAAGGCGAGAGGCACGCTACAAGACCAGCCGCAAGCTCTTCGTGGGCCTCGGGGTGGCCGTCGCCGTGGTGCTCGCCCTGGGCGGCTTCCTCTTCTGGAGGGCCCTCTCGTCCTCCAGGAGCGCGGCGACGCGGCAGGAGCAGGCGCAGGGCCAGACCCAGGCGGACGGGACGATCACCAACCGCGGGACGACCTTTGCCCTGCGCAAGCAGAGCAGCGGCAAGTACGCGCTGGTGAGCTGGCCTGAGGGCGGGAGCTCCCAGACGGTCTACTTCGAGCTCGACGGGGTACCTGTCCAGCTGGTCCTCTACAACGGCGCCCTGATCGTGCCCGAGAACCTCGACGGCAGCTGGGACCTCCTTGCCTACCAGATTGGGGGCGGATCGGTCGAGACCCAGGTGACCGATGCCGACGGCAACGCGGTGAGGGGCGAGGGATCCATAGAGTCGGTGGAGCTCCAGGGGAGCAGCCTGAGGCTCCACACGAGTGACGGCAGGCTGGTGGTCGTCCCCCTGGGCTAGTGCACCGAACGCCGATGCGGGCGCATGTCGGTGATGCCCCGAAGGAGGCGCCAAAACAGGTAAGGCTTGTGCATGAATGGTGGAGGGAACTTTTTTCACAGGGCCACTGGACAAGGCGAAGCGCTTCTGTGTAGAATAGCTCCCGCACCTGGTGAACGGGGTATTAGCTCAGCTGGTTAGAGCGCCGGCCTGTCACGTCGGAGGTCGCGGGTTCAAGTCCCGCATATCCCGCCATTTGCGACTTCAAGCCCCGGTCTCCGGGGCTTTTTTCTTATGGGAGAAGGGCGGCAAGGGCTGGCCCCGGCTGCGCGGTCCGTGGCCATGCGCACGGGGCCACGGACCGTCGGACCCACCGTCCCTCTCGCCTCGTCCCGCAGCCGTGGGGCGGGGGACAAAAATTGGCACTTATGTCATACAATTAGAGGGCTTTGGTGCCGGGGCCGACGGGCCCCTGACCGTCTATTGGGGGCTGGCTCTGGTGGCTGCAGGTGAAAGGCGACAGGACGACGAGTTGGTGAGGCTGGCCGTCTTCGACTTCGACGGTACCTCGATCAGCGGGCAGTCGGGCTCGCTCTTCTCGCGCTACCTCTTCGCCCGTGGCTACCTCTCGATCTCGCAGGCCCTGCGCCTGGGCTGGTGGGGGGCACGCTACGTGCTCCATCTCCCGCAGCGCCAGGAGGAGGCCCGGGAGGTCATCTTCGACGCCCTCAACGAGCGGAGTCCTGAGGAGATATCTGCCCTGATGCGCTCCTTCCACGACGAGGTCCTGCTGCCGCGCTACCGTCCCGCAGCCATGGCCGAGGTGCGGAAGTGCAAGGACGAGGGCTGCGTCACGTTGCTCGTCTCGGCCACCTTCCTGGACATCGCCCGCGAGGCGGCGGACCACCTGGGCGTCGATGGCCTCGTCGCCACGGACATGCAGGTGGATGCCCAAGGTCGTTATACGGGCCAGGTCGCGGGCCCTGTCATAGCGGGGCCCGAGAAGACCCGCGCCGTGGAGCGCTGGGCAGACGAGCACGTGGGGCCGGGCAGGTGGGTCATCGCCTATGCGTACGGGGACCACCACTCCGACGAGGACCTGCTTTCCGCCTCTCAGAAGCCCTACGCGGTGAGCCCGGGCAAGACGCTGAAGCACGCGGCCAAGCGCCGCGACTGGGAGGTGCTCGACTGGAAGTAGGCCGCGCGCGATGGGGACGCCGCGAGGCTCGCAGGGGAGGTACACAGGTGGATATTTCACGGAAGACCGATTACGCGCTGCGCATGCTCTCCGAGCTGGTGCGCGCGGATGGCGACATCGTCTCGGTTCGGGTCGCGGCCGAGAACAACAACGTGCCCTACTCGTTCGCCCGCTCGATCCAGCACGACCTCGTGCGTGCCGGGATTATAGACAGCACGCGTGGCTCGCATGGGGGCATGCGCCTCGCGGTCGATCCCAAGGCGACCACGGTGCGCACGGTGGTTGAGGCCATCCAGGGGCCGATCCAGGTCTCGAGCTGCGACACCAACGGGGACGACGGCGGACCCTGCCCCTTCATGCCGTCCTGCCACTTCAACCCGATCTGGTGCGAGGCGGAGCGCATCCTGCGCGACTACTTCTCCTCGGTGACCCTCTATGAGGTCGTCGCCGAGCACAAGCACCCCGTGCTGGCGGGGGGCCAGGGCTTCGAGGTCGTGGGTCCCAGGGTCCTGGCTTCCGATGACGAGTAGCGCCGCCCGCCTGGAGTGGGAGGGCGAGCTCGGTGACGGGCTCGCCTCGTTCAGGGAGCGGGTCAGGGCGAGGGGGGCCGAGCTGTACCGCGACCTGCCCTGGCGTCGCACCCGCGACCCCTACCAGATCTGGGTCTCTGAGGTCATGCTCCAGCAGACGCAGGTGAGCCGCGTGGACGGTCGCTGGCAGCGCTGGTGCGAGCGCTTCCCGACCCCCGACGCGCTTGCTGCCTCAAGCTCGGTCGACGTGCTGGAGGAGTGGCAGGGCATGGGCTACAATCGGCGCGCTCTCTCGCTCTGGCGTGCCGCTCAGGCCGTGAGCGACGCCGGTGGAGAGATGCCGCGCTCGTACGCGGAGCTCGTGGCGCTGCCTGGCATAGGTCCGGCGACCGCGGCGGGCATCAGGGCCTTCGCCTTCGACCTGCCAGGCGTCTACCTCGAGACCAACGTGCGCTCGGTCTTCCTGCACGAGCTCCTCGCAGAGGAGGTGGGGGTGCGAGACCGGGACCTCGTCCCATTGGTGGAGGCGTGCTGCCCCCCGGACGCCTCGCTTCCCGACGACTCGCCACGCAGCTGGTACTACGCCCTCCTGGACTACGGTGCCCATCTCAAGCGGGTCCTTCCCAACCCCTCGCGTCGGTCGGCGGCTCACGTGCGGCAGTCCAGATTCGAGGGATCGCACCGCCAGAAGCGCGCCGAGCTCGTGCGCATCCTGCTGGCTCATGCCGACGACCATGCGGTCGGAGTTGGATGCGGGGTGCTGGCCGAAGAGCTGAGCCGCGTCGAGTCGGAGGCCGGCAGGGCCGAGCTGGCCCAAGGCGAGGTGCTCGAGCTCCTCGAAGAGCTCGAGCGAGAGGGCTTTTGCCATAGTTCAGGGGACATTTGGCACGTCTGAGTGCTACCATCAAAGCAGTCGCCTATCGCGGCTGCTTTGAGACGTCGTGCGGGAGGGGCCCGCACGCATCTTCGGAGAGGAGTTCACATGGCAGTTGACTTCGAGAGCTCGCAGACCAAGAAGAACCTCGAGAGTGCGTTTGCCGGCGAGAGCCAGGCTCACACCAAGTACGAGTACTACGCCAGCAAGGCCAAGAAGGAGGGCTACGTCCAGATCTCGAACATCTTCACCGAGACCTCCGGCAACGAGAAGGAGCATGCCAAGCTCTGGTTCAAGTACCTCCACGAGGGGGACGTCCCCGACACCGTGACCAACCTCAAGGATGCCGCCGCCGGCGAGAACTACGAGTGGACCGACATGTACGAGGGCTTCGCGAAGACCGCCGAGGAGGAGGGCTTCAAGGAGATCGCCGCCAAGTTCAAGATGGTCGGCGCCGTCGAGAAGGCCCATGAGGAGCGCTACAACAAGCTCGTCGAGCGCGTCGAGAAGGGCGAGGTCTTCGACCGTCCGGGCGTCAAGGTCTGGAAGTGCCTGAACTGCGGCCACCTGCACGTCGGCGCCACCGCACCCAAGGTCTGCCCCGTCTGCAACCACCCGCAGAGCTACTTCGAGGAGCAGTCCGTCAACTACTAAGGACGCGGCCTCGTCGGCATCGTGTCGCGACAGCTTTCAAAGGGCCCGTCTCCCATCGGGGGACGGGCCCTTTCCTTGTAGGTGGCTGCGCCGAGGGCGTGGGCGTCATGTGGAAAAGCCTCCGCGTCCCATGCCCGCGCGCTTCGAGACTCCCCGGCCCTGGGGGCGAGGGCGGAGCCTCCGTGCTTCCGCGACGATTCTGGCCGTCGATTTCCCGCAGGTCGTGCGACTCCCTCTTCTCTCCCGCTCTCGTCGATGCGGCCTCCTCGCTGTCCGAGCCCCTACCGGTCTTCGTGGACAACACCTTCGCGACCCCCTATCTCTACCGGTCTGCAGAGGACGGTGCCGCGGTGGTGATCGAGTCGCTCACCAAGTGGATCGGCGGTCACGGCGCGACGCTGGGCGGTGCGGTCGTGGATACGGGACGCTTCGACTGGAGCTCGACACCGCACAAGTTTGCCACGCTTACCGACCCCGATCCCTCCTACCATGGCGTGGTCTTCGCGGACGCCGCCCCTGCCGCCCCCTTCTCGACCCGTGTGCTGGCCAACAAGCTGCGAGACTTCGGGCCGACCCTCTCGCCCTACGCGGCGCAGCTCATCGGCATTGGCATCGAGACGCTCTCCCTGCGCGTCGAGCGCCACAGCCAGAACGCCCTCGCGGTGGCGCGCTTCTTGGAGGGGCACCCCAAGGTCTCTTGGGTGCGTTATTCGGGTCTCGAGGGCGACCCCAGCCACGAGACGGCCTCGCGCCTGCTGCACGGCGGCTTTGGCGGTGCGCTGGTCTTCGGTGTCAAGGGCGGCCGCGAGGCGGGGCTAAGGGTGGTGGACAACGTGAGGCTGTTCACGCACCTCGCCAACGTGGGCGACGCCAAGTCGCTGATCATCCATCCCGCGTCGACCACCCATTCGCAGCTCAGCGCCGAGCAGCTGAAGGCGGCGCACCTCTCGGAGGACCTCGTCCGCCTCTCGGTGGGCATCGAGAACGTGGACGACATCATCGCAGACCTCGACCAAGCGCTCGCTGCGGCATAAGGCCTCCCTCTGGGCGAGAGGGGCGTCTCACGAGATGATTCGAGGCCCTCGGACCGGCAGCGACCCGCCGGCCCGGGAGTCCTTTGGCGCATGCGGACGTCTTATCTTGAAGGGCTGCGCCTGCGCGCCTAGCCCTCCGCGTGCGCGGTCTCGAACTCCGCCGCCACCCTCGCGCAGCGCTCGCGCTCCTCGGGGCTCCGTGGATGTCCCGCCACGAAGCGCGCGAAGCCCTCGACGGAGAAGTCGTCCCCGCCCTCAATCGAGCCCAGGTTCTTGAAGATGCAGGTGGGAACCTCGCCCAGTGCCAGGTTCTTCCTGATGCAGGCATCGCAGCCAAGGCCGCGAGCGAGGTTCTTGGGATTGTTGGGGTTGTGGGGGCAGCGGATGTCCCCACAACTGCAGAAGTGCCCCTTGGCTCCTCCGCCATGGCGTCTCCCTCCCTATGGCTGATGCTAGCTACTCCGACGGCGTGGCCTGGCGTTGGGCTTGCCGTTTGCCTTGAAGGCGCTAGGGCAGAGGTCGACCAGGGCGCAGGCGTCGCACTTGGGGCGCTGCGAGGTGCAGGTCTCGCGTCCGAAGTGGATCCACTGCTCGTTGACGGGCCCCCAGAGTTCGCGGGGCAGCACGTCGAGCAGCTGCGGCTCGGCCTGTGCGGGGGTCGGCGCGTCGACCAGCCTGAGCCGGGAGGCGATGCGGTACACGTGGGTGTCCACGGCGATGCCGTCCACCACGCCGAAGGCCTTGTTGAGCACGATGTTGGCCGTCTTGCGCCCCACGCCGGGGAGCGTCACGAGCTCCTCCATCGTGCCTGGCACCTCGCCGCCGAAGCTGGCGATGATTGCCTGGGCGCACTCCACGCAGTGGCGGGCCTTGGTGTGGTAGAAGCCCAGGGAGTGAATCACGTCCTCCACCTCGAGGACCTCCGCCGCCGCCATGGCCTGGGGGGTCGGCCAGCGGCGGAAGAGCTCGGGCGTCACCTTGTTCACGGCGACGTCCGTCGTCTGGGCTGAGAGCAGCACGCAGATAACGAGCGTGAAGGGTCCGTCGAAGCTCAGGGCGCTCTCCACGTCGGGATACAGCTCTCCCATGCGGCGGCAGACCTCGACGCCACGCTCGCGCTTCGCGCGCTTCGACTCACGAGGCATGTTCCTCTCCTTTCCTCTCCCTTCGAGCATTCTAGGCGAGAGGTGCGGGGCCGCATGCTGCGAGGTCTCCATCCGACGCGGGCTCCGAGCGGCGGCGAGGTCGCGGGCGGACCGTCCCGACATCCATCAGCCCGAAAATACTGGCCACGCTTGCAGATTTGGCAAAGCGGCCATGGGTCGTAGGCCGACCTATGGCCTAGAATATATAGGCGTCTTGTGAAGATTTCTCGGTACTGCCCCCCCGCAAGGCGCGGCACAGGCTGAAGAAGCTGGAGGAAGATATGAACGTCCGCACTCCTGACCTGACCATTAGCAAAGACGACCTCTACATGTTGGCTGAGGGCCACTGGTATCGCAGCTACGAGAAGATGGGCGCGCACCCATGCACCGAGGACGGAAGGCGTGGCTTCCACTTTGCCGTCTGGGCTCCCGACGTGCTGGGCGTGAGCGTCATCGGAGAGTTCAACGGCTGGGAACCCGACGCGAACCCCCTGGAAGAGACTGCCAGCGGCGGCGTGTGGCAGGGGTTCGTCCCCGGTGCCGAGGAGGGCCAGCTCTACAAGTACCTCGTGAGGACGAAGAGGGGCGACCTGCTCTACAAGGCGGACCCCTACGCCTTCCATGCCGAGTGCCCCCCGGGGACCGCCTCTCGCCTGGCCGACATCTCGGGCTACGAGTGGTCTGACGACGCCTACATGGCGGGGCGTGCCAAGCGCGACATGCTGGGCTCCCCCCTCAACATCTTCGAGGTCCACCTTGGCAGCTGGAAGCGCCATGACGACGGGCTGGCCGGCAACGGCGACCCCGACTCGGACGAGCACAGCGGCTCGTACCTGAGCTACGACGAGCTCTCTGACGAGCTGGTCGAGTACGTGAGCAAGATGGGCTACTCGCACATCGAGGTCCTACCCGTCATGGAGCATCCCTTCGACGGGTCCTGGGGCTACCAGGTGACGGGCTATTACGCGCCCACCTCGCGCTATGGCAACCCCCGCCAGTTCAAGCACTTCGTCGACGCCTGCCACCAGGCCGGCATCGGCGTCATCCTCGACTGGGTGCCGGGCGGCTTCTGCCGTGACGAGCACGGCCTGGTCCACTTCAACGGCGACAAGCTGTACGAGAAGGAGGAGCATCCCAACTGGGGCACCTTCAAGTTCGACCTGGCGCGCGGGGAGGTGAAGACCTTCCTCGTGTCCAACCTGCTCTACTGGGTGGGCGAGTACCACGCCGACGGCGTGCGCATGGATGGCGTCACCAGCATGCTCTACCTCAACTTCGGCATCGACGACCCGCGCCAGAAGAAGTTCAACGAGAAGGGCACCGAGGAGGACCTCGCCTCCATCCAGTTCATCCAGGACTGCAACGACACGGTGGGCAAGTACCACCCGGACGTCATGATGATCGCCGAGGAGTCAACCGCCTGGCCCCTGGTCACCTATCCCTCATCCGACGGTGGGCTGGGCTTCCACTTCAAGTGGGACATGGGCTGGATGAACGACACCCTGCACTACTGCCAGACCGATTTCCCCTTCCGGCCGGGCAACCACAGGCTGCTGACCTTTTCGACCATGTACCAGTTCAACGAGAACTTCGTGCTGCCCCTGAGCCACGACGAGGTCGTGCACGGCAAGTGCTCGCTCATCACCCGTCAGCCCGGTGACTACTGGCGCCAGTTCGCCGGCATGCGCGCCCTGGCCTTCTACCAGATGACCCATGCGGGCGGCAAGCTCAACTTCATGGGCAACGAGATAGCCCAGTTCATCGAGTGGCGCTACTACGAGGGCATCCAGTACTTCCTGGCTGACCAGTACGAGAGCCATGCGCACCAGCAGTACTACATCTCGGCGCTCAACCGCTTCTACGGCGAGCAGCCCGCGCTCTGGGAGCACGCCTACGACGCGCAGGGCTTCGAGTGGATTGACGCCGACAACAGCGACCAGTCGGTCATCTCGTTCGTCCGTCATGGCAAGGACCCGAAGGACGACCTGGTGGTCCTCATCAACTTCGACGTCAACACTCGCGAGCAGTTCAGGGTTGGCCTCCCCAAGCCGGGCTACTGGGTGGAGGCGTTCAACTCCGACGCGCAGGCCTTCGGCGGCTCCGGCGTGACCAACGAGGGAGTGCGCTTCGAGAGCGAGGACGAGCCCTGGAACATGCGCGACCAGTCCATCGAGCTCAGGCTTCCGCCGCTGGCAGGCCTGGTGCTGCGCTACGACGGGCCCCTGCCCGCCAAGGCGAAGAAGGCCGCCGTCAAGTCCGAGGCGAGCGCCAAGCCCGCCATGAAGGCGGCGGAGAAGGCCGAGGCCCCCAAGGCAGCTGCGGCGGCCGCCGCAAAGAGGGAGGCCCCGGCCGCGAAGTCGAAGCCGGCGGCAACAAAGAAGGAGCCCGCGACGAAGGCCAAGCCCGCAGCCAAGGAGAAGCCCGCGACGAAGGCCAAGCCTGCGGCAAAGAAGGCCCCGCGGAGGGCAGCCTCCAAGAAGGCGTAGCGTAGGGAGCGAGCCAGGCGCGCGGGCTAGGGTCCCGCCGCGACGAACCCGTACAGAGGATGGACATGGCAGACAGCATCAAGAGGATCTTCAAGGACAAGGCCGACTTCGTGAGCAAGTATCGCGAGGCCTGCGAGAGCAGCTTCAGCAAGAAGTTCGAGGACATGAGCGACCAGGAGCGCTACTACGTGCTCGGCTCCCTCATCGCCAACAAGACCAGGAACCTCGACGCGGGCCAGGAGCGCGACGGCCGCGAGGTGTACTACTTCTCGCTCGAGTTCCTGCTCGGGCCCCTGCTCGACAACTACCTGCTCAACCTGGGCATCCGCGACATCGTCAAGGAGGGCTGCGCCGAGCTGGGGATCTCGCTCGACACGATGGTCGAGCAGGAGGCCGACCCGGGCCTCGGCAACGGCGGCCTCGGCCGACTCGCCGCCTGCTTCCTCGACTCCATGGCCGCGCTGGGCATCAACGGCAACGGCAACGGCATGCGCTACCGTTACGGCCTCTTCCGCCAGGAGATCGAGGGCGGCCGCCAGGTCGAGAAGATGGACAACTGGCTGGAGCATGGCTTCCCCTGGGAGACCCGCAAGAACGAGAGCGCCGTTGTCGTGCAGTTTGGCGGGCACGTCGTGCGCCACGAGGAGAACGGCCGCTTCTGGTTCACCCAGGAGGGCGGCGACCTGGTGAAGGCGGTCCCCTATGACGTGCCCATCGTGGGCTACGGCGGGAAGACCGTGAACAACCTGCGCCTCTGGAGCGCGGAGCCCGCAGAGGAGGACTTCGACCTCGACGCCTTCAACGCGGGAGACTACGCCAAGGCGATGAAGTTCCGCTCCGACGTCGAGGCGATCTCGCAGATCCTGTATCCCAACGACTCCGGCGAGCACGGGCGCATCCTGCGCCTCAAGCAGGAGCACCTCTTCGTCAGCGCCGGGCTCCAGACCATCCTGCGCAGCTACGAGAAGAAGCACGGTCCCGACTGGGAGAACCTGGGCAAGCACGTCTCGGTCCACACCAACGACACGCACCCCGCGATGTGCGGCCCCGAGCTCATGCGCATCCTGGTGGACGACAAGGGCGTCGACTTCGACCTCGCCTTCAAGATCGCCCGCGAGACCATCAGCTACACCAACCACACGGTCATGCCCGAGGCGCTCGAGAAGTGGCCCATCAACACCTTCCGCTCGCTGCTTCCGCGCACCTACATGTTCATCGAGGAGATTGACCGCCGCTACCGCGAGGACTTCCCCCACGACCGCGCCAACTGGCAGGAGATTCTGCACCAGACGGCCATTCTGTGGGACGGCCAGGTTCGCATGGCCAACCTCTCGGTCATCTTCTCGCACTCGGTCAACGGCGTGTCCGCCCTGCACACGGGCATCCTCGAGGCGACGACCCTGCACGGCTTCTACGAGCTCACGCCCGAGAAGTTCAACAACAAGACAAACGGCATCAGCCATCGCCGCTTCCTGGGCAATGCCAACCCGCCCTACGCGAAGCTCGTCTGCAACGCCATAGGCGACGGCTGGCTGAGCGACGCCAACCAGCTGTCCAAGCTCGAGCCCTACGCCGACGACCCCTCCTTCCTGGAGGAGTTCGAGAAGGCGAAGAGGTGGGACAAGCAGCGCCTGGCCGACTACGTCAAGCGCACGACCGGCGTGGTGCTGGACACCTCTATGGTCTTCGACGTGCAGGTCAAGCGCTTCCACGCCTACAAGCGCCAGCTGCTCAACGTCTTCAAGATCATGGACATCTACAACCGAATCCTGAGCGACCCCAGCTTCGACCCCACGCCCACGGCCTTCATCTTCTCTGGCAAGGCGGCGCAGAGCTACACCTTCGCCAAGGAGGTCATCCGCCTGATCAACTCGGTCGCCGAGGCGATCAACGGCGACGCCCGCGTCAACGACAAGATCCGCGTCGCCTTCGTCCCCAACTTCGCGGTCTCGAGTGCGCAGCTCATCTACCCCGCGGCCGAGATCTCCGAGCAGATCAGCTGGGCGGGCTCGGAGGCTTCCGGCACCTCCAACATGAAGCTGATGATGAACGGCGCCATCACCCTGGGCACCTACGACGGCGCCAACGTAGAGATCTGCAAGCTCGTGGGCGAGGACCACATCAAGATCTTCGGCCTGCGCACCGAGGAGGTCGACGAGCTCCGCGCCGGCGGCCAGTACTGGGCGTGGGACCTCTACAACGCCGACCGCCAGCGCCTGGGCCGCATCGTGGACGAGCTGACCGACGGCACCCTCGCGCACCTCTCGGGTAACTTCGAGAGCGTCCGCGACGAGCTCATGGTCAACAACGACCACGACCTCGTGCTGAAGGACTTCTACTCCTACGTCAGCGCCTGGGAGGAGCTCACCTCCCGCTACGCCGACCGGGTCGTGTGGAACCACGCGGCCGTCCTGAACACTGCTCGCTCGGGTTATTTCTCCAGCGACCGAACCATTGGGGAATACGCCAAGGACATTTGGCATATTGGTGGGTAAATCAGCAGCGCAGAAACGAAAGGGGAGCTTCATGAGCAAGAAGGAATGCATAGCGATGCTTCTTGCCGGCGGACAGGGCAGTAGGCTCGGCGTCCTCACCAAGGACGTGGCCAAGCCCGCGGTCTCGTTTGGAGGCAAGTACCGCATCATCGACTTCGCGCTGTCAAACTGCGCGAACTCGGGGATTGACACGGTCGGCGTGCTCACGCAGTACAGGCCCTACCTGCTCCACTCCTACCTGGGCACCGGCGGCGCCTGGAACCTGGACGAGAGCGACGGTGGCGTGTCCATCTTGCCCCCCTACGCGACCCAGACCGGCGGAGCCTGGTATGCCGGCACGGCCGACGCCGTGACCCAGAACATCGGGTTCATCGAGCAGAACGACCCCGAGTACGTGCTCATCCTCTCGGGCGACCAGCTCTACAGCATGGACTACCAGGCCATGCTCGAGAACCACAAGCGCCACGAGGCGGACCTCACCGTAGCCGTCATGCCCGTGCCCTGGGAGGAGGCCTCCCGCTTCGGCATCATCACCCAGGACGAGGACGAGCGCATCGTCAAGTTCACCGAGAAGCCCAACAAGCCCGACAGCAACCTCGCCTCGATGGGCATCTATATCTTCAACGCCAGGCTGCTGGTGGACACCCTGACCGCCGACGCGGTGGACAGCACCTCCGAGCACGACTTCGGGAACGACATCATCCCGAAGCTGCTGGCCGACGGCAAGCGCCTCTACACCTACGAGTACAACGGCTTCTGGCGTGACGTGGGCACCATCTCGAGCTACCACGAGACGAGCATGGACCTCCTGGGCGCCAACCCCGACTTTGACCTGTTCGACGTCAAGGCCCCTATCATGAGCAACGCCTCGACCAGGCCGCCCGCGTACGTGGGTGCCAACGGCTCCATCGACGACTGCCTGGTGGGCAACGGCAGCCGCATCTACGGCAAGGCGGCCCACTCGATCCTCTCGACGGACAGCTTCGTGGGCGAGCGCGCCATCGTCGAGGACTCCGTCCTCCTTCCCGGCGCCAGCGTGAAGGCCGGGGCCCACGTGGTCCGCGCCATCCTGGGCGAGAACTCCGTCGTCGAGGAGGACGTCGTGCTCGGAAGCGTCGATCAGACCAGGGACACCGCGGTCATCGGGAATGACGTGGTTGTTGGAAAGGGGGAGGAGTAGCCATGGAGAAGCTCACCGGACTCATCACCGCCAACTACTCCACGAAGTATCCGAGCGTGCTCTCGGAGTCAAGGCCCGTGGCGTCCATGCCCTACCTGGGCCGCTACCGCGTCGTCGACTTCGCGCTCTCCAACATGGTCAACTGTGGCATCCGCACCGTCGGCATGATCATGCCCTACAACTACCGCTCGCTGATCGACCACGTCGGCTCGGGACGCGACTGGGACCTCAACCGCAAGAAGGGCGGCCTGTTCATCCTGCCCGGGTCGGCCTTCGGAACCTCGCGCACCGGGTCCCGCTTCCTGCTGCGCGACCTCGAGCACAACAAGGTCTTCCTCGAGCGCAGCAAGAGCGACCTGGTGGTCGTCTCGTCCGCAAGCTTCGTCTACAACATGGACTACGGCGAGGTGACGGACGCTCACCGCAAGAGCGGCGCCGACGTGACCGTCATCACCAAGACCGCCACCAAGAAGGACGTCGACGTGACGGGCTTCAACGTGGACGGCACCCGCGTCAAGGGCGTCAAGCACGGAGTCGTCTTCGGCGACACGGCCTTCATCGACTGCTTCGTCGTCGGCCGCGACCTGCTCCTCCAGATGCTCGAGTGGTACAAGGCCACCGACTACCTTGATCTCTTCGAGGCCATGGCGGGCGACTACGCCCGCGTCAACGTGCAGACCTACAACTACGAGGGCTACGTGGCGGCCATCTTCAACAAGGACGCCTACTTCGAGTCCAACATGGACCTCCTCGACCCCCAGACCACCGAGGAGCTCTTCCCCAAGGACCGTCCCATCCGCACGAAGGCCCATGACAACGCCCCCGCCAAGTTCGAGACCGGCTCGCGCGTCACCAACAGCCGCGTGTCGGGCAGCTGCCGCATCTACGGCTCCGTGTCCAACTCGATCCTCGGCCGCAGCGTCATCGTCGAGAGCGGCGCCACCGTCAACAACTCCATCGTCATGCAGTCCTGCGTCATCAAGGCCGGCGCGCGCGTGGAGAACGCGATCGTCGACCGCAACAACGTCGTTCCCGCGGGTACCGAGCTCAGGGGTACCCCGGATGCCCTCTTCATCAAGGAAAAGGCAGCTGAATAGGTGATGGCCATGCCCGATCAGGTTAGAAGAAAGATCCGGGTGCTCTTCGCGGCAGCCGAGGCCGTCCCGTTCGTCAAGACGGGCGGCCTGGGCGACGTCGCCGGCTCCCTTCCCGCCGCCCTCAGGCGGGCGGGCGCCAAGGCATCCGTCATCCTGCCCAAGTACTCCTTCATCCCGCAGGAGTACCAGGACCAGATGGTCCACGTCGCCGACTTCTATGTGCCCCTGGCGTGGCGCAGCGTCTACTGCGGCATAGAGAAGCTCACTTACCAGGGCGTGGACTTTTACTTCGTGGACAACGAGGCCTACTTCAAGCGCGACGCGGCCTACGGTTACTTCGACGACGGCGAGCGCTTCGCCTTCTTCTCGAAGGCGATCTGCGAGGCCATCGAGCTCCTGCCCGAGCTCCAGTGCGACGTGCTGCACTGCAACGACTGGCAGTGCGCCCTGGCCCCGGTCTTCATCCGCGAGTTCTACCAGGACTCCGAGGCCTGCCGCAACGTGAAGACCATCTTCACCGTGCACAACGTCAAGTTCCAGGGGCAGTACTCCGACAAGGTGCTCGAGGACATCCTGGGCCTTGCCGGCAACCCTACGGCCGCGGGCCAGCTCTACTGCGACCGCGACTCCATCAACTACATGAAGGGCGCCCTCTGCTACTCCGACCTCATCACCACGGTGAGCCCGAGCTATGCGAGCGAGCTGCAGATGCCCTTCTACGGGGAGGGGATGGACGGCATCTTCCGCCGCCGCTCCGCCTCGCTGCGCGGCATCCTCAACGGCATCGACGTCGACGCCTGGAACCCCACCACCGACGAGCTCATCAACCACAAGTACTCCGTGGACGACATGTCGGGCAAGGCGGAGGACAAGCGTCTCCTCCAGCAGGAGCTCGGCCTGGCCGAGGATCCCACCCGCCCGCTCGTGGTCATGATCGGCCGCCTCACCAACCAGAAGGGCCTGGGCCTGGTGCGCTACGCCATGAGCCGCCTGATGGAGCGAGGCGTGCAGGTGGCGGTGCTGGGCACCGGCGACAGGGACCAGGAGGACGCCTTCCGCTACTTCGACTGGACCTACGGCGACCAGATGAGCGCGCGCATCGCCTTCGACAACGCGCTGAGCCACCGCATGTACTCCGGCGGGGACATCCTCCTGATGCCCTCCGAGTTCGAGCCCTGCGGGCTCTCCCAGATGATCGCCATGCGCTACGGCACGCTTCCCATCGTGCGCGAGACCGGCGGGCTCCAGGACAGCGTCCAGGCGTACAACAAGTTCACGGGCGAGGGCACGGGCTTCCGCTTCGCCAACATGAACGCCGACGAGATGGCCGACACGCTCCTCTCGGCATGCGAGCTCTTCTGGACTGATCAGGAGGCTTGGGCTAAGCTACGGCGGCAGGCCATGGAAACCGACTTCAGCTGGAGTCGGGCTGCGGACGAGTACATGGGTATCTATCACGACCTACACCCAGAGATCGCTCGCTGAGCTCGAGAGATAGGCGGAGCACGTGAGGGCAAGGCATAACAGCTCTGACGTCCGTTACAGAGACCCGTTCGGAGCCGCCCCCGTGGGCGGCTCCGTCGCGCTGTGTCTGGACGTTTGGGACGAGCCGGACGCGACGGCGCAGCTGCGCGTCTGGGTGGACGAGAAGGGCGAGCGCCTCTTCGACATGGATCGGAGCCGGGAGGGCGACCACCTGTGCTTCTCGGTGACCATCACTCCCGAGGAGCCAGAGGTCATCTGGTACTCCTTCAGGGTCATGGCGGCGGACGGCAGCGTCTGGCGCTATGGCGCGGCGGGCGAGCACGCCTGCGGCGAGGGGGCCTTCGCTTACGGGGAGCCCCCCTCGTTCCAGATAACCGTGTACGAGCAGCAGCGCACCAGCTTCCCCGACTGGTACACCGGTGGCATCGTGTACCAGATATTCCCCGACCGCTTCCGTCGCGGCTCGGACTGGGAGGGACGCGTCCACGACGCGCTCGACAAGCCTCGCAGGGGGCCGGAGCGCAGGCTGGTCGAGGACTGGGACGAGTATCCGCGCTACCAGCGCAACGAGGACGGCTCCATCGCCGCATGGGACTTCTACGGCGGGACGCTCGAGGGCGTGCGCGAGAAGCTCGACTACCTCAAGGCCCTGGGCGTGACGGCCCTCTACCTCAACCCGATCTTCGAGGCGGCCTCCAGCCACCGCTACGACACGGCGGACTACCTCAAGGTCGACCCGATGCTGGGCGACCTCAAGAGCTTCAGGCGCCTCTGCAGGGACGCGGGCGAGAGGGGCATCTCCGTCATCCTGGACGGCGTGTTCAACCATGCCGGCCGCGACTCGAAGTACTTCGACGCCTTCGGCAACTACGGTGGCAAGGGGGCCAGCTCCGGCGACCGCTCCCGCTACCGCGACTGGTTCAGGTTCAACGAGGACGGTAGCTGCTCGAGCTGGTGGGGGGTCAAGGACCTGCCCGACCTCAACCAGGAGAACCCCGAGTACCGCGACTTCGTCTGCGGCCGCGGCGGCGTGATCCGCAAGTGGCTCCGGGCCGGGGCGCGCGGCTGGAGGCTCGACGTCGCCGACGAGCTCTCGGACGAGTTCATCGAGGACATCAAGAGCGCCGAGCTCGCCGAGTCTCCCGACGCCCTGCTTTTGGGTGAGGTCTGGGAGGACGCCTCCCACAAGGTGGCGTACGGCAAGCTTCGCCGCTACTTCCAGGGCTCGGAGCTGGATGGGACCATGAACTATCCCCTCAGGTCCGGCCTGGAGGACTTTCTCACCAACAAGATCGGCGCGCGCCAGCTGGCGGAGTCGCTCGAGGCCCTGCGCGAGAACTACCCCCGCACCGCCTTCTACTCTGCACTCAACCTCCTGGGCAGCCACGATCGGGCACGCCTGCTCACCATCCTGGGTGACGCGCCAGACCCCTCGGGCATGAGTGATGAGGAGCGCTACCGCTTCCGCCTGGACCAGAACCATCGCAGCCTCGCCGTGAGCAGGCTATGGGTCGCGGCGCTCCTGCAGATGACTCTGCCTGGCGTGCCCTGCATCTACTACGGCGACGAGGCGGGCATGGAGGGCTACTCCGACCCATACAACCGCGCCGCCTTCCCCTGGGGCCACGAGGACAAGAACTGCGCCACCATCTACCGCAACGCCATCGCGGTGCGCAAGTCCCTGCCCGTCTTCGTGAACGGTGACTTCGAGTCCTTCGCGCTCAACGACGACGTCTTCGGCTTCTGGCGCACGGACGGCGACGAGGTGGTCTGCGTCCTCGCGAACGCCAGCCTCTCAAGCTCCCATAGCGTCCGCGTGCCCATGCGTGGCGAGCGCGTGGACGACGTCGTGTCCGGGCGCGTGCCCAAGGTCGAGGACGGCGAGGCGGAGGTCTTCCTCTGGCCGCTGGGCACCTCGGTCCTGTACTTCCATAAGCGGGTTCGCCTGCAGGCCCCCATGCACCGTGGCATGGGCGTGCTGGCGCACGTCACCTCGATTCCCAACCGGGACCACCCGGGGCAGCCCGGGACCCTGGGCGAGCCCTGTCGGCGCTTCGTCGACTACCTTGCCGCGGCGCACCAGCGCTACTGGCAGGTGCTCCCGGTCAATCCCACCGACGGCTTCGGCTCCCCGTACGCCGGCCTCTCGGCCTTCGCGGGCAACCGCTCCCTCATGTGGGGCGTCGAGGGCGAGCACACCAGCTTCAGGTCCGACTTCGAGGGCACGGCAAGCTACCGTCGCTTCATCGAGAAGAACGAGGACTGGCTGATCCCATATGCGACCTTCCGCGCCATCAAGGAGAAGCTGGGAGAGGTCCCCTGGCAGGAGTGGCCGAAGCGCTACCGCACGTGGGATCCGTCGCTCGGCAAGGACCCGGAGCTCGTCCATGCCGTGATGCGCGAGTGCGCCACGCAGTACGAGTTCCAGCGCCAGTGGGACGACATGCACCGCTATGCCCGGGAGCACGGCATCAAGCTCGTGGGGGACATGCCCATGTACGTCTCGGCCGACTCCTCCGACGTCTGGGCGGAGCGGCAGGTCTTCAAGCTGGACGAGAGGGGATACCCTGCGCTCCAGGCTGGCACCCCGCCCGACGGCTTCGCCAAGGGCGGGCAGCTCTGGGGCAACCCCACCTACGACTGGGACTTCCTGCGCAAGGACGGCTACTCATGGTGGATGCGCCGCTTCCAGCGCGCCTTCGAGCTCTATGACTACGTGCGCCTGGACCACTTCCTGGGCTTCTCGTCCTACTACACCATCCCCCAGGGCAAGGGCGCCCTGGACGGCGCCTGGAACTTTGGGCCCGGGATCGAGCTCTTCGACGCGGCGCGCCGTCGCTTCGGGCAGCTTCCCTTCGTCGCGGAGGACCTGGGCACCATCACGCCGGCCGTTCGCGCGCTGGTCGCGGCCACGGGCTTCCCGGGCATGGACGTGATCCAGTTCAGCGACGAGGACGTGCGTCAGGGCTACCACCCCAAGCCCGAGAAGGTCGTCTACAGCTCGACGCACGACACCAGCACCCTCCTGGGATGGTGCCAGGAGCGCTTCGAGGAGGACGACCCCGACGGCCAGGGCTTCGTCGTGCGCAGCCAGTCGATGGCGCGGGGGCTCCTGGACGAGTGCCTGGACACCGACGCCGAGGTGGTGATGGTTCCGCTGCAGGACGTCCTCATGCTGGACGACGGCTCGCGCATGAACGTGCCGGGCGTGGCCGAGGGCAACTGGAGCTGGCAGGCTCGGCAGGCCGACGTCGAGGCGTCCGCCGAGCTGCTCAAGGAGTTGGCCGAGAGGAGCGGCCGCGCATAGTCGTGGCCGCATGTCCCGGAGGGGCGCTGCCGGCGTGGTGGCGTCCCTCTCGCCTGCCTCCCGCGACGGGCGCGCCTGGTGCGTCCGTGTTTGCCGCGAGCCCGTCCAACGAGTCTGGATCGGTCGCGAGTACGTCCAACGCGTCCGAATCGGTCGCGAGCGCGCCCAACGCGTCTGGATCGGTCGCGAGTACGTCCAACGCGTCTGGGCTCACCACAAAAGCCCAGGTGAGAAAATCGCGACAGACGCGTTGGACGTTTTGGAAAAGAACTGCGACGCGCCGGGCGCTTTGGCGGGCGAGCGAGACGCGTTCGACGCTCTGGCGAACTGCGGACGCGGCTCGAACGTCCCGCAGCGTTCCCGCGCCTCCGTACCACCAATATTGCGGGGAGAATCCCCGAGAGGAGTCCCTCATGTTCATCAACCGCGTCTCCCAGCAGCTCCTCGGAGCGCCCGAGCTCGCCCCCTTCCTAGGCGAGCTCGATGCCGGAGGCGACGCCACCCTGGGCGTGGCCCAGAGCGCCCGTCCCCTCGTGGCGGCGGCGCTCTGGGCGCGCGCCCCGCGCCCCTGCCTCGTGGTGGTGTCCGGCGAGGAGGCGGCCGATCGCACGGCCCGCGCCCTCGCCGCCTGGTTGGGTGGCGAGCTGGTGTGCCGCTACCCCGAGCGTCGCGACTGGCCCTGGTCCGACAAGCCCGCCGACGACGCGGTGGTGGGTGCCCGCTGCAATGCCATCGCCCGCCTGAGCGCCGGCGAGCCCTGCGTGGTCGTGGCAAGCGCGCGCGCCCTCCTGCGGCGCGTGCCGCCCGTGGGCTCTGGCTACTTCGCCTCCTCGAGCTTCGCCGTGGGAGACGAGCTCGAGTTCGAGGACGTGGGGCGCCTTCTGGTGTCCATGGGCTACGCCGACGTGGGCGATTCCGGCGACGTGGGCGCTCCCGGTTGCTTCCACGTCCACGGCGACGCGGTGGACGTATTCCCTGCTCAGGCCAGCTCGCCCGTGCGCATCGAGTTCTTCGGCGACGAGGTGGACCGCGTGCGGCGCATGCTCCCCTCCACGGGACAGACCATCGGCGAGCTCCGGGAGGTGCTCGTCTCTCCCTGCAGGGAGATCGCACTCACTCCCAAGACCATCGAAGCGGCAGGCCACGCCCTCTTCCGCCGCGCGCAGGAGAGCTCCAAGGTCGCGGCGGACCTCGAGCTCATCCGTCAGGGCTCGGCAGACCCCACGCTGGACCGCTACCTGGTGGAGCTCTATGGCTCGAGCGCCTCGCCCATCGACCACATGAGCGGGGAGACGCTCGTCATCCTGGCGGAGCCCCGCGCGCTCTTCGACGACTGTCAACGCGCGAACGACGAGGTCATGGCCTTGGCCAATGCTGCCCGCACGTCGCTCGAGGGGCTCTTCACCTCTCCGCGGGAGCTTGACTTCGGCAGCCAGCAGCGGGTCTCGTTGAGTTCCATCCAACGGGTGGGCGGCTCGGCCGCAGCCGAGCTCGAGGTGCGCCAGCCCTCCATCGCCGGCTCGGACTCCAAGCTCCTGGGCCGCGTCCGCCAGCTGCTCAACGACGACATGTCAGTGGTCTTCGCCGTGCCGGACCGCGCGGCTCGCGAGGCGCTCGAGCTCTCGTTCACCGACGAGTCGATCCCTCTGGTCGAGTCCCTTGCCGCGGCGCCCGAGAACTCCGTTCCCGTGACGTCTCCGGAGGCAGGCGAGAGGCCCGCTTCCCTGGCTCGCCACGCGGTGACCTTCTTCGACGCGCCCGTGCCCGCCGGCGTCGTGGTGCCTTCGGCCCGCCTCGCCGTGCTCTCGGTGTCGGACCTGACGTCGCGGATGGCGAAGCGCAGCCGTAAGGCGCGCCGCGTGGACCCCACCAGCGTGAGCTTTCCCTTCAAGCCCGGGGACTACGTGGTCCACTCCACGCATGGCATAGCCCTGTTCAGCCAGATCGTGCGTCAGGAGGTGGGCGGCCGCGAGCGCGACTACTTCCTGCTCGAGTACGCGGGCCAGGACAAGCTCTATGTTCCCCTCGAGCAGGTCGACCGCCTGACGCGCTATGTGGGCCCCGACGGCTCGAGCCCGCGCCTCACCCGCCTCAACACCGCCGACTGGTCGCGCGCCACGGGAAAGGCCCGCAGGAGCGCGAAGAAGCTCGCCTTCGACCTGGTCGACCTCTACACGCGACGCTCCGCGGTGCGGGGTCACGCCTTCGCGCCCGACGGGCCCGCCCAACAGGACATGGAGGCAAGCTTCCCCTACGATGTGACGCCCGACCAGGCAAGCGCCATCGCAGACATCAAGGCCGACATGGAGTCGACGCAGCCCATGGACCGCCTGCTCTGCGGCGACGTGGGCTTCGGCAAGACCGAGGTGGCCCTGCGCGCCGCCTTCAAGTGCTGCCAGGACGACCGCCAGGTCATGGTGCTGTGCCCCACCACCATCCTTGCCCAGCAGCACTTCGAGACCTTCTTCGCGCGCTTCTCTCCCTTCGACCTCAGCGTGCGGGTGCTGTCCCGCTTCGTGACGCCCGCGCAGCAGCGCCAGGCGCTCGAGGGCTTCGCGGAGGGGACGGTGGACGTGCTCATCGGCACGCACCGCCTGCTCTCGGCTGACGTCAACCCGCACGACCTGGGGCTCGTGATCATCGACGAGGAGCAGAGATTCGGCGTCCAGCACAAGGAGCAGCTCAAGAACATGCGCGAGCAGGTGGACGTGCTGACGCTCAGCGCCACGCCCATCCCGCGCACCATGCAGATGGCCATGAGCGGCGTGCGTGACATGAGCCTCATCCTCACGCCCCCACCGGGGCGCCTGCCCGTCAAGGTCACGGTGGGGGAGTGGGACCCCGACGTGGTGAGCGACGCGATCCGCGGCGAGCTTGAGCGCAAGGGCCAGGTCTACTACGTGAGCAACCGCGTGACCACCATCGAGGACGCCGTCGCGCGCGTTCAGGAGGCGGCCCCCGAGGCGCGCGTGGGCGTGGCGCACGGTCAGATGAGCGCAGCCCAGGTCGAGGACGTGATGATGGAGTTCAGCGAGCGCGAGATAGACGTGCTCGTGGCCACGACCATCATCGAGAGCGGCATCGACAACCCGCACACCAACACGCTGATCATCGAGGACTCCCAGCGCCTGGGCCTGGCCCAACTCTACCAGCTCAAGGGTCGCGTGGGCCGCGGCCACGTCCAGGCCTACGCCTACTTCATGTTCCCGGGCGAGATGCCCCTCACGCCCGAGGCGACGGACCGCCTCACGGCCATCAACGAGTACCAGGACCTGGGCAGCGGCATGCGCATCGCCATGCGCGACCTCGAGATCCGCGGCGCCGGGTCGCTCATGGGCGGCGAGCAGCACGGCAACCTCTCCAGCGTGGGCTTCGACCTCTTCACGCAGATGCTCGGCGAGGCGGTGAGCGAGGCGCGCGGGGAGGCTGCCGACGTCTCGCAGGCGGAGGTCAACATCAACCTGCCGGCGGACTTCTACCTGGCGGAGGAGTACCTGCCCGAGGTGGACAGGCGCGTGCTGGCCTACCGCAGGCTGGCCGTGGCGGCGGAGCTCGCGGACGTGGACGCCCTGCAGCAGGAACTCGAGGAGGATCATGGCGCCCTGCCGCTTGCCGGCAGGAACCTCTTCGACCGGGCGCGGGTGCGCATCCGTTGCCAGAGGCTGGGCGTGACGAGCATCTCCCTGGCAAACGGACGCATCACCTACCAGGGGATCGAGGTTCCACGCTCGGCGGCGGCCAAGCTCAAGGCCGAGCGGGCGATCGTGTATCCCAAGAGCAGGAAGCTCAGCTACCCCTTCCGAACGGGCAAGGAGGAGCTGCTGCCCGTGGCCCTGCGGGTGCTCGAGGCCGTGGGCGGGGACGACGAGGGCGAGTAGGGGAGAGGGGCATGCCGCAGTGGGCGGCAGGGCTGTAGGGCCGCCGCCGAGGGGCAAGGGCCGCCGCCGAGGGGCAAGGGCTGCCGTCGAGGGGCAAGGGCTGCCGCCGGCTGCGGTTTGTCGGTACCTCTCGCCTCGAAATGTGCCGACAAACGGAAGATTTCTGGTCCGAGTGGGCTGCCACCACGAGTTTGTCGGTACTTTTTTCCCAAGGAAGTACCGACAAGCTTGGCGGGGTCGTCGGCCGCTCTTCGTGAGGCCATGACTTGCGGGCTGTCGTGCTCCCTGCGGGAGTATGCTCGTTGAATCAACGGGCGAGAGGAGCCTCCATGAAGCAGCTGCTGATTCGTGCGGACGACCTGGGATACTCCTATGCGGTCAACGTCGGGCTCGTGCGCAGCGCGGCCGAGGGGCTCGCTCGCTCCGTGGGCGTCATGCCCAACATGCCCGAGACAGAGCGGGGGCTTGCGTGGCTGCGCGACTCCGGTGCCGACGTGGCCCTGGGGCAGCACAGCAACGTCTGCCTGGGTGTGCCAGTCGCGGACGCGTCTCTCGTTCCCAGCCTCCTCGGGCCAGACGGCAACTTCAGGAGTAGTCGCGAGTACCGCGCCAGCTACCAGCGCGGGGAGGACTTCGTCACCTACGAGGAGGCGGTGGTCGAACTCGAGGCGCAGCTCTCCCGCTTCCGCGAGCTCACGGGCAGGGACCCCGACTACTTCGAGGCGCACGCGGTCCTCTCGCCCAACCTCGATCGGGCGGTCTCGCACGTCGCGCGCACGCATGGCCTGCTCGAGCAGCCGGTCTCCTTCGATCCGGCCGCGACCGTGGACTGCGGTGGGACGCCCGTGCGCATGGTCATGCGCAGCATGAGCCCCGACTACGATCCCGCCGCAGCCATTAGGCAGACGGTCGAGTCCATGGCGGACGGCGAGACGGTCGTCTTCGTCTGCCATCCCGGCTACCTGGACGACTTCATCCTGCACAGCAGCTCCCTGACCACGGACCGAACGAAGGAGGTCGACGCGCTCGTCGACCCCGCCCTGCGCGCCTGGCTCGAGTCGCGCGACGACCTGAGGCTCATCGACTACCGCGACCTGAAGGAGGCCGGTCCGGAACGTCGACTCCTCGGGGAGCTGTCCGTAGGGGAGAGGGACCTTGCGGAGGGCCGTACGGTCTCGTGTGACGACGACTCTCGTCGACTGAGAGACAAATTTGGACTGTGACCAGCACTGATGCGGAATGTGAAGACCAGAAGCACAATTACTGACAAACAGCGGTGGGCCACGAGGCACGGGGAGCGAGACATGGCAGAGGAGCAGAGCGACCTGAGTAGGCTTGCCGACGAGGTGGACGCCCAGACGGCCACCCGCCCCGGGGCGCCGGCGTCACATCCGGAGTTCGATCGCCTCGTGCGCACCATCTGGCGACTGCGCCAGCCCGACGGCTGCCCCTGGGACAAGGTCCAGACCCACTCCTCCATCACGCGCAACATGATCGAGGAGGCCTACGAGGCGGTCGACGCCATAGCCGCCGACGACATGCCCCACCTGCGCGAGGAGCTCGGGGACGTGCTCGAGCAGGTGCTCCTCCACGCGCAGATCGCCCGGGACGAGGGCGATTTTGACGTGGACGACGTCTGTCGCGAGCTCAACGAGAAGCTCGTCCGTCGGCATCCCCACGTCTTCGGGGACGCCGCAGCCGTCGGCGCCGTGGACTCCGCAGGCAAGGTGCTGGACATCTGGGACGACGTGAAGAGGTCCGAGCGAGAGGGCCGTTCCTCCGACGCCGCGCCCGAGGGCCTCCTGGACTCCGTGCCCCGCTCCCTGCCCGCCCTCATGCAGTGCCAGAAGATCTCGAAGCGCGCTGCCAAGGCGGGCTTCGAGTGGGAGTCCATCTCCGACGTGTGGGACCAGTTCGCCAGCGAGCGCGTCGAGTTCGAGGCGGAGGAGCCGGGCAGCCGGGAGGCGACGGAGGAGTTCGGCGACCTGCTCTTCTCGCTCGTGAACGTGGCCCGTCACGCCCACGTAGACGCCGAGGAGGCCCTCTCCGCGTCCAACCGCAAGTTCCGTCGCCGCTGGGCGCGCATGGAGGAGCTTGCGCGCGAGCGCTCCCTCGCACTCGACGGACTGGGCACCCGAGTCCTCAACGAGCTTTGGGACGAGGCCAAGCGAGAGGAGCGCGCGGCCCGCGGGTAGGGGCGTCGCCCTGCGTGCCGCCGCTCCGTTGCCGCGTGCGCCTCATCCTCACGCGATGTCTGCGAAGCTTGCGGAGCGTCGTCCCGTGCGGACGGGTCACCGCCCTCCTCTGATATAACTGAGGGAGCGGCCGACGGCCGCGGCTGCCAAAGATGAAGTTGAGACGAAGCGACGGCAAGCATGGCCATCTCCCAGAACCCAGGCGACACCAATCCCATGGGTCGCGCCAGCGGCGCCTCCGGCCATGATGCGAAGGCGTCGGGGCGCAGGCGCGGTCACGCGCGCGATCCCAGGCCCCTCCGCCAGGAGGGGGGTCGCTCGAAGCCGCGCGATGTGGGCCGTGACGCCAGCCAGGTGCCGCCGACTGTGGGGCGTGCCTCCGCGGGCGCCCTGGCCGTTCGTGGCGTCCGGGACGGTGGCGCGCGCGGAGCTGGCAGGGCGACCAGGCCCGCCGACGAGCGCCCGTCTCGCATGCAGCCCCGCGCTGCCTCGCGCGACGAGGCGCGAGCTTCCGAAGAGGAGCCCTCCGCCGTGGCGAGGCGAATCTCCGCCCTGTGCGAGCTGAGCCCCGCCGACGTGGCCGACTCGGCCCGCGGCCTGGGCAACCGCCTGCTGGGGCATAAGGTGGCCCTCGTCGTCCTGGTCGTCGTCGTGGCCGTCGCGGCGTCGCTGTACGGGCCCGCCAGAGGCTACTACGTGGCGCGACGCAGCGGCGAGGACCTGCAGAGGAGGTACGACGAGCTGAGCGAGAAGAATGACTCTCTCCAGGGCGACCTCAAGAGCCTGACGTCCAAGGAGGGCATCGAGGACGAGGCGCGCAAGCGCGGGTACGTCCAGAAGGGCGAGACCAGCGTGACCGTCGAGGGCTTGGACGGCCAGGGGAAGGCCGACCCCTCCGCCCCGGTCGAGTACCAGGACACGCGTGCGTGGCCCACGAAGGCCCTCGACTTCGTCTTTGGCTACGACCCGGAGGCAGTATGGGACGAGTAGCCTGCATCGACATCGGCACGGTGACCGCGCGCCTCGCGGTGTGCGACGTGGAGGGCGGCCGCGTGAGGCGCATGGCCAAGACCTCGACCATATGCAACCTGGGCGAGGGCCTCTCTGCAACCGGCAGGATCGGCGATGCCGCCAGGGCGCGCGTCCTCGACTGCGTGGACCGCTACCTCGCCAACGCCCGACAGGCCGAAGCACGGGCGGTCTGCTGCACGCTCACCTCTGCCGCGCGGGACGCCTCCAACTCGGCCGAGCTCGAGGGCGACCTCGTCGCGCGTGGCCTCCTGCCCGAAGTCATCGCCGGCCGCGTCGAGGGCTCGCTTACCTTCCTGGGCGTTGCGCAGGACTTCCCCGACGAGCGGATCCTGGTGGCGGACAACGGCGGCGGCTCCACCGAGCTCGCCGTGGGCAGCCTGGGCGAGAGGGGCCTGCGCCTCGAGGCCGTGACCTCGGTGGACGTGGGGTGCCGCCGCGTGACCGAGCGCTTCCTGCCAGGGGACGGCCCGGCGTCCGACGACCAGGTCGCTGCCGCCCGCGCGTTCTGCCGCGGACCCCTCGAGACGGCGTTCGAAGGCGAGGGCCTGCGCGACCGTGCCAGTCGCCTGGTGGTCACCGGCGGCACCGTCACCAGCCTGGTCGCCGTGCGGGACTCGCTTGCCCCCTACGACCCCCTGCGCGTGCACCTGCGCGAGCTGGGTCGGGACGACGTGGAGGCCCTTGCCGCGCGCCTCGCCGCGCTTTCCCTGGGCGAGAGGGCGGGCCTGCCTGGCCTGCAGCCCAAGCGCGCCGGGGTGATTCTGGGCGGGGCGCTGGCGGTGGCGGAGCTCATGGCGGCCACGGGCTTCGAACGCCTCACGGTGAGCGAGAGTGACCTCCTCTTCGGCCTGGCTATCTGTGCCGAGGCCGTGCACTCGGGCGAGGAATCCCCCCTGGGCTGGCGTCCGCGCCTGGCCTCGCTGCGCTAAGATTTCCCTTGTCGCGCGGATCGCGTCGCGGTCCGCGTTCGCGTGGCCTTCGGGGGCGTGGCGGAATTGGCATACGCAGGGGACTTAAAATCCCTCGCCGCAAGGATTGTGGGTTCGAACCCCACCGCCCCTACCAGCCATCGCCTGCGTGCGGGCGTGCGCAGCGCCCTGCCGCCGTCCCTCTCGCCTTGGGCTCTTCCTTTTTCGTGGTTCTGGCCATCGTGGACTATCCTGTACACAAGTTGCCTGTACAGTAGTTGTCCTGTATACGACCTATCCATGTCATGGACCAAAGCGAAAGAGGGATTCCGTGAGAGAGCAGCGCTTTGGGTTTCCGACGCTTCCTGACCCCCTTGCGACAGACGCCAGCTGCAATCTGACCCAACCAGCGCTTGCCTCCGAGGGCCCCCTGCACGTCCAGCTCGCCTCGGCGCTGCGCCAGGCCATCGCCACGAAGGAGTGGCGGCAGGGCGACGCCATCCCCTCGGAGTCCGAGCTCATGGCCCGCTACGGCCTCAGTCGCGGCACGGTGAGGCGTGCCATCCGCACGCTAGTGGAGGAGGGGCTGCTCGTCAGTCGCAAGGGGAGCGGCACCTTCGTCACCGAGGGAGGGCTTGCCAGGCCCAGCGTGCTGAGGCCGCTCTCGTTTGCCACCCTCCTGCACGAGCGTGGCGTGGCCTACGTCACCGACGTGCTGGCCAAGGAGGTCGTCGAGGCCCCTCGCAGCGTGGCCGGCGAGCTGGGAATCGCCCCCTCCGCCCCCGCGCTCTTCATGCGCCGCGTACGCTCGTCGGCCGGCTCGCCGCTACTCTGTCAGGAGAGCTGGTCCAACCTCTGCGCCTGTCCGGGCCTCGAGGCCTCGGACTTCTCGCGCGAGTCGCTCTTTGACGCGGTCGAGCGCTGCTCGGGGCGCAAGATCCTCAGGTCCAGCGTGCGCTACCTGTCGTGCCCGGTGGACGAGGAGCATGCCGGCTACCTGGGCTGCGACGACGGCGAGCCCATCCTGGTCTTGGAGCAGAACATCCAGCTCGAGGATGGCACGCCCATCGAGTGGAGCCTCACCTGGCTGGGGCCGGGGCAGTCCGTGGCGGGAATATCGTTCCAGGACGACGGCGCGGTGCTCTTGGGCGGCATGCCGACCGCGGACGCCTCCGACGGGCGGGCCCTGCGCCGCAGGCTCGAGCTGGGCGCGCTCGACGTGCGTCGTGGCGTGGTGCGGATCGCCCATCGCTACCCCGACACGCCCTTCCACATTGGCGGTGCCCTCTCCATGGCCGAGCTCGTGGCAGTCCTTCTGGGCGACGTGATGCGGACGGGGCGCGACGGGACCCCCTGGGAGCGGCGCGACCGCCTGGTCGTCTCGAAGGCGCACTGCTCGGTGGCGCTCTATCCCGCCATGCTCGCGGCGGGCCTCATCAGCCAGGACGACCTGGACCGCGGGCTCTTCGGCCCCGACGCCGTCCTGTTCAAGCACCCCCACCGCGACCCCTCCCGGGGGATCGAGACCTCGGGCGGCAGCCTGGGCATGGGGCTGGGCTACGCGGCCGGCCTCGCCCTGGCGATCAGGAGGCGCGGGCTCGACTCGCGCGTGTTCTGCGTGGTGGGCGACGGCGAGTGCGACGAGGGCTCCATCTGGGAGTCCGCCGGCTTCGCTGCGTTCAGACGCCTGGACAACCTGACGGTGGTCGTGGACGCCAACGGGATGCAGCTGGACGGCTCGACCTCGGACATCCTGGACAACGGTCCCATCCAGCGCAAGTTCGCCTCCTTCGGCTTCGAGGTCTGCGAGGTGGACGGCCATGACGTCATGGCGCTGCGGGCAGCCCTGAGGGCACGCTCGGCCCGGCCTCGCGTCGTGGTGGCGCGCACGGTGAAGGGCAAGGGCCTCTCCTTCGCCGAGATGAGGGTGGAGTGGCACGACTGCGCCCTGGACGACGAGCTGTACGTGCGTGCCATGGAGGAGCTGGACGCCCGCGAGAGGGAGATCTGCGATGAGTGAGAGAGGCGCTGGCATGCCGGTTGGGGGCGCGGGCGAAGGCATTAGCCTCGTCTCGCCCGAGGAGGCGGCGCGCTTCGCCGGCATGTCTCACAAGGCGGTCTTCGGCGAGGTGATGGAGGGGCTCGCCCGTGGCGGCGACGAGCTATCCGTCGTGGTGTCCGACTACGGGCGCCGGCTCAACCTGGGCGGCCTCCGCGAGCTCTGCCCCGAGGCCTTCGTGCAGTGCGGCATCGCCGAGCAGAACCAGATCGAGGTCGCGGCCGCCCTGGCCAACGAGGGGTTCTGCACCTTCGCGCCTTCGTATGCGACCTTCATCACGGCGCGCGTCCTGGACCAGATCCGCGTGAACCTGGGCATCATGCGCTCGCCGGTGATGCTGGTGGGCGTGAGCTGCGGCTGCGACTCGGCGATTCTGGGGGCGAGCCACATGGCCCTGGAGGACGTCGCCTGCGTGCGGTGCATCCCCGGCATGGTGGCTGCGAGTCCGGCGGACAACGCCGAGTTCGCGGCGGTGCTGCGCTGGCTTGCCGCCAACCCGCGTCCGGCCTACGTGCGCATGAGCGAGCCCCTGGCCAATCTGCATCCCGACGGCGTGGACTCTCTCAAGGGACTGGACGCGCTGCGTGGGGCGGAGAGCCCCGACGTCGTGATGGTTGCGAGCGGGACCATCGCGGCGACGGCGGTGAGGGCCGCGGAGGCCTTGGCGGCACGGGGCGTCGAGGCGCGCGTGCTCGACCTGCTGATGGTGAAGCCGCTCCCTGGGGAGTCGCTGCTGCGGCAGGTCGCCGGCGCGCGCCTGGTGGTGACGCTCGAGGAGCACAGCGTGGTGGGGGGTCTGGGCGGAGCCGTCTCGGAGCTCCTCGCCGAGCGTGGCCTGGGCGTGCCCCTGCTCAGGCTGGGCATGCCGGACGCATACCAGGCCGCCGACACGAGGGAGAGGGTCCTCTCGCTTTGCGGCCTGGACGTCGAGGGTGTGGCGGCGTCCGTGCTCGGGCGTCTGGCGTCGCTGTAGTGGCGGCGGCCTGGCGGCGCGCCCGCGGCTGGTTGGGCTGTAGGGTGCCGGCGGCTCGTTCGGTGGCATCGGATGAGGGGGACTGACGGTGCGATTAGTGCACACAAACTGGGAAATGCAAAAATACTGCAACTAGTTAACTGGGATTTTTCCATAATGCACCAAGTTTGTGTACACTAATTTGCCTGGATGGACGCTGGCGCAGCCTCGAGGCGCACTGCATCGTCACCAGCCTCCCGCAACCGGAATGTGACCAGAGGCGCAAAAAGTCGAGCCCGCCGGCAGCTGCCAGGCGGGCTCGCTTCGCTTGCGATGGTGCCCCCAACGAGACTCGAACTCGTGTCGTCGCCTTGAAAGGGCGATGTCCTGACCGCTAGACGATGGGGACGCGGGCCAAAGTATAGCAAAGTCGCAGGCGCGTCCCCTCCGCGTCCCCGTCTACCAGTCGTAGCCGGTCTTCCGCGCATAGTCGCGCGCCGCGCCCTCGATCTCGGGGATGGCCTCCGCCCAGGCGGGCAGGTCGGGCACGTCCACGATGACGGGGTCGGCCTCGTGGACGGCCAGCGACGCCTCCTCGTAGCTGTAGGGCTGCGCGCAGGGCCGGTCGGGCATGTAGGTCTCCTTGAGCACGGGGCGGAGCAGCGCATAGGCCGCCCCCTCGCTCAGGCGGCTGTAGCCCAGGAGCGCGCGCCGTGCGGCACCGAGGCGTCCCAGCTTGTAGAGGAGGATCACCCTGCTGAGGGCCGACCAGGAGTCCCCCCTGCGACCGAGCCTGGCGTCGAGCGCCTCGAAGCCCTCCTCGTCCTCCAGGCGTGCCAGGGCGAGCGCGCTGGTGTGGCGCGCGCCGAGGAAGTCCGATGGCGCGTCGCGCAATAGCCCCTGCGCCCACTCGTCCGCCTTGCGGTAGCGGGCGGAGTCGAAGAGCGCCCTTACGATCGCCGCGCGCACGCGCAGGCGGGGGCGGGCAAACACGTCGTCCCAGGCGTCCGCAGCGCCCCCGTCGGACCAGGACGGCTCGGGCGAGTCGTCGAGTATGTCCAGCAGCAGCTCGAGGTAGGGGTCGACGTCCAGGTCCTGCGCGATGGCGTCCAGGAGCCGGGCATCCGTGCACTGTGGGTCGACCGCAAGCGCGGCCGCGCAGTCCTGGCGCATGCGCGCCATGCGCCGCTGCCGCGTCTGCAGGTAGGCGTCATCGTCCAGGAGGTCGTCGTCCTGGAGCGATGCGTCGTAGCGCTCCAGGGCCTTCTGCACCAGCAGCAGGGCCTCGTCGCCCTTGTCGTCCATGAAGGAGCTGGGGTCCTCGCGCACGGCGAGGAGGAGCTCCGCGTACCCGCTGGACGAGAGCCCCAACGCGATGCTGCGCTTCTGGGCGAGCCTGAGCACAAGCTCCTCGTGCGCGTCCACCTACTCCGCCTCCCTGCCGACGCCCCACTCGACCTCGTCGGCAAACACGTGGGCGCGCTCGTCGTGGCCCAGGCGCCCCAGGCATTCCTCGCGCAGCCACGCGCCCAGGGCACCGCGCCCTTCCTTGTCGCGACCCTCCTGCAAGAGGACGGTGCTCTCGGATATGGCCAGGATGAGTTCGTCCTCGCTCCTGGGCTGCGTGACCAGGCGAGAGAAGACCCCATCTGGGAGCTCGCGCTGTATGGCCAGGGCCGAGAGGGCGTTGGGATGGGTCTCGGCGAGCCTCGTGATGGCGTCGCGCGCGCCGACCAGGTCGTGGCTCTTGTAGGCAAGGGCGATGCGCGCGAGCTGCGTCCAGGCGTCCTGCGTCGCGGGCATGCCGCGCCGCGCCTCGATCTGGGCGCCCTTTCGACAGAGCTCCTCGAGCCCCTGCTCGTCCTCGACCTTCGCAAGGGCGATGAGCGCGGTGTACCTCACGTCCGCCTCGTCGTCGGGGTCGATTCGCATGAGCTCGCGGGCGATGTCGATGGCGTCCTTGTTGCGGCCGCAGATGACTGCCTTGCTCGCCTGCATGGCGCGCCAGCGGATGAAGGGCCGCAGGGCCAGGTTGGCGGCGATCCTGCCGCGCTCCCCGCCCTCGCGCTTGAGCGCGTGCTCGTGCTGGCGCAGGCACCATGCGCGCACGTCGTCGCCCTCGGTCCTGAGGAAGTCATAGTAGCCGTCGAAGGAGGCGATCTGTGACGCCTGCTGCATGCGCAGGGCGTCGAAGCAGTGTTCGTCGAGGAGAAGTGCCTCGTCCAGGAGCTCGTGGCCTTTCTTGATGAGCTCGAGGGCCTTGTCGTCGTCCGAGAAGGGAAGCTCGTAGTCTATGACCGTGGTGGCGCGCGCGACGAGGCCGAAGGCGCGGTCCGCGTCGTCCTGCGGGAGCGAGTCGCGGTCCTGCGAGAAGCGGCGGCCGAATCCGGCGAAGGCCCTTGCCGCGGCAAGCGGGCCCATGCGGTCGGCGCTGCGCATGAACTGCAGGCTCAGACGCTGGTAGTCCTCCCTGTTTGGCTCGTATGCCAAGCGTGCCTCCCTTGCCTCTTCTCCCGGGTCCGAGCCCGGGAGCTGGTGCGACAATCGTAGCGGAGCGCGTCCCGCGGCGCGCGTGACGGCTGCGGCGAGGGTGGCCTGTTTGGGCTGTTATGGGGGAAGGTGGCCGGGCCTCTCTCTCGCCCAGGCATGAATATAAATGTACAGTAAATACTGGTCATTCAATTTTGTCAATACATGTAGGTAAAATATTCAGCAATCGGGCCTTAAAAGTCGACAAGTGGTTTCGTATATCCAATTTTATTTCATGCAGGTATCCTCAGGAGGATATGGGGCTGAGCCAGGTCGCGTGCGACAGTCTGCGCGTCCTGGGGCACAGGGCCTCTCTAACCATCGCGGCCCCGCGGGGGCGGGGCCAGTTGAAGGAGGAGAGTTTATGGGACGTTTCACCAACCCGCGTGACCTGTACTTCGGCGAGGGCGCCCGTCACGAGGTGAAGAACCTCAAGGGCTCCAAGGCCATCATCGTCTCGGGCGGCAGCTCCATGCGTCGCGGCGGCTTCCTGCAGGACGTCGAGGCGGACCTCAAGGAGGCCGGCTTCGAGGTGGCCTTCTTCGAGGGCGTCGAGTCCGACCCCTCCGTCGAGACCGTCATGAAGGGTGCCGCGGCCATGTCCGAGTTCGGCCCCGACTGGATCATCGCCATCGGCGGCGGCAGCCCCATCGACGCGGCCAAGGCCATGTGGATCAAGTACGAGTACCCCGAGTGCACCTTTGAGGACATGTGCAAGGTCTTCGGCCTGCCCGAGCTTCGCAAGAAGGCCCACTTCTGCGCCATCAGCTCCACCTCCGGCACCGCGACCGAGGTCACTGCCTTCTCGATCATCACGGACTACCAGAAGGGCATCAAGTACCCCCTCGCCGACTTCGAGATCACGCCTGACGTGGCCATCGTCGACCCCGAGCTCACCTACACCATGCCCGCGAAGCTCTGCTCGCACACCGGCATGGACGCCCTGACCCACTGCATGGAGGCCTACGTCTCGACCGTCGCCTCCACCTTCACCGACGGCCCCGCCCTCCACGGCATCCGCGAGATCACCACGTGGCTGCCCGTCTCTTACACGGGCGACAAGGTGGCGCGCCAGCACATGCACGACGCGCAGTGCATCGCCGGCATCGCCTTCTCGTCGGGCCTGCTGGGCATCGTGCACTCCATGGCCCACAAGACCGGTGCCGCCTTCAGCGGCGGCCACATCATCCACGGCTGCGCCAACGCCATGTACCTGGGCAAGGTCATCCAGTTCAACGCCAAGGACGAGCGCGCCGCCGAGCGCTACGCCTTCGTTGCCAAGGAGATCCTGCACCTCGAGGGCGAGACCAACGAGGAGCTCGTCGCTGCCCTGGTCCAGTACATCCGTGACCTCAACGACAAGCTGGACATCCCCCAGGCCATCAAGAACTACGGCGAGGGCGGCGTGAAGTCCGAGACCTCCATCATCGACGAGAAGGAGTTCCTCGAGAAGCTCCCGACCGTCGCGGCCAACGCGATCGCTGACGCCTGCACCGGCGCCAACCCCCGCCAGCCGTCCCAGGAGGACATGGAGCAGCTCCTCAAGTGCGTCTACTACGACCTGCCCGTGGAGTTCTAGTTCCCGTTCCACAGAGTCGAGCATTTGGGTCCCGTCGGTCTTCCGGCGGGACCCTTCTTTCTGGCGGGGGGCACCGCAGTGCGTGCCGTCGTGACGCGCGCAATCATGCGGGCGAGAGTGGCGTGCCACCTTGGCCGGGCGTTAGCCCCAGACGCGACGGAGCTCGGTGCCCTCGGTGCTGAGGCTCACGACGAGGCGGCTGCGGTTGCCGGGCTCGATGAGCACTGAGGCCTCGAACGCGCGTCCCGTGGTGTCGAAGGAGGTCCTGAGCACCCTGAGCGCCGCGCTGCCCGCCCTGACACCCAGGGCCTTCGCCTCGCGTGCGTCGAGGCAGACCGCCTCGTAGCTCTCCTCCGCTCGGGCGGGCAGGGCCCCCGAGCCCTGAGAGATGAGCGCATAGAGGGAGGTCGAGAGGTCCTCCTCGCTGAGGTTCGGGCAGAGCTCGCAGGGGACGTAGGCGATGGCGAGCTGCAGGGGGAGGTCGTTGCCCAGGCGCAGGCGCCTTATCTCCCACACGGGCGTGCCCTCGGCAACGCCGAGCCTGCGGGATATGCCGCCCGAGGCCTCGCGTCGTCTTAGGCCCAGGAGCCGCGACGCGGGCAGGAGCCCCGCAGACTCCATCTCGGACGAGAAGTTGAGGGGGACGCTGCTCTCACCGCGTGTCGTCTCTGGCCTCACAAAGGTTCCGTGGCCCCTCCTGCGCACGACACGGCCCTCGTCCACAAGGTCCTTGAAGCAGCGACGCACCGTCGCGCGAGAGAGGCCGAAAGCCTGGCAGAGCTGCATCTCGGTGGGCAGCGGTGTCGTCTCGTCGAGGGAGCCGCTGGCCATGAGCTGCAGCATGCGTTGCTTGAGCTGCTGGTAGAGGGGCAGCTGCGAGCTGTCGTCCAGGGGGCTGGATGCGATGGCGGCGAGGTTGTCCACGAGCTCCTCTCCCATGATTTAAATATATGTACGGTACATACGAACAAATAACGAGACATATCCTACATCCCCAGGCCGGGGTGGTACATTCCCGTCAGCAAAAGTACGGTAGGTGCCGTACAAAGAGACAAGAGAGAGGACATGCCATGAACCCCAGCAAGAAGGCGGCGGAGATGACCGAGCGCGAGCTCGCGAGCTACATCGACCAGTCGGTGCTCAAGCCCGAGTTCACCGTCGAGGACATCAAGAAGTACAGCCAGGAGGGCATCGACTTCGGCTGCAAGACCATCTGCGTCAACCCCGCCTCTCTGGACATCGTCGCCCCCATGGTCAGGGGCACCAAGACGGGCATCTGCGTCGTGTGCGACTTCCCCTTCGGGCTCTCCACCACGGCGTCCAAGGCGCTCCAGGCCGAGGAGTACTGCAAGAACTACGAGATCGAGGACCTGGACATCGTGGCCAACTACGGGCGCCTGCGCTCCGGGGACCTCGACTACGTGACCGCCGACATCAAGGCCGTCGTCGACGCGTGCCACAGCTACGGCACCAACGTGAAGGTCATCGTCGAGACCGACTCCCTCACCATCGACCAGGTCAAGGCCGGAACCAGGTGCGCCGTGGCCGCGGGTGCCGACTTCATCAAGAGCTCGACCGGCTTCTACACGGGGGGCGAGCAGCGCGGCGCCACCAACGAGGTCGTCGCGGCGATGATCGAGGCCGGCGAGGGCAGGATCAAGGTCAAGGGCTCCGGTGCCATCCACACCCGCGAGCACTTCCTCGAGCTCATCGACATGGGGATCGACCGCATGGGCGTGGGCTACCGCTCGACGCCGGTGGTGCTGGGCATGAGCGCCGATGAGGCAAGGAAGCTGGGGTAGGATCCAGCTGCGGTGGCGTCGGGCGGGTCTTGGCGCCACCGAGGTGGAAAGGCGTATGTAGCCCGTAGGTCGTCCGGCTCCATGAGGGGAGAGGCCATGTGCCGCGAAGTCGAGTTCGATGAGCTTGGGGATGGCAGCGCAAGGACAGGGGGACCATTGGTCGTGCACGTGCTCTCTGACGCGCTGGGCGAGACGGGGCTTGCGCTCGTGAGGGCCGCCGCGATCCAGTTCAGGCGCGAGAGCGTCGTCGTCTCTCGCCTAACGCATGTCGAGGGCATGGAGGAGGTCCGCCGTTACCTGGATCGCTACGTTCCAGACGGCAGTGCGACGGTGCTCTTCCACACCATACTCGACGAGGGACTACGCGAGGAGCTCCGCCAGGAGGCGGAGGAGCGCGGCATGGCGACGGTCGACCTCCTGGGCCCTTCCCTGAGCATGCTGGAACGGCTTCTGGGCGAGGCTCCGATGGACGTGCCCGGCCTCGTCGTGGAGCGCGAGAGTAGGCTCGTCCGTAGCATCGACGCACGACGGCTCTAACGCCGGGACATGCCGGGGGAGTGACGAGGTGGCAGAGATGGTCGCAGTTCAGCTGGCTCACGACATGAACGTTCTGGCGAGGTTCCTGGGAAGGCGTGACGTCCCCACGCTGACCCGGGACGCCCTCCAGGGGCGCTATGGCTTCGCCCAGGCCGACGTGATGGCGCTCTTTGGCGGGAGCATCCTCGCAGGCGGGGACGTGCTGGCGGCGGCGATGCGCGCGGACGTCGCGAAGGCCTACGTGATCGTGGGTGGGGCCGGTCACACGACCCAGACCTTCCGTGAACGCGTGCGCGGGCTCTGCCCCGACCTCGACTTCGAGGACGACGCCTGCGAGGCGGACGTCTTCGCCGCGTACCTCCGCACCAGGCACGGGCTGGAGGCGGACCTCCTCGAGCGGCGGTCAACCAACTGCGGAAACAACATCGGCTACCTGCGCGAGCTCCTGGACGAGAGGGGCGTTCCCTGTCGCTCGCTGATACTCTCGCAGGACGCCACCATGCAGTTGCGCATGGAGGCCATCGCACGGCACGACTGGCCAGACGTACTTCCCGTGAGCTATGCGACCTATGCGACGCGTGTTGTGGCGCGAGGCGCGGACCGCATGAGCGAGGCGGCCGATCCTCTCGCCCGCCTTGACTTCGAGGAAGAGCCTCTGGGAATGTGGGGGCTGCGGCGCTACCTGACCCTGCTTATGGGGGAGCTGCCCCGCCTGACTGACGACGAGGGTGGTTACGGCCCGCGTGGCAGAGACTTCCTGGTCCATGTGGACGTGCCGACCGAAGTTCAGGAGGCGTTCGGACGCCTGCGCGAGGAGTTTCCCGACTGCGTGCGCGTCGCCAATCCCAAGTTCGCGTAGCGCCGTCGCGTGGCAGCAGACCGCGTAGGAGTGGCTCAAGCACCCCATGGCGTCACGTGACCCTCGCACGAAACGAGAATGATGCGAGCGCGACCATTGCGAACCTGCGCGTATTACAAAGCCCCTCGCACGAAATCGAATTCGTGCGAGGGGCCCTCGTCTACTTATGCCTGACGCTTGAGTTCCAGGAGCGTGCGCATGGCCTGGCAGAAGCCGTCGGTCGAGTCCTGCGCCGACACGAAGGCGTTGCCCGCACAGGCCAGCGCCGCCTGTGCCTTGGGGTTGTTGATGCCGTTGCGCATGAGCAGGAAGGTGCCCACCTCGCCTGCCATCGCGCAGTCTGCCGGGGAGTCCCCGCAGGCCAGGACCTCGGCCGGGTCCCAGCCCATGAGCTCGACGTAGCGCCTCGTGGCCGAGCCCTTGTCCAGGCCGCGTGGCGTGATGTGGTAGGTGTGCACGTCCTCGACGCGCCCGCCCTCGAAGCTAGGCAGGATGGTCTTGCCCGTGATGCGCGTCACGAAGCCGTTGTCTGCCAGGTAGAGGGGTAGGCCCGTCTCGTCCAGCATCGCCTGCGCCTCGTCCTCGATCACGGCCCCGCGAAGCGCCACCGTGACCTCGCGGTACTGGTAGCCGATGTTGTTGTCGTTGTAGGTCTCGAGGCAGTCGTACCAGCGGGCAAGCATGCGATCCACCACGCCCGTCTCCATGATCAGGTCGTGCGGGGTCTTGCCGCAGTCCTCATCGTAGGGCATCTGCGCCGTGAAGTAGTGCCACTCGGCGTCGGAGCCCTCGTGCAGGCAGAGCACGCCGCCCATCTCGCCAATCCAGCCTGGCAGGCCCAAGATGCGCGCGTCCTCGCGGATCATGGCTCGGTTGCGTCCGGTGCAGGGAATCACCTGGACGCCGGCGCGTCGCAGGTCGACCAGGGTCTGCGCGAGCTCGGCGGAGGGGGTCCCGTCCGTGGTCGAGAGCGCCTGTCCGTGGCTCACCATGGTGTTGTCGGTGTCGCTGATCACGTATTTTATGCGAGAGAGGCGCTCGGCCATGGGGTCTGGGACCTTGTTGGCGTCGACGGGGAAGGTGGGGAGCGAGAGGGCAGTGGGCATGGCGGTCCTTTCTCGGCCTGCGTTCGTCTTGTGGGAGGGTTGAGCTAGCCGCGGTCCGTCCGCGCCGTGCGTGCGGCGACGGCCCGCTCGAAGAGGGTCGCGTCGGTCTCGCAGGGAACGAAGGAGTCCCCCTCGTGCTGGCGGGTCTCGTCTCCCTTCGCGAGGAGGCATACCACGGCCCCGCGTGGGCTCTGGAACGCCCGTTCGACCGCACGCCCAATGGCGTGCGGACGGTTGACGATGACCTCGAAGTCCTGGCCCTCGGGTGTGGCCGCGGCCATCTGGGCACAGATCTCCTCCACGGGGTCGTGCGCTGGATCCTCCTCCGTGTAGACGACGAAGTCCGCCCAGCGCGACGCCTCCTCGGGGAGCTCCCGGCGCCGCTCGTAGGCCTTGCCTCCCGGTGCGCCGAAGACGGCGATGACCTCGCGGCCGGGGTACTCCTTGGCCACCGAGGCGAAGAAGCGCTGGTACGACAGCTTGTTGTGGGCGTAGTCCACGATGCCGGTGATGTGGGGGTCCGACGTGCGCAGGAGCTCCATGCGACCGGGGACGCGCACGTGCGCAAGGCCAGCCTTGACCTGCTCTTGCCCGATGCCCAGCACCTCGCAGGCGGCGATGGCGCAGAGGGCGTTCTCGGCGTTGAAGAGGCCCGCCATGCCCACCTCGACCTCGCCCTCCCAGCTGGGGGTGTGGACGAAGAGGCGAATTCCGGAGTCGGAGGGGCGCGGGTCCCTACACCATACGTCGGCGTCGGAGCCGGCGGCATCCCCGTCTGCGAGGAAGGTCACGACACGCTTGCAGCGGCCCGCCGCCGCCAGGACCTCGTCGGCGTGGTCGCTCCCCAGGTTCACGACGGCCACCCGGGCCTGCTCGAAGATGCGCAGCTTGCTCGCGAAGTAGTCCTCGAAGCTGGGGTGCTCGCGCGGCGATATGTGGTCGCGGCCTATGTTGAGGAAGCAGGCGACGTCGATGCCGAGCCCCACGACGCGCTCGTACTTCAGCGCCTGGCTCGAGACCTCCATAGTGAGGTAGGGGAGCCCGCTTTGCGCCGCGTTGGCAACGTGGCGCCAGAGGTCGGGCGGCTCGGGAGTGGTGTTGACGCTCTCTGCGTCCTCGATGCCGTCGAAGGTGTCGATCGAGCCCATGATGGCGCTCTGGGGCGTGTCGTGGCACGCGTCCAGGATCGCCCGGAGCATGTAGGCCGTCGTGCTCTTGCCCTTGGTGCCAGTGATGCCCACGACCTCAAGCTTGTTGTCGGGGTGGCCCCAGCAGGCAGCGGACGAGAGGGCCATCGCCGTGCGGAGGCCGTCGTCGCGCACGACAAGCGCGGGGACGTGCGGCGCGACTGCCGCGAGCTCGTCTGCGCGGGAGTCATCGCAGAGGTAGGCCACACACCCGGCCTCGAGCGCCTGCTCAAGGTACGCCGGCTTGAAGGCGGCGCCCTTGCAGACGAAGAGGTGGTCTGGCCCGGCGAAGCGGGAGTCGCAGTCTGCCCCGATGAGCGAGACGGACGCAGCGTCAACGGACTGCGGGCCACGTGCCAGCAGTCCGTGGTCGCGCAGCAGGGACGCGATGGATTTCACTGTGGCGTTCATGCCTGACAGTATACGACGCGAATGGTCGGGAGGAACCCGCGGGCGAGGTGCGACGCAGGCCATGGCGCCTGGCGTGCGCCTCCCGAGCAGGTGCCGCATGGCCCCTCCGTGCTACACTTTGCCCCTACGGGCGATTGGCGCAGCGGCTAGCGCAGGTGCCTTACACGCACAAGGTCGGCGGTTCGAATCCGTCATCGCCCACCATCGCATCTAGGACGGGCCCCGCGGGGCCCGTCGTCATATGGGGAGGAACCATGGGAGCATCCGGTGCGCACGAGCTCGTCCGCGCGAACGGTCGTGCCGATGACCAGCTGAGGCCTGTCACGCTCACGCGCGACGTCATGAAGAACGCGGACGGCTCCTGCTTGGTGGAGTTTGGCGACACGCGCGTGCTCTGCGCCGCGACGGTGGAGGAGGGCGTGCCGGCCTGGCGCAAGGGCCAGCACGCAGGCTGGGTGACCGCCGAGTATGCCATGCTCCCCGCGGCGACCAACACGCGTGGACGCCGCGAGTATCGCGGGCGCAAGGGGCGGTCGATGGAGATCGAGCGCCTGGTGGGGCGCAGCCTCAGGGCGGTGTGCGACCTGGGGAGGTTGGGCGAGTACACCGTGACCTGCGACTGCGACGTCATCCAGGCGGATGGCGGCACGCGCACGGCATCCGTGACCGGGGCCTGGGTGGCTCTGCACGACGCGCTGAGGTCCTACATGGAGGCGGGACGCATCTCTCGCCTGCCCCTTACCGGCCAGGTGGCGGCAATAAGCATGGGGCTCGTCGGGGGCAGGCTGCTGCTCGACCTCGACTACCCCGAGGACTCGCACGCACAGGTGGACATGAACCTGGTCGCCACGGGTGACGGCGGGATCGTGGAGCTGCAGGGCACCGGCGAGCGCTCCACCATGGACCGCGACCAGCTGAACGGCCTCCTCGACCTCGGGCAGGCGGGAATCGCCCGCTTGGTCGAGCTGCAGCGCAAGGTGACGAACTTCGGCGCATAGGGGAGGGGCCCGGGGCGGATGCTGCGCCGGCTCTGCAAATCAGGGAATCTCAACGTTGAAAATCAGGGAATCTCGACTCGAAAAATCAGGTATAGTTGCAGTTAAACGAAGCGTATATCTATCCTGATGGTAGGAGGTCAACGGCTTGATTCCCCGAGACATCTCGCGGGCCATCAGAGAGGCGCTGGGAGAGTATCCAGTGGTGTCGTTGACGGGCGCCCGGCAGACGGGCAAGAGCACTCTTCTGAGGAGCATGCTTCCCGACTGGACCTATCTCTCGCTCGAGGACCCTGACCTGCGTGCGCTGGCTCGGGACGACCCGCGAGACTTCCTCGCCCGTCATGCCCGCCACGTGATTCTGGATGAGGCGCAGCGCGTCCCCGAGCTCTTCTCCTACCTCCAGACAGTCGTCGACCAGACCGGTGACGCCGGTCAGTTTGTGGTCTCTGGCTCCCAGAACTACCTCCTGCTCGAGCAGGTGTCCCAGAGCCTGGCGGGTAGGGTGGCGCTCGTGACCATGGCACCGTTGACGCGCGCCGAGCTGCTGGCGGCCAGGCCGGGAGACCTGTCGGCGCCAGAGAAGGGCGCGCGCCTCCTCGACGCCGTTCGCAATGACAGGTGGGCTTGGGTGCTGTACGGCGGCTATCCGCGACTGTATGACTACGGAGTGCATCCCGCGCGGTACTTCGCCGACTACGTACGGACTTATGTGGACCGTGACGTACGCGAGGAGCTGCGCGTCCTCAAGCTGGCCGAGTTCGAGCGCTTCATGGGGTTGTGCGCCGCACGTGCGGGGGAGCTGATCAACTACTCGGCCCTGGCAAGTGACGCTGGGGTCGACGTGAAGACTGCGAAGTCGTGGATCTCGGCCCTGAGCGCCAGCAACATCCTGTTCGAGCTTCGGCCTTACAGCTCGAATGCCAATGCACGTCTCGTAAAGTCGCCCAAACTCTATTTCATGGACACAGGCCTCCTGTGCCACCTGCTGGGAATCGACGACACGGAAGCGCTGGCTGCATACGCGAAGCGTGGCAACGTCTTCGAGAACGCCGTCATTGCCGAATACGCCAAATGCGTGCAGTCGTCGAGGGGACGGCTACACGCGTCCTTCTACAGGACCAGCGGCAGGGACGAGGAGATCGACCTGGTCATAGAGAGGGGCCTCACGCCCTTCGCGGCGTTCGAGGTCAAGTCGAGCGCGACCTACAACTCGAAGTTCTTCAAGAACGTGAGTTCCGTGGGAGAGGCCCTTGACATACCCCCCGAGCGACGTGGCGTCATCTACAACGGCGACCAGGTCATGGTGGGAGGCACCCGCGGCCTGCTCATCACGCCCGACCAGATTCCAGACGTCGTGGACGAGAGCATCTTCGGCTAGCCTTCGAGCGGCGCGCCCTACGTGACGTTGGAGGTGCCGCACGCGACGGACCAACTCCCAAAGGAGGACCACATGTCGGATGCAGCAGACGCAGGAAGCCTGGACCCGGCCACCACGATCGTGGTGGCCACGGGCAACGCGCACAAGCTCACGGAGATAGAGGCAATCCTCTCCCAGAGGCTCGAGGGATATCGCTTCGTGGCCCTGGGCGAGCTCGGCGACTTCCCTGATCCCGTCGAGGACGGTGAGGACTTCTTCCAGAACGCCCTCATCAAGGCGCGTGCCGCCTTGGACGAGACGGGTCTCTCCATGGCCGTTGCCGACGACTCTGGGCTCTGCGTCGATGCGCTCGGCGGCGCTCCCGGAATCTTCTCCGCGCGCTGGGCGGGGGAGCACGGGAACGACGACGCCAACAACGACAAGCTCCTCGCCGAGCTTACGGACGTCCCCGAGTGCGAGCGCGGCGCGCACTTCCACTCCACCGTGGTGCTGGTCGAGCGCGACGAGGACGGCGAGGGGGTTCTCCGCGGCGACGGCGACGTGCCCGGGACCATCGGCTTCGAGCGCCGCGGAGCCAACGGCTTCGGCTACGACCCGCTCTTCAACGTGGCGGAGCTCCCCGGCAAGACCATGGCCGAGCTCCTGCCCGAGGAGAAGAACGCCATCTCGCACCGCTTCCACGCCCTCATGGACCTCGCGGCGAAGCTCTAGTCCGTTGTCGCGTCGGGCGGCGCGCCAGTCGCCTCCGTCCACGCCGCCGGCGCGCCCCACCCTCCGCATGCCGAGCGCTTCCTGGGGTCCGCAACCGCCCTTTCTATAATGTCCTTGTCCAAGGGCGCGGGCCCGCGCGCCGCCGCACAACGTGAGCGTCTACGGAGGAAGCATGAGAATCATTCGCGTCGCAGACTACGATGAGATGAGCAGCCGTGCGGCTGACGTCATCGCCGCCCAGCTCATCCTTGACCCCAGGAGCGTCCTGGGCCTCGCCACGGGCACCACGCCCGTCGGCGCCTACCGCCTCCTCGTCGAGAAAAACCGTCGCGGCGAGATAGACTTCTCGCAGGTCCGCACCTATAACCTGGACGAGTATCGCGGGCTCTCGCACGACGATTCCCAGAGCTACCACTACTTCATGGCCGACAACCTGTTCAAGCACGTGAACATCGACATGGCAAACACCCACGTGCCAGACGGCTCCGACCCCGATGCCGAGTCCGCCTGCCGAGCCTACGACGCCATGGTCGAGGAGGCGGGCTACCCGGACCTCCAGCTCCTGGGCATCGGCAACAACGGTCACATCGGCTTCAACGAGCCTGCCGAGGGCTTTCCCGTGGGCACCCACTGCGTCGACCTGACGCCCAGCACCATCCAGGCCAACAGTCGCCTCTTCGACGACCCCGACGACGTTCCCCGCCAGGCCTACACCATGGGCGTGGGGACCATCATGAAGTCCCGTCGCGTGCTCGTCCTGGCGAGTGGCGCCGCCAAGGCCGATGCGGTCAGGGCCATGTGCTACGGCCCCGTGGTCCCCAGCTGCCCCGCCTCCGCGCTGCAGCTGCATCCCGACTGCATCGTCATAGCGGACGAGGCGGCACTGGCCAGGTGTCCTGAGGAGTAGCCGCCGGCAGGGGGGACGCCGTCCGCTCGACGGGTGGCGGAGTCAACGCGCAAGGCGAGAGGGACGTCGCGACCAAGGTCGGGCGTCCCTCTCGCTTGTCTCGGGCCCGTTGTCCCGCGCCTGCGCCGTTCGCGCCCGCGTTGACTACAGCTTTACGACGCGCGGCTCGTGGCTGTAGTGGTTCAGCACCTCGCAGCCGTCCTCGGTGACGATGAGCAGGTCCTCGATGCGCACGCCGATCTCTCCGGGGATGTAGATTCCCGGCTCGATGGAGAAGCACTGCCCCTCCCGGACCGGCTTGTCGTGGGTCGCGCTGACGTCGCCGGGCTCGTGGTCCTGCAGGCCAATCTGGTGTCCCAGGCGATGCGTGAAGTAGGGGCCGAAGCCGGCGTCCTCGATGACCTTGCGAGCCGTGAGGTCGATCTGCGCGAAGGTCACGCCGGGGCGCACCATCGCCTCGGCGGCCTCGTTGGCCCGGCGCACGGTGTCGTACACCAGGAGCTGGCGCTCGCTGGGAGTGGCGGTGAAGAAGGTCCTGGTCATGTCGGAGCAGTACCAGTCGCGCTTGCAGCCCACGTCGAAGAGGACCATGTCGCCCTTTGCCAGGACGGTCTGGTCGGGCTCGTGGTGCGGGTCCGCGGCGTTGGCGCCAAAGCTCACGATGGGGGTGAAGGAGTGGTCCTGGGCGCCCAGGCGGCGGTACTCGCCCAGCAGGCCCTCAGCTATCTGCTGCTCGGTCACGCCCTCGCGCAGCTGTGCCACGAGCCAGTCCATGGCCCGGTCGTTGGTGAGGCTGGCGTCGCGCATGAGCTGGCGCTCGCGCTCGTCCTTTACGGAGCGCGCCTCGTCCACGGCAGAGGAGGCCAGGCGGAAGCCGCTCGCCGCTCCGGCGTCCATGAGGGGCAGGAGCCAGCGGGCCGTGAGCTCCTTGTCCACGCCCAGGGCGGCGTCGTGGCGGGTGACCTCTGTGACCAGGGGCACGGGGTCCTGCGTGTCGTCGAAGCTCACGACGCGGTCCGCCGCCCCCGCGGCGTCGGGGAAGAGGCGGTTGGCAAAGAGGACGGCCTCGTCCCTGCCCAGGTAGAGCGCCAGGAAGCGCTCGTAGGGCTCGGTGTAGTATCCGGTCAGGTACCAGATGGAGAGCGGGTCGCAGACCAGCATCTGCTCGAGGCCCAGGGCATCGAGCCCCCTGAGCACGCGTTCCTTGCGTTCCTGGTTCATGGGTCCTCCTCGTCGACGGCAGCGCGTCGGGGCGCCCGCTCGGGCTCGCATGGCTTGCGCGTCCGGTGCGCCACGGCGTAGCTGTCTGCCTTTGGTGAATGCTCACCTGCTGATATACACTCAAAGACTGCATGGTACAAGGCCGCGGGATCACGTGCATGCCGCGACCACTTCCTGGAGGTAAGCGATGGATAACGAGACTTCCCCCGTCAACCGGGTGGACGAGATCCGTGACGAGCTGGTCAGGCTGCAGGGGAAGCGTGTCAGGGTCCGCGCGAATATGGGTCGCTCCCGCGTCATCGAGCGCTCGGGCACCCTGGTGGGCGCCCACCCCTCCCTCTTCGTCATCGAGGTGGAGGAGAGGCGCGGTCGCACCGCCCGCCAGTCCTACCAGTACGTGGACGTGCTGACCTCCACCGTCGAGCTCTATGACCCCGACACCGGGGAGCGCCTGCTCGACTACTCGCAGGTGGAGATGTAGGAAGCGAGCCACGCGCCCCGTCGGATCCCGGCGGGGCGCTCTTGTCGGCATGAGGGATCGGGGGAGAGGCGCATGGGCACGGAACGAGTCAGGATCGCCGCGCCGGCCAAGCTGAACCTGCACCTGGGAATCCATCCGGGCAGGGACGAGCGTGGCTACCACCGGGCCGACTCCGTTATGGTGGCCGTCTCCCTTGCCGACGAGCTGCTCGTCTGGGAGGAGTCGGGCCGCGAGCCCGGCCTGCGCATGAGCGAGGACGTGGGGGTCGACCCACGCAAGAACACGGTGTGGGTCGCGGCGCAGCGCCTCTGCGAGGAGTACGGCCATGAGCCTTGCTTCCAGGTCGAGGTCACCAAGCGCATCCCGGCACAGAGCGGGCTCGGCGGGTCGTCGTCGGACGCGGCGGCCATGCTGCTCGCCCTCTGCGAGCTCTGGGGAGAGGACCCCGCCGACGAGCACGTGGTCACGGTGGCCCGCGGCGTGGGTGCCGACGTGCCCTTCTTCCTCAACCTGGCTCCCTCCTTCCTGGGCGGCGCGGGAGACGTGCTGCGCGAGTCCTTCCCCCCGCTCGACGGTGTTCCCGTGGCGCTGGTCAGACCCAGGGGAGGCGTCTCCACGGCCGAGGCCTACCGGGCCTTCGACCTGGCGCCCAGCGAGCCGCCCTCGCCGGAGGGCATGTGCCGGGCCCTTCGTGCGGGAGACGTGCGCACGGTCGTGGATGCACTCCACAACAACCTCGCCGACGCCGCCGCCCGGGTCGAGGGAGGGGTCGCGCTCGTCGAGGGGTGGCTGCGCGAACAGGAGGGCGTGCTTGCCGCGCAGGTCACGGGCTCGGGGAGCTGTGTGTTCGCGATTTGCGAGGACGAGGTCGCGGCGTCTCGCGTCGCCGGTCGCGCGAGCTCGGAGCTCGGCCTCTGGTCCCGCGCCACGCGTACGGTTTCCAGGCGAGGGGGGCTTCTCGCCTAGGGCGGCAGGCTGACGGCACGAGGCAGTACGAGGCGCGTTTGCGGCGATTGTCTTCACGTCACTCTCGCCCGGGCAAATCTGCTAGAGTAGACAAGCTTTTCGGGACGTAGCGCAGTTTGGTAGCGCGCACGGTTCGGGACCGTGAGGTCGCTGGTTCGAATCCAGTCGTCCCGACCACGAGAGTTCGGCCGTCGGCATCCGTGCCGACGGCCTTTTTGATGCCGGGCGCCGCTCTGCGACCATCCCGGCGTGAGGAGTCGCATGGGCGTCAAGGAAGCTTCAGCGATTGCGGCGGCAACGGGCAACGGCGACGAGGGCGCGCGGCTCTCGCCCTTCTTCACCTCCGGCTGGGGAGTCTTCCTCCTCTGCACGTTCTGCTGCCTGCTCTGGGGCAGCGCCTTCCCCTGCATCAAGCTCGGGTATCGCCTCTTCTCCATCCCCGCAGGGGACTATGGCTCCCAGCTCCTCTTTGCGGGCGTGCGCTTCTTCCTGGCAGGTGTCATGGTCACTGCGTTCATGAGCGTCAGGCGCGGTCACTTCCTGCGTCCCCGCGTGGACGAGCTTCCGGTGGTGATGCTCCTCTCCACCTTCCAGACCATCGTCCAGTACCTCTGCTTCTATGTGGGGCTCGCCTTTGCGATGGGCACCACGAGCTCCATCATCACGGCGAGCTCGAACTTCTTCGCCATCCTGCTCTCGGCGCTCGCGTTCAGGCAGGAGAGGCTCACCGGTCGCAAGCTCCTGGGCTGCGTCCTGGGATTCGCCGGCGTCGTGGTGGTCAACCTGGGAAGCCTTGGCAAGGGCGGCTTCGCCCTGGGGGGAGAGGGCCTCATCCTCATCTCCGCGCTTTCCGGCGGACTCGTCACCTGCCTCCTGCGCCGCCACACCCAAGAGCATGATCCCGTGATGCTGAGCGGCTGGCAGTTCATGCTGGGCGGCCTGGTGCTCGCGGGTCTCGGACTCGCCCTGGGCGGCCACCTCTCGAGCCCCGGCATCGCTGGCGTGCTGCTGGTCCTGTACATGGGGTTCATCTCTGCCGCCGCGTACTCCGTCATGAGCCAGCTGCTCTCGGTCAACGCGGTGTCGCGCATCGCGGTCTTCCGCTTTATGACGCCGGTCTTCGGCTTCCTGCTCTCGGCTCTTTTGCTGGGCGAGGCCGGTTCCATCGACCCGCTGCGCTCGGTCCTGGCGCTCGCGCTGGTCTCGGCCGGAATCGTGGTGGTCAACGTGGCGCCGGGGGCGAGGGGCAGGGCGGCGTAGGGCCGCCTCTTCCGAGGCCGTTCGTCGCCCTTGCCGCAGGGCCGAGAGCCGCCGGCCGAACCGCGCGCTCCGCTCGGCAGGGACGCATGCCTTGGGCTCCGTGGCATTGGGCATAAGAGTCGAAGGGGCCCTTCGACCCCTCTGCCTGCTCTCCTACGTCCGGAGGTGGTTGTGATGGGGTTCCTCTCGAGCTTCGAAGCGGCGGCCCGGGGCGAGGACGATTCTCGCGCCCGTCCCGTGAGCATCGCAGGGAAGGCCGTCGTCTGCCCCCACTGCGGTGGCACGCGCTTTCTTGAGGGGAAGGCGCAGCTCAACACGGCCGGGATGAGCTTCCTCAATCTCGACTGGCTAAATCGCTCGGTGACGGTGCTGGAGTGCGCGCATTGCGGGCGCATCCAGTGGTTTGCGTGAGGTGGCTGCAATGCACGTTCTTGGGCTCGGATTGCCGGAGCTTGTCGTCCTCCTGGTCTACGTCGCGCTTCCGGTGGTCGTGATCGTCCTCGTGGGTCGTGGCGTGTACCGCTGGGGAAGGGCGGTGCGGGAGGATCTGGACTCCATCGCCAGGAGCCTCGAGCGCCGGGGTTCGGACGACGTTCCTCTCCCCAAAGATTAATCGCGAAAAATTAAATAGCGCACTGTATATCTCTGCGCGCAGAGGGCAGAAGCCTACCAACGAGGACGGGCGACGCAGGGTCGCGCGTCGCAGGGAAGGGTCGAACCCGGACGCGTCCGGGCCAATCGAGAGGAAACTACCATGAAGAAGGTTCTCTTCGTGCAGGGCTCGCTCCGCAAGCAGTCCTTCAACCGCCAGGTCCAGGCCGCAATCGTCGAGGAGTTCGGCGACTCCGTCGAGGTCAGCGAGCTCGACTACTCCGAGCTGCCCCTCATCAACCAGGACGTCGAGTGGCCCACCCCCGCCGCCGTCGCCAAGGTGCGCGAGCAGGTCATGGCCGCCGACGCTATCTGGGTCGTCACCCCGCAGTACAACGCGAGCTTCCCCGGCCACGTCAAGAACCTCTTCGACTGGCTGTCCCTCCCCGTCGAGCAGGGTAAGCCCGCCACCGCCATCAAGGGCAAGAAGGTCACCGTCACCGGCATCGGTGGCAAGACCGCTACCGCCCAGATGCGCGCGGCCCTGAGTTCGCTCCTGCGCTTCATTGGCATGGATACCATGGACGAGGAGGGTACCGGCTACGCCGTGAACGGCAGCGCCTGGATGAGCAACGTGGTCGAGCTCAGCGACGAGCAGGTCGCGGCGCTCAAGAAGCAGGTCGCGGACTTCAAGGCCTTCATCGAGGCGTAGGCGCGCGTCGGCGGGACGTTCCCCGCGCGGCTCATTGCTTGCAGTACCTCGGGCGGGTGGCACATCGCGTGCCGCCCGCTTTTTTGTGCCGGGGGAGGCTCGCAGGACGGTGGGCGCCAATCTCCCTCGGCGTCTGCGCCTCTGTCTTTATGGAGCAGCGACGCCGACCGCGAGCAAGCCCGCGTCCGCCCCCTGTACCATGGAGCCAGGTCCCGTGCGCCATCATCGCGCGGGCACACCAACACGCGAGCCGCTTCCGGAGGCATCATGGAGCTGCAGAAGATCGACTACGACGAATACCGCCAGATTGCCGAGGGCATCGGGCGTCCCCTCCCCATTGAGCAGACCGAGTCCTGGGCCGAGTACCAGAAGACCGTCGAGGGTCGCACCCCCTACGGTTACTTCAAGCTGGTCGACGGCACGAGCGTCGCCGCCATCATGTCGGTCATGGACTTCCAGACCCACGGCTATCACTACCTGCGATCCGAGCATGGTCCGGTCTGGATTGACGAGCCCGACGAGGCCCAGGAGCGCCAGGCGGCCGAGGCCATCCGCTCCTGCCTGCGTGGGCTCGGGTCCCGTGCCGTGTTCATCCGCATGGCAGTGGCGCACGAGCTCGACTCCACCCGGCCCACGCTCTCGACGATTCCCTACGACCGCACGGTGGTCATTGATGTCACAGGTGGCGACGAGGCGATCCTCTCGCGCATGAAGCCGCGCGGCAGGCGAGACGTGCGCAAGGCCCTGCGCGAGGCGCCCGTCACCTGCGCGGACGAGACCCAGCGCGCGATCGAGTCCTTCGACGAGTACTACGAGGTCATGGTCGAGACGGGCGAGCGCGACGGCTTCGCGCCTGCCCCCGCGTCCGACTACGTCACGATGCTCGAGGTCCTTGGCCCCGAGCACTGCCGCCTGCTCGCCGGGCGCGACGAGGGCGGCCGCGTGGTGACCTGGTCCATCTGCACCATCTCGGGCACGCGCGCCACGCGCTACTACGCCGCGTCCCGAAACGAGACCATGCGCAAGCACGTCTCGGACAAGCTGGTCTACTTCGAGTGCTGCGAGATGGGCCGCCTGGGTTGCGAGGAGTACGACCTCATGGCCATAGGCTCCGAGTTCTCGCCCAGCCTGATGGGCCTCAACGAGTTCAAGACCAAGTTCTGCAAGGAGGTCACCGAGGTCGCTCCCGACCGCGACGTCCCCCTGAGGCCCGCCGCCTACGCCGCGCTCGTGCAGGCGCGCAGGCTCGTGGTGGCCCGCCGGCAGCGGCGCGAGGACAAGGCTCGCAAGGGCACCCGAGGCGAGAAGAGCGAGGGCTAGCGCATGGCGGTCAGGTACAACGACGCCCGCTTCGTCGCGTCCTATGGCAGGGCGGAGCAGATCCCCGAGCCCAGCATGCCGGAGGTCTCGTTTGCGGGACGCTCCAACGTGGGCAAGTCGTCGCTGCTCAACAAGCTGCTGGGGCGCAAGGCGCTGGCGAAGGTCTCGAGCCAGCCGGGTCGCACCGCCAACGTCAACTTCTTCGAGGCCGACGGCATCGACTTCGTGGACCTGCCGGGCTACGGCTTCGCCAAGGTCAGCAAGGCCGAGCGCGCCCGCTGGGCGGCGCTCATCTCGGGCTACTTCGAGCAGGAGCGCAGCTTCAACCTGGTGGTCGTGCTCGTGGACATCCGCCACGACGCCCAGGACCTGGACCGCCAGATGATCTCGTTCCTGCAGGGGGGCGGGTACCCCTTCGTGGTGGCGCTCACCAAGGCGGACAAGATCGGCCGCTCCAAGCAGGGGCAGCAGAGGGCGGCCCTCGCCCGCGCCTTCGGCGTCGACGTGGACCGGTTCGTGGTCACCTCGGCGCAGACCGGCCAGGGCATCGACGAGCTGCAGCGCAGGATCGAGCTTGCCGTGGACGAGCCGGAGGCAGGGGCCGGGACCGACCCCGCTGCGGGCGACGCCGAGTAACGCCTGTCGGGGCCTGCGTCCCGTCGCTGGTAGTCAGCGGTTTGCTTGTGCTTTCCGGCGGAGAAGCGCAAGCAAATGGGCTTCGTGGGCCGGATTGTCCCCTGCATGCAAGATTGCTTGCATTTCGTCGGGCGAGAAACGCAAGCAAATTCTTTGCCGCGACGCCTGGGCGCGGGATGAGGCCGATGACAAGGTACGACCGGATTGTCCTCAGCCGCGCCGCGCTATGCCGCCGTCACGCCGCGCGATAGCGTTTCGCTATGCCCAGCGGGCGATCGGAGGCGACGAGCACGTTGTCCCCGAGCCTGCGCGGCTCCTCGGGTCGCTCGGGAATCAAGTACAGGTAGGCGAACTCGCGGCCGAAGGCGCGTCTTACCTCGTCCAGGGGCCGTGACCTCCTGCCCTCGAGCGGGCAGATGAGGTTCGCCAGGTAGACGCCGCCTCTCTCGAGGTGTTCGTGGATGATGCGCGCGCCCTCCTCGGTGCCCATGGGACCCAACGGCCGCCTGCCGCTGAAGGCGTCGTTCACGATGAGGTCCCAGCGCCGCTCGCTCGTCCGCAGGAACTCCCAGCCGTCGGCGCAGGCTATGCGCAGGCGCCCGTCCCTCTCGGCGTGGAACTCATCCTCCAGGCGGTCGAGGAAGAAGCTCTCGCGCGCGATTCGGATGATGGCGGGGTCCACCTCGACCACGTCGACCTCCGTCCGGGGGCAGTGGGCCACGAGCCACTTGGGAAACGAGAAGCCGCCGCCCCCTATGACGCAGGCGCTCCCCACGCCGCCGGCGATGTCCACGACCTCGGCGAAGTACTGGTGGTAGAGGGTCACGAGCTCGTGCCAGTCGTCGTCCGAGGTGTAGCTCAGGCTCTGGAAGGTGCCCCGCACGTTGAGCAGGCGCAGGCTGTGCCCGTTCGCCTCCGAGTCGAAGACCAGGGCGGGCCCGAACTTGGTGCGCCTGAGCAGGACGCCGCGTCGCGCGAGCAGCCAAGGCAGGGCAAGAATCACCAGGTCAAGGATGCAGACGAAGACGAAGAGCGCGATCAGCGGCTTGGGCATGGAGACCTCCCTGGACGGTGCGCGCGGACGGGCTTTTGATGCGGAGTAGAGATTGTGAGTACGTGCCCGCCTCGGCTATACTAACGGATGCTTTATCGCGAAAACAGCCTGAGCCATCGCTCGAAACCTATGGAGGCCCCCATGATCCTTGGACTTGGCATTCCCGAGATCCTGTTGATCCTCGTCGTCGTTCTGCTCATCTTCGGGCCCAAAAACCTTCCCAAGCTGGGGAAGTCCCTGGGCAAGACCGTGAAGAACATCCGCGAGGGCATGGAGGAGGTCGACGAGGACGGCAACGCGGTGAGCGACGTCGTCTCTGAGGTCGTGGAGGACGTCACCTCCGCCGCCAAGGGCGAGGCCGCCGGCGCGGTCGAGGACGCCGCCCCCGCAGAGCCCGCGGGCGACTCCGTCTTCTGCGGCCACTGCGGCACCAAGAACTCCGCCGACGCGGACTTCTGCAGCCACTGCGGCACCAAGCTCTCCAAGTAGCGACCGCTCCACCACCCCACAGAAGGACACGCATGGACAACAAGGAAATCATCCTCACCCCCGAAGGCCGCCAGCGTCTGGTGGACGAGCTCGTGTTCCGCGAGGGGGAGAAGCACGACGAGATCGTCGAGCGCATCAAGGAGGCCCGTGGCTTCGGCGACCTCTCCGAGAACGCCGAGTACGACGCCGCCAAGGAGGAGCAGTCCCAGAACGAGTCCCGCATCAACGAGATTCGCCAGATCCTCTCCATCGCAAAGGTGGTCGAGTCCTCGAGCGACATGCACCTCTCCGTCTCGATCGGCACCACGGTCGAGCTCGAGGACAAGGGCGGCAAGCGCACCAGCTTCACCATCGTGGGCACCACCGAGACCAACTCCCTCGAGCACCGCATCTCGAACGAGTCGCCGGTGGGCGCCGTGCTCATCGGCCACGTGGTGGGCGACCAGGTCTCCTACGCCACGCCCAACGGCAGGGTCCGTGAGTACACCATCACGAACATCACCCGATAGGCAAGGCAGATCGCAGCAAGTGCGCCCCGTGCCGGCGAAGTTCGCAGGCGTGGGGCGCTTCCATCTATGAGGGAAGTGCGAGGCGGGGAAGCTTGTCCCCTCTCGCACGTGACGGAGGCGCCCGACGCGCCCCGGGACCAAGGAGAAGAATCAGACAGATGGCCGACCAGAGCCAGGGCGCAGCGCCCCAGACCTCGATCAACGACGAGCGCGCGGTACGCCGCGCCAAGCGCCAGGCGCTCATCGACGCGGGGGTGAACCCGTACCCCGTGAGGAGCGCCATCGACGCCCATGCCGCCGAGCTGGCAGGGCGCTACGAGGAGCTCGAGGCCGGAGCCTCGACCGAGGACTCCTACACCGTCGCGGGCCGCATCCGCGCCTACCGCAAGCAGGGCAAGGCCTGCTTCATGGTGCTCGAGGACGTGTCTGGCCAGATCCAGCTCTTCTGCCGCGTCAACAACCTCAGTGAGGCCGACTGGTCCCTCCTGGGCCAGCTCGACCTGGGAGACATCCTGCAGGCGACCGGCACCGTCATGCGCACACGCCGCGGCGAGCTCTCCGTCTCGCCCAGCACGGTCACGCTGCTCTCGAAGTCCGTGCGCCCCCTGCCCGAGAAGTTCCACGGCCTCACCGACCGCGAGGTCCGCTACCGCCAGCGCTACGTCGACCTCATCATGAACCCCGAGGTCCGCGAGGTCTTCCGCAAGCGCTCGCAGATCGTCTCGCTCATCCGCCGCTACATGGAGGACGACGGCTACATGGAGGTCGAGACCCCCATGATGCACGCCATCCTGGGCGGTGCCAACGCCAAGCCCTTCGTGACCCACTTCAACGCCCTCGACCGCGACTTCTACCTGCGCATCGCCACCGAGCTCCCGCTCAAGCGCCTCATCGTGGGCGGCCTCGAGCGCGTGTACGAGATCGGTCGCCAGTTCCGCAACGAGGGCATGGACCTCACCCACAACCCCGAGTTCACCTCGATGGAGGCCTACTGCGCCTACTCGGACCTCGACGGCATGAAGCGGCTCACCGAGGGCCTCTTCAAGACCATCGCCCGCGAGGCCTGCGGTTGCGCGGAAGGCAACGAGGTCATCAGCTTCCAGGGCCAGAGGGTGGACATGAGCGGCACCTGGCGCTCCGTGCCCCTCTCGGAGGTCGCCTCGGAGGTCGTGGGGGAGCACGTGGACATGGACACGCCCGTCGAGCGCCTGCGCGAGCTCTGCGACGCCCACAAGATCGAGTGGCAGGAGGGCTGGGGTGCCGGCAAGCTCCTTTTCGAACTCTACGACGAGCTGGGGGAGTCCACGCTGGTCGATCCCACCTTCGTCTGCGACTATCCCGAGGAGGTCAGCCCCCTCTCCAAGCGCAAGGACGACGACCCGCGCCTCACCGACCGCTTCGAGCTGGTCATCTGCGGCCACGAGTACGCCAACGCCTTCTCTGAGCTCAACGACCCCGTCGACCAGGCCGGGCGCTTCGCCGAGCAGGTCGCGGCCAAGGGCATGGGCGACGACGAGGCCATGGGCTACGACTACGACTACGTTCGCGCCCTCGAGTACGGCATGCCCCCCGCAGGCGGCATCGGCTACGGGATCGACCGCATGGTGATGCTGTTCTGCGACCAGCCCGCGATACGCGACGTGCTACTCTTCCCGCAGATGAAGCCCGAGGTCATCACCAGGGCAGACATCGAGGCCCAGGTGAGCGGTGCCGCCACCGACAACGCCACGGCCTCGGTGGCGGACATCGCGGCGGATGCCGAGGCGGGAGCCTCGGATGTCGCGCAGGAAGGGAGAAGCGACCAGATGGCAGAGAAGATCGAGAGCGGCCTCACCCGCGAGCAGGCCTTCGAGCTGCTCAAGAAGTACAACGAGGACCCCTACCACATCGAGCACGGCGAGACCCTGGAGCGCCTCATGCGCCACTACGCCGGGCAGTACGACCCCCAGAACGTCGAGTTCTGGGGCCAGGTGGGCCTGCTCCACGACCTCGACTGGGAGAAGTGGCAGGACGACCAGCTGCACACCGTGAAGGCGGCGGAGCTCCTCGCGGAGGCGGGCGCCAACCCGGCGCTGGCGCACTCCATCCAGACCCACAACTACGACATGAACTCCGAGCTTCCGGCGCCCGAACACCAGATGGAGAAGGTCCTCTATGCCATCGACGAGCTCAGCGGCCTGATCAACGCCTGCGTGCGCATGCGCCCCTCGGGCTCGGTCCAGGACTTCGAGCTCAAGAGCCTCAAGAAGAAGTTCAAGAACAAGAAGTTCGCCGCCGGCTGCGACCGCGACGTGATCGCCCACGGCGCCGAGCTCATGGGCATGGAGCTCGACGAGCTCTTCGCCAACGTGATCGAGGCCACCAAGCTCACCGACCCCGACCGCGACGCCTGGCTGGCCGAGCACCCCGAGGCCTAGCTGGGGGCGGGCGAGAGGGGCTTCCTTCCGGCTTGCGGTTGACGCCCGGCGGCCCTGAGGCCGCCGGGCGTCGGCGTCCGTGGTGCCCTCCGCGCAAGCGCGGGGCGCCCGGGCTGGCAATGGCTGGATGCCTGGTCACGGCTCCGGCCCGGAATGTGGCGTTTCTCGCCCGCGTGGGGCGAGGGAAACACTCCCGTGTCGATGGGGTACACACCAACAAGCAAACGACGCCGCCCCCGGGGCGGCCCTTCGACAGGGGGGCAAGACCGCATGTTCGAGAAGTTCACCGACAAGGCGCGCAAGGTCATGAGCCTCGCGCAGGACGAGGCCCGCAACCTCGGCAAGATGTATGTCGGCACCGAGCACCTGCTGCTCGCGCTGATCAAGGAGGGGGAGGGCATCGCGGCCCAGTCGCTGGCGAAGCTCGAGGTCACCTACGACGAGACCCTCCTCACCATCAAGGAGATCTCCTCCGAGGAGTCCGAGCCGGTCCCCGGCGGCCACATCCCCTTCACGCCGCGCGCCAAGCGCGTGCTCGAGGACGCCTACCGCGAGACCATGACCCGCGGCCAGACCTACATCGCCACCGAGCACCTGCTCCTCGGCATCGTCGCCGAGGGCGACGGGCGCGCCATGACGGCGCTCTCGCGCATGGGCATCTCGGGAGACGCCATCCGCAACGCCGTGGGCGAGCTCATGGAGCAGACGAGCGAGGAGAACTCCCGCCGCCTGCCCCAGGGCGTGGGCGCGCCCTTCGGCCAGCAGCAGTTTGGCGGCAGCCAGCCCTCGCAGGCCTCCGGGGACGCCTCCATGCTCGAGCAGTACGGCCGCAACCTCACCAAGCTGGCCAGCAACGGCAAGCTCGACCCCGTCATCGGCCGCGACCGCGAGGTCGAGCGCGTGATGCAGGTGCTCGCCCGCCGCCAGAAGAACAACCCGCTCATCCTGGGCGACCCCGGCGTGGGCAAGACCGCTGTGGTCGAGGGGCTCGCCCAGCTCATCGCCTCGGGCGACGTGCCCGACATCCTGCGCGGCAAGCAGGTCTGGACCCTGGACGTCGCCTCCCTGGTCGCCGGCTCAAAGTACCGCGGCGAGTTCGAGGAGCGCCTGAAGAAGGTCATCGGCGAGGTGATGGAGTCCAAGGAGGACATCCTCTTCATCGACGAGATGCACACCATCATCGGCGCGGGTGCGGCTGAGGGCTCCATCGACGCCGCCTCCATCCTCAAGCCGCCCCTGTCGCGCGGCGAGATCCAGGTCATCGGCGCCACCACGGCCGAGGAGTACCGCAAGCACATCGAGAAGGACTCCGCTCTCGAGCGCCGCTTCCAGCCGGTCAGCGTGGGCGAGCCCAGCGTGGAGGACACCCTCGCCATCCTGCGCGGCCTCCAGGACCGCTACGAGAAGCACCACCACGTTCGCTACACCGAGGAGGCCCTCGCGGCGGCGGTGACGCTCTCGAACCGCTACGTGCAGGACCGCTTCCTGCCCGACAAGGCGATCGACATCATCGACGAGGCGGGCGCACGCACCCGCGTGCACAAGACGAGCCTCCCTCCCGAGCTCGCCCAGGTGGACGAGGAGCTCGCCCGCGTGAAGGACGAGAAGGCCCAGGCGGCCAGCGCCCAGGAGTTCGAGGAGGCCGCGCGCCTGCGCGACCGCGAGAAGGAGCTCAGCGCGAAGCGCGACGAGCTCGAGGCGGCCTGGCGCGAGCGCCTGGACGCCAACGTCGTCGTGGTGGACGAGGCCGACATCGCGGACGTGGTGTCAGAGATCACGGGCGTGCCCGTCTCCAACCTCACCGAGGCCGAGGCCAGCAAGCTGCTGCGTGCCGAGGAGGCCCTGCACCAGCGCGTCGTGGGCCAGGACGAGGCCGTGACCAAGGTGTCCAAGGCCATACGTCGCAGCCGCTCGCCCCTCAAGGACCCGCGCCGTCCCGGCGGCTCCTTCATCTTCCTTGGCCCCTCGGGCGTGGGCAAGACCGAGCTCGCTAAGTCGCTCGCGGAGTTCCTCTTTGGCAGCGAGGACGCCCTGATCAGCTTCGACATGTCCGAGTTCATGGAGAAGCACAGCGTCTCGAAGCTCGTCGGCGCGCCTCCGGGATACGTGGGCTACGACGAGGGCGGCGAGCTCACCAAGGCCGTGCGCCGCAGGCCCTACTCCGTGGTGCTCTTCGACGAGATCGAGAAGGCCCACCCCGACGTCTTCAACATCCTCCTCCAGATCCTGGACGAGGGCAGGCTGACCGATGGCCAGGGACGCACGGTGGACTTCTCCAACACCGTCATCATCATGACCTCCAACATAGGTGCCCGCGAGATCGCACAGACCGCGCCCATGGGCTTCAGCGCCCAGGGCAACGGTGGGCTGTCTGACAAGGAGATCCGCAGCCGTGTGGAGGGCGAGCTCAAGCGGCTCTTCCGCCCGGAGTTCCTCAACCGCGTGGACGAGATCGTGGTCTTCAAGTCGCTCGAGGCTCAGCAGCTCCGTGGCATCGTGGAGCTCATGGTGGGCGAGCTGCGCAACCGACTCATCGGCCAGGGGATGTCCATCGAGCTCACCGACGCCGCTCGCGACTTCGTGGCCAAGGAGGGCACCGACCCTGTCTATGGCGCGCGACCGCTGCGTCGGGCCATCCAGACCCTCATCGAGGACCGCCTTGCCGAGGAGCTGCTCCAGGGCAAGTGGAAGGCCGGCGACATCGTGCTGGTCGACTCCGACGGCAAGGAGCTGAGCTTCTCGCGCGGCGAGGGGGAGATTCCCTCCATCACCGAGCGGGTGCACATGGAGCTCCCGCGCGCCAGGAGCCACTGGTCTCCCACGCCCCACGCACCCGAGGGTGCGGTCTCCTCGGAGGGCTAGGGCGAGGGCGGCGCGCTGCCTGAGCTTGCGCGCGGACAGCCGTTGATTGCGACCGGCCCTGGGGCGTGCCGCGAACGGCGCCCCGGGGCCGATTTCTGTCGTGGCCTCTCCATCGCCTGTCCCCCGCGAACCCCGTCACCTGCCATCGGGTTGTTCTTTACTGGGGCGTCCTGCGGGATTCTCGCCCGCGAGGCAGAGTAAAGAACGCGCCTGCCGACGTCTTCCCAGTTGCGGCCCGGGACGGCGTTCCTTACTCCCCCCATTCGCCGCAATGGCCCGCCCGTGCGAGAGAAAAGAACGTCCGCCGTCGCGGTGCCGGCCGCCGCGTCGTGGGGGCCCTCGGTGTGTGGATCGCTGCCGCTACTCCTTCCGCAGGTAACCTGCGACGCGGGAGCGCCAGTTCTCGGAGGCGTGAAAAAGGTCCAGGAGCACTACCGCCTCGTCCTTTTCGATAGCGCGATACACGGCTATGTACCTCTCGACCTTCACCCACCTGAGAGCCCCTGGCTCGGGAGCGGTATCCGCCTTGACCAGTGATGTGCCCATGAACGGCGTGCCGCCGAGCAATGACTGCGCTTTTTCTTGTGCCGAGACAAGCCTTTCCGCAGACCTTCGGCCATAGTATTTGAGTCGATAGTCCAGGACGGTGGAGAAACGTTCCTCGTAGGCGGGGGTCGTGAGCACCCTATAGGTCACGGCTTGCTCTCAGGCTGTCGGTGAAGTCGGAAGCGCTGCGGGTGGCTCCGGCGCCGTACGCCTCGTCGGCGGCCGCAACGCGAGCGAGAAACTCCTCGCGAGTTCCCAGGCCGAGGGGGTTGCGAGGGACGGCTACGAGTTCGACGCGTTCTCCATCGCTCAGGAATGCCACCTGGTCGCTCGGGTGAACCCCCAGGATCTCTCTAATGGACTTGGGGAGAGTCACCTGCCCCGTTTGTGTGATGGTTCCCGCCGCAACAGGCATGCAGCGCTCCTTCCTTTGGCCATCCTTTATTCACCTCTCGATATTAATATTAATATCGAGAGGTGTCGATGCCAGAAGCACCAATGCGGGCTGCCGACTCGGTACCCGGTGCTCGCGGAAGCGGGGATGCGACGCTGGTGTGGCGCGTCTCGCCTGGAGTTGTTCTCTACTGCGTACCGCGGCGTATTGCCGTCGCGGCACGCTCTTGCTCCGGCGGGGGACGCTCGCGCGCTGAGGTTTGTTCTTTACTGCGGCGTTCCGGGGGATCCTCTCCCCCTGGGGGCGGGTAGGGAACACGCGGCGTCCGGGGTTGTTCTCTACTGCGCCGCCGCGCGGGATTCTCGCCCGCGAGGCAGAGTAAAGAACGCGCCTGCCGACGTCTTCCCAGTTGCGGTCCGGGACGGCGTTCCTTACTCCCCCCATTCGCCGCAATGGCCCGCCCGTGCGAGAGAAAAGAACGTCCGCCGTCGTGGTGCGGGCCGTCGCGCCCTGATGTGGGCGGGCGTGGCGAGAGAAAAGAACATCCGTCGCCGCCGCGCCGTCCGCCCCGTGGCCCGCCGTCGCGCCCCCACCCCTGCACCCCTCTCGCCCAACCCCAGACCGCCTGGGCCTGCGCCGCCGCAGCGCCCTATACTGTGAGGTACTGTCCGGGCGGCCCCGTCGTGGGCCGGCAGCAGAGGAAAGGGGACCCATGGAAGCAGCGATCGCCGAGGCCGATGCCAACGACACCAGCAGGCGATTCAGGGACGCCATCTCCCAGACGGCTCCGGGAACGGCGCTGCGCCTCGCCCTGGACATGATCATCGCCGGCCACCTCGGCGCGCTCATCTGCATCGGAGACACCGACAACGTTCTCGCAGCCGGCGATGACGGCTTCAGGCTCGACATCTCGTTCACGGCCAACCGCCTCTTCGAGCTCTCCAAGATGGACGGCGCCATCGTGGTGGACAAGGGCCTCACGCGCATCCTGCGCGCCAACTACCACCTCAACCCCGACCCGTCGCTGCCCACGAGCGAGACCGGCATGCGCCACCGCACCGCGGCTCGCATGAGCCTGCTCACCGACGCCATGGTCATCTCGGTCTCGGAGCGGCGCCAGGTCGTTACCGTCTTCATCGACGGCAAGGGCCACCAGCTGCGCTCCGTTGCGGACATCATGGGCACCGTGAACCAGCTCCTGGTCTCGCTCCAGTCCACGCGCACGCAGCTCGACCGCAAGCTGCTGCGCCTCACCACCCTCGAGCTCGACAACTACGTGACGCTCTCGGACATCTCGCAGACCGTGTACCTCTTCGAGGTGCTCATGACCGCCTCCGAGGAGCTGGGCAACCTCCTCCTCCAGCTGGGCAGCGAGGGCAAGACCATCGCCATGCAGCGCGAGGAGTTCATCGGCGGCATGGACGAGGAGTACACCCTGCTCGTCCGCGACTACGCCGCCGACTCCAGCGAGGAGAACGCCGCCGGCGTACGCCGTCGCCTGCACGAGACGGTCAACGCCCAGCTGCGCTCCTCGAAGCGGATCGCCAGCATCCTGGGCTACGAGGACAAGGGCGAGGATTCGGTCATGACGCCCCTGGGCCTGCGCACCCTCTCGGGCATCTCGGTCGTGCGCGAGGGCATGGCGGACAAGATCGTCGACGAGTTCGGCTCGCTGCAGCAGCTCCTCGACGACATCGAGCAGAACCCCGCCCGCCTCGACCGCGTGGGGGTCGAGAACCCCGGCATCCTGGCGGACAGCCTGTATCGCATGTGGGGCAAGCGCGCATGAGCGGGCGAGAGGCGCCCCGTCCCGCCGCGTGCGCCTGCCCCCAGCGCGTGGACGAGCCCTCCCCCAAGCCCGATGCCTGCGCCGTCATCGTCGCGGGGGGTCGTGGCGAGCGCTTCGGCGACCCACGCGGCAAGCAGTTCGTGGAGCTGAGGGGCCTGCCCCTGGTCTGCTGGTCGCTTCTCGCCTTCGACCGCGCGCCCTCGGTGGGCCATGTCGTGGTGGTCTGCGCGCCGGAGCGCATAGCCCAGGTGCGAGATGAGGTGCTGGCCCGCGTCCCTCTGAGGTGTGACGTCAGCTTGGCCGTGGCCGGCCAGACGCGCCAGCAGTCCGTCCTCTCGGGGCTCAACGACGCGCCCGACCGCTTCGACCTCGTGGCGATCCACGACGCCGCGCGGCCGCTCGTCTCCACCGCCTCCATCGAGGAGGTCCTGGCGGCGGTGCGCCGGGACTCCGGTCTCGGCGGGGCCATCTGTGCCACCCGTGCCACCGACACCCTGAAACTTGCCGAGGACGGCGTCATCATCGCGACGCCCGACCGCAGCTTCTATTGGATGGCCCAGACGCCCCAGGCCTTCCGCCGCCGCGACATCCTCATGGCGCACAAGGCCGCCGTCCGGGACGGCTACGAGGGCACGGACGACGCCTCGCTCATGGAGCGGCGCGGCGGCAGGGTGCTGTGCGTCCAGGCGTCCCGCGACAACCTCAAGGTGACGCTTCCGGAGGACCTGGCCATGGCCGAAGTCCTGCTGGAGCGCAGGCTCATACTGGAGGGCTGCGGCCTGGGGGAGTGACGGGCGCCGTCGGTCGCCAGCGCCGGTGCGGCCACCGGCGCCTGCTGCGGTCCGCGCGACGGCGACCCGTCCCATCGTCCAGCCCACGACGACGCAGAACGGAGAAGGCATGCTTCGCATAGGACACGGCTACGACGTCCATCGCCTGGTCGAGGGGAGGCGCTGCATCCTGGGCGGCGTGGACATTCCCTCGAGGCTCGGCCTGCTCGGGCACTCGGACGCGGACGTCCTGGCGCATGCGCTCTCCGACGCCCTGCTCGGGGCCCTCCGTGCCGGGGACATCGGCCAGCTCTTCCCGGACACCGACCCGGCCTACAAGGACGCGGACTCGCTCGCCCTCCTCTCGCGCGTGGGTGCGCTGGCAGGGGAGAGGGGCTTCTCCATCGTGGACTGCGACTGCACCGTGGCGGCACAGGCCCCCAAGCTCATGCCTTACAGGCAGCGGATGAGGGAGAACCTCGCCGCGGCCCTGGGCCTCGACGTCGAACGGGTGGGCGTCAAGGCGACGACGACGGAGGGGCTGGGCTTCGTGGGTCGCGAGGAGGGCATCGCCGCCTGGGCGGTCGTCCTCCTGGAGCGGCCGTAGGCGCCTCTCGCCCGAGGGGTCGCCTCCGCATGTCGCTGCATGACGAAGCATGCGGAGGCCGCAGGGTAAGGACGCGCCCCCGCGGCAAAATGCGCAGCTACGCGGCGGGGCTCGCGGTCGCGGGAACTCCGATGTGGGTGGTTCCTGACCCGACCCAGGCGAGAAAACCACTCATATCGGGGCCGTGGCGGCGACCCGACCACCCACTTCGGGCCCCTCGCGGCAGCCACGCCGGGCTGTGGGCCATCCCTACAGCCGTATCACGTGGTCGCAGGCATCGATGAGTCGGTCGTCATGCGAGACCAAGAGGATCAGGTGGTCCTTCTTGAGCTGCCCCAGGATTCCCACGAGGGAGTCGATGCTTTTCGCGTCCAGTGCGGAGCTTGGCTCGTCCATGAGCATGACCTTTGGGTCCTCGAGCAGCATCCGGATGATCGCCACCTTCTGCTTCTCGCCTCCGGACAGGCTCGCGTGCGTCCCGTCGACCATCGTGTCCAAACCCTTGGGTGACTCGTCGACAAGCCGCCCGAGCCCCAGGCGCCCGCAGAGCTCCATGACTCGCTCTCGTGGCGGCTGGACGTCGCAGAGCAAGGTCAGGTTGTCCCACAGGCTTCCCTCGATGACGCCGGGCTCCTGCTCCACGTACCCGACGAGATGCTCTCGCAGGTCGTAGTGATCCATCTCCCTCAGTTCCGCGTCGTCATAGCGGATGTCCCCTCCGTAGAAGTCGCTCCATTCGCCGCTGACGAGTTTGAGGAGGGTCGACTTCCCGCTGCCGTTGCCACCGACGAGCCCATAGAGTCCCCGCCCCGAGAAGCTCATGTCGAGGCCGCGTAGGGTCGGCTCCTCGTTTCCGGGGTAGGTGAAGCTCAGGTCATGGCAGGTGATGGCGCGGACGTCAGGGGCAGCCTTGCCCGGGCCGTTCTTCTCCAGGGGCGCGTCGGCGAGCTTGCGCAGCCGCTCGAAGCTCGCCCTGCAGCCCTGGTACTGGGTCCCGAAGTCCGAGAAGAAGCTCGCGGCCTGCGCCAGTGCGTTGAAGTACCCCACCGCCGTGGCTATGAAGCCCACCTCAAGGGCGCCCGCCGCCACCTGCTGCGCGCTGACGAGGATGACCACGGCGAGCAGAGCCGTCTTGGTGGCCTCGACGCCCCCGTCGACCGCCCCACCAAGCCGGTTCGTGCGGTAAACGCACGTCCTGGTGACCCCGTAGGCACGTTCGAGCGTCTGGGCGTAACGGTCGAAGAGGACGTGCCTCCTAATGAACGCCACGTCACTGAGCTGGTGCAGGAGCATCGACATCTCTTGGGCCTCGGCCTCCTTGAAGGCCATGCTCCTCCTGTATATCTCCTTGCTGGTGAGCGTGTACGAGAGCACGACGACCGCGGCGAGCATGGCGCAGAGGATGGCGAGCCAGGCGTTGGCGCGAAACATGAGCACGAGGACCAACACTGAGGTCGTCGCGTTCGCGAGCGCCTGGTTGCCCGTCCAAAGGAAGAAGATGGAGAGCTCCTCGGAGTCGCCGTTGACCCGCTTGGAGTAATAGCCGGCGTCGAAGTCCTTGAAGAAGTCGGCAGGGAAGCGCTGCATGCGCCGCAGGGTTCGGGAGGTGAGCGCGAAGGAGGCGTCGAAGTGCAGCTTCGTGTAGAGCATCGCGATGCCGTACTGGGCAAGTCCCGCGGCGACTCCGAGCACGGCGATCGTTGCGCTCCAAAATGCCACACGGCCCAGTCCCTCTCCGGCGACCAGGAGGTTTATCACGAAGCCCGTGAGCAGGGGGATGACAACTTCTATGGCGCTCAACAGGAGGGCGAGGGCCATGTACAGGAAGAGCCTCGCCTTGTCGTCGACCGACCTCCAGAAGTACCCGAGCATCTCTCCCATTCGCCGCCTCCTAGCATTCGTCCGGAGCAAGTCGTCCCTGGCCCAACTTTAGGTCATATTGCCCCCCCGCACGCTAAAGGTCGAGCTGGCAACGATGCCGAGGCGTCGCACGCGGCAGCAGGGCGGGGGTCCGCGGTCGCAAGAAGGGACCCGCGGTCGCGGGAGCCTTGATGTGGGTGGTTTCGGGTCGGCTCCAGGTGAGAAAACCACCCACATCGGGGCTGTGGCGGCGACCCGACCACCCACTTCGGGCCCCTCGCGGCAGGCGCGCCGGGCCATGTGCCAGGGGGCCTTCTCGCGTTCTCGGCGTCCCGTGCGCCGCGATGGGTATAGCATCTTGCGCAACGACGTCTCGTCATCACGCACTGACCCCCGCGCAAGGAGAAGCCAGCGATGCTCATATATAACAGCCAGAACCACCGCAAGCAGGAGTTCGAGCCACTCGAGCCCGGCAAGGTCCGCATGTACGTGTGCGGCCCCACGGTCTACGACCAGATCCACATCGGCAACGCGCGCACGTTCCTCTCGTTTGACGTGATTCGTCGCTACCTGCAGTACAAGGGCTACGAGGTCACCTTCGCCCAGAACCTCACGGACGTGGACGACAAGATCATCAACCGCGCCAACGAGCAGGGACGCAGCGCCGCCGAGGTGGCGGAGGAGTTCAGCGCCGCCTTCATCGAGCAGATGCATCGCTTCGGCATCCTCGATCCCGACATCCGCCCCCGCGCCACGCGCGAGATCGAGGCCATGCAGGAGATGATCGGCGTGCTGATCGAGAAGGGCAACGCCTACGTCGCCCCCAACGGCGACGTCTACTTCTCGGTCCGCTCCGACCACGACTACGGCGTGCTGAGCGGCCGCGAGCTCGACCAGATGCGCGCCGGCGAGCGCGTCGAGGTCAACGACATGAAGCGCGACCCCTTCGACTTCGCCCTCTGGAAGGCCGCCAAGCCCGGCGAGCCCAGCTGGCCGAGCCCCTGGGGCGAGGGTCGTCCCGGCTGGCATACCGAGTGCTGTGCCATGATTCACCGCTACCTGGGCACGCCCATCGACATCCACGGCGGTGGCGCCGACCTCGTCTTCCCCCATCACGAGAACGAGACTGCCCAGGCCATGTGCGCCTGGGGCGAGCCTCTCGCCAAGACATGGATGCATGCGGGCATGCTCCGCGTCGACGGGGAGAAGATGTCCAAGAGCCTGGGCAACTTCTACACGCTCAAGGAGGTCCTGGACAAGTATCCCGCGGACGCCGTGCGCCTGCTTATGCTCCAGACCCACTACCGTGCACCGCTCGACTTCTCGTTCGAGCGCCTCGAGGGCGCGGTGGGCACCCTGGGCCGCCTGGCCAGCTGCGTCAAGAACCTCCGCTGGGCGGCGGGCAACGCGCCCCTCGACGGAGAGCTCAACGAGCTCGACCGTAGCCTCTCGGCCGCGACCAAGGAGGCCGAGGCGGAGTTCGTGGCCCAGATGGACGACGACTTCAACACCGCCGGCGCCATGGCCGCCATCTTCGGCCTGGTGGGGTCCGCCAACCGCTACCTCGCCGAGGCTGCGGGCAACGCCTCCACGGCCGTGACCCTGCGCGCCGCCGACGCATTGAGCGAGCTCTGCGGCGTGCTGGGCATCGACCTGGCCAGGGGGGCTGCCGACGAGGGGCTTCCCGTCGAGCTCGTCGACCTCGCGCGCGAGCACGCGGGCTTCGGGGGAGACGACCCCGCCTCTGCGGCGGACGCCCTTCTCGCCGCCCGCCAGGAGGCTCGCGCGAGCAAGGACTGGGCCACCGCCGACGCCATCCGCGACGGCATCGCCGCCCTGGGCCTCGTGGTCGAGGACACCCCCGCCGGCGCGCGCCTGCGCGCCAGGGACTAGGGAAGCGCCATGGCAAAGAACCAG
>NZ_JH376563.1:705608-1012141 GCF_000233535.1 Olsenella sp. oral taxon 809 str. F0356
CCCGGGCGCGGGGACGGTCCCCGGCCAGGGGTCGAGCGTCCCTCTCGCCCCGACGGCCAGACCGTCCGCCCCTCCGGAGACTACATCGAGGGCAGGCGCGCCTGCGCCGAGGCGCTCGAGGCGGGGATTCCCCTCAGGCGGGCGCTGGTCAGCGCGGGGAGCGACGGCGCGGACCCGACTCTCGCCTCGCTCGTGGGCAGGCTCGCCGACGCCGGCGTCCCGGTCCAGGACGGTTCCGCGCGCCAAACTCGACGCCATCAGCTCGCATGGCGCCCACCAAGGCATAGCCGTGCAGGTGAAGCCCTATGCGTATGCCAGCCTGGACGACGTGGTCGAGGCCGCGGGGCAGGGCCCCGCCCTTGTGCTCGTGCTCGACCACGTGACTGACGAGGGCAACTTCGGAGCCATCGTCCGCTCGGCGGAGGTCGTGGGGGCGGCGGGCGTCGTCATCCCCAAGGTCCGCGCGGCCGGAGTCGGCGTGGGTGCCTACAAGACCTCCGCCGGCGCCGTCCTGCACCTGCCCATCGCCCAGGTGTCGAACCTCGCCGCCGCGCTCGGCCGCCTCAAGGAGGCGGGCTTCTGGGCTGCCGGCGGCACGGAGCACGCGGAGCAGGACCTCTGGCATGCCCCCCTCGAGGGCAGGCTCGCCCTGGTCGTGGGCTCGGAGGGGGAGGGCATCTCCCGTCTGGTGCGCGAGAAGTGCGACTTCGAGTGCCGCCTGCCGCAGCGCGGACGGGTCGAGTCGCTCAACGTGGCCCAGGCCGCGACCGCCCTCTGCTACGAGTGGCTGCGACGGACCATGGCGGGAGGGGCGGATGAGTAGGCCCTCCGAACTCCTGGTGGTCGACGGCTACAACGTCATCTTCAAGTCCAGCCGCTACATGGCCGTCGTGGACGAGGCCTCTGGGGAGGGCGATCCCTTCGACCGCGCCCGCGAGCTTCTCATAGCTGACGTGGCCGCCTACGCCCAGGGGAGCTACGACGCCGTCGTGGTCTTCGACGCGGCGGGCAACGTCTCTCCCGACCGCCCCAACCTGGGCAAGGCCGGGATCCGCGTGATGTTCTCGCAGGTGGGCGAGTCTGCCGACTCCGTCATAGAGCGCCTGGTCACGGGTGCGCGCCTGCAGCCCCGCGAGGTCACGGTTATCACCTCCGACAACACAATCCGCGCCACGGTGGGCGGGATTCCCGTCACCAGGGTCTCGAGCGACGTCCTGGTGGCCAACGTCGCCCACATGAACGCGGACATCGGGCGCGAGCTCGCCGACCGCACCCATGCCAAGCTCACGCTCGAGGACCGCCTCGACGCGCGGACGCGCGCGCGTCTAGACGAGCTGCTGGGAAGGTCCTAACGCCCCGGGCGGGCCGAGGCGCTTGTGCCCGGTTGCCCCACCTGCTCGGTGGCCGTCGAGCGCGTCGTGGCCCACCGCCGGGCGGGCTTTCGCTATCATCAATGCGCATGCTGGTGTAGCTCAGTTGGTAGAGCCCTAGTCTTGTAAACTAGTTGTCGCCGGTTCGAGCCCGGCCACCAGCTCCACGCATGTCCGGGCCCGCCCAGTATGGGTGGGCCCCTTCCATGCGAGGGCAAGGCTCGCCGCGTCGCGCCGCGTCGTACGACCTCTCCCCTCGCCCGGAAGAACCAGGCGAGAGGGGCCGCAAAAAGGGTCCTGTCCAAAACGTTTGTGCAGGAATCGTGCGTGAGATACGCCCGGGTGCGTGGATTAGGATAGATTCCGTTGACAACGCTTTTTTGGCGTCGTAATATCACTTCCGCTTGCAAGGGGTAACCCAAGCGAGCGGCTTGAAAATTGGAATGGGGATGTGGCACAGCGGCAACTGCGGCGGACTGTAAATCCGCTCCCTCTGGGTTCCCTGGTTCGAGTCCAGGCATCCCCACCATTCCAGGCCCGTGTAGCTCAGTCGGTAGAGCACTTCGTTGGTAACGAAGAGGTCACCGGTTCGAATCCGGTCGCGGGCTCCATTTCAGGCAGGCACCTGCCGGTGTAGCTCAGCTGGTTAGAGCACGCGGCTCATACCCGCGATGTCACTGGTTCGAATCCAGTCACCGGTACCAGAATTCTTACGGGGCTTCGGCCCCGTTTGAAGTATAAAAGCAGCAAAGGCCGTAAGGGTTGTTTCTAAAGGAGGACGGCAATGGCCAAGCAGAAGTTCGATCGTAGCAAGCCGCACGTAAACATCGGTACCATTGGTCACGTCGACCACGGCAAGACCACGCTGACCGCGGCCATCACCAAGGTCCTCTCCGAGACCGAGGGCTGCAAGGCCGACTACACCGCCTTCGAGAACATCGACAAGGCACCCGAGGAGCGCCAGCGCGGCATCACCATCTCCGTCGCCCACGTCGAGTACGAGACCTGGGAGCGCCACTACGCCCACGTCGACTGCCCCGGCCACGCCGACTACGTCAAGAACATGATCTCTGGTGCCGCCCAGATGGACGGCGCGATTCTCGTCATCGCCGCCACCGACGGCCCCATGGCCCAGACCCGCGAGCACATCCTCCTCGCCCGTCAGGTCGGCGTGCCCTACATCATCGTCTTCCTGAACAAGTGCGACATGGTCGACGACGACGAGCTCATCGACCTCGTCGAGATGGAGACCCGCGACCTCCTCTCCGAGTACGACTTCCCCGGAGACGACCTCCCCATCATCCGCGGCTCCGCGCTGGGCGCCCTCAACGGCGAGCAGAAGTGGGTCGACTCCGTGGTGGAGCTCATGCACCAGGTCGACTCCTACATCCCCACGCCCGCCCGTGACAACGAGAAGCCCTTCCTGATGGCCATCGAGGACGTCATGACCATCTCCGGCCGCGGCACCGTCGCCACCGGTCGTGTCGAGCGCGGCGAGCTCAAGCTCAACGACCAGGTCGAGATCGTCGGCATCAAGGAGACCCAGACCTCCGTCGCCACCGGCATCGAGATGTTCCGCAAGACCATGGACTTCTGCGAGGCTGGCGACAACGTGGGCATCCTGCTCCGCGGCGTCAAGCGCGAGGACATCCAGCGCGGTCAGGTCCTCTGCAAGCCCGGCTCGGTGACCCCCCACAAGAAGTTCACCGGCGAGATCTACGTCCTCACCAAGGAGGAGGGTGGCCGTCACACCCCGTTCTTCTCCGGCTATCGTCCCCAGTTCTACTTCCGCACCACTGACGTGACGGGCGACATCCAGGAGCTCACCGACGCCAACGGCGCCAAGGTTGAGATGGCCATGCCTGGCGACCACGTGACCGTCACCTGCGAGCTCATTCACCCCATCGCCATGGAGCAGGGCCTCAAGTTCGCAATCCGCGAGGGTGGCCACACCGTCGGCGACGGCCGTGTCTCCACGATCGTCGAGTAGCTAGGCCTCCTAGTCTCTAGAACGACCTTTGGGCCCGGTGCCCTCCTCGGAGGGTGCCGGGCCCTTCTCTGTCCCTGGGCCGAGCGCCAGGTGAGAGCAGCCCCACTTTTGGTGGTTTTGTTGAGGCCAGGCGCGAAGAGCAAAATAGTTGACAGAATCGGCTGACGGATAGTAACGTATTCCATCGCGTCGCCATCGAGATAGTCTTGACGGCGGCTGTCCTACAGGAGGATCTATGCGCACAATGGTTACCCTCGCATGCACCGAGTGCAAGCGTCGCAACTACACCACCGACAAGAACAAGTCCAACACTCCCGATCGCATGGAGTTGAAGAAGTATTGCCCGTGGTGCCACAAGCATACCCTTCACAGGGAGACTCGCTAAAATAGAGTCGACATAGGCCAGTAGCTCCAATGGTAGAGCGGCGGTCTCCAAAACCGTTTGTTGAGGGTTCGAGTCCTTCCTGGCCTGCCAGCTAACACCACCGGCTTTCCTCCTCGGAGGTTAGCCGGTTTCTATGAGAAGGGGCATTTGCCCCAGAGGGGTTTGAGGATGGCAAAGAAAGAGCGTCAGAAGAGGAGCGCACGCCAGGCACGCCAGCAGGAGCGTGCCGAGCGCGAGGCCGCAAGGGCCTCGGCCTCCGCCGAGGATGCCAAGTCGACTTCCAAGAAGTCCGGCCAGTCCTCCAACCTGTCTTCGTCCAAGGCGTCGAAGCCGGCCAAGGCCAAGAAGAGGTCCAGGCTCCGGAGCTACCTCTCTGACGTCAAGACCGAGATGCGCCGCGTCGTGTGGCCGAGCAAGCCCGAGCTCAAGAGCTACTCCGTCGCGGTCATCGTGATGCTGGTCGTCTTCGGCATCCTGGTCTGGCTCGTGGACACCGGCTTCGTCGCCCTTCTCGTCGGCTTCACCGGACTGAGGGGGTAGGGCATGGCTAAGCGCTGGTACGTCGTTCACACTTATTCGGGCTACGAGAACAAGGTCAAGACCGACCTCGAGCACCGCATCGAGACCTACGGCCTCGAGGACCAGATCGTCGACATCCAGATTCCCACCGAGCAGGTGACCGAGATCAAGGACGGCGGCAAGAGGGAGACCAAGGAGAACAAGGTCTTCCCCGGCTACGTCCTCGTCCGCATGGAGGTGGACGACAACTCCTGGGCCGTCGTCCGCAACACCCCCGGCGTCACGGGCTTCGTCGGCATCGACGGCAAGCCCACGCCCCTGCGTCGCAGCGAGTTCAACAAGATCATGCGCCGCACCAACCCGCGCGGCGCGCAGGAGGTCCCGAAGCACACCACCACGAACCTCGAGCCCGGCATGGCCGTCAAGGTCGTCAACGGCCCGCTCGCGGACTTCGACGGACAGGTGGCCGAGGTCATGCCCGAGGCCGGCAAGGTCAAGGTCATGCTCGCGATCTTTGGCCGCGAGACCTCCGTCGAGCTCACCCTGGACCAGGTCGTCACCATCGCCTAGATTTCCCTTCGACCCCGGTATCGGTGAGGATTGCTTCTCGGGGCCGGAACTAGATATGCCGCACGCACACGTCGAACGCAGGAGACAGAGATGCCCAAGAAGAAGGTCACTCGCTTCATCAAGCTTCAGATTCCCGCCGGCCAGGCCAACCCCGCGCCTCCGGTAGGCCCCGCCCTCGGTGCCGCCCAGGTCAACATCATGCAGTTCTGCCAGGCCTTCAACGCGGCCACGCAGGACAAGGCCGGAGACATCATCCCCGTCGAGATCACCGTCTACGAGGACCGCTCCTTCGACTTCGTGACCAAGACCCCTCCCGCGGCCCAGCTCATCAAGAAGGAGCTCAAGCTCAAGAGCGGTTCCGGCGTCCCCCAGCGCGACAAGGTCGGTCAGCTCACCCAGGAGCAGCTCACCAAGATCGCCGAGATCAAGATGCCCGACCTCAACGCCAACGACATCGAGGCCGCCAAGGCCATCGTCGCCGGTACCGCCCGCTCCATGGGCGTCACCATCGCCGAGTAGCACGGGCTACCTGGCAACTACCACGTGGGAGGGCTCGCGCCCGCTTGACCACATAGGAGGAAAGCATGCCTAAGCACGGAAAGAACTACACGGGAGCCGCCGCCAAGGTCGAGGCCGGCAAGGCCTACGGCCCCAAGGAGGCCATGGCCCTCGTCAAGGAGCTCTCGACTGCCAAGTTCGACGAGACCGTCGAGGTCGCCGTCCGCCTGGGTGTCGACACCCGCAAGGCCGACCAGAACGTCCGCGGCTCCATCTCGCTGCCCAACGGCACGGGCAAGGACGTGCGCGTTGCCGTCTTCGCGGAGGGCGAGAAGGCGCGCGAGGCCGAGGCCGCCGGCGCAGACATCGTCGGCTCCGACGAGCTCGTCGCCGACATCCAGGCCGGCAACATCAATTTCGACGCAGTCATCGCCACGCCCAACCTCATGGGCAAGGTCGGTCGCCTGGGCCGCATCCTCGGCCCCCGCGGCCTGATGCCCAACCCCAAGCTGGGCACCGTGACCATGGACGTCGAGAAGATGGTCAAGGAGCTCAAGGCAGGCCGTGTCGAGTACCGCGCCGACCGCTACGGCATCTGCCACGTCCCCATGGGCAAGGTGTCCTTTACCGCCGAGGCGTTGGCCGAGAACTACGGGGCCCTGTACTCCGAGCTTCTCCGCGTCAAGCCCTCCACCGCCAAGGGTCGCTACGTCAAGAGCGTCGTCGTGTCCTCCACGATGGGCCCCGGCGTGAGGGTCGACTCCTCCGTCACGCGCGACTTCACCGCGTAGGTCGAGGCAAAGCCTGATTTGACGAAGCCCCATGGCAGCGGCCATGGGGCTTTCTTGTGAAGAGGGCCGTGCGGCACAGGTGAGCTTGACAGCCCGATTCTTGGGTGCAAGAATCTACAATGCTCGAAAGAGCAAACCATACATCGCACGTCCGCTGCCAAAGACAGTCGGTGCCGCAAGGCTCAAAGGGGAGACCCGCCTGCCGAGGTGGTCTAAAGAAACGTCTTCTTGGACCCCGCTTTGGCCGCGCGCCTAGCGGGGTCTTTCGCGTGAAGGCCCGCCCGTGTCGGCGGCTCGTGCCCTAGCGCGTTCCAAGGAGGTGTATTCAATGCCAGCACAGTCCAAGATCAACATGCTCGAGAAGGTCAACAAGTCTATCGAGGCGTCGAAGGGCGTCTTCTTCATCGACTATCGCGGCCTCTCAGTCAAGGAGACCCAGGAGCTGCGTCGCGCCCTGCGCGAGGCCGGTGCCACGATGAAGGTCTACAAGAACAGCATCGTGAACATCGCCCTCAAGGAGGCCGGCCTGCCCGACGTGAGCGAGAAGCTCGTCGGCACCTGCGCCTACGTCTTCTACGAGAACGACCCCGTCGATGCCGCAAAGGTCATCAAGAAGGAGGCCGAGGCACTCAAGAAGATCGAGTGGATCGGCGCCATCGCAGATGGCAAGGCGCTCGACGCCGACGAGGCCAAGGCCTACTCCGAGCTCGCCTCCCGCGAGGAGCTCATGGCCAAGCTCGTCTACGTGGTCGCCAGCCCGCTTTCGGGCATCGCCCAGGTTTGCGCCGGTCCCGCCCGTGGCCTCGCCACTGCGCTCCAGGCCGTCGTCGACCAGAAGAACGCCGCGTAAGCCCCATCGCACCAAGCAAAGGTCGCAGGGCACGCCCGTGCCCTCACACAAAGGAGAATTGACATGGCTGTCACCAAGGATGAGATCATCGAGGCCCTCAAGGAGATGCCCGCCCTCGAGCTTTCCGAGCTGGTTCACGAGCTGGAGGACGTCTTCGGCGTCTCCGCCGCCGCTCCCGTCGCCGTCGCCGCCGCCGCTCCCGCGGCTGCCGCCGAGGAGGAGGAGAAGACCAACTTCGACGTCGAGCTGACCTCCTTCGGCTCCAACAAGATCGCCGTCATCAAGGTCGTCCGCGCCCTCACCTCCCTTGGCCTGAAGGAGGCCAAGGAGGCCGTCGAGGGTGCCCCCAAGGTGCTCCTCGAGGGTGCCAAGAAGGAGGACGCCGAGGCCGCCAAGAAGCAGCTCGAGGAGGCCGGCGCCACCGTCACCCTGAAGTAACTGGGGTCTTGACACGCTAGCTCAGCGACTCAGGTCGCTCGGGGTCCGGGCATATGCCCGGACCCTTTTTCGTCCGAAGCGGGCGTCGCCCGTCCGCCACAACAGCGCGCGTGGACAATCTTTGCCGGCTGGCTGGGGCATCAACTGACGAAAGCGACGGAATGGAGAACGTCTCCGTGTCGGAATCACCCGTTTTCTCGCCTGACGTATTCTTTCGTAACGCCGATGGCGCGAAAGTCCCAACGAGCCACCGGCAAGGAACGCGCGGCGAGCGGTTTCCTGGGGAAACCCGCCGAGAGCCGTTCCGTACGAGGCTCCCGCGAGCGAAAGCCTCTGGAGCAGACGAGAAAAGAACGTCGCTACCCTCTCGAGGCACAGACGGAGCCCCGTTCTTGCGCTCGTTCTTGTGCCTGTGGACAGAATCGCTCCCTCTAGGCGAGAAGACCGTCCACACCCACAAGATCGGGCAAGCCAACTCCAGGAGCCTCTCACGTCCCATCACAGCCGCTCCACAATTGCCGTGGCAAAACCGCAGGTAGTCGGAGCGTGGTTCTCCCATACAAAATAATGACGAATATGTCAAGGCTTTTCATTGACCAAATGGCAGCCCTTAGGTACTTTATTAGATTGCGACAACTGCCGCTATTTAACCGTTGAAGGAGGAAGTGCCTGGTGCCTACCGCAAAGTCTTCCCAAGCCGCACAGGCGGATCAGCGCGAGCGCATGAGCTTTAGCAAGATCCCCAGCGCTATGGAGCTGCCAAACCTCATCTCCGTGCAGAAGGAGTCGTTCGAGCGCTTTATGGGCGAGGGTCTCGCCGAGTCCTTTGCCGAGTTCTCTCCCATCGAGAACTCCGCGAAGACCATGGAGGTCTCCTTTGGTGACCACCAGTTCGGCGATGCCCCCAACAGCATGGCCGAGTGCCGCGCCAAGGACATCTCGTACCAGGCGCCCCTCTTCGTCGACGTGCGCTTCGTCAACAAGGAGACCGGCGAGATCAAGGAGCAGCTCGTCTTCATGGGCGACTTCCCGCTCATGACCGACCGCGGCACCTTCATCATCAACGGCACCGAGCGTGTCGTCGTCTCGCAGCTCGTGCGCTCGCCCGGCGTCTACTTCTCGTCCGAGCTGGACAACGGCGTCCAGGTGCATCACGTGCAGTTCATTCCCGCGCGCGGCGCTTGGCTCGAGTTCGAGATTGACAAGCACGGCCACCTCGTGGTCTCCATCGACCGCAAGCGCCGGCAGAGCGCCACGGTCCTCCTGCGCGCCCTGGGCATCGCCGAGTCCGACGACGAGATCATGAACCTCCTGGGCGACTCCGAGGTCGTCCGCTCCACCCTCGAGCGTGACGTCGCGACCACCCGCGACGACGCGCTGATCGAGATCTACCGCCGCCAGCGCCCCGGCGAGCCCCCCACCGTGGACTCCGCCCGCTCGCTGCTCGACAGTCTGTACTTCAACAACCAGCGCTACGACCTCGCGCGCGTGGGCCGCTACAAGATCAACAAGAAGCTCGGCCTCGAGATCGACGCCCAGCAGAAGGTCATCACCAGCGAGGACATCGTCAGCGCCCTACGCTACCTCCTCGCGCTGCACGAGGGTGACCCCACCAAGAAGCTGGATGACATCGACCACTTCGGCAACCGTCGCGTCCGCACCGTGGGCGAGCTGGTACAGAACCAGTTCCGCATCGGCATGAGCCGCATGGAGCGCGTCATCCGCGAGCGCATGGCCTCCCAGGACGCTGACGACATCACGCCCCAGTCGCTAATCAACATCCGCCCCATTGTCGCGGCCATCAAGGAGTTCTACGGCTCCTCCCAGCTGTCGCAGTTCATGGACCAGTCTAACCCCCTGGCCGGGCTTACCCACAAGAGGCGCCTCTCGGCCCTCGGCCCCGGCGGCCTTGCCGGCCACAAGTCCGGCTCCAGCCGCCGCACCAACGTGCCCACGGCCGTCCGCGACGTCCACAACTCGCACTACGCGCGCATGTGCCCCATCGAGACCCCCGAGGGCCCCAACATCGGCCTCATCGGCTCGCTGGCCCTCTTCGCCCACGTCAACGAGTACGGCTTCATCGAGTCGCCCTACCGCCGCGTCGTTGACGGAAAGGTGACCGACGAGGTCGACTGGATGACTGCCGACGAGGAGGAGCTCCACAACATCGCCCCCGCCGACGTGCCCGTGGACCCCAAGACAGGCAAGTTCGTGGCCGTCGACTCCAAGGGCAACATCTACGCGCCCGAGACCGTCGTCGCGCGCACCCGCAACTTCGACGGCTCCTTCGGCGCGCCCGCCCAGATTGAGGTCTCGGCCGTCGACTACATGGACGTGTCGCCTCGCCAGATGCTCTCCGTCGCCGCCAACCTCATCCCCTTCCTCGAGCATGACGACGCCAAGCGAACCCTGATGGGTGCCAACATGCAGCGCCAGGCCGTGCCCCTGATCACCTGCAACGCCCCCCTCGTCGGCACCGGCCTCGAGGCCCGCGCCGCGCTCGACTCCGGCGAGCTCATCAGCGCCTCCCACGAGGGCGTCGTCACCGAGGTCGACGCCGCCCACGTGGTGGTCAACACCGAGAGGGGCCCCGAGCGCTACGACCTCCCCAAGTACCAGCGCTCCAACCAGAGCACCTGCAGCAACCACCGCCCGGTGGTCAAGGTGGGCCAGCACGTCGCCCAGGGCGAGCCCCTGACCGACGGCCCCTCCGTCGACCACGGCGAGCTTGCCCTCGGCGCCAATCTCACCGTGGCCTACATGCCGTGGGAGGGCTACAACTACGAGGACGGCATCATCGTCTCCGAGCGCGTCGTCCGCGACGACCTGCTGACCTCCGTCAACATCTCGCGCCACGAGATCGACGCCCGCGACACCAAGCTCGGCCCCGAGGAGATCACCCGCGAGGTCCCCAACCAGTCCGAGGAGATGCTCGCCAACCTGGACGACGACGGCATCATCCGCATTGGCGCCGAGGTTGGCCCCGGCGACATCCTGGTGGGCAAGGTCACCCCCAAGGGCGAGACGGCCCTCACCGCCGAGGAGAGGCTGCTCCGCGCCATCTTCGGCGCCAAGGCACACGACGTCCGCGACACCTCCCTCAAGATGCCCCACGGCGCCTATGGCCGCGTCGTCGACGTGGTGCGCTTCAGCCGCGAGGCGGGCGACGACCTCCCGCCAGGAGTCAACGAGCTCGTCCGCGTCTTCGTCGCCCAGCGCCGCAAGATCCAGCAGGGCGACAAGATTGCCGGCCGCCACGGCAACAAGGGCGTCGTCTGCAACGTCCTGCCCGTGGAGGACATGCCCTACATGACCGACGGCACCCCCGTCGACGTGCTCCTCGACCCCCTGGGCGTCCCCTCTCGTATGAACGTCGGCCAGCTGCTCGAGTGCCACCTCGGCTGGGCCGCCGCCCACGGCTGGGACACCGAGGACCCCGACTCGAAGAGGGTCGTCGAGGGCAACATGCGCGTCGCCACGCCCGTCTTCGACGGCGCGACCGACGTCGAGGTCGCCGAGGCCCTGCGCCGCACCAACATCAACCTGGTCAACAAGGCCATGCGCGAGTACGGCAAGCACATGGACATAGACTTCGTCCCCCAGCTCAACGAGAAGGGCAAGACGACGCTCTACGACGGTCGCACCGGCGAGGCCTTCAAGAGTCCCATCACCGTGGGCACCTCCTACATCCTCAAGCTGGGCCACATGGTCGATGACAAGATCCATGCGCGCTCGACCGGCCCGTACTCCCTGGTCACCCAGCAGCCGCTGGGCGGCAAGGCCCAGTTCGGCGGCCAGCGCTTCGGCGAGATGGAGGTGTGGGCGCTCTATGCCTACGGTGCCTCCAACGTGCTGCACGAGCTCATGACCGTGAAGTCCGACGACACCAACGGCCGCGTCAAGACCTACGAGTCCATCGTCAAGGGCGAGAACGTCCCCAATCCGGACATCCCCGAGTCCTTCAAGGTCCTCGTCAAGGAGATCCGCTCCTTGGCCCTGGACATCGAGCCGATCACCTACAAGAAGGTCGGCGAGGACGAGGCCGGCGCGCAGGACGAAGCGACCGTCAGCCCCGTGGACGTCTTCGCGGGCGCCGAGAGCGCCGACGACCTGATCGGCGGCCTCTCCGCCGACCTCGACAAGGGCGAGGACGCGCTTGTCGGCGACATCACCAACGATAAGGAGTAGCGAACGTGGCAGATTTCGATACCACCGATTTCGACGCTATAAAGATCTCGCTCGCCTCCGCCGACGAGATTCGCAGCTGGTCGCACGGCGAGGTCAAGAAGCCCGAGACCATCAACTACCGCACCCTCAAGCCCGAGAAGGACGGCCTCTTCTGCGAGAAGATCTTCGGTCCCACCAAGGACTGGGAGTGCGCCTGCGGCAAGTACAAGGGCATCCGCTTCAAGGGCATCGTCTGCGAGCGCTGCGGCGTCGAGGTCACCAGCGCCAAGGTGCGACGCGAGCGCATGGGCCACATCGAGCTCGCCGCTCCCGTGAGCCACATCTGGTACTTCAAGAGTCCCACGAGCTTCCCCCTGGCCCGCCTGCTCGACATCAAGAGCAAGGACCTGGAGAAGATCCTGTACTTCGCGAGCTACGTCATCACCTCCATTGACGCCGAGGCCCGCGAGGCCGACGCCGACGAGCTGAAGGAGGAGCTGGCGGCGGACCTCGAGGAGCTCGACGCCGAGCGCGACGACGAGATAGAGCGCCTGAAGGCCCAGGGCGAGCCCTCTGAGGACGAGTTCAGCGACATCGAGCCGCTCTCGGCCGACGAGGTCCGCGCGGGCATCGCCGACCTCGAGGAGGAGTACGAGGAGGAGAAGCAGCTCCGTCGCGACGCCTACGAGCGCTTCATGCAGCTCCAGGAGCGCGAGCTCATCTCCGACGAGGGTCTCTTCACCGAGATGAAGCGCTACTACTCCATCTACTTCAAGGGCGGCATGGGCGCCGAGGCCGTGCGTGAGCTCCTGCGCTCCATCGACCTGCCCAAGGAGGCCGAGGAGCTGCGCGCCATCGTCGCCTCTCCCGACTCCCAGAAGCAGAAGAAGGAGAAGGCCGTCAAGCGCCTGGAGGTGGTCGACGCCTTCCTCAAGGGCAACAACGACCCCGCCAACATGATCCTGGACGTCGTGCCCGTGATTCCGCCCGACCTGCGCCCCATGGTGCAGCTCGACGGTGGCCGCTTTGCCGCGTCCGACCTCAACGACCTCTACCGTCGCGTCATCAACCGCAACAACCGCCTCAAGCGCCTGCTCGACCTCGACGCCCCGGCGATCATCGTAAACAACGAGAAGCGCATGCTCCAGGAGTCCGTGGACGCGCTCTTCGACAACGGCCGCCGCGGCCGTCCCGTCACCGGCCGTGGCGGGCGTCCGCTGAAGTCGCTCGCCGAGGCGCTCAAGGGCAAGCAGGGCCGCTTCCGCCAGAACCTGCTGGGCAAGCGCGTCGACTACTCCGGCCGCTCGGTCATCGTCGTCGACCCGCACCTCAAGCTGCATCAGTGCGGCCTGCCCTCCACCATGGCTCTCGAGCTCTTCAAGCCCTTCGTGATGCGTCGTTTGGTCGAGCTGGGCAAGGTCGAGAACATCAAGGGCGCCAAGCGCGCCATCGACCGCAGCGCCCCGGCCGTCTGGGACGTCTTGGACGAGGTCATCAAGGGTCGCCTGGTGCTGCTCAACCGCGCGCCGACCCTGCACCGCCTCTCCATCCAGGCCTTCGAGCCCGTGCTGGTCGAGGGTAAGGCCATCCACCTGCACCCGCTCGTCTGCGCTCCCTTCAACGCGGACTTCGACGGCGACCAGATGTCGGTCCACGTGCCCCTCTCCACCGAGGCGCAGACCGAGGCCCGCGTGCTCATGCTCTCGAGCAACAACCTGCGCTCGCCCGCGTCGGGCAAGGTCCTCACCGTCCCCTCGCAGGACATGGTCTTCGGCGTGTACTTCCTCACCACCCAGAAGGATGGCGTCGAGGGAGAGGGGCGCGTCTTCGCCGACTTCGACGACGCCATGAACGCCTACGACTGCCGCGACAGGGTGGACATCCAGGCCAAGGTCACGGTGCGCGTCTCCTCGGAGGACGCCAACGTGGTCGAGGGCGACAGGAGGGTCTTCCGCGTCATGGAGGGCCGTGGCCAGTTCCGGGACTACGACGTCACCGAGCGTCCCGTGCGCATCGAGACCTCCGTCGGCCGCGTGATCTTCAACCGGCAGTGCCTGCCCGCGGACTACCCCTTCATCAACTTCAAGATGTCCAAGAGTGACATCTCGGCGCTCGTCAACGACTGCTGCGACCGCTACAGCACCGCCGAGGTCGAGCCCATCCTGGACGCCATCAAGCACAGCGGCTTCCACTACGCGACCCGCGCCGGCCTGACCATCTCGGTCTGGGACGCCGCGATTCCCGACGACAAGCCCGAGCTGCTCGAGGACGCGCAGGCCAAGGTCGACCAGATCAACGAGTACTACGAGGACGGCTTCCTCTCCGAGCGCGAGCGCCACGCCGAGGTCATCAACGCCTGGACCGAGTGCACCGAGACCCTGGGCACCAAGATGCTCGAGGGCTTCGCCGAGGACAACCCCATCTACATGATGGCCGACTCCGGCGCCCGAGGCTCCAAGACGCAGCTCAGGCAGCTCGCGGGCATGCGAGGTCTCATGGCCGACATGTCCGGTGACACCATCGACCTGCCCATCAAGGCCAACTTCCGCGAGGGCCTGGAGCCGCTCGAGTACTTCATCTCGACCTACGGCGCCCGCAAGGGCCTGGTCGACACGGCGTCCCACACCTCCGACTCCGGCTACCTGACCCGTCGTCTGGTCGACGTCGCGCAGGACGTCATCGTGCGCGAGGAAGACTGCGGCACCGACGAGGCCGTCACCTACGACCTCGTCAAGCCGGGCGAGACGGACGTCGACACCGACCTGATCGGCCGCTGCGCGCTCGAGGACATCGTCAACCCCCAGACCGGCGAGGTCATCGTCGCGAGGGACGGCTACGTTGAGTCCAAGGCCGACCTGGAGGCCATGGTCGAGGCCGGTCTGAAGAAGGTCCAGCTCCGCGCCCTTCTGACCTGCAAGTCCAAGTACGGCGTCTGCCAGAAGTGCTATGGCTGGGACCTCTCGACCCGCAGGCCCGTCAACATCGGCACCTCCGTGGGTATCATCGCCGCACAGTCCATCGGCGAGCCCGGCACGCAGCTGACCATGCGTACGATCCACTCCGGCGGCGTCGCCGGCGCGGACGACATCACGCAGGGCCTGCCCACCGTCGCTCGCATGTTCGACGTCGTCGGAAACGTCAACGAGAAGATCCTGGGCCGCGAGGCCGACCTGGCGCCCTACACCGGCACGCTCCAGATCACTCCCGAGCAGACCGAGTACCAGCTGCGCATCCTCGACACCGAGGATCCCAGCCGCATCCTGGCCGAGTGGAGGGTCCCCGCGTCCGTCCGCTTCATGCCGGGCGTCGAGGACGGTGCCGAGGTCCGCGCCGGCGACCAGGTGACCCGCGGCTTCGTCAACTTCCGCAAGTTGCGCAAGCTCACCGACATCGAGTCGACGATGCACACCTTCGTCAAGTCGGTCAAGGACGTCTACACCTCCCAGGGCGTCGACCTGAACGACAAGCACATCGAGGTCATCGCGCGCCAGATGCTGCGTCGCGTCCAGGTCACCAACCCCGGCGACTCGACCTACCTGCTGGGCCAGTACGTCGACCGCTACGTCTTCGCCAACACGGTGCGCAACATCGCCCTCGCGGGCGGCACGCCCCCCGAGGCCGAGCCGGTCATCCTGGGCACCCTCAAGGTGGCCAGCTCCATCGACTCCTGGCTGTCGAGCGCGTCGTTCATCCGCACCGCCGGCGTCCTCACCGAGAGCGCCATCAAGGGCGAGGTCGACCACCTGCTGGACCTCAAGTCCAATGTCATCGTGGGCAAGAAGATTCCCGCAGGCACCGGCCTCAAGGCGTACGGCGACGTCAAGCTCACCTACCACGGCCAGGTCATCGACGGCCCCACCTCGCCCATGGCGAAGAGCCTGCCCGACTGGGCTCCCGAGAGGCTCAAGGGCATCGAGGACCAGCTGCCCAAGCAGCTCGACTGGATCGGCGACGACTACGGCTTCGGCGGCGTCTACTCCAAGAACGGCCGCACCCTCTCCAGCGAGGACGCGAAGCTCTACCTCTTCGACGACCTCGGGGTGTCGCAGCGCTGGACCAACAAGTTCAGCGAGGTCGGCATCGAGACCGTGGGTGACCTCATCGGGAAGACCGAGGACGACCTCCTGCGCATCGACGGCATCGGCGCCAAGGCGATCGAGGAGCTCCGTGACGGCCTCGAGGCGCGCAACCTCCTCTACATCCTCGAGCCCGACGAGGACGAGGCGGACAGTGAGGACCTCTCGCAACTGCTCAACATGGTGTTCTCGCCTGATGCCGACAACGACATCATGCTGGGCACTGCGGCTCCCGCGAAGCACAGCTTCGACGACGAGCTCATCGGTGGCAGCAGCGAGACCTCTGACGACGAGGGCGACCAGGTCATCAACGAGGACCTTGGCTCCCTGCACGACCTGCTCTCGCAGGTGGAGCAGAGCGAGGACGGCGACGAGGAGTAGCTCTCGCCCGGATGCTTGGCACGGGGCCCGTCACGAGAGTGGCGGGCCCCTCTCGTACGAGAGGTCCCTCTTGCCTAGAATCGATGGGGGAGGACGGGCGCCTGAAGAGGGGAGTCCCATGGAAGAGACGGCGTGCACGCTCGAGGAATGCCTTGCTAGCGACGACATCGTGTACCGTGCCACGCAGATCTTCGACGCGCTCAGCGACTCGACGCGATTCCAGATCCTTGGCGTCCTGGTCATGGGCGAGAGGAGCGTGGGTGAGCTGACCGAGGCGTGCAATGTGACGCAATCCGCCATATCGCACCAGCTCAGGCTGCTTAGGGACCGAGGCCTGGTAAGCTCCAGGCGAGACGGCCAGCGCGTCATCTACTCGTTGGCAGACGACCACGTGAGCGCCCTTATCGCCACGGGACTCAGGCACGCCGCGGAGGAGTCTGTGTAGGCCTCCGCGTAACCCGCCCCGCCCGCATGCGTTCTCTATGCCTTCTCCTGAATCGAGTGGCTCGCTAACTGGGGTTTTGTATCCTCGGTTTCATAGATTGGCATAGAGAACGACGGTCGCGCGTGGGGCGGGTGGCATCAGCGGCGTGTCGCCTGCGACGAGCGCCCGCCCGCCTCGTTGCACACGGCTTCTCCGCCGGCGTCCCGGCCCGTCTCTCGCCTGTGTAATATGGGTGAATCAAGGATACGCCCGGACCCGTGGTATTTTGACATCTGCCCTTATTGGGCGTAATGTTTCCCGTCGCGACTGTCATGCGCATGACAATCCGGGACGACGGTGCTGCGCCGTCCTTGATACATAGGTGCTCGCGCACCGCCTACTCGCACGCTCTACGAAGGAGAAAGCTTTGCCTACCATCAACCAGCTCGTCCGCCAGGGCCGCGTGTCCCACAAGGCCAAGTCCAAGAACGCAGCCCTGCAGCACAACCCCCAGAAGCGCGGCGTCTGCACCCGCGTCTTCACCACCACGCCCAAGAAGCCCAACTCGGCGCTGCGCAAGGTCGCCCGCGTGCGCCTCGTCAACGGCATCGAGGTCACGGCCTACATCCCCGGCGAGGGCCACAACCTGCAGGAGCACTCCATCGTCCTCATCCGTGGCGGCCGCGTCCGCGACCTCCCCGGCGTGCGCTACAAGATCGTCCGCGGCGCCTATGACTGCGCTGCCGTTCAGGACCGCAAGAAGGCCCGCTCCCGCTATGGCGCGAAGCGCCCCAAGGAGTAAGACCCCAAATCCTGAATCAGCCTTTCCAGTTCTTAGGAGATACACATGCCGCGTCGTGCAGCAGCAGTTCGTCGTGAGGTCATCCCCGACGCCGTCTACAACAACCGTCTCGTGACCCAGCTCATCAACAAGGTCCTCCTCGATGGCAAGAAGGCCACCGCCGAGCGCATCGTCTACGGTGCCTTCGACATGGTCGCCACCAAGACCGAGCAGGACGCCCTCTCCGTCTTCAAGAAGGCCATGGACAACGTGCGCCCGACCCTCGAGGTCAAGCCCAAGCGCGTCGGTGGTGCCACCTACCAGGTGCCCATGGAGGTCAACTCCCGTCGTGCCACCACGCTGGCCATCCGCTGGATCGTGAACTTCTCCCGCGCCCGCAAGGAGAAGACCATGGCCGAGCGCCTTGCCAACGAGATCATGGACGCCGCCAACGGCGTCGGCGCCTCCGTCAAGCGTCGCGAGGACCTCTTCAAGATGGCAGAGGCCAACCGCGCCTTCTCGCACTACCGTTTCTAATCGAAGGCTCGAGGAAGTAGCGAAATGGCGAAAGTTAAGTACAAGCTCGAAGACCTGCGAAACATCGGCATCATGGCTCACATCGACGCAGGCAAGACCACCACTACCGAGCGCATCCTCTACTACACCGGCAAGACCCACAAGATCGGCGAGGTCCACGACGGCGCCGCCACCATGGACTGGATGGTTCAGGAGCAGGAGCGCGGCGTGACCATCACCTCCGCCGCCACCACCTGCTTCTGGAAGGACCACGTCATCCAGATCATCGACACCCCGGGCCACGTCGACTTCACGGCCGAGGTCGAGCGCTGCCTGCGCGTCCTCGACGGTGCCGTCGCCGTCTTCGATGCCGTCGCCGGCGTCCAGCCCCAGTCCGAGACCGTGTGGCGCCAGGCCGCCAACTACGGCGTGCCCCGTATTGCCTTCATCAACAAGTACGACCGCGTCGGCGCCGACTTCTTCCACGCCATCGAGACCATGAAGGACCGCCTGGGCGCCGCTGCCGTGGCCGCCCAGATTCCCATGGGCGCCGAGTCCAACTTCTGGGGCCTCATCGACCTCGTCACCATGGAGGCCTGGGACTTCAAGGAGGACGCCAAGGGGATGATCTATCCCGAGGTCATGGACTCCATCCCTGACGAGTTCGCCGAGCTCGCGGCCGAGAAGCGCGAGGAGCTCCTCGACGCCGCCGCCAACTTCGACGACGCGCTCATGGAGGCCATCCTCATGGAGGAGGAGATTTCTGTCGACCAGCTCAAGGCCGCCATCCGCAAGGGCGTCCTCGCTGGCGAGATGAACCCCGTCTTCGTGGGCTCCGCCTACAAGAACAAGGGCATCCAGGAGCTCCTCGACGCCGTCGTGGACTACCTGCCCAGCCCCCTCGACGTCACCGAAATCGACGGCAAGAACCTGAAGGGCGAGGACGAGGTCCGTCACGCGGACCCCAAGGAGCCCTTCTCCGCCCTCGCCTTCAAGATCATGACCGACCCCTTCGTCGGCAAGCTCACCTACATCCGCGTGTACTCCGGCCAGGCCGAGTCCGGTAGCTACGTCTACAACTCGGTCAAGGACAACCGCGAGCGCTTGGGCCGCATCCTCGAGATGAACGCCAACGACCGCGTCGACCGCGAGGAGTGCTCCGCCGGTGACATCGTCGCCTGCGTCGGCCTCAAGAACACCTCCACCGGCGACACTCTCTGCGACGAGAAGCACGCCATCGTGCTCGAGTCCATCGAGTTCGCCGCGCCCGTCATCGACGTCGCGGTCGAGCCCAAGTCCAAGGCCGAGCAGGACAAGATGTCCGTAGGCCTGGCCAAGCTCGCCGAGGAAGACCCGACTTTCCAGGTGCACACCGACCACGAGACCGGCCAGACCATCATCGCCGGCATGGGCGAGCTGCACCTCGAGATCATCGTCGACCGCCTGCGCCGCGAGTTCCACGTCGAGTGCAACGTGGGCAAGCCCCAGGTCGCCTACCGCGAGACCGCCGGCAAGGCCGTGCAGCACGTGCAGGGCAAGTTCGTCCGCCAGTCCGGCGGCCGCGGCCAGTACGGCGACGCCATCATCGACCTGGAGCCCATGGAGGCCGGCTTTGGTTACGAGTTCGTCGACGCCACCGTCGGCGGCTCCATCCCCAAGGAGTACATCCCCTCTGTGGACAAGGGCATCCAGGAGGCTCTGGAGACCGGCGTCATCGCTGGCTACCCCGTCCAGGACGTGAAGGTTACCCTGGTCGACGGCTCCTACCACGAGGTCGACTCCTCCGAGGCCGCCTTCAAGATCGCCGGCTCCATGGCGATTAAGAACGCCCTCGCCAAGTCCGACCCCGTGCTCCTCGAGCCCGTCGAGTCCGTCGTGGTCGAGACGCCCGAGCAGTACATGGGCGACGTCATGGGCAACCTGAGCGGCCGCCGCGGCAAGATCGAGGGCATGGAGGACCGTGCCAACACCAAGCTCATCAGGGCCAAGGTGCCCCTGGGCGAGATGTTCGGCTACGCCACCGACCTGCGCTCCCAGACCCAGGGCCGTGCTTCCTACACCATGCAGTTCGACTCCTACGAGCCCGTTCCCAAGAACGTCCGCGAGGAGATCGTCAGCAAGAACGGCGGAAGCGCCTCGTAAGCAAAAGTAGCCAATGGCAGCGCGAGCAACTCGCAGCCGCTATTCGATGGAGGTATTTGAAGTGTCAAGCCAGAAGATCAGGATTCGCCTCAAGGGCTACGATCACGAGGTAGTGGACCAGTCCGCCAAGCTCATTGTGGACACCGCCCAGAAGACCGGCGCCCGCGTGTCCGGCCCCATCCCCCTGCCCACCGAGCGCAACCTCTACACGGTCATCCGCTCGCCCCACAAGGACAAGGACTCCCGCGAGGAGTTCGAGATGCGCACCCACAAGCGCCTCATCGACATCCTCGACCCCAGCTCCTCGACCGTCGACTCGCTCATGCGCCTCGACCTTCCTGCGGGCGTGGACATCGAGATCAAGCTCTAAGGCTTAGCTCGGTCGCAAGATGACTTGCAAGGGGGCTCGGCTTCGGCCGGGCCCCTTTTTTTGGTGGAGAGTTGCGTCCCGTCTTAGCTGGTGCGCCATTCTCGCCCACGGCTATAGAAGATTTCGCCCACCGTGCACGAGCCAGCTGCTGCCGCCTCTGTCGCGTGCGCCTCAGTTGCAATGACGTCCAACGCGTGCGCCTCGGCCGCGGCTACGTCCAACGCGTGTTCCTTAGTCTCGAAAACGTCCAACGCGTCGGAGCGATTCACGTTTGCCCTGTTGATGTGCCGAGAATAAACGCATTCGACGTTTTCGGCGAAATTGTGCGCGCGATTGACGTACTCGAGCGACTCGAGCGGAGGGGGCGGGCACGTTTGACGCAGTCGCGCATGCAAGGACTCGCATGCAGAGGCTCTCTGGCAGTTCATAGATACGCCCGACACAGTGGTAGACAAAGTACCAGCTAGGGGCTTCAAAAACTTCTGCGAAGAGATTGTGAAAGGCGCTCCGGGCATGTAAACTTATTAAGCTGCCGATTTTGTGGGGGAGTTCTGTCCATAGCGCACAGGACAAAACCGCAGCTGAGGTGGCAGACGACAGCTGTGGTCCGCTGGGGAAGTGGCGCCGGATGCGCCATGAGGGGGCTTGCCCCCACAGGTCCCATGACCACCGAGGGTAAGGAAAGAGCATGGTCAGCACGATTCTTGGCCGCAAGATCGGGATGACTCAGGTGTGGGATGAAGACGACAACGTCGTCCCCGTCACCGTCATCCTGGCAGGCCCCTGCACTGTCTCGCAGGTGAAGACGAAGGCGACCGACGGCTACGATGCCGTCCAGATCGGCTTCGGAGACATCACGCCCAAGCACGTCAACAAGCCCATGGCCGGCCACTTCAAGGCCCATGGCGTGGAGCCCATGCGCTACCTGCGCGAGGTCCGCGTCGAGAACGGCGAGGAGCACAGCTGCGGCGACCTGGTCACCGTCGCTGACTTCGCCGACGTCAAGGCGGTCGACGTCATCGGCACCTCCAAGGGCAAGGGCTTCCAGGGCACCATCAAGCGCTGGAACTTCTCTCGTGGCCCCATGGCCCACGGCTCGCGCAACCAGCGCAAGCCCGGCTCCATCGGCCAGTGCGCCTACCCCGCGCGCGTCCGCAAGGGCCTGCACATGGCCGGCCACATGGGCAACGAGCGCGTGACCGTCAAGAACCTCAAGCTCGTCCGCGTCGACGCCGAGCAGAACCTCCTGCTGGTCAAGGGCGCCGTCCCTGGCGGCAAGAACGGTCTCGTCCAGGTCCGCATGGCCTAAAGGGCCGAGGTAAGAAGAGCCCTAAGGCTAACAAGGAGGACAAATGTCCAGCATTGAAGTCAAGAACGTTGAGGGGAAGGCGGCCGGCACCGTTGAGCTCTCCGACAACGTGTTCGGCATCGAGCCGAACATCCCCGTGATGCACCAGGTCGTGGTGGCCTACGAGGCGTCCCTGCGCCAGGGCACCCACTCCACCAAGAACCGCTCCGCCGTCTCCGGCGGCGGTGTCAAGCCCTTCCGCCAGAAGGGCACCGGCCGTGCCCGTCAGGGCACCATCCGCGCCCCGCAGTTCACCGGCGGCGGCGTCGTCTTCGGGCCTACCCCCCACTCCCACGCCCTGCGCGCGAACAACAAGGAGAAGAAGCTCGCCATGCGCTCCGCGCTCTCTGGCAAGCTTGCCGACTCTCAGCTGTTCCTGATCGACGAGCTCTCCCTTGAGCCCAAGACCAAGCAGGCCAAGGCCGTCCTGGCCGCCCTGGGCCTCGAGGGCAAGCGCGTCACCATCGTCGTTCCCGACGATGACGTCAACACCTACCTGGCCTTCCGCAACCTGCCCAAGGTCACCATCATCGCCTCCTGCGAGGCCAACACCCGCAACCTGCTCGACAACGCGGCCCTCGTGATGTCCTGTGCGGTTGCCAAGCAGCTCGAGGAGGTGCTCGCGTAATGAACTCTGCCTACGAGGTCATCATCCGCCCGGTCGTCTCCGAGCGTTCCTTCGACCTGATGTCGAACAACAAGTACACCTTCGAGGTTGCCCGCAACGCTCCCAAGGAGGAGATCAGGGCTGCCGTCGAGAAGCTGTTCGGCGTTCACGTCCTCAAGGTGAACACGCTTTGGGTCCGTCCCAAGAATAAGCGCGTCCGCTATGTCACCGGCAAGACCCGCACCTGGAAGAAGGCGGTCGTCACCATCGCCGATGGTGAGCAGATCGAGATCTTCTCCAACCAGCAGGCCGCTGCCGAGGAGTAGGTAATTCGCCCGCGCCTCCCCAGGGAGGCCGGGCTGTTATGCCGCGCAGGATGGATACGCGCGGTACCGTGGTAATCCGGTGTCGCCTCCTATTCCCGAGGGGGTCGGCCAACGGAAAGAAAGGGAAAGCAATGGCAGTCAAGCACCTCAAGCCCACGAGCGCAGGCAGGCGCTGGCAGACGATCTCTGACTTCAAGGAGATCACCGCCACCAAGCCCGAGAAGTCCCTTCTCGAGCCCCTGCCCAAGAAGGCAGGCCGCAACAACAACGGCCGCATCACCACCCGTCACCAGGGCGGCGGCAACAAGCGCCTGTACCGCAGGATCGACTTCAAGCGTCGCATGGACGACGTGCCGGCCAAGGTCGCCACGATCGAGTACGACCCCAACCGCTCCTCTCGCATCGCCCTGCTCCACTACGTGAACGGCGCCAAGGCCTACATCCTGGCTCCCGAGGGCCTTCACGTGGGCGACGTCGTCCTCTCGGGCGAGAAGGACGTCGACATCAAGCCCGGCAACTGCATGCCGCTCTCGCAGATCCCCGTCGGCACCCTGGTCCACGCCGTCGAGTTCCAGCCCGGCAAGGGCGCCGCGATGGCCCGCGCCGCCGGCACCTCCGTGCAGCTGATGGGCAAGGACAACGGCTACGCCGTCCTCCGCATGCCCTCCTCCGAGCTCCGTCGCGTGCTCCTCACCTGCCGCGCCACCATCGGCGAGGTCGGCAACGCCGAGCACGGCAACATCGTCATCGGCAAGGCCGGCCGCCAGCGCTGGCGTGGCGTCCGTCCCACCGTCCGCGGCACGGTCATGAACCCCGTCGACCACCCGCACGGCGGCGGCGAGGGCAAGAACCACACCTCCGGACGTCCCTCCGTCACCCCCTGGGGCAAGCCGACCAAGGGCAAGAAGACGCGCGACCCGAAGAAGGCGTCGAACCGCCTCATCATCCGTCGTCGTCGCTCGAAGTAGTCGGAACACGAGTATTAGGAGATCCCAAGAATGAGCAGAAGTCTCAAGAAGGGCCCGTTTGTGGAGACTCGCCTCCTTGCGCGTGTCACCGCTATGAACGAGGCTGGCAAGAAGGAGGTCGTGAAGACCTGGTCGCGCTCCTCCACCATCTTCCCCGAGATGGTCGGGCACACGATTGCCGTCCACGACGGCCGCAAGCACGTCCCCGTGTACATCACCGAGTCCATGGTTGGTCACAAGCTGGGCGAGTTCTCGCCCACCCGCACCTTCCGCGGCCACAAGGCTTAACAGGGGGCATGAAGAACAATGGCTAAGAACAACGCTGCAAACGAGGTCTCGGCTACTGCGAAGTACGTCCGCATGGCCCCTCGCAAGGTCCGCATGATCGTCGACCAGGTGCGCGGCAAGTCCGTGGAGAAGGCCCTCGAGACCCTCCAGTTCAGCACCCGCGCCGCCGCCGAGCCGGTCGCCAAGGTCCTGCGCTCCGCCGTCGCCAACGCCGAGAACAACAACGGCATGCGCGCCGACGGCCTCGTGATCAAGTACGCCTACGTCGACGAGGGCCCCACGCTCAAGCGCATCCGTCCTCGCGCCAAGGGCTCCGCATCCCGCATCAACAAGCGCACGAGCCACATCACCGTCGTCGTCGCACCTGGAAAGGAGGCGTAGGGAAAGCATGGGACAGAAGGTTCAGCCTACCGGCTTCCGCCTCGGCATCACCGAGGAGTGGCGTTCCCGTTGGTACGCCGATAAGAAGGACTACGCCAAGAGCCTTGGCAACGACCTCGAGATTCGCAAGTTCCTCGAGAAGCGTCTTGCCTCCGCCGCCCTCGCCCGCGTCGACATCGAGCGTGCCGGCGACAAGGTGAAGGTCATCATCTACTCCGCCCGTCCCGGCATCGTCATCGGCAAGAAGGGCGCCGAGATTGACTCCCTGCGTGGCGAGCTCGAGAAGATCGCCGGCGTGACCAAGGGCAACATCAACGTCGACGTCATCGAGATCAAGCGTCCCGAGCTCGACGCGCAGCTGGTCGCCCAGTCCATCGCCGAGCAGCTCGAGGGCCGCATCGCCTTCCGTCGCGCCATGCGCAAGGCGGTCCAGTCCGCCCGCAAGGCCGGCGCCAAGGGCATCCGCATCCAGTGCTCCGGCCGCCTCAACGGCGCCGAGATGGGCCGTCGCGAGTGGTACCGCGAGGGTCGCGTGCCCCTGCACACCCTGCGCGCCAAGATCGCCTTCGGCGAGGCTACCGCCCGCACCACCATGGGCGCCTGCGGCGTGAAGGTCTGGATTTACCTCGGCGAGCAGCTTCCCGGCCAGCCTGCGCTCAACCCCGCGCTCGAGGGCAGCAGCCGTCCTCGCCGTTCCCGTAACGAGAGGAGGGGCCGTTAATGCTCGCACCTAAGCGCGTTCTCCACCGCAAGGTCCAGCGTGGCTCCATGAAGGGGCAGGCCAAGGGCAACACCAAGCTCTACTTTGGCGAGTGGGGCCTGCAGGCCCTCGAGGCCCACTGGATCACCAACCGACAGATCGAGGCCGCTCGTATCGCCATGACGCGCCAGATGAAGCGTGGCGGCAAGGTCTGGATCACCATCTTCCCCGACAAGCCCATCACCAAGAAGCCCGCCGAGACCCGCATGGGCTCCGGCAAGGGCAACCCCGAGGAGTGGGTGGCCGTCGTCAAGCCCGGTCGCATCATGTTCGAGATCGCCGGTGTCGACGAGTCCATCGCCAAGGAGGCCCTGCGCCTCGCCCAGCACAAGCTCCCCATCAAGACCAAGATTATCGCCCGCGCCGACCAGGACGGGGAGGCCAAGTAAATGAAGTACAAGGACATCCGCGAGCTCAGCGACGAGGAGCTTGCCCAGAAGCTCGAGGACGGCAGGGCCGAGCTCTTCAACCTCCGCTTCCAGATGGCGACCAGCCAGCTGGACAATACCGCTCGCGTCACCACGGTCAAGCGCGACATCGCCCGCGTCCAGACCGAGATCCGCGCACGCCAGATCGCAGCGGAAAACGCCGCTGCGCAGAACTAGATCGCAGGAGAAACAGGAAATGGCAGATACCGAAAGCAGGAACGCGCGCAAGGTCCGCACCGGTGAGGTCATCTCGACCTCCGGCGACAAGACCGTCACCGTTCAGGTCACGTACCGCAAGCACCACCCCAAGTACGGCAAGATGATGACGATCCACAAGAAGCTCCACGCCCACGACGAGAAGAACGAGTGTGGCCTGGGCGACACCGTCACTGTCATGGAGACCCGTCCCATGTCCAAGACCAAGCGCTGGCGCGTGACCCAGATCGTCGAGCGCGCCAAGTAACGACCTATACAACCCATTCCCAGCCATGTGCGGCGCACGCGAGGCCGCACCTCTGGCAGGGGTGAGCGTTCGGAGGAACAAGCAATGATTCAGATGGAGACCATGCTCAACGTCGCTGACAACAGCGGCGCCAAGCGTGTGAAGTGCATCAAGGTACTTGGTGGCTCCAAGCGTCGTTACGCCGGCCTTGCAGACGTCATCATGTGCGCCGTCCAGGAGGCCACCCCTGGCGGATCCGTCAAGAAGGGTGACGTCGTCCGCTGCGTCGTCGTGCGCACGGTCAAGGAGACCCGCCGCAAGGACGGCAGCTACATCAAGTTCGACCAGAACGCCTGCGTCCTGGTCAACAAGGACGGCGAGCCCAAGGGTACCCGCATCTTCGGGCCCGTCGCCCGCGAGCTGCGCGACCACAAGTACATGAAGATCGTCTCGCTCGCGCCTGAGACGCTGTAGGGAGTGAGTAGCAGATGGCAAAGATGAAGATTAAGAAGGGCGACCAGGTCGAGGTCCTGTCCGGCAAGGACAAGGGCAAGCGCGGCGAGGTCATCAAGGCCATGCCCGCCGAGGGCAAGGTTGTCGTCCGTGGCGTCGCCATGGTCAAGAAGGCCCAGCGCCCGACCCAGCAGGGCCAGCAGGGCGGCATCGTGGAGAGGGAGGCGGCCATCGACGTCTCCAACGTCGCGATCGTCGACCCCCAGACCGACAAGCCCACCCGCGTCGGCTATCGCTTCAACGAGGACGGCAAGAAGGTCCGCTTCGCCAAGAAGTCTGGTGTCGAGCTCTAGGGAGCGAGTCACCGCCAGTGCGAACGTCGGGTCCCCCATCCGCCAGGGTGGGGGACTTTTTGAAGTCATTCTCGTCCGGAGGCGCTCGTTTGCTTGTGTTTTCCCGCCGGCTGATGCCGAGAAGCACAAGCAAATTCGGGTCACGGGGCGTTTTTGCTTCGAACCGTCGATTTGCTTGCATTTCTGACTTAGAGAAGTGCAAGCAATTTGATGCGTCAGAGCCGTCCTCGTCCAAAATGGGCAATTTCCTTGTGTTCAGGAAGCCGAGAAGTACAAGCAAACTGAGGCAGCGGCGCCATTCTCGCCCGGAAGCTCCGTTTGTCGGTGGTTTGGAAGACGAGAAGTGCCGACAATCGTTGAAGTTCGGTCCGACTTCACCCCGAGGTGGCTGATCGTCGGTGGTTCCACGGGAGAAAAGTACCGACAAGCGAGAGGCCGCGCTCCGGGCTTGCAGGGCTCCTGGTGGCGGGGTCCCGGTGCCCGTCCTCCCCTAGGCTTGGGGTGGGGGCACAATCACGTCGTAGCGGACGGCCTTGCCAACGACGCTGTGACCGGGCTTTCTCCCCGCGAGGAAGGGACCCTTGGGCGGCCGCTTGATGACGACCTTTCTGGGACGCGCCGCCAAGGCCGCCGCAAGCAGCTCGTCCTCGTCCGAAGCCGGCGCCTCGATCCGATGGATGAGCTGGAACTTCTTCTTCACCAGGGCGCTCTTCTGCCGGGCGGGGAACATGGGGTCCAGGAAGACCACGTCTGGACGAGCGCCACCCTCGTTGAGGGCCCGTAGCGCGACCATGCTGTCGCCCTCATGCAGGTGCATGCGCGCCACGAGGTGCGCGAGCTCGCCCTGCGACTCCGCGCGGTGCAGCGCGTCCCGTAGGAGCTCGAAGATTACCGGGTCACGCTCGTAGAGGTCGACCTCGAACCCGGCTGCAGCCAGGAGGAGAGAGTCCTCTCCCAGGCCGGCGGTGGCGTCGACGGCGCACGGGCGCTCGACGCCCTTGACCCGCGCCGCCTTGACCAGCAGCTCCCGCGCCAGGGCGTGAGGCCTGAGGCGCGGGATGAGCCGGGCGAAGTCTCCTCGCATCCTCATGTCCTCCCCGCAGAGCCAGAGGCCTGACTCGTCCATGAGCAGGCTGGGACCAGAATCCCCATCCTCTGGTGTGCCAGCCAGTAGCTCGGACCCCAGGTGAGAGGCGACCTCCTTCGCGGCCATGCGACAGGACTCGGAAGCAAAGTGGACGAGAGGCGCGGATGACGACGGCTTGGCCGGCGATGATGCCGCTTGCGCGGGCAGCGCGGCGGGAGTGGGCAACGGGCCGGAGAGGGCGCGTGCTCCGCCTGCCGGTCGCTGTCCGCCTCGTGGCATCATCCGTCCCCAGTCCCTAGGCTAGCTGCGCCAGGCGCAGGGCAAGGGCCACGCTGCCCACGTTGTAGCCCCCCACCGCATAGAGCCCGCGGAAGACGACGTCGCCGTCCGTTGCGCCTGCCGCCTCGCCCTCACCGGCCTTGTCGCACGGCTGCACCAGGAGCATGAGAGGCAGCTTCTCCGGGTTGGCGTACATGCGGCGCGCGAGGCGTTCGGGCAGCTCGTCGAAGTCGTCGAAGAGCACCAGCGCGGACCCCAGCGCGTCGAGGGCGCGCATGAGCGTGGGGTCGTCGTAGGCCTTCGGGCTCCGGCACACGAGGAGCAGGCCCAGTCCGGCCTCCCGAACCTGGTCGGCCTGCTCGCGCAGCTCGTTGAGCAGATGCTCGGTGGGCTCCTCCGCCTCCCCCAGGAAGGCGACGATGCCCGCCTTGCCTGCGCCGCTGCGCCGCAGCGCGTCGCTGGCGCAGGCGGGGGACCCGTCCGCTGCGTGCAGCGCAAGCTCGGGCAGGGGGATGTCCTGCAGCATATCGGAGGCCTCGGGCACGCGTGTACGCAACGGCAGCTCGAGCTCCCCCTCGCCTTCCACAAGACGAAAGATCGCCTCGGAGGCCTGCTGGCTCCCGTTGGGGAGCCGGGTGGTGCTCACCAGGCGCCAGGTCCCCAATGGCAGCTCGAGTGTCAGGCCGCCCTCGTCCGCGCTCGTGCCCCAAAGCTCGAGCGAGGGGAAGCCCAAGGACCCCTGCCCTCCTCGCTCGGTGTAGGCCTGGAGCCTTCCCAGGGTCCAGTCGACGAAGCAGGACTTGGTCCCTCCGGCGGTGGCACGCAGGCGCACCCTGCGGGACTTGGGGCGAGGGGGCTCCTGCGCGGGCACGAAGCGGCCGCCCTCGAAGAGCTCGGGTGCGAGCGACTCGGGGTTGACGCGGGCCGGGTGGCCCAGGCAGCGGCAGAGGGCAACGAAGAGGGTGGCGCGCGTGACGGGGGAGGCGTGACGGCCGCGCAGGGCGCCGACGGGGCCTCCCGCGAGCTTGGCGAGGTCCTGCCTCTCGTCGAAGCCCACGTTGCGCTCGAGCCAGTCCCAGATGGCGCGCGGGTCGCCATGCATGGCCTCGAGCTCGCCTGCGTCGAGCTCGCTTTGGAGCCAGCCGCGCAGGGGGCCGCGCCAGGCGGTCAGGTGCTCGAGGCCCACGCGCGGGCAGAGCACGTAGCGCTCGTAGACGCGCTGTGCCTCGTCAGGCTCGATGCCCTGCGCTGCCAGCAACCCCAGCGTGCGTCCGCAGACGGCGCGGGCGCCATGGAGCTGCTCCTCGAGCACGTCTGCCCTGAGGTCGCGGAAGTCCTTGTCGGACAAGGTGGAGAGAAGCCCTAGGCGGTCCGCCTCGAGCGGGCCCTGGGCCGCAGCTGCCACGTCGTCCGCCGAGGTGCCAGAGAGGAAGCGGGCGACTTCGCCGGCGTTGCCGAGGGCGAGGCGCATGAAACGCTCGATGCGCGCGTGGTCCTCCCGGTTGGCGCGAGCCACGAGTCCGTCGGCGAGCTGCGCGCCCTCGTCCAGGAAGCTCGCGACACGCCTGCGACGCAGCTCGTCGACGCTCGCCTTGCGCCCACGTCCGCGCTCGAGCTGCTCCGGCGTGGGGCGGCAGGAGGGGGCGGGGTGGTCCTCCGGCGCCCGCACGTCCACGTCATGCCAGGTCAAGACCTCCGCGCTGCCTACGGGCGAGGTCCACTGCCAGCTGCCGGCCTCGCGTCCGGGCGTAGGATCCGCCCCGGCCTGGCCCGCCCCAACGGGCTCGTCGCCGGCGCCCCTCTCGCCCAGGATGAAGTCGAGCTCGTGGAGCTCCGCCGTGTCGATGGTACGCCACGCCATGCGCCCGCCGCTCGTCACGCGCACGCGCAGGCCCCCCAGCCCCACGCTCACGCCAGCCTCGCCCGAGGCGTCGGTGACCAGGCAGGTCGCCGGGGCCCACTGGGCGGAGTTCAGGATTTCGAGGCAGACGGTCGCCCCCTCGACCGGATTGCCGCCCTCGTCCGCGACGTGCACCGCGAGTCGCACCGTCCTCGTGTAGGAGGGGGTCACGCCAATCAGGTGGGTGCAGCCGTTGCGCCCGGCGTCCTCGCCGCCCAGCTGGTCGAGGGCATAGTCGGAATAGACCGTCGTGCCCATCATGAGGGCCCGTCCCGCCGCGTTGGTGAACCACCCGCGGTCGAGCGCCTCCTCGGGCTCGCAGGCGCCCAGGTAGTGCCAACCGCCGTCGGCGTAGGCCTCGACCCATGCATGGTTGTCGTCACAGTGCGCCCACCAGGGGGTGTAGATCTGGCGCGCGGGGATGCCCACGCTGCGCAGGGCGCTCACCAGGAAGGTCGACTCCTCCCCGCAGCGGCCGTCCCCGCTTGCCAGCATGGCGAGCGGCCCCAGGGTACGGCCGTCCGACGCCTGGTAGGTGGCCATCTGGGCACACCAGTAGTTGATCTCGAGCACGGCCTCACGCTCGTTGAGCCCCGTGACGCGCTCGTGCAGCTCACTCCAGAGCGGGGGGCGGCAGTCGGTGAGGGGCTCGTTGTTGACGCGGGGACAGAGCACGAAGTGCACGAAGAGGGGCTCGGGCAGCTCGCGGGTCCAGCCCAGGCCGCGCCGCAGCATGAGGGAGTGACGCACGTAGGAGACGAGGACTCCCGGCTCGACGTCGAGGACGTCGGAGAGGGGCAGCGTGCCGAAGAGGTAGCGCAGGAGGCAGGCTTCGTCCTCGTCGGCGCTGGCGTCCACGGTCGCGGTGGCACGTGCGCGGGTGACGTCGTCGAGCAGGGCGAGACGCCCCTCGAAGCAGTCGCGCGCGTAGTCCTGGAGTTCCTTGCCGAGCATGAGGCTCCTCTCGCCTGGGTGTGTCGGTGGCTTGTGGTTCGGCTTGTGGTTGCGAGGCCTTGGGTGGACGCGGCCCACGCGCCTTCGTCCCTTGCGTGGGCGGACATCCCGCGCCCTACTTGTCCAAAACGAGCTCCAGCACGGTGTCCAGCGGGTCGGGAAGCTCCGTCGCCGCACCGAGGTCCGCAAACGCGACGTCGGCGTAGTCGCTGTGGGTCCAGCTGGACGAGAGGGGCACCTCGCTGCCGTCCGCGAGTATCCTCACACTGCGGATGCTCGCCTTGGGCACGCCCAAAAGCGGCACGGGGCCCACGTGGGGCTCGTGCAGGTGCAGGTAGTAGTGGTTGCCCCTGCGCGTCACGCGTCCCTGGTCGAAGCGAGCAAGGTCGACGCCACCTCCTTCGGCGCTGCCGCAGCCATAGACGCTCGCGCCGTTCTCTCCCATCCAGCGGCCCAGCTCGCGCAGACGCTCCATCGACGCGCGGGGGATGCGTCCGCGCGCGTCGGGACCCACGTTGAGTATGAGGTTGCCGCCCTTCGACACACACTCCACGAGCGAGCGCACCAGCGTGCGCGGTGACTTCCAGTTGTCGTCGCGGGCGGTGTAGCCCCAGCTGTCGTTCATGGTCAGGCAGGACTCCCAGGCCAGGGGGCGACCCTCGGCGTCCGTGAGCCGCCAGGGCGGGATGATGCGCTCCGGCGTCACGAAGTCGCCGTGGTAGGGGGTGGGCGCGCATTCGGCAAGGGAGCCCATGCCCTCGCCGCTCACCTCGAGGCGGTTGTTCACGATCACGTCGGGCTGGAGCTCGCGTACCATGCGCATGAGCTCGGTGGCGCCCCAGCGCTCGCCGCGCATGTCGTCGTACGAGAAGTCGAACCACAGCAGGTCGAGCCTGCCGTAGTTGCTGCAGAGCTCCCTCACCTGGGCGTGCATGAAGCGCAGGTAGCGCCCCCAATCGCGACCCTCGTTGCCGCATTCGGGATGGTTGCGCAGCGGTGCCTGGCGGTCGCCGTACTGCGGGAAGTCCGGGTGGTGCCAGTCTATGAGCGAGAAGTACAGCCCCACCCTCAGGCCCTCGGCGCGCACGGCCTCGACGAACTCGGCCACGACGTCGCGGCCGAGCGGTGCGTGCACGGAGCTGTAGTCGGTCTGTGCCGTGTCGAAGAGGCAGAAGCCGTCGTGGTGTTTTGCGGTCATGACCACGTAGCGCATGCCCGCCTCGCGCGCGGCGCGGGCCCAGGCGCGCGCGTCGAGCTCGCGAGGGTCAAACTCGTCGAAGTAGGGCCGGTAGGAGGCGTCGTCCATCTCCTCCGTGCTGCGCACCCACTCGCCGCGCGCGGGGATGGCGTAGAGGCCCCAGTGTATGAACATGCCGAAGCGGTCGTGGAGCCACCATGCCATGCGCCTGTCGTAGCGCTCCCTGTCGAACTCGTACAACCGTGCTCCCCTCGTCGCGCGCATCATCACGCTTGGCGAAAACCTCTCCCCTCCGGCGGGTTGCCGTTGGGCGAACTGTTGCCAAGCGAAGCCGGTTCCGAGTATGAATCTATATGAATCATGAGGGGGCAGTGCCGCATGGGTCCGTCGCCCAGAAGGCGAAAGTTCCCGGAGAGCGCGCAGAGGTTCGTCTCCCCTCGGTCATCTTGCACGGCCCCGTCTCGCGACCGCGGACGGGGACAGGTCAGGAGGGGCCCGTCCCGTCGGGGTGGGCCGGGCGCGTCGTCCACAAGGAGGAAGTCGCATGCTTCAGAATCACGAGGTTTCCGCTTCGGAGAAGGGAATGAGCCGTCGTTCGTTCCTGGGCTATGGCGCCATCGGCGCCGGCCTGCTGGGCGCTTCCCTTGCCGGCTGCGGCAAGAAGGGGAGCGATGCCACCACGCCCGTCGAGTCCGGCTCCGATACTGCCGCCGCGGAGGTCGACGCTGACGGCTTCGTCGTCAAGGCCACCAAGACCGACGGCAAGTCCGCGGACAACGACCTCGTGATCGCCATCGAGGGCACCATCCAGAACCTGCACCCCATGAACTGGTCGGACGGCAACTCCGGCAACGTCTGCTACTACATGTACGAGACCATGGTCGCCCACGACGAGGACTACAACTTCGTCCCCATGCTGGCCGAGAGCTGGGACGTCTCGGATGACGCCCTCACCTACACCTTCCACCTGCGCAGCGGCGTCACCTTCAGTGACGGCACCCCCTTCGACTCCTCGGTCGTCGTCACCAACTACAACGAGGCGGTCAAGAAGGAGAACGGCTGGCGTCGTCGCCGTACCTTCGTGCAGACCCTGGACGACGGGAGCGAGAACTACCGCGTGGCCAAGGTCGAGGCGCCCGACGCCAACACCGTGGTCTTCACCCTGTCCGCGCCTTACTCGCCGTTCATGAACAGCATCTCGCAGTTCTACCTCATCAACCCCAGCGCCGCCGTGGACCCCAACTACAACTACCTGGCACAGTCTGCCGGCACCGGTGCCTTCACGCTCAAGGAGTGGGTCAACGGCGACCACACCACCATGGTGCCCAACCCCAGCTATTGGGGAGAGAAGCCCACGGTCGACTCCGTGACCTTCCGCGAGGTGCCCGAGGCGGGCGCGCGCATCGCCATGCTCCAGACCGGCGAGGCCGACTTCGTGTATCCCACCCCGTCCGACCAGATTGCCACCATCAAGGGCGCGGGCGACATCAACCTCAAGGCGCAGAAGTCAACCACCATGCGCTACGTCACGCTCAACACCAACGTGAAGGAGCTCTCTGACGTGCGCGTGCGCCAGGCCATGAACTACGCCTTCGACCAGAAGGCGTACGCCGAGGTCCTCTATTCCGGCTTCGCGGACCCCGCGACCTCCGTCCTGCCCGAGAAGCTCCACTCCTACGAGGCGCAGACGCCCTACGACGTGGACCTCGACAAGGCCAAGTCCCTCCTCAAGGAGGCCGGCTACCCCGACGGCTTCAAGCTCACCCTCTGGGGCGACAACTCCACGCAGGAGACCAAGGGCATGACCTTCGTCATGCAGCAGATGGCCCAGATTGGCATCACCGTGGACGTCCAGCCCATGGAGCCCGCCACCGTGGCCGACAAGACGGCCCTCCCCGCCGACGAGACCGAGCTCCAGATGTGGTACGTCAACTGGTCCCAGAACGACGCCGACGGCTTCCTGCGCTCGCTGCTCTCCAGCGGCATGGTGCCCCCCACGGGCTACAACACCGCCTTCTGGAAGGACGACGAGTTCGACGCCAACCTGGAGAAGGGCAACGCCGCACCGACCCAGGACGAGCAGGACAAGTACTATCGCGAGTGCCAGAAGATTGCCTGGGAGAACTGCCCCTGGCTCTTCCTTGCCACGGACGACTCGCTCTTCTCGTACAAGGAGTACCTCAAGGGCGTCCGCATGATCCCCATGGGCATCGACGCCACCCACGCGACGCTCGAGCGTTAGCGCGGGCGCGGGGCCGGGCGCGTCCCGGCTCACACGTCAGGAAACGGATTGGGCTTGCCGGCCCCCGAAGGCCGGCAAGCCCTTTTGGAGCAAATGAGGAGGCGGAAGATGGGGCGCTACTTCCTGAAGCGCATGCTTTCGATGATCCCCCTGTTCTTCGTCATCTCGATCGTCGTGTTCCTGTTCATCCACCTGATCCCGGGTGACGCGGCACGCATGATCGCCGGCAAGAACGCGACGGGCGGGGACATAGAGCTCATCCGCCAGCAGCTCGGCCTGGACAAGCCCCTGCTCCGGCAGTACCTGGACTACATGGGTGGCCTCTTCACCGGAAACCTGGGGATGTCGTACAAGAACAGCCAGACCGTCTGGTCGCTGCTCGTCCCGCGCTTCCCCATAACCATCTACCTCACCATCTGCTCGATCACCTGGTCGGCGCTCATCGGCATCTTCCTGGGCGTCGTGTCTGCCATCAATCGTGGCAAGGCCCTGGACCTCGTGGGCATGGTCGTGGCCATCTCGGGCCTCTCCATCCCCAGCTTCTGGCTGGGCCTCGAGCTCATGCAGCTCTTCTCCGTCGCCCTGGGGTGGCTTCCCACAGGCGGCGTGGACGACTGGCGCGGCTACATCATGCCGTCGCTGGCAATGGGCGCCGGCATTATGGCCATCCTGGCGCGCGTCACCCGCTCCTCGATGATCGAGAACCTGGGCAAGGACTACATCCGCACCGCCCGCGCCAAGGGCCTGCCCGAGTCCAAGGTCATCATGCGCCATGCCTTCAAGAACTCCTCCATCGACGTGGTCACGGTGGCCGCCCTGCAGATCGGCGCCCTCATCGCGGGCTCCGTGGTCATCGAGACCGTCTTCTCGATTCCGGGGATGGGACGCCTCCTGGTCGACTCGATCAACTACCGCGACTACCAGGTGGTGCAGGCGCTCATCATGTTCTTCTCGCTCGAGTACATGGTCATCAACCTCTTGGCGGACGTGCTGTACGGGGTCATCAACCCCCGCGTCCGCTTCGACTAGGAGGACGTGCGACATGGCAGAAAAGACCAAGCTGAAGGGGGCCCCGGGCGAAGGGGACGCGACCGCCGCGACCGCAGGGGCGGGCGCTTCGGAGTTCGCCCGCGGTGAGGAGCTCCCCCGCGCGCAGAGTCCGGCCAGGCAGTTCCTCAAGAAGTTCCTGCGTCGCAAGACCGCCGTGGCGGGGTTCGTCTTCATCGTGCTCATGTTGGTCATAGCCGTCATCGGCCCCTCCGTGGTGCCCTACGACCCCAACCAGTACGACTACTCGGCCCTGCTCTCGGGCCCCACGGCCGCCCACGTCTGGGGCACGGACGAGTTCGGGCGCGACGTGTTCAGCCGCCTCGTCGCAGGCACGCAGCTCTCGCTTGGGACCGCCCTCACGGCATCGGTGATCGGCACCGCCGCCGGCGTGGTCTTCGGCCTCATCGCGGGCTTCTGCGGCGGGCTCGTGGACGCCTTCATCATGCGCGTCTGCGACGTGATGTTCGCCTTCCCCGGCATCCTGCTGGCCATCGCCGTCGTCGCGATAATCGGCCCCGGCCTCACCAACGTGATGATCGGCGTGGCCGTGTTCACCGTCCCGTCGTTCGCGCGCATCATCCGTGGCGCCGTGCTCGAGGTGAGGAGCGAGCTCTACGTCGAGGCGGCGCGTTCGGTGGGCTGCTCGTCCAGGCGCATCATGTTCGTCCACATCCTGCCCGGCACCATGCAGGCGCTCATCGTCAACTTCACCATGAACGTGGGCGGCGCGATCCTCTCGGCCTCGAGCCTGTCGTTCCTGGGCTTCGGCGCCAGCGTAACCCAGCCCGAGTGGGGCGCCATGCTCTCGCAGAGCCGCAACTACCTGGCCACGGCGCCTCACCTGGTGCTGTTCCCGGGCCTTCTGATCTTCCTCACCGTGCTCGCGTTCAACCTCTTCGGCGATGGCCTGCGCGACACCCTCGATCCCAAGCTCAACTAGGAGGCGCAGATGCAAGACGCCCTGCTTGAGGTCAGGGACCTCAAGGTCGAGTTCAAGCGCGACCGAAAGTCATGGATCACCGCCGTGAGCGGCGTGTCGTTCTCCATCCACGCCGGAGAGATCGTGGGCCTGGTGGGGGAGTCCGGCTGCGGCAAGTCGGTCACCTCGCTGGCCATGATGCGCCTCCTGAGCAAGGACACCAGCCGCACCTCGGGTTCGGTGGTCATGGACGGCCGCAGCATCCTCGAGCTGAGCGACCGGGAGATGCGAGACGCACGCGGCAACGACTTCTCGATGATCTTCCAGGAGCCCATGAGCTCGCTCAACCCCATCATGCGCGTGGGAGACCAGCTCGCCGAGGCCCTGCGGCTGCACAACGACCTGAGCCGCGAGGAGGTCCACGCGCGTTCGGTCGAGGCGTTGCGCCTGGTGGGCATCCCCGAGCCCGAGGTGACGCTGCGCAACTACCCGCACGAGCTCTCGGGTGGTATGTGCCAACGCGTCATGATAGCCATGGCCATGTCCTGCGAGCCCAAGCTGCTCATCGCCGACGAGCCCACTACGGCGCTCGACGTGACCATCCAGGCCCAGATCCTGGCGCTGATGGAGCGCATCCGCGCCGAGCGCAACACCGGCATCCTCTTGATCACCCACGACCTGGGCGTCGTGGCCGAGACCTGCAGCCGCGTCATCGTGATGTACGCCGGTGGCATCGTCGAGGAGGCGCCGGTCGAGGAGCTCTTCGAGCATCCGCGCCACCCCTACACCAAGGGGCTCATAGCCTCCGTGCCCCGGCTTGGGCGGCGCGTGCACCGCCTGCCGTCCATCCCCGGCAGCGTTCCAGACCTCGCGGCCATGCCTGCGGGCTGTCGCTTCGCCCCGCGCTGCCCCATGGCGCGCCCGGCCTGTGAGGCCAAGGTGCCCGCGCTCGTGCAGGTGGGGGAGGGCCATCGCTGCGCCTGCCCATACGCCGCGGCTGGTGCCAGCGTGGAGTACGCGGCCGGAATCGGCGGTCTGGCTGACGGCGCCGGCGCGGCCGATGCCACCGCCGCTGCGTCGGGGGCCACCGGTGATGTGTCGGCACAAGACGCGAAGGGGGTTCCCACGCATGAGTGAGCCGCTGCTTTCCGTGCAGGACGTCTCGAAGCGCTTCCCGGTGGGCAAGAGCCTCCTCGGCCGCCCAACCGGCTACGTCCATGCCGTGAACGACGTCTCGTTCGACGTCATGCCGGGCGAGACCTTCTCGCTCGTGGGCGAATCCGGTTGCGGCAAGTCCACCACGAGCCGCCTGATAGACCACCTGATCACGCCCGACGAGGGGCGGATATTCTTCGACGGCGACGAGGTGACGGCGCTGAGCGAGCGCCAGATGCGCCCCCTGCGCGCCAAGATGCAGATGGTCTTCCAGGACCCCTACGGCTCGCTCAACCCCCGCATGAAGGTGCAGGACATCATCGGCGAGCCACTCTTGGTGCACACCAGGATGTCCGCAGGCGAGCGGCTCAAGAGGGTGCACGAGCTCCTTGGCACGGTGGGCCTCTCGCCTGCCCATGGCGAGCGCTACCCGCATGAGTTCAGCGGTGGCCAGCGCCAGCGCATCGGCATCGCCCGCGCCCTCTCGGTGCAGCCCAAGCTGATCATCGCTGACGAGCCCGTCTCGGCGCTTGACGTGTCCATCCAGGCCCAGGTGCTCAACCTCCTGCGCGACCTGCAGGAGCGCTACGAGCTCACCTACCTCTTCATCTCGCATGACCTGTCGGTGGTCGAGATGATCTCGGACCGCATCGCCGTCATGTACCTGGGGACCATCATGGAGATGGCGCCCAACGAGGAGCTGTACGCGAGGCCGTGCCACCCCTACACGCAGGCGCTGCTCTCGGCCGTGCCGGTGCCCGACCCCAAGTCCAAGCGCCGCCACGTGCTCATCGAGGGAGACCTGCCCAGCCCCATGAACCCGCCAACGGGCTGCCCCTTCCACACCCGCTGCCCGCACTGCACGGAGCGCTGCGTCAAGGAGTTCCCCAAGATGCGCGAGGTCTCGCCGGGCCACAAGCTGCGCTGCCATTACGACGGGCTCCAGCTTCCGACGTAGGGTACGGGGCCATGCCGAGCTGCCATGAAGGATGCTTCGCCCTTCTCGGGTGTGTCGTGTTTATTTGACAAATGTGCTTGCTTTCCTACAATCGAGTCAAATATATACGACATTTTCCCACCTGAGGTAGGGAGGCTCGCATGCTCGCCCTGGGAATGATCCTTCTTGTGGTTTCGATGGTCGCGGTCATGCTGTGCGTCGCCAACGAGAAGGGCGAGAGGGGCTATGACGAGCGCCAGACCGCGGTGATGGGGAAGGCATACAAGGTCGGCTTCATCCTCAACTCCGTGCTCCTCCTCCTTGCGGCGTTTGCGGTGGAGCTCTGGGGGGATGCCCGTCTCGACCCCGGCTTCCTCATGGTGCTGGTGCTGTGCGTGGACTGCTGCGCGTTTGCCACCTATGCCATCTGGCACGACGCCTACTTTGGGATGCGTAGGAACTACCTGCCGGGGGTCGTGCTCCTGCTCGTCCTGGGGACAGTCGCCCTGGCGATCGAGCTGCCGGACTTCATGGCAAAGCTTGCCGGCGGGGGCAAGCCCGACGTCGGCGATGGCTCGCTCTTGATCAACGCGAGCTGGGCGTTTGAGTCGCTGGTCGCGTTGGCTCGCGTCTGGTGCCTGCGGAAAGAGGGGCATCGGGAGGGCGTGGAGGGATGAGCAACCTTTCCATGAGGCAGGCGCGCGCCGAGGCGGGGCTGTCGCAGCAGGAGCTCGCGGATGCCGTGGGGGTCTCGCGCCAGACCATCAACGCGGTGGAGCGGGGGGACTACAACCCCACCATCAGGCTCTGCGTTGCCATCTGTAAGAGGTTGGGGCGGAGCCTGGACGAGCTGTTCTGGCCAGAGTGACGGGACCTGGGTGAAGGGACCTGGGTGGCGGGACTCCGGGCGACGGTCTCGCTCTCGGTTGCATGGCGGCGTTCGCATGCCCCTCACGGCAAATTAGTGTACATGGACTCGCCGAAGAGCCTCAGAAACCACCCATATCGAGCTTATCCTGGCAAAATGCTGAGTTTGTGTACACTAATCCGGCGCGTCAGACGTGCCGGGCGCATCCGGTGCGTCAGACGTGCCGGGCGCACGCAATCGTCTGGGGGAGAGGCGCATGGACATCACGATTCGCAGTGCGACGCCAGATGACGCGGAGGCGCTGCTTGCCATCTACGCGCCGTACGTGAGCGAGACGGCGATCACCTTCGAGCTCGAGCCGCCCAGCCTGGCCGAGTTTCGCCAGCGCATCGCGCGCATAGGCGCGCGTTACCCCTATCTGGTGGCCGAGGTGGACGGCGAGCCCGTGGGGTATGCCTACGTGGGCGAGTTCCATGCGCGCGAGGCCTACGCCTGCAGCGCCGAGACGGCCATCTACCTGAGGCGCGACCAGCGCGGCAAAGGCGTGGGCCGCAGGCTCTACCAGGACCTCGAGGTCGCCTGCGCCGCGCGCGGCATCACCAACCTCTACGCCTGCATCGCCTACGTGGAACCCGAGGACGAATACCTCACCCAGGCGAGCGTGCGCTTCCACGAGCGCATGGGGTACCGTCTTGTGGGGCGCTTCAACAAGTGCGCACGCAAGTTCGACCGTTGGTATGACATGGTCTACATGGAGAAGTTCGTCGCCGCGCACGAGGGGTAGCCTTCGCGCTCGGCGCGGCAGGAGCGGGGGCTGACGGCGCGCTAATCCCGCAAGGCCTCCGCCACGCGCCTGCGCAGCGCCGGGACGACGTCCTCCTCGAACCATGGGTTCCTGCCCATCCACAGCTGGTTGCGCGGCGACGGGTGCACCAGCGGGAACCGCCCCGGCGCATAGCGGCGGAAGTCCCGTACCACGTCGCCCAGCCGGGCGGACGAGGGGAGTCCCAGGTACCTGCGCATCGCGTAGCCTCCTACCAGCAGCATGAGCTCCGCGCGTGGCATGAACTCGAGCAGGCGAGGGTGCCACTTCTGGGCGAAGCCGGCGCGAGGCGGCAGGTCTCCCGAGCGCCCCGTCCCCGGGAAGTAGAAGTCCATGTTCATGATGGCGATCTTGCCGGAGTCGTAGAAGGTCTCGTCGTCGACGCCCATCCAGGAGCGCAGGCGCTGCCCGCTGCGGTCGTTCCATGGCATGCCGCTGTCCTGCGCGCGCACGCCGGGCGCCTGCCCCACGATCACGATGCGCGCGTCGGCCCCGACGACGAAGAGCGGGTCGATCCCACGTCTCGTGTAGTCCGCGTTCTGGGGGTCGTCGCGGATCTCCTGACGGATGAGCTCGACCTTGCGGGCCGTGTCCGCAGCGTCCCTCTCGCCTTCGCGAGCGTGGACCATCGCTCCACCTCCCTCGTCCGAGCGGGTCGAAAAACGCGTCAGGACTCCTTTTACCCGCCGAGACGCCCGCGAAGCGCTACGGTGGGAGCGCGCGACGCGCATGCTCAAGGGGAGGGGTCGTGTCATGGGTTGGGTTGCTGCGGCGGTGCTTTCGACGTTCTTTGCGGGCGTGGTGTCCGTCCTGGCGAAGCTCGGCATCCAGCGGACGGACTCCGACGTTGCGACGGCCATTCGCACCACGGTCGTGCTGGCCTTCGCCTGGTTGGTGGTGGCCGTCGTGGGCTCGGCTCCGACGATGTCCGCGCTCACCCCGCGCTCATGGGTCTTCCTGGGGCTCTCGGGCCTGGCGACGGGCGCGTCATGGATCTGCTACTTCCGAGCGCTCTCGCTGGGTGACGTCAACCGAGTGGTGCCCATCGACAAGAGCAGTGCCGTGCTCGCGACGCTTCTGGCCATCGCCCTTCTGGGAGAGACCGCCCACCTCGCGGCGAAGCTCGTCTGCACGGCGGTCATCCTCCTGGGCACGCTGCTCATGATCGAGCGCCGCGAGGACGCGGCGGACGGCGGGCGAGAGGGGCGCCGCGGCGAGCAGCCGTGCGGCGGGCGAGAGGGGCGCCATGGCCTGGGGTGGCTCCCCTACGCCATCCTGGCGGCCGTCTTCGCCGCGCTGACCTCCATCCTGGGCCGCGTCGGGATCGAGGGCGTGGAGTCGAACCTCGGCACCGCGCTGCGCACCTGCGTGGTGCTGCCGATGTCCTGGGCCATCGTGCTCCTCCGCGGCAAGCTGGGCGAGCTTCGGTCGGTCGACCGCCGCGAGCTCGGCTTCCTTCTGCTCTCGGGAGTAGCCACCGGGGCCTCGTGGCTCTGTTACTACCGTGCGATCCAAACCGGCGTGGTGAGCGTGGTGGTGCAGATCGACAAGCTGTCCATCCTGGTCTCCGTCGCCTTCGCGTGGCTGGTGCTGAGAGAGCCGCTCACGCGCCGCGCGGCGCTGGGCCTGGCGCTCATGGTCGCCGGCACCGTAGCCATGACGCTGCTGGCGTAGCCGAGACCCGCGCCACACGGAAGCCACTCTCGCCTGGTCTGCGGCTGTCTGACTTGCGGCCGCCTGCCGTACGGCCGCCTGCCGCCGGAATCGCAGTAGCCCGTCGCCACGGCGCCCAATCTTGCAGACGTGGACACTTTTCACGCCGACAGGGGGTGGTTCTGTCCACAACTACACGAAGCGCGATTGCTTTCGACTGCGCCACATGGGTGCCACTCTCGCTTGACTCCACGCGGCCAGGTCCCTGCCGTCCAATCTTGCAGATGCGGACACTTTTCACGCTGCCAGGGGGTGGTTCTGTCCACGACTACAAGATTGGGTCCGCAGCAGCTGGCGGAGAGGTGCGTCACCGGAGAGGCGTCCGAGGCCAGGCGGCCGGCAGAGAGAGCTGCGGGGCCAGGCAGGCTGCCGGAGAGGTGCGGGGCCGGGCGCGTCGCCGTAGAGGCGCCCGGAGCCCAGGCGAACCGCCGAAGAGGTGCCCGGAACCAGCCGCTGGAGGGCAACGCAGAACCGTGCGCCGACGGCGGCGGAGACGTGCGCCCGCCGCGTCCGCATGGAGCTTCTCTCGTCCGATAAGTAAGCTAAAGTGAACTCGACCGCCACCAATTACGGGCGGTCAGGGTCACCAAAGGGGGAAGCATGAATCTATCGAAGGCGACGGCGGGCTCGCGGGTTCGCGTTACGAGGCTGGGCGGCGACATGCGGCAGCTGAGCAGGCTCGCGTCGGTGGGCGTCATACCGGGGAGCGTCCTGCAGGTTCGCAGGAACGACCGGCGCAGGCCCCTCCTGGTCTTCTCCCGCGACACCCTCCTTGCCCTGGGGCGTCGCGGCTGCGATGACATCCAGGTCGAGGAGGTGTCCGCATGAGCGCCCGCAGGCTGCGCCTGGCGCTGCTCGGGCAGCCCAACTCGGGCAAGTCGACCCTCTTCAATCGCCTGACGGGGTCTCACCAGCACGTGGGCAACTGGCCGGGCAAGACGGTCGAGAAGAAGCTGGGCAGCTTCGAGCGAGAAGGCCGCAGCTACGAGGTCTGCGACCTCCCGGGCAGCTACAGCCTCTCGGCGCAGTCCGACGAGGAGCGCGTGACCCAGGACTACATCGAGTCTGCCGCGGCGGACGTCATCGTGGTCATGGCCGACGCGTCGCAGCTCTCGCGCAGCCTCTACATGCTGGCGGACGTCGTGGGCACCACGCTGCCCTGCGTGCTGGCGCTCAACATGATGGACGTGGCCCGCGCCCAGGGAAAGCAGGTCGACGCGTCCCTGCTCCAGGACAGGCTCGGCATACCCGTCGTCCCCCTCGTGGCCAACGGCAAAGAGGGCTACGACGCCCTCATGGACGCGATCGACCGCGCGGACAGGGACTGCCTGGTCCTTGACGCCTCCGCCCTGGAGGACCTCTACAGGCGGCACTCCCCCGAGTGGGTCCGTGCGTTCCGGGACGTGACATCAGACGGGGGAGAGGCCCGCACGTCCGGCCAGCGCGAGCCCCTGGGCTTCGGCCCCGTGTGGCTCGCCGCCCGCGACGCCTCCGCGGATGAGTCCGGTGCCGTGTCGTGCGCCACGGCGCGCTACGCCTGGGTCGATGCGATGCTGGAGGGCGTGCAGTCATCGGACGGTGTTCCCGCAAAGCGCCTTGCCCGCCTCGATGCGGCGCTCCTCTCGCGTCGTTGGGGAAAGCTCGCCTCTACGGGCATCATCCTCCTGGGCCTCGTGGGTGCCATGCTGGTCTCCTCGCCCATCATGCTGGCGGGAATGGCTGTCGTCAGCTCGTTGGAGCTCCCGGCCTACGTCGGGCTCACCTCCGCCGGCGCCAGCGAGTTCATAGCCGCCTACGTGTCCCAGGGGCTCATCACCGCCGTCGGCTACTCCATCGCCATGGCGGGTTTCTGCTTCGGGGCGACCTTCGCCTTCGGCCTCCTGGAGGAGGCGGGCGTCGTTGCCCGGGTGAGCTACGCCTTCGACGACTGGATGGGAGCCCTCGGGCTGCAGGGCAAGGTCATCATGCCCTTCATGATGAGCCTGGGCTGCACCATGGCGGGGGTCACGGGCACCCGCGTGGTCGACTCCTGGGGCCAACGCCTCTTGGCGACCATGCTCACCTGGGCCGTTCCCTGCGGCGCGACCTTCTCCATCATCCCCACCATCGCCATGGTCTTCTTCGGGCCGGGGGGCATGGCCCTCGTCATGGTGGGCATCTTCGTCGTCATGATGCTGGTGATGCTGGTCATATCGAAGGCCTACGGACATCGCCTCAACCCCGAGGGCGAGCGCTCCGGCCTGGTCATGGAGCTGCCTCCGTATCACCGCCCCAAGATCGGCGCCCTGCTGGTCTCGTCGCTCAGGCACGGCGTCGGGGTGTTCAGGCGCGCGCTCACGATCGTGTTCCTCTCGTCCACCCTGTTCTGGGTCCTGTCGTGGTCGCCTACGGGAGACGTGTCGGGCTCGGCGCTCTATGCCATGGGCCACGCCATAGAGCCCGTGACCCGCGTGTTCGGGATGGGGTGGAAGACCTTCGTCTCGTTCCTGGCATCGATGTTCGCCAAGGAGGCTTCGCTGGGCGTCCTCTCGGCGCTGTGCCAGGCCGATTCTGCGGGCAGCCTGTATGCCGCCGCGTCGGCGGCGAAGGCGACGGGCGCCGTCAGCGCGTCGGGCCTCGCGGCGGGAATCCAGCCGGCGGAGGCGCTCGCCTACATGTTCGCGGTGACCTTCAACGTCCCGTGCGCCATGGCGCTCTCCACCACGTACTCCGAGACCCACTCCGCGAAGTGGACCGCGATCATCGGGGCGACCTACTTCGCGCTGGCGCTCGCCATCGCGTTCGTGGTGTATCACGTGGCGGTGCTGTTCGTGTGACGTTGCCACGCCGGGGCCTCGCGACGGGGCCCGGCGCTTCGCGATTGGCGCCATGGCCTCGCGCCGCGACGGGGTTTCGGCGCCACAACGGGGCCCGCGACGGGGCCCCGGCGCCCGATCTTGCAGACGTGGACGCATTTCTCGCCGTTCGGGGGCAATTCTGTCCACAGCTGCAAGATCGGGCGAGCTGGCGTCCCGCACCACAAGATCGGGCGAGCCGGTACCCCCGCGAGTTTCCTACCTCGGCTTGCGTGCCACCATGTGCAGGTGCCAGACCTTGTCGTTCACGAAGGTCTCGATGCCGAGGCCGGCCTTCGAGCACATCGACTCGAGCTCCTTGCGCGAGTAGATGCGCACGTCGCCCTTGTGGGTGAGGTTCGCGAGGGGCAGCTCGATGTGGTTCACCACCCACAGCAGGAGCGCGTTTCCCGTGCTGTCGTTGAGCACAAGCCTGCCGCCCGGGCGCAGCACGCGGAACACGCTGTCGAAGAAGTCCTGCGGCGTGGGGTAGTGGTGGAAGCTCATGGAGCAGATGACGACGTCGAAGGACTCCGCGTCAGGGGGGTGCGTTTGCAGTCTCTTACCACGAACCCTCCTCGTGCGAGGAGTACCGGGCCCTGTGGTCGCTGTCCGCGCGCACGGACGACTGGACGGTCAGGGGCGGGGAGGCGCAGCGCGTCTCCATCGCCCGCGCCATCCTGAAGGACGCGCCCATAGTCATCCTGGACGAGGCGACGGCGAGCGTGGACGCAGACAACGAGCGCCACATCCAGCTGGCGATGAGCGAGCTCTGCCGCGACAAGACGACGCTGGTCATAGCGCACGGGCTGAACACCGTGCGCGACGCCGACAAGATCGTGGTGCTCGAGTCCGGCCGCATCGTCGAGCAGGGCACCCACGAGGAGCTCCTCGCCCAGGACGGGGCGTACGTGCGCCTGCTTGAGGCGGGCAGGACGGGGGTCGGCCGATGAGCGAGACCGCGCGCAAGATGCTGGCGCTCCTCTGCGTCATGCTGAGCCTGTTCCTGATCATGGGCGGGCTGTACCTTCCCGGCGAGTTGCTGGGACCCGCCGCGACGTCCGCGCTCGCGTGGGCGGGCATCGTCCTCCTCCTGGGCGGAAACGTCGCGCTCGCCCTGGAAGAGAGGGACTGACTGACTGGCCAGCGGTGGCGCACCCCTCTCGCCTGCCGCCCCTTCCTCGGCCTACAATCCAAGGCGTCCGCGACGGGCGGGGCAAGGGGAGGGGCGACGGCATGGCCAAGATGACCTGCTGCGCGTGGCACGACGGCTGGCAAACGTGCGCGACGGCCGGGCGAGCCACCAGACCATCCGCCGCCGTATCCTTGCCGGCGCGCGCATAGATGGCACCCACCTCTGCATCCTCATCGTCGCCATGCTCATCGCGTCGGTCGGCCTCAACGTCGACTCCACCGAGTCCGTGGTCGGCGCGATGCTCATCTGCCCGCTCATGGGGTCGGTCATGGCGCTCGCCTACGCAATCGCCACCGCCGACCTGCGCCTCCTGCGCGAGGTGCTGATTGGCCTCGTGGTCCAGGTCGCGATCTGCCTGGTCACCTCGACCCTCTACTTCGTGGTCTCGCCCATCTCGAGCGAGACCTCCGAGCTGCTCACCAACTCAAGCCCGACGGTGTGGGACGTGCTCATCGCCTTGGCCGGAGGATTCGCCGGTGGCATTGGCATCTCGCGCAACCAGGAGCCCGCCACGCTGCTCTCGGGCGTCGCCGTGGCGACCGCGCTCATACCGCCGCTCTGCGCGGCGGGCTACGGCGTGGCCCAGAGTGACCTCGCGTACTTTGCGGGGGCCTTCTACGAGTTCTCGCTCAACGTGGTGTTCATCGCATTTGCCGCCGAGTTCGTGCTGGTCCTGCTGCGCACGCCCCTCAAGCGCGACGTCGACGGGGACGGCGTGATCACGGTGCAGGAGGACGAGGAGGCACGGGAGAGGAGTCGCCGCCTTCGCCGCAGGCTGCTGGTGGGCACGCTGGTCTTCGCGATTCCCTGCACGTTGATGACCGCGCGGCTGGTTCAGGACACCATGGCGAAGAACGACGGCGAGACCTTCGCCATCCAGGACGGCTACGACGTGCGCGCCACCACGCAGGAGCTCGAGGCGGTGTGCCCCGGCTTCGCGTCGTACCGCGTGGGGGTGCTCGACTCGTACGACTCCGGGGCGGGCTCGCTCTCGCGCAAGGTGGTGGCGCGGGTGGTGACGTCGGCGCCGCTGGACGACACGCGCAAGGCAGAGATCGAGGCGCTGCTCAGGGTGCATGTGAAGGACCTCGACGAGGTGAGCTTCGAGTTGTCGAGTACGGGCGCCGACGCCGACGGTGACGCGACAGCGAGCGAGAATGGCTCGCCTGCGCCATCCGATGACGGCTCGGCACCTGCTGCCGCGACTACGTCGAACGCGTCATCTCGATAGCCCCATCTTGTCGTTTGCCACGCTTTTCTCGCCATTTCGAGGCATTTCTGTAGCGAAAGACAAGATGGGCGCGGCTCCGCCCCTTGTGTTCCTAGTGGTGGAACAGCCTCATCCCCGTGAAGCACATCGCGATGCCGTACTTGTCGGCGGTCTCGATCACGTTGTCGTCGCGGATCGACCCGCCCGGCTCCACGATGTAGCTCGCGCCGCTCTTGTGCGCGCGCTCGACGTTGTCGCCAAACGGGAAGAAGGCGTCCGATCCCAGCGTGACGCCGGTCTGGGCGGCTATCCACGCCGCCCTCTCCTCGCGGGTCAACACCTCGGGCCTCTCCGCGAACCACTTCTGCCATTCGCCCTCGGCCAGCACGTCGTCGTGCTCGTCCGAGACGTACACGTCGATCGCGTTGTCGCGGTTGGCGCGGCGGATCCCCTCGACGAAGCGCAGCCCCAGGACCTTGGGATGCTGGCGCAGGTACCAGGTGTCGGCCTTGCCGCCCGCGAGCCTGGTGCAGTGGATGCGGCTCTGCTGGCCCGCGCCCACGCCGATGGCCTGCCCGTCCTTCACGTAGCAGACCGAGTTGGACTGCGTGTACTTCAGCGTGATCAGGCTCACGATCATGTCGACGAGCGCCGTCTCGGGGACCTCGCGGTTCCGTGTCACCACGTTGCCAAGGAGCCCTCGGTCGATCCTGAAGTCGTTGTGTCCCTGCTCGAAGCTGATGCCAAAGACGTCCTTCACCTCGGTCGGAGCCGGTTGGTAGCTGGGGTCGACCTGCACCACGTTGTAGCGCCCTCCCTTCTTGGCGCCCAGGATCTGCAGGGCCTCCTCGGTGTAGCCGGGCGCGATGATGCCGTCCGAGACCTCGCGCCTGAGGTAGCGTGCCACGTCGGCGTCGCAGACCTCGCTCAGCGCGGCCCAGTCGCCGTAGGAGCTCATGCGGTCGGCGCCGCGCGCGCGGATGTAGGCGCAGGCGATGGGGGAGGGCTCTCCCTCGTCCTCGACGAAGTAGATCTGGCGCTCCACCCCGCTCAGCGGCCTGCCCACGGCGGCGCCAGCGGGCGAGACGTGCTTGAACGAGGCCGCCGCCGGCATGCCCGTGGCCTTGGCCAGCTCGCGCACGAGCTGCCAGGAGTTCAGGGCGTCCAGGAAATTGATGTATCCCGGCTTGCCGCAGAGCACGGTGACGGGCAGGTCCGAGCCATCCTTCATGAAGATGCGGGCGGGCTTCTGGTTGGGGTTGCAGCCGTACTTGAGCTCGAGCTCGTTCATGGTCTTCCTTCCATGGGTCATCTTCCAGGCGAGAGTGTCGCGCGCACGTCGCAGCGAGGCATTGCTACCAGCGCGCTATCGCTGCCAGCGCGACAGGCGCCGCTAGTCGCCGAGGTTCTTGTTGAAGAGGGTCACCTTCGCGCCGATGCGGGCATAGAGGGAGACCTTGTTGTCATCGTTCAGCGCGTCCCAGACCTCCCGCGCCGTCGCGGGCAGCGCGACCTCGACGGGCTCGCCGGAAAAGCTGGGCAGCGGGCTGCCGTCCCCCTGGTAGGTACTGATGAGGTAGCCCACCCCCTCGTCGGCCCCCTCGTAGCAGAAGAACTGGCGCAGGCAGCGGCCGGAGTCGCTCGCCTGGCGCTTGAGGACCGACATCTCGAAGCTGCCGTCGGGACGCACGACGGCGCTGATGCGGGGCGTGTAGTTGGGGGCGTCGGGCTCGAACTCGCGGGTCATGCAGCCGGTACGGAAGTCGCCCCTCTCCACGACGGTGTCGGTCTGGTCGCCGTTGGTCACCACGAGGTTCTCGCCCATCCGGCGCACGGGGTGGTAGATGATCAGGCTCGGGTCCTCGAGCAGGGCCGGGTCATGCGCCTCGGTGCGGATTCCGTCCTCGGTGAGGGAGAAGACGCGGTTTCGGCTGTTGGAGCTGCGCCCCATGATCCAGTAGTAGACGCAGTCCCTGCCCACCACGATGCCGCGACCGGGATACGGGTTTGCCCGAAGCAGCTCCACGAGTTCCTGCATGCGCACGTCCTTCCGTCTGGGACCTCGTCCCCCGAATGGCCCCGGGCCCAAAGGCAAAGGGCAAGCGGCCCTCGGCGAAGGCTGCTTGCCCAGACGGTCGGCACTATGGCTTGCGCGCCGCTCCACCGTGGTGACCCACGAACATCCGTCAGTAACGGCGCGTATCTGGAGAGAATGTAGCATGCGCGGCGCGACGGCTGGGGCCAGAATGGGATGCGGACACAAGACGTCGACGAGTGTCGGGGCGCGCCCGGGGGACCGTCGCGGGCGGTGCGGGATGGCCGGCTGGGCCGCGGGCGGTGCGGCATGATGTGCGGCATGGCTGGTTGGACCGCGATCGGGTGTTTTCTGGCGGATACGCGCATGGGCGAGAGGGGCCACATGACGGGACGGACGCACATGGCGGTGGGGGCAGCGGTCGCCGTCGCCGCGGGGCTTGCGGCAGCGCGGCTCGCCGACCCGTCAGCCGCATCGGCCTCGCTGGCATCCGTGGGTGACGCGAGCCTCTCCCCCGCGGCGTTCCTCTCCCTTGCCGCAGCAGGCGCCGCGGGCGGCTTGCTGCCCGACACGGACGTCTCCACCAGCGAGGCGTCGCAGGAGCTCGGGCGGGCCTGGGCGGCATTGGTGGCACTTATCGCCCTGTCCCTCGCGCTCTACACGGCAGGTGTGACACCCGCCGGCCAAGACCCGTTCGTGGCGCTCCGGTGGCTCGCGAGTCAGCTTGGTCCCAACCATCTCGCCGGCGCCATGACGCTCGTCGCCGTCTGCGCCGTGGGCCGCGCGTCGGGGCACCGGGGCTTCTCCCACTCGCTCGTGGCGCTGGTTGCGACCTATGCGGCGCTGCGCCTGGCCCTTCCCGCCCTCGCCGTCCCCCTGGCGCTGGGATACGCCTCTCACCTTGCCCTCGACCTGCTCAACAAGACGCCGCTCAGGCTCCTCTGGCCCCTGCGTCGCGGTGTCTGCCTGGGGTTGCTCAGGTCTGCTGGCATGGCGGATGGTCTCGTGCTGGGGCTGGCGCTTCTCGCCCTTCTGTGCTCCTTTGCCCGTGGCGTGCTGGGAATCGTCCTCCCGTGGCCGCCCGGGCTGCCGACTTGGTCATAATGGCGCGGAGAAAGGCCACCGCCGCGGCAGCGCCTGCGGCAGGCAGGAAGGCAGGCAACATGCAAGCAGCAAACGCCAGCGCCGGCTCCGACGTCACCGTCGCAAGCCCCGTCGACCCCAGCGCCACCGCCCGCAAGCCGGTGGGGATCGTCCTCCTCACCGGCTACCTGGGTGCGGGCAAGACCACCCTGCTCAACCACATCCTCGCCAACGGCGAGGGCATCCGCGCCGTCGTCATCGTCAACGACATCGGGTCGGTCAACGTGGACGCCAGCCTCGTCCGCGACGGCGGCCTCAGCGAGGCGGACGACCTCATCCCCCTCACCAACGGCTGCATCTGCTGCACGCTCTCGGACGACCTCGCCCGCCAGCTCGGCTCCATCGCCGACTCCGGCAAGTTCGACTACGTGATCATCGAGGCGTCGGGCATCTGCGAGCCCATCCCCATCGCCTACACCATCAGCGCCTTCTGCGACCAGAGCAGGAACGGCGGCCACGCCCCCATGGAGCTCGACAACATCGTCGCGGTGGTCGACAGCGCCCGCATGCTCGACGAGTTCGACGGCGGCTGCAGCCTCGTCGCCGACGACATCGACGAGGACGACATCGAGGCGCTGCTGGTCCAGCAGGTCGAGTTCTGCAGCACCCTCGTGCTCAACAAGGCAGACCTGGTGAGCCGCGAGCAGCTGGACGAGCTGCGCGCCGTGGTGCGCAGCCTCCAGCACGACGCCGTGGTCGTCGAGGCGGTGAACGGGGGGCTGCCCGTCTCCGAGCTGCTCGACACCGGACGCTTCAGCTTCGAGGAGGCCTACCGCTCCGCCGCCTGGGTGGACGCCATGGAGCACCCCGAGGAGCACGAGGACCCCGAGGTGCTCGAGTACGGCATCCAGACCTTCCTCTACCAGCGTCGTCGCCCCTTCGACGTCGAGGCGCTCTCGGACTACGTGCGCAGCTGGCCACGGAGCGTCATCCGCGCCAAGGGCAGCGTGTGGGTGGCACAGGACCCCGCGATGCGCTACCTCTTCGAGCAGGCGGGCCACCAGGTGAGCCTGAGCGAGAACGGCCTCTTCCTGGCCACCGCGCCCGACGAGGAGCGCGAGCGCATCCTGGTCCAGAACCCCGAGATGCTCCGGGACTGGGACGAGGAGTTGGGAGACCGCATGACCCGCATCGTGATCATAGGGCGGCGCATGGACCGCGAGGACATCGAGGCCGGCCTGGACGCCTGCCTGGTCGACTGGGACGGCAGCGAGTTCTGAGGCTGCGGGCGGGGGCGGGCCCGGGTGCGGGGCGCCTTCGCCTATACTCTCTTGCACGACGTGGCCCGCGCGTGCGGGCGGGCAGGACGTGGGGCGAGAAGGCCCCGCCGGAAAGGGAAGAGCATGATCAAGGAACTCGTCAGGGACGAAGCCGTCCTCTCCAAGCGCTGCGCCATCGCCACCGCGGAGGACGCCGCCGTAGCGCAGGACCTCGTGGACACCCTGTCCTCCCTCGAGGACGCCGCCTGCCTGGCCGCCAACCAGATCGGCCAGGTCGTGGCCGTCGGCGCCTACCTGGACGACAAGGGGAACGTGCACGTCCTGTACAACCCCAGGGTCATCTTCGGCCTGGGCGCCACCCGCGTCGAGGAGGGCTGCCTCACCCGTGACGAGCCCTCCAAGGTCACCCGCTACGCCAAGATCAAGCTCAGCTACGACGAGCTGGTGGACGGCGAGCTCAAGAGCCGCAAGCGCGACTTCGTGGGCTGGGAGGCCCAGATGATCCAGCACATCGCCGACCACTGCGCGGGTAAGCTGGTCTAGCGCACGCGCGGGGACGTGCAGCCAGGAGCTTGCTGGTCACGCGGGTGTCCTCAGCTGGTCTAGCGCACGCGCGGGGACGTGCAGCTCCGTGGCAGGCCCCTCTCGCCCGTCGCCTCGCACCAGGCGCCCCCATCCGCCACGCCATTCACCACATCCCCCGTCGTTCTCTATGCCTTCTCATGAATTTTGGGGGGTCTAGAGGGCCTAAATTTCAGAGAACGGCATAGAGAACGGCATGGCAGTCAGGAAATGGCATAGAGAACGGTAGACGGCCGAGGGACATCGTGCGTCCGAGGGGCGTCGGACGGTCGGAGGACACCGCTCGGGCGACCGAGGCGGTCGCACGGTCGGGGGCGAGGGCGTCGCGCGGGCGAGAGCGGCGTGCCTGCCGGGCTGCCGCAGCTCCCGAAATGTGAAATTTCGCTGTCGGGCCCCGCCAGCCCCTGCGCCGGTGGCATTAGGACCTGCGAACTCGTATCATCTTCCTTTGCGTCTCTTGCTAGGGAGAGTTCTGCCCATATTGCTTGCGATGCAACCGGCTCCCGGGTGCCATCCGGGAGGTGCGAGGCCCATCCCCGCACGTAAAACCCCATGAGTTAGGAGAGCACATGGCAGACAAGTACGTTCCCCGCCTCAAGGAGCACTACTACTCCGAGGTCCGCGACCAGCTGCAGAAGCAGTTCGAGTACAAGAACGTCAACCAGATCCCCAAGATCGAGAAGATCGTCGTCAACATGGGCGTCGGCGAGGCCGCTACCGACAGCAAGGCCATCGACGGCGCCGTCGCCGACCTGCGCGCCATCACCGGCCAGCAGCCCATGGTGACCCGCGCCCGCAAGTCCATCGCCACCTTCCGCCTGCGTGCGGGCATGCCCATCGGCGCCAAGGTGACCCTGCGCGGCGACCGCATGTACGAGTTCCTCGACCGCCTGATCGCCATCGCCATCCCCCGCATTCGCGACTTCCGCGGCATCAGCGCCAAGAGCTTCGATGGCCACGGCAACTTCTCCATGGGCGTCACCGAGCAGCTGATCTTCCCCGAGATCGACTACGACAAGATCGACCACACCCGTGGCATGGACATCACCATCGTCACCACCGCCCCCACCAACGAGGAGGGCAAGGCGCTTCTCGACGCCTTCCACTTCCCGTTCAAGAGGGACTAACTAATCGCTTGTAAGTTGCCCCGGGAAGGGTCCCGGGGCCTCTTCCTGAAGGAGGATTTGTGGCTAAGACTTCGATGATCGTCAAGGCGAACCGCGAGCCGAAGTTCTCGACGCGCACCCAGAACCGTTGCCAGCGCTGTGGGCGCCCCCACTCCGTCTATCGCAAGTTCGGGCTGTGCCGCGTCTGCTTCCGCGAGCTGGCGAGCAAGGGCGAGCTTCCTGGCGTCCGCAAGGCTAGCTGGTAGGCCAGGGCTCTGGCATGCAGGCGTGCGGGCCACGGGCCCAAATGAACCGCATGCGCAGTTTCATCACTAACGAAGGAGAAGGAATCAATGAAGGTTACTGATCCCATCGCGGACATGCTGACGCGCATCCGCAACGCGAACTCCGCCGGCAAGTCCGAGGTGTCCATGCCCTCGAGCAAGGTCCTGGCCGAGATCGCCCGCGTCATCTGCGAGGAGGGCTACATCGAGTCCTATGAGGTGGAGGACACCACCCCCCAGAAGACCCTGCACATCACCCTCAAGTACGGCCCCAAGCGCGCCCGCGTCATCCAGGGCATCCGCCGCATCTCCAAGCTGGGCCTTCGCATCTACTCCACCGCTGCCGACCTGCCCCGCGTCCGCGGCGGCCTCGGCACGGCCGTCATCTCGACCTCCAGGGGCATGATGTGCGACCGCGACGCCCGCAAGATGGGCATCGGCGGCGAGGTCATCGCCTACATCTGGTAACCCGCGACAGGAATAGATAGGAGGAGACTATGTCTCGTATTGGTAAGAAGCCTGTCGAGGTTCCCGCTGGGGTTACCGTGACCATCGACGGCACGCACGTTGCGGTCAAGGGCAGCAAGGGCGAGCTCGACCGCCACTTCTCCGAGCTCGTGACCGTCGCGCAGGAGGGCGAGGAGATCCTCGTCACCCGCAACGACGACTCCACCGAGTCCAACGCCCAGCAGGGCCTGGTCCGCACCCTTATCAACAACATGGTCGTCGGCGTCTCCGCCGGCTTCGAGAAGAAGCTCGAGCTCACCGGCGTCGGCTACCGTGCCGTGCTCAAGGGCAAGGACCTCGACCTCTCGCTCGGCTACTCCCACCCCGTGGTGTACGCCGCTCCCGAGAACATCAGCTTCGAGGTGCCCGACAACACCCACATCGTGGTCAAGGGCATCTCCAAGGAGCAGGTCGGCCAGGTTGCCGCCGAGATTCGCGCCAAGCGTCCCCCCGAGCCCTACAAGGGCAAGGGCATTCACTACGAGGGCGAGCACATCCGCAGGAAGCTCGGCAAGGCTGCCAAGTAAGGCCCTGCTGGCGATATAGAAAGACCACCACCCCGTCAGGTGGTGGCGTGCCTAAGGAGAAGGAATGAACAAGAACCAGGCAAAGCGTGTGGGCCTCAAGCGCCGCCAGCGCCGCGTCCGCTCCAAGATCTTCGGAACTGCCGAGCGTCCGCGCCTGACCGTTCACCGCACCAACGCGAACATCTACGCCCAGGTCGTCGACGACGTCGACGGCAGGACCATCTGCTCCGCCTCTACCCTGAGCGAGGAGTTCAGGGCAACCGGCAAGCTGGGCTCCAACAAGGAGGCTGCCGAGTTCGTGGGCAAGCTCGTCGCCGAGCGTGCCGCCGAGAAGGGCGTCACCGAGGTCAAGTTCGACCGCGGCGGCCACATCTACCACGGCCGCGTCAAGGCCCTGGCCGACGGAGCCCGTTCCGCGGGCCTGAAGTTCTAGGAGGAATTTAGATGCCACGTGATCGTAAGCGCCAGAATGACTCCGATCTTCAGGAGCGCGTAGTCTACATCCACCGTGTCTCAAAGACCACCAAGGGCGGTCACCGCATGACCCTCGTCGCCCTCGTGGTCGTTGGCGACGGCAAGGGCAACGTCGGCCTCGGCATGGGTCGCTCCACCGAGGTGCCCCTGGCCATCCAGAAGGGCGTCGACAACGCCAAGAAGAACATGTTCAAGGTCCCCGTCACCAAGGGCGGCTCGGTCCCCCACGCGATCGAGGGCCACTTCGGCGCCGGCCGCGTCCTGATCAAGCCTGCTGTCGAGGGCACCGGCGTCATCGCCGGTGGTCCCGTGCGTCCTCTCTTCGAGCTCGCCGGCATCACCAACGTCACCGCCAAGTCCCTTGGCACCGACAACGCCCTGAACATCATCAAGGCCGCAGCCGACGGCCTCATGAACCTCTCCAGCCCCGAGGAGGCGGCGTCTCGTCGCGGCCTCACGGTCAAGGAGCTGTTCGCCGGCAAGGAGGAGTAACCATGGCAGACAAGACCGTCACCGTCAGGCTCGTTCGCAGCGCGGTCGCCTCCGTCAAGAAGGACCAGACGCTCACCTGCCGCGCCATGGGCCTTCGCAAGATCGGCGACACCTCGGTGCTTCCCGACAACCCGAGCGTTCGTGGAATGATCTTCAAGGTCAAGCACCTTGTTGAGGTTGAAGAGAACTAGGAGTCATCCAATGCAGCTCAATGATCTTCGTCCCGCTGAGGGTGCAAAGAAGGCGCGCAAGCGCGTCGGCCGCGGCAACTCCTCCGGGCACGGCACCTTCTCTGGCCGCGGCATGAACGGCCAGCTGTCCCGCTCTGGCGGCGGCAAGGGCGCCGGCTTCGAGGGCGGCCAGCAGCCCCTGGCCATGCGCCTGCCCAAGCTCCCCGGCTTCACCAACCGCAACCGCGTCGAGTACGCCCCCGTCAACGTCGCGCGCCTCGAAGCCCTCTTCGCCGATGGCGAGACCGTCGACGGCGAGGCCCTCGTCGCCAAGGGCGTCATCAAGCACGACTACATCCCCGTCAAGGTCCTCGGCGACGGAGAGCTCACCAAGAAGCTCACCGTCAAGGTCGACAAGGTTTCCGCCTCTGCTCAGTCCAAGATCGAGGCGGCTGGCGGAAAGGTTGAGCAGGCGTGCTAAACGGAATCGCAAACGCGTTCCGCATTCCTGAGCTCAGGAAGAAGATCCTGGTCACGGCCGGGATCCTTCTCCTATATAGGTTTGGCGCCTACCTGCCGGCCCCCGGCGTGCCCTTTGCCAGCATGCTTGCCGCCTTCCAGGCGGCCGCGTCCAGCAGCGGTGCCATTGCCGTGCTGAACCTGTTCTCCGGAGGCGCGCTCTCGCGCGTCTCCGTGTTCAGCCTCGGCATCATGCCTTACATCACCGCCCAGATCATCCTCCAGATGTTCCAGGCGGTGATTCCCTCCCTTGGGGAGCTCGCTAAGGAAGGCGAGAGCGGACAGCGCAAGATCACCCAGTACACCCGCTACCTCACCATCGTCCTGGCCCTTATCAATGCCGTCGGCTACCTGTTCCTCTTCAAGAGCTACGGCATCGACTTCTCGGCCATGGGCTTCCCCGAGATGATCGAGAACCTGATCATCGTGGGCGTGCTCCTCACCGGTGCCATCATCATCATGTGGCTCGGCGAGGTCATCACCCAGAGGGGCATCGGCAACGGCATGTCCCTGATTATCTTCGCCAACATCATGGCAGGCCTGCCCCACTCGCTCACCGCCTCGGTGAGCACCTCCACCACGGGCATCATCGCAACGGTGGTCACCTTGCTGGTGATCATCGCGATCATTCCCGTGATCGTCTACATCGAGCGCGGCCAGCGCCGCATCCCGGTGCAGTACGCCAAGCGCGTCGTGGGGCGCAGGGTCATGGGCGGACAGGCAACCTACCTGCCCATCAAGGTGAACACCGCAGGCGTCGTGCCCATCATCTTCGCCTCCGCGCTCCTGTACCTCCCGGCGCAGCTTGCCGTGTTCTTCCCCAACGTGCGCTGGATCCAGGGCTTCGCCAACATGCTGAGCTCCGGCGTCGTCAACTGGGTCCTCTCGGTGGTGCTGATCGTCTTCTTCGCGTACTTCTACACCGCCATGGTGTTCAATCCGGACGAGACGGCAGACCAGCTCCGCAAGGCGGGTGGCTTCATCCCGGGCGTCCGTCCCGGAAGCGCCACCGCCGCGTACATCAAGAGCGTGCTCGACCACATCACGCTTCCTGGCGCCCTCTTCATGGCCGCCCTGGCGGTGGTGCCGTCGATCCTCTTCGCCGTGACGGGCAACACCCTCATGCAGGCCTTCGGCGGCACCTCGGTGCTGATCATGGTCGGCGTGGCGATGGACACCATCTCGCAGCTGGAGTCGCAGCTCAAGATGCACAACTACGAGGGCTTCTTCAAGTAGGCCATTCGTGGGCAGCTTCAGGCGAGAGGGGCGGTCACTCCGGTGGCCGCCCCTCTTCCATGTGCGGCGGCGGGCACGGGTGGCGGTGGATGGTCTTTTGGATCGCATGAGACCACATGCCCCTAGGTGGGTAAACTGTGGATTGTCATGCGGCGGCGAACGCGCCCGCCGCGAAGTCGCGCTTCCATCGCTCACCCAGAGGAAGAAGGGAACCCGCATGAACATCGTTCTGCTCGGCGCGCCCGGCGCGGGCAAGGGCACCCAGGCCCAGAGGCTCGTCGCCGACTACGGCGTGGCGCACATCTCCACTGGAGACCTCCTGCGTGCCGCGGTCAAGGCCCAGAGCAAGCTTGGCATCGAGGCCAAGGGCTACATGGACGCGGGGCAGCTCGTGCCGGACCAGCTCGTCGTCGACCTGGTCAAGGAACGTCTCCAGGAGGACGACGCCAAGAGGGGCTTCATCCTGGACGGGTTCCCCCGCAACACCCAGCAAGCCGTCGTCCTCGACTCCGAGCTCAAGGAGATGGGAGTCGACCTCGACGCGGCGCTCCTCGTGGACGTCAAGCCCGAGGTCATCGTGGAGCGCCTGAGCCAGAGGCGCACCTGCCGCTCCTGCGGCTACACCGCGCCCGCCGGCGTGGACGTCTGCCCACGCTGCGGTGGCGAGATGTACCAGCGTGACGACGACAAGCCAGAGACGATCAAGAAGCGCCTCGACACCTACCAACAGCAGACCGCCCCGCTCATCGAGTACTACGGCGGCCACGGAATCCTGAAGGAGGTCGATGGAGACAGGCCTGTGGACGAGGTGTATGCCGACGTCAAGGCCCTCCTGAGCCTATGATCAAGATCAAGTCTGAAGCGGACATCGAGCAGATGAAGATGGCGGGCTCGCTCTCCAAGCAGGCCCTTCGCCTCGCGGGCAGCATGGTCAGGCCCGGCGTCTCGACCAAGGAGATAGACAGTGCGGTCGAGGGCTTCATCCGCCTGCACTCCGCCATCCCCACCTTCAAGGGCTATGGCGGCTTCCCCGGGAGCATCTGCGCCTCCGTCAACGAGCAGATCGTCCATGGCATCCCCTCGCCCGAGGTATTCCTCAACGACGGCGACATCATCTCCGTCGACACGGGGGCAACCTTCGGCGGCTGGGTGGGAGACAACGCCTGGACCTTCTACGTGGGTACCCCCTCCGACGCCGTCAAGGGCCTCTGCGAGGTGACTCGCGACTGTCTCAAGGCGGGCATCGAGCAGGCGGTCCCCGGCAACCATCTGGGTGACATCGGCTATGCCGTGCAGAGCCTGGCCGAGAAGAACGGCTACGGGGTCGTGCGCGAGTACGTGGGCCACGGCGTGGGTCGCGTCATGCACGAGGACCCCAACGTGCCCAACTATGGCAAGAAGGGCCGCGGCGTGAGGCTGCAGGCGGGCATGGTCATCGCCATCGAGCCCATGATCACCCTGGGAACCTACGAGAACCACACCCTCTCGAACGGCTGGACCGTGGTGACCGACGACGGCCTGCAGGCTGCCCACTACGAGAACACCGTGGCGATTACCGAGGACGGTCCCGTCATCCTGACCCAGGACGAGGTCGGGCCCTGGTGCAGCATGCAGGGTGGCGAGTAGGCAAACGCCTCGCACCCGCCTTGTGGGAGAGGCCTTCGGGGCCGGTCGCAGCCGCGATCGGCCCCTTTTTGCCGACTGTGGTCCTGGCGTGTGCGAAGGGCGTGTGAATTTGACCGATTTCCCTGCATTCCGTATGATTATCAGTCGCTGTGATTCACAGGGAGAAAGTAGGCACGGTGAGCAAACAGGACGGCATCGAGCTTGAGGGCAAGGTAGTGGAGCCACTTCCCAACGCCATGTTCAACGTGGAGCTCGAAAACGGCAAGACCATCCTCTGCACCATCTCGGGCAAGATCAGGATGAACTACATCCGCATCCTTCCCGGTGACCGCGTGGTGGTCGAGATTTCCCCGTACGACCTCACCAGGGGTCGCATCACCTACCGCTACAAGTAACCCCAAGACTCCAGATATTCACGCCTGCGGCTGGGCGAGGAGATAGGGCAGGCCAGCTTCCACCTGACTTGCCTCGGCAGTACCAGTTCGTACAAGCACTACCGGAAGGAAGAGACTATGAAGGTGCGTCCTTCGGTCAAGAAGATGTGCGACAAGTGCAAGATCGTCCGTCGCCATGGCAAGGTTTACGTGATCTGCGAGAACCCTCGCCACAAGCAGCGTCAGGGCTAAGAGAGGAGCTCGAAGTTGGCACGTATCAACGGTGTCGACCTCCCGCGCGAGAAGCGCACTGAGGTCGGTCTTACGTATCTGTACGGCATCGGCGCCACCAGCGCGAAGAAGATCTGCGCCGAGACCGGCGTCGACCCCTCCACGCGCGTCAAGGATCTCACCGAGGACGAGGTGACCAAGATCCGCGACTACATCGACGCGAACTTCACCATCGAGGGCGACCTGCGCCGCGCCGTCAGGCAGAACACCGCCCGCCTGATGGAGATCGGCTGCTACCGCGGCCTCCGTCACCGCAAGGGCCTCCCTGTCCATGGCCAGCGCACCCACACCAACGCGCGCACCCGCAAGGGCAAGCGTCGCCAGATCGGTGCAAAGAAGAAGGCGTAGGGGAGAGACAATGCCGCAGAAGAAGAACCAGCGCACGCAGCACATCCGCCGCGCCGAGCGCAAGAACATCGCCGTGGGCCAGGCCCACATCAAGAGCACGTTCAACAACACGATCATCTCGATCACCGACCCCCAGGGCAACGTCATCGCCTGGCAGTCCGGTGGCACCGTCGGCTTCAAGGGCTCCCGCAAGAGCACCCCGTTCGCGGCCCAGGTCGCGGCCGAGGCCTGCGCGAAGGCGGCCATGGAGCACGGCCTGCACAGGGTGGCTGTGTTCGTGAAGGGTCCCGGCTCCGGCCGCGAGACCGCAATCCGTTCCCTCCAGGCCGCCGGCCTCGAGGTTTCGGGCATCCAGGACAAGACCCCCATCCCGCACAACGGCTGCCGTCCGTGCAAGCGCCGTCGCGTGTAGTAAGGAAGGACAGTAGCAATGGCAATTGATAGGACCCCTGTCCTCAAGCGGTGCCGCCAGCTTGAAATCGACCCCATCGTCATGGGTATCAACAAGAAGTCCAACCGCCAGCCCAGGCGCACCCGTCGCCAGAAGAGCGAGTACGGCGAGCAGCTGCGCGAGAAGCAGAAGGCCAAGTTCATCTATGGCGTCCTGGAGAAGCAGTTCCGCGGCTACTACGAGAAGGCCATGAAGGGCGAGGGCGTCACCGGCGACAACCTGATGAGCCTGCTCGAGAGCCGTCTCGACAACGTCGTCTTCCGCCTCGGCTTCGCCCGCACCCGCAAGGAGGCCCGCCAGACCGTCGACCACGGCCACGTCACCGTGAACGGTCACCGCGTGGACATCCCCTCCTACCAGGTGAAGGCTGGCGACGTCGTCGCCGTGGCCCCCAAGGCCAAGGACCTTCTCCCCATCAAGGAGGCCATCGTCTCCTCCGAGCACATGGCCGTTCCCGCCTGGCTCGAGGTCGACATCGAGAAGCTGCGCGGCACCGTCCTGCAGACTCCCGTCCGCGACCAGATCGACCTGGACATCGACGCCCAGCTCATCGTCGAGCTCTACTCCAAGTAAGCCCACACCGGTAGGAGGTATTCATGTCAGAATTCATCCGACCGCAGGTGTCTGTCGAGGAGATTTCCGAGAACGTCGCCCGCGTCAGCGCTGAGCCGCTGGAGCGTGGCTACGGCAACACCCTCGGTAACTCCCTTCGTCGCGTGCTGCTCTCCTCCCTCGAGGGTGCGGCAGTCGAGGCCATCCAGATCGACGGCGTCCAGCACGAGTTCACCACCGTCGAAGGCGTCTACGAGGACGTCACCGACATCGTGCTCAACGTCAAGGGCCTGGTGTTCCGTCCCATGGGCACGGGCGACGAGGCCACGGCCACCATCTCGGTCGATGGCCCCTGCACCGTGTGCGGCGGCGACTTCAAGGTTCCCGCCGAGTTCGAGCTCGTCAACAAGGACCACGTGATTTGCTCCCTGGGCGAGGGTGCCCACCTCTCGATGCAGATGCGCATCGGCATGGGCCGCGGCTACGTGTCCGGTGACGAGAACGAGCGCGAGGGCGATCCCATCGGCCTCATCCACGTCGACGCTCTGTATTCCCCCGTGCGCCGCTGCGCCAAGGCCGTCGAGCCCTGCCGCGTCGGGCAGCACACGGACTACGACCGCCTCGTGCTCGAGGTCGAGACCGATGGCTCCCTCTCGCCCCGCGACGCCGTCGTCGAGGCCGCCAACATCGTCAACCAGCACATGAGTGCCTTCATGGGCTTGGCCGACGAGGAGGAGCCCGTCGAGGACGTCTCCATCTTCTCGAACGGCATCGAGGAGGACAGCACCGAGCTTGACAAGCAGATCGAGGACCTGGACCTCTCCGTCCGCTCCTACAACTGCCTCAAGCGTGCGGGCATCCACAGCGTCCGCCAGCTGGTCGAGTTCTCCGAGAACGACCTGCTCAACATTCGCAACTTTGGCGTCAAGTCCATCGAGGAAGTCAAGGACAAGCTCGAGGCCATGGGCCTGGGCCTCAAGGACTAGACACAGCATTTAGAGGAGAAGCTAGACCATGAGACACAACAAGAAGAGGGGTATGAAGCTCGGCACCGATGCCGCCCATACCAAGGCAATGAAGAAGAGCCTCGTTGCCGCACTCCTTGCCAACGATCGCATCAAGACCCTCGAGCCCCGCGCCAAGGCCATCCGTCCCGACGTGGACAGGGTCATCACCTGGGCCAAGAAGGGCGACCTCGCCTCTCGTCGCCTCGCCATCGCCAAGGTCGGCGACAAGGAGATCGTGCGCGAGGTCTTCGAGAAGGCCGCCCAGGGCGTGTGGGAGGGCCGCAACGGTGGCTACACCCGCATCATGAAGCTTGGCCCCCGCAAGGGTGACGCCGCCGAGGTCGCCATCATCGAGCTCGTCACCGAGCCCGTCCAGCCCAAGAAGGCCGCCACGACCGTCAAGAAGGTCGAGAAGGTTGCCGAGGCCGCTCCTGAGGCCGAGGTCGAGCCCGAGGCCAGCGAGCCCGAGGCTGCCGAGGAGAGCGCGGAGTAGCTCCGTCCTTCCTGCAACGGACGCAATGCCAGGGAGGCCTGCGAAAGCGGGCCTCCCTTCTTCTCTAGGGGGTGACATGCTCGAGCTGAGGTCAGTGAGCTATCGCTACGCGGGTGCCCGTCGCGATGCGGTAAGGGACTGCTCCCTTCGCGTGGAGAGGGGCGAGCGTGTCGCCCTGGTGGGGCGCAACGGCTCGGGGAAGTCCACGCTCCTCTCGCTTTGCAAGGGAGGGGTGAGCCCAAGCTCTGGCGAGATTCTGGTCGATGGGGTGTCCGCCGGCAGGGACGGGGCCCGTCTCCTCCAAGAGGGCGTCGGCATCCTCCGCCAGGACCCCCGCGGCCAGCTTGTGAGCTCGCTCGTGGAGGAGGAGCTCGCCTTCGGCTCCCAGAACCTCGGAATCGGGGGAGAGGAGCTTGGACGTCGCGTGCGTGAGGCGCTGCGGCTCTGTGGCGTCGAGGACCTCGCCCGCAGTCGCACGATGGGGCTCTCGGGCGGGCAGATGCAGCGCGTCGCCCTGGCGGCTGTCCTTGCGATGGGCCCGTCGTACCTGATGCTGGACGAGCCCTGCGCCCAGCTCGACCCGCGCGCCCGCCAGGGGATCAGGTCATCGCTCGCCGTGCTCGCGGGACGGGGCGTGGGGATGTTGCTGGCGTCCCACCTGCCGGAGGACATCGCGTCCGCCGATCGCGTCCTGGTCATGGAGGCGGGCCGCATCTGCTGGGAGGGGCGCCCGCTCGAGCTCTTCTCCGATGCGGCGCTCCTTGCGCGCGCGGGGGTCTTGGGGGACTCGGCTGACGCCCTCAATGCCCTGGCTCGTCGGGGCGTCGAGCCACGGGAGGCTCTTGCGGCCGACGCCACGACCTTGCGCGGGCTTGTCGAAGGGAGAGCCGACGGCGCGTGCGTGCAGCCCGGGGCCCTGCGGCGAGACGCCTGTGGTCCTGTAGGTTGGGTGAACGTGTCCTTGGGGGGCAAACCCACGGGCAGGCGATGCGACGGCGAGGCCTCGCGCCCTCCGGCCGGGGTCGAGCTCGCGCTCGATGACGTGAGCGTCAGCTACGAGGCGGGGGCGCCCGCGCTCAGCCACGTCTCCCTGGTTGCTCGGGGTGGCAGGCTCACGCTGCTGGCGGGCGAGTCGGGGTCGGGCAAGACTACGGTAAGCCTCGTCGCTGCGGGGGTGCTCGAGCCCGACGGGGGCAAGGTGACTCTTCTGGGAAGGCCCGTCAGGCCCCCGGACGTGGGGCTGGCCTTCCAGAGGCCCGAGGACCAGCTCTTCTGCGCGACGGTGCTCGAGGACGTGAGCCTGGGGCCCAGGAACCTGGGGGCGAGCGCGTCGGACGCGCGCGGGGCGGCGGAGGATGCTCTGCGCCGCATGGGGGTCGGCGAGGAGGCTTGGCCCCTCTCGTCCCTGGAAGGCTCGGGAGGGGAGAGGCGCCGCGTGGCCCTGGCGGGAGTCATCGCCATGCGAAGGAGCGCCTACGTCTTCGACGAACCCACGGCGGGTCTGGACGGTGCGGCGCGCGTGCGCCTCGAGGGGCTGGTGGGCGAGCTCGTGGGCAAGGGGGCCGCGGTCGTGGTGGTCTCGCACGACCTGGACGAGTGGCTGCCCCTGGCGGACGACGTCTGCCTGCTTCGCGCGGGTCGCGTGGTTTGGCAGGGCCGCGCCGCGGAGCTCGAGCGCCAGCCTGGCACGCTGGGGGCGTCGGGTTTGGGACTGCCACTGTACCTGCGCCTGAGGGAGGCCCTGCATGCCTAGGACGCGCGTGCTCGGCGGGTACGCCGCCGCAGGGTCATGGCTCGACGGGTTGGCGGCGGGCGCGAAGGTCGCCTGCCTCCTGCTCCTCTCGCTTGCGGCCATGGCTGCCCCGGGCTGGGAGGGGCTCGCGCTCCTGGGGGTGGCACTGCTCGCGCTCCTGGCGTCGTGTCGCCTTCCGTTGGGCAGGCTGCTCCTTGCCCTGAGGCCTGCGACCGTGCTGCTGGTGCTCTCGCTGCTTGCCAACGGCCTCGTGGTGGACGGGAGCTTCGACCTTGGCCTCATGGGGGGCGTGGGCCTTCGCTGGGCGGGGCTCGCGCGCGCCGGGATGGCCGTGTGCCGCATCGTGCTCATGGTGGGGCTGGTGCTCGTGATGACGTCCACGACGAGCACCAGCAGCCTCAGCCGCTCTCTGGTGCGGGGTCTCTCGCCCTTGGGGAGGCTGGGGCTTCCCGTGGGGGACGTGGCCATGGTCGTGGTGGTCGCCCTGAGGTTCATCCCGGAGGTCGAGGAGGAGTTCGCGCTCATCGTGCGTGCCCAGCGCGCACGTGGCGTGCGCTTCGACCAGGGGGGTCCCGCGTGCAGGCTCAGAGCCTACGCGGCCGTCATGATTCCTCTGGTGGTGGCCCTCTTCCGACGTTCCGACGAACTCGCCCAGGCCCTGCGCGACCGCTGCTACGCCTCGGGCTCGGGGCAGCCGTGGCGGCAGGGCGAGACCTGGGGAGCAAGGGAGCGCCTCTCGCTCGCCACGTCCCTCGCCCTGCTCGTGGCGGCAATCGTGCTGCCGGCACTATCCTAGGCTCGACCGCCTGACGACTTTTCCAGAAGGAGCTCACATGCAGGCAGACCAGACGACCTCCGTAGGCGACGGCGTCATGCGGGCGTCCGCGGGCACCCTCGTCCTCAGGCTGGGCTATCGTGGGGCGGGCTTCGCCGGCTTTGCCGAGCAGCCGGGACAGCGTACGGTGGCAGGCGAGCTGAGGCGCGCCCTGCAAACCGTCCTTCGCCGCCCCGTGGAGCTCGAGTGCGCCGGTCGCACGGACGCGGGCGTGAGCGCCCTCGCGCAGTTCCTGAGCCTTCCCCTCGAGCCGGGTGAGGAGCTCCTGAAGGGCCGCAGGCTCCATGCCTCCCTCGTGGCGCTCACGCCGGACGACATATCCATCGCCGGCATCTATCGCGCGAAGGCGGGCTTCTCCGCCCGCTTCGACGCGCGGGGGCGGAGCTACCGCTACCGAATCTGCCCTGGCCCCGCGCGCCCGGTCCTCGCCTGGGATCACAGCTGGTGGCTGCGCGGGGTCCCCGCGCTTGACGTCGCCGCCATGAACGAGGCGGCCTCCGCCCTGCTGGGGGAGCACGACTTCAAGAGCTTCTGCAAGGCGGCCTCGGCCCAGCTGCTCGAGGCGGATGGCCGCTCCACCTGCCGCCGCCTCACGCGGGTCGAGGCGGGCGAGGTCGTCGAGGCGGGAGAGCGACTGGTGGTGGTGGACGTTGAGGGCAACGCCTTCCTCCATAACATGGTCCGCATCATGGTGGGCAGCCTGGTCGAGGTGGGGCGCGGCCACAGGGGACCCCTCGTGGCTCTCTCGGGCCCTCGAGGCCCGCCAGAGGTCGGCGGCTGGACCCACGGCTCCCGCGCAGGGCCTCTGCCTCGAGGCGGTGCGCTACGACGAAGGGGCGCTCGTTCCCTGGGAGTAGCCTCGGCGCCCTTGGCCGGGCCTTCGCGTCTGGGTTGCCGGGTTGCCATCAGCCCACGACCCCTGCGCCACCCAGCCCTCATGCCCTATAGTGCAGGGGAGAACAACGTTGCGCCGCCACTGCGAGGGGAGGTCCCATGCCGCACAGGCGCGAGCGCTTCGAGCGCAGTGACGTTCCGCGCGAGTCCGCGCATCGCAACCTCGTCGCGCTGGCCGTTCTGCTCGTCTTGGCGGCAGGGCTCGCGGCACTCCTGACGCAGCTCTGGAGGTGCGCGAACGCTGACGGCCGCGTGGGTGACGCAGGCCTTGGCAGCGGCATCAGCACGCAGGCGGAGACGCTGGACCCCGACGAGGGCTACGAGGCGTCGGACGACGTGTTCACCCACATCCTGGTGCTTACGGTGGACGACGTCAGGAAGAGCGCGCCCACGTTGCAGAGGGCGCAGCTCCTCTCGCTCGACGCAACCAAGCGCAAGGGCTATCTGGTCGAGATTCCCCTCGACGTGCGCGTCGAGGACGCGTCTGGCGCGAGCACGTTGCAGGAGCTCTTTGCCGCGAAGGGCGCCCAGAGCTGCATCGCCCCGCTTGCCGCAGCATGCAACATCAGGGCGACCCATGTCCTGGTGGCGACGGACGAGCTCTGGGACCAGGTGAGGGGGCTGCGCAACTCTGGCGTATCGGCGCTGCTGGATAGCGCATCCGGGCTCTTCTCCAACATCTCCACCGACATGAGCACGTCGCAGCTGCTCGATGTGGTCGAGCTCGTGCAGTCCATCGGCGTCGAGAACCTCGACCTAAAGGATGCGCCGGCGGACGCGGAGGACGACGGCGACGGCGGGAGCTGGTCTCGCATCCGCCAGACGGAGCTCGGGTTGCTCGTGGGCACGCTTCGCCCCACGTCGTAGGTGGTGTGTCGGGCTGGCGCTGTGCTACTGTTGCATCGGGCACGCTCAAACGCACGCATCCGCCGTCGAGCACGCTCCAACGCACGCGCCTGCCGCCAGGTCGCGCCTCAGGACGCGAGCGTCGCCGGCACCAAGCACGCTTGAACGCACGCGCTTGCCATCAATCACGCTCGAACGCACAAGGCGAGAAAATCTATCTGCGCTTTTGTGGGCCCGCCTGTGCGCAACAGCGTGCTCGATGAATTGGCCGTGCGCAACGGCGTGGGCAATGGAACGAGACGTGCGTAACGGCGTGCACGTCGAAGCCAAACGCGCGTGACAGCCAAACGTGAGCGCAACGGCATGCTCGACGAAATCGCCGCCGTCCCTCTCGCTTCTGTGCTTAGTCTGTAATCTGCGCCCTTCACCCCCTCGTCACAACGTTTGCCACCTGCTGGGCCATAATTCAGCTTGTGAGCACGGGCAACCTGACACGAAGCCTCGCCCGTGGACGAGCTGACGACGTTGTCTGGAGACGCTTGGAATGACGCCCAAGGCACCCAAGATCTCGATCATCATGCCGGCGTACAACGTCGACAGATATGTTCGCCGTGCCGTCGAAAGCATCCAGCACCAGACCTTCGCGGACTTCGAGCTCCTGGTGGTGGACGACGGCTCCACCGATCGCACGGGCCAGATCCTGGATTCCATCGCCGACCGCGACATCCGCGTCACTGCCTTCCACCAAGAGAACGGCGGCGCCCCCGCGGCCCGCAACTTCGCCCTCGACCGCGCCCGCGGCAAGTACGTCATGTTCTTCGACGCGGACGACTGGGCCGAACCCCGCATGCTGGAAGAGATGTACGAGTTTGCCGAGGCCGGCCAGCTCGAGCTTGCCGTTGCCGGCTTCTACATCGACACCTACTACGGTGACGACGGGCAGCACACCACCGAGCTCAAGAGCTGCCCCACCCGCGTGTACGACACGCAGCGCGAGTTCAGGACCTCCGCCTGGGAGCTCTTCGACGCCAACCAGCTCTATGCCCCATGGAACAAGATCTTCCTGCGCTCCCGCATCGAGGAGCTGGGCCTGCGCTTTCGTCCCACCTTCTGGGACGACTTCCCCTACGTGCTCGACTTCGTGCGCGACGTGGAGCGGGTGGGCGTCATGGAGACGCCGTACTACCACTTCATCAGGCAGCGCAGCGAGTCCGAGACCGCCCGCTGGCGCCCCGACATGTACGACAAGCGCGAGGAGGAGCACGGCTGGATGCTGGAGCTCTATCGCCACTGGGGGCTCGAGGGCGACGCCGCCAGCATGGAGGTCGTGCAGAGGCGCTACATCGAGCGTCTCGTGGGCTGCATAGAGAACGTCTGCAACCCCCAGTGCTCCCTGGACGCGAAGGAGAAGCTCGCCCAGATCGAGCGCATGATCACGAGCGAGCGCGCCCAGCTGGCGGTTGCTGTCGCGCGTCCCCGCACCAAGATGATGGCCCTCATGCTCCTTCCCATACGGGAGAAGAACGTCGCCATGGCATACCGGGAGGGTCGCTTCATCAGCTTCGTGAAGCGCCACAACACGCGGATCTTCGCCACGCTGAAGGCGAACCGCTAGCCAGCCGTCCGCTGGCGCCCCGCGCCGGAGGCCTTGTTGGCCGCAGTGCAGGCCATCGGCGCCTCTCGACTGCGATACAGTAGGACGAGGCCGCCGTGCGGCCCTACGGCGCATGCGACGAGGGGAGCCGTCTTGTTCTGTCCCAACTGTGGCAACGAGGTCCAGCCCGGTCAGGCCTTCTGTGGCAACTGCGGGTTCAGGCTGGAGGCAGGGGAGAGGCCCGTTTCCGTTCGGCCCGAGGTGACGGCTCAGGACGCGGTGACGGTCCATCCGGAGGCCGTCGAACGACCGGTGCAGCCTGCGGCGGAGCCAGCGCAGCCTGCGCAGCCGGCGTCTGCGGTGCCCGCGCAGGCAGCGAATCCCGTTCCCGCCCAAGCCGCCCCCGACCCCTATGTGGCCGCAGCCGAGCCTGCCGCCGGCGCGACCGCTCCCGGCGCGCGTCACGCATATGGGACCGGCGACATCGTCACCCTCGCAGGCAAGGCCGTGGCGCTTCTCTCGCTCATCATGCCCTGTGTCACGTCACCCCTGATCAAGCTCACCGCCTCGGCCATGGGCTCGTCGTCCAGCCCCATCGCGTACCTCATGGGCGGGGTGTCGCCCGACGCCCTGAGGATGCTCTCGCTCTTCAGGGGCAGCTGGAACATGCCCGAGCTGCGTGGCACCGTGAGCCAGCTCAACCGCCTCGCCGGCCTCATGGCGGGCGCTGGTGACGTCGACCTCACCACCGCGGGCGTGCTCTCGAAGATTGGCACGTTCAATGCGGTCGTCACCGTCGCCTTCGTCGTCTGGGCGCTCATGCTCGTCGCCCTGTGCTTCTGCATCGTCAGGCCCTTCCTCAAGGTGGCCGGCAACGACAGGCTGCGGGCGCTCGAGGGCGCCGTCGACCTCCAGAAGGTCCTGATGGTTGGCGTGGGGGCGCTCTCGCTTCTGTGGTGCGCCTGCGTGATCTTCGCCAACGGGCAGATCGAGTCCCTCGCGGCAGGTGTGGGCGGCAGCCAGGTGGGTCAGGCGCTGGCCCTGGCGAAGCCTCTCGAGCTCACGTCCTGGCCCTGGGTCGCGGGCATCGCGTCCCTTCTCACGGCCTTCTGGCCCCAGCTGTCACGTCGTCTGGGGCTCGCGAGCTAGTTAGTTCCACCGGTCGGCGGGTCCCATGCGGTCGAGGGCCCGCCCGCACGCAACGGTACGGCAGGAAACCACGAGCACTTGGAGGCTCCCATGACCAGCAAGCAGGACATCGCTAAGGCGCTCCTTTCCATCAGGGCCGTGTTCCTGAGGCCCAACAAGCCCTTCACCTGGGCTTCCGGCATCAAGAGCCCCATCTATTGCGACAATCGCCTGACCCTGAGCTATCCCGAGGTCCGCACCCTGGTGGACGAGGCGCTTGCCGCTACCGCCAAGGAGCTGTATCCCGAGGTCCAGATGCTCATGGGCACCTCCACCGCCGGAATCGCGCACGCCGCCATCGCGGCGGACCGCCTGGGCATCCCCATGGGCTACGTTCGTGGCTCCGCCAAGGACCACGGGCGCCAGAACCAGATCGAGGGTCGCCTCGAGCCTGGCCAGAAGGTCGTGGTGATCGAGGACCTCATCTCGACCGGTGGAAGCGTCCTGGACTGCGTCAACCCCCTGCGGGAGGCGGGCGCGGACGTCCTGGGCGTCGTGAGCATCTTCACCTACGGCATGCGGCGCGGGCTTGACCGCCTGGCTGCGGCAAACGTCACCAACACCAGCCTCTGCGACCTGGACGCGCTGGTCGAGGTGGCCGAGGAGGAGGGCTACATCGAGCCTGGCGACAAGGCTCGCCTGCTCGCCTTCCGTGACGACCCCTCCGACCAGAGCTGGATGAGGGGGTAGCCCGGCGCGCCGCGCTTTGGAGTCCATGACTTGAGACGTGAGGGAAGGCATAGGGGGCAAGGGGAGAGAGGCTCCCGCCATGGCCGCGTCCGCTCCAGGAGGGCGACCGCGCGCTCTGCCGTGCGACGTCCGCTCGCCGCTGCCGTGAGGAGGATGCCTCCCCGGCCGCAGCGCATGGCCCGTCGCCTGCATCGCTGGCTCAGAAGGTCTCTGCTCTGGCTCATCGATGCCAGGCCGCTCTCGTACGGCGTGATGGCCTTGGGAGCGTTGTTGCTGGTGCTAGCCTTGCTGGGTCTGGGCTCCTGCGTGCATGGATGCGTGGCCGGTGGCGCAGGCGGCAGCGGGCGGGCGACGTCCGACGCGGGGTCCGCGGGCGAGGTGGCCGATGTCCGGAGCTGGCAGCTGCCTGCGAGCTTCGACGCGCAGCTCTCCTCTCGCCTGCAGGAGCTGGGGCGCGAGGATGTTCGCGTCGCAAAGGCGCTGGACAATCTTGACGCCTACGCGAAGGTGGGCAACGGTGGCGCGTACGAACAGCAGAAGCTGCTCAAGCTGGCGGCGGACGACCCCGCTGCCATCGACTTCGTCGCGGACCTGCCAGAGAGCTATCCGCGGGCCAGGTCCGAGGAGTATGCGTCCGGCGTGACCAAGGGCGTCGTGCCCCGGCTGTACCAGTGGGACAAGCGTTGGGGTTACACGGAGTACTGCGGCCGAGACTTTGGCACCACGGGCTGCTGTCCGACGTCGTTCTCGATGGTGTACATGGCCGTGACGGGGAAGACCGACGTTACGCCTGGCGTTGCGGGCGAGCTGGCGCAGGAGCTCGACATGGTGGACGACGACGCGGGTACCTACGGCGACTTCATCCCCACGGCGGCGGAGTGCTACGGGCTCGAGTGCCGGGAGGTGGGCAGGTCGGTCGAGGTGATCAAGGCTGAGCTGCAAAGCGGGCACGTGCTCATCGCCAACGTGGGACCGGGGGACTTCACCACGGCGGGCCACTTCATCGTGCTCACGGTTTGGAACGCGGACGGGAGCGTGTCCATCTGCGACCCGTACTCGTCGGTGAGGTCGGGACAGACCTGGGACCCGGAGCGCCTGGTCGGCCAGACGATGCGCCTGCATAGCTTCAAGCTGTAGTGGGGGCTGGGCGTGCGTGCCACTCGCTTGCGCCGGACACGCGCCAACGCACGCCATTGTCATCGAGCACGCAGTTGCGCACAGGTGTCGTCGTAAAAGTGCAGGTCAAATTTTTCGACATGTGCGTTGGGGCGTGCGGGATGAATTAGCTGTGCGTTGGGGCGTGCGCGACACGTGGAGACGTGCGTTGGAGCGTGCTTGATGCACGACGGTGCTCCGACCCCCTCCCACAACGTCCGATGCGTCGATTGGCTTCGCGACTACGTCCAACGCGTCAGTTAAATCGTCGACTACGTCCAACGCGTCTGAGCGCGAAATTTTACCTGCGGGTTTGCGAGGCGAGAGACGCGTTCGACGTACTCGGGAGTTTTGCGCGCGCGTTCGACGTAGCCGCGGTCAGATTGTGCGCGTTGGACGTACTTGCTGCCCAAGTGCGCGCGTTCGACGCACTCGCGCCCTGTCGCCTATCGTCCGCATACAAAAAGACCCAGGCGGAGAGAAAACCCTCCGTCGGGGTCCGAGTCTCAATCCAACTTCGTGGGCTCCTCTCGCCTGCACGAAGCCGAGTACGCTGCGTGCCTGCCGCGCCGCGTGTCTCGCCCGCTACTCGCCCTTGCCGGTGAGCGCGGCGGTCATGGCAGCGGCGGCCTTCTTGCCGGCGCCCATGGCCAGGATGACGGTGGCGGCACCGGTGACGATGTCTCCGCCGGCCCAGATTCTGGGGTTGCTCGTCTGGCCGTTCTCGTCGGCCTCGATGTAGCCCCACTTGTTGAGCCCCATGCCGCCGATCAGCTTGGCGAAGGGGTTCGCGTTGGTGCCGATGGCCGAGATGGCCACGTCGCAGGGAATCTCCTCGATCGCGCCCTCGATGGGCACGGGGCGGCGGCGGCCGGAGTCGTCGGGCTCGCCGAGCTCCATCTTCTGCACGCGCACGGCACAGACGTTGCCGTCCTCGCCGGCGACGAACTCCAGCGGCGAGACCAGGGGCATGACCTCGACGCCCTCGGCCCTGGCGTGGTGCAGCTCGGCCTTACGGGCGGGCATCTCGTCCTCGGTGCGTCGGTAGGCGATGACCGCGCGCTCGGCACCCAGGCGCTTCGCGGTGCGCACGGCGTCCATGGCCACATTGCCGCCGCCAAAGACGACGACGTTCTTGCCGTGCTTGGTGGGGGTGTCGTACTCGGGGAAGCCGTTGGCCTTCATCAGGTTGACGCGGGTGAGGTACTCGTTGGCGAAGAACACGTTGGGCAGGTTCTCGCCAGGGATGTTGAGGAACTTGGGCAGTCCGGCGCCGGTGGCCACGTAGATGGCGTCGAAGCCCTTCTCGCCCAGGAGCTCCTCCGCGTCGGCCAGGCGGCCCATGACGGAGTTGAACTCGAACTTGACGCCCATCTCCTTGAGCCCGTCAATCTCGCGCTTGACGACGGCCTTGGGAAGGCGGAACTCGGGAATGCCGTAGACCAGCACGCCGCCGCCGGTGAAGAAGGCCTCGAAGACGGTGACGTCGAAGCCGTTGCGGGCCAGCTCGCCGGCGCAGGTGATGCCGGAGGGGCCGGAGCCGATGACGGCGACCTTCATGCCGTTCTTGGGTGCCATCTGGGGTGCGCTGGCAAGCTCGGGCTGGTCGCCCAGGAAGCGCTCAAGCTGGCCGATGGCCACGGGATCGCCCTTCTTGCCGCGAATGCACATGCCCTCGCACTGGCTCTCCTGCGGGCAGACGCGGCCGCAGATGGCGGGGAGCATGGACTGCTCGCGGATGACGTCGAGTCCCTTGCCGTACTCCTTGTCGTAGATGGCCTCGATGAAGGCGGGGATGTTGATGTTGACGGGGCAGCCCTGGACGCAGAGGGGCTTCTTGCACCTCATGCAGCGCGCGGCCTCGGCCACGGCCATCTCCTCGGTGAAGCCCTTGTCGACGGGACGGAAGTCGAGCGCGCGCTCAGCGGCGGGCTCCTCGTTGTCTGCGGTGCGGGGCGCCTTCATGTCGGCGACCCAACGGCCGTTTACCTCTGGCATGCGCAGTTCGCCTCCTCATAGGCCTTGAGGGACTGGCCCTCCTCGGTGCGGTACGCGGCCTGACGGGCGCGCAGGTCGTTCCAGTCGACCTTGGTGGCGTCGAAGTCGGGGCCGTCGACGCAGGCGAACTTGGTCTGGCCGTCCACCTCGACGCGGCAGCAGCCGCACATGCCTGTACCGTCGACCATGATGGGGTTGAGCGAGGCGATGATGGGGGTGCCGTACTTCTCGGCAGTAAGGGTGGAGAACTTCATCATGGGCACGGGGCCGACGCAGAAGACCTGGTCGACGGCCTTGTCCTGGAGCAGGCGCTCCAGGGGTGCGGTGACGACGCCCTTCTCGCCATAGGAGCCGTCATCCGTGGTGATGTGGATGTGGTCCTCGGGCAGGATGGAGCGGAACTGCTCCTCGAGCAGCAGCAGGTCCTTGGTGCGGGCGCCCATGATGGCGTGGACCTCGTGGCCGGTTGCCGCGAGCTGGCGCGCGACGGGGAAGGCGATGGCCAGGCCCACGCCGCCGCCGATGACGGCCCACTTGCCGGGGCCCATCTCGGTGGGCTGGCCCAGGGGTCCGGTGACGTCCTGCAGCTCGTCGCCCGCCTCGTAGCTGGAGAGCATCTGGGTGGTCTTGCCGATCACCATGAAGATGAACTCGACCCAGCCCTCCTCGGGGTTCCAGTCCGCGAAGGTGAACGGCACGCGCTCGCCCTTCTCGTTGGCGCGCACCATGAGGAACTGGCCGGCATGCGCGTGCTTGGCCATCTCGGGCGCCTCGATGCGGAACTTGAACACCTTCTCCGAGAACTGAGTCTTCTCGAGGATCTTGTACATCAAATGGCTCCTCTCCTGAAGCATCATTCGTACAGCGGACTGGCGAGCCGCTCTCCCCCAATTGCGGCGGCCTCGTCCATTTTATGCTCAAAGGGTCCGCTTGCGTACGTAACTTCGCCTTTTGCCGATTTATTCAGCTCTGGTGAGAGGGGCGTCGCGGCCGTTGCCGCAGGGGAGTTCCGGTCCTACTCCGGACGGGCGTCCAGCGCCCTGCTGATGCGACAGTCGGGGACGAACCAGATGACGTTGACGATGAAGTACATGGCGAGGGCGACCCACGGGAGCCAGAGCGACACGATGGCACCCGCGGCATAGAGCAGGGCGTGGTTCGCCCACATCACCTTGCCGTTCACGTTCTTGATGACGTGGAGGAGGTGATGGTGGTTGCCCCAGTAGATGGCGATGACGATGAAGCTCATCAGGTAGCAGAGGAGGCTGGGGACGAAGGCGAGGAGGTCGCGGTAGGTCCCGCCGTCGGGGGCGTGGAAGGTCAGGAGGATGATGGTGATGAATATGGCGATGCAGCCATCCGAGAACGCCTCGAGCTTGTCGGTTTCCATGCGTTGCCCTCCCCCGGAATGCGGTCGCGCGAAGACGCCCGGCCGTTCCAGCGCTGTCCGTTTGGACGTGCCAGTCGTACGCGTCGTCTAGTCCCAGCTCACGTTCCCGTCGAGGCAGCGCTCGGCCAGGTCCGCCGCGTCTTGCGCGGTGAGCCTGAACTCGTCCAGGAAGCCGCCCTTGAGCTGGCGGAGGGCGTAGTCTGCCACGCTCATCTTTCCCGGGGGCCTGCCCACGCCGAAGCGCAGCCTGGCGAAGTCGCGCGTGCCCAGCTTGTCCGCGACGGAGCGGAGTCCGTTGTGCGCGTTGAGGCCACCGCCAAACTTGGCGCGCACCTGGCCCTGCGGGAGGTCCACCTCGTCGTGGACCACCAGGACCTCCTGCGGTCCCACGCGCAGCTCCCTCATGAGCTTCGAGAGCGGGCCGCCGCTGGTGTTCATGTAGCTCTGCGGCTTTGCGAGGACGACCTCGCGCGCCTCTCCCGCCGACGTCCAGCCGATGCGCGCGACGTCGCAGCCCGCCTGGCTCTTCCAGTAGCGCACGCCCGCGCGCTCGGCCAGCAGGTCGACGGTCGCGAAGCCCGCGTTGTGTCGGGTCTCGGCGTATTCGGGACCGGGGTTTCCCAGCCCGCAGATGAGGGAAATCTGCTTGGGTGCCTTGGGTGCCGCCTTCATGCCAGCCTCTCTTGCGTAGCCGTTCGTTGCAAAGAGCATAGCGCAGGGGAGAGGCACCTCGTCCAGGACCTGCGCTGTCGTATCATGCGGACGCAAGAGAGCGTCGGAAGGCGGTACCATGGGCAAGGTTCTTGTCACGGGCTTCGAGCCCTTTGGGGGAGAGGCGACTAACCCGTCCTGGGAGGCGGTCCGATCGCTTCCGGATACCATCCTGGGTAGGGAGCTCGTGCGCGTCGTGCTTCCCGTGGAGTTCGGCGGCGCCTTCGCGAGGCTGCGCGAGGAGCTGGAGGCCTGTGACGCCGAACTGGTGCTCTGCGTGGGCCAGGCGGGCGGGCGCTCCAAGGTCATGCCGGAGTTCGTGGGCATCAACTGGCGTGACGCACGCATTCCGGACAACGCCGGCAGGCAGCCCCTTGGCGAGCGCATCCTCGAGGGTGCCCCGGACGCGCTTTTCTCCACCCTGCCTGTGGCGGGCATGGCGCGCGCGGCCGCTGACGGCGGCGTGCCTGCGGCGGTCTCGTACACGGCCGGGACCTACGTGTGCAACGAGCTTCTCTTCTGCCTGTTGGACTGCCTGCGCGGCGGGAGGCCGGGCGTGAGGGGCGGCTTCGTCCACTTGCCCTACCTGCCCCAGCAGGCTGCGGCGCTTGGGTCGGACGTGCCCAGCATGTCGCTGGACGTTGCCACGCGTGGGCTTGAGCTCATGCTGGGGGCCTGCCTCGAGGCGTGAGGCGCGCCTCTCTCGCCTGACGTTTGCCGTGCACGCCATGCGTCACGCGCGCCATTGCCCGCGTACGGCTCATCGCTCACGCTCGAACGCACGCACCCGACCGCCGGGCACGCTCGAACGCACGCACGCCTCGTCGCTCACGCTCAAACGCACATGCCGCATCGCGTTTGCCCAGTTGATGGGACTGGCTCATGTGCGCAAGAGCGTGCTCGCTGGCAATCTCGTGCGTAACGGCGTGAACGTCGAACCATGCGCGCCCGGGTCCAGCGCCATCGCCTGCGCCTACGCTCCTACAGCGTGATCTGTGGGTACAGCTTCTCGTAGTCGTCCAGCGCTGCGTTCTTGTTGGAGCCGTCCAGGTTCCCGGCAGAGATCGGTCCCAAGATCTCTGACTGGTGGGGCTCCGGGTCCGGGTAGCGCAGGTCAACCTGCCAGGCGGAGTCCATCACCGTGACACGGCTCAGGTGGTCCTGGTAGCACTGGCGGATCTGCGAGAGCTGCGTGGTCCACGCGGACCCCTCCGGTGCCGTCATCTTGCCCAGGGAGTCCACCTTGCCTTGGAGCTCGACCTTGAGGCTGGAGCAGCTGCTGGCAAGGCTGCGCCTGAGGTCCATGTCCTTGGAGAGGAACGACGCGTTGAAGTTCGAGGCCGCGTCACGCACGCGCGCGTCGTAGTCGGAGAGCACGTTGTAGTACGAGACCAGGGAGTCGTGGAAGGCGCTGTCCTGCTGGTCGAGGGACTCCTTCTTGGCCTTCTCCTCCTGGGCCTCGGCCTCCTCTTCCTTCTTCTTGGCCTCTGCCTCGGCCCCCGCCTTGTCGTCCTCCTGCTTCCTCGAGGCGTCGCCGTTTGCCTCGCCATCGGAGTCACCCTGTTGCTGGCCCTGCTGGGCTTGCCCATCGTTGCCGCCCGTGCCCGTGCCCGACAGCCACGCGTGGGCGAGTGCGGCCACGAGGGCGAGGGCCACCAGCGCCGCCACGACGACGGCGATGACGACGATGGTCCTGTGGCGGTTGTCGCCGCCTGCGACGGCGGAGGTCGCCCGTGCATAGGGAGCCTGCGCAAACGCAGCCTGGGGATGGGGACTGCCGGGCCCCACGGGCACGTAAGGCTGGGCTCCCGCAGGCTGCATGGGAGCGGCCTCCCCGGGAGCCGCGAGCCGCTGCGTCTGGTCGGGCTGGGGCTCCGTTGCCGAAGCGTCACTCGTGGGCTCGGTAGCGCCGCCGTCGACGTGGGCCTGCACGGGCGCTCCGCAGTTGGTGCAGAAGCGGGCGCCCTCCTGGAGGGGAGCCCCGCAGTTGACGCAAAAGTTGTTTCCGGCCATCGCTTCCTCCGTGAGCTCGCGTGGGCAAGGCTTCATGGCAGGTACCATGGTTGGCTGGGCTATCGTCCGACCCGTCCGCGCCTCGAGGCGCCCGAACGTCAAAGACCTGCGTACGTGAGGCGTGAACATGCACCATTCCAGAATAGCCCTTGTCGCCCTCGCCACCCTCGCGGCAGTCGCCCCCTGCCTCCTGGGCGCCTGCTCGCCTCGGGTCGTGAGTGGCCCGGGCGCGGCGGAAGGCCAGGCAAGCCAGCCTGGCGCGTCGGACCAGGCCACGGCGGGACAGAAGACGGCGTGGCCCACGGTGAGCGACGCGTCCCCGGGCGACTCCTCGTCGGGCACGTGGCCGCGGGACTCAGCCCCCATCCAGGCGGCGGTCGAGGCGGCGCTCGCCGGCCACTCCGGAAGCGCCTACGTCGCCTACGAGTCGGTGGATGGCAGCACCACGGGATTCTCCCTTGGGGGAGAGGAGCGCGTCCCCTCGGCCAGCATGATAAAGACTGCGGTCATGGCGACGCTCTTGCAGGAGGCCCAGGACGGCCGCATCTCGCTTGCGGATGGCACCATCCTGCGCGGTCAGGACCGCGTGGAGGGCTCGGGCGTGGTGCAGGACATGCGCGCGGGCACCTGGCTCAGCTATGGGCAGCTTGCGGCATACATGATCGGACAGAGCGACAACATGGCCACCAACCTGCTCATCGACGCCCTGGGCATGGATGCGGTGAACGAGGAGTGCCAGCGGCTTGGGCTTGCCGACACGAGCCTCCGCCGCAAGATGATGGACACGGCTGCGGCCACCTCCGGGCGCGAGAACTACACGAGCGCGAGCGACCAGGCGAGGCTGCTGCTCATGGTGGCGCGCGGGGAGCTCGTGAGCCCTGAGGCCTCCGAGCGCGCCTTGGGTTGGCTCGAGGACCAGGCGGACACGCGAGGCCTGGCGCAGGGGCTGCCGGATGGGGTCGCGTTCGCGCACAAGACGGGGAGCTTGGACGGCGTGCGCCACGACGGCGGCATCGTCCTGGGAGACCACCCCTACGTGTTCGTCGTCATGACCACGGGGATGGACCAGGGCCAGGCGGACGCTCTCATGGCGCGCGTCTCGACCGCCGTCTGGGAGGCGGTGCGGGAGCCCTAGCCCCCCGGCGCGGACGCAGGCCGTTCTCGCCTGCACGCCGCACCCCATCGTCGCGCGCCCTCGCCCCACTTCCCAGAGAAGAAGGGCGCTCCGGCCGAAGCCGGGGCGTCCAAGGGGTCGAGCTCAGGAACCGAAGCAAGCTACAGGGCGCATGTTGCCCATGCTCGCTGCCGGTGGTTTGCGCTTCTGGCAGCGCTACATCTCGGAGTTGCCGCCAAACACGCCGGACACGGGGGTGTTCACGTACACGGCGTAGATCGCGTCGGCCAGCTCCTGCGCGACGGACACGGTCTTGATCTTGGAGCCGGGCTGGTTGGCCACAGCGCAGGGGATGGCGTCAGACACCACGCACTCCACGATGGGGGCGCTCTCGATGCGCTCGACGGCCTGGCCCGAGAAGATGCCATGGGTGGCGCTGATGTAGATGTCGCCCGCGCCCATCTCCTTGAGCTTGTTGATCGACCCCACCAGGGTGCCCGCGGTGTCGATCATGTCGTCGTTGATGATGCAGGTCTTGCCCTTGATGTTGCCAATGATGCCCATGACCTCGGCGGCGTTGTGCTTGGGACGGCTCTTGTGGGCGATGGCGACCTCGCAGCCCAGGTAGTCGCTGAGCTTCTTGGCGACCTTCGCGCGGCCCATGTCGGGCGAGACCACGACGGTGTTCTCCCAGTCGAAGTCCTTCTCCTTGAAGTAGTCGCCAAAGAGGTAGAGGGCGGTGAGGTGGGTCACGGGGATGTCGAAGAAGCCCTGGATCTGGTTGGAGTGCAGGTCAAGCGTGATCACGCGGTCCACACCGGCGGCCTCGAGCAGGTTGGCCACCAGGCGGGCGGTGATGGGCTCGCGCGGCGCGGCCTTGCGGTCCTGGCGCGCGTAGCCGTAGTGGGGGATGACCACGGTGAAGTTGTCCGCGGAGGCGCGCGTGGCCGCGTCTGCCACGATCAGCGTCTCCATGAGCAGGTCGTTGACGTTGGGGCCGGCCAGGGTCTGGATGAAGAAGACCTCGTCGCCGCGGACGGACTCCACGAAGCGCGCGTAGGTCTCGCCGTTTGCGAACTTCTCCAGGTGCAGGCCCTGCAGTTCGAGGTGCAGGATCTTGGCGACCCGCTTCGACAGCTCCGGGTTACCGGTGCCGGAGAAGAGCTTTATCTCCTTCTCGACGTTGAGCGGCTTGCACAGGTTCTCGTACATCTACTCCTCTTTCCCAAGTCTCTCCCAGTACTGATCCGCCCAGCCCTCCTGGACGTACTGCCTCGAGCGCTCCAGCGAGAGGGCTCCCGCCGGCACGTCTCTGGTGATGCACGAACTCGCGCCGATGAGCGCGTTGTCGCCAATGGTCACGGGGGCCACCATCATGGTGTCGGAGCCCACGAAGACGTGGTCTCCGATCTGGGTGTGGCTCTTGTGCTTCCCGTCGTAGTTGCAGGTGATGGAGCCGCCGCCGATGTTGACGTCGCGGCCTAGGGTCGCGTCACCGATGTAGGAGAGGTGCGGCACCTTCGAGTTCTCGCCCACCTCGGAGCCCTTTATCTCGACGTGGGTGCCTGCCTTGGCACCCTTGTGGAAGTGGGCGCCGCCGCGCAGGTAGGCGCGCGGGCCACACTTGACCTCGTCGTCGATCGCGGAGTCCACGATGATCGTCTCGTCCACCAGGCAGCCGTCGCCCACGCTCGCGTTGACGAGCCGGCTGTTGGGGCCCACGACGCAGTCGGAGCCCACGTGGCTCCTTCCCCACACGAAGGTCTGGGGCAGGAGCTCGGTGTCCTGGCCGACGGTCGCCTCGGGTCCCACCCAGACCTGCTCGGGGTCCATCATGGTGACGCCGGCGGCCATGAGGCCCTCGTTGATGCGGCGCTGCATGATCTTGGTCACGGCGGCGAGCTGCGATCGGCTGTTGACGCCCAGGAGCTCGCCGGCGTCCTCGCAGTGCACGGCGCTCACGGGCTCGCCCATCTGGGCGTAGATGCCCACCATGTCGGTGATGTAGTACTCGCCCTGGACGTTGTCGTTGCCGATCTTGTCCAGGTTCTGGGTCAGGCGGCGTCCGCAGAAGCAGTAGAGGCCGGAGTTGCACTCCCTGAGGGCCTCGCGCTGCCCGGGGGTGCAGTCCTTGTGCTCGATGATGGCCTTGACCTGGCCGTCCTCGCTCAGGATGCGGCCGTAGCCCGTGGGGTCGTCCGGCGTCATGGTGAGCACGGTGCACGCGGCGTGCGTGTCTCTCGCCTGGTCGATGAGCGACCTGATGGTCTGGGGGCGCACCAGCGGGGTGTCGCCGTACATCACCACGGTGGGTCCCTCGAAGGCACCGAGGGCGTCGCGCGCCACGCGGACGGCATGGCCGGTGCCCAGGCGCTCGGCCTGCTCGACGAACTCGACGCTTGCGCCCAGCTCGTCATGGGCGAAGTAGTCGCGCACCTCGTCGGCGCCGTTGCCCACGACTACGACGATGCGCTCGACCCCCGCCTTGCGGGCGGAGTCGGCGGCCCACCAGATCATGGGGTGGTCGAGCATCTTGTGCATTACCTTGGGATGGCGAGACTTCATGCGCGTTCCCTCGCCGGCGGCGAGGATGATCGCGGTTACGGGCATGTAGGGCCTCCAACGATGAACGGTCTCGGTTTTGCCGCGTCGCGGCAGGACACGGCAGTCTCATCATAACGCGCTCGCGTTGTCGGGGAGAAACGTCGGTTTGCGGGCAGCGGATTGCTCAGACGATGAACACATGGGAACGCGCGGGTGCCATGGGGTACGGGGTGAGGCGTCGTGCCGACCATCCGAGGCTCGTGTGCGTAATGCCGCGCCGGCATTGGGGGCTCGCATGTCTTCCACATCCCGCGATGGCGTGCGAGCCCCGTGTGGCGTGCGAGCCCCGAAGTGAGTGGTTCCGCCCCTCTCGGCTGCGCAAGAATCACCCACTTCGACCTCGGCGTGGTCGTCCGCCCACCCACATCGGCGTTCCGGCGCGCCGCGGGCGAAGTGGGTTGTTGCAAGGCTCCGCCAGGCGAGAGAACCACCCACCTTGGGCCTGCGGTAGCAACCTACCACCCACTTCAAACTTGCGGCGGCATCTTGTCCGCTCACATTGTCACCTTTGCGCGGGAAGCCCGGGGCGGGTTCCTCTCGTCAGCCCAAAGCGATCCTTCTGCCGGATCGAGACGGCCCGCCGGGCTTGCCTTTGGCGGTGAAGGGGTTCAAGATGGTCCGTGCTCGGGTATACACGCGTCGAGGCATGGGCACGCAGCGAACCCGCGTGCCGCACACGCCGTTGCGCCAGGGATGGCCCGGCAGGCTTTCAGGCAAGGCGAGAGGGACGGGAGTCCCCGACCCCAAGGAGGTGCTCCATGGACGTCGGTCTTGGTCACAGTCGATCATGTAATTTCCGAGAGGGGGCGCCTGCCCGCGCCTTTGTCGCGTCGCGTCTGAGCTAGCAAGCCCGAGTGCATGCGCCCCCTGACCCTGGTTTCCGCCATGCAGGCGGGACCAGCTGGAGGGAGGGGGCCATAGCATGTCCCTGATCAACGTCGGCACTGCTGGGGAGCTGAGGCTCTCCTGGCTGCGCCACCTCGCAACCCTGTCCATCGACCAGGCGTTCGACGAGCTCAAGAGCCATGAGGCGGGCCTCGGGCCCGAGGAGGTCGAGGAGTCCCGCGCCGAGTGGGGCACCAACGTGGTGGGCGCGCCCGACCGGCCGTCCGTCTTCTCTCGTCTGCTGTCTGTGTTCTCGGACCCCTTCACCGACATCCTCGTCGTGCTGGCCATCGTCTCGTTCGTGACTGACGTCGCATTTGCCCAGCCTGGCCAGCGCGACCCATCCACTACCCTCATCATCCTGGTCATGGTGGGCATCTCGGTCCTCATGCGTGAGGTGCAGGAGCGTCGCAGCGCAAACGCCGCAGAGGCGCTGGCGCGCTCGATCCAGACCACCTGCTGCGTCGAGCGCGCGGACGCCGGACGCGCCGAGCTCCCGCTCGACCAAGTCGTGGTAGGCGACGTCATCCACCTGCGCGCGGGCGACATCGTCCCCGCCGACGTGCGCCTCACCCACGCGCGCGACCTCTTCGTCAGCCAGGCCTCCCTCACGGGCGAGAGCGCTCCCGTCGAGCGCTGCGCCGCCGCGCTGGACGAGTGCGCTGCCGCCAGCCGGGAGGTCACCGACCTGCCCAACGTCGCCCTCATGGGGTCCACCGTCATCTCGGGCGGGGCTAGCTGCGTCGTGGTCGCCGTGGGAGAGGGGACCGCCTTCGGACGCGTTGCCAGCTCGCTTGGAGAGGTGCGTCCCAAGGGCGCCTACCAGCGCAGCCTTGACGAGGTTGGCGCGCTCTTCATGAGGATGACCCTGGTCATCGCCCCTCTGGTCCTGCTTGCGAACGGCCTCACCAAGGGGGACTGGCTCGCCGCCCTGCTCTTCGCCTCGAGCGTCGCCGTGGGACTCACGCCCGAGATGCTGCCCATGATCGTGACCGCCTGCCTGGCCAAGGGCGCTCAGGACCTGAGCCGCGGCAAGGCCATCGTGAAGCGCCTCGACGCCGTGCAGAACCTGGGTTCGATCGACGTCCTCTGCACCGACAAGACGGGCACCCTCACCGAGAACCGCGTCGTCCTGGAGCGCCACCTAGACGCCCTGGGCCGGGAGGACGACCGCGTGCTCTTCGAGGCCTTCCTCAACAGCTTCTTCGAGACCGGCCTGCGCAACCTCGTCGACTCCGCCATCATCCGCCGCACGCAGGAGCTGAGCGCGGCGGCGAGGGACGCGGGCGAGAGTGACGAGGCCGGCGTGGTCGCGACTGGCGTCGCCATGACGTCGGGTGCGCGCGACCTGCCCAGCGCCGACGAGCTCGCCGAGCGCTACACGCTGGTGGACGAGCTTCCCTTCGACTTCGAGCGTCGCCTGGTGAGCGTCGTGGTGGGGGACGAGCGGGGCAGGACCCACATGATCACCAAGGGCGCGGTCGAGGAAGTGCTCGCGGCCTGCAGCGAGGTCGACCTGGGCGGGGAGGCGTGCGCGCTGGGTGACGACCTGCGCACGCAGGTCATGGAGCGGGCGGCGGCCATGGCGAGCGAGGGCATGCGCGTCCTCGGCGTGGCGCGCAAGGCCGAGCCTGCGGGCGTGCGCGTCCTGAGCACCAAGGACGAGCGCGACATGCGCTTCATCGGCTTCCTCGCCTTCCTCGACCCGCCCAAGGAGTCGAGCAAGACCGCCATCGCCGCCCTGGCCTCGCACGGCGTGGGGACCAAGGTGCTCACGGGGGATTCCGCCCGAGTCGCCGTCCACGTGTGCCGTGCCATCGGCCTGGACGTGGGCGGCGTGCTGGAGGGGTCAGACGTGGAGGCCATGGACGACGCCCGGCTTGCGCAGGCGGCCGAGGACGTCACCGTGTTCGCCAAGCTCGCGCCCGACCAGAAGGCTCGTGTGGTGGCCGCGCTGCGTGCCAACGGACACGTGGTGGGCTACATGGGGGATGGCGTGAACGACGCCCCCGCCATGCGCCAGAGCGACTGTGGCATCAGCGTGGAGGGGGCGACCGACGTCGCGCGCGAGACGGCGGACATCATCCTCCTCGAGAAGGACCTCATGGTGCTGGAGAGGGGCATCATGGCCGGTCGTCACACCTTCGCAAACATGGAGAAGTACGTGCGCATCGCTGCCAGCTCGAACTTCGGGAACGTCTTCAGCGTGCTCGCCGCGTCGTTGTTCCTGCCCTTCCTGCCCATGCGTGCCACCCAGATGCTCCTGCTCAACCTGCTCTCCGACATCGCCTGCACGGCGATTCCCTGGGACAACGTGGACGAGGAGTCCGTGGCCGCGCCCAACGGCTGGGACGTGGGCTCGCTGGGCGGCTACATGAGGCGGATCGGGCCCGTGAGCTCGGCGTTCGACCTTCTCACCTTTGGCCTGCTCTTCTTCTGGGTCTGCCCTGCCGTCGCGGGTGGCAGTTGGGCGGAGCTCGCGGCGGCCGGCGCGGGGATGGCGGCACGGCGCGCCCTCTTCGTGGCGGTCTTCCAGGGCGCCTGGTTCACGGAGAGCCTGGTCACGCAGCTCCTGGCCGTGCAGGTCATGCGCACGCGCAGGCTGCCCTTCGTCCAGAGCCGCGCCTCCTGGCGCGTGACCCTGGTCGCCGTCGCGGTGGCGCTCCTGGGTGCATGGCTGCCCCTCTCGCCTCTGGCCGAGCCGCTGGACTTCGTCGCGCTTCCCGCGTGGGGGCTGGGGGTCGTGGCCGTCGTCTGCGTGGCGTACGCGCTTGCGGCAATGGTGGCGAACCGCCTCGTCCTCGTGCGGGGCGTGCGGGGGAGTGCCCGTGGCTAGCGACTGGCCTCGGCTCGCCTGCTGACCCACGACCTACTTGCTGGTCCGCGACCCACTTCGGGCCTTCCGCGTGCCGGATTCGAAGTGGGTTGGTGGACGACCATGGCGGGCTCGAAGTGGGTGGGCGAGCTGCCGTGCCATGCTCGAAGTGGGCGGGCGAGTCGTCACGCCACGTCCGAAGTGGGTGGTTTTCTCGCGGGCGAGAAGGGCGTAACCACTCACTTCGGCGTTAGCGCGCGAGAGGCGAGAAATGGGTGAGTGAGTTGCTGTCGCGCGCTCGAAGTGGGTGGTTTTCTCGCCTTCAAGGGGACGGAAATCACCCACTTCGGGCCTCCTGTGCCGGTGATGTGCCGCCTGCGCCTCCCACAGCCGAAGTGAGCGCAGCCCGCGCCTCCCACAGCCAAGGTGAGCCCAGCCCGCACCGCGCCTCCTGCCACCCGCGTCCCGACGTCCGGTGGCACCCGCCCGCAAGATGCTTGACCAGATGATGAACGCGAGGAGAAGCCCCTCCCATGTTTCGGGAGCGTCACCTACTCAGGGCGCCCGCAAGGGCGAGAGTACACTGTGCATCGCGGCGGAGGTGACGCCTGGGACGCTCCCGGGCCGCACCCGCGCGAACCACAAACAAGGCAAGGAGGGCCACATGCAGAAGAAGGACCTGGACTGGGAGCACCTCAGCTTCAGCTACATGCCCACGGACTACAGCTACGTCTCGAACTACAAGGACGGTGCCTGGGACGAGGGCGCGCTTACCACCGACCACAGCATCACGCTCTCCGAGTGCGCGGGCATCTTCCATTACTGCCAGGAGGTCTTCGAGGGCCTCAAGGCGTACACCACCAAGAACGGCGACGTGGTCTGCTTCCGTCCTGACCAGAACGCCGCCCGCATGGCCGGTTCCGCCAGGCGCATCGTGATGCCGCCCTTCCCCGAGGACCGCTTCGTCGACGCCGTCGAGAAGGTCGTACGCGCCAACGCCGCATGGGTGCCGCCCTACGGCTCTGGCGCCACGCTGTACGTGCGCCCGCTCATGATCGCCACCGGTGACGTCATCGGCGTCAAGCCCGCCGACGAGTACCAGTTCCGCATCCTCGTGACCCCCGTTGGCCCGTACTACTCCGGCGGCGTCAGGCCTGTCGCGGTCAAGGTCTCGGAGTACGACCGCGCAGCTCCCCATGGTACCGGCAACATCAAGGCCGGCCTCAACTACGCCATGTCGCTGTATCCCAGCGTCGAGGCGCATGCCGAGGGCTACGCCGACAACATGTTCCTCGACCCCGAGACCCGCACCTTCGTGGAGGAGTCCGGCGGCGCCAACTTCCTCTTCGTCAAGAAGGACGGCACGCTGGTGGTTCCCCAGTCTGCGACCGACTCGATCCTGCCCTCCATCACGCGCCGCTCGCTGGTGGATGTGGCCCAGAACATGCTGGGCATGACCGTCGAGCAGCGTCCCGTGCGCTTCGACGAGATCGGCGAGTTCGTCGAGTGCGGCATGTGCGGCACCGCGGCCGTCATCTCGCCGGTGGGCAAGGTCGTGGGCCCCGATGGCGAGGTCGTCTACGGCATGGACGAGGTCGGACCTGTCATGAGGAAGCTGCGCGAGACCCTGACCGGCATCCAGTCCGGCGAGGTCGAGGACAAGTTCAACTGGGTCCACAAGATCGACGTCGAGTAGGCGAGAGGCGCGCCGGCGTTGCTGCCGTGATGCTCTTCGTCGCGTGAGACATGCCACGCCCCGGGGCTTCGGCCCCGGGGCGCGTTGCGTCGACGTGCGTGATGTGTCCGGGTGCAAGCTCTGCGTGCATAGGGAACGAGCGCAGCGTGGCGCGTGGCGTGCGGTACGAGCGTGAATGCGGGTCGTTGGTGAGACGGTGCGGCCGGCATCGTACGCGCGTCACTCTCGCCCGAAGCCTCATGCTGTAAGGCTTAGTCTTGCCAGTGTGGACAGTTTTGCCGCCGTGCGGGGCCAATTCAGTCCACGATCGCAAGATTGGGCGGCGCTGCGCCTTCCGGCTCGGTCCAGCCACACCCAGCCCGGCACGGCCGTATCCTACTCCCAGACCTCCTTGGCCATGTTGAAGGCGGCCCAGGCCTTGGGCCAGCCGGCATAGAAGGCGGCGTGGGTGATGACCTCGGCGATCTCCTCCTTGGTGATGCCGTTCTTCTTCGCCGTCATCAGGTGGTACTTGAACGACGAGTCGACGAGCCCCTGCGCCATGAGCGCGACCACGGTGACCAGCGAGCGGTCGCGCAGCGAGAGCTCCTCCTCCCGGCTCCACACCTCGCCGAACAGCACGTCGTCGTTGAGCTCCGCGAACTTGGGGGCAAACTCGCCCAGCTGGTCGCGTCCTGCCGTCTGCCTCACTGCCATGCCTGGCCCCTCTCGCCTGATGCCTTTTCTCGATTCGTCTGGGCCGAACGCCCGTCTGCGTGCCCGTCGCGCGCTCGTCGCGTCCCTGCTCCAGGCGCCCTACTTTCCGCTGAACACGGGGAACGCCGCATAGCTGCCGTAGTCGACCGCGTCGTAGCCGCGCAGCGTGTCCATGTCCTCGTCAGAGATCTCGAAGTCCAGCTCGCTGTTCTGGCGCATGTGGTCGGGGTTCGCCGTCTTGGGCAGGGGGAGGGTTCCCAGCTGCAGGTCGTAGCGGATGCAGAGCTGGGCCACGCTCACGCCGTAGCGCTCGGCCATTCCGGCGACCCTCGGGTCGTCCAGGATTGCGCCGTGAGCGACGGGAGAGTACGCCTCGACCAGGATGCCCTTGTCCCGGCAGTGCCGGATGAGCTGCTCCGGGGTGTTGCCCACGTGGACCAGGAGCTGGTTGACCATCGGCCGCACGTCCTCGGCCTCCAGGTTCTGGAGGTCCGCCTCCTCGAAGTTGGCGACGCCGATGGCACGGAGCTTGCCCGCGCGGTACGCATCCTCCAGCGCCTCCCAGGCCTCGCGGTTGCCCTCGGCGTAGCTGCCCTCGCGCCAGTTCGCCCAGGGCTGGGGGCTGTGGATGAGCATGAGGTCGAAGTAGTCGAGGCCTGCCTTTCTCAGTGACTCGTCGATGGCCGCCGCCGCAGTGGCGTGGTCCTTCGCCTCGGCTGCCAGCTTGGTGGTAACGAAGAGCTCCTCGCGCGCGATGCCTGCCGTGCGCACGCCCTCGCCCACGCCCCGCTCGTTGCCGTAGGCTTGGGCGGTGTCGAAGTGCCGGTACCCAAGGCGCACGGCCTGCCGCACCGCCTCGGGTGCCTTGCCGTCGTCGATGAACCAGGTTCCCAGCCCCAGCTTGGGAATGCTGACGCCGTTGCTCAGGACGAAGCTCTCTTCAAGGACCATCGTTGGCTCCTCTCGCCATAAAGACTCGTTCGTGCCGTTTGCCGCAGACCGTCCCACCCCGCCGCCGCATCGCCCGCTGCGGCGTCATTGCATGTCGTGACGCGGACTGCCTCCGGCGTAGCTACAGCGCCAGGTAGTCCTCGTCGCTCACGGCCTCGAGCCACTCGTTGGACGCGTCCTTGCCAGGCACGCCGATGGCAAGGTGAGAGAACCAGCTGTCCCTCTTGGCGCCATGCCAGTGCTTCACCTCGGGCGGGATCGAGACCACGCTGCCCGCCGTCAGCTCCACGGGCTCCTTGCCCCACTCCTGGTACCAGCCCTCTCCGGCCGTGCAGATGAGGATCTGCCCGCCGCCCTCGCTGGCGTGGTGGACGTGCCAGTTGTTGCGGCAGCCCGGCTCGAAGCTCACGTTTGCCACCGCGAGCGAGACCTTGCTCGGGTCCGTCAGCAGTTTGAGGTAGGAGTTGCCCACGAAGTACGCCGCGTACGCGTCGTTGGGCCCTCCCACGCCAAAGGCGTCCGCCTTCTGGAACTCTTCCCCGTCGAGGTACTTCATGTCGCGTCCCCCTATCTGCGTGCCTCCTGGAAGCCAGCTCGGGGCCACTCCCGGCCCGGACCACGTGCCGGCGCGCTGCTCACGTGGATATACTGTATGTTCCAGACGCTAGCCACAGCCGCGCCCATCTTCAATGGCCACTTGTGCCCAAGGTGGTGCCTTGCGTGGCATGACGGACGTCGCATGGGCCGGGAGGGGGTGTGGGCCATGGATCAGGCGGTCGAGAGGAGCCAGCGCTCGCGGCGTACGCGCGACGCGATCAGGGAGGCGTTTCGCCAGATTGTGGTGGAGGGCAGCCCCGACGCAGTGACCGTCACATCAGTGTCGGAGCGCGCGGGCATACATCGCAAGACTTTCTACCTGCACTACAGCTGCATCGAGGCGCTGTATGAGGACATGGTCGCAGAGGTGTGCCAGCAATACGCCGACGAGGTTTCCAAGCTGCCCGTGCCCTACGACTACAAGAGGCTCACGCGGGTCTTCGTCGACTTCTACACGCGTGACGCCTTTGCCGAGCGGCTCATCTGCGACCCGCGCTGGGCGGACCTCTTCCAGGCCGTGTCGGCACGATCTCTGCGGAGCAACCGGGAGGGCTTCGACCCCTTCGCGTCGTTTCCGCCCGAGGAGAAGGACCTCGTCAACTCTTTTGCCAGCGGTGCCTCGCATGTGATGTTCCGCCGTTGGGTGGAAGGGGGAAGGCGCGTCTCGCCCGAACGGCTTGCCGAGCTCCTGGGCGGCCTGATCGAGGACGGCGTCCGTAGCGTGCGTGACGTCGGCGGAGAACCGGCGGCCCGTCAGGCCACAGCCCAGCAGGCCTCGGCACGGCAGCCGCCAGCCCAGCGGGCCTCGGCACGGTAGCCGCCAGCCCAGCGGGCCTCGGCACGGCAGTCGCAGCCAGGCGAGAGTGGCAGGTGACTGGTTCCCGAATGAGTGACACCAGAAGGCGGATCCTCATCGTCCTGCTCGTGACTTTTGGGATCGCGTGGGCGTATGCGTTCCTTGCGGTGTACCCCATGAGCAGGAGCGCGCTGGCAAGCTACCTGCCCATGGCCACCAAGCTGGTCACGGGGGCGATCATGCTTGCGCCCTCGATCGCCGTCATCGTGACGAGGGCCGTCACGGGGGAGGGGTTCCAGGGCACGTCCCACCTCACCTCGGCGGGCTTCGACAAGACCTGGCGCTATTGGCTTGCGGGATACCTTGGGCCCGTCGTGCTCGCGGCGGTGGGAGCCTGCCTCTACTACCTGGTCGTTCTCGGTGCCTTCGACCCAAGCATGAGCTATGCGCGCGAGGAGCTGCCGCTGCTGGGCAACCTCGACCTCGTGTTCGAGGGAATCCCGTTCGCATTGGGCATCATCGTCGTTGCCCCGATGGCCAACTTCGTCTACTCCTTTGGGGAGGAGTGGGGCTGGAGGGGCTACCTTCTTCCCAAGCTGCTCGAGGAGGGCTCCGTGACCAGGGCGATTCTGGCGAGCGGCCTGGTGTGGGGCGCGTGGAACGCCCCTCTGGTCGTGTTGGGCAGCGAGTACGGAGCGGGCTACGCGGGATTTCCCGTCGCGGGGGTCGTCGCCTGCTGTGCCTACTGCACCGTGGTGGGGGTGTTTCTGAGCTACCTCACGCTGAGGTCGGGCAGTTGCATCCCGGCGACGCTCGCGCACGGCTCGCTCGACGGGACGGCGGGGCTGAGCTATGCCTTCGCGCGGACGGCAGGCAATCCCCTCGTGGGTCCGGCGCCCACGGGCATCCTGGGCGGCGTGGGCTTCGTCGTGGCTGCGGCGCTGCTCCTTGCCAGGCTTCGTCGCCTGGAGAGGGCCGGAGAGCCCCTGCTCGTGGAGGAGTAGCGGCCGGACTGCCGCGTGCCGCCGTCGCGTGCCGTCCGAGTACGCAGGCTCTCGCGTGAGGTTGCCGTGCCGCGCCGGCGAAGTCCGCATGTTGCCGCGTCGCGCCGGCGAAGTCCGCAGAATTCGAAATTTTGCTGACTCGTTTTGCAAGGCCCCAGCTAGCTCACATGCAACTCGGCAAAATTTCAATTTTTGCCGAGTTGGGAAGGATGCCGGACGACTCCACGCGCGACGATTCTGGGCATTGAACGATGGCTCCACGTCGGCGCATGATTATCCCAACGAGCGGGGCGCCGATTGGCCGCATGGTGCGTCCGCCGGCGTCCATGGAGGGGGAGAGGATCATGGCAAAGGTTCTGGTCGCATACTTCTCGGCCACGGGAACCACTGCGCGCGTGGCAAAGACGCTGGCAGACGCCGCGGGGGCCGACCTGCACGAGGTCGCGCCGGCGCGACCCTACAGCAGCGCCGACCTCAACTGGAACGACAGGGCGTCGCGCAGCAGCGTCGAGATGCGGGACGAGTCCTGCCGTCCCGAGCTTGCGGGCGACGACGTCGACCTTTCTGGCTACGACGTCATCTTCGTGGGGTTCCCCGTATGGTGGTACGTCGAGCCGCGCATCGTAGACAGCTTCCTGGAGGCTCACGACTTTTCCGGGAAGACCGTCGTGCCCTTTGCCACCAGCGGCGGAAGTGGTCTGGGCAAGGCTCCGGAGCGCATGCAGCAGCTCGTGCCCGACGCTACGGTGCGCGGTGGTCGCAGGTTGAGCGCCGGCGCCTCTGCGGCCGAGCTCGCGTCCTGGGTGCGCGAGCTCGGACTGTGAGCCTGGGCCTGGGGTAGCCGCAGTCGACCTTGCTTTGGCGAAGGCCCTCCAAGACAGCATTCTGCGTAGAATGCTGTCAAATTTTGTGTTTGCCCAGTTGAGCGAGAAAAAGGACAGCATTTCACGCGAAATGCTGTCCTTTCCACCTCTCGAGCGGCATCCATTGCCTCCGGTCTCAGACCCTACGCCTCGAGCGTGGACCTTCCGTAGGTCTTCCGCCAGTTGCTCGTGAACTCGTCCACGGCGATCGCGGTGCCGGGATGGTCGACCATCGCGCGGATCACGTCCGGCGCCACGGTGACGGCGGGAGTGCCCGCCGCGAGGAGCTGATGCACCTGGTCGACGTTCTTGAACGACGCGGCACAGACCTTTGCGTCGAAGCCGTAGGTGGCCAGGGTGTCGACGAGCTCGATTACCTGGCTCACGCCGTCGCCGTAGTTGCACATGCGGTTGACGTAGGGCGCCAGGTAGTCCGCACCCGCCTTCGCGGCCCAGAAGGCCTGGTCGGGGCTGTAGATGCCCGTCGCCAGCACGCATATGCCCTCAGACTTGACGGCGGGGATGGCGCGCAGTCCCTCCCGCGATACGGGAATCTTGACGACGACGTTCTTGCCACCGCGCAGCGAGGCGATCTTGCGCGACTCCGCCAGGATGCCCTCGTAGTCGGTCGCCACCACCTGGGCGATGATCTTCTGGTCCTCGTCCAGGACCTCCTCGAGCTCGGCGAACACCTGCTCGGGCGCCTTGCCGGACTTGGTGATGATGGTGGGGTTTGTGGTCACGCCATCGATGGGGAGAAAGGAGCACAGCTCCCTGATTGCCTCGATGTCCGCGGTGTCGATGAAGAACTCCATGTCGCTTCTCTCCCTCTTGTCCTCGCCTGAGTCGTCTGCCTGTGATTCTAGAGCGTCTGCTCGGTGCGTCCGATGATGTCGTCCTGCGTGGCCTTGCTGAGCGCGTTGAAGAAGGCGCTGTAGCCCGCGACGCGCACGATGAGGTCCTTGTGGTCCTCGGGGTGCTTCTGCGCGTCGATCAGCGTCTCGCGCGAGACCACGTTGAACTGGACGTGGTAGCCGTGCAGGCGGTTGAAGTAGGTCTGGAGCATGAGTTCGAGCTTCTGCTTGTTCTCGTCGCGCGAGAGCATGGTGGGGGTCAGCTTCTGGTTGAGCAGCACGCCGCCGGTGATCTTCTCGGTGGGAAGCTTGGTGATGGACTTGAACACGGCCGTGGGGCCCTGCCTGTCGCAGTTGTGCGCGGGGCTGCAGCCCTCGGCAAGCGGCTCGTGGGCGTGGCGACCGTCGGGCGTCGCCATGGTGCCCATGCCCTGCCCCACGTTGGCGCTGATGGAGCTCGTGCCTGCGTAGCGAATGCCGCCGATTGGGCCGCGGTCGTGGCGCGTAGAAGGGTACTTCGCGATCTCGTCGATGTAGGAGTCGTAGGCCTCGACCACCAGGTCGTCGACGTAGTCGATGTCGTTGCCGTACTTGGGGGCATCGTTCACGAGGAGCTCCTGGACGCGCTTGCCCTGGGGGGACTGGAAGTCGTCGAGTAGTGCGTCCCAGAGTTCCTGGCTCGAGATCTTGCCCTCGTCGAACACAAGCTTCTTGATGGCAGCAAGGCTGTCGGCCATGTTGGCGATGCCAACCTGCAGGCCGCTGATGAAGTCATAGACGGCGCCGCCCTCCTTGATGGTCTTGCCGCGCGCGATGCAGTCGTCGGTGAGGGCGGAGCAGAGCACGTCGGGCACGTCACGCTCGGAGGCCTTGTCGATGAAGTTCTCGACGATCACGGAGTAGCGAGTCATCTCGCGGATGGTCTTGTCCCAGGCGGCAAGCAGCTCGTCGTAGCTGCTCATCTGCGTGAAGTGGCCGTAGTCCTTGGTGAAGCGCCTGCCGGTGGTGAGGTCGACGCCGCCGTTCATGCAGCAGAGGAGCAGTCGGGGGAAGTTGAGGTAGCTCATGCCGGTGCAACGATAGCCCCACTTGCCCGGGACGGCGGTCTCGACGCAGCCGATGGCAGAGTAGTTGTACGCGTCCTCCTCGGCGACGCCCCACTTGACGAACGAGGGGATGATGACCTCGTCGTTGTTAAGGGCGGGCATGCCAAAGCCCAGCTTCATGACCTCGACGCACTCGTCCAGGAAGCGCTTGTCGATGCCCGCGTGGTAGCGCACCGTGAGGTTGGGCTGGGTCAGGCGGGCCTGCGCCACGGACTGCAGGACGAGGTACGAAAGCTCGTTGACCGCGTCCTCGTGTCCGGTGGTCTGGCCACCGATGGTGACGTTCTGGTACATGGGGCTGCCGGCCGACGAGAGCGTGTGCGACCTGCTGCGGATCTTCTGCACGGTGAGCGACTTGATCCAGAGGTTGGTCAGAAGCTCGAGCGCCTCTTCGCGCGTGATGGCTCCGCTGGCGACGTCGGCCTGGTAGTAGGGGAGCATGTACTGGTCGAAGCGGCCGTACGAGAGCGAGTGGCCGTTTGACTCGATCTGCAGCAGGACCTGCGAGAACCACACCTCCTGCACGGCCTCGCGGAAGCTCCGGGCGGGCTCGTAAGGCACGCGCTCGCAGGTGGCGGCCATGCGCTCGAGCTCGGCCCTGCGCGCGGGGTCGTCCTGTCGGGCCGCGAGCTCGCGTGCGAGCGTGGCGTAGCGTCGTGCCCAGCGACGGACGGCCGGGATGACCGTCAGGACGGCGCGGTAGAACGCCAGCCTGTCGACGGACTCGGGGTCGGTGAGGTCAAGCGCGCCCATCGCCGCACGCGTGCGCTCCTCGTAGCCCCGAAGTCCCTCGCGCAGCAGGCGTGCGTGGTTGATGGCCAGGTGCGCGTCGCCCGCGTTGAGCTTGCCCTCCATGCCAAAGACGCCCGTCTCCATGAAGACCGAGACCTCGTCGGGCAGGAGCGCCAGGCCGCGGTCGCGCAGGGTGTTGTTCTCCCAGAAGGGCGCGATGGAGCGGATACGGGCCTTGTCCTCGTCGGTCACGTAGAAGACGTCGCCGTCGCGCTTGTCGAACTGGTCGAGCTCGTCGAGGACGAAGCCCAGCGTGTACTCGGGGAAGACGGGCGCGTTGCAGTTCTTGGTCGCCTGGTTGCCTGCGAGGAGGGTCTTGTCCTCGATGTAGACGCTCATGTTGTCCAGGATGTGCGCGAACGAGAGCGCGCGCCTCAGGACGGGCGGCTGGTTGGTGGTCTGGCGATATGACTCCGTGCAGAGGACGGCGCGCTCGGCGTCGACGAAGGGCTTCTCGTCCAGGACCTCCTCGCGAAATTCCTGCATGCGTGGGGTGAGGGAGCCGAAGTGCCGTGCGTTCTCCATCCGTTCTCCTAATTACGTAAGAAATAATATATACTTACGAACGTAAATATAATGATAGGTGACACGGAAGAGAAGTCAAGGCGAGAAAAACGTCCCCGCGGAGGCAGTATGCAGACGGCGACCGTCTTCAACGTCCAGAAGTTCAGCCTGAACGACGGCCCGGGCATTCGTACCGTCGTCTTCTTGAAGGGCTGCCCCCTGCGCTGCCAGTGGTGCGCCAACCCAGAGAGCCAGCGGCGCGAGCCAGAGCTGGAGTGGGAGCGCGCCTCCTGCGTGGGCTGCGGGCATTGCGTCGATCTCTGCGCTGGGGCGGGCGAGCGCGTGACGGGCGGCAGGCGGCACGTGGACCTGCATGGCGTCGACGCGTGCTCGAAGGCCGCCGCGCGTGCGGTGGCAGAGTGCCCCGGTCATGCGCTCAGCGTGGTGGGGAGGACGCGCGACGTCGAGGGGCTGCTGGCACTCTGCCTGCAGGACAAGCCCTTCTACGAGGACTCCGGCGGCGGGGTGACGCTCTCGGGAGGGGAGGCGCTGCTCTGGCCCGACTTCTGCGTCGAGTTCCTGGGTCGCCTGCGCGAGGAGGGCATAGACAGCTGCCTCGAGACCGAGGCCTACGTGCCCCAGGAGGTCTTCGCCCGTGTGGCACCGCTGGTGGACCACCTGCTCGTGGACATGAAGCACTGGGACGCGGCGACGCATCGCGCGAGGACGGGCGACGGCAACGAGCTGCCGCTCGCCAACCTGAGCTGGGCCGTGGGGGCTGGCCGGGACGTGCTGGTGCGCACGCCGGTGGTGCCGGGCTTCAACGCCGACATCGAGGACGCGCGCCAGATGGCGCGGCTGCTGCGCGGCCTGGGCCTGGACCAGGTGCAGCTTCTTCCCTTCCACAACCTCGGGGAGTCGAAGTACGCGCTTCTCGAGCGGCCCTATGCCCTTGCGGGCAAGACGAACCTGCACGAGGAGGATCTCGTGGAGTACGCGCGCGCCTACGCGGACGAGGGCGTGCGCGCGTTCTTCTAGCGTGGATTGGCTGGGAGGGCGCGGAGGGGTATCGCCCGCCGCAAGGCAGGCACGGGTCTCTCGCCCGGCCCTTGCGCCGCGCCGTCGGCACGTCGTGGCCTCGTCACGCAATCAGGGTCTCGATTCCCATCTGCTCCAGCCTCCGGAGGGTCTCATAGCCCAGGCCGGGGTCGGTCACGACGCCCAGCGGCTTGTCCCCGAAGCGCAGGGGGATGGCGCCGTGCTGGCGGAACTTCTCGGACTCTGTGAGCACGACCACGTGTCCGGCCGACTCTGCCATCGTGCGGTCCGCCTCGGCGCGCATCTGGTCGCCATTGGTGAAGCCCACTCCGTCGATCCAGCCGTCCGCTCCCACGAAGAGGTGGTCGACCGCAAACTCGCGGGCACAGGTGCGCAGGAGCGGACCCACGGTGACCTGGGAGTCGCGCTGCATGATCCCGCCCAGCAGGATTGCCTCGACGCTCGGGAAGTCACGCAGGTAGTTGGCTATGAAGACGCTATTGGTGACCACGGTCACGCCCTGCTTCTGGACGGCGAGCTCGCGTGCGAGGATGGCACAGCAGCTGCCGCTCTCGATCATGATGGTGGAGCCGTCGGGCACGAGCTCGGCCGCGCGCTGGGCGATGCGGCGCTTCTCCTCGTAGTGGTACGCCAGGCGCCCGCTCACGTCGTTGGGGTTGGCAAGGAGGGCAAAGCCGTGCTCGCGCAGCACGAGGCCGCGGTCCTGGAGCGAGTCGAGGTCCTTGCGCATGGTGACGTTGGAGACGCCGAGCCGCTCCGACAGGCGCGTGACGTCCATCTTCTTCTCGACTGTGAGCAGCTCGAGGATCTTGGCGTCGCGCTTGGACATGTGGGACCTTCTGTCTGGCTTGCACCAAGAGGGCGACTGCGTGGCAGCGCGTCGTCGCGGAGCCGTAGCAGTGGCATGTTTCTTACGTACGAAAGCAGATTCTAGCAAAAAGGAAGAAAAATTCAGGCGAGAAGAAGCGGGGGCATCGTGCGCCAGAGCTTCTCTCGCTTGGGTAAGAATGGACGGAAACGCTTGCAGAAACGGGAGGGGAGTCGCGATGCCGATGGGAAGGTCGGTCGACGTCCGCTGGGCCACGCGGCCCACGGGCAGCACGGAGGATGCCGTGGGCGAGCTCGCGCGGCGCATCAGGGAGGCCGACGCCGTGCTGGTGGGTGCCGGGGCGGGGCTCTCGGCCGCCTGCGGGCCGGAGTTCGACTACTCCGGGGAGCGCTTCCTCGCGAGGTTCGGCGACTTCCACGAGCGCTTTGGCATCACGGACCTCTATTCCGGGGGCTTCTATCCCTTCCCCGGCGCGACGACGCGCTGGGCCTGGTGGAGCCGTCACGTGTGGTATGCGCGCTACGACTGTCCGGTCGGCGAGCCCTACCGCGACCTGGTGGCGCTGCTGCGAGGCCGAGAGCACTTCGTGCTCACCACGAACGTCGACCACCAGTTCCAGCGTGCGGGCGTCGACCGGGAGCGTCTCTTCTACACCCAGGGCGACTACGGCCTCTGGCAGTGCTCCGTGCCCTGCCACGACGAGACCTACGACAACTACGAGGTCGTGCGGCAGATGGTCGAGCTCCAGAGCGACCTGCGCGTGCCCGAGGAGCTCGTGCCCCGTTGCCCGCGCTGCGGTGAGGAGATGAGCATGAACCTGCGTGCGGACTCCACCTTCGTGGAGGATGCGGGCTGGCATGCGGCGGCCGGACGCTATCGGGCCTTCCTGGATGCCCACGAGGGTGACAAGGTCGTCTACCTCGAGGTCGGCGTGGGCAACAACACGCCGGGCATCATCAAGTACCCCTTTTGGAAGCTTGCCGCGCAGAATCCGCGGGCTACGTACGCGCAGGTCAACGCCACGGAGTCGCTGGCGCCTGCCGCGCTGGGCGAGCGCGCGATTCTGATTCGCGACGATGCGGCGCGGGTGCTCGCCGGCCTGAGGGCGAAGCTCGCGGAGGAGGCATAGCCCATGGACGTCGTGGACGACGAGAGGGAGGCGGAGCTCAGGTGGCTCATCGACTACCTCGAGGAGGAGCGCGGCTCGGCCAGTCGCGCCTCGGCCACGGAGCCGGGCCAGCTCTGGCCCCACCTCCGCGCGCTGATGAACGTGCGTGAGCCGCGTCCCGCGAGCGACGAGTTCTATGCACGCCAGGACCGACTGCTGCGCGTCATGGCAGAGGAGAAGGGCGTCACGGTCGCGGCGCGGTTGCCGCGCTGCGACGTCGACGGGCACCTCTCGCTCTGGCGTGGCGACATCACCGCCCTCGAGGTGGATGCCATCGTCAACGCGGCCAACAGCCAGCTCCTGGGCTGCTGGGTGCCTGGACACCACTGCATAGACAACGCGATCCACAGCTACGCGGGGGTGCAGCTGCGCGAGGAGTGTGCGCGGCTCATGGCGGCGCAGCGCCACGAGGAGCCGACGGGCCAGGCCAAGCTGACGTCGGCGTACAACCTGCCGGTGCGCCACGTCGTCCACACCGTGGGGCCCATCGCGGGAGGCGCGCCCACGAACCTGCACCGACGCCAGCTGGCAGACTGCTACGAGAGCTGCCTCGACGCCGCGAGCGAGGCGGGCGACCGTAGCGTCGCCTTCTGCTGCATCAGCACGGGGCTCTTCGGCTTCCCCCAGGAGGAGGCGGCGCGCATCGCCGTGGGCTCCGTCCGAAGCTGGCTCGACGAGCATCCCGGTGCGGTAGACCAGGTGGTATTCAACGTGTTTCTCGCCCGGGACGAGCGGATCTACCGGGAGCTGCTGGGCTAGCAGGCAAGGACGCGAGGCGCCTGCCCGTCCCAGCGCGGTCCTGCCGCCTACGCGCGCAGGGCCTCGACGAGCAGCGTGGCGGTCTTTGCGGCCGACATGGGGTTCTGGCCGCTTATCAGGCGCCCGTCGGCTACGGCGAACGTGCTGAAGGGGGGCCTCTTGGTGAACTTGCCGCCGCGCTTGCCGATCTCGTCCTCGGGTGAGAAGGGTATGGCCTTCGCCGTGCGGTTGAGCTTCTCCTCCATGTTGGTGAAGCCGCTGACGCGCTTGCCCTCAACCAGGTAGGAGCCATCGGTCGCGCGGAATGGGTGGGTGGTCGTTCCTGGGACGGTGGCCTCGCCTGCGCTCTTTATCCTGATACCCGACATCCAATTCTTATCGCGCGCGACCTATCAGACTTCGTGGGAAAAAACTGCGCATGATTCCTCAGAGTTGTGGAGGCGAGGGACGTTTGCCCAGGATTTTATCGCCTGAAAGAAATCCAATGTACAGTTTCTTGGTGCCCCTCCGAGTATCGGCGCGCAAGGCGCGGTGCGACCACCGAACTGGGTGACCGCGCCGCGCCCGTTGCGCCTGAAATGTAGGTCGTGCAGGTCGCGCCCATCGGCCTGGCGGCTGAGCCTTCCGTTCCGGCCTGTCCGGGCGCGCCTGCGGCCCCTACCTCCCGCGCTTGGCCATGAGCAGCGTTACCTCGTCCTCGTTGAGGCCAACCATGGCCTCGCCCAGGTCCTCGCTCACGCGGGCGACGAGCTCGGCGTCCTCGTAGTGGCGCACGGCCTCGACGATGGCCGCAGCCCTCTTGGCGGGGTTGCCGCTCTTGAAGATGCCCGACCCGACGAAGACGCCCTCAGAGCCCAGCTGCATCATGAGCGCCGCGTCCGCCGGGGTCGCCACGCCACCGGCGGCGAAGTTGACCACGGGTAGCCTGCCCTCGTCATGAATGCGCCTCAGCAGCCCCAGGGGCACCTGCAGCTCCTTGGCGAACTCGAAGAGCTCGTCGACGCGCAGGCTCTGGACCTGCCGGATCTGCGCGTTCATCCTGCGCATGTGGCTCACGGCTTGCACCACGTCACCCGTGCCGGCCTCGCCCTTGGTGCGGATCATCGCCGCCCCCTCGGCGATGCGGCGCAGCGCCTCGCCCAGGTCGCGTGCGCCGCAGACGAAGGGTGCCGCGAAGTCGGTCTTGTCGATGTGGTTCACGTCGTCCGCAGGCGAGAGCACCTCGCTCTCGTCGATGAAGTCGATGCCAATCGCCTGGAGGACCTGCGCCTCGACGAAGTGGCCGATGCGGCACTTCGCCATGACGGGGATGCCCACCGCCGCCTGGATTCCCCTGATCATCTTGGGGTCGCTCATGCGGGACACGCCACCTGCCGCGCGGATGTCTGCCGGTATGCGCTCCAGGGCCATGACCGCGACCGCGCCCGCCTCCTCCGCGACGCGCGCCTGTTCGGGCGTGGTGACGTCCATGATGACGCCGCCCGCCAGTGACCGAGCGAACTCGCGGTTGGCCGCCGCCTGGTCCTTGCCTGTCTGCTCCGTTGCCATGCCATTCTCCCTTGGTCGTGTGCCCCCGCCCGTCCGCGCAGGCCGTCTGGTGTCACGAACCAAAGGCTAGGTTGAGTCTGATATTGTCGCTATATCCAATAGATGATTAATCAACAAGGTCAGTACCAGTCCAGAACAGGGTCAGAAATGCTTACCTACGACATGGGGCGGCGTGGCAGCGACACGCTGTACGCGCACCTCTACAAGTGCCTGCGGGCAGACATAGAGTCGGCGCGGCTCGTGGCGGGCGACCGGCTGCCCCCCAAGCGTCGCCTGGCGGAGCACCTGGGCGTGAGCGTGATCACGGTGGAGGCGGCGTATCGCCAGCTCCTGGCCGAAGGCTACGTCGAGTCTGCCGAGCGCCGGGGCTACTTCGTGGCACGGGGCATCTCCGGGCGGGCGAGAGTCGCGCGGCCCCTCGTCCCGAGCCACGCCTCGGCGTCGGGGCCAGCCCATGGGTCCGGGGCGCAACGATTCGTTCCCACCCTCCCCGACGAGGAGGCGGAGCTGGGCTCAGCGGGCCTCTTCTCCCTTCGCAACTGGGCGCGCATCACACGCGAGGTGCTTGCCGAGGAGGACGAGCGCTCCCTGCTCGGGCAGACCGATCCCCTGGGGTCACCCCGCCTGCGCGCCGCCATCTGTCGCCATCTGGCCCAGACGCGCGGGCTCGCGGCCACGCCGGACCAGGTCGTGGTGGGCGCCGGCTCCAAGCTGCTCGACGCCATGCTGGCGCAGCTCCTGGGCCGGGACCTCTGCTTTGCGGTGGAGGACCCCGGATATCCCCAGCTGCGCCGCCTCTACCAGGCCAGCGGCGTGCGTGTCGTCCCCGTGGGAATGGACGTGGCGGGCCTCGTCGTGGACGGCCTCAGGTCGAACGGCGCCGACGTCGCGCACGTCACGCCGTCCCACCAGTTCCCCACGGGTGTCGTCATGCCGGTTGGCCGCCGCTACGAGCTCCTGGCCTGGGCGGCGGAGCATCCCCGGCGCTACGTGGTCGAGGACGACTACGACTGCGAGTTCCGCCTTTCGGGCCTGCCGGCGCCTACGCTGCAGTCCGTCGACGTCGCGGGTCGTGTGATATACACCAACACCTTCACCAAGAGCCTTGGCCCGGCCTTCCGCGTGGCGTACGCCGTGCTGCCCGAGGCCCTGGCGCGGCGCTGGCGAGACGAGCTCTCGTTCGCGTCGGGCACCGTGGGCACCGTCGACCAGCTCGTCCTGGCGCGCGTCATAGAGTCCGGCAGCTTCGAGCGGCACGTGAACCGAACGCGCACGCGCTGTCGCCACCTGCGGGACCAGCTTCTCCTCGCGCTCGAGGGGGAGCTTGGGGTGCGTCTCGCGGACGTGAGGTCAAAGGACGCGGGGCTGCATTTCGTCCTACGGTTGGAGCTGCCTTCCGGCACGAGCGACCAGGAGCTCGAGCGCGCGTGCCGCGAGGCGGGCGTGCCCCTGCGGGCGATGAGCGGCTTCTACGCCGGGGGCGAGGCGCCCGAGGCCGACCGGCACGCCTTCGTGATGAGCTACTCAAGTCTTGGTGAGAGTGACGTCGCGTCCGTTGCCGCGCGTCTGGCCGCTCTCGTCAGGAACGCACGCTAGGGGTTCGCGCCAAACATTGGTGTGCTGGCAACGCGGGTGGCGTATCCGTTCCGTCCGTCATGCCAACGAGAAGGCGGCCAACGGAGTTGACTCCGCTGGCCGCCTGGACCGTCAATCGGTGTCGTGGATGCTCTCGCCTGGTGTTAGTCCTCGCGACGCGCGCCGCGTCGCAGGGCGAGTCCCGCACTCAGGGCGCATGCCGACGCGAGCAGGGGAGCGATGGGCGAGGCGCTGTCATCCCCGGTCTTGGGCGTCGCGGGCTTCGGCTTCGGGGTTGCCTTGCTCGGGGTCTCAGGCTTCGGCTTCTTGGGGGTCTTGTCGGGAGGGGTGGTGGTCAGCTTGTTGGTGATCGTGAAGCCCTCACCAGCGTTCCCCGTGACCTCGGAGGCGTAGCCGTCGGGGACCTCGACCTCCTGGACCGCGTAGGTGACCTTCTTGCCGGCCTCGTTGACGGGCAGCTTGTCCCAGCTGTGCTTCCAGCCGTTGGCGGCGGAGAGCTCAACCGCGTCGCCCGTGGCCTTGCCGTTGGCCGTCAGCTGCACGCGCACCGAGGCGGGACGCTTGCCGGAGGCGTTGTCCGCGTCGTCCCAGACCTTCTCCACCTTGACGAAGGTGACGCTGGGGGAGTGCGTGTTGGTGACGTCGAAGCCGGTTTCGGACGTCGTGCTCGCATAGCCCCCGACCTTGTCCTCGACGATCCGGTAGCTGATGGGGCTGCCGTTGCCGTCGTACTTCGGCAGCTCGCCAAAGTCCCAGCTCCAGCCCTGCTCTGCCGTGACCTCCTTGCTTGCGACCTCCGTCTGGCCGGCGAGGAGCCGCACCGTGATGCTCGCGGGTCGCAGGCCGTCGCGGTCGTTGTCGTCGTCCCAGGTCTTGCTTCCCTGGACGTGGACCTTCTCGACGTTGGTGTTCGTGATGGTGAAGCCGGTCGCTGCGTCACCCGCCGGATCGCTGGCCTCGTAGCCGTCGGGCACGTCGGACTCCCGCACGGAGTATGCGATCGCGTGACCGTCCTCGGCATACTTGGGCAGGTCGTCGAAGCTGCCCTTCCAGCCGCTCCCTTCGTTGAGTGCGAGCTCCCTGTCCGTGTCGTGGCCGTCTGCCAGGAGCTTTACCGTCACGGGTCCTGCGACGGGACCGACCCAGCTCTTCTTCACCTGGACGGAGGTGGCGGGGGTGTTGGTGATGACAAAGCCCTCTGCGGCACTGCCGCTGACCTCGGGGACGTAGCCCTCGACCTTGCGCTCTTCGACGGTGTAGTCGTACACGTGGCCGCTGGGGTCGTTCTTGGGGAGGTTCTGGAAGGTCGCCGTCCAGTTGCCGTCGGAGTCGGGGGTGACCTTCTGGAAGCCCACGTACTGGCCGTCGCGATAGAGGTTGACCAGCACCGAGCCCGGATGGGTGGCGTTCTGCTCGGAGCCGTCGTTCCAGGTCTTGGTGACCTTGATCTCGGTGGTCTCGACGGACTTGCCGATGAACACGGTGCCGTTGGAGCCGATACCGCCACCGCGTGTGGCGGAGCTGTTGCCCGTGATGTGAACCTTCGCCAAACCGAGTGCCTTTTGCACGCCCGGATCGTCCTTGGTCAGCGCGTTACCGAGCGAGAGCTCCTGACCGGACCAGGCATCCAGCACGCCCTTGAGGTCGTCGAGGGGAACCTCGCTGCCGTCGTCGTAGGTCCACCTGTAGGCGCCACCGCCGAGCATGGAGGGCGAGATCTCGTAGGGAGGGTTACCGCTGTGGGTGCCGAGCCAGGTCGCGGCGAGGATGTAGAGCTCGTTGGCGCCCTCGTCGGCCTTGTTGTTGTAGAAGACCGAGCCGTTAGTCAGGTTGATCTCGGTGACGGAGGCGGGGCAGGCAGCATAGCCGCCGCCGTAGACCTTCGTCGAGTTGTTAGCCACCTCGACGTTCGAGAGGTAGAGCTCGGCGTCGTGCCAGCCGGTATATCCGTCACCGATGCCGTTGACGTAGATGCCGCCGCCGCCGAACATGCCGTTGTCATCGCCTTCGCCCGTCATGGCGTTGTTGGTGATGCTGCCGCCGGTGATGGTCGCGATGCTATAGGCGGAATCGTCGCCGTACTGCACGAAGATGCCGCCGCCACCGCTCCCGGCGCTGTTGCCGTCGATCGTGCCGCCGGTCATGGTGAGGACGGATTGGCTTTGGGGGCCAAAGAATGTGCCTACCGAGATGCCGCCGCCCCGCTCGAAGGCATCGTTGCCGGATATGGTGCCGCCCGAGAGGTTGATGTCGGCACCATCGAACACGCAGATGCCGCCGCCGGAACCGCCATAGCGTTGATCAAGATCGGGGTTGCTGTTTGTGCCATCGACGGCGTGGTTGCCCGTGATGGTGCCGCTTGACATGTTGATGACGGCATTATCGCAGCCGTAGATGCCGCCGCCGCGGACGGCGGAGTTGTTGCGGATGGTGCCGCCTTCGACGTTCACCGTGGTGCCCGCATCCTTCGCGAAGACCCCGCCTCCTGCCTCGGGGTACCAATGCCCCTCGCTGCGGATGTAGTTGTTCTGCAACGTGGCGCCCTCGGCGATCGTCAGCGCACCGCCGTCGAACACGCCAACGATGGATCCGCCTTCGCCTGAGCCGCCCGTGCACTCTGCCCAGCTGCCGTTGTCAATGCCGCCATCTACGACGATGTTGGCGAGCGTCAGCTTCGCGCCTCCCCCGACATGGATGAGCTCGCCGTAGTAACCAGACGCCCGCTGGAGCATCTTGCCGCCGAGGTCCCAGGTCTCGTCGCCAGAGGGCTTGAGCGCCCCGCTCACGTAGGCGAAGTCGAAGCCCGAGCCGGGCAGCAGCTCCTTGACCTTGGCGAAGGTCTTCACCGGCGCATCCTCCGTGCCGGGGTTGCTGTCAGACCCGGTGGAGCCGTTCACATAGATGGGGTGGTCACTCTCGGCAAGGGCTGTCCGCATGCCTAGGGGTAGGCAGATGCAGAATGCCAGCACCATGCCCAAAAGGGCAAAGAGCCTGCTCTTCATGGCGGGCCTTCCTCTCGTGTGTTTGGTCTGTCTTCTCCAGAAGGGCGTCTTTGTCAAATTCCATCGTATCTGTGCCATGGTAACCGAATTCCTGCATCTAGCAGATAATATCTGGTTCCGTTTGTGTATGATTTTCCAAAAATACAGTGTTTGTCGCCTGTCGATATCTGCTCAGCATGAGGCCCGGTGCCGTCTTTGACTGCGTCTCTCGTTTAAATAACCAAGGGAGGATGGTATGCGCGCGAGGAACCCCATGCCGCAGGACGTCCTTGAGCTGCTCGAGTCTCGCGGGCTGAGGGCGGACTACGACCAGCGCCCCGCCTACCAACGAAACGACTACCTGGGTTGGATTGACCGCGCCAAGCTTCCGGCCACGCGCGAGCGGCATATCGCCCAGATGTTGGACGAGCTTGCGCGCGGTGGCGTGTACATGGGCATGGAGCACCGTCCGTCCCGCAAGGAGAAGGATGCGACGTCGTCGGGCGGTGCGGAGGTGGGCGGCCCCGAGGCCCCTGACGTCGTCGCGGGACCTCGCACGGCGGACGAGTACCTAGAGGCCCAGCCTGCGGAGCGTCGCCTCCTGCTGGACGAGCTCAGGGCGACTGTCGTTGACGCTCTCCCAGGGGCCGAGGAGACCATCTCGTGGCAGATGCCCAGCTATCGGCTGGACGGGAAGCTGCTTCTGCACTTCGCGGGCTACGCGAGCCATGTCGGAATCTACCCGGGAGCGGCCGCTCTCGACCACTTCGCCCAAGAGCTTGGCTCGCGCCGCAGCTCGAAGGGGACGCTGCGCCTGGAGTATGACGAGCCGCTCCCAAGGGGACTCGTCACGCGCATCTGTCTCTGGTTGGCTGGGGAATCGGACTAGTGCGCCAAAAAACTGCGCACGGTAGTGTCGAATTGTGGAGACGCGCCGCGTTTGCCCAGAATGCCCTCGCCTGAACGTAATCCAATGCGCATTTTTTCGGTGCGCCCTCGCCAGGCGTGGCCTGCGAGCGGCCCGCTGGCGCTTCGGCCGTCCTTCGAGCGCGTACAATTAAGCCTGGATACCAGGGCATCGCTGGGCGATGCGCCGCCGACGAGCCAGACCGGAGGTCTCCCATGAAGCAGGCAGACATCAGCATCCAAAGCAAGCTGGCGCAGAGGTCGTTCGACGTGTCAGTCTATGGCGATGCCGGACGCGCGGTCATCGCCTTCCCGTCAGAGGACGGCTGCAGCACCAGCTGGGAGAACGGCGGCATGGTCGAGGCGCTTCGCGAGCGCATCGAGGCTGGAGAGCTGCAGCTCTTCTGCACCGAGTCCATGGACGCGCAGACCTGGCTCGCCCGCGGCGCCGTGGACGACTACCGCCTGCGCAACCTTGAGCAATGGCAAGGCTACGTGGAGAAGGAGCTCCTTCCCTATGCGGCACGGCACTCCGCCAGCAAGGAGCTGCCGCTCGTTGCCGGTGCCAGCATCGGCGCGCTCAACGCCACGGCACTCATGCTGCGACAGCCCAAGAGGCTGGGCGGGCTCCTCGCGATGTCGGGCAGCTATGACGCGCGCGCGTTTGCGGGAGCCGACCCCGACCAGGCGTGGCTTGACGTCTCTCCCGTCGACATCGTGCGAACGCTTGCCAATGACGCGAAGGGCATGAAGGCCCTTGCTGGCAAGCAGCTTGCCTTCGTCTGTGGTCGCTCCTCCGACGAGCTCGGCCTGGGCTCCCAGCGTGGCCTCGACGCACTCTGCTGCGAGCTGGGGCTCGAGGCAAGCTTCGAGTACTGGGGCTGGGACGTCGTGCCCAGCTGGTTCTGGTGGCAGGAGGAGGCACGCCAGTTGCTGCCCTGCCTCCTGGCGCCCAACGGCCTCATCGACCGCAAGCTGGTCGCCCGTCTCGCGTCCGCACGCACCGAGGCGGAGCATGCCGCCGACCAGAGCGAGGCCGCGGCGGTCGAGCTCAGGGAGGCGTCCGAGGCCCTGAAGCAGGCGAAGTCCGAGCTCAGGGCCGCTCGCAAGCGCACCCGCGACGAGGCAGAGTCCGTCGAGGCGGCAGCGCAGAAGGACGAGGAGCTCAGCGTCGCCGCCGCCGAGGCCTGGGCCGAGAGGGACCGCATCGCCCTGCTGCTGGCCGAGGCCACGAAGGCGGCGGGTGCGGCGCAGTCGGCCGCAGACGCGGCCGCCGAGCGCCTGGGCTCCGCGCGCTGGATCGCGGGCGAGGCCGAGGCTGCCGTCGAGCGGGCGTCCCAAGCCCAGGCGGACGCCACGGCCCGTCTCGCCTCCGCCAAGGAGGCCGTGGCTGCAGCCCAGGGGGAGGCGGAGCGCCTTGCCGCCGCGCTCGCCGAGGTGCAGGCGGAGGTCGACGCGGAGAGGGACGAGGCCCGCCGGCTCAAGTCTGGCAAGACCAGCCGGTCCAAGTCAAAGCGCAGCTAGACCACACTGCAGCCGCGGATCGATCCGCAGCTGAATCGAGTCGCGCTCGTTAGGCCGCCCGCTCCTCGCGCCCAAGCTCGCCGAGGATGCTCGCCGCCATGGGCAGCGCCACCAGGCCCGTGATCACGTCGGTCAGGGGCTGGGCCAGCTGCACGCCCAGGAGCCCCATGAAGTGCGGCAGCACGGTCACGACCGGGCCGAGCACCAGGCCCAGCCTGCAGGCACCCAGGATGGTGGCGCGCCACATGCGCCCCGTGGTCTGGAGCAGGAAGTTGGTGATCATGGCCATGCCCGTGATGGACATGGTGAAGCTCTCGACGCGCAGGGTGAGCGTGGCTATGCGCACCACCTCGGGGTCGTCGTTGAAGAAGGCAACCAGCTGCGGCGCGAAGGCGCAGGTGAACACGCCCACAGAGAACACCGCGACCAGCGCCGCGCGCACCGCGAACGCATAGCCCTCCCGGATGCGCCCGAAGCGCCGTGCCCCGTAGTTGTATCCCACGAGGGGCTGGAAGCCCTGTCCGATGCCAATCTGCACGTAGTTGCCGAAGCCGCAGATGCGCTGGACGATGGCCAGTCCCGCGATGGCCGCGTCGCCAAACGGCCGCGCGGCGTCGTTGAGCAGCGTCGTCGCCACGCCCAGCATGATCTGTCGTACGAAGGACGGCACGCCGCCGTTGTTGATCTTGAGCGCCATCTCCCTCGTGGGACGCCGCAGCCACCGTAGGCCCAGCGGCGTGATGCCCGCTCTCTGCATCTGGAAGACCAGGAGACAGAAGCTTATGAACTCGCAGATGACGGTGGAGGTCGCGCTGCCCGCGATCCCCATGCCGCAGACGTAGATCAAGAACGGCGTCAGCGCCATGTTGAGCACGGCGCCCGTCATGATGGCCGCCATCGAGTAGAAGGCCTCCCCCTCGAAGCGCAGCTGCATGTTGAGCATGAGCGAGCTGCACATGAACGGCGCGCCCATGAGGATGATGCCCACGAAGCGCCGCGCGTAGGGGAGGATAGTGGGGGTCGACCCGGCCAGGAGGCAGATGGGGTCGATGAAGACGTTGCCCAGCACGGCGACGACCAGCCCCAGCGTCAGCGTGCAGGCGAGGCCCGTGGTGGCAAGCACGCAGGCCTCGTCCCTCTCCCTCGCCCCAAGGTGGCGCGAGATGGCATTGCCCGTGCCCTGCCCGAAGTAGAAGCCTATGGCCTGGATCGCGGTCATCGCGACGAACGAGATGCCGATGGCACCCGACGCGGAGGTGCCCAGGCTGCTCACGAAGAAGGTGTCGGACAGGTTGTAGATGCTGGTGACCAGGTTGGAGAGGATCGAGGGCGTGGCGAGCGAGAGTATCAGGGGCCGGATGGGCTCCTCGGTCATCTGCCGGAACTTCTCCTCGGGGGTCTGCCTGCCCCTGTGGTGGGCTTCGGCCGCGTCCGTCCGTGCGGTCACGTCTGTGTCGTCTGCGTCGCTTCGCATGAGAGGCATGATGCACCGAAGCCCGGCGTGGCCCGTCGGGATGCTGAGCCGGTGCTCACATCCTCACGGAATCGTTACGTGCGGGAGGGGCGAACTGGCCGAACGAGGTCCTACCGGTCGCTCACGCGCAGCTCGAGCACGTCGGGCCGGGCATAGTGGCCCACGGGGTCGAACTCCCACTTGCTCGCCGCCACCTGCTGCAGGTCGAGCTCGGCATAGATGACGCCCGGCTCGTCCCACAGGGGGCCGGCGGCGTAGTGTCCGTAGGGGTCGACCACGCAGCTCCCGCCCGTGTACACCACCTCGTCCAGCGCCTCGACCTCCTCCGGCTCCGCCAGGTCGGCCGGGTAGTCCGCTCGCTCGACGTAGGGCGCGCAGTTGACCACGAAGCAGCGCCCCTCCAGGACGATGTGCCGCAGCGTGGCCTGCCACTCGGGGTTGCAGTTGGTGTTGGGGGCGAGGTAGATGGTCACGCCCCTCTGGTACAGCGCGACGCGCGCCAGGGGCATGTAGCTCACCCAGCAGATGAGGGTGCCCATCGGCCCCCAGGGCGTGTCGGAGGTGGGGAAGTAGTGGTCCTGGGCGTCTCCCCACACCACGCGCTCGAGGCCCGTGGGCTTGAGCTTGCGGTGCACGGCGTCGACCCTTCCTTCGGGGTCGATGACCACGTTGCTGTTGTAGAGCGTGCCGCTCGTGGCGTCGCGCTCCGATATGCCCACGCTCACCCAGCTGCTGGCCCGGCGCGCCGCCTCGGCGATGGCCCCCACCTCCGGTCCGTCGACCAGGACGGAGCCGTCGTAGTAGCGCTTCCAGTCGAGCTGGCCGGCTGGCCTGCGCGCCCCGGTGACGAAGCCGAAGGTCAGGCCATGCGGGTAACCGGGAATCGCCAGCTCGGGGAAGACGATGAGGTCGCTGGGGCGCTCGCGCGAGACGCGATCGATCGTCTCCACCATCCGAGAGGCGCAGGTGTCGCGGTCGAAGATCGTGGGCTGCATCTGCACCACGGCGATGCGGCAGGTGTCGGCGAGTTCCCTCATGTGCTGCTCCTTCTGCGGGCTTGCGAGTCGTGCAAAGGGGAGAATAGCCACCCCACGGCGGGCGGCCGCCGAGGGGCCACGACATTTTACGGGGGAGAAGCACGGGGCGTCCCCCCGTCAGGCGCGTCCATCCGCAGAGACGGGAAAGCTCACGGAGAAGCGCGTGCCCACGCCCTCGCGCGAGACGACGTCGATCGTCCCCTGGTGCGCGTCCACGATCCACTTGGCGATGGAGAGTCCCAGCCCGGTGCCGCCGACCTCGCCGCCGCGCGCCTCGTCCGCGCGCCAGAACCTCTCGAACGCGTGTGCCACGTCACTCTCGCCCATGCCCATCCCCTCGTCCTGCACCTGGTACGAGACGCGGCCGTCCCCAGCCCTGGCACGGAGGGTGATGGTCGACCCGGTCGGGGAGTACTTCGCCGCGTTTTGGACGATGACCCTCATCGACTGCTTGACCATCGCCAGGTCGCCCGTCATCTGGTAGCGGGGGTCTCCCTCCGCCCCCTCGGGGTTCTCGAGCGCGTAGCGGTGGGCGTCGTCAATCATGCACGACTCCTCCCACACGCCTGCCGTGACCTCGGCCAAGTTGAGAGGGGCCATCTGGAGCGCGTTGCGGCCCGAGTCCCCGCGGGCCAGGAAGAGCAGCTGCTCGACGAGCTCCTGCATGTGGTCCGTCTCGGCCTTCAGGGACTCGATCGACTCCTCGAGCACGGCCTCGTCCGTCTTGCCCCATCTGTCGAGCATGTCCACGTAGCCCTTGATCACGGCGATGGGCGTGCGCAGCTCGTGCGAGGCGTCCGAGACGAACCTCGTCTGCTGCTGCCGGGACTTCTGCATCTGGTTGAGAAGCCCGTTGAGCGCGACCTCGATGGGCTGTAGGTCCTGGTCGCCGGTGGTGACGCGCGGCGAGTCGACCGTCGCGCGCGAGATGGCCTGCTCGAGGCTCTCCATCTTGTCCGCCTCGATCCCGCCGGCGCCGCTGCCCATCGCCTCGGCGTCCAACGCCAGCTGGTTCAGCGGAAGGAGCTTGCGCCGCACGCGCCTGGTGTCTTCCGGCAGGCTGAGGAGCGAGACGAGCTGCCATGAGCCGGCGGCGACGGCGACGGGTCCCATGAGGCGGAAGAGGTCTCCCATGGGGAAGCTCGTCCTCGTTCCGTCGCCGAGCAACACGTCCAGGCTCAGGGCCTCTGGCCTGTCGCCGTCCGTGGCGAGCTCGAGGGAGGCAATGGCATTGGGGGAGCCGGCCCGCAGGGCCCCCTCGGGGAGCTTGCCGGCGCACTGCACTGCGAAGCTTGCCACGAGCGCCACGCAGACGAACAGGTCGAAGGCAATCATCCCGGCCAGCCTTCTCCACCAGAAGCTCCAGCTGATTGAACGGGCGGTGGAGGGCATGCCCTGCCTGACCGCCCTGGCGCTACCCCTCCCGGATGACATACCCCACCCCGCGGACGGTCGTCACGAGCCTCATGCCAAAGCGGTCGTCGATCTTGGAGCGGATGTGCCGCACGTAGACGTCGATGGCGTTCGTCTCGCCCGCGTACTCGTAGCCGCACGCCAGCTGCAGGAGCCGATCGCGCGTCATGACCATGCCCTCGTTCTCCATGAGGGCGCGCAGGACTTCGAACTCGCGGTTCGTGAGCTGGACCTCCTCGCCCGCGACGGTGACCTCGTGCCTCTCCACGTCCAGGGTCACGCCGTTGGAGCTGAGCACGTGGCGCGCGGGATCCCTGGGGCTGCCGTCGGTGTCGTCCCCGGCGGGGCCGGTCTCGTCTCTCGTCGTCGCGGTAGCAGCCGCGACAGGCGCGTCGGCCGCCGAGGCGGCGCCTGCGGTCGCCTCCCGGCGCTTGAGCGCCACGCGGATGCGAGCGAGCAGCTCCTCGATGGCGAAGGGCTTCGTCACGTAGTCGTCGGCCCCTGCGTCGAGCCCCGCGACCTTGTCCATCACGGAGTCTCGCGCGGTGAGCACGATGACGGGGACGTCACGCTCCCTGCGGATGCGGCGCAGCACCTCGAGGCCGTTCAGCTGAGGAAGGAGCAGGTCGAGAAGGACGAGGTCGTAGTCACCCGAGAGGGCGGCGTCCACCCCCGACCTGCCGTCGGCGGCCTTGTCCACCTCGTACCCCTCGTGTGTCAGCTCGAGCTCCACGAAGCGGGCGATCTTCGCCTCGTCCTCGACCACAAGAATCCTGCTCATGCACCGCTTCCGTTCGGACGTGTCTTGCGGTCGGGCCCGAACGCACGGGCCCGACCGCGAATCCTATCTTTTCTCGTGTCCCATGACGTCGCGCTTGAGGGACTCCGCGCCCGATGCCGCCTTGTCCATGGCCTCGTTGACGTCGACGGTCACCCTGCCCACCCCCTCGAAGTGGTAGTGGCACTCGAGGAACAGGCCCACGACGAGCACGGGCAGCGTGATCGCCCAGGCGAACAGGGCGAGCACCAGGACCAGGACGGGCACGGCCAGGATACGCCGCCCGTGTCGATCCACCACGAAGGTGACATCGATGCCCTTCCTCAGCACGCGGCGGCAGCCGTCGCAGAAGCGCTCGAAGCCCCTCTCGAACCTGCCTCCCTCGCTTGCCTGCCGGTAGGCGTCCTGGGCCTCCGCCATCTCGGGAGATATGCCACCCTGCTCGCTGCCGGCGGTGGAGTAGCTTGCCGTCTGGGGCCTCGCCTTGCCTTCGTTTTCCAGGTAGACGATGGCATCCAGCACGTTGCCGCCGCTTGCGTCGAGCGCCAGCTTGGCATCGGCGTAGCCCACGCCCGTCTTCTCGCGAATGAGCTCTACCTTCTCGAGGTCGTCCATGACCATGCGTCCCTTCCTCTTGCGGGTGTCGCGTGGGTGGCAACCGCTGCCATCCGATGATTGCATGGTGACAGGCCAAGATTAACCGACCCTTAGGCATAGATTACGTTCGGATGATGATTGGGCTGCACCGAAGTGCTATGGGGCACGCGAGGGGCGACGCCCGGGTACGCCCGCACCGTCTGGTCCTCTCGCCCGCCTTGTCCCATGCGGTCACCGCCGGGCGTCCGTCACTCGTCGCTAGGCGTCCTGACCTTGGAACGCGCGGACGTCGTCCACGAGCACCGCGAGGTAGGGGCGCGAGCCCTCGGGGGCGTTCCCGTCCACCAGGAAGAGCGCGAACCTGTCATCGAACACGAAGTGGCGCGGCTGGTTGACGTCGAGTGGAGGCGCAGCTGATGTAACGGCGGTGATGGCTGCCTCGCTCTTGACCCTGCCACCCTCGTTGTCCAGGTCGAACTTGAGGGTCTGCACCGCCTGGGCGATGCGGAGACCACCTCCGTTGGGAAGCGCGAACTCCAGGCCCTCGAGCTCGTCGTACTCCTTGAACACGTCGGTGCTCAGCAGGGGGCACTCGAACTCGTCGTCGGCCCCGAGCGCCCTCTGCGCCCCCGCCGACTCGGTCCTCGACGTCGCGTTGTCCCACATGTCCGAGAAGCTCTGGCCCTCGGGCGACTTCACCAGGACGAGCTCGTCGCCCTCCTTGGTCGAGACCCTGCAGGCGCAGTGCGCGTAGTCGTCGTAGTAGAGGGGCGTGACCTGGGCGAGAAGGTCGCTCCGCTCCGCCCCGTCGGTCTCTACTGTCCCGAAGTACCTGGCTCCCTCCGTGTGGCTGGGGCCAAAGGTGCCGTCGTAGGGTAGGAGCGCGAACGGGCGCTCGAACGAGAACCGGCGATAGAGCATGGCGTAGAACAGCGTGGTGTCTGGCTCCGCGCTCTCCCAGTCCAGCAGGTCGAGGAGGTCGCTTCGCTGGCCGAAACGCCGGTCGATGGCCTCCTCCATGGTGCTGCGGGCGTCTTTGGTCATGGGGCCGGCGTAGCTGTAATAGTGGTCGTCCGAGACCATGCCCGCCTCGAAGGGGCTCCCGTTCAGGGCGTCCACCAGCTCGTTCGGTCCGGCGGTCGGCTCGAGAGGATTCCCGTCGTTGTGGTAGGCGAGAAGCTCGTCCCAGCACAGCTGGAGCGGGGCGCACCAGGCGGCGTTGCCTTGGACCGGCAGCGTGTCCGCGGCGACGAGCGTCACGCCGGCCTCGTCGGCGCGACGGGGAGCGATCTGCCTTTCGTCGTCGCTGGGAGTGTGAGCGGCTTTCCACGCGAGCGGGGCGGCGATGGCGGCGACGACGATCGCGCACGCTGCGACCACGACGATTGCAAGGGACCTTCTCGCCTTCATGGGACCTCCTCGACGACGTGTGGGGTGGGTGACGATGGCGACGGGCTCGGACGGCTCCTGGAGCGTAGACGGCTCTTGGAGCGAATATACCAAAGCGTTTCCGTCTGCGCCGCCTGCCGTCCGGGTGGGCTGGCAGGCCCGTATACTGGTCCGAACACGGACGGCGGGGGAGGAAGCATGTCTGACGGCATCGGCAGGGTCGACGTGGCGGGGACGGGCGGCGCGACCGGGATGGGCGACATGGTCAGCACGAACGGTGCGGCAGTCGGGACCGGCATCGCGGAGGTCGCCGCGCGCATGAAGCTCCAGAGCCCGGAGATGGCGGCGACGTCCGTCGAGCTGAGGAACGCCGCCCTCGCGGGCATCAGGGAGGCGCTCGTCGCCAACGCCGACGACGTCTTCGCCGCGAACGAGGAGGACGTGCGCGCGGCCGAGGGGACGGGGGTCTCTCCTGCGGTCGTCAAGCGCCTGCGCTTCGACCGGCACAAGCTCGACGACGTCTGCGCCGGCATCGACGGCCTCGTAGGCCTCCCGGATCCCGTCGGTCGCACGACGCTGCGCCGGGAGCTGGACGAGGGTCTGCTGCTCGAGCGCGTCACCTGCCCCATCGGCGTCATCGGCGTGATCTTCGAGGCGCGCCCGGACGCGCTCGTGCAGATATCCGCCCTGTGCATAAAGAGCGGCAACTGCGCCATCCTCAAGGGCGGGTCCGAGACCGCACGCACCAATCGCGCCCTCTTCGCCCTCATCCACGGCGCCGCGCTGGAGGCCGGGCTGCCCGGGGGCTGCCTCTTCCAGGTCGAGGCGCACAGCCAGGTCGACGAGCTTTTGGCCTGCGACCGCGACGTCGACCTGCTCATCCCCCGCGGCTCGAACGCTTTCGTCCGCCACATAATGGACAACACGAGGATTCCCGTGATGGGTCACGCTGACGGCATCTGCCACGTCTACGTGGACGCCGCGGCGGACCTCCGGAAGGCCGTGCGCATCTGCGTTGATGCCAAGGTCCAGTATGCTGCCGCTTGCAACGCGGCCGAGACCCTGCTCGTGCACCGCGACGTCGCCGCTGGCTTCCTTCCCCTGCTGGCGGACGCCTACCGCGCCGCCGGGGTCGAGCTCAGGGGCACGGACGAGGTCCGGGACATCGTCGGCTGCGCGCCCGCGACGGACGACGACTGGGATCGCGAGTACCTCTCGCTCGTCATATCCGCCAGGCTGGTGGGGGACGTGGACGAGGCGATCGACCACATCAACCGGCACGGCTCGCACCACACCGACGCCATCGTGACCGAGGACGACGCCATCGCCGAGCGCTTCATGCAGCTGGTCGACTCCGCCGGCGTGTACCAGAACGCCTCGACCCGCTTCGCCGACGGCTTCCGCTACGGCTTCGGCGCCGAGGTGGGCATCTCGACCGGGAAGCTCCACGCGCGCGGGCCGGTGGGGCTGGACGGCCTGGTCACCTACAAGTACCGCCTGCGTGGCTCCGGCCAGGTGGTCGCCGACTACGCCGAGGGCAGGAGCCGCTTCCGCTTCCGCGACCTGGAGCTCTAGCTCCGGGGGAGAGGTTCCCGCGCGCGTCACCGTCGGTGGCTTCCGAGCCAGGGTCGGGGCCGGCCGGCGGTCGCCGCGCCGGTCGCCGGTTGCAGCCGGGTGCGGGGGGCTACTCTCCCCGGCGCTCCTCCATGGCGTCGTGGACGCGCTCGGCGGTCGCGCGCGCGACGCCCTGCACCCTCTGGTAGTACTCGTCGAAGACGCGGCGGTAGTTGCTGGGCCTCAGGCTCGGGAAGGCCCTGAGCAGGCGGAGCTCCTGGTCGGTCAGGCGAGACGAGAAGCTCGAGGCGAGCTCGTCCAGCGAGGGCACCTGCGGCAGGCTGGGCATGCCGAGGAGCTCCGGCGTGGCCTCGCGCAGCATGTCGCGCGCGCCGGCGAGGCGGTCGGCAAGACGCCCTGCCAGGCGGCGCCTGAGCGAGGCCTCCATGACCTGGCCCCAGTCCTTCACGCGGGCGAGCTCGGGGCGGGAGGGGAGCAGCTCTCGCATGGACTCGAGGCGCGATGCGGTCTCCTGCTTGAGGGAGTCCATCTTCGCGCGTAGGCCTGCTATGCCCACGTGCGTCACGACGAGGTCGGCGAGCATGAGCGTGGCGCTCGAGCACGAGACCGCCACGAGCTGCGTGTCCCTGAGCGAGGCGACCGCCGCCGCGAGGGGCGGCTGCGTGACGTAGGTGACCAGCAGGCAGCAGCAGCCGAACTGCAGGAATCCGCCCGCCCAGATGCGCCCCTGCAGGTTGAGCGGCTTGTCCGAGTAGTCCCACCAGCGGGCGTGGTACATCCGCTCCATCACGTATGAGGTGACGTACTCCAAGAGGCAGCTGAGCGCGCCGCCCGTGAGAAACACTCCGAGCGGACTGCCAATCCGCGAGAGCAGCAGGGCGGAGGCGATGCCGCCGCAGCCGTAGATGGGCAGGTAGGGTCCATTGAGGAAGCCACGGTTGATGAAGTGGCGCTCTGCGACGGAGCAGTAGGTGCTCTCCACCACCCAACCTCCGACGCAGTAGAAGAAGAAGTAGGTCCAGGCAACCATGAGCTGATGGATGGCATGTGGCAAGGCGTGCCTCCTAGGCGTCGTCGCGGACGGAGGCGCCGAGGCCCGCGCGCAGGCGCAGCCAGAAGCCGTCGAGGGTCTCGGACGTGGCGACCATCTTGTCTGCAAGGCAGAGAAGCGCTGCCTCGCGGCAGCTGGGCGGCATGGGTGTGAGGGGAAACATGTGCCTGCGGACCATGTTCTGCTCGATGGGGCCGATGCCAAAGTCGCGGATGGCGTTGGCGCAGGCAAAGCCAGGGTGCCTGAAGCCGTGGAGCCTGTGGCTGGGGTCGGGGTCGTGCCAGTCGTAGAGGAAGTAGTCGTGGAGGAGGGCGCCGCGCAGGAGGGCGCGCTCGTCCACGGGGATTCGCCAGCTGCGCGCGAGGCGCACGCACTGCCGGGTGACGGAGAGCGAGTGGGCGAAGACGGTGGTGGTGCCGTGCTGGATGCAGCGCCGCTCGATGCGCATGCCCTCGGAGTCGAGGATGTCCTGGCAGTGTCGGCGGACGAGGTCCATGCTCCGCGAGCTGGGGCTGATAGGCTTTCGTGGGACGCTGGAGGGCATGCGATGGTCCTTGCTGCTGGCGTTGTCTGCATATGACGGGTGCCATTATCTGCCCGCCGCGGTGTCGTGGCGGCGCCTTCGACCCGATTCCGCCGAATGCGCAAGTGGCGGGGCGACGGCCCCAGCGCGAGCGAACGCGTGCCGTCGACGCCCAACACGCGCAAGCGCACGCTGGTGTCATCCAACACGCGCGAACGCACGCTGGTGTCATCCAACACGCGCGAACGCACGCTGGTGTCATCCAACACGCGCGAACGCACGCTGGTGTCATCCAACACGCGCGAACGCACATGTGTGATTGCATTTGTCCAGATGCTGGGAGCCGTGCATGTGCGCAACAGCGTGCTCGCTGCCTGTCGCGTGCGCAACAGCGTGTTCGCCGAGCCAATTGTGCGCAACGGCGTGCGCGACGGCTGCGGCATCTACTGACAACGCCCAATGCGTCTGCCGCGTCATCGATAGCGCCAAACGCGTCCACCGAATCGTCGAGAACGTCCAACGCGTCTAATCGACAGCAAAACCCCAGGTTAGTTTTTGTCTCTAGACGCGTTGGACGCTTTCGCGCAGGAGCCAGACGCGTCGGACGTTTTCGTACAGGAGATAGACGCATTGGACGCTTTCGCGTAGGAGATAGGCGTGTGCATCGCTAGATGTGCGCAGCGGCGTGCGGGTGAGAGGGGCGTGCTCAGCGGCACACGAATGAGAGTGGCGTTCGCAGAGGCGCTCACCCAGCGTGCACGCTCGCCGAATCCCAACGGCTCCCATGTCGCGCCATTGGGTACATAGCTTTACATAACTCGAACCGCCCGCCCCTCTGCTCCATGCGGTGTGGGTAGCGGCGCAGGCCACCAGCAGAAGGGAGTCTGGCATGAACATGCAGACCGATGACGACAAGCTCAGCTTCGTGGGAGACTACGGCGACGTGCTAGGTGAGGTCTCGTTTCCCGAGGACGAGGACGGCATCCTGAACTTCAACCACACCTACGTCGCGCCCAGCGAGCGCGGCAGTGGCATGGCAGGCCGCCTCATGGGCCAGGCCGTCCGTCACGTGCGCTTCGTGGGTAAGAAGGCCCGTGCGACCTGCTCCTACGCCATCCGCTGGTTCCAGAAGCACCCGGAATATGCCGACATCCTCGTGGAGCCTCCTGCAGCCGAGCCGGCAAAGTAGTCTCGCTCCCAGCAGGTGAGGGACCTGCACCTCGTCAGGGCAGGCGAGAGGAACCCGCCTTCTCGCATCAGCCCAGCCGCATGTGCACGAAGAGGCGCGCCCGCAGCCGAACCCAGCTGCGGGCGCGCCGCGTTTCCGGGCAGGCTCCTGTCGTCCATCAGCCACGACCTGCCCCGCGATACCTACTATCGAGCTCTACTTGCGGTAGTCGTAGAAGCCCTTGCCGGCGTTGACGCCCGTCTCGCCTGCGTCGATCTTCTCCTTGAGCTTGGCGGCGATCTTGCCCTGGATGGTCGAGGGGTCCTTGGCGCGCGGGTCCATGACCGCAATGTTGTACGCGGTGGTCAGGCCCACGATGTCCAGGATGCGGAAGGGGCCGGCGGGCGCGCCGGTGCCCAGCTGCCAGGTCTTGTCGATGGTCTCGGGGTCGGCCACGTCGTTTGCCCACAGCGCCTGCGAGGCGTTGAGGAAGGGCACGAGCATCGAGTTCAGGATGTAGCCGGGCTGCTCCTTGTGGAGCTGCAGGGGCACCATGCCTATGGCCTCGGCGAACTCGACGACCATGTCGTAGTACTCCTGCCCGGTGCCGGCATGGCCCATGACCTCGCCGGTGTTGTTGCGCCAGATCTCGTTGGCGAAGTGCAGGGCCAGGTACTTGGCGGGACGGCCGGTTGCCTCGGCGAAGCTGCTGGGCAGCATGGTCGAGGAGTTGGTGGCGATGACGGTCTTCTCGGGCAGGTGCTTGGCCAGCTCCTGGTAGAAGGCGGTCTTCTGCGCGGGATCCTCGGCGATGGACTCGATGACGAGGTCGGCGTCCTCGGCCGCCTCGGCATAGCTGGTGGTGAGCTTCAGGCCCTCGTATGCCTTGGTGACCTGCTCCTTGAGGGCGTCGATGCCCGTGTCGTCGGGCCTCTCGGCTGCGAAGCCGTGGGCCCACGCGGCGGGGTTGGTCTTGGATGCCTCAAGGGTCTGCAGGTAGATGTCGCGCAGACGCTCGAACTTGGGCTTGGCGCGCTCGATGGAGGCATCGCTCCTCAGCCACACGGTGACGTCGAAGCCGCGGAACGCGGTCTGGAAGGCGATCTGGCTGCCAAGGACGCCGCCACCGGCGACTACGACTTTCTTGAAGTTCATGTTGGTTCTCCCTTCGGAGTGTCTTGTTGCGCGCAGCGCCATTGGCTGCGGCAGGGGGTTGGCGCGCCTGGGGCGCTACCGTTAGGCGCAGTATTCCCACTAACACGCCGAAATGCCACACAATGCGAATTTATTTGGTCCGTGGCGGGTGGTCGTTGGGTACAAGGCCAAGGTACGAAGGCATTGCAGAAGGTCCGGGATGCGTCCTGCGGCCACGAATCGTTTGGGGTTCGTCATGAGCATCGTCACCACCACCCTGGCCACCCTCGTGGGCCTGGAGTTTCTCTACATCATGTACCTCGAGACCTTCGCCACGGCATCGGAGTCCACGAGTCGCGTATTCTCGATCCCAGTGGGCGAGCTCGAGGGCAAGACCGTGAGCACCCTCTTCAAGAACCAGGGCGTCTACAACGGCCTCATCGGCCTGGCCATCCTCTGGGGCACCTTCCTCAGCGGAAGCCCCCGCGAGGTCGTGGGCATGCTCCTGGTCCTGGTGGTCCTCGTGGCCATCTATGGCGGCATGACCAGCAGCCGCTCCATCATCTGGAAGCAGGGCGGCCTGGCGATGGTCGCCCTCGTGACCCTGGCCCTGCTCTAGGGGAGAGGGGCGAGCTGCCGTTGCGGCAGAGTCTCGCGTTCGGGCCCGTGCATGCCGGGTGGCGGGCGCACGCCTCGCCTCCGCTGGAGACGAATTGGCGTCATGCCCGCGCACGCCAGGCGGTGGGGTCGACCGCCAGCGCGGCGAGCGGCACCGCGAGGTCATGCCCGTGCGCGCCAGGCGGTGGGGGAGAGGCCCGTCTCCCTCCTGAACGCGCTTGAGAACGCTGCCGGGGTGGAGTAGCCCACCGCGCGGGCGACCTCCGCCACGGGCATGCGGCCCTCGGCAAGGAGGCTGCGCGCCCGGCGCATCCTCGAGCAGCGCGCATAGTTGCCTAGCGTCTGTCCTGTGACGTGCTTGAACACGGCACAGAGGTGGGTGTGGCCACAGTGGGTGGCACGGGCGATCTGCTCCACGGAGGGCGGCCCGGAGGGTGCGGTGTCTATGATGTGCCGGGCCTCTCGGACGAGGGAGAGGTCCTCCCACGAGAGCCCTCCGGACTGGGCAGAGACCGTCTCGTCCGCCCAGCTCAGGAACCTTCCGACCTCCTCATGGACGTCTCGTTCGAAGGTCGGTCGCTGGTCGGTGCGACCCAGCCTCCACGTGCCCATGCGCGCCAAGAGTCCCCTCAGCTCCTCGTTCACGTCATTGGGGTCGAGAAGTGACAGCTCGTCCTTCACCGACGAGAAGTCGCGCCCGTAGATGGCGGCGTTGCGCCTGAAGAAGTCGGGCGTGAGGCAGAGGCTCGTGGAGCGGATCCGCTCGCCCCTGCCGAGGAACGACTTGGTCTCGCCCGGGTCCTGCGAGAACGCGGCCACGTTCCCTGACGCGCGAAGATTGGTGATGGAGACAGGCGAGTACGCAGCCGAGTCGCGCGACCCCACGCAGAGGCAGATCGACTCGATGGGGTACTCCCTGAGCACGTAGTCCTCGCTCACGACGAGGTCGAGGAAGTTCACCAGGCAGCCCTCGGTGGGGGAGACGTTCGCCATGCGTCCGCGGCTCCAGCCGTCGTACGCCTCGGCAACCAGGCCGTCGGAGCAGTGATGGCAACTCCGCGCATGCATCTGGGCCAGCTGTGGCTCGAAGAGCTGCCTCAGGCTCTGGTCCATTCTCGCCTTCTTCCCGTGCTTCGTCACTGCTGGCTCGCATCCACGCCAGCGTCGCCGCCCGCCGCCCCGCACTTTCGATTTCTTCCGCATGTGGTGGGCGACCTCTCCCTCACCTGCAAAATACAGTTTACTCAAACTAACTGTTTGTGATCCGGGGAGCCGGCGCGACCGCGCCCGGCGTCCGACGCCTGGTGCCCGTTGCCCGGCGCACGGTGCCGCAGGGGCCCGCCCGGGCGAGCAAGGAGGTTCTCATGGAAGAGAAGAAGGCCGAGGGGGGCAAGTCCTCCCAGGCACGGGAGAAGGGCGGCGCGTCGCGGCAGGGCGGCGGCCTGTCCCAGATCCTGAGCTTCGCGGGAGGGCACAGGCGCTTCACCTACCTGGGCATAGTGCTCTCGGCGGTGTCGATGCTGCTGGGCTTCGTGCCCTACGTCTGCATCTGGCTGGTCGTCCGCGACCTCGTCGCGGTCGCTCCCGACTGGTCGGCCGCGACCAGCCTCTCGACCTACGGATGGGTCGCCTTCGTCACGGCGATGGTGGGCATCCTGGTCTACTTCGGCGCCCTCATGTGCACGCACATTGCCGCGTTCCGCACCGCGAACAACATGCGCAAGGCCTGCGCCGAGCACCTCATGCGCGTGCCGCTGGGCTACTTCGACACGCACGCGTCCGGCGAGATACGCCGCATCATCGACGGCTCCGTGGGCCTGACCGAGACCCTCCTCGCCCACCAGCTGCCCGACATGGGCGGCACCGTGGCCATGGTCGTGGGCATGCTCGTGATGCTCTTCGTGTTCGACTGGCGCATGGGCCTCGCCTGCCTGTTCGCCGCCGTCATCTCGGTTGGCTGCCTCATGAGCATGATGAGCGGCGACCGCATGGACTACATGAACAAGTACCAGGCCGCCATGGACCGCATGAACAAGGCCGGGACGGAGTACGTGCGCGGCATCCCCGTGGTCAAGGTGTTCCAGCAGACCGTCTACTCCTTCAAGGCGTTCCACGACGCCATCAAGGACTACGGGGACATGGCGCACGAGTACTCCGTGACGCTCTGCCGCGTCCCGCAGTCGCTCAACCTCACCTTCGTGGACGGCGTGGTCGTCCTGCTGGTTCCGGCGGTGCTGCTCATCGCCCCCGGCGTCACCGACTGGGCGAAGTTCCTCACCGACTACGCGTTCTATGCGATCTTCTCGGCCGTCATATCCACCGCGCTGCAGCGGCTGATGTTCGTCGCCGCCTACACGCAGCAGGCGGGCAACGCCATGAGCCGCATCTCCGGCGTCCTCGCGGCGCCGACGCTCGCGGAGCCCGCCGAGCCCCGCCACCCGGCGGACGCCTCCATAGCCTTCGACGACGTGTCCTTCTCCTACGAGGGTGCGGCCACGCCCGCCCTCGACCACGTGAGCCTCGAGGTTCCCTCCGGCTCCACCGTGGCGCTCGTCGGCCCCTCCGGCGGCGGCAAGACCACGGCCGCGAGCCTGGTCCCCCGCTTCTGGGACGTCGGCTCCGGCGCGGTGCGCGTGGGCGGCGTCGACGTGCGCCAGATCGCCCAGCACGAGCTCATGGACCAGGTCGCGTTCGTGTTCCAGAACGACCGCCTGTTCAAGGGGACCATCCTGGACAACGTCCGCGCCGCGCGGCCGGACGCGACGCGCGAGCAGGCGCTCGCCGCGCTCGAGGCGGCCCAGTGCTCCGACATCGTCGCCAAGATGCCCCACGGGGTCGACGAGTTCATAGGCACGGGCGGTACGGACCTCTCCGGCGGAGAGGTCCAGCGCATCGCGCTCGCCCGCGCGATCCTCAAGGACTCTCCCATCGTGGTCCTGGACGAGGCAACCGCCTTCGCCGACCCCGAGAACGAGGCTCTCATCCAGCGCGCGCTGGCGCGTCTCGCCAAGGGTCGCACGGTGCTCATGGTGGCGCATCGCCTCTCGACGGTGAGGGGCGCCGACCAGATCGTGGTGCTCGACGCAGGTCATGTGGTGGAGAGGGGCACGCACGATCAGCTGGTGGCCGCAGGCGGCCTGTACGCGCGCATGTGGGCCGACTACCAGACGGCCGTCGACTGGAAGATAGCGGGGTCGCGGGGCGGGTCCTCCGGGGCCGCGCCGTCAGCGAGAGGGGCGGCCGCAGGCGCGGACGCCGCAGCCACCGGAAGGGAGGCGTAGGAGATGTTCGACCTTCAGAAGCGCCACGGCCTCTCCGAGCAGGGGGCGGCAAACGTGAAAAAGGGGATCTTCTGGACCGTGGTCGTGAACCTCGTGGTCATGTCCAGCATGAGCCTGCTCTACTTCCTCATGCGCGACCTCATGGCGACCTACCAGGGCCAGGCGGGCCTTCCGTCGGCCATTCCCTACCTCGTGGGCTGCCTCGCCTTCTTCGTGCTCTCGTTCGTCACGCACATGCAGCAGTACAACAACACCTACGGCACCGTGTACGACGAGGTGTCCAAGATCCGCATCTCGCTCGCCGAGCGCCTGCGCAAGCTGCCGCTCTCGTTCTTCGGCAGCCATGACCTGGCGGACCTGACCGAGACGGTCATGGGCGACGTGGACAAGCTGGAGCACGTGTGGTCGCACGTGCTGGGCTACCTCTATGGCTCGTTCGTCTCGACGGCGATCGTCGCGGTGGGCCTCCTCGCCTTCAACTGGCAGCTGGCCATCGCGGCGCTCTGGACCGTGCCCGTCGCGTTCTGGTTGCTCTTCGCCTCGCAGCGCTGGGTGCGCCCCCTGCAGGTGGTCGGTCGCCAGAAGGGGGTCGAGGTCTCCGACGCCATCCAGGAGATGCTCGACAGCGTGCGCGAGGTCCACGCCACCAACCAGGTGGACGGCTACCTCCGCTCCGTCAACCGGAAGGTCGACGAGTCCGAGGCGGCGAACCTCAGGTCCGAGCTCGTGGGCGGCGTCTTCGTGAACGGGTGCTCGATCACCCTGCGCCTGGGAATCGCCACCACGATCCTCGTGGGCGCCATGCTGATCGCCTCGGGCGGCACCGACTTCCTGACCCTCTTCATGTTCCTCCTGGCGATCTCGCGCATCTATGCGCCGTTCGACCAGTCGCTCGCGCTGGTGTACGAGCTGCTCGCCTCAAAGGTCTCGTCCGACAGGCTCCGCCGCTTCTTTGACGAGCCGCTCGCCACGGGCAGCGAGGACTTCTCGCCCGCAGGGCACGACATCGAGTTCGACCACGTGGCGTTCCGCTACGGCGACGGCGCGGAGAGCGTGCTGGACGACGTGAGCTTCATCGCGCGCGAGGGCGAGGTCACGGCGCTGGTCGGGCCCTCGGGCTCCGGCAAGTCCACCTGCGCGCGCCTGGTTGCCCGCCTGTGGGACGCCGACTCCGGTGCCGTGAGGGTGGGCGGCGTCGACGTGTCCACGGTCGACCCCGAGACGCTCTACGGGCACTGCTCCGTCGTGTTCCAGGACGTCATGCTCTTCGACGACACGGTGATGGAGAACATCCGCCTGGGACGCCGCGGGGCCACCGACGAGGAGGTCCTCTCTGCGGCGCGCGCGGCCAACTGCGACGAGTTCGTGGACAGGCTGCCGCAGGGGTACGGCACGATGATCGGCGAGAACGGCAGCCGTCTCTCCGGCGGCGAGCGCCAGCGCATCTCCATCGCCCGCGCCATGCTCAAGGGTGCGCCGATCGTGCTTTTGGATGAGGCGACGGCGTCGCTCGACGTGGAGAACGAGACCAAGGTCCAGAGGGCGCTCTCGACCCTGCTCAGGGGCAAGACCACGCTGGTGATCGCGCACCGCATGCGCACCGTGTCCAACGCGGACAAGGTCGTGGTGCTGGAGGGCGGCCGCGTGAGCGAGCAGGGGAGGCCCCAGGATCTGCTGGCGGCGGGTGGCACGTTCGCCCACATGGTGGGCCTGCAGCGGCAGAGCGAGGGCTGGGCCATCTAGGCGAGAGGGGCGGGCCGGCGTTGCGGCGGGCTGGTGTCGCGGCGGGCGTCCGGCCTGCCGGTCTGATAGGTGCCATGCTCGACGGCTTGCCTGGGCGGAAGGCTAGTGCAAATTGGTAGCGACGCGTCGGCCCGGGAGGGGGAGTCCTTCTTCCGGGCCGATTTGTCGGTGCTTTGCCAAGGTGGAAGTGCCGACAATCCGCCTGTCGTAATACAAATTCGGCTTCGGCATTCGGTTTGTCGGTACCTCCTCCCAAGAAATATGCCGACGAACGATTGGCCACGTACAGTTTGAAAATCCATTTGCTTAAGTAGAAAATTGAAAATATCTTTAAAATTAGGTAGATTGTGTATACGTGAATCAACTTATTATGAAAAGCAGCTTTATTGAAGCTGGCCCGCCCATGAAAGGCGGGCCCGTTCTTGTCGGGTGACACATATGCCGCTGACCAAACCGCGCGTCGCCTTGCTCGCGTTCGTGCTGTCCCTGTTCATGCTGGGCTCGGCCTCCCTCTATGTCTATTGGGTCGTGCAGCGGCAGCTGAGCCTCGAGGGAAGAAACCTCTGCTCCACGTCTGCCTTGCGGGTCGACGTCACTCCCGCAACCGCCGTCCGGATCGTGCACGAGATTGGCGGAGACGCGCGTGCATTCGTCGACCTGGACGACTTCGGCATCGTGCGTGCGTTCGTCGCCGCGCATCCCGAATCCTTTGACTACCCGCATCCGCTCGGCAGCCAGACGAAGCCACTGGCAGCCCATTCCGCAGTGGCGGGAAACAGGGTGGGCGCCACGACGATTGGCGGGAGCCAGTTCGTCCTCTTTGGATCTGAGCGGTTTTCCCTGGTGGGACGGCTTGGCATGGGGAGCGAGTCGCTCCTTGACCGCTCCGTCCTCATTGCCGACGAGGAGGTCTTCGCAAGGAGCGGCGTCGGCGGGACGGTTGTCATCGATGGGGCGAGGGCGGTAAGGCGACTGAGGGAGATTGCTCCGGACGTGAGGGTTGCGCCCATGGCGGCCGGAGCCTCCGACCGCACGAACGTCGACGTCATCTCGCCGGTTCTGATTCGGCTTGGCGTCGTGGGAGAGTTCCTTGGCTCCGTCGTGGCGGGCGCACCCATGGCGCGCTTCGTAGCGCCATGGGTGCGTTCGTGCATCGTCTTGGGCGTATCTTGGCGGAGGGTTCTTCTCCAGGTTGTGGGGACCTTGCTCATGTGTTGCCTCGCGGCCTTGGCGCTCGTCTTGCTGCCTGTGATGCGCGTCTCGGGGAGGGACGTGGCCGCCCTGGCTCCCGCCCTCGCCGTCTGTATGGTCTTTGCAGCCTCCTTCTGCGTCTCGTCTAAGGCGGCTCTGCCATGGTGAGGGCCTTCGTGCGTGAGCTGCTCTATGACCTGCGTCTGGGATTGTTCCCGCGCGTGGCGAGGAGCGTCCTTCTTGGCACCCTCTTGGCGGTCACCTATTGCCTCGCGTCGTTCTCCGCCTCTGCCGTCGGGTTGTTCAAGACGAGCTTGCGGGATGGTGCCGAGCGTGAGTTCGTGTCGATAACGGACACGCTTGGGACGGCCGAGTTCCAGGGCTACAAGGGTGACCTCGACGGGATCGGACGCGTGCAAGGCTTCTACAATGCCCTGTCCCATGACCTGTCGGGTGGCACGTATCTGTCCATTTTCGGGCAGCCCATCGCCGTCAGGCATTCGGAGCCGATTCGCGATTTTGCCGTGGTTGCGTTTGGGTGGAGCTGGGATCCCTGTCCGTACGAGGACAAGATCCTTGGCGGGCTGGCCTACGACGTCCCTGCAGTCCAACTGGACAAGAACGCGTGGGACTTCTATGGCCTTCGCCTTGCGGACGGCTCTGGCAAGGTCGATTGGGCCACCGTGACCTACGAGGCCGATACGTGCCAGCCGGTGGTGCTGGGCTCCGGGTACTCTCGTCTGTATAAGGTGGGCGATAGGATCGATGCCCGGTTCTATACGAGGCCTCTCACCTTTGAGGTCGTCGGCTTCCTCGAGGAGCGCTCGGCCGTCTTCTACAAGGGAGACTTCAATTACTCGTTGGACGAGATGGTGGTCATCCCCTATCCCCTCAGACTCGACTCGGTAAAAAGGGGAGTGGGCGACCCCGAGGACTTCAACAGAGCACTCGCTTTTGCCATGGTATCGGGTGACATCGCCCTGGACGAGGGCTCTTCGCCCGATTCCGTAGCCAACGAGCTTGCGCTCATCGGCCAGAGGACGGGCTTCACGAGCTATGCGTTGCTTGGCACACCGGAGTACCTCATCCAGTTCAGGCTCATTAGAAACCTCGTGCTGTCAAACGTGTCCCTGGTCGTCTGCACGCTGGCACTCCTCGCGGCAGTGCTCCTGGGGCTTGCGACGGTGGTCTCGTGGCAGCTCTCGTCGCAAAGGGAGAGGCGAGATGCGGCCCTGTGGCACCTTGGCTCGGGCTGGGCATATGTCAGAGGCGTCGTGGTCGTGTCGAATCTGGTGTATTGGATCCTGTCCATGGCGCTGTTCCTGTTGTTCCTTCTTGCGATGCCTGGTGGCAGCCTTGCGGCGCTTGGACTGTGTCTGGTCGTCGCGATTGTCCTTGGCATTCTCGAGGACCTGTTGGATGGGGCGCTGTTGAGGAGGGTGCTGGTCAAATGACGTTGAGAGGCGCGGATGTGGTCGCGGCAAGCCCCTTGATGGACCTGGATATGGTTGCGGCACGTCCCCTGGTCGGCCTTCGCGTCGACGCGAAGCGCGTGAGGGAGCCGAACGGAGACAGGAGGACTCTCGTTGCGGACAGTCGCTTCGTGCTGACGGAGCGGGACGGCTCCGTGGCTATCCGTGGGCGCAGCGGTGCGGGGAAGACCACGCTGTTGCGCATGTTGGCTGGCCTAGACGCCGATTACGATGGCGAGTACCGCCTTGATGGCATCTTGCTGCCGAAGAGCGTCAGGGAGCTGGTGCGGATACGCCAGGGCACCATTGGCTACGTCACCCAGGTTCCGCGTCTTCTGACCGACCGCAGCGTGCTGGACAACGTGCTGCTCGGACTGTCTCATGCCAGCCATGCCGTGGAGGAGGCGGGGCTCCTGCTGGAGCGCGTGGGGCTCCCGCTCTATCAGCGCAAGAGGGCAGGAAGGTTGTCTGGTGGCGAGGCCCAGCGCGTGGCATTGGTCCAGACCCTCGTGAGGAGGCCGCGGATCCTGCTTGCGGACGAGCCGACGGGCTCGCTGGACGAGGAGACGGAGCGGGTCATATTGAACCTGCTCGTCGACCTGCAGTCCGAGGGCGTGCGCGTCGTCGTTGCCTCGCACAGCGACCTCGTCGCAGACATCTGCGGCCGATCGGTGTGGATTAGAGAGAAACGCCTGGTGGCGGCATAGGCCGCAGAACCCCTACTCCTGCAGCCCCCGCAGCCTCTCGGCGACGGCGAGGATGAACTCCTCGGTGTCCATCGTGACGGGCTCGGGCAGGCTCGTGATGCGCGCGAGGTCGCCCGTCATCTGGCCTGCCTCGATGGTCTCGATGGTGGCCGCCTCCAGGCGGTCGGCAAAGCCACAGAGCCCGTCCAGCCCGTCCAGCTCGCCACGCTTGCGCAGCGCCCCGCTCCAGGCGAAGATCGTCGCGACCGAGTTGGTCGAGGTCCTCTCGCCTGCCAGATGCTTGTAGTAGTGGCGCTGCACGGTGCCGTGGGCGGCCTCGTACTCGTAGTATCCGTGGGGGCTGACCAGCACGGACGTCATCATGGCAAGGCTTCCGAAGGCACTGGAGAGCATGTCGCTCATCACGTCACCGTCGTAGTTCTTGCAGGCCCAGATGAAGCCGCCCTCGGCCTTCATGACTCGTGCGACGGCGTCGTCGATCAGGGTATAGAAGTACTCGATGCCCGCCGCCTCGAAGCGCGTGCGGTACTCGTCCTCATAGAGCTCGGCGAAGACGTCCTTGAAGCGGTGGTCGTAGGTCTTGCTGATGGTGTCCTTGGTGGCGAACCACAGGTCCTGTTTGGTGCTCAGCGCGTACTCGAAGCAACTGCGGGCGAAGCTCGTGATGGAGGAGTCCAGGTTGTGCATGCCCTGGATCACGCCGGGCCCCTCGAACTCGTGGATGAGCTCGCGGGTCTGGCTGCCGTCGGCGGCGGTGAAGACGAGCTCGGCGCGGCCGGCCCCGGGCACGCGGACCTCGGCGTTCTTGTAGACGTCACCGTAGGCATGGCGGGCGATGGTGATGGGGCGCTTCCAGCTGCGGACGACTGGCTCGATGCCGCGCACCACGATGGGCGCGCGGAACACGGTGCCGTCCAGCATGGCGCGGATGGTGCCGTTGGGGCTCTTCCACATCCTCTTGAGGCCGTATTCCTCGACGCGCTGGGCGTTGGGGGTGATGGTGGCGCACTTCACGGCCACGCCCAGGCGCTTGGTGGCCTCGGCGGAGTCGATGGTCACCTGGTCGTCCGTGAGGTCGCGGTTCCTGAGGCCGAGGTCAAAGTACTCGGTCTTGAGGTCCACGAAGGGCAGGATCAGGTCGTCCTTGATCATCTGCCAGATGATGCGGGTCATCTCGTCGCCGTCCATCTCTACGAGGGGGGTGGTCATGCGGATCTTGGACATGTCTGCCTCCGGGGGCTTCGCGCGTGGGCTGTGATGGTTCCGGGCGAGGGGCGGGGCAGGGGTTGCGAGCGCCCTCGCGTGCGGGCTGCTTCCCAGTGTAGCCGCAGCGGGGGAGAGGGTCGCGGCGTGCGGCGGTGACGTTGCGCGATGGTAGCAATGGGATGAGGGGTCGGCTGCGGTGGAGTCGAGCGAGAATCCGCTCGCTACTCGCCCGCGGTGCCGGCTCAATCGCCCACTTCGTGATTGCGGCGGCGGTTCCTCTCACCCACTTCGCCCCTCCCGCGCGAGGACCGCAAAGTGGGTGGTTCACGAGGTGCGTGCGGGTGAGAATTCACTCATTTCTCGCCTGCCATGGCAGCTTGTCCACCCACTTCGACCTTTTCGCGCGGGAGTGCCGAAGTGGGTGGTTCACGGTGGTCGTGCAGGTGAGAAACGACCCACATCTCGCTTCCCGCGACGCATCTCCAACCCACATCGCGCTTCCCGCGGTACATCTCCAACCCACATCGAGCTTCCTGCGCAAGGACCGCGAAGTGGGTGGCTGGCAACAGTTCGGCGGGCGAGAGGCGCCGCATCCTCAGTCCAGGCCCAGCACCTCTCGGCAGCGCATGACGCGCCAGGCGAGCGCGAGCTGCTCCATCTGCTCTGACTTTCGGGGCGAGAGCCCCGTCACCTGGGCAATCCGGTCGAGTCGATAGCGTATCGTGTTCTGGTGCTGTCCCAGCTCCTGAGCGCAACGGCCCACGCTCTGCCCCTCCCTCAGGAAGCAGGCGAGCGTGGCCATGAGCTGCCCCTCGTGGGCGGCGTCAAACTCCTTCAGGGGCTCCATCAGCGAGTGAGAGTAACCCGCCATCTGGCTGCTTCCCACAAAGGGAAGCAGGGCCTTCTCCACTCCAAGCGCGTCGAAGCGGAGGCTCCTGCCCGCGTGCATGTCGTCCTGTCCTGCGAAGGCGCTCGCCCACAGTGCCTCGTGGAGCGCCTGGGCAAAGTCCTCGAGTCCCAGGTGGACGGAGCTCGCCCCCAGCGGCTGCGGCCGCCCGTTGCCGGGCGTCGCTTCTGACGGCAGCGACCCGCCCGCCGTCACCCCCAGTGGCTGCGGCCGCCCGCCAGCGGACGCTCCCGCACCGGCCAGGACCTCGGAGCGAAGCACTTCCATGCAACCGGCGAGGTCGATCCTCTCCTCCGGGTCCGTCGTCACGATTGCGAGGATTCCCCTGTGGTAGCAGACCAGGGCGCTGCCCACCCCTGCGAGCGAGCTGCGAAGGAAGGCGCCCTCGATCCGGCTCAGTTCCTGGGGGTCAGGCTCCTCGTCGAGACGCAGGTACAGGCAGGCGACGCGCTCCTCGAAGGAGGGGTTGATCGTCAGCGCGCACTCCCTCACCTCACGCGGGCTCGCGTCCTCCCGCAGGGCGAGGTCGATCTGGTTTGCGGCGAACGACGCCGACCCCAGGTCGCGTATGCGACCGGTCACCTCCACGATCACCTGGTCGAAGAAGAAGCCGTCCGACTGGACGACGAAGAGGGGGAGGTTACGCGCGCTGGCGTAGCGCAGGGCTGACTCCGGCAGGGGCAGGTGCAGCGCGTTCTTTATGACCAGCGCGCTCGCGCCCTCGGCGACCAGCGTGCGCACTGCCTCGCCGATGAGGTAGGGGTCGTCCTTGGCATAGAGGAAGGTCGAGAGCACGAGCTGGCGAGGCGCGAGGTTCTTGCGCTGGTACTTGTCGCGCAGTCCGGGCATGAGCTCGTAGTCGAGGATCCCCACCTCATCGATGGTGCGCGCGAGCCCGCCTTGTCCCGCCACGAGCCGCAGCGAGTCCGCATAGAGGCGCTGGAAGTCGGAAACCGTGTAGAGCATGGCCACCAATCTTGTTGAAATCAACAGTTTTTCTCAACTATAGATGGAAAAACGTACAGAAAGACAAGATGGAAAGGTCCAAAAGAGATAAGTGGTGAGAATGCCTTCCTCAAGTGGTTGTAGGTTTTCACAACGAGTGCCCTTGGAGCTGTCTCTGACGCCTCGCTAAGCTCTGGGGCATACGAGTGAGAATCCCGGAAGGGGAGGTTGCGGATGTCACGGCTGTTGGTGCTCTCGGCGGAGGACGTCAGGAAGGTCCTGACCATCAAGGACGCGCTCGATGCGGTCGAGGACGCGTACGGGCAGAAGGCCACGGGCGAGGCAAGCGCCTGGCCCATGGTCTACGAGCAATTCGTTCCCGGCGAGTCGGACATGGACATCCGCTCGGGGGAGCTCAAGGGCGTGGGGCTCTTCGGTCTCAAGCTCACCGCGTGGTTCAGCGGCAATCCCTTCCAGGGGCAGCCAGAGATCTATGGGACGACCCTCCTCTGCGACGACCGCGACGGGCGTCCCCTGGCGCTGGTCAACGCCAGCGCGGTGACCGGCCTGCGCACGGGTGCCGCTGGTGCCCTGGGCGTCAAGCACCTCGCCCGCAAGGACGCGCGTCGGCTCCTGGTCTGCGGCTGTGGCCACCAGAGCAGCTTCCAGGTTGCCGCGGCGCTCGCCGCCTGCCCCCAGATCGGCTGCGTCCAGATGTGGGACCCCACCAGCGCAGAGGCTCCCGTCGCCCGCGTGGCGCAGGTGGCGCGTGAGGTCAAGGCGCTCCTCGCCGCGGCAGGCCTGACGAGCGACGCCACCATCGAGGCCGTGGCCGACGGCGAGGCGGCCGTGCGCGTGGCAGACGCCATCGTCACCATCACGCCGGCGACGACGCCCTTCGTCCAGGCGGACTGGGTGCGCCCGGGCACGCACCTCTCGTGCGTGGGGGCCGACATGGAGGGCAAGCAGGAGGTCCAGAGCGCGCTCGCGGCTCGCGCCCGCCTCTTCTGCGACGCCCGCGCGCAGTCCGTCGCCTCCGGCGAGCTCGAGGTCCCCTGCAAGGAGGGCGTGATCGCGTCGGCAGACATCGTCGCAGAGCTGGGGGAGGTCATCGTCGGCAGGACCCAGGGCCGCACCTCCGACGACGAGGTCACCCTCTTCGACACCTCGGGCATCGCCGCACAGGACCTTGCCGCGTCGAAGATGGCCTACGACCGCGCGGTGGAGCTCGGCCTGGGCACGACCGTCGAGCTCTAGGGGCGGCGCGGCGGTACGAGAGCTCGACGGGCGAGAGGGGACGCTCCTCTCGCCTTCGCACGAACGCAGGGGCAGTGATGCCACGGTCCAAGCAGGGCGGGGCACGAGCAGAAGGAAGGAACCGACATGGAGATCAAGGACTTCGCCGTCGAGCAGTGGATGAACGAGTGGGAGACCAAGTGCAGGTACAACGTGGCCGAGACTTGCACCTACTCGGTCACCCTGGACCAGCTCTTCGAGATCTGCGGGGGTGACCGCAGGAAGTTCATGGACGAGTTCGCCTCCCGCCGCCTGACCTACGGCGACATCGAGGGCCAGCCCAGGTTCCTCGAAGGTATCTGCGGGCTGTACAAGACCGTCGCGCCCGAGCACGTCGTCCCCACGCACGGTGCCGCCGGCGCCAACGCGCTCGTGCTCTCCACCCTGGTGGGGCCGGGCGACCACGTGGTCTCGATCATGCCCACCTACCAGCAGCTCTATTCCATCCCCGAGATGTGCGGCGCCAAGGTGGACATCCTGCACCTCGAGAAGGACGAGGGCTACCACGTCAACGTCGAGCGCCTCGACGAGCTCTGTGGTGACGACGTCAAGGTCATCTGCATCAACAACCCCGACAACCCCACGGGTGCCCTGCTCTCGAAGGAGAAGCTCGAAGAGATTGTGGCCGTGGCCCGCAAGCACGATGCGTGGTTGGTCTGCGACGAGGTCTATCGCCTGCTCACGCAGGACGGCTCCTACCAGGAGTCAGTCGTCGACCTCTACGACAAGGGCGTCGTGACGAGCTCCATGTCCAAGGTCTGGTCGTTGGCGGGCCTGCGCCTGGGCTGGTGCGTCACCAAGAGCCCCGAGCTCAGGCGCGCCCTCCTGAGCCATCGCGACTACAACCTGATCAGCTGCGGCATGTTCGACGAGGCCGTGGCCGCCTACGCGCTCGAGCACGCGGACAAGATCCTGGAGCGCAGCCGCAAGATCGTGCGCCAGAACCTCTCCGCGCTGATGGAGTGGGTGGAGTCTGAGCCGCACCTCTCCGTCGTGAGGCCCGAGGCGGGCACCACGGCGCTGGTCTACTACGACTACGACGTCGACTCATACGACTTCTGCATCGGCATGATCAAGGAGACGGGTGCCCTCGTGACTCCGGGCGACTGCTTCGAGGAGCCCAGGAGCATGCGCATCGGCTACGCCTACAGCGACAACGTGGACGACCTGCGTGAGGGCCTCGCCGCGATCAGCGCCTACCTGCGCACGCTGGAGTAGGCGAGAGACGCCTGGCTACATTACCGAGGCCCGTTCGCTCCAGGACGCGCTCGCCGTGGTGCTGACCGCCGCGATGGTCCTGCTCTAGCATCGATTCCCGTCTTTGGGAGGAAGGCCTGTCATGAGCTCGTTTCTCAACGCGCGCTACGCGGGGATGCATCCCTATGTCCCGGGGGAGCAGCCACACGACCGCGCCTACGTGAAGCTCAACGCAAACGAGACGAGCCTCCCTCCCTCGCCAGCCGTGCGCGCGGCCCTGAGCGATGCTCTGGTGAACGGCCTGGGTCGCTACGCGGATCCCCACTGCATGCCGCTGCGCGAGGCGGTGGCCAGGCACTTCGGCCTCACGCCCGACCGCGTGTTCGCCGGCAACGGCAGCGACGAGGTACTGGGCTTCGTCTTCCTGGCCTTCTTCGGAGGGGACGCGCGCGTGCTTCCCGGACGTCACCTACGGCTTCTACCGCGACTACTGTTCGACCTTCGGGGTGGGGTATCGAGAGATTCCCCTGCGTGATGACTTCACGCTGGACGTGGACGCCTTCGCCGAGGCAGAGGAGAACGTGGTCATCGCCAACCCCAACGCCCCCACCGGCCTCTGCGTGGGCGTGGACGACGTCCGACGCATCGCGCAGGCTCAGCCCGGCCGGCTTGTCGTGGTGGACGAGGCCTACGTCGACTACGGCAACCGGAGCTGCGCCTGCCTTTTGGGGGAGTGCCCCAACCTCGTCGTGGTGCAGACGATGTCCAAGTCCCGCAACCTCGCGGGCGCGCACGTGGGCTACGCGCTGGCGAGCGCCGAGGTCGTGAGCGACCTCAACGACGCCAAGTCCAGCTTCGACCCCTTCAACCTGAGCGCGCCGACGATGGCGATTGGCGTGGCGGCGATGGGGGACACCGACTACCTGCAGGAGTGCTGCGACCGCGTCATCGCGGAGCGCGAGCGCGTGACGGACGGGCTTCGTGCGCGCGGCTTCGAGCTCACCGACTCGCACACCAACTTCGTCTTTGCGCGCAGGGACGGCTTGGACGCCAAGGCATGGAACGCCGGCCTGCGCGAGCGCGGGGTCCTGGCCCGCCACTTCGACGCACCGCGCACGCGCGACTGGCTGCGCGTGACCATCGGTACGCGGGACGAGATGGACGCCTTCCTCGCGGCGACGGACGGGGTCCTGGCCGAACTGGGGCTGTAGGCGACAATTGGCGCCAATGTGGCTCAGGGGCATGTAAACTCACCATGCGTGTACTGAGCGCTACGACACCGAATGGATTTGCATGCAGACTCCAGTTTCATCAAACAACATTGATGTTCTATGCAGCTCGAACGAGAATCATTACTTTGATTGCAAGAGCGCTCGCATCAAAGTCCGAGACCTTGCAAAGACCGTCATCGCCTTCGCCAACGCGGCAGGAGGCAAGCTTGTTGTGGGAATTGAGGACGATGGTGCTGTAACTGGCTTCAAGTGCGTCGGCGCGGGCTCGATGGAAGAGTTCGAGCAAGCTGGTCATCTTTGAGTGCGTTCCGGCACCGGTTGTTAGCTGTGAGCGGATTGATATCAAGAATATCCAGGGTGAAGATGACGTTGTGCTCGTCCTGGACATTTCCCCATCGACGGATTCTGTAATAAGGCGCAAGGGCGATGATGCAGTCTTCCTGCGGCAGGGGGACAAGAGTCTCCGGCTGGGCGATCGTGAGATTCGTGCGCTTGAGTATGACAAGAACCAGCGTCTCTTTGAGGATGAGGTGTCGCGGCAGACTACGATTCAAGATGTTGACCAAGAGGTGGTCAATCGTTATAGACAGGCCCTGGGAACCGATGCATCGGGTGAACAGGTCCTAAAGAGTCGTGGCTTTCTGATAGGCGGCTATCTGACGAATGCGGGCATCCTCTTATTTTCAGAAAATCCTTCACGATTTATGCCTCAGGCTCGCGTCCGCGTCCTTAGATATGAAGGCACGGAAATGGCCACGGGGCAGAGATTAAACGTGGTGAAGGATGTCACATTCGACGGACCGATACCCAAGACCGTTGATGGCGCCTCGGCTCTTATCGGGAGCATGCTTCGAGAGTTTCAGTACCTGGGTTCCGACGGACGCTTTAGGGTGATACCGGAGTATCCAGAGTTTGCTTGGTTCGAAGGCCTGGTGAACGCGGTAACGCATAGGGACTATGCGTTTTCGGGAGACTACGTTCGTGTCTCCATGTATGACGACAGGCTTGAAATCCAGAGCCCTGGACGACTTCCCAACATCGTGACGCTCGATAACATGCGTTCCACTCGTTATTCGCGCAATCCCAGGATTGCGCGAACCCTGGTGGAGTTTGGCTGGGTTAGGGAGCTCAATGAAGGCGTCAAACGTATCTATAGTGAAATGCAGGCGTTATTTTTGAACGATCCTAAGTTCTCTGAGCCAAACTCTGCCGCAGTGAGGATGGTGCTCGAAAACAGCATTACATCACGCGTGCTTAGGCGGAGCGAATCCATGCAAGATAGGGTCGGGGACGCGTATGGTTCGCTGGGCGAGTATGAGTTGGCTGCTGTGCAATGGATATACGGGAAGGGAAAAATCACTACTCGTGAACTGTCATCACTTATTGGCAAGGGCCTTACTCTTAGCTCAAAAACTCTGAGGGGACTTGCCGCAAAAGGAATCCTTGAGTGGCATGGCAATAGCAAAAACGACCCATCCCAGTTCTATTCCCTCCCAAAATAACGGAGTAGAACGGAGTAGAACGGAGTAAGGGGAGTTATATGGGTTGAAGATGCCACGTGTCTCCCCTTTATTTGCTGTGTACAGCCACCAAGGCACAAGGTCAATTCGGCCATCGGCGAACAGGCCTCGTCGATGGCCGAATTCTTCTATCCCAGTGCGCCTGCCAGCCAGGAGGGCATGTCACGGCTCAGGCTGCGAGCGCAGGTGTATGCGTTCGCAAGCGAGAGGATCGCGCAGCCGCGCCAGCGACCGTCACCCTCAGGTGCCAGGGCGAGCGCCGATTCGGGCGTAGACCCGCTCGCGGGCCAGAGTGGCAGCAACAGCGCGATTCCGTCACGGCGAGGGTCGTATGCCGCTGCAAGCTGGCATGGGCTCTGCCTCACCCGTCTGAGCGAGCGCTCAAGCAGGTCGTCGTCCGATTCCGCCAGCCTCGCACCGAGCCCGGGGGTAAGGTCCAGGGTTGCGAGCGTGGGGAGCGTCTGGGGCAGGCTGAGTGGTTCCGGCAGGGGCAGCGCGTGCCTCTCACCCGTCGCGTCCGCCGGCTCGAGTGCGGAGAGACGCTCGTCTCCATCGACGACCCAGCCGGCGAACTGCCAGGGGATGTCTCCCTCGTGTGGCACGAAGCTCATGCAGAGGTACTGCCCGCATGCGGTGAGGAGGCCCGTGTTGAAGCCGGCGAGGCTCCCGTCGTCTGCCACGACGACGAGGCCGGCATGCCTGGCGCGCCAGAAGGTCAGGCAGAGGTACTCGCGCAGGACGCCGAGGTCCTCCTTGCCGGCAAGGCTCCAGGGCTCGTCTTCAGCCGCTGCCGCAAGTTGGGCGAGCAGGGGCTCCCAAGGTCCGATGACGGCAAACTGGGCGAGTTCGCGCTCGGGACTCACGTTCGCGCTGGTGGCGGCTGCGAAGTCAAGCAGCTGCCAGGCACCCTCTTCAGCGGGGGAGAGACCCTCGAGGCCGACGTCGGGAAGCTCTTCCTGGAAGCCGCCGTCGTCCACCCCCGTCATGCTCCAACGCTTGCCCGAGGGCGTGCGGGTGTTGCGACGCAGGGTCACCTCAAGTGGTGCCGAGCCGTCGGCGCGCAGGTAGCGCAGGGGGAAGCACAGTTGGCTGCGGCTGCCGTGGACGCTTCCGGTGGAGCGGGCCACGCGCCAGTCCTCGTCGAGCGTCGCGAGCACGTCCACGTCGGTGGGAAGCAGGGCATAGAGCCGCTCGAGGGCCTCGAGCTTGCAGCTCACCTCGGCCTGGAAGTCCCGTGGGAGGTCTGCCTGCAGCTGGACGGGAGGCAGCGGGTTGACGCGGACGGGACCTGCGGGCTCGCTTGGTGTCGGCGCGGGGCGTGCGGGTACGGGCTGGACGGGGGCAGGGCTTGCGACCGCCGCGGGCGTCGGTCGGGGTGCGACGATGGGCTTGGCGGCGACGGGGTGGCTGGGCGCAAGTGCGGGTGTCGCAGGCTGCGTGACTGCGGAAGCGCCGGCGGCAGGCCGTGCGGGCACAGCTGAGGGCTCGGCCGGGTGTCCTATCCGCGACGCAACTGGCTCGGCCTTTGCTACGGCAGCGGGGTCGGGCTGCGACTCGGCTGCCATCGTAGTGCCTTCCCGCTCCGTTTCGCCCTGTCCTTCCGCAGTGTCGGCGGTCCGGGCAAGTTCCTCCTCCAGGCCGTCGTAGGGGTCATAGGTGATGGTGAGCCTGATGGTGGGCTCGGGCGAGGGGGCGACGGGCCTCTCGCCTGCCCCTGGGTCCGCGACGGAGAGGCGCACCTCGTCCTTGCCTGCGACTTCCGCCGCATCCATGGACTTCGTCGCTGCCTCTGGTGCTGCCGTGGTCACGCCTTCGGGCTCTGTGGCCACCGTGACTTCGGGTTTTGCCATGGCTGCGGGCATGCTTTCGTTCGTGGGCCCTTCAGCTGCCGCGACCTCCGGCTCCGGCCCTGCCGTGGACTTCTTCTTGGCGCGCTGGTGCCACGGCTTCGCTGGCTTGGGGTCCTTGTTGCTCTTCTTGTGCTTCCAAGACCTCGCGCCCGCCACCGGCGCGGCCTTCTCGCCCGCGACCTGCCCTGCCGCCCGTGCCAGGACGGCGTCCCAATCCTCCTGGGGCTGGACCGTCACGTAGACGCGACCCTTTTTGAATACGGTGAGGCGGACGAAGTCGTGGAGGAGCTCCATCACGCCTTGGATGTCGGGAGCGCCCACGTCCTCGGGCCGCAGGTCCTCCGCTTCGAAGAGCTCCTCGACTTGTGCGAGCGGGACCTGCCTGAGGGTGCCGATTCTGGTGGAGAGCAGCTGGTAGAAGTACAGGCGGTTGCCTGCGGTCATTTTTGGCATGTTTGGACTCCTATGTGGGCGCCGGCGGGGCGTTCGTGTTCCGTCCTAGCTTACTACCCGAGGGTTCCGCTCCCGGCGTCCACGCGCTCGCGGGTGCCATGCGGCGTTCGCACGATCGTCCTGGCGTGCGAGCGAAGCAAGGCGGCAACTGGGACGACGCGATTTCCTCTCGCACGAATTCAGTTTTGTGCGAGAGGGGCGTGCCACCGCGCACGGCATGAGGAGGCCCGACAGCGGAACGAGCCGCTGCCGGGCCAGAGCCTGCATGCCGCCGTGCCTCAAGGGGACGCTACTCCGTGTCTTCCTCCTCGGCGTCGCCCTCGGCCTCGGCGAGTTCGAGCTCCTCCTCGGCTGCCGCCTCGTCGTAGCGGTCCGAGACGCGTTGGAACAGCTCGTCGGACTCGATGTCCACCAGCTCGTAGGTCCCCTCCTCGGGATACTCCTTGTAGCCGTAGAGGTAGACCTCGTCGCTGTCGTCATCGGGAAGGAGGGCGATGTACTCGTCGCCGTCCAGCTCGAAGATGCCCTGGACCTCGCAGCGCACCGTGCTGCCGTCGTCGAAGTCGATCTCGATGAAGTCGACCTCTTCCTCGTCGTGCTCGTGCTCGCTCATGGGTACCTCCCTGGGTGGTGTGCGCGCCCGTGCGCGTACGTAAGTGGGACTGTAGCAGGCCGCGCGCGGAAGGTGGCGCGTCAACGGCAAGCGTCCCCAATTGCCCTGCCATTGGGGAGGGTATGGCCGCACGTCGTGCTGTGATCAAGGCGCCAAGTCGGCAAAATTTGAGATAATGCTGACTTCATTGGCAAAACTGCAGGTAGATAAAATCCGGTCAGCAGAATTTGAAATTCTGCTGACTTGCGCTCGTTCCGCGCGGCCAGCGCGACAGACGGCGCGGTTAGACCCACTTACGGGCCACTCGTGTCCGGCATGACCGGGGGAGAGGAGCAACGCAACATGACAGACGCCACCCCCTCCCGCAGGTCGTCCATCCCCTCCCGCCATGCCCCCATCCCACCCGCGCCGGGCCCATCCTTCCCGCCCACCATGGACGGCGCCCGCGAGGCCCTGCGCCACTACTTTGGCTACGAGGGCTTCCGGCCTGGCCAGGGCGAGGTCGTCGAGGCCATCCTCCAGGGTCGGGACGCACTCGCCGTCATGCCCACCGGCGCCGGCAAGTCCGTCTGCTACCAGGTTCCCTCCATGCTGCTGGGCGGCCTCACGCTCGTGGTGTCGCCGCTCATCTCGCTCATGGGCGACCAGGTCCGCTCGCTCAAGGCCGCCGGCATTCGCGGCTCCTACCTCAACTCCAGCCTCAACCCGCGCCAGCAGGAGGTCGTCATGGCGCGTGCGCTGGCCGGCTGGTACGACCTCATGTACGTCGCGCCCGAGCGCCTGCAGGCCCCACGCTTCCTTGACTTCGCGGCGCGCGCACGGGTCCCGCTCCTCGCCGTGGACGAGGCCCACTGCGTGAGCCAGTGGGGCCAGGACTTCCGTCCCGCCTACCGGGGCATCGCCGACTTCGTGGGACGCCTGCCCCGTCGTCCGGTCGTGGTGGCCCTCACGGCGACGGCGACCAGTCGCGTGCGTGCCGACGTCGTGGGCCTCCTGGGCCTCCGCGACCCGCTCACGCAGGTGAGCGGCTTCGACCGTCCCAACCTCTTCCTTCACAGCTTCGAGCTCACGCCCAAGGAACGCGAGCGTTGGGTCCTGGGCTACGTTCGCGACCACGCCCAGCAGAGCGGGATCGTTTATGCCACCAGCCGCAAGCGCGTCGACTCCCTTGCGGAGGCCCTGCGCGAGGCCGGGGTCCCCGCCGTCGCCTACCACGCCGGCTACGACAACGACCTGCGCCGCGAGGCCCAGGCGCGCTTCGTGCGCGACGACGCCCGCGTCATGGTGGCCACCAACGCCTTCGGCATGGGCATCGACAAGTCGGACGTCCGCTACGTGATCAACTGCGGCCTGCCGCTCTCGCTCGAGGAGTACTACCAGGAGGCGGGCCGTGCAGGCCGCGACGGCGAGCCCGCCGAGTGCTACCTGCTCTGGAGCCGGGGTGACATCCGCACCTGCCACTACCTCATCGACTCCGGGGACTTCCCGCCCGAGCTGGACGAGGCCGAGCGCGCCGCGCTCACCCAGAGCCGCGAGCGCCTCCTGGGCCAGATGATCGGCTACGCGATGAGCGACTCCTGTCTGCGCGCCCGCATCCTGGGCTACTTCGGCCAGGGCTCGGGGACGCACGTCGATGTGGCACGCCCAGGCGAGAGCGGCGTCGGCGCCTCGGTCCCCGCCGCCTCCCAGGGGCGGGAGGGCTGCGGCTCCTGCTCCGTCTGCTGCGGCCGCACGCCCGAGCGCTACCTGCGCACCCGACGCGCGCCAGGCTCCTTCGGCCGAGGCGCGCGCACGCGCGAGCTTCCTAGCGAGCGCGAGGTGACCGACGAGGACGAGCGCCTCTTCCAGCGCCTCCGCGCCCTGCGCAAGCAACTTGCCGACGATGCCGGCGTGCCGCCCTATGTGGTCTTCTCGGATGCTACCCTCAGGGGCATGGTTCGCCTGCGGCCCCAGGGGGAGGACGAGCTCCTGCAGGTCTCGGGTGTGGGACAGACCAAGCTCAGGCGCTACGGGGAGCAGTTCCTCGACGTCATCGCGGGTCGGGTGGAGTAGGGCAATCGACGAGGCGCGTCCGCGTACGCCTGCCGCTCGCGACGCAGCGGTCCCGCCCCGCCCGTCTGCCGCTGACGCCCGCGCCACGCCACCCAGGCGCTCCCCGACCCCACGTAGAAGGAGACCCCCATGATCCGCACCGTCACGCTCAACCCCGCCCTGGACAAGACCGCCATGGCGCCCGGGCTCACGCTGGACGCCGTCAACCGCATCAGCGGGCTGCGCGTCGATCCCGGCGGCAAGGGCGTCAACGTGTCCAAGGTCGTGCGGGCCCTGGGCGGAACGAGCGTGGCCTGCGTCCTGCTCGCCGGGTCGGCGGGCCGCGCGCTCGAGGGCCTGCTTCGCAGCCAGGGCATCGAGGTCGACGCCTTCTGGTCCAAGGGGGGAGAGACCCGCAGCAACCTCAAGCTCATAGACCCCACTGCCGGCACGCACACCGACGTCAACGAGCCCGGCCCCCTGCCGGAGGAGGGGCTCCTCTCCCACATGCTCGAGCACTTCGTGGACGGCGTGCGGCCAGGTGACGTCGTGGTGCTTGCGGGGTCCCTCCCGCGCGGGGTCGCGACGGGCTGCTACGCGGGGTGGGTGCGCGCCTGCAAGTCGGCCGGCGCCACGGTCTTCCTGGATGCGGACGGGGAGCGCCTGGCCCGCGGCATCGAGGCCGGCCCCGACTTCGTGAAGCCCAACGACGCGGAGCTTGCCGAGCTCGTGGGCCGCGCGCTGCCTGACGAGGATGCCGTCCTGGACGCCGCTCGCGAGCTGCAAGGCCGCGGCGTGGCGCGGGTCATGGTGTCCTTGGGTGGTGACGGTGCCATCTACCTCGGCGGCGACGGGGCGTGGCGCGCGAGCTCGCCCAAGGTGCCCGTGGGGTCGACCGTCGGCGCGGGAGACTCCGTGGTCGCGGCGCTCGCCCTCGCCGAGGAGCGCGGGCTTGGCCTGGAGGACGCGCTTCGGCTGGCCATGGCCACCGGTGCCGCCAACGTCATGCAGTCGGGGACCCAGGCCGCCCCGCGGGAGCTCGTGGAGTCGCTCTTGGGAGAGGTCGAGGTCAGGAGGATCTAGCGCTCGCTGGCCAGGCGCCAACGCGAAGCGTCAGGACGCCGCGTCGCCTAGCCTCGCGGGACCTCCTTGGTCACCAGCTGCTCGATGAGGCGACGTGCCTTGCGACCCTCGGGTGTGGGATACAGGGGCCAAATGTGGGCCTGCCCCGTGCCCACCACCAACTCGTGGCTCACGCCGTTCTCGCCCAGCTTGGCGTCGAAGGCCACGCAGTCGGGATAGAAGATCTCGCGCGTGGCGACGAAGGTGGTCACGTTGCGCAGCGGCCGAACGTCCCCGTTGATGGGGCTGAGTCGGTAATCGGTCACGTCGTCGCCATCGGCCCAGAGGTCGCCGAGCTGCGCCAGGCCCCAGGGTGCCAACGCCGGGTCCACGTCGAAGTAGTCGTGGATCTGGGGGTTGCGCATGGTGATGTCAAGCTGGGGAGAGAGCAGCACCAGTTGCCCTGGCTGCTCCAGGTCGTAGTGGGAGAAGCTCTCGGCCAGGCCCGCCGCCAGGCCGCCGCCCGCGGAGTCCCCCATCAGGGTGACGTCCTTGGCCTCGTAGCGGCGCAGCATGCCCTCGTAGAGGTCGGTGAGCAGCGAGTAGGCCTCGTCGTGGTCGTGGGCGGGCGCCAGGGGATAGATGGGGACGAAGACCTCCGCTCCGGTGCGCTGGCAGAGGTCGTCCAGGAAGAGCCAGTGGACCCAGCTGATCTGCTTCACGTACGCGCCACCGTGCAGGTAGAGCACGGCACGGGCGTTCTTGCCCGTGGTGCCCAGGTGGAAGGTCTTCATACCGTCGCAGGTCTCCTCGAAGACCAGGGACCTGAGGCGCAGCCAGCTGGGGATGTGGTATTCGACCTCGTTCTCCTGGCGACAGGCCTCGACGAAGTCCTCGAAGCGGCCGAGGTTCTTGCCCAGGAGGACGCCCCTTCCGGCGAAGGCCCTGAGGGCGCCGGCGAGCACGGACGCCTGGGCGCTGCGGCCGTACCTGATTTTGGAGAAGGCGGAGAAGCCGGCTGCCGCAGCCGCCGTTCCCGCTGCGATGCCGGCGGCCATGAGCGCGTTCCTGTGCGAGTCCTTCATGGGGAACCTCCTACCTGGGACAACGATTCATCTGCGTGAGGCATGCTCTCCAGTTTACCCAGAAGCGTGCATGAGGCATGTCGGCCCGTCTGCGGACGGCAGGTCTACACAAGGCGACGCCGACGTGCCGACATGGCGACGCCGACACGCGCCTCGCCCGTGGGGCCGCATTCGCTCCGGTGCCGTCCCCGCCTCTCATCCCAGAGTTGTATGCGGATTCCACACACAACACGATTCTCGTCCGATGCTTTTACCTGCTGTTATGTGATTTCTAACTTTGTAATACGCCAATAGGGAGAGAAAAAACCGCACACAAATTATTGAACCACGTGCAAGCTGGTGGCCGTTTGTCCGCAGCAGCCCAGCTGCCGTGCCCACAGCAACCCAGCGGTCATGTGCCCGCATGCGAGCTGGCAGCCGTTCGCCCGTGGGCGCCCTGCCCCCCGGGGTGGCACCTAGTCGCGGGCGCCCTGCTTGGCGCGCAGGTTCCGCAGGTTGGTGACCGTGCCCTGCATCCCGTGGGGCACGTAGGAGAGCTGGGCCAGGTCCTCGGGCAGGTACTCCGCCAGGCTCAGCTCGGCGGTCTGCTCCACCTGCCCCGTCAGCGGGCCTGGCGTCGCCTCCAGGCCGAACACGGTGGCACCTTGCCTGCCCAGGCGCTCCTCGTACCAGCTCACGGGGTCGTCGGGCCTGTCGGCACGGGCGTCCTCGCTCTTCCACGTCAGCTCGAATCCCGCGAGCTCGAACTGCGTGAGCGAGAACGCGAAGAGGGGTTGGCTGTCGGTCTTGAAGACGACGCTTCCGCCTGGGGCCAGGACCTGGCGGTACAGGAGCAGCTGGTCAAGGTGGGTGAGTCTCCGCGCCGCCTCCTTCTTCTTGGGGAAGGGCGTGGGGAAGTTGAGGATGATGCGGCCCACCTCGCCCGGGGCGAAGAGCTCGGCGACGTCGCGTCCCAGGGCGGGTACCAGGACCAGGTTGGCAAGGCCGTCCTCGACGGCCTTCTGCGCGGCGTAGGCGATGCAGACGGGCTCGGAGTCGATGCCCACGAAGAGCACGTCGGGCTCGCGCGCGGCGGACTCGGCCGCGAAGCCGCCCTTGCCGCAGCCCAGGTCAAGCCGCAGCTCGCGGAGTCGAGGGCCGCCCACGGAACTGCAGGCCTCGAGCCAGCGCCCAGCCAGGCGGCGCGGCTCGAGCTCGATGGCGTCGGCGTAGCGCTCGAGGCGCTCCTCGAGGACGAAGTTCTTGGGGAGACGTGCGTGCAGTCCGTGCATGAGACCTCTTCGTGCTGGCGAGCGTACGATGACTGGCATTATGGCATCATGGCGCGCTCGAACGATTTAGTGTGCACAAACTGCTATATCTGCCCGCCAGAACACCGTTATGTGTGGGTTTTGGAGGGTGATTGCGAGTTTGTGCACACTAATGCGCCGCCGTCCTCGCTCATCGCCAACGCTGCGTCCGCGCCGCATCGGCCTCGTCGCCACCTACGCCGCCGTTCGCGCTGTCGCCATCCATGTCGCACCTGCTGCCAGCGCGGCTCCCCTCTCCGGGCAATCCGTCCCGTCCCTTGGCTACGATGGTCCTCGTAGGTTTCGACGAGGGAGGCAGCATGTCTCAGTTCACGGCGATCATGGCGCGGCTCAAGTACATCGAGCGCTGGGCCCTCATGCGCAGCTCCCGGCCAGAGAACCTCAGCGAGCACTCGCTCGAGGTCGCCATGATTGCCCACTTGCTCTGCGTGATCGCCAACGTGCGCTACGGCCGCTCGCTCGACGAAGGCCGTGCCGCGCTCATGGGCATGTACCACGACGCGTCAGAGATCATCACGGGAGACCTCCCCACGCCGGTGAAGTACTTCAACCCCCAGATTCGCGACGCCTACAAGGGCGTCGAGTCCGCAGCGGAGGAGACGCTCCTCTCCACCCTGCCCGCCGACCTGCAGGGTAGCTTTCGGTCGGCGTTCGGCCTGGCAGGGGAGGGCGAGCCGGATGCGGTCGAGCGTGAGGGCGAGGCGCATCTGCGACAGCTCGTGAAGGCGGCGGACAAGCTCTCGGCACTGATCAAGTGCCTGGAGGAGCGCTCTGCCGGCAACTCCGAGTTCGTGACGGCGGAGGCCTCGACGCGCGCCTCGCTCGAGCGGATGGCCGAGGGTCTCCCCGAGCTCCGGGACTTCATGGACGAGTTCCTGCCCTCCTACGGACACACCCTGGACCAGCTCCTCTAGGTACGGTCGTCAGAGGTACTGCAGCCAGGGTGTCCAGGTACACGGGGTGGGGGAGAGTCAGCTTCGCCGCGGGCCCTGCCGCTAGGCTCTTGCGTGGACTCCCGCACTTGTATGCGGATTCCGCACACAACGTGATTTCCATGCGCTTCATCTACCTGCTGTTATATGGATTCTAACTTTGTAATACGCCAACAAGGAGAGAAAAAACCGCATACAAAATCTTTGAACCGCATGCAGATAGGCTGCCCTCCTCGGACGTGAGCGTCCCCATGGTGCCGCCTCGCGTCGCGACTTCCAGTCTCCCATGGCGCGCCGCCTTGCGTCTGGCTGCCCCATGCCCGAAAAGCTCGTGCCGAGCAGTCGGGCTGTGGGCGGCCACTCAAACCGCAGCCACGAAAGGGCCCCGCGGCGTCGTCTGCCGCGGGGCCCTGCCGCTGCCGGGTATGCGCGCCACTCTCGCTTGGGAGCTAGTCCTCCTGGGTGTCCTGCAGGGTGGTCATGAGCGCTGGGATGACCTGCTTCTTGCGGCTCACGACGCCTGGCAGGGTGGCGATGCCGTCGACGGGCTCCACGCCGAAGGCACGCGCGACGATCTCTTCCGCGCCGGCGCCGTAGTACAGCATCTCGGTGGTCTGACTCTTCACGTCGGTGAACATGTAGAAGACCAGCGGCAGCTCGTCAGCGGCGGCGCCCTCCTTGAGGTAGGGACCCACCAGCGCCTCGGCCGCCTTGCGGCTGTTCTTGGTCATGAAGCTGCCCTGGCCCACGCCGAAGCGGGCGTTGCCGCGCGAGAAGACCTTGAAGTCCTGGTGGAAGACCTCCTCGGCCGTGCGTCCCGTGAGCTCCGCGCCGGCGTCGAACATCGCGTCGGCGTACTCGTCGATATCCTCGCCGCAGATCTTCGCGAGCTGCTCGCCGGCATACTTGTCGCGGGGGGTGCAGGTGGGGGAGCGGAACGCCAGGGTGTCAGAGAGGATGGCGCTCATCATGAGGCCGGCGATGTTCTTGGGAATCTCGACGCCCTGCTCCTGGTACATGCTGTAGAGGATGGTGCAGGTGCAGCCCACCGGCTCGTTGCGGAAGCGCGCGGGAGCGGAGGTCTCGATGCTGCCGATGCGGTGGTGGTCGACGATCTCCATGATCACGGCCTGCTCGAGGCCGTCGACCGCCTGGGAGCGCTCGTTGTGGTCGACGAGGACCACGTGCTTGCGCGTCACGTTGAGCAGGTTGGGCGTGCTCACGAGGCCGCAGTAGTGGCCGTCCTCGTCCAGCACGGGGAAGAAGCGGTGGCGCGACTGGGTGATGGTCTTGCGCGCGTCGTCCACGGTGGTGTTAACGCTGAAGCGCAGCACGTCCTGGGCGTCGAGCATCTTGGCGCGCACGGGGATGGACATGCTGATCAGGCGGGCGGCGGCGTAGGTGTCGTAGGGCGTGGTGATCACGGTGCAGCCGTTGGCGCGGGCCGCGTCCACGACGACGTTGGAGAGCTGGGCGCCGTTGCACACGATGAGCAGCCCGGCGCCGGACTCGACGGCGAAGCGCTGAGTCTCGTAGCGGTTGGTGACGAGCACGGTGTCGTTGTGCTCGATCGCGCCCTCCATCATCTCGGGTGTGGTGCCCACGACGACCTTGCCCGTCTCGACGCGGGCCTCGGGGTCGCCCAGGACCATGCTGCCCTTCAGGGTCTGGATGATGTTGGAGTACTTGGTCTTCGCCTCTGCGATGACGCGCGTGTCGAAGATGTCCATGTTGGCGTTGGCGATGTCCTTCACGGCGATGAGGCCCTCGAGGTCGCCCTTTTCGTTGGTGATGCAGAGGGTGTCGGCCTTGCTGGAGCCCATGAGGTTCCAGGCGGCGAAGAGGCTCATCTCGCGGTCGATGCCGTCGGTGCGCTGGATCATGATGTCCTTGATTTGGGGGCGCACGCTGGTGATGAGCTGTGGCTCCTCGAAGCCGAAGTGCCTCAGGACGAAGGCGGTCTCGCGGTTGATGGTGCCGGCGCGGCGCGCCTCGTACTGCACGTCCTCGGTCTGGTTTTTGAGGTAGGCCATGCTGATGGCCGAGCAGATGCTGTCTGTGTCGGGATGCAGGTGGCCGATGACGTTGACCTTGCGGATGGTCTCGGGCATGGACTTCTCCTTGGAACTTGCGCTCGTGGGCGCGGGAGTCGGAACGTTCACCCTGAATTGTGCCACTACGCAGGCGTCTTGGGGCGCGTGGGCTTGGCGTGACGGGCGTGCGGGGCCCGTGTGCCGGTCGTGCGGGGCACGCACGTCACCGGACGCGGTTTTTGCCCCCCCGGGGGGGAGCGCGTCAAAAGACTGCGCACGGTAGCGTCCAATTGTGGAGACGGTGAGGCAAAGGCCCAGTTGGGCCATCGCCTCGCAAAATCCAATGCGCAGTTTTTGGTAACGGCATCTCGCGCGGCGTGTCCCGACGTCGTCAGTCCCCAATCGCGTCCAGGCGGATGACGAACTTCGTCGTGCCATGCTGTCCCTCGGCGATGCCGGCGAAGCTCTCGTATTCGTCGGCGAGCTCGCTGACGGCGTCGAGGCGTGCGACGAGCTTCCTCATCGAGGAGCCGTCGAGTGCCTCGACCATCTTGGAGACGGCCTTCTCGTCGAAGGCCCTCAGGCCATCCGTCAGTTGGTCGGAGCCCACCGCGGCAGCGGACGAGCCCGTCGCAAGCGCCGAGGCGCCGTCCTGCAGCTGTTCGATGCCACCCACGAGTTGTCCGGCGCCCTGGTCGATCCGGCGCGCTCCCGTCGCGAGCTCGCCCGCACCGCTGGCGGCCTGGCCCAGGGCCTGGGCTAGCTGTTGTGCCCCGGCGCTGCTTGCGGCGGCGCCACCCAGGAGGCTGCCCGCGTCCTCCGCGCTCCCCAGCGCCCCATGGATGCTCACGATGCCCTGGTCGAGCTGGTGTGCCAGGGCGGCGACGCCCGCCAGCCCCGTGGCCTGCTCCTCGCTCCCACGTGCCGCGGCCACGAGGTCGCCGCATGCGTCTGCTGCCGCGGAAGCGGCGCCGGACCTCTGTGCAATCGACTGTGCCGACGTCGCGGCGGAGGAGAGGGACGTGGCCTTCTCCTCGAGTTTCGTGACCTGTGCCGAGACGTCCTCGGGCTGGGGGACGGTGCTCGCGGTGCCCGCGGCATCGTTGAGCTTTTCGAGTGCGGAGGCAACGGCCTGCCTCTGCGCGTCGGTCATGCCGGTCTGGTCGATGCCCGCGAGCGCCTCCCGCGCCTCGGAGACCTGGGCCTGCACGCCCTCCTGCGCGCTCGCGTAGGCCTTGAGGGCGTCGGCCGAGCTGTCGAGCGACTTTGCCGCGTCGCCTGCGGCAGTGGCCGCCGCCCGCGCGTCTCCGGCAGACTTGCCCACCTGGGTCGCCATGTCCGCCGCCTCGGCCGCGGTCTCCTTCGCGGAGGACGCCTGCTCCTGGGCGCGCGAGAGCACGTCTCGCGCGTCGCCGAGGGAGGCACCCAGCGCGCCCGCGGCGCCCTGCAGGCCGGTGACGCCCCCGTTGAGCCTGCCCAGGCCTTCCGACAACGCCTGTCCGCCTGCCGCCAGGGACTCCGCCCCGACGCGCGCCTGTCCCACTCCCTGGGCAAGGCTGCTGGCTCCGTCAGCGAGCTGTCCCGTCGCCTGCGGCAGGAGCCCCGCCTCGGCGCGGAACACGTCGACGCCCCTCGAGAGGGCGGTGCTGCCGTCCGAGATCCTCTGCAGGGCGCCAGCAAGCTCGTCCGAGCCGCTCACCAGCTGGTTCATGGAGCTCCGCAGCAGGTCGACGGTCTCGCTGTTGTCTCCTGCGTCGATCTTGCTGGTGTCGAGGTCCGAGAGCAGGCTGGGGGTGACGATGGTGGTCACGGATCCCAGCCTGAAGTTCGTCACGTCCGCCTCGAGCTCGAAGTGCTCGGGGAGCTCGATCTGGTCGCGGCTGAGGTCGAGGCTCTCCTGGAGCCCCGGCAGCGCGTAGCCCACCGCCATGGGCGTGTCGCCCGAGATCAGCCGCCCGTTGGTGAGCTTTACGTCGTGGAACACGTCCTCGTCGAGGTCGACGGTGGTGATGGCCGCGAAGGGCGTGAAGAGCTCCCGCTGGCTGCCCTGCACGGAGCGGGTCGCGGACGACTCGTTCCGGTAGTCGAAGCGCATGACGAGGTGGCCGCTCTTGCCGGCGAGCTCGCTGGCTTCGATCGGCCTGCCGTCCAGCGTGTAGCTCACGCTGATGGCCAGGGGCAGCGGCTTGTCGCTGCGCCCGCTGTACGAGACCGTCTTGCCGTTCGCCGTCCAGCTCAGGCTGCCGTCCGCGTTGGTGCTGAAGCCCTGCTTGTCGTCGGAGGGCCTGATGTCGCTCAGGTTGCTGCGGTCGGGGAGGGTCGCCGCCTTCCCGTCGTTGCTGAGGGTCTCCCGCACCGTGGTCTCGCGCACGTTTCCGCTGCTGTCCGCAGAGACGTAGACCGTCTCGTTCTTGTCGATGCTGGTGCCTCCTGCCGCGAGGGCGGTCGCGGGCATCGCGAGCGCAGCCACGAGCGAGAGGCCGGCGACGGCCGAGAACGCGGCGGCCCTCAGGTGACGTGGGTGGGTGTGGTTGGTCTTCGAGAAGCGCCTGGCCATGGTTCCTCCAGCTGTTGCGTCGTGTCTCATCTGAGTTTACACAAGTAAACTTGAGGAATTGCGCACTGTGGTGCAAAACTGCGCATGGAAGCTCCGAATTGTGGAGAGAAACGACAAAAGCCCAGTTACGCGAAGGGCATACCAGGAATCGTGCGCACTTTTCGTGCAGCAGCCCTCTGGACGGTTCCCGTCCTGCCTCCCAATCGCCCTCGCGTCGCCCGCCAGGATGTCCGTCGTGTGTCCGCCCGCCTATCCCAGCGTACGGTCGTGGTTCACGGGCGCGTAGAAGAGGCGCGCCACCTCGTCCTGGTCGCGCGTCTGGCCGAGGGCCCACATGGTCTTCGCCACCAGGGCCTCGGTGGTCATGTCATCTGCTCGCAGGATGCCCGGGTGGTCTGCGTATGCTCGACCGACCTCGTATACCCCCAGGTCGAGCCCCTCCTCGGGCACCTGGGTGGTGATGACCAGCGTCCGGCCCGATGCGACCCAGCCATAGATGGCCCGCTGGTAGGCGTTCCCGTCGTACTCGGGTATCCCGCCGATGCCAAAGGTCTCCAGTACCACGGCGTCGTAGTCCCGTCGCAGCAGGTCGAAGATGCTGGGCCTGAGCTCGGGGGTCAGCTTGAGGACGATGACCCTCTCGTCTAGCTCGTGGTAGAAGTCCGGTCGGCGTGCGGGCACGCCCGCTGCCGTCGCGTTCCCGTCCGTGGCCGCCGCACGCTCGCCCCTGCCCACTGCCAGGCAGTCGCCTGCCGCACGCCTGTCCCCGCCCACTGCCGCGCAATCGCTCGCTCCACCGCCCTGCCGTATGATCCGCTCCGACCTGATGACGGCCAGGGGAGGGTAATTCACGCTGGTGAAGGCGTTGAAGCTCAGCGTCCGCTGCTTGTGCGCCCGCGTTCCGGCTATGACGCTGCCGTTGAACGCCACGCTCACGTCCCGCGACCCGTCGTCGCAGGCATACAGGACGGATTGGTACAGGTTGAGCTTGGCGTCGGTGAAGGGGTTCGACATGGGCTGCTGGGATCCCGTGAGCACGATGGGCTTCCTGCTTCCGCGCACGAGGTAGCTCAGCGCCGCAGAGGTGTAGGCCATGGTGTCCGTGCCGTGCAGGACGACGAAGCCGTCGAAGTCGTCGTAGGCGCCCTCAATCATGGAGGCGATGCGCAGCCAGTCCATGGGCCGCATGTTGGTGCTGTCGATGTTCATCGGCTGGACGATGCTGAGCTCGCAGAGGTCGTCGAGCTGCGGGACGAAGGCCGCGAGCTCCTCTCCGCTGAGCGCGGGCGAGAGCCCGCCGCCCTGGGGCAGCGAGGCGATGGTGCCTCCCGTGGCGACGATCAGGATCCTCTTCATGGCGCGCATGCTCCCGTCTTGGGCCAAGCCGACGGGGTCATGGTAGCGGAAGGCGAGAGGGACGCGCCGTCGCTGTCGTTGGCGCCTGCCAGCGACGGGCCTACCGCGCGAGCACCGCCCTCCTGCGGACGAGTGCGTGCCTGCCACGCGTCGCCGCCAGACGAGCTGCGTCGCGCATCGCATCGACGGCGCCGCCCAACGCTGCGCCGCCCACGAGCTCGCTCGCCGCGGCACCGCCCACCACGAGCGCGGCCCCGAGCATGCGACCGGGGGTCAGGGACTCTCCCAGGAGCAGCGCTCCCAGCGCCACCGCGCTCAGGGGCTCGAGGTATCCGCATACGGCGACGCGCTGGACCGGCAGCCTGCCCAGCGAGGAGAAGTACAGGTAGCAGCCCAGCCCGGTGTTGACCAGTCCCAGCACGAGCACGGCCGGCAGGTTGGCACCCGCGACCTGGCCGGGTGTCACGAGTCCGCCCGTCGCGATCGACCAGGCGGCGACCGCGGCGAAGCTCGCCAGCATCTGCACGCATGCCGCCTCCATGCCGCCCACCTCGGGCGCCCGCTTCGAGAACACGACCATCACCGCGTACATGAGGGCGGAGGCCCCGCCCAGAGCGAGGCCGCGCGGGTCGGGCGCGCTGCCGCCGCACTGCGCGACCACGAGAAAGGCCCCCAAGACCACGCAGCCAAAGCCCGCGAGCTTGGGACCAGTGAGCCTCTCGCCAAAGAGGAGGGGGGAGAGCAGCATCACGATGACCGGCCCGCAGTAGTACGCGAGCGACGCCACCCCCACACCCACCAGGCGATACGCCGCAAAGAGGAAGATCCAGCCCACTCCCAGCGCGGCCCCGGAGAGCGCGAGCGCCGCCGCCTGCCGGGGGTGCTCCAGGCAGGCGAGAGGTGCTGCGTCCTGGCTCGCGGCACCATCCGCACCGGAGCGCCGCCGCCACAGGCTCGCGCCGAGTGCCGCGCACAGGGCGAGCGAGCCGAGCAGCGTGCGCAGGAGGACGACCTGTCCGCTGGGCAGGTCTATCTGGCTGGCTATGATCCCGTTGGACCCAAAGAGCAGAAGCGATGCCAGGTACTTCCCAAAATCTCGCGACATAGTGGAAGGGTCCTCCGAGCTCGTGCGAACAAATCAGCCATCAAACTTTCGCACGCGTCGAAACATATTAAAAGCGAATGTTTATCATGTTTGGCATGCAGGTTTGTGATGCATGGACGAGTGCCGGAAACGGGGTCGCCGTGGAGTCAAACATCCAGAAGTACCAGGCCTTTCTCCAGACCGTCCGCCTGGGCAGCATCACCCGGGCAGCCAGGTCGCTCGACTACTCGCAGTCGGGCGTCAGTCGCATGGTCGCCGACCTCGAGCGGGCCTGGGGCGTGAGCCTGCTCGAGCGAGGCCATGGTGGCGTGCGCCTCACCGCCGAGGGCGAGCGACTCCTGCCCTTCGTGGAGGAGGTCTGCGAGGGCGCGCGCCGCCTGAGCATGCAGGTGGACGACATCAACGGCCTCGAGACGGGCACCGTTCGCATCGGCACCTTCTCGAGCGTGGCAACGCACTGGCTGCCGCGCATCATCAAGCGCTTCCAGCGGGACTTCCCCAACATCGAGTACGAGATGCTCCTGGGCGACTTCCCCGAAATCGAGCGCTGGTGCGAGGAGGGCCGCGTCGACCTGGGCTTCCTGCCCTACGCGCCCGCCCCCGCGTCGCTGGGCGCGCGCTGGCTCGAGGATGACGAGCTCTTAGCCGTCCTTCCCGAGGGCCACGAGCTCGCGACGACCTCCGCCCCCGTGCCGCTCGCCCGCCTCTGCGAGGAGCCCTTCATCATGTTGGAGCAGTCGGGCGACGAGGAGGTGCGCTCCGTCTTCGCGCGCGCAGGCCTCACGCCGCGCGTCCGCTTCACCACCTTCGACGACTACGCGATCATGTCCATGGTCGAGAGCGGCCTGGGCCTGGCCGTCCTTCCCGCGCTCATCCTGCGCCGCAACCCCTACCACGTCGCGGTGCGGCAGCTCGACCCGGTCGCGCACCGCTCGATCAACGTGGTCTATCGCGACCTCGACCGCCTGCCCCTGGCGGCGAAGCGCTTCCTCGGCTACCTCGACTACCGCAGCGGCTGAGGCGAGCGGTTTCCGCAGGCCCGAGTGGCCGCAGGCGAGGGCGGCGCGCGACCTCGTCAGTAGCCCGCTTCCAGCGCCCGTCCAGTGCCGGCCTCTCGCCCCCGTGCGCTGCGCCCATTGCGCCCCCGTGCGCCGCGCCCCTCTCGCCCGGATGGCCGACCTCACATAGAATGGTGAACGAGCAACCGACCGGTCGACCGCAGGCGGTCGCGCAAGAAAGACATGCGCCGTCCCGCGCGCACGCGCCGGCAGGCCGCGTCCCCACCCCCAACCCAAGGAGTCCCCATGGCAGAGTTCGTCTACCAGATGTACAAGGTCCGCAAGGCGTACGGCGAGAAGGTCATCCTCGATGACGTCACGATGGGCTTCTATCCCGGCGCGAAGATCGGCGTCGTGGGCCCCAATGGCATGGGCAAGTCCACGCTGCTCAAGATCATGGCTGGCATGGAAGAGATCTCCAACGGAGAGGCACGCCTGGCGCCTGGCTTCAGCGTGGGCATCCTGCAGCAGGAGCCGCCGCTGGACGAGTCCAAGACCGTGGGGGAGAACATTCGCGAGGCCTTCGGCGACATCATCGCCAAGGTAGACCGCTTCAACCAGATCGGTAACGAGATGGCCGACCCCGATGCGGACTTCGACGCCCTCATGGCCGAGATGGGAGAGCTCCAGAACCAGATCGACGCCGCCAACGGCTGGGACCTCGACAGCCAGCTCAGCCAGGCCATGGACGCCCTGCAGTGCCCCGACCCCGACGAGGACGTGAGCCACCTCTCGGGCGGCGAGCGCAGGCGCGTCGCGCTCTGCAGGCTCCTCCTCGAGGCGCCCGACCTGCTGCTCCTCGACGAGCCCACCAACCACCTCGACGCCGAGTCGGTCCTCTGGCTCGAGCAGTTCCTCAAGGGCTACCCTGGCGCCGTCCTGGCCATTACCCACGACCGCTACTTCCTTGACAACGTGGCCGAGTGGATCTGCGAGGTGGACCGCGGCACGCTGTATCCCTACAAGGGCAACTACTCCACCTACCTCGAGACCAAGGCCGCCCGCCTCGAGATGGAGTCCAAGCAGAACGCCCGCCGCGCCAAGAAGATGAAGTCGGAGCTCGAGTGGGTGCGCAGCTCCCAGAAGGCCCGCCAGGCGAAGAGCAAGGCCCGTCTCGCCGCCTACGAGCAGATGGAGGCCGAGGCGCGCCGCGCCACCAAGGTCGACTTCACCGACATCCACATCCCCGTGGGCCCGCGCCTGGGCTCCAAGGTCCTGGAGGTCGAGCATCTGCACAAGGCCTTCGGCGACCGAGTGCTCATCGACGACCTCAGCTTCAGCCTGCCCCGCAACGGCATCGTGGGCGTCATTGGCCCCAACGGCGTGGGCAAGTCCACGCTCTTCAAGATGATCGTGGGTCAGGAGCGGCCCAGCTCCGGCACCCTCGAGCTGGGCGAGACCGTCCAGCTCTCGTACGTCGACCAGGGGCGCGAGGGGCTCGACCCCGACAAGAACGTCTGGGAGGTCGTCTCGGGCGGGAACGACTTCATCCAGGTGGGCACGACTGAGGTGCCCAGCCGCGCGTACGTGAGCGCCTTCGGCTTCAAGGGCACCGACCAGCAGAAGCCCTCGGGAGTGCTATCTGGCGGTGAGAGGAACCGCCTCAACCTGGCCCTCACGCTGCGCCAGGGCGGCAACCTGCTCCTGCTTGACGAGCCCACCAACGACCTCGACACCGAGACCCTGGAGTCGCTGGAGGAGGCGCTGCTCGAGTTCCCGGGCTGCGCGGTGATCACCAGCCACGACCGCTGGTTCATGGACCGCATTGCCACGCACATCCTGGCCTGGGAGGGCACGGACGAGAACCCCGGCGCCTGGACCTGGTTCGAGGGCAACTTCGAGGACTACCAGCGCGACCGCATCGCACGCCTGGGGCCGGACGCGGCTCGTCCGCACCGCATCCATCGCAAGCTGACGAGGGACTAGGGGAGAGGGGCTGTCGCTGCCATGATCGAGGTCTGCTGCGGGAGCGCGTCGGACGCCCTTGCCGCCTGGCGCGGGGGCGCGCGGCGCATCGAGCTCAACTCGGCCCTCGAGCTGGGTGGGCTCACCCCCAGCGTGGCCAGCCTGAGGCTGGTGAGGGAGTCCACGGGCCTCGAGGTCGTGGTGATGGCACGGCCACGAGGCGGGGGCTTCTGCTATGGGGGGCTTGAGTGGCGGCAGCTCCTGGACGAGGCCACGATGCTGCTCGAGGAGGGGGCGGACGGCATCGCTTTCGGGGCGCTGGACGCGCCGCGTCACCTTGACGAGGCGAGAACGGCGCAGATGGTGTCCCTGGTGCACTCGTATGGGGCGACGGCGGTCTTTCACAGGGCCTTCGACCTGGCGGACGAGCCGCTTGCTGCGGCCCGGCTGCTGGTTGGGCTGGGCGTGGACCGCCTGCTCACCAGCGGGCAGAGGCATACGGCCTGGGAGGGGCGCGAGCTGATTCGCGAGCTTCAGGTGCAGCTGGGAGACGAGCTGCAGATACTGCCCGGGTCCGGCGTCAATGCGGGGAACGCGCGGGAGTTGAGGGAGTTCACGGGCGTGGGGCAGCTGCACTCCTCCTGCCGAGCGCTGGTCGATGATGCCGCCGCCTCGGGTCGCGACGTGAGCTTCGCCGTGCAGGGGGACGCCGACGTCGCACGTCGCTACCAGGTGAGCGAGGAGCTGGTTCGGGCGCTGGTCGCGACCGAGACGACATAGCCGAAGATTGCTCCGACGTCGGCTTCCTCGCCTCTCCGCTGCTTCGCTCCTCTGCCTCTTTGCCTTTTTGCCTCACCCCTCTCACCCTGCGTTCTCTATGCATTTCTCTGACTTTTTCTGACAAAAGCCCAGGTAGATTTCTGCCGAGTTCAGGAGAAGGCATAGAGAACGCAGGCAGGTTCAGGAGAAGGCATAGAGAACGGCCGCCAACGATGCTGGGTCAGGGATCGGCATAGAGAACGCTTGCTGGGACGGGGGCGCGGGGCCGTGTTCGGGTCCGGCATGCGGCGCGCAAACGATCCGTGGCATGCGCGCCACTCTCGTTTGACCTGGCCTCTTGTGACGTGGCGTGCAGTTCATGCGTCGTTTGCGCATGACGCAGGTGCGCAGACGACTTTCTGGGCCAGTCATACGGCCAAGTCCTGACTCGCGTTGCGAAGTCAATGAATATTGTTCTTATAATCTTTTGTCAAAGGTAAGCAGCGTAAATGCTACTATTTAAGTGACACTTACTATGAGTTTGAGAAAAAATGCAGCAAAACAGCAGTTCGTATGGCTAATATGGGAGTACCTATAAAGTACCTTAAAGTGTTCGCGTAGAGCATATTGTAATGATCGTATACCGTCTGCCACAGCATATATGCAGATGCTTGGACGGTGGATATGGTTTCGAACAAGAGGGCTCCCGGGCTTCTTGCCGCGGTCATCATCGCCTGCCTCGTGGCGGCGCTGGGCTTCGGCCGCCAGGTCTCGACGCTCGCAAGTGCGGAGGAGACCGGCATACACACGCTTGGCACCACCATGGACGACGAGACCGTCGTCACCATCGAGGCCCAGGTAGACGTGCTGCCGCAGGGAACCACCGTCGAGGCGCGGCTTGTTGACGACCAGAAGGTCATCGACGTCGTGAACGGCAAGCTCCAGGACGGCGGCAACAGCGCCACGTCCATCAAGGCGATCGACGTCACCCTGCGCGATTCCAATGGCAACGAGGTCCAGCCCAACGGAAGCGTGAAGGTGACCTTCTCGAAGACTGGCATGCAGAACGATGGCGTCCTGGTGTACCACGTGACCGACGCGGCCGGTTCGGCCAATGCGATTGACGCGACAGATGTGAACGACACGACAGCCTCGGCCGGTGCGATTGACGCGACCAGTGCAGCCGATACGGCTGCCACGGACCAAGGAAATGACCGAGGCGAGAGTACCGCGCCCGCGAGTCCGCAGAGCGAGGGCCAGCAGCGCGAGAGCACCGAGGATCCCGCTCCCACGGGTTCGACTGTTGGACCCACGGCCGAGGCATCCCTAAAGGTCGAGGAGGTCAAGACCATCAAGGCCGACGCTGACGAGCAGGTCTTCGAGGCGAACCACTTCTCGATCTATGCGATTGTGGACACGGGCGACGTCGCGCGTCTCGAGGTGAGGTTCCATAAGGCGGATTCCGATGACGTCACGTCCATTCTGGTCAAGAAGACCGATGACGTGGACTCCGTCGTGTACGATCCGGGCGCGGGCACGGTGCCGCAGGGCAAGAGCTTCCGCGGCTGGACGACGGATGCCAACTACACGAAGGACACGGCGCCCCAGACCATCGCTGACGTGCGTTCGCTTGCGACCAGTGCACTCGCGAGCGAGACCTTCAAAGACGGTGACACCTTAGATTTGTATCCCATCGTCCTCAAGTCCATCAGCGTCTCGTACCTCGACGAGCACAACGTGTCGCTTGGCTCCACGACGACCTACCTCGACCGCAATGAGGACTCCCTCTCTTATACCGTCAACATGGCGTACACGCCGGCAAGCTCCTCTCAGAACTTCGAAGGCTGGGACGTGAGCTCCGGAAGTACGTACATCGCGGACTATACGTCGGGTGCCTGCTATCCAAACGGTTCGCCGCTCACGTTGACCGGCGATGTGGTGTTCTCCGTCAATGCCCCCGAAGGTCACTGGCTCGTCTTTGACGAGAACGGCAAGGATGCCACCTACAACGCACCCCAGTTCGTGAAGAGCGGCGAGCCAACCCAGGAACCGGGCATCGCACCCAAGCGTGCCGGCTACACCTTTTCCGGTTGGTACACGGACAAGGACTGCACTCCCGGAAACGAGTTCCACTTCGGTAGCTCCATCGAGGACAACACGACCATCTATGCCAAGTGGGACCACAGCGACACGGCCGACTACACCGTGGTCGTGTGGAAGCAGAACGTGGCGGGAAATGGCTATGACTTCAGCAAGTACGTCATGCTCAACGGAAGCGTGGGCAGTGTCATCGACACGGTCGTGCAGGGGGGTAGCAGCAACGCGGCATACGCGACAATCGATGGCAACCCCGAAACCTATGCCGGCTTTCATTTGGACCACTTCGACCAGGGCGTCAGGATAACGCCCGAGGGCACCGCGGTTCTCAACGTGTACTACGACCGCACGGAGTACACCCTGTCGTTCCAAGCTCCCGTCGACACCTACAGTCCGACCTTCGGCGCCTACGGCGAGCAGTACGGCTATGTGAACGGCAGCTATGTCCCTCTGACCTACGATTATTACCCTTATTACCCCTACTACGGCTATATCTGGACATACACGGAAGGCGGCAACACCTACCGCTACACCGGCCAGCGCTATGTCCGCCAGAACAGCATCCAGACGGTCAAGACCATCACGGCCCTGTACGGGCAGGACATCTCGCAGAACTTCCCCATTGTTGGGAATGACGGGACGAGCTATGACGGATACGTTTGGACGCCACAGAACAGTCAGGTGTTCACGACGGGCGACGTTCACTCGCTCGAAATCATGCCGGCCGAGAACACGACCTTAAGGCTCCGTAACTACGGTGCGGGCCACATGAATCACCTGTACTACTACACCGAGGTGGCTCCCGGCGAGACGGGCGACGTTACCTATCGGGGCAAGCAGTACAACCAGCACCTGCACCTGCAGATTGCGAGCCGAGTGACCTTGTACTCCACAAAGTCGGAGGACTTCCACGACATTGCTGGATTCACCCAACTCACGTCCGACCCGTCCTTCGGCAGCAGCGATAAAGTGTCCCTCAACGTGTCGAACGGCTACTCGATACGCTTCTACTACTCCCGTGACACCTACAACGTCCAGTACATGGATGGCGTGTACGTGGATAGCAACAACATCGTGCTCGAGAACATCAGTCACACGTTGCTGAGAGTCACGGACTCCATGTCTTACGGTGACGACCTCAGCTCCTACAACGCGGGTGGAAGCAACTATTACCAGCCCACTCCTGCCCATGCGGGCTACTCGTTTGCTGGGTGGTACCTGGACGAGCAGTGCACGCGCCCCTACACCTTCAGCACGATGCCTGAGAACGGCGTTACCGTCTATGCCAAGTGGGTCAGGAACCGCTATCGTGTCTTCCTTCATCCCAACGCGGGAACGGACAACACGCTCGACTGGGGTTCTGACGTCCCCATGACCTCGCTCATCACATACGGTGAAAAGGTGTCGCTGCCTACGGGCATCCGCGAGGGCTACGACTTCGTGGGCTGGTATACGGACCCCGGCTGCACCCAGGTGTTCAGTGCGGATACGTTGCTCAGCGATGCCGTGACCATCCCCTACGACAAGAACGTCGACATGACCGACCCCATGGACAAGTGGGGCAATGGCGCGACGACCAACGAGGACGTCGACAGTCCCTGGGTCATGCGCAAGCTCGACCTGTATGCCAAGTGGCGCAAGACTTTGACGGGCGCCAACGGCATCGGGGTCACATACGACAGCAACGGCGGCGAGAATGCTCCCAGCGACACCATGCTCTACCTCGATAATTCCATGGCCGTCGCCGGTGCAGCGTCGACGGCACCCGCCGGCAAGCTGTTCATGTACTGGGTCATCCAGACGTGGGACGAGGGCCAGGGTAGGTATGTCGACGTGACGGACGTGTCTGGCACAAAGCAGACGGTGTTCCCCGGCGACACGTTCACGGTGCTCAAGGACAACGCGAGAGTCACTGAAAACGATGACAACACCCCAGAGCATCCCAGCTACACCTATACCGTGCAGCTGCGTGCTGAGTACGGCGACAAGGGCAGTCCTTCGACGGTAAAGACCATCTTTGACGCCAACGGCGGAAGCTTCAGCGAGGGAACCAAAATCAAGGGTGTGACCAACCTCAACGACAGAATTACCGTCCCCGCCGCCCCGACGCGTACGGGCTACGACTTCGTAGGCTGGGGCGCCTCTGCCGATTCGGCTGCTTTCGCGGTTGCGTCCGATCCCAAGCTCGCATCCGAAAAGGGCTATGCCGCTGATAATCTCTCTGGTCTGGCGTGGGACGCGGGGCAGGATGCCAACGTTCTCTATGCAGTGTGGGAGCCAAGGCCGGTCGAGTTAATTGTTCAAAAGGAGATTGAGGGCAAGCAGGCTGACCTCACCAAGAAGTTCGACTTTGTGGTCAGCGTTACCCACGACGGCAAGACATATTCTGCCAATGCACAACTGAGCAATGGCGAAGCCGGCAAGTTCGCAAAGCTTGCTGATTCGAATGGGCTTACCTATGACCTCCATTACGGAGACGAGGTGACTGTTAAGGAAGCGGAGGCGCCTGGCTATACGGCTAGGTGGACTATCCAGGATGTCACTGCTGGAGACGGAATAATCTGCAGTTACAAGTTGACGGAATCTAATGTAACGGTGAACAACACTTCGGATAACACAATTACCTCGAAGGTCACTTTCACCAACACCAAGAATCCGATTCCCGTCACCGGCATCGCTGCGGCGACGCTGGGCCGGGCCTCTCTCCCCCTGGCACTTGGCGTTGGCGGGGCGATCGCCATCGCCGGAGTGATCGTCACCCGTCGCAGGAATGCCGGGTGGGGTGCGTGATGCCGAGGCACTACGCACAGAGTCCCCTCCCAGGCGAGGAGGCGCACCTGCGACGCGAGCCCACGACGCAGGGCGCGGCTGTCACCGTTGCCGCGCAGCCCGTGGAAGGTGCCGATGCCTCCACGTCCGACGCCGGGTCCGAGCCTCAGGCGCCCCTGGTCGCAGAGCTCGTCCTCCTGGTGCTCAAGCTGGCCTTCGTCCTGGGCTTCGTGGCCATGGTGTTCCTCTTCCTCTTTGGCCTGTTCCAGGCCCCGGACCAGAGCATGAGCCCAGCCCTCAAGGAGGGTGACCTGATCGTGTACTACCGCCTGCAGAAGGACTACTCCGCAGGCGACCTCATAGTGGTCAACGACGAGGGCAAGAAGGAGGTCCGCCGTGTCATAGCCGTGGCCGGTGACAAGGTCGAGTTCTCTGAGGACGGGCTGGTCCTCAACGGGTACCGCCAGGCGGAGGACGGCATCTACACCCAGACGCTGCCGTTCTCGGCCGGAATCACGTACCCGGTGACGGTGGGCGAGGGACAGGTCTTCGTCATGGGAGACAACCGCCCCGAGTCGAAGGACAGCAGGATCTACGGCCTGGTGGACATCGACACGGGCACCGAGGGCGAGGTAATGACGGTCGTCAGGAGGAGGAACTTCTAGCGGCCGCGTACATAGCAAGGGTAGGACGCGTCTAGCAGGCGCGAACAGAAGGGATTTGAACATGAGGATGCAGAGCAGGCTTGCGGCAGTGGCCCTGACGGCCGCTCTCGCGCTCGGAGGGATCACGCCCGCGCTGGCGGCGGAGCTTGGCTATGGCGTCGGCGGGGATGCGGCGGGCAAGGTCATCAGCGGCGGGAACGTCTCTATCACCAAGGTGCTGAAGACCAACGAGGGGTCGCACGTCAAGGCCAAGTTCACCTTCAAGGTCGAGGGCGTTACGGTGGACACGGGCAACGGCGGCAGCTCGGAGTCGACCGACGGGCTCATCCCCACGATCGGCGACATCACGCTCGAGGCCACTGGTGATGGCGCAGACAAGTCCCAGGCGCAGGCCGTCACCCTTCCGACCTACACCCACGCTGGCGTCTATGCCTACCTGATCAGCGAGAATGCCACCAAGGCGGAAGACATCACCAACACCGACGGCGCCAGTGGCACGATGGTGGACAGCACCGACAAGTACCTCATGCGCGTCTACGTGGAGAACGGGAACTCTGGCGTCGCCGTCAAGAGCGTGACCTTCGAGAAGAATCCCACCACCAGCGCGGTTGGCACGAAGGTTTCCCAGGGCGATGTAAAGTTCGAAAACACCTTCACCGAGAAGACCACCCCAGACACTCCGGGCCAACCTTCCAAGAATGCCGTAAAGGTCACCAAGAACGTCACGGGCGGCTCTGGCGACCACAACAAGGATTGGAACTTCACGGTCAAGTTCACCGCGCCCACGAACGTTCCTGCCGGCTGGAGCGTGGGTCAGATCACCGCCAGTGGCGTCGAGGGCATCCAGAACGCCGACGGCACCGTCACCTTCAAGCTGAAGCATGGCCAGACCGTCACCTTTGACAACGTGGTCATCGGCACCAAGTACAGCGTGGAGGAGTCCGAGGCCAACAAGGACGGCTACACTACCACGGGCGTCTTCGCAGAGGCGAAGGCTGTTGCCGATGACGCTGCCAACGGCGCCACCGTCACCAACAACAAGGAGTCCGTCACCCCCACGGGCATCGTCCTCAACAACCTGCCCTTCGTCCTGATGGGCGGCGTGGCCGTGGCCGGCGTCGTGCTCTATGGCGCAGCCAAGAGGAAGCTCGAGCGCTAGATGAATCGCCAACTGCCCCGTCGGCTGGCCCTTGGTGCCATCCGACTCACAAACTGGCTGGTCGACGGGGTGGTTCTCTCCGTACTGATGCTCATCGTCTGCTTCACGGCCTACGCGGTGCTCGACAACAACCGCGTGGTCGAGCAGGCGGACCGCGAGCAGTTCGAGTCCTACCGCCCCAGCTCCAACGACGATCCCAGCTTCGAGGAGCTCGAAGCCAGGAACCCCGACGTGCTGGGCTGGCTCACGCTCTATGGCACGGGGATCGACTACCCCCTGGTGCAGGGCAAGGACAACGACCAGTACCTCAACGTCAACCCCATGGGGGAGTTTGCCCTCTCAGGCTCGCTCTTCCTGGACTATCGCAGCCCAAAGGACTTCTCCGCGCCCAGCACCATCGTCTTTGGCCACCACATGGAGAACTCCCTCATGTTTGGCGACCTGGACCGCTTCGGGGACGGTGAGTACTTCAACCGGCACCGCCATGGCAACATCTACTACGGGGGTGCCAACCACGGCGTCGAGGTATGCGCCTACCTGCTCGTAGACGCGTACGACGAGGTCGTGTACAGCACATCGGTGGGGAGCTCTCCCTCGACGGAGGAGTTCCTTGCCTACCTCAAGTCCCATGCGGGTCAGTGGGTGGATGGGGCGCTGACTCCGGACGACCACATGCTCGTCCTTTCCACCTGCGGGTCTGGTACCAACGACCGGCACATCGTGGTGGCGAAGGTCGTCGACCAGACCTTCCAGAACGACTTCACGGAGGAGTCCGTCGACCGCACGCTCGCGGGCACGGTGGGTAAGGGGCTCGCGCTCTGGGCGAAGATCGGCCTGGGACTTTTGGTGTTCCTGCTGTTGGCCTGGGTGGTTGGCGCTCCCTCGCGGGGACGCAAGGGGAGCCGAGGCGCAAGGAAGGGTGATCGCTCGTGAGGAAGAACGCTACGGACCCGACGCGGGGTCTCTCTCGCTCCATGCTTGCGCTTGCCTCCTGCCTGCTGGCGCTCGTGGCCTCCCTGCTGCCCGTGCGTGTGGCCTTGGCCAAGGGGCCGCTTTCGATTGACGTGGCGCAGAGCTTCGTGGTGACGGGCCGGGTACCCGAAGGCGTCGACGGGACGTTCGAGTACGAGCTGGCTGCCGTCGACGGCGCGCCCCTGCCCGCGGATGCGGACGGCGGAAGGTACGGCTTCGCGCTCACGGGCGACGCGACCCAGTCGATCGCGCTTTCTGCCACGGGCTCCGCCGCTCCGGAAAGGATTGCCTTCGACCACGTGGGCGAGTACTCCTACAGACTGAGCTGCCTGGGCGTCGCTGGTTCCAGTTCCGCCGAGGGCCTGAGCGTGGGCAATGGCACGTACGACATCCGCGTGAGCGTCCAGAGCGACCCCGGTTTCGCCTCAGGTCTGCGCATCGGCTGGGTCGAGGTCAGGGACTCCAAGGGAGAGAAGCCCGACGCCATCGCCTATCGTCACAGCTTTGCGGGGGCGGTGGAGCCAGGCCAGCCGAGCCGGCCGGGGGAGAAGGAGCCCGAGGGTCCGACCGTCCTGGGGCTCAGGCTGCCCAAGACCGGCGACGCCAGCTGGGGCATGATCAAGCTGAGCGCTGCCATCTGCGTCGTGGGCGTGGTCGCGCTGGTCGTGGGCTTGCGCGGACGGCGCGACAGGCGCCGGTAGGGAGGCTTCTCTCCGCTGGCATCTCTCGCCTTTCCGGAGTCATCCCCCTGCGCCTCCCCGTCCCCCCGCGCCCCCGTCCCTTTCTCCCCCCGTTCGTTTGTTCTCTATGCATCTCTCTGATTCCATCCTCTTCTCTATGCCGATTCCTGAACCCGACAGAAATCTACCTGGGCTTTTGTCGGACGGCTTCAGGGAAATGCATAGAGAATGCGACTAGGGTCAGGAGATGGCATAGAGAATGGTCGTCACCGATGCCGGAATCAGGAATCGGCATAGAGAACGGTAGCGGGGACAGACAAAGGTAGACAAGCGAGGGCGGCTGCCGCGGCATAAGTGAGAAAACCGCAGGCAACCCATCCGGTTCACCTGCGGTTCCTGTCAGTTGGCCCCTTCTGTTGGACTCACGCGCGAGTGCGTCATCGCCCCTCAGATCCGAAGCGTCCGACTCGCGTTGAGTACCGCCAGCACCATGACGCCCACATCACCAAACACCGCGAGCCACATGGGGGCCAGCCCCAGCGCTGCCAGCACCAGGATCGCCAGCTTCACGCCGATGGCGAAGGCGATGTTCTGCCGCGCGATCGCCAGGGTCTTCCGGGCGATGCGAATGGCCTCGGCTATCTTGTCCAGGCCGTCGTCCATGAGCACCACGTCCGCAGCCTCGATGGCAGCGTCGGAACCCATGGCTCCCATGGCGATGCCCACGTCCGCGCGCGCCAGGACCGGTGCGTCGTTGATGCCGTCGCCCACGAAGGCCACGGTCGTGCCCTCGGGCTTGCTCGCGATGAGCCCTTCGACGGCGGCCACCTTGTCGCCTGGCAGGAGGTTTGCCCTCACGTCGTCGATGCCCAGCGAGCCGCCGATCTGCTCGGCCACCTCGCCACCATCCCCCGTGAGCATCACCAGGCGCTGGACCCCCTCGGCCCTCATACGGGCCAACGACTCCCTCGCACCTGCCTTGACCTGGTCGGCCACCACGATGTGACCCACATAGACGCCGTCTACGGCCACGTGGATGATGGCGCCCTTATGGTCGCAGGGCCTCCACTGGGCGCCGACGCTCTCCATGAGGCGAGAGCTGCCCGCCACGACCTGCCTGCCGTTCACCATGGCACGCACGCCCTGGCCGGGAACCTCCTCCACGTCGCTCACGTCGCAGTCATCATGCTCGTTGGGGTAGGCGTTGCGCAGCGTCACGGCGACGGGATGCATGGAGTAGCGCTCCACGTGGGCCGCGAGGTGCAGCAGGCTGTTGGCGTCGATGGCGTCGGGGTGCACGGCCTCCACCTCGAAGCTGCCCTGGGTCAGGGTGCCTGTCTTGTCAAACGCCACGGTCTGGGCCTTGGCCAGCGCCTCCATGTAGTTGGAGCCCTTGATCAGGATGCCGCGCCGGCCCGCCCCGCCGATGCCGCCGAAGAAGGTCAGCGGGATGCTGATCACCAGCGCGCAGGGGCACGAGACCACCAGGAAGGTGAGCGCGCGCAGCAGCCAGACCGAGAGGCTCGCCGCGAAGTCGCCCGACAGTAGGGGCGGGACGATGGCCAGCGCGATGGCGGCAAAGACCACGATGGGGGTGTACACGCGGGCGAAGCGGCTGATGAAGCTCTCGCTCCGTGACTTGCCCTCGCTTGCGTTCTGCACCAGGTCCAGGATCCGCGAGGCGGTGGACTCGTCGAACTCCTTGCTCACGCGTACGCGCAGGGCGCCGCTCACGTTGACCACGCCGCTGGCCACGTCGTCGCCGGGCGCCACGTCGCGGGGCAGGCTCTCGCCGGTCAGGGCTACGGTGTTGAGGCTCGAGCGGCCGTCCAGGACGATGCCGTCCAGGGGGACCTTCTCGCCCGGGCGAACCAGCACCACGTCGCCCACGTGCACCTCCGTGGGGTCGAGCGAGACGAGCTCGCCGTCGCGCTCGAGGTTTGCCACGTCGGGTCGGATGTCCATGAGCTCGCTGATGGAGTCTCGTGCACGGTCCTCGGCCAGGTCTTCGAAGAGCTCGCCTACCTGGAAGAAGAGCATCACGAAGACTGCCTCGGCGAACTCGGGCTCTCCGTTGGGGAGGAAGCCGATGAGGAGTGCACCCACGGTGGCGATGGTCATGAGCAGGTCCTCGTCGAAGGGCTCGCCGTGCGCGACGCACTCCAGCGCCTCGAGCACCACGTCGTAGCCCGCCACGAGGTAGGCAGGCAGGTATAGGAGCAGCTGCTGCCAGAGGCCGAGGCTCGCGAGGCGGCTGGCTATCGCCGCTGCCACGAGGAGCCCCGCAGACGTCAGGATGCGTGCGAGCTTGACCCTGTTTTCCTTCTCTTCCATGGTGCGCTCCCTAGATGATGCGTATATGAGCAATCACTCATAACTTGAGTTGGATTGTAGGGAGCTTGGAAAGGGGAGTCAAGGGTGAATTGCGTCGGATGCATGGAGGGGCCGGAACGCATGGTGAGTGGCGGCTGCGGGATGGGCGGTGCATGGCGGCGGCTGCGGGTGGCTGGGGCGCATGGGGGTGCGGGGCGACTGGGGCACGGCCGATGTGCTGCCGTCCGGAGCGGCACGTCCTCCACGCATGAACGCACGCCCCTCTCGCCTTGCACGTCATAACGCACATGGCGTTCGACGTTTGTCCAGTTGGCAAGCCTCGTCGTTGTGCGCAACGGCGTGCGCGATGAATATCACGTGCGTAATAGCGTGCTCGATGAATGTCACGTGCGCAACGGCGTGCGCGGCGACCGGGAGCGTGCGCGGCGAGTGCGAGCACGCGCGTGAGCGGACGTATGCGTGACGGTGCGTGTGCCAGGCGAGAGAGAGGCGCTCGTCCTCGACCCGCCGCGGCCGCCCGTTGCGCGCCGGCCCGGTCCTATCCCTCCGCCCCGTCGTGCAGCAGTGACGTGAGGTCCAGGTCGACGTCCACCGGCCCGTCGATGCCGTCGATGGTGCCCGCGTTGCTGTACTGCCACAGCGCGAAGCGCAGCCTCATGCTGGGCGTGGAGCCATACTCCGCGTACCAGTAGCCGTAGGACGCGAGCTCCTCCAGGTCGTAATAGCCTAGGTCGACCTGGTTGCCATAGACGATCGCCGTGTATCCGCCCTGCTCGATGCGCTTGCAGAACGCCAGCGCAACCTGGGCAAGCTCCTGGGCGCTCATCTGAGAGGAGCGCCCGGCCATGACGTCGGACGGCTCCAGGTCAAACGCCACGGGATAGTCCAGCTCGTTGCCGTCCAGCCGCTTGAGGACGAAGTCGGCCTCCTCCTCGGCCTCTGCGGCGGTCGTTGCCTGGGAGTAGAAGTAGGCTCCCACCTTGAGCCCGGCGGCCTTTGCGCCGCGCAGGTTCTTGCGGAAGAGAGAGTCCACCACGATGTTGCCCGCCACGGTCCCGCGATAGCCCAGGCGCAGGTAGGCAAACGAGACCCCGTCTGCCCTGACCTTCTCCCAATCGATCTCCTCTTGGTGTTCGGATACGTCTACGCCCAGCTTGGACACCGTGGTCCCGTCCAACTTGTAGGCGTAGTGGTTGGGGTCGGAGCTGTCGAGCCTTGACCAGTCGAAGACGCTGTTGTCGCGCGCGAGCGAGGCGTCTCCCGCGGAAGTGTCCACGGCGTTTGGCGCGTGGTTCACGACCTCGACCTTGGGCTCGGCGTAGCTCTCGGTGGGGCTTGCCGAATTTGTGGGGTGCGTCACGTAGTAGGCGATTGACGCCACGAGCGCGGCGGCCACCACGACGATGGCCGAGGCGGTCATGAGCTTCTCCTTGGGCGGCTTGCGCCGTTCCTTCTTCCCCGACGCCTCGCGCCGCTTCGCCTGGGCGTCCCGGCGTGCCTTGTTGATCCTTCGGCGGGAGTCCGACGGGTCGGAGGGCGTGGGCGGCGCCATGGGCGACATGCCGCGACGCGGGGAGCCGGTGCGCGTGATGGAAGGGCCGTCGGTTCGGCTGGTGCCCCCGCGGCCAATCTGTCCGTGGTTGCCTGCGGCGCGGGTGGTGATGCCCCGCGAGCTTGCGGTCCAGGTCGTGGCGCCGCGGCGGGAGGGGAGTCCCGTGCGGGCGGCCTCCGTGCGGGCGGAGCCATGGCGCGTCGAGGTGGTGCCGCGGACCTGGTGCGGAGATCCGCTGGCGGAGCTAGGACTGCCGGTGCCCCGGCGGCGAGACCCACCGTCCCGCCCGCTCGCGCCGCGCCTGGCGGGTTGCTTGGAGTTGGACGGGCGGGAGCCGGACCTGCCACCATCGCGCCTGGTGGGCTTGCGGGGGCTCATCGGGTCACCTGCCCGCCCGTGGAGCCTGGACGCGGGACGAACCCACGCGTGCATCCGTGCCGCGTCATGCGCCCTCCCCCCCTGGCTGGCGTGGTTTCTTGGGTCGGCCGGCATATGCCACCGCCACCGCTTCGTATGTGGAGAGTATCCCATGTAATCGAAGACGGGGGGTGGAGAAGAGCTGTTATCTCTCGTCCGACCACGCCATGTGACGCGCAGGCGAAGCTGCGCCGCGGGGCGGGCGTGCTGGGCTGCTTGCGCCGCAGAACTGGTACACCCACTTCTCGCCTCGCGCGCGGCAAGCGAGAAGTGGGCGTTTATGACGTCACGAGGCGTCCGAAGTGGGTGGCCCTTGGGCGAGAGGAGCGCCCGCAACGACCCACGTCGCCCCTCTCGCGCGGGAAGGCCGTAGTGGGCGATTGTGATGTCGCCGCCAGACGCCAGACGCTAGGCGCTAGATGCAGGTGTAGCCACCGTCGACGGCCAGGGGCACGCCGGTGACGTAGCTCGAGGCGGGGGAGGCCAGGAAGATGGCGGCGGTATCGAGCTCCCCCTCGTCGCCATAGCGCTGCTCGGGGATGGTGACCTTCGCGTGCTGCTGGAAGAAGTCGGAGTTCAGCGTCTCGGTGGTGAGGTCGGTGTAGAAGTAGCCGGGGCAGATGGCGTTGACGGTGATGCCATGCTTGCCCCACTCGGCTGCCAGGGCGCGGGTCATGTTGACCACGCCGCCCTTCGCCGCGTGGTAGGGCGTGGAGCCGGCGACCATGTTGCCCACCAGGCCGTACATCGAGGCGATGTTGATGATGCGGCCGTACTTGGCGGGAATCATCGCCTTCTTCGCGACGGCGCGCGCGACGCGGAAGGAGCCGAAGAGGTCTATCTGCATCTCGTTCTCGAACTGCTCGTCGGTGATGTCCTCGGCGTTGCCGATGGCGCCGGTGCCGGCGTTGTTGATCAGGATGTCTATGCGCCCGAACTTCTCGATGACGGCATCGACCATGGCGTCGACGGCATCGGTCGACTTGATGTCGCACTGGACGGCGAAGGTGGGCACGCCGAACTCCTCTGCGATCTGGTTCGCGACCGCCTCGATGCGCTCCTTGCGGCGCGCGACGGCGACGATGCTGGCGCCTTGGGATGCGAGGGCCTTGGCCATCTGCACGCCCAGGCCGCCGGAGCAGCCGGTGACAATGGCGACGTTGTCCTTGAGGTCGAAGTAGTTCCTGTCCATGGGGAGACTCCCTTCCTTGTCCAACATGGCCGGCATGGGTGGTCGTGCTTCCCTGTGGCGTCCCCCCGTCCAGGCGAGAATGACCAATTACTAGACGAACGGCAGCATTTCACTTCCGGGCGGGGCGTGGACGGGTCGCGTGCTGCGGGCGGGGCGAGGGCGGCTTGTGCTGCGACCGGGGCGAGCCACCCACACCGCCCCTTCCGCGCGGCAAAGACGAAGTGGGTGGTTGGGTTGCCGTCACGGCAGAGATGTGGGCGTTTCTCTCCGCCTCGATGGAGATGTGGGTGATACGGGAGACCTGCGTTCGCCCACGTCGCCCCTTTCGCGCGCCAGGCGAGAAGTGAGTGGTTACGACGCTGCGGGACGTCCAAAGTGGGTGGTCGCTGGGCGAGAGGGGCGCTTGCAACGACCCACATCGCCCCTTTCGCGCGCCAGGCGAGAAGTGGGTGGTTACGACGCTGGCAAATGTGTCCCATCCTCGGGCTATACTCGAACCAGCAAGTGACCAGCAAGTGATTTTGCCCCCTTTACCTGCGAATCGGAGCGTCCCATGGCAGAGCGTGCCCTACACGGTGTGAACCTCACCGGCTGGCTCGTCCTCGAGCCCTGGGTCACGCCGTCCCTCTTCGCCGACTCTGGTGTCTTCGAGGAGGAGCGGCTCGTCTCGTCCCTCGGCCGCGAGCGCTACCGGGAGCTGGTGCTCCGTCACCGCGAGGGCTTCATGTCGCAGGCCGACTTCGTCCAGATCGCCGCACGCGGCTTCAACGCCGTGCGCCTGCCCGTGCCCTGGTACGCCTTCGGGCACGCCGGCCCCGAGCCGGGGCCCTTCGTCTCGTGCGTCGACTACGTGGACAAGGCCTTCGAGTGGGCGGAGGAGATTGACCTCAAGATCGTCCTCGCGCTGGCCATCTCTCCCGGCGTGCCCAGCGCCGAGGCGGACATGCTGCGCAACCGGGGCGACTTCTCGCGCTACAAGGACGACATGCTGCGCGTCGTGGCCGCGCTCTCCCGTCGCTATGCCCTGCGCGTCGCCTTCGCCGGCATCGAGGTGGCGGACGACCCGGTGGCGCAGCAGCGCCATGGCCTCAGCCTCACGGACGGCGTCCCCCTGCACACCCTGCGCAACTACTACCGCGAGGCATACGAGGCCGTGCGTCAGAACGCGGGCGACGACGTCGCCGTGATCGTGCCGGACGCAGGTCGTCACGGCGCCTGGAGTCGCTTCATGGCCCCGCGCCGCTACCACAACGTCTGGCTCGACTGTCACCTCTACCACTACTTCGACAAGGTGGAGAGTGCCGGGCCCTCCGGCATCCGCAAGCTCGCCCTGAGCTCGCAGAAGGCGCTGGAGCTCGCGGGCAGGAGCGGGCTTCCCGTCATGGTGGGCAAGTGGTCGGGGTCGCTGCCCTTCTCGGACTCCGCCACCACGCCCGAAGGCCGGATCGCCCTGGAGCGCGTCTTCGTGTCCGAGCAGATCGCGGCGTTCAAGGGCTGCCCCGCCTGGTTCTTCCAGACCTGGAAGACGGAGGGTCGCCTCTCGGGCTGGGACGCCCGCGTGTCCCTGGCAACCTTCGAGCGAAGGATGCTCGTGTGATGGATTTCGATTTGCGGCCGTCCCGCCAGCCGGGTGGCCAACCAAACGACCGGGCAACTGACCGATCGCCCAAGGGGGCGCGTCCCGGCGTGGGGGCAGGTGCGGGCACGAGTGCGGGCACGACAGGCTGCGAGGGCGGGGGAGAGGGGCTTCTCTCCGTCGTGGGAACGCCCATCGGCAACCTTGAGGACGCCTCGCCGCGCGTCGTGCGCACCCTGGCCGAGGCTGACCTCCTGCTCTGCGAGGACACCCGCGTGACCAGCAAGCTCCTGGCCCACTTTGGCATACGCGTCCCCCTGCAGAGGGCCGACCAGAACGTCCTCGCCCAGCGCGTCGAGGGCATCCTCACGCGCGTCGAGGGAGGCGAACGCGTGGCCTTCGTGTCCGACGCGGGCATGCCCGGCGTGTCGGACCCCGGCCAGCAGCTGGTGGACGCGGCGCTCGACCGCGGGTTGCGCATCGAGGTCATCCCCGGTCCCTCTGCCGTGACCTGTGCCCTGGTGGCCTCGGGACTTCCCATGGAGCACTTCTTCTTCGAGGGCTTCCTGCCTCGGCGGGAGGGGGCCATGGCGGCGCGTCTCGAGGCCTTGGCACAGGTGCCGGGCGCGCTCGTGGTGTATGAGTCGCCGCATCGCGTTGCATCCACGCTCGCCGTGGTGGCCCGGGTCCTTCCGACGCGGCAGGTGGCGCTGGTGCGCGAGCTCACCAAGCTGCACGAGGAGGTCGTGCGCGGGCCAGCTGCCCAGGTCGCGGAGGAGGTCGCCGACCGCGAGAGCCTGAGGGGGGAGTGCGTGGTGGTCATAGGCGCCCCCAGCGAGGACGAGCTCCTCGAGCGCGCTCACGCGGCGGGCTCCGGGCCGGCGACGCTGGAGGACGCCATCGCGGCGGCGCTTGCGGCCGACGAGCCCAAGAGCGGCCTTGCCAAGCGGCTCGCCAAGGAGTTCGGCCGCCCCCGCTCCGAGGTCTACGACCTGGTGCTGAGGACGGCCGAACAATAGCGGAGCCCGCCTCTCTCGCCCGCGTCGACGAGGTGCCGCGCGACCCTGTCGTTGGTCTCGCCTAGCCCCAGACCTCCTCGGCGATGCTCCTCACCAGGGCGACCTTGGCCCACTGCTGCTCCTCGCTCAGCTTGTTGCCAATCTCGCACGAGGCGAATCCGCACTGCGGGGACAGGCAGAGCCTTTCGAGCGGGAGGTAGCGCTCCGCCTCGTGGATGCGCGCCACGACCTGCCCGCGGTCCTCGAGCTGCGCCGACTTCGTGGTGACGAGGCCCAGGACGACCTTCTTGCCATCTGCGACCTGCGCCAGGGGCTCGAAGCCTCCTGAGCGGTCGTCGTCGAACTCCAGGAAGAAGTTGTCCACGTGCTCGCGGGCGAAGAGCGTGCCCGCCACGTCGTCGTAACCACCCTCGCAGGCCCAGGTGGAGTGGAAGTTGCCGCGGCAGACATGGGTGTTGATGGTGAGGCCCTCGGGGCGGGCGTCCAGCACGCGGTTGTTGACCTGCAGGAAGCGCTCCTTGGTGCGCTCGATTCCCGCCGCGTCGGTGCCGAAGAACTGCTCCGCGTGGGGGTCGACCAACAGGCCCCACGAGCAGTCGTCGAACTGGAGGTTGCGGCAGCCGGCGTCGTATACGTCCTGGATGAAGGCCTGGTAGCAGGCCACGAGGTCGTCCTCGAGGCGCTGGTCGTCGGCGTAGTAGCGGCGGGTGTTCTGGAGCGCGAAGGGCATGGCCAGCTGCTCCAGGAACTGGGCGGGTGCGGGGATGGTGAGCTTGGACACCGTGTTGGCGTCCTCCAGGTCCTGCACGAAGCGGAAGTGGTCCACGAAGGGGTGGTGCCCCTTGTAGGCGAGGCTGCCGGTGAGGTAGGTGTCGTCGATCTTGGCTGCCTCGCCATGGAAGGGCAGGCCGTCCTTGGTCTTGCTGTGGCCGATGCCCGCAAAGCCCCACATGAAGTCGAGGTGCCAGGTCAGGCGCCTGAACTCCCCGTCGGTGATGGTGCCGAGGCCCGCCGCCTGCTCCTTGGCCACCAGCTCGCGGATCGCCGCGTCCTCGATGTGGGTGAGCTCATCTTGCCCCAGGTGGCCCTCCTCGAAGGCAGCACGTGCCTGGCGGAGCTCCGCCGGCCTCAGGAAGCTGCCCACCACGTCGAAGCGGTGTGGGGTCCTCTTGTCATACGGAATTGCCATCGCTCGTGCCTCCTCGTCTTTGCGCCCGGGCCTGCCGCGCAGGCGCACGGTTCTTCTCGACTGCACATTGTGGCAGCTCAAGAGACATGGTGGCACGTCGCTTTTGGGACACCTGGTTATCGATTGAAGCAATAACGACTCGGTGCGACGGCTGGTCTGCCAGGCGAGAGGTGCGGCCGTTCCGTGCCCCCAGCCGTGCCGTTCGCACATCCCCGCAAAGATGTGAGCATCGCCGACGTTTGTCCAGTTGGGGATGGGCTCTTCTCGCACGAACAAAGTTTTTTGCGAGAGTCGCGGCTGCCCAGACGCCTCATCCATCCCACCCGCCACAGCTACGCCAGCGACCCCGGCCGGACCCGCGTCCCACCCCCGTCGTACAATTGGCCCATGACCAGCCCGCACCAATCGGAGGATGCCCATGCTCGTGAACGACAAGATCTGGGCCGCCCAGGGGGACGTGCCCTGCTGCCTGCTCCTCAACCAGGCCAACCGCCACGGGCTCATCGCCGGCGCGTCGGGCACGGGCAAGACGGTGACCCTCAAGGTCCTGGCCGAGGGCTTCTCCAACGCGGGCGTCCCCGTGTTCATGGCAGACGTGAAGGGTGACGTCACGGGCATGGCCCAGGGCGGTGCCATCTCTGACAACCTGCGCCAGCGCATGGACTTCTTTGGCATCAAGGAGGACGAGTTCTCCTTCCAAGGCTGCCCCATGCGCGTCTGGGACATGCTCGGTGGCGACGGCGTCCCCGTGCGCATCACCGTCTCTGACATGGGCCCCACCCTGCTCAGCCGCCTCCTGGGCCTTTCGGACGTGCAGGAGGGCGTGCTCAACATCGTCTTCCGCGTGGCCGACGACCAGGGCCTCCTCCTCATCGACCTCAAGGACCTGCGCGCGATGCTCGCCTACGTCCTGGAGCACGCCAAGGAGTACCAGTCGACGTACGGCAACGTGTCCGCCCAGTCGGTGGGCGCCATACAGCGCTCGCTCATCGCCGTCGAGGACCAGGGAGGCGACGTCTTCTTCGGCGAGCCCAGCCTGGAGCTTGATGACTGGTTTGCCTGCGCGCCCGACGGCCGCGGCTACGTCAACCTGCTCAATGCCTCCCGCCTCATCCAAAGTCCGCAGGTCTATGCCATGTTCCTGCTGTGGATGCTCTCGTCCCTCTTCGAGGGGCTGCCCGAGGTGGGCGACCCCGACAAGCCCCGCTTCGTCTTCTTCTTCGACGAGGCGCACCTGCTCTTCGATGGCATGCCCAAGGGGCTGCGCGACAAGATCGTGCAGGTCGTGAAGCTCATCCGCTCCAAGGGCGTGGGCGTGTACTTCATCACCCAGTCCCCGTCGGACATTCCCGACGAGGTCCTGGCCCAGCTTTCCAACCGCATCCAGCACGGCCTGCGCGCCTACACCCCCGCGGAGCAGAAGGCCGTGCGCGCCGCCGCGGACTCCTTCCGCGCCAACCCCGCCTTCGACTCCGCCCAGGCCCTGCAGGACCTGGGGACCGGCGAGGCGCTGGTCTCGCTCCTTGACGAGGAGGGAAAGCCCAGCGTGGTGCAGCGCGCCAAGGTGCTCTTCCCCCAGTGCCGCATGGCCGCGGCGGACGCCGACGTGATGCAGTCCGTCCTTGCCGGTCAGGGCAACCTGATGGACAAGTACGGTACCGCGGTGGACCGCCTGAGCGCCTACGAGACCATCGAGGGCCAGAACGCGGAGGCAGAGGCCAATGCCAAGCTCGCCGCGGAGCGCGCCGCCTTCGAGAAGGAGAAGGCCGAGTTCGAGGCCCAGCGACAGAAGGAGGCGCAGAAGGCGGAGAGGGAGCGCCAGAAGGCGGAGGAGAAGGCCGCCCAGGCCGCACAGAGGGAGCAGGAGCGCCAGCAGAGGCAGCTCGAGCGCGAGGCGGAGGCCGCCGCAAAGCGCGAGGCGGCGGAGCAGGCGCGCGCCGAGCGGGAGGCCCAGAGGAAGCAGGAGCAGATGGCCAAGCAGGTGGGTCGCTTCGCCAACTCCATCCTGGGCACCTTCGGCCGCGAGGCGACGCGTCAGCTCACCCGCGGTCTCTTCAACTCGCTGAAGCGCCGCTAGGGAGGTGGGCCGCGAGGCCGTCGCGCCCGTATGCCGCGCGCCTGTCCGTCGGGGGGCAGCTGTCGCGGTTGTCCCGCTGCTGCCGCCTAGTCCCGGCCGCCACCGGGCCTCGACCCGGTCGTCGCGCCCGGCCGCGAAGGGCGCCCCTCTCGCCTGATGTACAATGCCTAGTTGCTCATTTTGGCATTCGCCACCGAGATGGGCGTCCGCCATCAGGACCGTCGTCAGGAGAGATCGCATGGACAAGCCGTCCTTCTTCATCACCACGCCCATCTACTACGTCAACGCCGCCCCCCACCTGGGCACCGCATACTCCACTGTCCTCTGCGACGTCCAGGCGCGCTATCGCCGCTCAAAGGGCTATGACGTGAAGTTCCTCACGGGCATGGACGAGCACGGTCAGAAGGTCGAGGAGGCGGCGTCCGAGCACGGAGTGAGCCCCCAGGAGTGGTGCGACTCCCAGGCCCCCCTCTTCGAGGGACTGTGGAAGACCCTCGAGATCTCCAACGACGACTTCATCCGCACCACCGAGCCGCGCCAGGTCAAGGCCGTGCAGTACCTGTGGGAGCGCATGCGCGAGTCTGGCTACATCTACAAGGGCTCCTACGACGGCTGGTACTGCGTGCCGGAGGAGACCTACTTCACCGAGACCCAGGTGAGCAAGTCCGACGAGGCCAACCACACCGAGGGCCAGCACCTCTGCCCCGACTGCGGCCGTCCCCTGCAGCGCGTCCAGGAGGAGTCCTGGTTCTTCAAGCTCAGTGCCTTCCAGGACCGCCTGCTCAGGCTGTACGACGAGCATCCCGACTTCGTCGAGCCCGACTTCCGCATGCGCGAGGTGAGGACCTTCGTCGAGGGCGGGCTCCAGGACCTCTCCGTGAGCCGCACGAGCTTCGACTGGGGCATCCGCCTGCCCTTCGACGAGAGGCACGTCACCTACGTGTGGTTCGACGCCCTCCTCAACTACATGACTGCCGTGGGCTACGGCCAGGGTGGTGACGAGGCGGCCGCCGAGCTGGCTCGTCGCTGGCCCGCCCAGTTCCACGTGGTGGGCAAGGACATCATCCGCTTCCACTGCGTCATCTGGCCCGCCATGCTCATGGCCGTGGGCGAGGCCCTGCCCGAGCACGTCTTCGCCCACGGCTTCCTCATGGTGCGCAACGAGGAGACCGGCAAGGGAGAGAAGATGTCCAAGAGCCGCGGTAACGCCATCGCGCCCCAGGACGTCATCGACATGCTGGGCGTGGAGGGCTACCGCTACTACTTCATGACCGACGTGAACCCCGGCGAGGACGGCGCCATCAGCTTCAGCCGCATGGAGCAGGTCTACAACGCCGACCTGGCCAACAGCTGGGGCAACCTGGTGAGCCGCGCGCTCAACATGTGCGCCAAGTACTTCGACGGCAGGACGCCGGAGCTCGCTGACGGCTGGGCCGAACGCCAGAACCCCCTGCGCGACATCGCCCTGGGCATCGAGGGGCGCTACTCCGAGCGCATGGACCGCCTGGACTACGTGGGGGCCAAGGACGTCGTGATGGAGCTCGTCCACGCCGCCAACCACTACGTCGAGGATTCCGCCCCCTGGACGGTTGCGAAGGACCCCGCCCGCGCCCAGGAGCTCGCCGACATCATCACCAACCTTCTCGAGTCCATCCGAATCTGCGCCCACCTGCTGGCGCCCTTCATGCCCCAGACCTCGGCCGAGGTCCTGCGTCGCATGGCGCTGGGAGACGAGGCCTCCTGCGACGACCTCGCGGCCGCCTGCGCCTGGGGAGGGCTCGTCGGTGGCGTCGAGGTAACCAAGGGCGACGCCCTCTTCCCGCGCCTCGCCGCGAAGAAGTAAGGGGGCGACGTGGGCATCGAGCCAGGCGAGAGGGGCGTCGGCCTTTCCGGTGGCGCCTTGCCGGACGGAGGCGCGCCCGGCTCGAGCCAGGCGGCTGGGTCGTGTGGCGCGACGTCTGATCCCACGCCCAGCTCCTGGCTGGCCAACCCCCGCTCGACCCGCGAAGTCCTGGACGCCTTCGGCCTCTTCGCCAAGCACCGTCTGGGACAGAACTTCCTGGTGAGCGACGGGGTCGTCGCGAAGATCCTACGGCTCGCCGAGCTGGGTCCCGATGACGTCGTCTTCGAGGTCGGACCCGGCATCGGGACGCTCACCGTGGCGCTCCTGCGGCAGGCGGGAGCCGTGGTCTCGGTCGAGGCCGACCGCGCGCTCGAGCCCGTGCTCGCCCAGACCTGTGAGAGGGACTCCGAGCGTTTCTCCCTGGTGATGGGGGACGCCCTGCGCGTGGACGCGGAGGGCCTCTCGTCCGCCGTCGCCGCGCTTGGCCTCGCGGGCATCGACCCCGAGCCGCGCCTTCTGGTGAGCAACCTGCCTTACCAGGTCGCGGCCACCGTGATCCTGCGCACGCTCGAGCACATGCCCCGCGTCCGCCGCGAGGTCGTGATGGTCCAGGCCGAGGTCGCCGACCGCATCGCGGCCACGCCGGGCGGCAGGGACTACGGGGCGTACACGGCCAAGCTGGGACTCTATGCCCAGGTCACGGGGCGCTTCGAGGTGGGTCCCGGCAACTTCATGCCGCCGCCCCACGTCCAGAGCGCCGTCGTGCGCATCGACCGCCGTCCCTGCCTGGGACCGGACGGCACGCCCCTCTCGCCCGAGCACGTCGCGGCGTGCGCGGCCGTGATCGACGCCGCCTTCGCGCAGCGCCGGAAGACCATACGCAACTCCATGGGCGCCTTGGGCTTCGACCGGGAGCGCCTGGACGCCGCCTTCTCCGCCACGGGCATCGCTCCCACCACACGCGCGGAGCGGCTTGCGACCGCCGACTTCGTGCGCCTGGCGGAGGCGCTGGGCTGGTAGCGTTGGGGGTCGCAGCGGCAGGCTCCACGGCTCTGGCGATGCTGCGGTGGCAACGCCGAGCGGCATTCTGTGAGATTTGCTGACTTTTTCTCACCTCAACTGGGAAAACGTCAAATTCGACAGCATTTCGCACAGAATGCTGCCTTTTGCATAGGTGGCCGAGCACCTTGCGGACGGCCGCAACGACCGTGAACGACCACAAGAGAGAGACACGCACATGGCGGTAGACGAGTTGCTCCAGAGGCTGGGCGTCGACGAGGACGGGACTCTCTTCCACGACAAGAAGGGCCGTCCCGTGGCGCTTCCCTCCGCGCCCGCGCCCCTCGCGGACAGCCACGGACACCTGACCGGCTTCCTCGGCCATGACGCGCCTGCCGTCCTCGTGCGGGCCGCGCTTGCGGGCCTGCGCCTGCTCGTGGTTCCCGTCGACCCGGTGGACGAGATCCCCCGCAGGTGGGGGAGTGCCGGCGAGCTGCTGGGCTGGATCGACGCCCAGGTGGACGAGGCGCGCGAGCTGCTCGACGCCTGCGCGGCGCGCGGCATCCTGCCGCCCGGCGCCTTGGGCTACGAGGGGCTCCCGTCCCTCCTCGACAACCTGCGCATCGTCGCCGGGGCACATCCCTATGGCGCGGCGGAGCTGGACGGCGCGGCCCTCGCGCGCTTGGACGAGCTCCTTGCGAGCCCGCGTGCCGTGGGCGTGGGAGAGATCGGCCTCGACCTCGGTCCCTACAACGAGCTGCCCGTCGACGTCCAGGAGCGCGCCTTCCGCCTCCAGCTCGAACTTGCCCGCGAGCGCGAGCTGCCCGTGGAGCTCCACATCCGGGACGGTGCCCAGGACACGCTCGCCCACGAGCTCGCCGCACGCGTCCTGGCCGAGCGCGGCCTTCCCGCCGTTGGCTGCGACCTCCACTGCTTCACGCAGGGTCCCGAGGTCATGGCTCCCTTCGTGGAGCTGGGCTGCCACGTCGCCTTCGGTGGGGCGGCGACCTTCGGCCGCTCGGACGACATCCGCGCCGCCGCGACGTCCTGTCCCGAGGAGCTCTTGCTCAGCGAGACGGACGCCCCCTACATGGCGCCGGTCCCCCTGCGCGGCCTTCGCTGCGAACCTGCGATGGTCGCCTTCAGTGCCGACTGCGTGGCCCGCGTGCGCGAGGAGGCCGACGTCGCCCCGCGCGCCCGCAGCTACGAAGCGATGCTCCGCAACGCCTTCGGGCTCCTCGTGCCATCCGCGCGGTACCGCGCCTGACGGAGGGCGGCACCCTCCGCACCCGCGCCCCATCCCAGGCGTGCTACCATCGCCCCACAAGCCAACGACCCCTCGTGCGCCCCGGCGTAAGGCCTGCCATGCGCATCGACCGCCTCCCGCACGTCATCCCGACCGTCAGGTCCGATGGCCCGTTCCTCTCCCATGCCGCGCACGCCCTTGCGGAGGGCGCCCAGGAGCTTCTCTGGCCCACCCGCTGCCTGGGCTGCGACCTGGGCGGAGAGCTCCTCTGTCCCGACTGTCGGGCGTCCCTTCCCTGGGTCGCCCAGGCCTGGGCCTGCCCCAACTGCGGGGCGCCTCATGGCTTCATGACCTGCACCGAGTGCGACGAGGCGTGGGAGACCCGCGCCTGCGTGAGCTCGCTGCCCTTTGGCGGCGTCGCCTCTCGCCTCGTCACGGGCCTCAAGGACGCCCACGAGCTGCGGCTTGCCCCCGTGCTCGCGGCGCTCATGCTCTGCTCGCTCGACGAGGCCGCGTCCTGGCCCGCGGAGGACGGACGTCCCCGCTTCGACCGCGCTGACCTGGACGCTGTCTGCTTCGTCCCCGCCACGCCGCAGGCCTACCTCCGGCGCGGCTTCGACCACATGGAGCTGGTGTCGCGCTCGCTTGCGGCGCAGTTGGGGCTTCCGCTGGCTGACGTCCTCAGCCGCAGCTCGTCAAGCGACCAGAGAGGCCTCGGGCGAGAGGCGCGCGCCTCCAACCTGGCGGGGAGCATTGACGTGCTGGAGAGGGTGGACGGCCTCTCGTTCCTACTCGCCGACGACGTGATCACCACGGGGGCGAGCGTGCGCGAGTGCGCCCGGGCCCTCCTCGGGCGGGGCGCGAGGAGCGTCACTGCCTGCTCCGTCGCCCGCGTCTGGTGAGGGGCGTCGGCGCCGTCGCGTCGGATGTCGCGACGCCCGACGCGTCGCCCGATGGGGCGGAAGGCCGTCAGGCCCCGCCCGCCCGTCACGCTGGCGGCGCATCCCCGTCCGCCAGCTGGACCGTCGTCCAGCTGGCCTTAAGCGGGCAAACATGCTGGTATACTGTGCGAAGCCTTACCCAGGTCTGTGGTTGCGGGCGCCAGCGCCCTAGTCCATGGCAGACGAGGCCAAAGGGATCCACGTAAGTCCGGGCGTGCGCGTCCGGGCGAGCATGGCTCGTCCTAGAGGTAAGTCGCACCGCCCGTCATACTCAGAGGCATACGGCCTCGCGGGCGAGAGGGCCTCCAGTCAGGGCCGCCGCGGCGGTCACGGCAAAAGCCCCAGTGCGCGAGTGTGGGGTCAAATACCAGGTCAGCTGGGTAAGGCGGAGCTGCGTCACCAGGACCGGGACAAGGGACGAGGTCTCGGCAGCGTGCGTCGGCAAGTTCAGGCAGGGGCTCGAAGAAGGCGAGAGGTGCAAGATGAGGTCCCAGACGTCAAAGGTGGTCGCTCCAATTATGGCCGGGCTGCTCCTCTCGCTTGCCCTGGGGGGCTGCGACGCGCCTGACGTGTCGCAGCTCGCCTCCGTGCCTGACCGCCTGGCGGGGCTCGCCCAGGGCATTCCCGACCCCTTGGCGAAGACCGGCGTGGAGGAGGCGCTCGCCGCCCGGGCCACCAAGTCGCCCCAGGTCTCGGACGCGGCGCTCGTGACGCCCGGCACCCTCACCGTGGGCCTCAAGTCCTCGTCGGTGGGCATCCCCTTCTGTGCGCAACTCGAGGGAGGGGAGTTCGTCGGGCTTGACGTCGACCTCGCCTCCGCCGTAGCCGACGAGCTCGGCCTCAAGGTGAGCTTCGTGAGCGTCCCCAGCGCGAGCGGTGCCTTGGGCAAGAGCTGCGACGTGGTCATGGACACCCGTGCCGGCGACTCGAGCTCCGCAGCCGCGGTGGGCGGTTACGCGCAGTCCGCCACGGCCTTCTTCCACAAGGGCCAGACGGGCGTGGCAAAGGTCGAGGACCTCTCGTCCAAGACGGTGGGCCTGCAGGACGGCTCCGTGTCGCAGAAGGCGCTCCGCTCGACGGGCCTGGTGATGGAGGAGAAGACCTTCGCCAACCTCAACGAGGCCTTTGCCGCGCTCGACGTGGGAGGCGTCGACTACGTGCTCTGCGACGCCTATTCGGGAGCCTTCCTCTCCATGGGCTGCAAGGACATCGCCTTCGCGGGCACGCTGGACGCGCCCGTCACACAGGGGATCGGCGTGCTCCCCACCAACACGGAGCTGCAGGGCGGCATCAAGTCCGCCCTCGACACGCTGCAGTCCAACGGCATCGAGGACGGCATCCGCTCGCGCTGGCTGGGCGGCATGCCCCAGCTGGGTGACACCAGCCAGGTGAGGGAAGTCCCCGCCCCCGTCCAGGAGGAGCCGGCCGAGGAGGCCGCTCCCGCCGAGGCCGGCTCCAACGCGGCCAGCGTGTAGGGACGGATGCCGCAGGCGTCGCGGCCTGCGCCCGCCGCTTGGCGAAAGCGACTGCCAAAGAGCCCCCTCCTGGGGTATCTATGAGTCACGGTGGGCTCTCGGAGAGGGCCCACGCAAGTCACGCGAAGCGAGGAGGTACTGATGGTCGACATCAAGATCTCGGGACGCAAGGTCTCCGTTTCTGATGGCATGCGCGACCACGTTCTTGACAAGGTGGGCGAGTCCCTCAAGGTGTTTGACATCCAGCCGATGAGCTGCGACGTGGTCCTGCGCGTCGACAAGAACCCCTCCAACCCCGACCGCCGTACCTGCGAGATCACGGTGTTCGTCCGTGACAACGTGGTGCGCGTGGAGGCCAGCAACCAGGACATGTACGCCGCCATCGACGACGCGGCGGACAAGGTCACCCGCCAGCTGCGCAAGTACAAGACGCGCGTCATCGACCGCAAGCAGCGCTCGCAGCAGACCATCCGCGAGGGCGTGCCCCTGGGCGACCTGGACGACCTCATCGAGGGGGAGGAGCTCGACGACCAGCTGGTGCGCGAGAAGTACGTCGACCTCACGCCCATGACCGAGGAGGAGGCGCTCGTCCAGACTGACCTCCTGGGCCACGACTTCTATGTTTTCGAGAATGCCACGACCGGCCTCGTGAACGTCATCTACCACCGCCATAATGGTGGGTACGGCATCATCAAGCCGAAGATCGAGACCGAAGACGGCGAGGCATAGCGAGGTTCGCATGAGCCAGGGCGATCAGAGCTCACCCAAGGACGGGAAGACGGCGGAGGCGCCGGCCGACGTGAGGAACGTGGGCAGGGCCTACCATCAGAAGCGCAACGTCAAGATCATCATGGACTCCACCGCGGACTTCGCCACCGGCGTCGCCGAGCGGCTGGGCGTCGAGGTGATCCCCTTCAGCTACGTGGACGCCGACGGCGTCGAGCACCAGGACGACCGCTGGCAGGAGCAGGACCCGCACGAGTTCTACGAGCACATGCGCAAGAACCCGGACGCGCGCTTCCACACCGCGGCGGTCACGCCGGGACGCTACTTCGAGGTCTTCGAGCGCGCCGCACAGGAGGGGCTGCCCACCATCTACATGGGGCTTCCGGCCGGGCTCTCGAGCTCCATCGACTCCGCCCGCCAGGCGGCTCAGATGATCCGCGAGAGGTATCCCGACTTCGAGCTCTACGTGCTGGACAGGCGCTGCGACTCCGCGGCAGGCCAGCTTCTGGCCATCGAGGTGGTGCGCCAGGCGTCCCTGGGCCTCACGGCGGAGGAGCTCTACGAGTGGGCCCGGGACGCGCGCTACTTCATCCATGGCTACTTCACGCTGGACAGCTTCGACACGCTTGCCGCAGGTGGGCGCATCCCGCCCGCGGCGGCCAACGTGGGTGGCAAGCTGGACATCAAGCCGGAGCTCTCGTACGACCTCAACGGCGCCCTCTCCCTGCGCGGCATGTGCCGCGGCCGCAAGAAGGCCCTGCGCGCCATAGTCCAGGACTTCAGGGAGAACTACGCCCACGACACGTCGCTCCCGGTGGGCATCGTGTCGACCGACGCCCAGAAGGACGCCGACTGGCTCGAGGCCCAGATTCGCAAGGAGAAGGGCTGCGAGGACCTGACCATCATCCATAGCACGGTGTCGCCCATCCTGGGCGCGCACGTGGGGCCCGGCATGGTGGCGCTGGTCTTCTGGGGCAAGGACCGGAGGGAGAAGATCTCCCTCACCGACCGCATCGCCCGCAAGGTGAAGAAGGGTGCGCGCGGCCCCGAGGAGGGCTAGCGCACGATCGCAGGGTTCGCTGCCACCGGGTGCCCGAGGTGCCTGGTGGCATGCCCATGCCAGAAAGGCACGAACGCATGACGAACAAGATCAAGAGGGTCGCCCTCATCGGCACCGGCATCATGGGGGCTCCCATCGCGGGGCACGTCCTGGACGCGGGCTTTGACCTCACCGTCCACAACCGCACGCCCGAGAAGGCGAGGGCGCTGGTTGAGAGGGGCGCCCACTGGGCTTCGAGCCCCGCCGAGGCCGCAAGGGACGCCGACGTGGTCCTGACCATGGTGGGCTATCCCTCCGACGTGGAGGACGTCTACCTGGCAAGCGACGGCATCATCCGCGCCAGCAGGAAGGGCGCCTACCTGATCGACCTCAGCACCAGCGCGGCCGAGCTCGCCCGCGACATCCACGACGCCTCCGAGGTCGAGGACAAGCACGCCTTCGACTGCCCCGTCACGGGAGGTCAGGCGGGGGCCGAGGCCGGCACGCTCACGCTCTTCGTGGGCGCGGACGAGGGGACCGCGGCTCCCGTGCTGCCGCTCCTCCAGTGCTTCTCTGACAAGGTCTTCTACTTCGGCCGGGCCGGCATGGGCCAGACGGCGAAGCACTGCAACCAGGTCTCGCTCGCGTCCTGCATGATGGGCTATGCCGAGGCCATGGCCCTCGCCGAGGCGGCAGGCCTGGACGAGCGGACCATGCTGGAGGCCGTGGGCTCGGGCATGGGCGGCTCGGTTGCCATGGACATGCTGGCGCCCAAGGCCCTCGCGGGCGACTGGAAGCCCGGCTTCATGGCCGAGCACCTGCTCAAGGACCTCAGGCTGTCCCTCTACGAGGCCGAGCAGATGGGCATCTCGCTTCCCTCGACCGACACCGCCTTCAACCTCTTCGACCTCCTCTGCCAGGTGGACGGCTCGCGTCTGGGCACCCAGGCGCTCTCGCTCCTCTATGCCGAGGAGGAGGCGGGCGCGGCGGCGGGCCTCGATTGGTCCCGGGCGCAGCCCGCCCACGACGAGGACGGCTGCGACTGCGAGGACGGCGGGTGCTCCTGCGGCCACGACCATGGCGACGGGGAGTGCGGCTGCGGTCACGGCGACGGCCACGGGCACCATCACCACGAGTAGGGGAGCCCGGGAGAAGGCCCTGCCGCGACTGGGACGGGGCGCCAGCCACGCCCCGGGTTACTCTCGCCTGACTTTTGGGTATAAAAGGGCAGTTGGGGCCGGGTTGCGCCGTTCGACGGCGTCGCATTCCCACCCCTAGTGCCAACACGCACGCGTGCCGGGCCCAAGACCTGCCCGCATCGCGCAGAAAGGAACAGGTCCCCCACATGAACGAACTGACCCAGAGGTCGATGGCGGTCCTCATCGACTACGAGAACCTTGCCCTTGGCACGGGCAAGAGGCGTCGCAACGGCCACCAGGATCCCGGCCCCCGTCCCGACGTCAAGCGCATCCTCGAGCGCCTGGTGGACAAGGGCCGCATCACGGCCAAGCGCGCCTACTGCGACTGGCAGCGCTTCGACGACGCCATCACGCCCCTGCACGAGCTGGGCATCGAACTCATAGAGATCCCCGACCGCGCCTACACCGGCAAGAACTCGGCGGACATCCGTCTGGCCGTGGACGCGGTCGAGATGTGCCTCACCAAGGACCACATCGACACCTTTGCCATCCTCTCGGGCGACTCCGACTTCTCGCCCCTGGTCTCGAAGCTCAAGGAGTTCGGCAAGACGGTGATCGGCGTGGGCATGAAGGAGTCCACGAGCAGTCTCCTGGCCGAGGTCTGCGACGAGTTCATCTTCTACGAGGACATCGTGAGCCAGGGAGGCGTCCCCGACTACTCGCAGAAGGTCCCCAAGGAGAGACACGAGGCCTACCAGCTCCTCTTCGAGACCATCGACGCCCTCCAGGGCGAGAGCGACAGCGCCGTCCTCGCCTCGCGCCTCAAGGACACCATGAAGCGCAAGCGCCCCCAGTTCAGCGAGCGCAGTTACGGCTACCGTTCGTTCAGCAACCTCCTGCGCGAGGCCTCCAAGCTGGGATTCATCGAGATTCACCAGGATACGAAGAGCGGCACCGTCATGGTGGACGGCTTTGCCGAGTAGCAGAAGGGAAGTGCGCATGTCCGAATCCACTGAGGAAGAGAAGGCCGCGGCGGCCCTGGCGGTTCTCGTCGACCAGCTGTCGGCGGCGAGCCGTCGCAGCCGACAGGACGCGGCCCACGACATCGAGTCCATTGCCAGGGTGAGCCCCGAGCGCCTGACACCCCATGTGGGCAAGCTCATCGAGGCTCTTGGGCGTCCCGAGGCGCAGACGCGCTGGGAGGTGCTCTCGGCACTCTCAGAGATGGTGCAGGTAGATGCCAATGCGGTGACGGACGCCTTCGAGGGGGCGGAGTCGTCCCTCTTCGACGAGGGTTCGGCTACCGTACGTCTTGCGGCCTTCCGCTTCCTCGCGCGCCTCGGGGCCACCGGCGCGCGCATGTCCGACGAGGCGTGGCCGCTCCTGGACGAGGCGGTGCAGTGCTACCACGGCGACCCCGAGTACCGTGACATGCTGGCCTGCCTCCTGGACTTCGCGCACGGCGAGCTCTCGGAGGCCACCAGCCACGCGCTCGCCGCCCGCGTGGGCTTCGACGCGGAGAACGGCAGGGGCTACATCAGGAGCTTCTCGGAGCAGATCGCGGCGGCGCTGGCCAGGTAGGCGGCGTCGGGCGACGTGCAAACGGACGGCAGCCCCGAGGGCGGCCGCAGGATTCAAGGAGGTTCGCGTATGGCGAACAAGAACGAGGAGAAGGACGTCGAGACGCAGGGCAAGGACGCCAAGGACGCCAAGGACGCCAAGGACGCCAAGGACGCCAAGGACGCCAAGGACGCCAAGGACGCCAAGGTCGCGTCGGGTGCCGCGGAGGGGCAGGCAGGTCCCGCCGCGGCGCTGGCGACCCTCGGCGTCCCGGCCTGGATCGCCGTCGCCGTTGCCTGCGTCGTGCTGGGCATCCTGGTGGGCAAGTTCCTCCTGGGCGGGGGCTCCGGCAGCGCCCTGGGCAAGAAGACCCTCCAGGAGTCCGAGCTCGACACCACCGTCGCCACCTACGTCTACGACGGCAAGAGCCACGACCTGAGCGCCCGCGACGTCCTCACGTCGCAGACCTCGCTCGACTCCGCTAAGAAGGACGACGGCAGCTACGCGATGCCCACCGCCGACAACGTCCTGGCCGCAGCCCGCTCGCAGATTCTTGCCGATGAGGTCAAGAAGCGCGGCATAGAGGTGAGCGACGAGGACCGTGACGCCTTCGCCACGCAGTACATCGGCTCCACGGACTACGACAGCATCGCCTCGAGCTACGGCATGGACGCCGACTCCGTGAAGCAGATGGTCACGCAGTCCGCAGGCCTCGCCAAGCTCCGCAGCCAGGTCGTGACCTCCGACGCCGGCACTCAGCCCACGGCCCCCGACAAGCCCGAGGCGGGCAAGGAGGAGGACGCCACCGCGGCCTACGCCCAGTACGTTATCGGCCTCGCCGGCGACGAGTGGGACAGTGACGCCAACGCCTGGAAGTCCTCTGACGGCGCCTACGCCACCGCGCTCGCCGACTACACGGTGACCAACGACTCCGCAACCTACGAGGCCGCGCGGGCGGCCTACTACGTGGCCTACCAGAAGTACTCCGCAGCCGCCTCCGAGGGCGCCTCGCAGTGGACCGACTTCGTGAACGGTCTGCTCAGCAACGCGAGCATCAGCATCTCCGGGCTGAACGCGTAGCGCGAGGGGCGCGTCGGGCGCGGACTTTGCAAGGATTTGACGCTGCGGGCGGGGCCTTCGGGCCTCGCCCGCCCCTTACGGACGAGGGGCCCTCATGCGTGTGGTCGTGAGCGAGTGCCTGCGGGGCGTGCCCTGCCGATTCGACGGTGGGTCGAAGCTCGATGCCGCGGTGTGCGAGCTCTGCTCCAGGCCGGGCGTCGAGCCCATCGGCGTGTGCCCCGAGCGAGCGGCGGGGCTTCCTGTCCCGCGGCTTCCGGCCGAGCTGCTGGGGGAGCGCGTGCTCCTCTCGGACGGGACCGACGTGACGGAGGAGTTCGAGCATGGTGCCGCGTCCTGCCTCTCGTCGGCTCGCTGCGACGCCAGCGCGCCCTGGGACGCCCGCGGGGGATTGCCGCCGCTCGCCATACTGAAGGCAAAGAGCCCCTCCTGCGGCTCCGGCGTAATCTACGATGGAACACACACCCATACGTTGGCCGAGGGCGACGGCGTGTTTGCCCGTCTCCTCCGGAGGGAGGGAGTCTGCGTGGTTAGCGAGGATATGGTGGAGAGCTGCAAGCCCTCCGTGGAGCATCCCGTCGCGATCGTCCTGGGCACCGGCCTGGGCCACCTTGCCGCATTGGTCAAGCCCGTGCGCAGGATTGACTATCACGACATCGAGGGCTTCCCCAGGGACGCCCGGCCCGTGAGGGGGCACAGCTTCGAGGCCACCATCGGCACCATCGACGGGGTCCCCGTGGTCGTGTATCCCGGACGCATCCACCTGTACCAGGGCTACAGCGCCGAGGAGGTCACCGCGCTGGTGCGCCATGCGCACCGCCTGGGCTGCCGTGACATCTTCTTCGCCTGCGCCACGGGTGCCGTGCCCGGCAACGCCCATGTGGGCCTGGGCATCCTGACCGACCAGGTCAACCTCACGGGGCAGAACCCCCTGGCTGGCTCCAACCTGCGCGACGTGGAGACCCCCTTCGTGGGCATGACCGACGCCTACACGCCCTACCTGCGCACGTTGGCACGGGGCGTGGCGGACGACCTGGGCATCACTGTCGAGGAGGGCGTCTTTGCCGGCGTCATGGGGCCCTGCTTCGAGACCCCTGCCGAGGTCGCCATGCTGAGAGGGATGGATGTCTCGTACACCGGCTTTTCCACGGCGCTCGAGGTGATCCTGGCGCACGCCCTGGGGATGAACGTCCTGGGCATGACGCTGGCGTCCAACGAGAGCGGCGACCCCAAGATGTCCCACCAGAGCGTGCTCGAGGCGGCGGAGAGGCACGCTGACGACTTCGAGCGCCTGGTGCGCGGGGTGCTGCGCCTGCTCTAGCGCAGGTCGCGCCTGCCTTGGGTGGGATTCGCGTGCCGGAGCGAGAGAATGCGGGATTCGCGCTTGAAAAGGGCGAGGGATTCCATGTAGTATCCTATCTGCTGCAAGGCAGCCATAGGGTTGCCAGCATAGCTCAGTTGGTAGAGCACCGCTCTCGTAAAGCGGGGGTCATCAGTTCGAGTCTGATTGCTGGCTCCATGTAAAGTCGCAGGTCGGAGGGGTCGTTTCCTCTCCGGCCTGCTTTCCTTTTCCAAGCCGTTTTCCGGCTTAGTCCACGGATGGTCTACGGGGATGTCCATCGCGTTGGGCACGCGTCGCAGCCGGACACCGCAGCCGGAAGCTGCGTGCGGTTTTGGAGTTGTATGCGGTTCTCACAAACAATGAAATATGCAAGTGACTCATCTACCTGCGCAAATAGAAAGCCCCATCCGATTGCGGTAGTTTTTCAGGCGAGAAAACCGCATACAACTCCGCCGCAAGAAGCGCTCCGATGCAGGTAGCGCTCCGATGTGGGCAGCACTCCGATGCAGGCGGAGCTTCGCCGCAAGCGGCAGCTGGGATGCCAGCGTGCCGGCTTGACGCTCCCTGCGGCCGCCCCAGGCGCGCCGCACGGTCATCTAGAGATTTCGTCCTGGGCATAAGCACCCGCCCGAATGGGCATCCTGCCAGAAGGCTCGTGCGCGAGCCTTCCCGACCGACGCAAGCAGGAGCAGCACATGGGCCTTCGCAGCACCACCAACTCCAATGACCGCGGCACCATCAGGCGCACGCTCCACTACTTCTGGTGGGTCACCCGCCAGCGTCCCGGTGCCTTCGCGCTCTCGGTGGTCAGCTCGGTGGGGTACACCGCCCTTCTCACCTTTGCCAACACCTACGTGATGGGCCTCATAGTGGACCGCGTTCAGGCCTCGCCCGTCGCGCCCGACCAGGTCCTTTCGGTGTTCGGCCCGTACATCCTGGCCCTCCTCCTGGTCAACGCCCTGGGCCAGACCCTCTCCAAGCTGCAGGACCTCTCGGTCTACCAGCTCGAGATAAACGGCAACTACCAGCTCTCGCGCCTCTGCTTTGACACCCTCTCCAACCAGTCGATGACCTTCCACAACAGCCGCTTCGGGGGTAGCCTGGTGAGCCAGACCTCACGCTTCGTCTCGGGCTACTCGGGCCTCGTCGACGTGGTGACCTACAGCCTGTACCCCACGCTGGCCTCGATCGTGCTCACCGTGGGCATGCTCGCGCCGGTGGCCCCCAGCTTCGTGGCCATCCTCATGGTCATGCTCGTGGTCTACGTGGTCCTGGCGTATCGCATGTACAAGCGCATCCTTCCCCTCGCCGCGCAGGCGTCGACCGCCCAGAACCGCCTCTCGGGCGTGCTCTCGGACGCCGTGACCAACATCCTGGCCGTCAAGACCTACGGTCGCGAGGACTTCGAGCGCCAGACCTTCACCACGGCCGACCGCGAGGCCATGGCGGCCGAGAACGCCAACATGCGCGCCACCATGCGTCGCGGCTTCACGACCTCGGCGCTCATCACGGTGATCATGTTCGTGGTCTCGATCTTCGTGTCGGGCGGCAATGCCTGGTTTGGCATCAGCGCGGGCACCCTGGTCATGATGTTCACCTATACCTACAACCTGACCATGCGCTTCAACTACTTCAACTCCATGATGCAGCGCATCAACCGCGCCCTGGGTGACGCGGCCGAGATGACGCGCGTCCTGGACGAGCCCACCCTCGTGGCGGACGACGAGGGCGCGGGCGCGCTCGTGGTGGGCGAGGGTGACATCGACTTCGAGCACATCGGCTTCCACTACGCCGACGCACAGGAGGACGACAAGGTCTTCCGCGACCTCAACCTGCACATCCCCGCTGGCCAGCGCGTCGGGCTCGTGGGTCGCTCGGGTTCCGGCAAGACAACCCTCACCAAGCTGCTCCTGCGCCTGGACGACGTTCAGGAGGGCCGCGTGCTCGTGGACGGCCAGGACGTGAGCCGCTGCACCCAGCAGTCCCTGCGCCAGCAGGTCGCCTACGTGCCCCAGGAGGCCCTGCTCTTCCACCGCAGCATCAGGGAGAACATCGCCTACGGCCGGCCTGACGCCACCGAGGGGCAGATTCGCGCCGCGTCCGCCGAGGCGAACGCCCTCGAGTTCATAGACCGCCTGCCACAGGGCATGGACACCATGGTGGGCGAGAGGGGCGTCAAGCTCAGCGGCGGACAGCGCCAGCGCGTGGCCATAGCCCGCGCCATCTTGGTGGACGCGCCCATCCTGGTCCTGGACGAGGCGACGAGTGCGCTCGACTCCGAGTCGGAGGCGCTGGTCCAGGGCGCGCTCGAGAACCTGATGCGCGGACGCACCGCCATCGTCGTCGCGCATCGCCTCTCGACCGTGGCGTCGCTGGACCGCATCGTCGTGCTCTCGGACGGCAGGATCGTGGAGGACGGCACCCACCACGAGCTGGTCGAGGCGGACGGCGAGTACGCTGGCCTCTGGAACCGCCAGACCGGCGGCTTTCTGGAGGGTGCGGAGTAGGGCCTCTCAAGGGGGCTTCGACCATAGGCGGCCATGGGGGCCAAGCGGACGAGAGGGGCGCGCTGCCGTGGCGGTCGCCCCTCTCCCTTTTTGGATGGGGTTTGTGCTGGCGCACGTCGTCCGGGCTCGGCTTGGGTGTACGCTATCGAGGTTTTGTAGCCGAGCGGGCATGGCGTCGTGGGGTACGGTCCCGTGGCACCCGCCTCCGTGGCGCCCGCAGTCAGAGAGGCACGAGCATGACTCAGTTCGCCAGAGAGAACGGCAGGGGCATCCTCCTCTGCCTGGCCATCGCCATTCCCTGTTGGATCGTGGGGACGGCCGTCCCCGTCGTGGGAGGGCCCGTGCTCTCCATCGTCGCGGGCATGGTCGTGGCACTCTTCCTGAAGGAGTGCGGCAGCCTTGACGCGGGCGTCTCGTTCACCTCGAAGAAGCTGCTCCAGGCCGCCGTCGTGCTCCTGGGCTTCGGCCTCGACCTGCGCGTCGTGCTCCAGACGGGTGCCCAGTCGCTGCCCATCATCGTGCTGACCATCGGCACCTCGCTCGTCGTGGCCTATGCGATGCACCGCCTCCTGGACGTGCCGAGCAAGATCTCGACCCTCGTCGGCGTGGGCTCCTCCATCTGCGGCGGGTCGGCCATCGCCGCCACCGCGCCCGTCGTGGACGCGGATGACGCCGAGGTCGCGCAGGCGATGTCGGTCATCTTCCTCTTCAACCTGATCGCGGCTCTGGTGTTTCCTGCCATCGGGGCGGCGCTGGGCTTCAGCACCACGAGCGGCGAGGCATTCGGCATCTTTGCCGGCACGGCCGTGAACGACACCTCTTCCGTCACCGCCACCGCCTCGACCTGGGACTCGCTCTATGGGCTGGGCACTGCCACGCTGGACAAGGCGGTGACCGTCAAGCTCACGCGCACCCTGGCCATCATCCCCATCACCCTTGTGCTGGCGCTGCTGCGCGCCCGTAGGGAGCGGGGTGGCGAAGGCAGCTCCTTCAGCCTCAGGCGCGCCTTCCCCATGTTCCTGCTGTGGTTCGTCGTGGCGTCGCTCGTCACCACCGTCGCCGCGACCGCCGGGGTCCCCGCCAGTGCCTTCGCGCCGCTCAAGACCCTGAGCAAGTTCCTCATCGTCATGGCCATGGCCGCCATAGGCCTCAACACCGACGTGGTCAAGCTGGTGCGCACTGGGGGCAAGCCCATCGCCCTGGGCTTCTGCTGCTGGGTCGGCATCATAGCCATGAGTCTCGTGTCCCAGCACCTGCTGGGCATCTGGTAGGTGGTCGCGTCCCTCAGAAGAGTCGCTCGATGACCTCGACGATGCCGTCGTGGTCGCAGTCCGCCACGACCAGGTCGCAGGCCGTGCGGACGCGCTCGTTGGCGTTGCCCATGGCGACGCCCATGCCGGCGGCGCGAAGCACGGCGAGGTCGTTGTCGTCGTCGCCCACGGCCACGGCGAGCTCCATGGGCACGCCCAGGAGCTCGCAGAGGCGCCTGAGCCCCGATGCCTTGTTCACGCCTCGCGGCGTGCACTCGAGGGAGCCGACCTCCGCGTCTGCCAGGGCAAGGGTGGTGGTCGCCTCGAGGGTGGCCCGGCTGCGATCGCGTGCCGCGGCGTCGTGGTGGTGGATGTCCACCTTCACCACCTCGTCCGCGTGCGCGAGCGCGTAGGAGCGCAGGTCGTCCACTTCCGTGTAGTTGCGCTCGAACATGGGGCGGTAGACCCCCACGTTGAACTCGGGGCAGCGGGCGATGAGCCCCCGCTGCACGACGGAGAGCGCGCAGGTCGCCAGGTGGACCATGGCGTCCTGCGCGGCGGCTGCGTCGAGGCAGGCCACGAGCTCCTCCCGAGGGATGGGGGAGAGGTGGATTTGTCGCCTCGCCCGCAGGTCATAGACGAGGCCGCCGCTGTCGAGCGAGGCATGGGTCAGGAAGGCCAGCTCGCGGGAGTAGTCCGCGATCTCTGCCAGGCCCCGTCCGGTCGAGAGGGCGACCACGACGCCGGAGTCCGCCAGCTCTCGCACGGCAGAGAGCGTTCGAGGCGAGACGCGCTTCTGCGAGTTGAGCAGGGTGCCATCCATGTCGAGCGCGAGGAGCCGGGGCTTGGCGAGCATCTTTCCTCCCGAGGTCGTGTCACTTCTCGCTTGAGTCTAGATGATGGCGCCGGCGTGGGGTGTCGGGCCGGCCAGCAGGTCGCATGGCGGGTTGGATGACGGACCGGCCGGCAGGTCGCGTGGCGGGTTGGACGACAGCATTTTGCGCAGAATGCGGGCGATTTTCGCGTTTGCCCAGGATTCGGGGAGAGGAGACAGCAAATCTCACAGAATGCTGTCACCATCCCATGCCCGTCCGTACCTCCAGCGCCATTGTGCCTGCAGGCTCGCTCGCGTCGCACGCCAGCTTGCGCCGTACTCCAGCCCGCGCTGCATGCCAGCCGGCACTGCATGCCAGCCCGCGCCGCCAGTACCCCGGCGAGCCCCCCATCGTGGATTCCGCCCGCTCGCTCAGCCCCGCGTGTTACGAATGTATTGCGCGCGATGGGAAAACGCCGTTCTCGCTTGACGAAGCTCCTGTCGAGTCCTTTAATACCTACTGTCATACTAGGAATTAGGCACCGCAGCAAAATGCCGCAGCGACGTGCCCGAGCGGGCGGGAGGGGAGCGAGCGTGAGCCAGAGCCTTCACATCATTACCTGCGCCTGTTGTCGTTCCATCCCACGTCTCCCTCGACGTCGATGTCGGGTCGCCCGCGCATAGTCCGGAACGACCCAACTGCCGGAGCAGGACTTCGGCGACAGATCGCGAATCGAGCGGAGACGTGCTGCGTCCCCGCTTTTTTATGTCGGCAGGACGCGGGGCGTGGCAGATGCGAACGCATCACGCGCCATGAGGGTCGCGACCCAACCCAGCTCCTACCACGGACCCAACTCAAGCCACACCACCAGGGGCACCAAGCGCCCTTCGATCCGAGAGGAACAACCATGAACTACGCAGAGAAGATCGACGCCCTCATCGGCGGCACCCCGCTCGTCGACCTGTCGGTGCTTGCCGGCGGCAAGGCCACCATCCTGGGCAAGTACGAGGCCACCAACCCCGGCGGCTCCGTGAAGGACCGCGTCGCCCGAGTCATGCTCGACGCGGCCGAGGCCGACGGCAGCCTGCGCCCCGGCGGCACCGTGATCGAGCCCACCAGCGGCAACACCGGCGTCGGCCTGGCCATGCTCAGCGCCGCGCGCGGCTACCACATGATCCTGGTCATGCCCGAGACAATGTCCGTCGAGCGCCGCAAGCTCGCCGCGAGCTACGGTGTGCGCATCGAGCTCACCCCCGGCAAACTGGGCATGAGGGGCGCCATCGCCCGTGCCGAGGAGCTGCGCGCCAGCATCCCCGGCTCCATCATCGCCGGTCAGTTCGAGAATCCGGCAAACCCCCGTGCCCACTACCAGACCACCGGCCCCGAGGTCTGGGCCGACACCGACGGAAAGGTGGACGCCATCGTCGCGGGCGTGGGCACCGGCGGGACCATCTCGGGCACCGCGCGCTACCTGAAGGAGCGGAGGGCCGACGTCCGCGCCATCGCCGTCGAGCCCGAGGAGTCGCAGGTGCTGGCGGGCAAGCCGGCCGGCGGTCATCGCATCCAGGGGATCGGGGCGGGCTTCGTCCCCAAGAACTACGACGCCTCCGTGGTGGACGAGGTCCTTCCCGTGAGCTCTGACGACGCCATCCAGACAAAGAAGCGCCTTGCGGACGAGCTGGGGCTCCTGGTGGGCATCTCGTCCGGCGCGGCGGTCGCGGCGGCAGTCGAGCTCGCCGGTCGCGCCGAGTACGCGGGCAAGGTCATCGTCGCCATCCTGCCCGACACGGGCGAGCGCTACCTCTCGATGGAGCTCTAGGGGGTGGTTGCCGGAGCCGCGCCTGCGACTCCGGCGCCTGGCGTCCTACCAGGCACGTGAACGGGCCTCGGGGGAGGCCCAGCGCGACGGGGACCGAGGCACGTGGGAGCGCGCAAGGCAAGGTCGGGGGAGAGGGACATCATGGAACTTATAGAGGCAGGCCACCAGCTCGCCGGTACCCGCGGGTCCGTGGCGTCTGGCGCCGCCGCGCAGGACCGGCCGCGCCTGACCCTGCGCGAGCGTCTGCGCGAGGACGTCCAGGCGGTGCTCGACCGCGACCCCAGTGCGACCTCCGCCCGCGACGTCGTCCTCTTTGCCACGGGCCTGCATGCTGTGTGGTCGTACCGGCGCAACCACTGGCTCTGGGAGCACGGTGCGCGCAGGCTTGCCACCTACCTCTCGCAGCGCACGCGCCGTCGCCTCGGGGTCGAGATCCACCCCGCTGCGACAATAGGCCGCCGCTTCGTCATAGACCACGGCATGGGCGTGGTTATCGGTGCCACGGCGGTGATAGGCGACGACGTGATGCTCTACCAGGGCGTCACCCTGGGCATGACGGGCAAGCATGCGGGCAAGCGGCATCCCACCCTGGGCAACAACGTCATGGTCGGAGCGCGCGCCACCATCCTGGGCGACATTCGCATAGGCAACGGCTCCAAGGTCGGGGCCGGCGCCGTGGTGCTCCACGACGTGCCCGACGACGTGACCGTGGCCGGCGTCCCCGCCTCCGTCGTGCGCGAGCACCGCTGCTGGGAGGCCGGGCGCCTCTCGCTCGTCCCCGATGTGGTGGCCCAGGCGGACGACGAGAACCTGCGTTGGTCCTGCTCACTCTAGCCGTCCTCGGGGACGTCCCTGCATTTGCGGTCCTTGGCGCGACGGTCCGTTCCGAGGCTATATAATCTGACCTGGTGCCGCTGGGGCATGGTTACACCTCCAGGTCACCAGGGCGGTTGAGCTGGCCGCCTTGCGCCGCCTGCGTCTGCCTGACCCGACAGAAGGGTGACCCATGATCAGCTTCCCCCAATTCCTGCAGATACTCGCCTCGAACCCCTTCCTGGCGGTCGTGATGGTGCTCATCCTGGGCACCATCTTCGTCAACGGGTCGACGGACGCCGCAAACGCCATCGCCGAGCCGGTGGGCACGCGTTCCATCGGCGTCAACGAGGCCATCGCGATGAGCGTCGTCTGCAACTTCGTGGGCCTGGTGGCGATGTCGTTCATCTCCACCGCCGTGGCCGACACCATGAGCGGCATGGTCGACTTCGGCGGGGACACGCACGCCGCCCTCATCGCGCTCGCCGCCGCCACGGTGGGCATCGTGGCCTGGGGCGTGGGGGCCTGGGTCTTTGGCATCCCCACCTCAGAGAGCCATGCCCTCATCGCCGGCCTCACCGGCGCCGCGCTCGCCGTGCACGGCGGCCTGGGCGGCGTCAACATGGGCGAGTGGGTCAAGGTCGTCTATGGCCTGGTCCTCTCCACCGTCCTGGGCTACCTGGCAGGCTGGGGCATAGCCAAGTTGATCCCCGTTGCCTGCAGGAACGCCGACCGCCGTCGCGCCAACGACTTCTTCGGCCGCATGCAGGTGGTCGGCGCCGCGGGCGTGGCCCTCATGCACGGTGCCCAGGACGGCCAGAAGTTCATGTCCACCGCCATGGTGGCGATCGCGCTCGCCGCGAACATGGGCGTCTCGGACGTGGGCGGCTTCCCCCTGTGGATCGAGGTGCTCTGCGCCGGCGTCATGGCCCTGGGCACCGCCGTGGGTGGCAAGAAGATTATCAAGACCGTGGGCATGAGCATGGTGCAGCTGGACAAGTACCAGGGCTTCGCCGCGTCCATCAGCGCCACGGCGTCACTGCTCGTCGCCACGCTCACAGGCCTTCCCGTCTCGACCACGCACACCAAGACGGCGGCCATCATGGGTGCCGGAGCGGCCGAGAACGTCCGCTCCGTCAACTGGGCGATCGCCAAGGACATGGTCCTGACCTGGGTATTCACCTTCCCGGGCTGCGGGCTCATCGGGTACCTCCTCGCCCGGCTCTTCCTCGTGCTCTTCTAGGGGCACGCATTGACCGGTGGCCCGAGCGGCAGCCGGGCCTCCAACGACCAACGGACCACGCGCAGAAAAGAGAGGGACATGGCTCGCATCAAGAAGGAAGACCCGTTCTACACCCTGCTGAGAGACTTCTCGACCGAGATCCTTGCCACCGCCGAGGACTACGTGAAGTTCGTCGAGGGCTACCCCGACTCCATCACCATGATTCCCGCCATGAAGCTCCACGAGGGGTGCTCGGACGAGCACGTGCGCAAGATCATGAAGGAGCTCTATGCCTCCTTCATCACCCCCTTCGATCGCAACGATATCTCTGACCTGGCCCTCAAGATGGATGACATCGTGGACTACATCGAGGGCGTCTGCACGGGTCTGGACCTCTTCAACATGAGTGGCACCCGCGTCGAGGCGCGGCAGATGGCCGAGCTCACCCTGCAGGCCATCAAGGAGCTCTGCGTGATGTTCGACCACCTGTCCGACTACAAGAGCGACCCCGTGGTCATGGAGAAGGCCATCGCCGTGGGCAACATCGAGGACGAGGGCGACAACGTCTACGAGCAGGGCCTGCGCAACCTCTTCCACGACGACACCCTGGACGAGGCGCGTCGCGGCCACGTGGTGGGCTGGATGCGCGTCTTCGATCGCATGGAGGGCTGCCTGGACGCCTGCGACGCCGCGGCGGGCGTCGTGCGCTCCGTGATCATGAAGAGCGCGTAGGGCAGGCAGGGCAGGGGCTGGGCGAGAGGGGCTCGGCTTCGGGCCTGCGGCCGCTCGCTCGACAGCGTCCGACGCGTTTCTCGTCCAGCGTCGACAACGCCCGGCGCGTCTTCGCGTTCGCGCGACAACGTCCGGCGCGTCTCTCGCCTGTTCGACAACGTCCGACAACGCCCAGCGCGTCCCTGGCGCGCCCGACAACGTCTAACGCGTCTCTCGCCTGCTCGACAACGTCCAACGCGTCTCGAGTTCGCGCGACAACGTCCGGCGCGTCTTGTCGCTCCGCATCGCCCCAGTTGGCGCGCGACAGTCGCGCGCGTTGGGCGCTTTCGGCGCAAGCGGAGACGCGTTCGGCGCTCTCGACGCGGAGAGAGGCGCATTGGACGTCGCAGAGGCGCCATCGCACGCGTTCGGCGTGCACGGCGTCGAGTGGCGCGCACGAAACGCCGCCGGCGTCGAGTGGCATGCGTCGGGCGCCCCCGCGACAGGCCCCGCGGCGGAGAACGAGGAAGCAACTCGTAGCGCCTCCGCGTGCGAGCTACTCGCGCTTCCTGTCCAAATGGACCATTCGCGTCCTAACGGACTAGGGAGGTGCGAGGCAAGATGCTACGCTCTTCCAACAGTAACCCTAAGCTAACTCCTTGCGAGTCCCATCGGGCTGGCTCGCAGGGCTTCTCGGAAAGGAAGACTCATGAGCGCACGCATACCCGCAAACGGCGACGCAAACGCCGGCGCCGCCTCCACCACCCCCTCCACAGACCTGGGCCTCAAGGGGCGCGACCTCATAACCATCGGCATCTTCACGGCCCTCTACTTCGCGCTGACCATGATTCCCATGTTCGTCTCGGGCATCCACCCCATGGTCTGGGCGTTCTTCCCCGCCATGGCAGCCATCCTGGGGTCCGTTCCCTTCATGCTGCTGTGTTCGCGCGTGCGGAAGCCCTTCGCCATCCTCATCATGGGCTCGGTGATGTGCCTCATCACCCTCACAGGCAGCTTCACGCCCCTCATCGTAGGGCTCTTCGTGGGCGGCGCTCTCCTGGCGGAGCTCGCGCGCTACCTGACCCACTACGAGCGCTACCTGGGCAACGCCGTCGCCTTCGCGTTCTTCTCCCTGGGCTGGCTGGGGTCGCCCCTGCCCATCTGGCTCTTCCACGACGCCTTCGCGGCCCACATCGCGCAGGCGGGCATGCCGGCCGAGTACGTCGCGCAGCTCGTCTCGGTCTCCGACCCCATCTGGATGGCGGCCTGCATAGGGGCGACCGTCGCGTGCGCGTGCCTTGGCTCCCTGCTCACGCGCGCGCTGTTCAGGAAGCACTTCGAGAGGGCGGGGCTCGTATAGTGGGACTCCCTGCCACCTCGCGTTCGCGGCAGGGGCATGGGGGAGAGGGGCGCGGCGGGCTCCTGAGGCTCGACCCGCGCACGCTCCTGGGGCTCCTCGTGGCTTCGACGCTGCTCTCGTTCCTCGGGCTTCCCCTGTGGCTCGAGGCGACCCTCGTCCTTGTGCTTGCCCTCCTCCAGGCGGCCTGCGGACATGCGGCGCTCGCCGTGCGCTCCGTCGTGACGTATGTCGTCGTGGTCGCTACGCTCGACCTCGTGCTGGCCCGGCTGGGCATCGTGTTCGTCTCGGCGTTCACCTACTCCCTCTCGCTTGCACGCTCCGTCTTCCTGTGCGGCATGTGCTGCGCCCTCATCGTCGCGGAGTGCAGCGTGCATCGCGCCGCAGCAGCGCTGCGTGCCCTGCATGCGCCCGAGCCCCTCATCATTCCGTTCTCCACCACCCTGCGCTACTTCCCGACTCTCGTGCGGGACGCCGGCCACATCCGCGACGCCATGGCCCTGCGCGACATCCCTCCTCTCGAGCGCCTCGAGGCCTTCGTGGTGCCCCTCATGGTCTGCGCCACCAACACGGCCGACGACCTCTCGCGTGCGGCGGTGTGCCGGGGCATCGAGGACCCCTCGCGCGTGACGGACACCGAGGGCCTGCGCATGCGCATGGCCGACTGGGCTGCGCTCGCATCGGCGGCGCTCGCGGTGGCCGTGGTGCGCAGCGGGGTGCTCCTGTGAGCGCGCCGGTCCCCGTGGCGTCGCTGCGGGACGTCGGCTGCCTCGCAGGAAAGAGGGCCCTCCTGGCGGACGTGTGCCTCGACGTCGGGCCCGGCGAGTGCGTCCTGCTCTGCGGGCGCTCCGGCTCCGGCAAGACCACCCTCACCAAGTGCATGAACGGCCTCGTCCCCGCGCTCGAGCCGGGGCTCGAGCGCACGGGCGAGCTACGCGTCCTGGGCATGGAGCCCCTGTCGTGCGAGACCTGGGAGCTCGCGCGCGTGGTCGGATCCGTCTTCCAGAACCCGAGGTCCCAGTTCTACCACCTCACGTCGACCGACGAGCTCGCCTTCGGCCTCGAGAACCGCGGGACCGACGCGGCCCGCATCGCCGCGCGCGTGCGCGAGGTGGTGTCGGACATGGGGCTGGAACGCCTCCTGGACCGCGACGTGTCCCGCATGAGCGGGGGAGAGAGGCAGGCGCTCGTGTTCGCCTCCGTCGCCGTGGCCGACCCGGAGCTCTACGTCCTGGACGAGCCCACCGCCAACCTGGACGAACGGGCGACGTCGGTGCTCCACGACCAGATCGCCGCCGTCCTCGCGCGGGGCAAGACCGTCGTGGTGGCCGAGCATCGCCTGGCCTTCCTCTCTGACCTCGTCACCAGGGCGCTCCTGGTCGAGGACGGACGCATCGTGCGAGAGATGGGCGCGGGCGAGCTCGCCTCCCTCACCGAGGGAGAGAGGCTGGCCCTGGGGCTGAGGGCGACGCTGCCGAGCCAGGTCCCCGCGCCCCACGTGGCCCCGGTGCCGTCCGAGGACGCCCCGGCGCTGGGAGAGGGCCTCTCCCTTCGCGGCCTCTCCGTGCTGCGTCATGGCAGGCAGGTCTTCTCTCCCCTGAGCCTCGACGCTCCCCGTGGCATGGTCACGGGAATCGTGGGTGCCAACGGCGCCGGCAAGTCCACCCTCCTGCGCGCCCTGGCCGGCCTCGAGCGACGGACCCAGGGCCGCGTGACGCTCGACGGCGTCCCGCAGTCGGGGCGCAGGCGGCGCAGGCGCTGCTCCATGGTCATGCAGGACGTCAACCACCAGCTGTTCAGCGACAGCGTGCGCGGGGAGTGCGAGCTCTCCTGCCGGGCGCGCGGGGACCTGGACGACCGTGGGGAGTACGGTGGCGTCGACGCCGTGCTCCGGTCGCTGGACCTCACGGACCTCGCCGAGCGACACCCCATGTCGCTCTCCGGCGGTCAGAAGCAGCGCCTGGCAATAGCCTGCGCGATGCTCTCGGGCAGGCCCGTCGCACTCTTCGACGAGCCGACGAGCGGCCTGGACCTCGGTCACATGATCGAGGTGAGCGCCCTCATGAGGAGGCTCGCTGACGCGGGGACGGCCGTGCTCGTGGCGACGCACGACTGGGAGCTTCTTGACAGGTGCTGCGACCGGGTCTTCAGGCTGGAGGGACGGGGCGATGGAATGGCGGGGTGACGGGGACGACGCGATGCGGCTCCTGATGGACGAGCTCGACCAGGCCGACAACATGAGCGTGAGCAGGGAGGGGGAGGGCTGCCGCATCACGGTGAAGAGCGATTCCGGCACGGGGTCGATGCTCTTCTACGAGGTCATGCCCGGCGTCATTCTCACCTACAACGACTTCCACATGGCCGAGTGCTACTCGGGGTTCTCGCGGAGCTCCGACTACCTGAGCGTCAACCACTGCCGCGAGGGGCGCCTCGAGCAGCTCATGCCCGGCGGGACCTACTCCTACACCTCGGCGGGTGACCTCAAGCTCGACGACATCTCGCACCATGCGGGGAACTACGTCTTCCCCGTCGAGCACTACCACGGCATCAGCATCGGCTTCGACGTCGCGGCCTGCAGCGACGGCGTGAGGGAGGCTCTCGGGAACCAGGCCCCGGACGTCTCGGAGCTCCGCCGCCGATTCTGCCGCGGGGGGAGCCCCTACGTGCTGCATGACTTCACGGAGGCGGAGGAGGTCTTCGCGGGTCTCTACCACGTGCGCCCGGCCATCCGCAGGCCCTTCGCCCGCCTCCGGGCGCTCGAGCTGCTGCTCCTGCTCTCGCAGCTGGAGTACGACGAGTCCTGCCATGCCGTCGAGTACTTCACGTGCGCGCAGGTGCAGAAGGTCAAGGAGGCCCGCCGCATCATGGTGGCGGACCTCATGAGCATCCATACCGTGGGAGAGCTGGCGGCTTGCGTCGGCATGCCGACGACGGCCTTCAAGGCCTGCTTCAAGGGCGTCTTCGGCCTGCCGCCCTATGCCTACCTGCGCTCGTATCGCATGGAGCGGGCGGCCGCGTTGCTGCGGTCGGGCAAGCTGTCCGTCGCGGCCATCGGCGCCCAGGTGGGCTACGACAGCCCGTCCAAGTTCACCGCGGCCTTCAAGGCGGTCATGGGGCTCACCCCCACGTCCTACCGCCGGGGGCAGTAGGGCACGTGTCGCGGCACAGGCCCGGGAACTTTCCTGTCCGGACGGGCCATTCGAGGCCACATGGGGCGGAAGTGCCAGCTCCAAGCACATAGAGTTCCCTGTCAGGACGGATTCCTTGTCCCGCCGCAGACGTCGGCGGGCTTCCTGAGGCGATGGAGGTGCCTGTATGGCAGAGGCCAGCGGAAGCGGTGGCAGGATTGGCGTCCCTGACGGTGGGGGCGGAAAGGGACGGAGAAGGGACACGCGTGGCTGGGTCTCCACGCTCCTCTCGTACGCTGGACGCTGCCGGGGCAAGATGGCGGCCTCGGTGCTGCTCTCGCTCCTGAGCGTGGGGGCGGGACTGGTGCCCTACTATGCGATCTATCGCGTGCTCGACGTGGTGCTCTTGGGGGGCGGCTGGGACGGGGTCGTGCCCTGGCTCGTCGTGGCGGTCGTGGCCCACGTCGCCACACGCCTGCTCTTCGCGGGCTCCACGCTCCTCTCGCACATCTCCGCCTACACCATCCTGGCCGACCTGCGCTACGACGTGGCGAGGAAGCTCATGCGCGCGTCGCTGGGCACCGCCACCTCCAAGGGCGTGGGATCGCTCAAAAACCTGCTCGTGGACCGCATCGAGTCCATCGAGGTGCCTCTCGCCCACATGATCCCCGAGCTCACGGGCAACCTGCTGCTCTCGCTGGGCATCCTCGCGTGGCTGTGGGCGGTGGACTGGCGCATGGCCCTGGCCTGCGCGGCGACCGTCCCCGTGGGCTTCCTCGTGTTCGCGAGCGGCTTTGCCAGCTACAACAGGATGTACGCCGGCTACATGGAGGCGAGCGACCACGTCAACAGCGTGATGGTCGAGTACATAGAGGGCATCCGCGTGGTGAAGGCCTTCAACCAGACCTCGGGGTCCTACAGGCGCTATGCGGACGCCGTGCGGGCGTTTCGCGACTACACGCTGGGATGGTTCAAGGCGACCTGGGTCACGCAGAACCTCGCCCTGGCGGTCATTCCCACCACGCTCCTGGGCGTGGTGCCCGCCGGCCTTGCGCTCTACCTCGAAGGCAGTCTCGACGCCGCCCAGTTCGCCCTCTGTTGCGTGCTCGCCCTGGCCGTGGTCATGCCCGTCACCTACCTGGGCGCCAGCTTCAACGTCGCCAACAACGTCTCCTACGCCATCGCGGACGCGAGGGAGTTCCTCGACCTTCCCGAGCTCCCCCAGCCCAGCGCCCGTGCGGACGTGCGGGGGCGGGGACTCGTCCTCGAGGGCGTGCGCTTCTCGTACGGGGAAGGTCGCGACGAGGTGCTGCACGGCGTCGACCTGGAGGTGGGGGAGGGCGAGTTCCTGGCCCTGGTTGGCCCCTCCGGCTCGGGCAAGTCGACCATCGCGCGGCTCGTCGCCCGCCACTGGGACGTCACTGCGGGCTCGGTGCGCATAGGTGGGCGAGACGTGCGCGACATGCCGCTCGACCAGCTCTCGGAGCTGGTGAGCTACGTGTCGCAGGACGACTACCTGCTGGCAGGGACCCTGCTCGACAACGTGCGCCTGGGGAGGCCGGGCGCCACGGACGAGGAGGTCCTGGCTGCCGCACGGGCCGCGAGCTGCGAGGAGTTCGTCTCTCGCCTGCCCCAGGGGTGGCAGACGCCGGCGGGCGAGGCGGGCCATGCCCTCTCGGGCGGGGAGCGGCAGCGCATCTGCATCGCGCGGGCGATTCTCAAGGACGCGCCGATCGTCGTCTTCGACGAGGCGACTGCCTTCGCCGACCCCCAGAACGAGGCGCGCATTCAGGCCTCGGTGGCCCGTCTGGCCAGGGGAAAGACCCTGGTGGTCATCGCGCACCGCCTCTCGACCATCACGGGGGCGGACCAGATCGCCGTGGTGAGCGAGGGGGCGATAGTTGCGCGTGGCACCCACGAGCAGCTCCTGGAGGGTTGCGAGCTGTATCGGGGCATGTGGCAGGCGCACGTGGGGGCCAGCTCCTGGGCGGCGGGGTCGCGCGGTGCAGCGGGTGCCTCGGAAGCGTCGGACAAGAAGGGGGATGACCGGTCATGCTGAGGGTCATCAGGAGGATCGTCGCGTGGTGTGGCTCGTATGGCTGGCGCGTCTACCTGGGCATGGCCATCTCTGTCCTGAGCGCGATTGCCATCGCGTCGCCCGCCTTCGTGGCGGCGCTTACCATGGGGCGTGTGGTCGAGGACGCCCAGGGAGGAGCCCCGCCCGACCCCTCCCTGGTGTGGCAGAGCGCGCTCGCGATCCTGGCCTGCGTGCTCCTGCGCTTCGCGGTCTCCTACGCGAAGAACCGCATCCAGGAGAGCGTGGGCTACGAGCGCGCGCCGGAGGTCCGCATAGAGGTCGGCGACGTGCTCAAGCGCGTGCCCCTGGGATACTTCTCGCGGGTGAGCACAGGTGACATACTCTCGACCGTGACCACCAACCTCTCGACCCTCGAGCTGGAGGGCGTGCGCCAGGCCGACGCCGCGGTGGGCGGCTACCTCTCTGCCGCGGTCATCACGGCGTGGCTCTTCTCGGTGAGCCCCTGGTGCGGCATGGTGTCGGTGTGCGCCGTCCTGGCTACCCTCCCCACCCTGAGGGCGGTCAACCGCGCGAGCGCCCGCCTCGCCGCCCGGGCGCATGCCGACCAGGAGCGCCTGTCCGGCTCGGTCGTGGAGCTCTTCAGGGGGCTGGGCATGGCGAAGTCCTACGGACATGCGGGCGCCGTGCTGAGGCCCTTCTCGGACGACGTCGACGCGCTGAGCGCCACGCGCGTCTCCATAGAGAAGGCCTACACGCCCATCAACGCGCTGCACAAGGGCATCCTGGAAGTCGCCTCGGTGGCGCTGCTGGGGGTCGCCGCCGCAGGGGCGCTGGCGGGGGAGGTGCCGCTCTGGAGCTTCGTGGGCATAGCGCTCTTCTCGACCACCATCTTCGGTGCCATCGGACGGCTGACCGACGCCGCCCACATGTTTGCCGACCTCGATGACGTGCTCGACCGCCTGGAGCGCATAGAGAAGGCCCCGTTCATCGACGGGGACGGGCGGGACGTGGTGCCGGAGCGCCACGACATACGCCTCGAGCACGTGAGCTTCTCGTACGAGGGACGCGACGGCGTCAGGCGAGAGGTGCTGCACGACGTGAGCCTGGACGTCCCGGAGGGATCGACCTGCGCGATTGTGGGGCCGAGCGGCTCGGGCAAGACCACCGTCTCGAGCCTCATGGCGCGCTTCTGGGACGTCGACTCCGGCAGGGTGTGCGTGGGCGGACACGACGTGCGCGAGTTCACCTGCGACAGCCTTCTGCAGAACTTCTCGATGGTGTTCCAGGACGTCTACCTCTTCGACGACACGATAGAGGCGAACATCGCCTTCGGGTGCGAGGGGGCCACGCACGAGCAGGTGGTCAAGGCGGCGCGGCGCGCGCGGTGCGACGAGTTCGTGAGCCAGCTGCCGCAGGGCTACGACACGGTGGTGGGAGAGGGTGGGAGTGCCCTCTCGGGCGGCGAGCGCCAGCGCGTCTCCATCGCGCGAGCCCTGCTCAAGGACGCTCCCATCGTCATCCTCGACGAGGCGACCGCCAGCATGGACCCCGAGAACGAGAGGCTGGTGCAGCTCGCGCTCACGGAGCTGACGCGCGACAAGACCGTCGTGGTCATCGCGCACCGCCTGCCCACGGTGGAGCAGGCCGACCAGATCCTGGTCATGGACCAGGGTCGCATAGTGCAGCGGGGCACGCACCGGGAGCTTCTGGAGCGAGAGGGGCTCTACCGCGACTTCGTGGAGGCACGTGCCCAGGCCGAGGGCTGGCGATTGGGCTAGGCTTCGGACTGGGCCCGAACGGGCTCCCGCCCCCAGGATCCTGCGGCGTTGAGCGTGCATGACGCGCCTCGCGTCCAGCGTTGACGTCGCCGGATGCGTCTCGCGCCTGTTCGACAACGTCCGGCGCGTCTCTGGCGCGCCCGAAAACGTCTAATGCGTCTCTCTCCTGTTCGACAACGTCCAGCGCGTCTCGAATTAGCGCGAAAACGTCCAACGCGTCTTGTCGCTCCGCATCGCCCCAGTTGGCGCGACGCCGCCGCGCGCGTTGGGCGCTCTCGGTGCAAACGGAGACGTGTTCGACGCTCTCGATGCGGAGAGAGACGCATTTGACGTCGTCGAGCTGCCGTCGCACGCGCTCGGCGTGCACGGCGCCGAGAGACGTGCGCGTGACGCCGCCGGCGCCGAGAGACGCGCGCCGGGCGCTATCGCTGCGAGCCTCGCACGTGCGAGACGCCATCGCTGCGGAGAAGAGCACGCCCTCGCGGCCGCTGCGCCCAACAGCTACGCCAGGGTCGCAGCAAACCCCAACAGCTCGTCCACGTCCTCCTGTCGCGTGGCCCAGGAGCAGACGAAGCGGATGACCTCTTCGCCCGTGGGCAGGACGGCGAAGGTCTCGGAGCCGACGGCCTCGTCGAAGGCGCGCGCCTGCTCGGGCGAGACCACGAAGAACTGCTGGTTGGTGGGGGAGTCCAGGTAGCTCCTGAAGCCCAGCCCGGCCATGCCCTCCCTGAGGCGCGCCGCGCACGTGTTGGCCTGCCGCGCCAGCCTCCAGTAGAGGGCCTCCCCGCTCCCGTCGCGCTCGAAGGCTGCCTCGAACTGAACGCCCAGGAGGCGTCCCTTGGCCATGAGGCCGCCCCTCTCCTTCACCAGATAGGGGAAGCTCCGCTTGAGCTCGGGGTTGGCGATGACCATCGCCTCGCCGAAGAGCATGCCGTTCTTGGTTCCTCCGATGTAGAAGGCACTCGCGCACTCGGCGATGTGCGTCAGGCTGAGGTCGTTGCCCTTGCTGGTGAGGGCGCTGCCCAGCCGCGCCCCGTCGACGAAGACCTTGAGCTCGTGTCCCTGGGCCCAGTCGCAGATGGCGTCGAAGCGCTCGCGACTCCACACGCCCCCGAACTCGGTCGAGTTGGTGATGTAGACCAACTTGGGAAGGGTCATGTGCCGCCCGGTGAGGGTCTGTCGCGCGTACACCTGCTCGGCCTGCTCTACCGAGAGGAAGCCGTCTGCGTCCTGGGTGGGTAGCACGGTGCGTCCACAGGCGGCGATGGCGCCGGTTTCGTGCACGTTGATGTGGGCGTCCTTGGTGCAGATGACGCCCTCCCAGTCGTGCAGCATGCCGGTCACGCCCACAACGTTAGCCGAGGTGCCGCCGATGCAGAACTCCACATTCACGTCGTCGCGGCCCACCTCGGCGCGAATGAGCTCGCGGGCCCGCTCGCAGTGAGGGTCTCCCTCGGTGTATCCCACGCACTGCTCGTCGTTGCTGCGAACGAGGGCGTCCAGGATCTGGGGTGCCGCGCCCTCGGAGTAGTCGTTCTTGAACATGCGCATGCCGCGCTCCTCTCGCCTTGCCGTTTCGTCCCGTCCATGGTGGCACCGTGCGTGCGGGCAGGGGCACATCGTGCGGACGGGCGGGGGGGCAAAAGGAAACAAAAAAGGCGGCGGAGAGAGGCCTTCCCTCCGCCGCCGATGCCGCGTTGGCTGGGGTAGTAGGATTCGAACCCACATTCCAGGCACCAAAAACCCGTGTCCTAACCGTTGGACGATACCCCAGTGCGCTCGCCGCGCTGGGCTTGCTTCGCCCCAGTCACGCAAGCAAGGTGTAGCAGGCAGATTGTAGCAGCTGGGCAGACGGTCCGCCAGACGGGCATGGGCGCTCCTGCCAGGACGTGCCAGGACGTGCCAGGACGTGCCAGGACGTGCCGACCGGTCCGCTCGCCGCGCGTCGTCGTTGCGATTCGCGAGTTCGTGCCGACGGGCCTCTCCCCATGCTATGTTCGAGGTGTGGACGTCCGGGCACAGGGGTCGGACGCGCTAGGGGCAGGGGGCCGGCGGCTCATGATGAAGGCGATCCAGCGCTTCGGCGGCGCCATGTTCGTTCCCGTGATGCTCTTCACCTTCGCGGGGGTGGTCATAGGCCTTGGCACGCTCTTCACCACGTCCAGCCTCATGGGTCCCCTCGCCGCGGAGTCCAGTGCCTGGGGACAGTTCTGGCGGGTCCTCCTCGCCGGCGGCTGGACCGTCTTCAACCAGCTCCCCCTGCTCTTTGCGGCATCGCTGCCCATTGGGCTCGCCCGCAAGCAGGCGAGTCGCTGCTGCATGGAGACACTCGTCGGCTACCTCAGCTTCAACTACTTCGTCGGTGCGATTCTAGGCGCCTAGGGTCCGGAGCTCGGCGTCGACTTCGCCGCGGAGCCCGGCGGCGCCTCGGGGCTCGCCCTCGTGGCGGGGATCAAGACCCTCGACATGGGCATGGTGGGTGCCCTCGTGGTCTCGGGCATCGTCATAGCCCTGCACGACCGCTTCTTCGACACCCGTCTGCCGGAGTGGTTGGGCGTCTTCTCGGGCTCGACCTTCGTGTACATGCTCTCGTTCTGCGCCATGCTGCCCCTGGCTGGCGTGGCGGTGCTCGTCTGGCCGCGCATCCAGGCAGGAATGTGCCTGCTGCAGGCGGCCATCGTTGGCGCGGGCACGCTGGGGGTGGGAGCCTTCGTCTTCCTCGAGAGGGTGCTCATCCCCTTTGGGCTGCACCATCTCCTCTATGCGCCGGCATACTACGACAACGTAGTGGTGAGCGGGGGCATCTATGCCGCCTGGGCCAACGCCCTTCCCCAGCTCGCGGCCAGCACGGCCCCGCTCAAGGAGCTCGCGCCCTGGGCCGCCATCACGGCCACGGGCTGGTCCAAGCTCTTCGGGACGCCGGGCATCGCCGCCGCCATGTACGTCACCGCCCGGCCCCAGAACCGCCGACGCCTCCTGGCGCTCCTCGTGCCTGCCACGCTCACGGCCGTGCTCTGCGGCGTGACGGAGCCGCTCGAGTTCACCTTCCTCTTCGTGGCCCCGCCGCTCTTCGTGATGCACGCCGCCCTCGCGGCCCTGCTCTCGATGGCGATCAACCTGTTGGGGGTCGTCGGTGTCTTCTCGGGTGGCCTGATAGAGATGTCGTCCTTCAACTTCGTCCCCCTCGCCGCCACCCACGGAGGCTCCTACCTCGCGGCCCTTGGCGTGGGTGTCTGCTTCGCCCTGCTGTACTTCGTCACGTTCCGTGCGCTCATCCTGCACTTCGACTTCCTGACTCCCGGCAGGGGAGTGGGGCCCGAGTTCGAGCTTGGAAGCAAGGGCGCCTTCCGCTCGCTCCACGGCATGGAGCAGCCGGCGGTCCCCTCTGACGACCGAGACGAGCTGGCGGCGCGCCTCCTCGAGCTCCTGGGAGGGCCGCAGAACGTGGAGGACGTGAGCTGCTGCGCCACCCGCCTGCGCGTGAGCGTGGCAGACCCTGCGCTCGTCGCCGCGGACGATGAGTTCGTGTGTGCCGGGGCCGTCGGCGTCATGCGCCGCGGACAGGCCCTGCAGGTCGTGGTGGGACTCTCCGTGGCAACGGTGCTCGAACGCCTCTGCGACCTCATCGAGGGCTGACATCGATACGGGGGTTGCGCGCGCCTCTCGCTCATGTGCCATGCCGCGGGAGACATGATGTGGGTGGACCTCCCTGCCGCCACAGGGGCGATGTGGGTGAGAGTAACCGCCGCAAGCCCGTTGTGGGCGCTTCTCTCCTCCGCAAGCCACCCACTTCGGCCCTCTCGCGCGGGAAGTTTCGCGGGGACGCCGCCACCCTCCCGCGCGGGGAGTTTCGCCGATTTCGCCGATTCCGCCCCCGCGCCCTCGGACCTGCCCCTAGCGCCTCGAGACCGTGTTGAAGCAGAAGGCGTCCGGATGGTGCCTGACCTGCGTGTACTCGAACATCACGCCGTCGGAGTTGTACGACTGGCTCTCCACCACCGCCACGCAGTTGTAGGGGCCGAGCTCGAGGTAGCTGCAGTCCTCGTCCGTGGCGAGCTGCACCGTGATGCTGCGTCTGCTGGTGAGGATGCGCATGCCCAGTCGCTCCTCCAGGAAGGAGTAGACCGATTCCTCGGCCACCTCTGCGGTGAGGCCGGGGGCGGCGGAGGCCAGGAAGTAGTCGTGGTCCACCTGTCGTGCCACCCCGTCGAGCGACCTCACGCGGACGACGCGCAGGAGCTCCGTGCCTTCGGCGAAGCCCGTGCGATGCGCGAGCCCCGCGCTGCAGACAACATGTTCAAATGACTTGACCGAGGTGCTGGGCTCGAGACCGTTGCGTCGTGCGTACTCGCCGAAGGACTCCACGCCCTCGAGCACGCCCTGGGTGCTGTGGTCCTTGCGCTGCCAGATGACGCGCACACCACGGCCGTGCATGGGCTGCACGTAGGCGTCGTCCGCGAGCATCGAGAGGGCGCGCCTCAGGGCGTTGCGGGAGCAGCCGTACTCCTCGGTGAGGGTGCTCTCGGGGGGAAGAAACTCCTGGTAGGCATAGCTCCCCTCCTGGATCTTGCCCTTGAGGTCACGGTAGATCCCCTCGAAGATCGCCCTTGGCATGCCACTCTCCCTGCTCGTCTCGCCGTCCGCGTCGCGCACCCTAGCCTAACTCTGCGGCGACGGACGCCGCGCACATCCAACCCAGGGCTTCCAAAACTGCAGAAGATGGTAGCGCGACAGGGTCCGCCCCCGCCTAGGCTAGACGTCCACTAAAGCTCGTTTAGTCCGTTTATCGGCAGAATCGACCGTTCAGGTCTAAGTTGTTCAAACAAGTAGTACAGGCTAGCTATATTTGCAGTCAAGAGAGACGCGAGGCGTCCTTAGGCAAGAGGGACGCAAGGCGTCCCAGGACGTGCGGATGCCGGTGCCAGGGCGTGCCGGTGCGGGTGCTGAAGAGGAGAGAGACATGAAGGCGAACGACATCAGCAGGCGTGGCTTCATCGGCATGGGCGCGACGGGGCTCCTTGGCCTCGCGCTCGCGGGCTGTGGCAAGTCGGGCGACGCCGGCAGCGCAAGCTCCGGCAGTGGCGACGCCAAGAAGGGCTCGGTCTACTACCTCAACTTCAAGCCCGAGGCGGACGAGCAGTGGCAGGCCCTGGCCAAGGCATACACGGAGGAGACGGGAATTCCCGTGTCCGTCGTGACCGCCGCGTCCGACACCTACGAGGAGAAGCTCCAGAGCGAGATGTCCAAGAGCTCCGCCCCCACCCTCTTCCAGGTCAACGGTCCCGTGGGCCTGCAGAACTGGAAGGACTACTGCATCGACCTCAGCGGCAGCCAGGTCTACGGCGAGCTCTCTAACCCGGCCCTCGCGCTCAAGGCGGACGGCAAGGTCTACGGCATCGACTACGTCGAGGAGGACTACGGCATCATCTACAACAAGGAGCTGCTCCAGAAGGCAGGCTACTCCGAGGCCGACATCACCAGCTTCGCGAGCCTGAAGAAGATTGCCGACGACATCCAGGCCCGCAGGGACGAGCTGGGCGTGAAGGGCGCCTTCACCAGCGCGGGCATGGACTCCAGTTCCAACTGGCGCTACACCACCCACCTCGCCAACATGCCCATCTACTACGAGCTCAAGGCCGACGGCGAGGAGGACACCGACGCCATCAAGGGCACCTACCTGCCCAACTACAAGGACATCTTCGACCTCTACATCACCGATAGCACCGTCGACCCCGCTCAGCTCGCCTCCAAGACCGGCGACGACGCGGTCAACGAGTTCGTGAATGGCGAGGCCGTCTTCTACCAGAACGGCACCTGGTCCTACAAGGACGTCAAGTCCCTGGGCGACGACAAGCTGGGCATGCTGCCCCTCTACATCGGCGCTGCGGGCGAGGAGAAGCAGGGCATGTGCTCCGGCGGCGAGAACTACTGGTGCGTGAACAGCCAGGCCTCCGCCGACGACCAGCAGGCTACCCTCGACTTCCTCTACTGGGTCGTCACCTCCGACAAGGGCACCACCGCCCTCGCCGACGGCATGGGCTTCACCTGCCCCTTCAATTCCGCCAAGGAGACCGCCAACCCCTTCGCCAAGATTGCCAAGAAGGCCGTCGAGGACGGCAAGGAGCCCGTCACCTGGGCCTTCGTCCACATCCCCTCGGAGGAGTGGAAGAAGGGCCTCTCCAGCGCGCTGACCGCCTACGCCGCCGGAACCGCCGGCTGGGACGGCGTCCAGGCAGCCTTCGTCGATGGCTGGGCAAGGGAGAAGGCCGCGACCGCCTAGGCCGTCCCCTCTCTGCTGACGACGTCATTCCCGGGACGGGCGGCCCGCGCGCCGTCCGCCCCCTGCGACCTGCGAAGGGAACGCGCGCATGGTTAAGTCACTCAGGAAGTGGTGGCCGCTCTTCGTGCTGCCCACGGCGCTCTCGTTCGTCTTCGGCTTCGTCATCCCGTTCGCCGAGGGCGCCTACCTCTCGTTCTGCCAGTTCATCAGCATCTCGAACCCGACCTTCGTCGGCGTGGGCAACTACGTGGCGGCGCTCTCGGACCCGCAGTTCGCCCACGCCTTCTGGCTCACGGCGCTCTTCACCGTGACGGTCACCGTGCTGGTCAACGTCATCGCCCTTGCCATCGCGCTGGCCTTCACGCGCAGCCACCTCAGGGGCACCAACGTCTTCCGCACGGTGTTCTTCATGCCCAACCTCATCGGCGGCATCGTGCTGGGCTACATCTGGCAGATCCTCATCAACTGCGTCCTGGCCAACGTGGGGCAGCAGCTCCTGGCCCTCAACACCCATGCGGGCTTCTGGGGCCTGGTGGTCCTGACCCTCTGGCAGCAGATCGGCTACATGATGATTATCTACATCGCCGGCCTGCAGTCCATCCCCAGCGACTACCTCGAGGCGGCCAAGGTGGACGGGGCCAACGCCTGGCAGACGCTGTGGAAGGTCAAGATCCCCAACCTCATGCCCACCATCACCATCTGCCTCTTCCTCACCATCACCAACGGCTTCAAGCTCTTCGACCAGAACCTCGCGCTCACGGGCGGAGAGCCGAGCCACTCGAGCGAGCTCCTCGCCCTGAACATCTACAGCACCTTCTACTCGAGGGCAGGAACCAAGTGGATGGGCATCGGGCAGGCCAAGGCCGTCATCTTCTGCCTTCTGGTCATCGCCATCTCGCTCGTCCAGCTCAGGCTCACCAAGTCCAAGGAGGTGCAGCAGTAATGCAAAGGGAGAGAACCATCAACCGCGTGCTCTCGGCCTTCTTCACCGTGCTGAGCCTGGCGTGGGTGTACCCCATGTTCATGATCCTCATGAACTCGCTCAAGGACGAGTCGAGCATCGGGACCAGCACGGCCTTCGAGCTGGTGGGACCCCAGAACGCGGCGGGGCTTGCGAACTACGTGAGCGCCCTCTCGAAGCAGGGCTTCGCCTCCGCCTTCGCCTACTCGCTCGTCATCACCGTGACCTCGGTCGCGCTGATCCTCGTGTGCTGCTCAATGTGCGCTTGGTACGTGGTGCGCGTGAACAGCCGACTCTGCAAGGGCCTCTACTACCTCTTCGTCTTCTCGATGGTCGTGCCCTTCCAGATGCTCATGTTCACCCTCTCCAACGTGGCCGACTCCATGGGCCTCAACACGCCGTTCAACATCTGCTTCATCTACCTGGGCTTCGGCGCGGGCCTGGCGGTCTTCATGTTCGCGGGCTTCGTCAAGACGATCCCGCTCGAGATCGAGGAGGCGGCCACCATCGACGGCTGCAACCCCGTGCAGACCTTCTTCCACGTGGTGCTCCCCATCATGAAGCCCACCTACATCTCGGTAGGAATCCTCGAGACCATGTGGGTGTGGAACGACTACCTCCTGCCCTACCTGGTTCTGGACAGCACCAAGTACAAGACCATACCCATCCTGATCCAGTACTTCCGCGGCGGCTACGGCCACGTGGAGCTAGGGCCCATGATGGCCTGCATCATGATGGTCATCGTCCCCATCGTCGTGGTGTACCTGGTCTGCCAGCGCTACATCATCAGCGGCGTGGTCTCGGGCGCGGTCAAGGGCTAGTCTCGCAACTACCACGGGCGCCCGGATGCGGGCGCAGGGCAGAAAGGCAAGGAAGATGGCACAGATCGTCCTCAAGGGCATCAAGAAGGTCTACCCCAACGAGAGGGCTCGCAGCGGCCTCTTCGGGAGGCGTCGCGAGGAGGAGCGCAAGGGCAACCTGGAGGTCACCTCCGAGGGCGTCGTGGCCGTGCAGGACCTCGACCTCACGGTGGGCGACGGCGAGTTCGTGGTGCTGGTGGGCCCCTCGGGCTGCGGCAAGTCCACCACCCTGCGCATGATCGCCGGTCTGGAGGACATCAGCTCCGGCGACCTGCTCATCGACGGCCATCGCGTGAACGACGTGGCCCCCAAGGACCGCGACATCGCCATGGTCTTCCAGAGCTATGCCCTGTATCCCAACATGACGGTGTACGAGAACATGGCCTTCACCCTCAAGCTCAAGAAGGTCGACCCCGCCGAGATAGACCGCAAGGTCCGCGACGCCGCCGAGACCCTGGGCATCACCCCCTACCTCGACCGCAAGCCCAAGGCGCTCTCGGGCGGTCAGCGCCAGCGCGTGGCCATCGGCCGTGCCATCGTGCGCGACCCCAAGGTCTTCCTCATGGACGAGCCCCTCTCCAACCTCGACGCGAAGCTGCGCAACCAGATGCGCGCCGAGCTCATCAAGCTGCGCCACAAGGTGAGCGGGACCTTCATCTACGTCACGCACGACCAGACCGAGGCCATGACCCTGGGCGACCGCATCGTGATTATGAAGGACGGCTACGTCCAGCAGATCGGCACGCCGCAGGAGGTCTTCAACCACCCCGCCAACCTCTTCGTGGCCGGCTTCATCGGCATGCCCCAGATGAACTTCTTCGACGCCCATCTGGTGCATGTGGGCAACGAGTACCACCTCGAGACGAGCGACCACGACATAGCGCTCGCTCCCCAGACCTGCAACCGCCTCTCCGAGTCCTGGGTCGACGGCACCTCCGAGGTCGTCGCCGGCGTGCGCCCGGAGCAGATCTCGCTCGCACGCGAGGACGACCTTGACGCCATCTCGGGCACGGTGGAGGTCTCGGAGCTCATGGGCTCCACGGTCCACGTGCATGTGACGGTCGAGGGCAACGAGCTCGTCCTGGTCATCCCCACGGTCGACTTCGAACGCGAGGGCGGCAGCTTTGCCGACGGCGAGCGCATCAGCTTCAAGTTCGACCAGAACGCCATCCACCTCTTTGACAAGGAGAGCAGCAAGAATCTCGTCAGGTCGTAGCCGCCACTCTCTGTGCGGCTCGGCTCGAGGGTCCCGGCCCGGATGGACGGGCCGGGACCAAACCGTTCGAAAAAACCGACGCGATGACGTCATCTGCGTCCCGCTATCGTGGGTCCAGGGCGGCGAGAGGAGCTAGGACATGGAGCGTGCGGGCGGAATCCTGCTGCCGGCGTTCTCGCTGCCCGGGCCGGGGGGCATCGGCGGCTTCGGGCGCACGGCGAGAGAGTTCGTGGACTTTCTCGCCCGGAGCCGCCAGCGCTACTGGCAGCTGCTCCCCCTGACCACCACGAGCTACGGGGACTCCCCCTACCAGTCGTTCTCGGCGCATGCGGGAAACCCCAACCTCGTCGACCTCGAGGGGCTCGTGCGCTAGGGCTGGCTCGAGGAGGGCGAGCTCGAATCGGCGGAGCTGGGGGACGACCCCTGTCGCATCGACTACGGGGCCGTCTTCCGCGGACGCAGGATCTTGCTGGAGCGCGCGCTGCCCCGCTTCCTGGCCGCCCCGCCCGAGGACCTGGACGCCTTCGTCCGCGCGAGTGACCCCTGGCTCGCGCCCTACTGCCAGTTCATGGTCTGCAAGGAGGAGTTCGGCCTCGGGCCCTTCTGGGAGTGGCCGGAGGAGTTCCGCCGCCCCGGCCCTGCGGTCGACGCCCTCTGTGCAGAGCGGCGCGAGCGCTACCTCTACCACCAGATGACCCAGTACCTCTTCTTCGGCCAGTGGTCCCGCCTCAAGGGCTACGCCAACGGGCGCGGCGTGCGCGTCATAGGCGACATCCCCATCTACGTCTCGCGCGACTCGGTCGAGATGTGGTCCTCTCCCGAGCTCTTCGTGACGGACGAGACGGGCGCGCCCGCGCTGGTGGCGGGGACGCCGCCCGACCAGTTCTGCGCCACCGGGCAGTACTGGGGCAACCCCATCTACGACTGGGAGTGCATGCGGGAGGACGGCTACTCGTGGTGGGTGGAGCGCCTCAGGTCGAGCCTCGAGCTCTATGACCTGGTCAGGATCGACCACTTCCGCGGCTTCGAGTCGTACTGGGGCGAGCCCTTCGGGGTGGCGAGCTCGGCTGCGGGCTCCTGGCGCCAGGGGCCCGAGGACGGCCCTCTTCGAGCGCGTCAGGCAGGAGCTGGGGGAGCTCCCCATCATCGCCGAGGACCTGGGCTTCCTGACGCCGGAGGTCCTGGCCCTGCGCGATGCCACGGGCTATCCCGGCATGAAGATCCTGCAGTTTGGCTTCGACGGCCGGAATGACTCGTACTACCTCCCGCATCACTACGCGAGCAACACCGTGGCCTACGTTGGCACGCACGACAACATGACCGCGCGCGGCTGGGAACGGGACGCGGCCAGCGCCGAGCAGCTCGCCCAGGCGCGGCGCTACCTGCACCAGGCGCCCGGCGAGCCGCTGTCTGCGGCGATGAATCGCGGCATCGCCGCGTCCGTGAGCGACACCTGCATCTATTCCATGCAGGACCTCCTCGACCTGGGCAACGAGGCGCGCATCAACGTGCCGTCGACCCTGGGCGGCAACTGGAGCTGGCGCATGCGAGAGGGGTCGCTGACGCAGGAGCTGGGCGAACGGCTGCTGGAGCTGACGCACACCTACTGCCGCGTCCCCGGTGCGGGGGACCCGCCTCTGCCGCAGTAGGGCCGCGCGCTCGGCCATTGTCGTGGGGTCGTGTCGGGGGGCGGCACGTTCGGCGGTCGGCGAGCCGTGTTGGGCAGCGGGTCTGGTCATGGGCCGCCGCGAGGTATGGGGCACTTCTATCATCTTGTCCTTTGCCACGAAAATCCGCTGATTTCGGTCCAAAAGCGTGGCGGAATGCAAGATGGTCCTTCCGGGTGGCGCGTCTGACGAGACTGGCGGCGTGCTGCGGTCCTTGGTCCAGTCGAGAGGAGGCCGCGTCCGTGCCTGGCAGCCACTGCCTGCGTCCGCCTTGGCGTTTCCGCCCGCCAGGTGAACACGCCCGCCAGGTGACCACGCCCGCCAGGTGACCACGCCCGTGGCTGACGACTTCATCGCACGTGTGGATTAAGGCAACGTTATGGTTTGACTCACGTTCCCCTCAGGGTCGCGGCCCATCATGGGACTTGCAATCGAGGGACCACGTCCAAGGAGACGACATGTGGGAGCGTAGCGAGCTCAAGGAGAAGGGCAAGGCCAGCCTCAAGGCCAACTATTGGAAGACCGTCCTGGTGGCGATCGTCGCAACCTTCGTGATTGGCAGCGGCGTGGGCGGTGCCGGCAGCGCGTCAGGCGTCGTCGTGGGCAGCATCGTCACCCTCGGGGGCATGGCTCCGGTCACGCGCACGGACGTCAACCAGGGGCTCGTCGACCGCGTCGAGGCGAACCGGCTGGACGAGGGGGACGTGGACGGAGGCGGGGACGGTCGCGCGGCAGCCTCGGCCGAGGAAGGCGCCACCTCGACTCCGGTGGCCGAGCACCGCGACAGCCCCGAGTCGGCAGACCCCGCCGAGATCGCGGCCGTGGCCCTGTCCATCGCGCTCTTGGTCTGCCTCGTCATGCTCGTCACCGTCGCCATGCTCATTGCCGTCGACATCCTGATCCTGGGTCCCCTGCAGGTGGGCGTGTCCCGCTTCTTCCTGAGGAACCTCAACCAGCGCGCCGAGGTGGGCGAGTGCGGGCGCGGCTTCGACCGCAACTACGTCCAGAACCTGAAGACCATGTTCTTCCGGGAGCTCTACACCTGCCTCTGGAGCCTCCTCTTCGTGATTCCTGGCATCGTGAAGAGCTACGAGTACCGCATGATCCCATACCTCCTGGCGGAGGACCCCAACATGACCCGCGAGGAGGCCTTCGCCCAGAGCAGGGCGCTCATGGACGGCAACAAGTGGGACGCCTTCGTGCTCGACCTCTCGTTCATCGGCTGGGACCTGCTCTCGCTTTTGACGCTGGGCCTGCTCGATGTCCTCTACGTGGCGCCCTACAGGCAGATGACCTACGCGGCCCTCTATGAGGCCCTGCGCTACGGCAGCGACTCCCGCGTGCTCCCGCAGGCGTCCATCCCCGGTGCGCCCATGGCGTCAGAGGGCGGCGAGGCCCCGAGCGACGGGGCGCAGCAGGACTAGGCGCACCGCGCTACCATCGATGCGCAGAGCCGCCCGGGCCATGCGTCCGGGCGGCGTTTCGGGAGGGAGCGGTATGGCTGAGGAAGCGCGTCACACGGTCCTCGTCGCCGACGACGAGGACGAGATTCGCGAGGTGCTGCGCCTCTACCTGCAGAACGCTGGCTACCACGTCGTCGAAGCGGCGGACGGCGGCGAGGCCCTACGGCAGCTGCGCGAGGGGCCCATCGACATCTGCCTCCTGGACATCATGATGCCCGAGGCTGACGGCTACGAGGTGCTGAGGCGGCTGCGCGCGGAGCGACCCACGCCGGTGGTGCTCATCTCCGCCAAGGGCCAGGATGCCGAGAAGGTCCTGGGTCTCGACCTCGGGGCCGACGATTACCTGGTGAAGCCCTTCAACCCGCTTGAGGCCGTGGCGCGGGTCAACTCGCTCATGCGCCGCGTCTACAACATGGACGCCCGCCCGCTGCCCTCAAGCGGGGGGATGGTGGGGGCTGCGACGCCCCTGCCCGTCTCGCCCAGGCTGGTCGTGCGTGACCTGGAGCTGGACGTCGACGCCTGCCGCCTCACACGGGCGGGAAAGGCGGTCGAGCTCACCCTCGTGGAGTACCGGATCATGGAGCTCATGATGTCGCATCCGGGCAGGGTCTTCACCAAGCAACAGATCTATGAGGCAGGTTGGGAGGAGAGCTACCTCGCGGCAGACAACAACGTGATGGTCTGCATCAGCAAGCTGCGCGGCAAGCTCTCGGACGACCCTGGCGCCTACATCAGCACCGTGCGTGGCCTGGGTTACCGGCTCGAGGGGTAGGGGACATGGGCGAAGGCGAGAACGGCGAGCGCATCGAGTCGGCGGGGTCGTCTGGGTTGGGCGGCTTCCTGGTTCGTCGCTTCCTCATGGTCGCCGTGCCCATGGCTGCCGCAGAGGCATTGCTGCAGCCCCTCGCCTTCGGGACGCTGGTGCCCTTGGCGCTGGAGCGAATCGTGGTCGGCGGCCTTGGTGACGTCCTGGGGGCGCTGCTCGGCCTTGCGATGCTCGCCCTGGGAATGGTGCTGTTCGTACTGCCGCTCGCGGTGGGCGCCATGCTCTTCGCGCGGATGGTGGAGCGTAGGGTGGCGCAGGTCCAGGAGGAGCGCGACCAGGAGCGCGAGAGGCTCTATGCGCGACGCAACCTCCTGGTGACCGACATGGCGCATGACCTCAGGACCCCGGTGATGAGCGTCCTCTCGCTTGCACAGGCCCTGGGCGACGGGCTGGTGAGGGATGCGACCGACCAGAGGCGCTACCTGGCCTCCATCCGCTCGAAGGCGGAGCGGCTGGGGAGGCTCACTGACGTGCTCTTCGACTTCACGCGGCTCGAGAGTGACGGCTTCAGGTTGGACCTCAGGCCTTGCGACCTCCCCCAGCTCGTGCTGAGGGAGGCGGCGGCCGCCTACTCGGACGCGGAGGCGGCGGGGATGAGCCTCGAGGTGGACGTGAGCGAGCAGCCGTTGGAGGTGCTGGCGGACGACGTGCAGCTGGGAAGGGTCGTCTCCAACCTGATCGCCAACGCGGTGAGGCACTGCCCCAGGGGGACGGCCGTCCACGTGCGGCTCGTGCGGCGCGCCGGGGTCGCCGAGGTCGTCGTGGCGGACGACGGGATGCCCATAGCGGGTGACGTGGACCGACTCTTCGAGCCCTTCTCGCGCGGGGACGAGGCTCGCCGCGGAGAGGGGAGCGGCCTGGGACTCTACATCGTCAGGCGCATCGCGGAGCTCCACGGCTTCGCCATCCGCCTGGAGCAGCCCTACGGCAGCCTGACCAAGGCCTTCGTGCTGACCTGCCCCGTCTGGGACTAGCGCCAGCTGCCAGCCAGGTCGGCCCCGCGTGTTCCGCCAGTTCTCTGGGCCCCGCGGCCTACAGGTCGAAGGCGGCGCAGATGGCGTCCAGAAGCATGACCGCGAAGGTCTGTGCGTCCCCCGTGGTGAAGGTGCCGTCGTAGTCAAGGCCCAGGGGAAGCTCCAGGCGCACCACGGGGACCTCCTCGCGAGAGCTCTCGCAGGTGGTGCGCAGGCGCTGGGGCAGGGAGTCGACGTCGTCGGTCGAGAGGTTGGCCATCTTGCTGCCCTCGGGCAGGGGGGTGGAGGCCAGCACCAGCACCGCACGGTCCCCCTCGCGCGCGGCAAGGGGGCTCTCGATGAGGTCGAGGCCGCTCTTCTCGCTCGTGGCGCTTGCCAGGTTCCAGATGCGACCCGCCACGTTGCGGCTGATGGGGTCTTCGGCGGTGATGGAGAGCTGCGTGCTCTCGAGCACCCCGGCGGCCCGGGCGAAGCCCATGCCGCCCATGGGGTGCGGGCCCGAGGCGGGCTTGCCGCTCCACACGTGGTGCAGGCGCTCGATGGCGTCGAAGGTGTCCTGGAAGGCCATGCCGTCCGCCAGCATGCCCTGGCTCTCCTGGAACTGCTTCACCGCGCTCTCGGTGTAGACGCCGAAGCAGCCGTCGGGCTCGCCGCAGGAGAAGCCCAGGATGTTGAGGCAGTGCTGCAGGGCCAGCACGTCGCTGCCGTGGAAGTTGGGGAGGCGGAGGTAGAGGGTGCGGTCGCCCATGGAGTAGCCTGCGTCGACGAGGGCCGCCCAGGTCGCGGAATCCACCTCGCCGCCCAGGGGCAGCTGGTGGTCGAGCCGGAACTTGGCCACGGCGGTCGCGGTGGTCGGTCCGAAGGCATGGCCGTCGAGCTCGGCGGCTTCCACCTCGTAGCCCAGTCTTCCCAGGCGCTCCTGGATGTCCTCCACCGCGGCGCCGCTCGCGCCCTCACGTATAGCTTCCATGCGTCTCTCCCGTTGCGAAGGCCCTGGGGCATGTGGCCCAAGGCCTGATGCGTGTCAAATGCTACGTGCTATCCCTGGCGCTCCACGAAGAAGTCTGCCATGGAGAGGAGCGTCTCGTACGGGCCGTCCTCGAGGCCGACGCCCTCGATGTGCCCCTTCGCCCTGGACGAGAGCTCGCGCGCGACCGAGCGGGTATGCTCGATGGCCCCCGCCCCGTCCATGAGGAGGACCGCGCGGGCGAGAGACGCCTCGTCCGTGGCATGGGCGTCGAGCAGGCTGCGGAGCTCCTCTCGCCTGCCGCCTTCCAGGTGCTCGAGGGCCCAGGTGGCGACCAGGGTGCGCTTGCCCTCGGTGACGTCGCTCCTGAAGTCCTTGCCCTGGGCACCTGCGTCCCCCACCAGGTTGAGCAGGTCGTCCTGGATCTGGAAGGCCAGGCCCGCGTCCATGCCGAAGGCGTGCAGGGCCTCGACCTGGCGTCCGCTTCCGCCGCCGCAGATGGCGCCGGTGGCCAGGGGGACGGCGGCGGAGTAGTGCGCGGTCTTGAGCGTCGCCATGCGCAGGTAGTCCTCGGAGCTCACGTCCCAGCGTCCGTCGCGGACCCAGCCCAGGTCGAGTGCCTGTCCCTCGACGGTCCTGAGCTCCATGAGCGAGAGCTCCTCCAGGAGGCGCAGCCTCGTGTCCGCGCCAAGGGACCCGTCGTCCAGGACGAGGCGGAAGGTGGTCACGATGCCCAGGTCGCCCATGTTGATGGCGGGGCCCGTCCCCTCGCTGAGGTAGGTGCAGGGCTCGCCGCGGCGCGTCTCTCCCTCGTCGGCTATGTCGTCGTGGATGAGGGCGGCGCTCTGGAAGTGCTCGATGGCGGCGGCGACCGCCAGGGCGTCCTCGGGCTGTCCTCCCACGGACTCGGCCGCAAGGAGGCAGAGGGCCGGCCTGGTGCGCTTGCCTCCCGCACGCGTGAAGTGCGCGTAGGGAGCGTAGAGGTAGCGCTCCAGCTCGGGGCCATGCGACGCCGCGTCGTGGTCGTGGGGCTCCACCTTCGCAAGATAGCCCTCGACGAGGGGCAGCACCCCGCTCAGGTAGTTCTTGAAGAGCTTGCCGTCAGACATCGGGGGGGCTGCCTAGCCCTCGTAGCCGTTGGGGTTGTGCGACTGCCAGTTCCAGGAGTCGCGGCACATGTCGTCGATGTCGTACTTGGCCTCCCAGCCCATGAGCTCCCTGGCCTTGGCGCAGTCCGCATAGTTGGCCGTGACGTCGCCGGGGCGGCGCGGGTCGATCTGGTAGGGGAGCTCGCGTCCGCAGGCGGCGGAGAAGGCCTTAACAATCTGGAGCACGGAGGTTCCCCGTCCGGTTCCCAGGTTGAAGACCTCGACGCCCGTGCGGCCGTTCATCCAGGCCAGGGCGGCGGCATGGCCGGAGGCGAGGTCCATCACGTGGATGTAGTCACGCACGCCGGTGCCATCGGGGGTGTCGTAGTCGTTGCCATAGACGTGGACGAACTCGCGCTTGCCCACGGCCACCTGCGCCACGTAGGGCAGGAGGTTGTTGGGGATGCCCTTGGGGTCCTCTCCCATGAGTCCGGAGGGGTGCGCGCCGATGGGGTTGAAGTAGCGCAGCAGGACGACGTTCCACTCGGGGTCGGCGGTGTGGAGGTCGCAGAGGATCTGCTCGATCATCCACTTGGTCCAGCCATAGGGGTTGGTGCAGGCCTTCTTGGGGCTCGCCTCGGTGATGGGAAGGCTGTCGGGGTCGCCGTAGACGGTGGCGGAGCTGCTGAAGATGATGGACTTGCAGCCATGCTCGCGCATGACGTCCACCAGGGTCAGGGTGTTGCCAAGGTTGTTGCTGTAGTACTCGATGGGCTTCGAGACGGACTCGCCCACGGCCTTGAAGCCGGCGAAGTGGATGACGCGGTCTATGTCGTTGTCGTCGAAGATGGCCTCGAGGGCGTCGCGGTCGTCCACGTCGGCGCGGTAGAACGAGAGCCTTGCCGACGCCTCCTCTCCCACGATTTGGTCGATGCGGTCGAGCACCTTCTCGGAGGCATTGCTGAGGTCGTCCACGATGACCACCTGGTAGCCGCCCTGGAGCAGCTCGACCACGGTGTGGCTGCCGATGAAGCCGGCGCCTCCGGTGACGAGGACGCAGGTGTCCTGGGGTGACTTTTCGACGCTCATGGGTGCTCCTCGTCTACTGGACGGTAGGCTTCTTCCTGGGATGGCTGTGCTCTGGCGCAGGCTGCCGCCGCGCGACGGGCGCAACCGTCCATGAACAGTATAGGGCAGGGCGGGGGAGGGCAAGGCAGGGGAGGACAGGTGCCGTCGTGCGCGATCGGGCGCCGTTCTCTATGCAACTTCCTGAAGTTGCTTGGTTCTCTATGCATTTCTCGGAAATCCTGCCTACAAAAGCCCTGTTGGCGCTGGGTCGGTGTCAGAGAATGGCATAGAGAACGCTTGCCGGAGCATGTCGGAGCATGTCCCGGTATGACCCAGCTTGCCCCGTCATGTCCCATCATGCTCCAGCTTGTCCCGCTCTTGGCGTCGAGGGGGTGGGGCTCTCTCGACGCAGGATGTGGCCTACTTCGAGGTCCCGCCGTCCTCGCGTGACGCGCCGTGCCCCTTTCCGGGGAGCGCGCTCGTGGCGACGTCGACCGCCTCCTCCGGGTCGTCGGTGAGCCTGACCAGGGACGGGTCGAGGGGCGAGATGTTCCCGGAGTCAGAGACGGTGCCCCTGAGCCACTCGAAGAGCCCCTGCCAGTACTCGCGGTCGAACATGACGACGGGGGTGCGCTCGACCTTGTGGGTCTGCACCAGGGTGAGCAGCTCGAAGGCCTCGTCGAGGGTCCCGAACCCGCCCGGGCAGATGATCGCGCCCTGCGAGTACTTCACGAACATGGTCTTCCGCACGAAGAAGTACCTGAAGCTCATGCCCAGGTTGACCCACTGGTTGATTCCCTGCTCCTGGGGAAGCTCTATGCCCAGCCCCACGGACGTCCCGCCCGCCTCTGACGCCCCGCGGTTCGCCGCCTCCATCACGCCCGGCCCGCCGCCCGTTATGACGGCCACGCCCCGCTCGGCGAGGAGGCGTCCCATGGCGAGCGCGGCGTCGTAGCCGGGGCTCCTTCGCGGCGTGCGGGCAGACCCGAAGACGCTCACGGCTGGCCCGAGCTTGGCGAGGGCGTCGAATCCGTCGACGAACTCCGCCTCTATGCGCATGACGCGCCATGGGTCCATGCGAATCCAGTCGGCGGGGTCGTCTGGTGCGAGCAGGCTGCTCGTGGTGGTGCGTTCGGGAATCATCTGGCCCCTGAGGAGCACTGAACCTCTGTGGTAGGCGTCCGCACCTCGCCTGTCCGCCGTCTCGTCGTCCCGCGCACTACGTCCCGCAGGCTCGTTCCAGCCGTCCCGCTCCTCGTGTTGGCGCCTCTCGCCCATGCCCATGCGTCTCCCATCTTCGCTTCCTGGTGGAAGATGCTACGCCAAGGCCCCCTCTGGTGCGTCCGTTCTCCGCGTGCGGTGCCCTTGGACCAAGCTTGGGCCAAGCCCTGAGGCCGTGTTGCCTCTCGCCTTGCGCTCTCAGCCGAGGGTGTAGCGGGTGGCCGCGTGGCGCATGTTGACCTCGCTGAGTTCCATCTCGCCGTCGATGTAGGGCTGGTACATGGCGTCTATGGAGCCCACGCCCATGCTGCATCCGCTGCAGCTCTCGCAGCTCGAGTCTCCGCAGAAGTCCAGCCCCTGGTGGACGATCTGGATGCGCTCCACGCGCGTGGTGTCCTTGATGAGTAACGACCTCATGGCATGTGGCCCCTCTCCGCCGGCCATGCCCTTGCCGGGGGTGGTCGGTCGTCTGGTCTCCTGCCGCTCGCTAGATGCGGCTCACGAGCTCGTCGGCAGGCTTGCGCATCGTATGGCGCGGGGCGGGCTCGGCATCGTCGGCGGGATACCCCAGGGGGAACAGCGCGATGAGGTCGTAGCCCTGCATCTGCGGGAAGGCCTGCTTCAGCGCCCCGGCGTCGAACTTGCCCACCCAGGTGCTGCCCAGGTCGAGCGAGTACGCGGCGAGCATGATGTGCGTCGCCACGATGCTCGCGTCCACGTCGGCGAAGTTGCGCCCGTCGAAGGAGCGCACCCACGCCTCGTCCTCCTTGGCACCGACGGCCACGATGAGGGGGGCACCGAAGCCGTAGGGGGTGTTCTCTCGCACGGTCTCGAGGGCGTCGGGGCTCTGGATGATCCAGGCGTGCCAGGGTTGCTTGTCCACGGCCGTGGGGGCGGCGACCGCAGCGGCGATCAGGGCGTCGACCTTATCGGGTTCCACCGGGGCGTCGCTGAACTTGCGGCAGGAATAGCGTTCGCGAGCGAGCGTGAGGAAGTCTGACATCTGGGTGCCTCCCGTCCTGGGGTGACGTCATCCCGTGCGCTTCCGGACGGGGCGACCGCTGCGACACTGCAGCTAAGCCTGAGTGTAGCCCTTCTCGCTGCCATGCTCCGCGCGTCTTCGCTTCCGTCCGTTGTTCCGTCTGCCGACTCGCGCCACCATCTGCGTGCGTCCGCCCCCTAGCGTGCCTGCCCGCCGTCCCCACGTTCTCTATGCCATTCTCTGAAATCGCAGTCGTAAAAGCCCTGTTGGTGGAGGGGCGAGTTCAGGAGAATGCATAGAGAAGGAGGTGGGGGCCCGGCAATCGGCATAGAGAACGAGGCCTCGGGCCTAGGGGAGGGGCGCAGGCGAGAGGAGCGCGCCATCCGGCCAGGAGAGCACCCGCTCGAGCATGCCCCGCACGTCCAGGACGCCCAGGGCGAAGCCCTTGCGCACCAGCTCGTCGGGGACGAACTCGTCGTACTTGTCGAAGCGAGGCACCTCCCCCGGATACACCAGCTCCATGGGGTCCACGCCCCGCGCGGCCTCGCGCTTGAGCACCTGGTAGAACCAGCTCGCGTCGGCCCTCATGGTGAACTGCATGAAGTAGGGGCGCGAGGAGTCGAGGCCCTTGAGCCCCAGCTCGTCGGCGCAGCGCAGCTTGATGAAGCGCTCGAGGGCCAGGAAGGCGTAGGACCCCAGCCAGGGGAAGAGGCACCAGGCGGTGCCTCCCACGTTGACCAGCGGCTCCGTGCCCACGTGGGCGTTGGCCGCGACATGACGGGCCTGGAGCAGGCGCGCGTGGGCGTTGCGCCTGAGGTAGGGGTACTCGTCCTCCTCGCCCAGGGCCTGGCGCATGCGCTCGAGCACGCGGGTGTGCACGTCTCCCGCGCACATCCCGAAGTAGGCGGGCACCTTGCCCTTCACGCGGCTGCACTCGATGAGGTGGCGCTTGTAGTCGATCTCCTCGATGACCCAGACGGCCCCGGCGATGGCGATGCGCTCGCCCACGGGCGGCGGCGCCACGACGGTCCCAAGCTCCTGGGACTCGCTGCGGACGGTGAACTCCTCGTTCTCCGCGAAGGTGGCGTAGAACTTGAAGTTGTTGGTCACGCGCTCGCCCGCGATCCCCACGATGAGCCCACCCGACTCCGTCTCCTGCAGGTGGTCGATCGCGAGGAGGTGCCTGAGGAGGACGCGGTAGTCGTCGAGGCTCACGCGCCAGAAGGGCGCGAGGGTGAGCACGCGCCGCGCGAGGTCGGCGGGACTCAGCTCGCCGGAGGAGGCGAGCGTGGCCATGGTCTGGTGGTAGAGGAGGCTGTAGGGCAGGCCGTTCAGCTTGGGTGGCTCGACCCAGCGCTCCTCGAGGTAGAGCTGCACCAGGGCGATGCCCTGCAGGAGCTTCCAGGGGATGGTCTCGGGCAGGAGGGCTCGCGCCTCGGGCTCGTCCTCGCGCATGACGAACCACATCTCGCTGGGCTGCCCGCGCCGTCCCGTGCGGCCCATGCGCTGGAGGAAGGAGCTCACCGTGAACGGCGCGTCGATCTGAAAGGCGCGCTCCAGCCGGCCGATGTCGATGCCCAGCTCGAGGGTCGAGGTAGTGACGGTGGTGAGGCTCAGGTCGTCGTCGCGCATGAGGTCCTCGGCCGAGAGCCTGAGGCTGGACGAGAGGTTGCCATGGTGGATGAGGAAGCGGTCTCCCTCCCCGTTGGCCTCGCAGTACTGGCGCAGGCTGGTGGTGACCTCCTCGCACTCCTCGCGGGAGTTGGCGAAGACCAGGCACTTGCGGTTGCGGGTGTGCTCGAAGACGTAGGCGAGGCCGGGGTCGGCGAAGACGGGGGCGACGTCGGAGGAGGGCTCCCAGTCGGGCTGTTCGGGGGTGGGGGGCAGGTCGTCCGCCTCTGCGGCGGATGGTGCCGTGTCGTTGGCGGACGTGGCGTCGCGGCCCTGCGGCGTCCTCGCACCCACGTCCTCTGCCCGGTCCGAGGGGGCGGGGACTCTCTCGCCTTGGGCAGGGGAGAGGGGCATCTCGTAGCTGGGCTCGGGCCCCTCCGCAACCGACGCCCCGCCGTGTCCCAGGCCGTCGGCGCCGCGGTCGGGCGCCTGGGGGCCGCTCACATAGAAGTGCTCCATGCTGAGGCGCCAGCTCTCGCGTGGGGCGTCCATGCGCGGGATGAGGCAGCCGCGCCCGGTGCCCGAGCTGAGGTAGGCGCCCGTGGCCTCGGGCTCGCCGATGGTGGCCGAGAGCCCGATGCGACGGGGGCTCACGCCCGCGATGCGCGAGAGGCGCTCGATGCAGCAGAGGGTCTGGTTGCCGCGGTCGCCGCGCAGGAGCGAGTGGACCTCGTCGATGACCACGTAGCGCAGGTCGCAGAAGGTGCGCGCGATGGCGGCGTGGCGGTGCAGGAGCATGGCCTCGAGGGACTCTGGCGTGATCTGGAGGATGCCGGAGGGATGCTTGAGCATCTTGGCCTTGTGGGACTGCGACACGTCACCGTGCCAGTGCCAGACGGGGATCCGCGCCTCGGCGCAGAGGTCCTCGAGGCGGATGAACTGGTCGTTTATCAGGGCCTTGAGGGGTCCGATGTAGATGGCGCCCACCGACGCGGGCGGGTCCTCCCAGAGCTCGGTGAGGATGGGGAAGAAGGCCGCCTCCGTCTTGCCCGAGGCCGTCGAGGCGGTGAGGAGGACGTTCTGGTCGCTGCCAAAGATTGCCTCCGCGGCAGCGACCTGCACGGCTCTCAGTCTCTGCCAGTCGTGCTGGTAGATGAAGTCCTGTATGAAGGGGGCATAGCGGTCGAAGACGTCCAAGGCACTCCCGTCCTAGATCTTGAACTCTGCGAACTCGTCCTGTTGCCGCGGTGTCGCCTGTGCGGGCGACACGTGTCCCTGTCCCGCCGCCGCGAGGGAGGTCGGCGCCACTGCCTCCGCCGGCATGTTCGCTCGACGCGTCGGCGCTGGTCGCGGGGCTGCGACGGGGGTCTGGAACTGCTCGCTCCCCAGCAGGTCCGCCGCATCGAGCTGAGGGTTCTGGAACAGGATGTCGAGTAGCTCGACGAAGTCGCGGATGACCTCGCGCGGCGTGAGGTGGGTGTCGGCCCCCACGCGGCCGAACTCGGCCTGGAGGAAGGCCATGAGGTCGTCCTGGCCGATCGTGCGCTCGTAGCCGAAGAGCCCGGCGTGGATGTCCGCGAGCTTCTCGACGAGGACCAGGAGCTCCTCGTGAGTGAGGGGCTGGAGCTCGATCACCGGCGCCAGGAGGTCGGCGAAGCCGCCCTGGGCGAAGCGTCCCTGCGTCAGGCGCGAGCGCAGGGCCTCGTAGGAGTAGAGCCCGCGACGGCGGTCCTGGATGGTCTGGGGCGTGCCGCTCATGATGATGCCCAGGTGGCTCGCCTTGCCCTGCAGGGTGTCGTTGTACATGGTCAGGATCTTCTCGTAGTTGTACTGGCGGCTGATGGCGTTGGGGATCTTGTAGAGGTTGACCAGCTCGTCCACCAGCACCACGAGGCCCTGGTAGCCGGCCCCCCTGAGGAAGGCGGCGAAGAGCTTGAGGTAGTCGTACCAGTCGTCGTCGCCGATGGCCACCGAGACGCCCAGCTCCTGTCGCGCCTCGGTCTTGTTGCGGTACTCCCCGCGGAACCACCTGGTCACGTTGGCCTTGGTGACGTCGTCCCCCTCCACATGGGCGTGCCAGTACAACGTGAGGAGGCGGGCGAAGTCATAGCCGTGCACGAGCTCCTGGAGCGACTGCACGAGGGCGAGTATCCGCGCCTCCACGGCAGGCGAGAAGCCCGCGTCGTCGGGGCTGATGCCCTCCTCGGCGCGCACCTGAGCCTCGACGTTCGTGACCCATCGGTCGAGTATCAGGTTGAGGGCCCCTCCTTCGGGACGCGTCTTGGTGCTGAGGTTGCGGATGAGCTCCCGGTAGGTGGCGAGGCCCTGGCCGTTTCCACCCTGGAAGCGCCGCTCGGGGGACAGGTCCGCGTCGCAGACGACGAAGCCCCGGCCCATGGCGTGGTTGCGGATGGTCTGGAGGAGGAAGCTCTTGCCGCTGCCGTAGCGCCCCACCAGGAAGCGGAAGCTGGCGCCCCCGTCTGCCACGAGCTCTAGGTCGTGGAGGAGGGCCTGGATCTCTCGTTCGCGGCCCACTGTCACGTAGGGCAGGCCCACGCGCGGGACGACGCCGCCCTTGAGCGAGTTGACGATCACGGCCGCGATGCGGCGGGGGACGCGTGGCTTGGCGCTGGGCTCGGTCATGGCTCGAGGATTCCTCTCAGGTCTTCGATGTAGTCCTCCACGAGGTGGGGACCCTGGTCGTCGAACTCGATTGCGCTGTCTTGTAGGAGGTCGAAGAGCTTCTCGTTGGCGGAGTCGGCGAGCATCTCCGTCGTGCGCGCGGTGCCGCTGGGGCCTGGCCTCCCGTCGAGCAGGGCGCGCAGGAGCCCGAGCTCCTCCGGGTCGAGGCCACAGGGGGACGGCGTGCCCCCCTCCGGGCTGCCGTCCCGCGTGCCGGCCGATGGTTGGGCCGTCGGGGCGGGTGGCGCTGCCGCGGGGCGGGGCGTGTCGGCGGGGGACGTGGCAGCGGGGGACGTGGCGTCCCTCTCGCCTGGCATGGGGGGTACCGTCGTCACGGAGATGGACGACGGCGCCTCGCGGGGTGGGTCGTCGGGCAGGTAGCCGTCGCGCTCCTCGTCCACCAGCAGGGCCTCGCGGGTGAGGGCCGCGGCGGAGCGGATCGAGCCCAGCTTGGAGAGGTCGAAGCTGATCCGGCGCCGCTCGGCCTCCTGTGAGCGCTCGAGCGCCAGCGCGCTCTCCTTCTGGATCATGCGTGCGACATAGGCGGGAAGCCGCTTCTCCTTGAGGGGGCGGCCGAAGCCCCAGTCGTCGCGCATCTGGCGGTCGATGCCGCGGACGATCCTTCCCAGCTCGCGGCTCCTGCCGCTGGTCGAGAAGTCCTTGCGCAGCTTCCAACGGCCAAAGCGGTGCGTGATCGTCTCTGCGGCGGTGAGGCGCACGCGCAGGCCCTCCGGTTTGGGGGCGTCCTCGAGGGGGACGCCGGCGAAGGGGTAGTAGGCGTGCTCCTGGACGGGTCCCACCAGGCTGTCGATGAAGTCGGTCTTGCGCCGCTTGGCGCAGTGGCGGACCAGCCGGGCAAAGACGCCGGCCACCACCTGGGCCGACTCGTCCGCGTGCGTCCTGAGGAAGGGCGAGCGCTCAGGTGGGTAGGACGAGACCCTTCCCAGGGCCTCCCAGAGCTCGTTGTCCGTGGGCGCCGGGCCCTCCTGGTCCCTGGGCGTGAGGCCTCGGAGGCCCTCCTGGCAGAGACGCGCCCGCTCGGCGAGACGAAGGGTCAAGACCGCCCATGCGAAGGCGCGCTCCTCCTCGCTGGTGGCGAGCTTGGGGTCGAGCTGGTGGCAGACCACGTAGTCGCGCAGCAGCCGTTCGAGGTCGAGCACGCCCCCTCCCGTGGCACCCGGTTGCTTCGCGGCCTGGTCCCGGCAGGCGTCGACGAGGCGGCGGAGCTCGAGCGCCACCGGGGTGCCGGGCTCGACGCCCACGCCGTTGACGAGCTCGAAGGAGAGGAGCCGCACGAAGGTGGAGGGGGCGTCCGACGCCTCGCCCCGCCGCCAGAGCGTGCGCCAGCTGAAGTACCCGCGTAGCTCCCGGTCGCTGAGCTCCTGATAGGTGGGCAGGTAGCGGAAGGGGAGGGCGCCCTGGTAGGGCTGGTCGTCCTCGAAGTCCGCCGCGAGGCGGGCCTGTGCGGCGAAGAGCTTGCCCCCACGCAGGAGGACGCCCTGGTCGTCACAGTCGCCCTCGAGGTAGCGGAGTCGCGCGAGCGTCGGGGGCAGGGCGGGATGGGGCAGGGGGCGGGGGGCGTCGCGTGGGAGGGGCTGCTGGTCGAAGCGGGCCTGCGACCGGTAGGCCCTGCGCGCCCGCTCGGCTCGGGTCGAGGCGATGGAGCGCTCCTGCAGGGGACGTCCCGCCGAGGTGGAACGTGCGCTTGCGGGACGCTCGGATGACGCGGACCGCTCTGCCGAGGCGGACTGCCCTGTCGAGGAGGACTGCCCTGCTGGCGTGGGCCGCCCCGCTCCGGCGGGCCGCTCCTCTCGCTCGCGGCGCCAGTCGGAGCCCCTTCGGAGGATGGGCTGGTCGGAGTACGAACGCTCGCTGAAGCTCGCTCCCCCGCGGCGGCGTTCGACTTCGAGGACGCGCTGGACGATGTCCTGGACGAGCGTGTCCAGGTCGGCTCGGGGCCTGCCTTCCGCCTCGTTGCTCCGGTCGTCCATGCGCACCTCCCTCCCTCGTCGCGGCCTGTCTCGATTCTACTCACGGCGCGGGACGAAGGGAACACATGTACGAAGAATGCCAGGGCGCCCGGGTGGTGTGGGCCCTCGGTCCCTCTGCGTCCAATCCGATTTCGCTGCCAGGGAGCTTGTGTAAGCGTCGGACGATTTTGTTCTCTACTGCCCCGTATATGCGCCAATCCACCCCGAGGCCGCCAGTAAAGAACACCTGCCGGGTATGCGGCACGGAATCTGTTCTTTACTGGGCCGCTCTCGGCCGGTTCCCATCCGAGGTCGCCAGTAAAGAACATCTGCCTAGCGTTGGCGACGGGCCCTCCTTGCGCAGAGGTCCTGCCTGTTCGGTAGCTCGTCCGGCGGTCGTCCGATAGGTCGCTCGAGCGCACTTTTTGCGCAACAAAGGAGGCGGGACACGGGAGGTTACCCCCTCGTGCCCTGCCCCAAGGCCCTCCAGCTCAGTTCAACCCTACTTGAAGTACTCCACGCCACCCTCGAAGAGCGGCTGGTAGTGGTTGCCGGGGACGTTGGCGAAGTTGCCCTGCGTGTAGCGCTCGCTGTGGCCCATCTTGCCGAAGATGCGGCCGTCCGGGCTGGTGATGCCCTCGATGGCCAGCACCGAGCCGTTGGGGTTCACGTCGAGCCCCATGCCCGGCACGCCCGCCTCGTCCACGTACTGCGTGGCGACCTGCCCTGCGGCCACCATCTGTGAGAGCAGCTTGTCGGAGGCCACGAAGCGCCCCTCCCCGTGGCTGATCGCGATGGTGTGCACGTCCCCCACCTCGCACCGGGACAGCCAGGGCGAGAGGTTCGAGGCGACGCGCGTGCGCACGAGCCTGCTCTGGTGGCGTCCGATGCTGTTGAAGGTGAGGGTGGGGCAGTCCTCGTCCATGGGGCGGATGTCTCCGTAGGGTACGAGGCCCAGCTTGACCAGGGCCTGGAAGCCGTTGCATATGCCCAGCATCAGGCCGTCGCGCGCCTGCAGCAGGTCGCGCACGGCCTCGGTGACCGCGGGGGCTCGGAAGAAGGCGGTGATGAACTTCGCCGAGCCGTCGGGCTCGTCTCCGCCGCTGAATCCGCCGGGGATCATGACGATCTGGCTCTGCCCAATCTGCCTCACGAGCTCCTCGGTGCTCTGGGCGACGTCCTCGGGCGAGAGGTTGCGGATTACCAGGGTGCTGACCTCGGCCCCGGCGCGCTCGAAGGCCTGCGCGGAGTCGTACTCACAGTTGTTGCCCGGGAAGACGGGAATCACCACACGCGGGCGCGCCAGCCTCACGGCAGGCGCCGGCCTCGTAACGCCGGCTCGCGCGACGTCGAAGCTCGGCGTCTCGACCTCCTCGCCCGCGGCGCGGTAGGGGAAGACGGGCTCGAGCCTTGCCTCCCACTCCTCCTGGAGTGGTGCGAGCCCTATGCGCCCTCCCTCGATGCCAAGGACGTAGTCGTCGCAGCTGCTGCCTATCTGGCGCAGCTCGAAGTCACCTGCCTCGGCGGGCACGAAGGTCGACGCGCCCAGCTCGAGCACGAGGCTGCCGTAGGCCGGGCGGAAGAGCTCGTCCGCCGCGAACCCGTCATCGAGCAGGATGCCCAGCTGGTTGCCCACGGCCATCTTGAACAGGGTCTCGGCAAGGCAGCCGTAGCCGGGGGTCGAGGCCGCAAGCACCTCTCCCCAGCCGATGCGCTCCTGGACGAAGTCGAGCACGGCCAGGAGCGACTCGGCCTCGGGCGTTATGCCGTCGGCCTTGTAGCGGGGCCTGACCAGCAGCAGCTTGGAGCCGGCACGCTTGAGCTCGGGGCTGGTCACGTGGTCGACCTTGCCCACCGCCGTCGCGAACGAGACCAGGGTCGGGGGCACGTCCAGGTCCTCGAAGGAGCCGGACATCGAGTCCTTGCCCCCGATGGCCCCGACGCCCAGGTCCGCCTGAGCCATGAGCGCGCCGAGAAGCGCCGCGACGGGCTTGCCCCAGCGCTCGGGCACGTCGCGCAGGCGCTCGAAGTACTCCTGGAAGGTGAGGTAGGCGTCCTGCCTCCTGAGGCCGGCGGCCACGAGGCGGCAGAGCGACTCCACGACGGAGAGGTACGCGCCCGCGAACTGGTTGGCGCTCATGAGGTAGGGGTTGAAGCCCCAGGCCATGCCGCTCACGCTGGTGGTCCGCCCGTCGACGGGGAGCTTGGCCACCATGGCCATGCTGGGGGTGAGCTGGGTGCGGCCGCCGAAGGGCATGAGCACCGTGGCCGCGCCGATGGTCGAGTCGAAGCGCTCGGAGAGTCCCTTGTTCGAGGCGACGTTGAGGTCGCGCAGGACGGAGCGCAGGCGCTCCTCCGGGGTCGTCCCCTCCCAGCTCGGCGCCCAGCTGCCCTGGCGCTCGACGTGCACGAACTGGTGCTTGGCCGCTCCGTTGGAGTCCAGGAAGTCGCGGCTGACGTCCACGATGGTCTGGCCCTGCCAGCCCATGCGGAGCCTGCGCTCCTCGGTGACCTCGGCGACCACGGTCGCCTCGAGGTTCTCCTCCGCGGCATAGCCCATGAACTCGTCGACGTCCTCGGGGGCCAGCGCCACGGCCATGCGCTCCTGCGACTCGCTGATGGCGAGCTCGGTGCCGTCCAGCCCCTCGTACTTCTTGGGCACGCGGTCGAGGTCGATTAGGAGGCCGTCGGTCAGCTCGCCGATGGCGACGGAGACCCCGCCCGCGCCGAAGTCGTTGCAGCGCTTGATCAGGCAGCAGGCGTCCTCGCGGCGGAAGAGGCGCTGGAGCTTGCGCTCGATGGGGGCGTTGCCCTTCTGGACCTCGGCGCCGTCCTTGGCGAGCGACTCGACGTTGTGGGCCTTGGAGGAGCCCGTCGCGCCGCCGATGCCGTCGCGGCCGGTGCGCCCGCCCAGAAGGACGATCCTGTCGCCGGGCGCGGGCGTCTCGCGGCGGACGTGGCTCGCGGGCGTTGCGCCCACCACGGCGCCGATCTCCATGCGCTTGGCCACGTAGCCGGGGTGGTAGAGCTCGCTCACCTGGCCCGTGGCGAGGCCGATCTGGTTGCCGTAGGAGGAGTAGCCTGCGGCGGCGGTGGTCACGAGCTTGCGCTGGGGGAGCTTCCCCTCGAGCGTCTGGCTCACGGGGACCAGCGGCTCGGCCGCTCCGGTCACGCGCATGGCCTGGTAGACGTAGCTGCGGCCGCTCAGCGGGTCGCGGATGGCCCCGCCGATGCAGGTCGCCGCGCCGCCGAAGGGCTCGATCTCGGTCGGGTGGTTGTGGGTCTCGTTCTTGAAGAGGAAGAGCCAGTCCTCGTCGTTGCCGTCCACGTCGACCTTCACCTTCACGGTGCAGGCGTTTATCTCCTCGGACTCGTCGAGGTTCCTCAGGATGCCGCGGGACTTGAGCCACTTGGCGCCGATGGTGCCCATGTCCATGAGGCAGAGGGGCTTCTGGTCGCGACCCAGCTCGTGGCGCATCTGCAGGTAGCGGTCGAAGGCGGCGCGGACCACCTCGTCGTCAATCCGGACGTCCTCAAGCTCGGTTCCAAACGTGGTGTGGCGGCAGTGGTCCGACCAGTAGGTGTCGATCATCCGTATCTCGGTGATCGTGGGGTCGCGCTTCTCGCCGGCGAAGTACTCCTGGCAGAAGCCGAGGTCGGCGAGGTCCATGGCCAGGCCGAGGTCGTCGATCATGGCCTGGAGGTCGTCGGGTCCCAGCTCGCGGAAGCCGTCGAGGGTCTGAACCATGGGCGGCTTGGGATAGCTGCCCCTGAGGGTCTTGCGGGTCTCGAGCGAGGCCTCGCGGGCCTCGACGGGGTTGATCACGTAGTCCTTGACGGCGGCGACGTCGGCGTCGGAGAGGCCGCCCTCGAGGTAGTAGAGCTTGGCTGATGCGACGAGGGGCCGCTCTCCCTGGCTGATGAGCTGCACGCACTGCGCCGCGGAGTCCGCGCGCTGGTCGAACTGGCCAGGGAGGAACTCGACGGCGAAGACGGCCGTGCCCTTGCCGGCGGCGGGACGGCGCGTGCTGGCGACGTCGGACTGGGGCTCGCTGAAGACGGTGGGGATGCACTGCCGGAAGAGCTCGCGCGAGATTCCCTCCACGTCATAGCGGTTCACGATTCGCAGGCGTTCGAGCCCCCTCACCCCCAGGATCTCCCTGAGCTCGCGTTCGAGCTGCCGTGCCTCGACGTCGAATCCGGGCTTCTTCTCCACATAGACGCGAGAGACCATGGGTCCTACCTTCCGTCAGTTCGTCGCTGTAGCGATGAGGTGCGAGCGAGTCAATGATACGCGCCGCGCGACGGCGGAAGGGCGATGCCGGAGGTCTTGTCATGAGGGTGAAAGAATGATGGCGGGGGAGAGGGGCGCGCCGCGTTGGTGACCTGTCTTGCGCCCTGCCGCTACGGCCCCTGCCGCCAGGAGCCCTGCGTCTTCCCGCCGGGACGTCCTGCCGCCAGGAGTTCTGCCGCCAAACGCGATCCTCCGCCAGAAGTCCTGCCGCCAGGAGCTCGATGTGGGTGGTTCTTCCGCCGCCGCAGGGGAGAAGTGGGTGGTTCAGGGCGTTTTTCTCCGAGAAAACCACCCACATCTGGCTTCCGGTGGCAAGGGCATGACTCTGGCTCCCAGCGGCAAGGAGTGGCCCCGGCTTCCGGCGGCGGGGACGCGATTGAGGCAGGGTTGCAGCCGGGGTGCGTTGTCCTGGCAGCTACAGCGCCGCGAGCTACAGCGACGTGAGTCCCAGCGCCACCAGCACCGCGACGTATGCCGTCGTGGCGCCCACGGCGAGCCAGTCCGCGCCACGCATGCGCAGCGGGTGCCAGTGGCTGCGCTCGGACCCGCCCTCGTAGCAGCGGGCGTCGAGCGCGCGCGAGAGGCCCTCCGCGTGGTGGATCGAGCTCGCGAGCAGCGCCACGAGGATCGCCCCCACGGCACGTATCCGCCGGACCGGGCTGCCGGCGAGGAGCCGTCCCCCGCGCGACGCCTGCGCGTCCAGGATGGACTGGGTCTCGTCGGCGAGGGTGGGGATGAAGCGCAGCATGAGCGAGAAGACCATGGCCAGCTCGTGGCCGGGTAGCCCCAGGCGCGCGAGCGGCGCGAGCCCCGCGTCGAAGGCGTCCGTGAGCTGGGTGGGCGTGGTGGTGAGCAGCATGAGGGCGGCCGCCACCACGGCGATGACCAGGCGCAGGCTGTAGACGAAGGCAGCGCGCAGGCCGCCGGTGGTGATTGCCAGAACGCCAAGCCGCCACACGACCTCCCCGCTCTGGTTGACCAGGAGGTTCACTAGGCCCAGCACGAGGAGCATCGCCACCAGGGGACGGATCGACTCCAGGACCTTGTGCGCGGGCACCTGCGCCAGGGCCAGGAGGGCGAGCGCGAACGCGAAGCCGAAGGCGAGCTGGAGCGGCGTCGAGATGGCGAAGACCGAGACCATGACGGCCAGCGCGGCGGTCACCTTGGCACGCGGGTCCAGGCGATGGATGGGGGAGTCTCCGGGGTAGTACTGGCCCATGCGTATCCTGAGCGCCATCAGGCCTCGCCTCCCCCGGTCGGCAGGAGCGCGACCAGCCGGTCGGCGAGCTCGTCCAGGACGAGGGGCTCGCCCAGGTCCGTGACGCCCCGCGACTCGAGCGTGCGTGCCCACTCGAGCGCGCGGGGCAGACCCAGGCCCGCCTCGCGCAGCCGCGCCTCGTTGGCGCCGCGGAACACCTCGCGCGGCGTTCCGCTCGCCAGCACGTGGGAGCGGTCGAGCACCACGACCCGCTCGCAGCGGGCGGCGTCCTCCATGGAGTGGGTGACCTGCACCACGGTCACGCCTCGCGCGTGGACCTCGTCGAGGAGCCGCCTCAGCTTCCTGCGCCCCCTCGGGTCGAGGCCTGCGGTGGGCTCGTCCAGGACCAGGACCTCCGGCTGCATGGCGAGCACGCCCGCGATGGCGCACATGCGCTGCTGCCCGCCCGAGAGCTCGAAGGGCGAGGCCTCGGTCTTGTGCGAGAGCCCCACGAGCTCGAGTGCAAGCGCGACCCTCTCGTCGAGGGCCCTGCCGCGAAGCCCGAGGTTGCGGGGGCCGAAGGCCACGTCCTCGGCGACGGTCTGGGCGAAGAGCTGCCGCTCGGGATGCTGCATCACGTAGCCGATGCCCCCCTGCAGCCGCAGGCGGTCGCGGCGCGTGGCGATGGCCCTTCCCCCGATGCGGACCTCGCCCGCATCGGGTGCCTCCAGGCCGCAGACGATGCGCAGGAGGGTGGACTTCCCCGAGCCGGTCTGGCCCACGATGGCGCAGGTGCTGCCACGCGCGACGCGCAGCGACACCCCGTCGAGCGCCGGCCGCGCGTCGCTGCGGGCGTCCTCGTCGCGGTACGAGTAGCGGACGTGCAAGAGCTCGATGGCGGCCGGCTCCCCGGCGTCCGCCACCTGGGCGGGCGCGGGCGAGACCTGCCGAGGATCCTCTCGCCCGCCGTCCTGCGGCGTGCGGTCGCCGCGCCCGCAGAGCCTGAGTACGTCCCCCGCCAGCTGCTCTCCGTCGCAGGTCCAGGGCAGGGCGAGCCCGCGTTCGCGCAGCGCCTCCGCCAGGCGCGCCGCGAAGGGCTCTTCGAGCCCCAGCTCGGCAAGCTCTCCCGCGTGCGAGAAGACCTCGGTCGGCGTGCCCTCGAGCGCGACCCTCCCGTGGGACATCACGACGACGCGGTCGGCCTCCAGGGCCTCCTCCATGAAGTGGGTCACGTGGACGACGGTCGTCCCGGCTGTGGCGAGGCGTGCCATGACGCGCATGATCGAGCGGCGTCCGCGCACGTCGAGGAGGGCGCCGGGCTCGTCCAGGACGAGGGCTTCGGGCTCCATGGCCAGCGCCCCGGCGATGGCGACGCGCTGCTTCTGCCCTCCCGAGAGCCGGGTCGGGTCGGCCTGGGCGAAGTCGTCCAGGGCCACGCGGTGGAGCTCCCGGGCTACGCGCTCGCCAATCTGCTCCGAGGGGACGCCCAGGTTCTCGGGGCCGAAGGCGACGTCCTCCGCGACCACGGAGGTCACGATCTGGTCGTCCGGGTTCTGGAAGACCAGGCCCAGGCTGCGCCGGGCCAGGCGGTAGGCGGCGAAGTCGACCTTTCCGCCCACAAGCACGCGCCGCCCCACCAGCTCGACGTCGCCCGCGTCGGGTGCGAGCAGGCCGCAGAGCACGCTCGCGAGCGTCGACTTGCCGGAGCCGTTGGCGCCCAGGACGCAGAGACGCTCGCCTCGCGCGACCTCCAGGGACACGTCATCAAGCGCTCGCACGCCGCCCTCGTAGTCGAGGGTGACGTGCGAGAGTCTCAGCACGGGGTCGCCCGTGACGTCCTTTGCGGCGGCAGATTCCAAGTCGCGGCCTAGTTGCCCAGGGCCTTGGTGACGGGCTTGTAGACCAGTGCGCACACCACGCAGTTGAGGGCGATCTTGATCAGGTTGAAGGGGAGGAGCGCGGGGACGATCAGCGCGACGACGGTGTCGACGGGCATGCCCGCGTAGAAGGGGGTGATGACGACGTTGCCCAGGATGCAGGCGACCAGGCAGACCACGGCACCCACGACCATGCCCAGGATGGCGCCGCGCAGGCTGGTGTCGCGGCGGTACACGAGGGCAGCGGGCATCGCGAGCGAGAAGGTGGCCAGCACGGCCATGATCACGCCGTAGATGCCGCTGGCCGTCGCCAGATGCACCAGGTAGGGGATGACGGAGACCGCGGCAGCGGTGGCGGGGCCGAAGGCGAAGCCCGCGATGAGGGCCACGATGCCGGAGGGGTCGTACTTGAGCCAGGACACGCCCGGGAGGATGGGGAACTCCAGGAAGAGGGTGGCGATGACAGCGACGGCGCAGAAGAGCGCCGTGACGGCGATGCGCTTGGTCGACCAGCCGCGCTGCTCGGTGGTGGAGTGGGTGTCGTGACGCATGGTGGAGTCCTGTGCCATGGTGGCCTCGTTTCTCTCATCCGGACTTTGACCGTTGGTCCTGGGATCTCACCAGGTCAGCCGCTCTTTTCTGTGCGGCGCGCGGACTCGGGCGAACTTCGCGCCCATCACCGCCAGTGGGGAATCTCACCCCGCCCCGAAACTGTCTGCGTGACTATAGCACTTCTCGTGCCGAGAAAAACTGCGCACGGGATTTTCGCAAGAGGGACGTCTTGCTGCATATGTCCAGCTAGCGACTTTGTACACAATGCGTCTCTCCATAATTCGGAGCTTCCGTGCGCAGTTTTTGGCGGGGTGTCCGAGTACGGTCGTCTCAAACGGCCCCCGCCATCGCCAGGCAACCTATAATCTGCTGCGACGGCGGCGCCACGAGGGCGTCGTACCAGACGAGCCGCGCCGGGGAGCGCGCCGGGGAGAGTGATTCGGGATGTCAGAGAGCGGCGACCACTTGCAGGGACTCGCCTGGAGGCTGCGCTCCATCGTGGGCGAGGAGAACGTCCTGGAAGACGAGCCCATGAGCCGGCACACCAGCTTCCAGATCGGCGGGCCTACCGACCTCTATGTCATCCCCGAGGACGTCGAGGAGCTGCGTGACGTGCTCGCCGCCTGCCGCGAGGCGGGGGTGCCCCACTTCGTCCTCGGTCGCGGGAGCGACCTGCTCGTCTCTGACGAGGGCTACCGCGGCGTCATCGTGGCCATGGCCGAAGGCCTGGTCAACGTGTCCGTCGACGGCACCCAGATGACCTGCCAGGCAGGCGTGACCCTCAAGGAGGCCGCCGAGATGGCCTGCGAGCTGGGGCTCTCTGGCCTCGAGTTCGCCTGCGGCATTCCCGGCTCCATCGGCGGTGCCTGCTTCATGAACGCCGGAGCCTACGGCGGCAGCATGTCCGACGTCCTCGCGAGCGTGCGCGTGGTCATGCCCGACGGTAGCCTGGCCACCATCCCCGCAGGCGAGCTCGCCCTGGGGTACCGCACCAGCCGCATCCGCACCGACGACCTGGTAGTCGTGTCCGCGACCTTCGACCTCGAGCCTCTGGACCCCGCCCGGATTCGCGCGACGATGGACGACCTCACCCACCGTCGCGAGGAGAAGCAGCCCCTGGAGCTTCCCAGCGCCGGCTCGACCTTCAAGCGCCCCGAGGGCCACTTTGCTGGCAAGCTGATCATGGACGCGGGCCTGCAGGGCTGGCGCTCGGGCGGGGCGGAGGTCTCGACCAAGCACGCGGGCTTCGTGGTCAACGTGGACAACGCCACCGCGGCCGACGTCCACGCCGTGATCGAGCACGTGCAGGACGAGGTCATGCGCCAGTTTGGCGTGAGGCTCGAGCCCGAGGTGCTCTTCCTGGGCTAGGGGTGCCGACGCCTCGGCAGACAAGGGTGCGCCGGGCGAGAGGACCGCGGGCGCCTGGCCCGCGAGTCCCTGCCATGCCGCGGGAAGGTCAGAGGCAGAGGCTCAGCTCGTCGAGGGCGCGGATGAGGCCCTCCAGCACGTCGAGGTCTGCCGGGGAGGTGGACATGACGGCGAGCACGTAGCCGCTGCCGTCCCGGTGGAGCACGATGCCGGCGTCGTTGGCCGCCGGGGTCACGAGATCGCTCTCGCGCGTGGGGAACCAGCCCGCCTTCGACCAGCTGCGCGCGTCGCTGCCCAGCGCATCCCTGATGGGGCTCGTCTCGCGTTCCTCGAAGAGGCCCGCAAGGAGCTCGGAGGCCTTCGTCCTGTGGCCCAGGTAGGCATGGATGCCCTCCCACTCGTCTGCCAGCTGCGAGGGGGTGCTTCGGGGGTACTTCGTTTCCGCGTACGCGCCGAGGTCGTCGTAGACGCCGGTGTCGACGCCGGCCTCCTCGAGCCATCCTGCGAAGCCTTCCTCGCCGTACTGGTCGACCAGGCTCGCGTAGGCGTCGTTGTCCGAATAGAGGACGATGCTCCTCACGCGGGAGGCGACGTCGCCCAGGGGGAGGTCGCCCTCGTCCACGCGCCGCTCGAGGAGCGAGGCCACGTAGGGCCCCTTGATGCTGCTCGCGGTGTAGAAGTCCCTGTTCGCCTGGTAGGCCACGAACTCGTTGCCGTCGAGGTCGCGCAGGCAGAAGCCCACGTCCACCCCCTGCGCGGCGAGGCGGACGATCTCCTCCTGGACGGCGCTCATGCAGGCTATGGCCTGCGGTCGGGGATGCCCCAGAGCCGTGAGGGACGCGTCGGGGAGCTCGAGCGAGAGGAGCTCGTCCGAGGGCAGCGACTCGTCGGGGTCTGCGGCCGCAGCCTCCGTCCCGTCGTGCGTCCCGACCACGAGCTCGCCCAGACCCAGGGGCCAGGCGAGGCTCAGGGCGGCGATGGAGAGGGTCACCAGCGACACCTCGAGGAAGTTGTAGGGGAGCAGGGGCTCGCGGCCCTTGGGTCCCCTCGGCCTCGGCCTGGGCTCCATCCCAGCCCCGGGCTAGTTCTTGAGCGAGTTGAGCGGGGCGGGGAAGCGGCCGCCGCGATGCGCCAGCACGTCTCCCGCGAAGCGGTTCACGGGCATGACCGGGGCGGAGCCGAAGAGGCCGCCGAACTCGAGGACGTCGCCCTCTCGCTTGCCTATGGCGGGGATCAGCCTCACGGCCGTGGTCTTGGCGTTGATCACGCCGATGGCCATCTCGTCGGCGATGATGCCGGCGATGGTCTCGACCGAGGTGTCGCCGGGGATGGCGATCATGTCGAGCCCCACGGAGCAGACGCAGGTCATGGCCTCGAGCTTCTCGAGGCTGAGTGCCCCGTCCTGGGCGGCGCGGATCATGCCCGCGTCCTCCGAGACGGGGATGAACGCGCCGGAGAGGCCACCCACGATGGAGCTGGCCATGACCCCGCCCTTCTTGACGGCGTCGTTGAGGAGGGCGAGGGCGCAGGTGGTGCCGGGGCCGCCGCACTCGCCCACGCCGATGATCTCGAGGATCTTCGCGACGGAGTCGCCCGCCGCCGGGGTGGGCGCCAGGCTCAGGTCCACGATGCCCCTCTCGGCGCCTAGGCGCCGCGCCGCCTCGCGGCACATGAGCTCCCCGGCGCGGGTGATCTTGAAGGCGGTCTGCTTGATGCGCTCGGCCACCTCGGTGAGGTCCGCGTCCGGTGGCAGCTCCCCGAGGGCTGCGGCCATCACGCCCGGGCCCGAGACGCCCACGTTGATGACCGCGTCGGCCTCGCCGCCGCCATGGACGGCGCCCGCCATGAAGGGGGAGTCCTCTACCATGTTGGAGAAGACCACGAGCTTCGCGGCGCCGTAGCAGTCGATGTCCTGGGTGAGCTCGGCGCACTCCAGCATCTTCTGGGCCATGAGCAGCACGGCGTCCATGTTGATGCCGGCGCGCAGGCTGGCCACGTTGACGCTGGAGCAGACGCGCTCGGTGGAGGCCAGCGCCGTGGGAATGGAGTCGATGAGGCGGCGGTCGGTGGCTCCCATGCCCTTCTGGACGAGCGCCGAGAAGCCGCCCATGAAGTCGATGCCCAGGGTCTCGGCCGCGCGGTTCATCGCCCGCGCGATGGGCGAGAGGTCCCGGTCGGGGCAGGCGGCAGCGATCTGCGCCACGGGGGTGACCGAGACGCGCCTGTTGGCGATGGGGATGCCGTACTCGCGCTCGAGCTCGCTGGCGACGGGCACCAGGCGCTCGGCCGTCGTCGTGATGCGGTCGTATATCTTGGTGCACATGCGCGCCATGTCCTCGTCGGCGCAGCCGAAGAGCGAGACGCCCATGGTGATGGTCCTGAGGTCGAGGTTCTGGCGAGAGACCATGTCGAGGGTCTCGCGGACCTCTTCGGGGGTGATTGCCATGGGGCTCCTTCTCTCTTCCGCGCTCTATTGCACTGGCTATTGTTGCGTATTGGCGGGCCGCATGTGGGGCAGAGGGGCCCGACTCCTCCCGGGCTCCTCCTGCCAGACCAACTCTCTGGCACCCATCCAAATTGTTAGGTGAACAAAGCCATAAATGTTCAGTTTCGAATTACTAAAATAGCCCTCACACACTGCCATTTAACTGATGTTTCTCCGTTCACAACTGTTTTGTAACCGTTCGCGGGCAAATGAGTTTCGCGAACGTGCCAGAGAGGCTACAACGTTGTTAGGCAAAGGGTCGATGAACGAAACACGTCACATTGACCCGCATGTTCTGCGGCACTTTCTTACATGGGGGGCGTTCTTCGAGGTCCGGACCGTCGTTTTTCTCTCTTGTGGGCAGTAAACAGAGACCTAAACAACAGGGGCCAGGGGACGACAGGCAAGAGGGTCCGCAGACGGGTGCCACGGCACCCACGAAGGCGACTGTTTGGTCGGGAAGGTTCTTGAAGGGAGTACTTGGAATGGGCAATCTCTCTAGGCGCGATTTCCTCAAGCTTTCGGGCGTCACCGGCGCGGGCCTGGGCGCGGCATCCGTGCTCGCGGCCTGCAGCGGCGGGTCCGGCAGCTCCGACTCCGGCAGCTCCGACGCGTCGGGCAGGGACGTCAAGATCGGCGTCTCCATCTGGAGCTCCACCGACGCACTTGGTTCCCTCTCGGTCGACATCGTGAAGAAGGCCGCGAGCATCCTGGGCGTCGAGACCACCGTCGTCGACCAGGGCCACGTCTCCGAGCAGGTCACCGCCTCCGCCGAGACCCTCGCCGCGGCCGGCTGCAACGGCATGATCATCTGCAACTCCGCGGACTCCGAGATGACCTCCGTCATCAACACCTGCAACGAGAACGAGATGTACGTCACGCAGTTCTACCGCATCATCTCCGAGACCGCCTCGCCCGACGTCTACGCCGCGGCCAAGAGCTCCAAGTACTACGTCGGAGCCGTCCACGAGGACGAGGTCCTCAACGGCAAGACCCTGATGGGCCTCCTGCTCGAGAAGGGCGGCCCCAACAAGACCGGCGCCCGCCACATCTGCCTCGAGGGATGGACCGTCGGCGACGCCACCTTCCAGCTGCGCTGGCAGGGCTACAAGGAGGGCCTCGAGGAGTGGAACGCCGCTCACCCCAGCGACCAGGCGACCATGACCGAGCCCGTCTACGCCAACACTTCCTCGGCCGAGGGCGCCAAGGTCACCGAGCAGTTCGTCAACACCAACCCGGACATCGACGCCCTGATCGTCGCCGGCGGCGGTGGCGACCCGCTGGTGGGCTCCATCGGCCAGCTCGCCAACATGGGCCTCACGGGCAAGATCTCGGTCGTCTCCACCGACTTCCTTTCCGACCTCGCCGACCAGCTCACCTCCGGCGGCATCTTCGCCGAGTCCGGCGGCCACTTCTGCGACCCCCTGTACGCCTTCATGCTCACCTACCAGGCCTGCACCGGCAAGCTCGAGGTCAAGGAGGGCGAGTTCGGCGCCGAGATCAAGTTCCCCTACGTCTACGTCTCGAGCTCCGATGAGTACGCCGACTACGAGAAGTACTTCGTGAACGACGCCCCCTACACCGACGACGAGATCAAGGCACTCGCGGAGAAGAGCTTCGACGACCTCAACAAGGCCGCCACGTCGCTCAGCATCGAGGACGTCAAGACCCGCCACGCCTAGACCCGTCACGCCTAGGCCCGTAACGCCCGGGCAGTCCCTGACGTCGGCCAGGCCGGCACCATAGCGGCATCCGAATCGGAGGGAGCCCGAGAGTCCTCGGATTCCCTCCGATTCACTGCGAAACGCCTGTCAGCAACATGAGGAAGGGGCGATTGATGCAATCGTTTCTGAATAAGGCCCGGCAGAGCCAGTGGTACGGGGTGGGGCTGCTCCTGCTCATCGCCGCGGTGATCTGGGCTGTGTTCAAGGTCTCGTCTCCCGACACCTTCGGCTCGCCGGACAAGCTCACCTCGTACCTGCAGACCGCCCTCATCTACGCGGTGGGCGGCTGTGGCATGTACTTCATCTGCGTCATGGGGCTCTTCGACTTCTCCATCGGCTCCATCCTGATCGTCTCGGAGCTCGCGGCCATCGCCCTGACGCCCCAGCTCGGCTGGGTCTCGGTCATCGTCGTGCCCATCCTGGTCGGCCTCGCCCTGGGCTTCTGCAACGGCATCGCCTACATCAAGATGCACATCCCGTCGATCATCGTGACCACGGGCCTCTCGCTCATCTACGAGAGCTTCTCCGTCTGGATCGCCAACGTGAACGGCACGCGCCTGAGCGACTCCTACAAGCTCTTCGGCTCCTACCCCTGGAACCTCGTGGTGGCGCTGCTCGCCTTCCTGCTCTGCTGGTTCATCCTCAAGTACACCAAGGTGGGCACCTACACCAACGCCATCGGAGCCAACGAGCTCGTGGCAAAGAACATGGGCGTCGACGTCGACCGCTACAAGGCCATCGCCTTCATGCTCTGCGGCACCTTCATGGGCATCATGTCCATCCTCTACCTGGGCTACGGCACCGCGCAGACGCCCCAGACCGGCATGCTCTCGCAGGCGCTCAACTTCCAGCCGCTCATGGGCACCTTCTTCGGCCTGGCCTTCAAGAAGTACGGCCACCCCGTGGTGTCCATCCTCATCGGCGAGTACATCGTGGCCATGATCTTCGCGGGCTTCGTCGCCCTGGGCATGCCCACAACCGTCAACAACATCGTCACCGGCGCGACGCTGCTCGCCATCGTCACGCTCACCACCAAGCGTCGCAACGGCGCCGTCGTCAAGTAGGAAGGGAGGACGCAGGATGGCAAGGGAAATCATGCTCCATGCCGTGGGCATTGACAAGCGCTTCGGGCCCACGCACGCGGTCGACCACGTCTCCCTGGACTTCTACAAGGGAGAGGTGCACGCCCTCATAGGCGAGAACGGCTCCGGCAAGTCGACCTTCACCAACATGCTCACCGGCATCATCACCATCGGCGAGGGCACGTTCGAGCTGGACGGCCAGAAGATCGCCCCTAGGAACCAGGTCGACGCCAACCACCACGGCGCCGCCGTCATCGTCCAGGAGCAGGGCACCCTCGACGGCCTCACCGTCGCCGAGAACATGTTCCTCGGCGACGAGGACCAGTTCATCAGCGGGGGGATCAAGAACACCCGCGCCATGTACAAGAAGGCGCAGGAGCTCCTCTCGGACTATGGCCTGGACTACATCAAGGCCTCGGACCCCATCGAGAACTACAACTTCGAGGACCGCAAGCTCGTCGAGATCGTGCGCTCCACCTGGTTCGCGCCCAAGGTCCTCGTCGTGGACGAGACCACCACGGCCCTCAGCCAGAACGGCCGCTACAAGCTCTTCAGCGTCATGAACAAGGTCCGCGACGACGGTCGCACCGTGATCTTCATCAGCCACGACATGGCCGAGGTCCTCTCGATGTCCGACACGATCAGCATCCTGCGCGACGGCGAGTTCATCAAGACCGTCAGCGCCAAGGACGTGACCGAGGAGGAGCTCAAGACCCTCATGGTCGGCCGCCAGATGAGCGGTCACTACTACCGCGAGGACTACGGCGAGTCGCTCGCCGCGGGCGTGGCCCTCTCCATGAGGGGTGTCAGCGTCCCCGGCCAGCTCGAGGACGTCTCGCTCGAGCTGCACAGGGGAGAGATCCTGGGCATCGGTGGCCTCTCCGAATGCGGCATGCACGAGGTGGGCAAGGCCCTCTTCGGCGCCTCATACGAGCGCACGGGCGAGGTCACGCTCTCGGACGGCACGAGCGTCGACAGCATCAACTGCGCCATCGACCACTCCATCGCCTACGCCTCGAAGGACCGCGACAACGAGTCGCTCCTCATCGCCGATACCATCCAGGACAACGTCACGCTGCCCTCGCTGCGCAAGATGGGGTTGCCCCTCTCGGCAAAGAGGCAACGCGAGTTCGCGGAGCGCTACGCCAAGGACATGTCGGTCAAGATGGTCGGCGTGAGCCAGTTCGTCTCCGCGCTCTCGGGCGGCAACAAGCAGAAGGTCGTCCTGGCGCGCTGGCTGGGCGCCGAGTCCGACATCCTCCTGCTCGACTCGCCCACCCGCGGCATCGACATCAAGGTCAAGGCCGACATCTACGCCCTCATGGACCAGATGCGCAGGGACGGCAAGGCCATCCTCGTCATCTCGGAAGAGATCATGGAGCTCATCGGCATGTGCGACCGCATCCTCGTGATGAAGGACCACAAGATCAACGGCGAACTCAAGCGCTCCCGCGACCTGAGCGAGCAAGACCTCATCTCTCTGATGGTTTAGGAGGCGAACAAGATGACTGAAACCAACGGCGTTGCCACCGTGGCAGGCGAGAGTGACGAGCAGACCAAGTCCGGACTTCTCTCCAAGATCAACGCGCGATCCATCCTGCCGCTGCTCGGCTTCCTCCTGATCTTCCTGTTCTTTGCCGTCGCCACCGGCGGAAAGCTCGTCCAGGTCAAGAACATCAGGCTCATCCTCAACTCGACCTACGTGCTCATGATCGCGGCCATCGGCGTGTTCATGATCATGTCCATGGGCTCGCTCGACTTCAGCCAGGGCTCCATGATTGGCGTCTGCTGCATCGTGGTGTGCTACCTCTCGCAGGTCAACCCGGTCCTGGCCGTCCTGGGCGGAATCGCCACAGGCGCCGCGATCGGCGCGGTCAACGCGTACTTCCACGTGCGGAGGCAGATAGCCTCGTTCATCGTCACGATCTGCACCATGTTCCTGCTCCGCGGCGTGGTGGCCTTCCTCACCACCAACTCGCCCGCACAGGGTGCCGGCTACCTGCAGGCCGACCTCAACAACCCCACGCTGCTCATGGCCATCACCATCGCCTGCCTCGTGGTCTTCTATGCCGTGTTCACCTTCACGCCGCTGGGCTCGAACCTCAAGGCCATCGGCGCGGGGCAGACGGCGGCGCGCTTCGCGGGCATCGACGTCCAGCGCACCAAGGTCCTGGTCTACGTGGCGGCAGGCTGCATCACGGGATTCGCCGCCTTCATCCTGGCCATCCGCAACGGCTCGGTCACGGCCACCGGCGGCAACATGATGGAGACCCAGATCATGCTCGCCCTCGTCCTGGGAGGCCTGCCCATCTCGGGCGGCGCCAAGGTGCGCTTCTCCAACATCGTCGTGGGCGTCCTGACCTACTGCATCCTGGACCGCGGCCTCTCGATGATGGGCTTCGAGGCGGCGCCCAAGCAGCTCATCATGGGCATCGTGTTCCTGATCTTCCTGGCGCTCTTCTCTGACCGCGAGGGCAACCAGGTCATCAAGTAGCTCTCTGGGGGAGGCCCCTCCCGGGACCTCCCCTCCCGAACGGCATCGCCGCGAAAGCGCGGCTCGCAAAAGGAGGCTCTTCATGCTGAAGATCAAGCAGTACAAGTTCTGGTTCTGCCCCTGCACCCAGGACCTCTATGGCGACGAGGTGCTCGAGCACGTCGCCCAACACGCGGCCGAGGTCGTGGCCGAGCTCAACGCTAGCGAGCTCGTCCCCTTCGAGGTCGTGCTCAAGCCCAACCTGCTCACCAGCGACGTGATCCGCGCCACCTTCAACGCGGCCAACGTGGACGACGAGTGCGCCGGCATCATCACCTGGGCGCACACCTTCTCGCCCGCGAAGTCCTACATCCTGGGCCTCCAGGACCTCCGCAAGCCGCTGTGCCAGTTCGCGACGCAGTACAACGAGGAGATCCCCTACGACACCATCGACATGGACTTCATGAACGAGAACCAGGCCGCCCACGGCGAGCGCGAGCTGGGGCACATCTTCGCCCGCATGCGCTGGAACCACAAGGTGGTCTTCGGCTTCTGGAAGGACCCCGAGGCCCAGGCCGAGCTCGGTGCCTGGCAGCGCGTGGCCGTGGGTGTCAACGAGAGCCGCAACATCCGCGTGGCCCGCTTCGCCGACACCATGCGCAACGTCGCGGTGACCGACGGCGACAAGATTGAGGCCGAGGTCAAGTTTGGCTGGACCGTCGACGCCTGGCCCGTGAACGACCTCGTCCCCTACGTGGAGGGCGTGACGGACGCCGAGGTCAAGGCCCTGACCGACGAGTACTACGACACCTACGACCTGGTGCTGGACGGCCGCGACCCCGAGGAGTTCCGCCGTCACGTCGAGGTGCAGGCCGCGCAGGAGATCGGCATCGAGCGCTTCCTGGTCGAGCACGGCTACAACGCCTTCTCTGACCACTTCGGCGACCTGGGCGGGCTCAAGCAGCTGCCGTCCCTGGCCATCCAGCGCCTCATGCAGAAGGGCTACGGCTTCGGCCCCGAGGGCGACTGGAAGACCCCTGCCATGGTGCGCCTGATGAAGGTCATGACCGCCGGCATGGCGGGCGCCAAGGGCTCCGCGCTCATGGAGGACTACACCTACAACCTGGTCAAGAGCAAGGAGGGCATACTCGAGTCCCACATGGCCGAGGTCGACCCCTCCGTGGCCGACGGCAAGGTCTCGATCCGCGCGACCCCGCTCTCGATGGGCGACCGCGAGGACCCCGCGCGCCTCATCTTCACCGCCAAGACCGGTCCCGCCATCGCCACCTCCCTCGTCGACCTGGGCAACCGCTTCCGCCTGATCATCCAGGACGTGGACTGCAAGAAGGTCGAGAAGCCCATGCCGCTCCTGCCCACCGGCACCGTCTTCTGGACGCCGCGCCCCGACCTCAAGGTGGGTACCACCGCCTGGATCTATGCCGGCGGCGCGCACCATACCGCCATGTCCTACGACCTCACGGCCGACCAGATGGTCGACTGGGCCGAGGCCATGGGCATCGAGGCCGTGGTGATCGACGAGAACACCAGGCTCCGCGACTTCCAGCGCGACCTCAAGCTGGGCGAGGTGTACTACCGCTAGGCCCCGCGGACGGCGGGCCGACATGCCCGCCACCGCCCCCATCTCTGGCTGACCTGGGCCGCAGCCCCTCGCGGGTTGCGGTCCTTCCCTTGGAGGAGACATGACGAAGACCACACAGCAGATCGCCCAGGAGCTCGAGGCGGGGAAGTGCACCCTGGGCATCGAGTACGGGTCCACTCGCATCAAGGCCGTCCTGGACGACGCGGACGACCAGCCCGTCGCCATCGGCGCCTTCGACTGGGAGAACTCCCTGGTCGACGGCTACTGGACCTACGCCCAGGAGGAGCTGGACGAGGGCATCGCGGCCGCCTACGCCGCGCTCAAGGCGGACGTGCTCGCACGCTACGGCGTGACCCTGCGCCGCGTCGCGGGCCTGGGGGTGAGTGCCATGATGCACGGCTACCTGCCCTTCGACGCCGCAGGCGAGCTCCTGGTGCCCTTCCGCACCTGGCGCAACACAACCACGACCCGCGCCGCCCGTGAGCTCTCGGGCCTCTTCGGCTTCCACATCCCCGAGCGCTGGAGCGTGAGCCACCTCTACCAGGCCGTGCTCGACGACGAGGAGCACGTGGGACGCATCGCGAGCCTCACCACCCTGGCAGGCTACGCGCATCGCAGGCTCACGGGCGAGCACGTGCTCTCGGTGGGCGACGCCTCCGGCATGTTCCCCATCGACTCCGCGACCAAGGACTACGACGCGGGCATGCTGGCCAAGTTCGACGAGCTCGTGGCCCAAAGGGGGGTCGTGTGGAAGGCCGAGGACCTTCTCCCTCGCGTGATGCTTGCCGGGGAGGTCGCGGGACACCTGAGCGAGGAGGGCGCGCGCTTCCTCGACCACGACGGGGACCTCGAGGCGGACTGCCCCGTCTGCCCGCCCGAGGGCGACGCCGGCACCGGCATGATCGCCACCAACGCGGTGGCCCCGCGCACGGGCAACGTCTCGGCTGGGACCTCCGTCTTCTCGATGGTCGTGCTCGAGCACGCGCTCAAGGACCCCTCCAACCCGCTGATCGACCTCGTCACCACCCCTATGGGAGACCCCGTCGCCATGGTCCACTGCAACAACTGCAGCTCCGACATCAACGCCTGGGTCGACCTCCTCGCCGACTTTCTGCGCGTCATGGGCCAGGAGGCGGACAAGGCCAGCATCTTCGCCACCCTGTTCAATGCGGCCCTGGAGGGCGAGAAGGACGCGGGCGGCCTGGTGTCCGTGCCCTTCGTCTCGGGCGAGACGGTCATGGGCGTCCAGACGGGCTTTCCCCTCTTCCTGCGCCGGCAGAACGCGCGCCTCGACGTGGCCAACTTCATGCGCTGTCACATCATGGCGGCCTTCGGGGCCCTCGCCGCGGGCAACGAGGCCCTGCGCGAGGAGGGCGTGCGTATCGACAAGCTCTACGGGCACGGCGGGATCTTCAAGACGCCCAAGGTGGCGCAGGGCCTGCTCGCGGCGGCGCTCGAGGCACCCGTCACCGTCATGGCGACGGCGGGGGAGGGAGGCGCCTGGGGCCAGGCGGTCGCTGCCTCGTACATGGTCAACAGGGCCGAGGGACAGTCGCTCTCGAGCTTCCTGGACGAGCGCGTGTTCGCCGGCATGGAGCAGCTGACGCTGGAGCCCGATGTCGACGACGTCGCGGGCTACCGTGCCTGGCTCGCCGACTTCAGGCGCGCCAACGAGACCGAGAAGGCCGCGGAGGCGCAGCTGGCGTAGGCCACGTCTCACCACTTACCACTCACCACTTTGAAGATTTGATTGACGCACGGGCGTCGGCCGCAGGTTGGTCGGCGCCCGCCTCGCGTTGCCGTCGCCGCCCACCCACGACGTCTAACGCGTGCGTCTCTCCACCGAATACGTCCAACGCGTGCGAGAGTTGTCCGACTACGTCTAACGCGTGCGTCTCTCCACCGAATACGTCCAACGCGTGCGAAAAATGTTCGACTACGTCCAACGCGTGCAAGGAACACTCGACTACGTCGAACGCGTGCGAAAAATGCCCGACTACGTCCAACGCGTTTTTTCTCGCCTGTTCAACTGGGCAAACGTGAGTGCTTCGGACGCGTTTGACGTATTTCTTGCTGAGAGACGCGCGTTTGACGTCGTGGGTGCTCAAAGCCATCCGTCATGATGTCGCGCGTCGCCGGCGTGTCTTGTGTAGGAAATATGAACGAATGAATTATGCAGTGGCTCTCATAAAAGAATGCATGCGAATCGTGCTTGTCGAGAAGGACGCTGACCTTTGAGGACGAAGTAAAGGACCAGTAATCTGAATACAAATTTCGCATGAACAATATTCGATAGTTTACAAATCTGAATAAAATGCAGCCTCCAAAGGGTCCAAGCTCTCTGCGGCAAACAAGCTGCGACATGGAAGGGAGCAGGGCATGGCTTTTGACTTCACGGGCAAGACCGCGATCGTCACCGGCGGCACCCGTGGCATCGGCGCCGAGATCTGCAAGGGCATCGTCGAGGGTGGCGGCCACGTCGTTGTCATCGGGCTCAACGAGCAGCGCGGCAGGGAGTTCGTGGCGTCGCTGGGGGAGGGCAACCACTACTACCGGCTCGACGTGGGAGACCCCGCTGCGGTGCGCGCGACCGTCGCGCAGATTCTGGATGAGGTCCCGGGCATCAACATCCTGATCAATGACGCGGGCGTCATCTCGGCCAAGCCCTTCGAGCAGGTCGACGACGCGGAGTGGAAGCGCACCATCGACGTCAACCTCACGGGCACCTTCACCATGTGCAGCGCGATCTTTCCCTACTTCAAGGAGCACGGCGGTGGGCGCATCGTCAACGTCTCGTCCGTGGCCGGCAAGATCGGCGGGGGCCTGCTGGGCACCGCCGCCTACGCCTCGTCCAAGGCAGGAGTGAACGGTCTCACCAAGGCCATCGCCAAGGAGGGCGGCAAGTACGGCATCTCGTGCAACGCCGTCTGCCCCTCCTTCACCCTGACCAGCATGACCACTGCGCTCAGCGAGGACCCGGTCAAGCACGACAAGGTCATCTCGATCATCCCGCTGGGCCGTGCCGCCGAGCCTTCCGAGCCCGCGCAGATGGTGCTCTTCTTCGCGTCCGACCTCGCGAGCTTCGTCAACGGCGAGGTGGGGGACTGTGACGGCGGAATCGTGATGGACGGGTAAGCACCCGCGCACGTCACGTCGTACGACCAGTTGGGGCCCGGCTCGGCCAGGGCCCCGAAGCATGCGCAGGCAAACCGAAGGGAAGCGTACATGTCCGAGGCAACAACCAAGGCGGAGAAGGGCGGCGGCTTCTTCAAGATGCTCGGCCGCATCCCCGGGGCCAACATCCTCGTGCCCCTGCTCCTCGCCTGCACCATCAACACCTTCTTCCCACAGGTCTTCGCCCTGGGGAGCTTCACCACGGCCATGACCACCGGAGGTACGGGCGCGCTCGTCGGCGCCTTCCTGGTCATGGTGGGCACCACAATCTCGTTCGAGTCGGCGCCGAAGGCCGCCGTCCGTGGCGCGATCATCATCGCGACCAAGGTCGTCTTCTGCGTGGCGCTGGCGCTCATCGTGCAGTTCGCTCTGGGCGACAACCTGCTGGGACTCTCGTCCATGGTCATCCTTGCCGCCTGCTCCGGCGCGAACAACTCGCTCTACGCGGGGCTTATGGGAGATTACGGCACCGAGGTCGAGCGTGGTGCCGTCGCCGTGACCACCCTGGTGGTCGGCCCTCCCGTCACCATGATCGTGCTGGGTGCCGCCGGGCAGGCGCCTTTGGGCTGGAGCCTTCTAGGTGCCGTGCTGCCCATCCTGCTGGGCATCGTGCTGGGCAACTGCTTCCCCAGCCTCAAGAAGACCCTCTCGGCCGGCCTTCCCGGCATCATCATCCTGACCTTCTTCGCGATGGGCTCCACGATGACCCTGAGCCAGATCGTGCAGGCGGGACTTCCCGGCATCCTGCTGGGCGTCATCTGCTCCGTGGGCGGCGCGCTCGTGACCGTCGCCGCCGACCGTGCGACGGGCGGTACCGGCGTGGCTGGCGCGGCCATCTCGAGCTGCGCGGGTGCCAACGTGGCCACCCCGGCGGCCATGGCCTCCGTCTGCGCCGAGCGCTTCGGCGGGGCCGTGCTGGCCACGGCGACGGCGCAGGTGGCGGCAGCCGCCATCGTGACGGCCATCCTGACACCGCTCATCACGGCTTACGTGTACAAGCGCTACCACGTGGAGGACGCAGCGGAGCAGCAGCCCACGACGGCGTAGGCGGGCGACTCTCGCCTGGCGCCACGTGCGCTTTGTCTCGCGATGGCGTCCAACGCGTGCAGCCTGCAGCCGAGTACGTCCGATGCGTCCAAATGCCCGCCGAGTACGTCCGATGCGTCCGAATGCCCGCCGAGTACGTCCGATGCGTCCGAATGCCCGCCGAGTACGTCCAACGCGTCTGAGAGCCTCACGTTTGCCCAGTTGGCGGTGAGCTCAAAGACGCGTTGGACGTTTTCGCGTTTGTATCGCACACGTTGGACGCTTTCGAGCGCGAGGCGGACGCGTCGGACGCGCTCGTGCACGGGCGGAGCACGGCATGCGCACGGGTGGCGCATGCGATGAGGGAGCTTGCGGCGCTGGCGGCCCTAGCGTTCGGCGTGCCCGAAGGCGAAGACCGTGCGCGAGACGAAGGGGTGTCCCGGCGCGTAGACCGGCTGGGGGAAGTTCTTGTGGTGGATGGCGTCGGGGAAGAACTGGGTCTCGAGGGCGACGCCGTCGAAGCGGCCATGATGCACGCCGCCCTTGCCCAGGGCGTCGAGCCCGCCTGCGGTGTAGAGCTGCAGGCCCGGGGCATCGGTCCAGACGTCCATCCAGATTCCGCTCTGGTCACCCGTGAGGCGGGCGACCCTCTCCACCCTCTCGTCGTTCTTCAGGACGAAGTTGGTGTCATAGCCTCCGGGAACGAGCCATATGTCGCGACCCAGCACCTTCGTGCTGCGGAAGTCGTACGGGGTGCCCGTGACGTCGGCGAGCTCTCCGGTGGGGATGAGTCGGGCGTCGGAGGGGGTGTAGCGGTCGCAGTCGAGCCAGAGCTCGTGCGAGAGGACCGAGCCGGCGGCATGTCCGTTGAGGTTCCAATAGGCGTGGCAGGTCAGGTTGACGATGGTGGTGGCGGAGGGCATGGCCTCGAAGCTCAGCTCGAGACGGCCGTCCTCGAAGAGGCGGTAGGTGAGAAAGACGTCGAGCGCACCGGGGAATCCCTGGTCGCCCGGCCTGCTCAGGAGGTTGAGCGTGAGCTGGCAGCTGCCGTCCCCGTTCTGGCGCGGGCCGTCGGCGAGCTTCCAGAGGCGCTCGAACCAGAAGTGCGGGCCCGAGTGCAGGCTGTTGGGGCCGTCGTTTGCCGCGAGGTGGTAGGTCGTGCCGGCCAGCTCGAAGCTCGCGCCGGCGATGCGGTTGGCGTTTCTGCCCACGATGGCCCCGAAGTCTGCGCCGTTGTGCAGGTAGCCGGGCGCGCCATCGTAACCCAGGGTCACATCGACGAAGCTGCCCCTCCCGTCGGGGACGACGACCGCCTGCAGGCAGGCGCCGAGGTCCGTGACGCAGGCGCGCATGCCCGAGGAGTTCTGAAGCTCGTACAGGTGGACCTCCCGGCCATCCTCGCAGTGGCCAAACGGTCTGGTGGCAACCGGCATAGGAGCTCCTCTCCCCAAGGAATGAGCATGAGCGGGTAGGCCCGCTGACCCGTAGGCTAGCGCGAACGGGAGGGTCCGCGTCCGTGGTTGGTGGGGTTTTCGGCGGGGCAGCACGGGCTGTCGGCGGGGGAGAGGCGCGCCCACTGGTACTAAACGCGCTATTCCATGTTTAGCAAAATTTAGCCAGCAGCAATCGGCCAACGGTCAAAATGAGGGGACGATTATCCACTCGTAGGCTAAAATGGACAAAGTCATATTGGCGTTTTCTGCGTTTTGGCAGTGTTTATGCGCAAGCGCGTCACCTGGACGTTCGAATGAAGGGAAGTCCGCATGGCAGAAGATTTGGGTACCCCCTGGAAGAAGCTCGACGCCCCCGTCGCTGAGGAGGAGGTGGCCTGGGTCGACAAGTACTGGCGCGCCGCCAACTACATGTCCGTCGGCCAGATCTACCTGCGCAGCAACCCCCTCATGCGCGACGACTTCGTGGACGAGAAGAGCGGCCAGCCCCGCGACTTCGGCCGTGCCGACGTCAAGCATCGCCTCGTGGGCCACTGGGGAACCACCCCGGGCCTCAACTTCCTGATGGGCCACGTCAACCGCTTCATCCACGACCACGGCCAGAACGTCGTGTTCTTCATGGGGCCGGGCCACGGTGGACCCGCCGGCACCTCGCAGTCCCTGCTCGACGGCACCTATCGCGAGTGCTATCCGCAGATCACGGACGACGAGGCTGGCCTGCAGCGCTTCTTCCGCCAGTTCAGCTACCCCGGTGGCATCCCCAGCCACTTCGCGCCCGAGACCCCTGGCTCCATCCACGAGGGCGGCGAGCTGGGCTACACCCTGAGCCACGCCTATGGTGCGGTCCTCAACAACCCCAGCCTCCTCGCCTTCGCCGTCGTGGGTGACGGCGAGGCCGAGACCGGTCCCCTTGCCACCTCCTGGCAGACCAACAAGCTGATCAACCCCCTCACCGACGGCATCGTCCTGCCCGTCCTGCACCTCAACGGCTACAAGATCGCCAACCCCACGATCCTCGCCCGCATCTCTGACGAGGAGCGCAACGAGTTCTTCCGCGGTATGGGCTACCACCCCTACACCTTCGTCGCCGGCTTCGACGACGAGCCGCCGATCTCGATCCACCGTCGCTTCGCCGCCCTGCTCGAGCAGGTCTTCAACGAGATCTGCGACATCAAGTGGCGCGCCCTCGCCGGCGAGACCGAGCGTCCCGCGTACCCCATGATCGTCTTCAAGACCCCCAAGGGCTGGACCTGCCCCAAGTACATCGACGGCAAGAAGACCCAGGACAGCTGGCGTGCGCACCAGGTGCCCCTGGTGTCCGCCAAGGACACGCACGAGCACTTCCGCGTGCTGCGCAGCTGGCTGCGCTCCTACAAGCCCGAGGAGCTCTGGAACGAGGACGGCAGCCTGCGTCCCGAGGTGACCGAGTTCATGCCCGAGGGCGAACTGCGCCTGGGCGCCAACCCCAACGCCAACGGCGGCGTGGTGCGCGAGGAGCTCGAGCTCCCCGACATCCACGACTACGAGATCCCCGTCGCCGAGAAGGGCCACGGCTTCGGCACCACCGAGGCGTCGCGCGTCTTCGGCGACTACACCCGTGACGTCATGAAGCTCAACTTCACCAAGTTCCGCGTCTTCGGCCCCGACGAGACGGCCTCGAACCGCCTGCAGGCCGCCTACTCGCTGACCGATAAGCAGTGGGACGCCGGCTTCAACGCCGACCCCGAGAACGACGTCCACATGAGCTCCGTGGGCTCCGTCATCGAGCAGCTCTCCGAGCACCAGTGCGAGGGCCTTCTCGAGGGCTTCCTGCTCACCGGCCGCCACGGCGTCTGGTCGAGCTACGAGAGCTTCATCCATGTCGTCGACTCCATGGTGAACCAGCACGCCAAGTGGCTCGAGGCCACCGTGCGCCACATCCCCTGGCGCGCGCCCATCGCCTCGCTCAACATCCTGCTCACCAGCCATGTCTGGCGCCAGGACCACAACGGCTTCTCTCACCAGGACCCCGGCTTCGTGGACGTCCTCCTCAACAAGAACTTCCACAACGACCACGTGGTCGAGGCCTACTATCCCGCCGACGCCAACATGCTGCTGGCCGTGGGCGAGGAGGCCTACAAGTCCACCAACAAGATCAACGCCATCTTCGCGGGCAAGCAGCCCTCGCCGACCTTCCAGACCATCGACGAGGCCAAGGCCGAGCTGGCCGAGGGCGTGGCCGAGTGGGAGTGGGCCGGCAACGTCAAGAAGGGCGAGAAGGCCGACATCGTCCTCGCCTGCTGCGGCGACGTGCCCACCCTCGAGCTCCTCGCGGCGTCCGACGCCCTGCAGGACATGGGCCTCAAGGTCAAGTTCATCAACGTGGTCAAGCTGCTGAGCATCCAGAACGCAGGCGAGAACGACGCCGCCATCAGCGACGAGCGCTTCTCCGAGCTCTTCGGCACCGACGTTCCCGTGCTCTTCGCCTACCATGCCTACGCGCACACCATCCACGGCCTGATCTTCGACCGTCCGGGCCACGACAACTTCCACGTGCACGGCTACATGGAGGAGGGCTCTACCACCACGCCCTACGACATGCTTCGCCTCAACGAGATGGACCGCTGGGCGCTCGCGTCCCACGCGCTCGAGCTCGTGGACACCGAGAAGTACGCCGAGAAGATTGCCGAGTGGCGCGCCTTCCGCGACGAGGCCTTCCAGTTCGCCTGCGACAACGGCTACGACCACCCGCGCTTCACCGAGTGGGTCTGGCGTGACGTCGTGGGCCACCAGGACAACAGTGCCGCCGCCATGTCCTCGACCGGCGGAGACAACGACGAGTAGCGCCTACTTCGTCGAGCTCGCCCTCTAGGCGAGAGTGACACAGCGTCCGCTCCGGGGGCCGCTTCCAGCTTCAGGCTGGGGGCGGCCCCTCGCCGTATGCGCACGCCCCCCGGCGCGTCGTGCCCGCCGCGCGCCAGGACCCGCCGGCGGCGCGGCGAATGCGCGCCCCTCTCGCCTGGTTAGTGTGCACGAACTTGGTAATACGCCGCGAGAGGCGCGATGGGGTGAGTCGCGTCCCGCCTGGACATTTTGTCCGCCCATCGGACGGTTGCCCCAGCCCATTGCGGACCTGCCGTCCAGCAATGAGAACCGTTTCGGATCGCCTCTTGCTGCTGGCTATCTTCTAGCTGGAGGGAAGACACGGAAGGCCGAGGTGCCGGAAGCAAGTACACTCGCTGCCTGGTGGGCGTCTCCATCGCCAACGCGGTCGCGGGCCTGTTCATCGGCATAACGCACGTGTACTTCTACAACATGGGCGCCACCTCGATCCTGAGCCTGCTCAACTTCATCGCCCCGGACAAGCCCATGAACGTCGTCTTCGCGGCCATCGCGGGCGGCATCGGCTTCGCGCTCTCGCTCGGCATCAACTACTTCTTCGGCGTGACCAAGGAGCAGGCCGAGGCCGGAGTCGAGAAGGCTACGGCGTAGCGTCCGAACAAGCTCAACTTCCTGGCCCACCGACAGCTTCCTGCCGGTGGGCCTCTGGCTTGTCGGTGACAAGGCGACTGGTTGCCCTGAGCGGCCGTCAATCGGCGTGAGACGACGGATCTTGTCCGCGCCTCCGCCAAGAGAGGGGAACGAATGGGCAAGAGTCAGAACGGCGTCACGGTGTTTCTCCCCCAAGACCTGAACCCGGCAGAACACGTCTTCGTGAGTCCGCGCTCGGGTGCCAAGCACCAGGCCATCACCCTGCACGACGATCCCAAGACCGGTATGAACGTGCAGCTCACGCGCTACGAGAAGGGCATGCCGCTCTCGGTTCACACCCACGAAAGCGGCAAGGGCATGTACGTGCTGCGCGGCACGCTCCACACCGATCAGGGCGACCTGCCCGCCGGCAGCTTCGTCTGGTGGGACGCGGGCACTCCGATGTTCCACGGCGCGACGGCCGCCGAGGACGTCGACGTGCTCTTCATCATGGACGGTCCCTTCGACATCTCCTACACCGGTGACGTCGAGAGGGTGTAGCAGGCCTTCGGATGCGATCGCCTCTTGGAAAAAAGGTGCGGCAAGCTTGCTGCAGGGGCGGGAGGCCGTGAACCTCTGTTCCCACTTCGCGGGTAGGGACCGTCGTCGCCGGACCGCACCCTACAATGGCAACAACAAGCAGGAGAATCGTACGTAGCACGTCACCCAGGGAGGACTCACCATGCAGGACGGCAAGGTCATCGTCGGCTACATCGGCAACGGCAAGAGCGCCAATCGCTACCATGCCCCGTACGTCCTCGACCGGAGCGACAAGTTCCGCATCAAGACGATGCAGGCCCGCCATGTCGACCACTCCGCCTGGGCGGCCATCCCCGGCGTCGAGTACGTCACGGACACGGAGGCGATCCTGGGCGACCCCCAGATCGACGTCGTGGAGATCACCACCCCCTCGGCGCTGCACTACTTCATGGCCAAGCGCGCGCTCGAGGCAGGCAAGCACGTGACGGTGGACAAGCCCTTCTCGGCCACCTACGAGGAGGCCGCCGAGCTCTTCGACCTGGCAGCCAAGAACGGCGTCACCGTGCAGTGCTACCAGAACCGCCGTTTCGACTCTGACTACCTCACGGCCAGGAAGGTCGTGGAGTCAGGCAAGCTGGGCAAGGTCTTCGAAGTCGTCACCAGCTACGACTACTGGCGCCCGACCATGATGGACGGCATGGCCAACGACCCCGTCAACAACGCCCCCTACGGACATGCGAGCCACTGTCTCGACCAGATCATCTCTTGGTTCGGGACGCCCGACCGCGTCCACTCCGACCTGCGGCAGCTCCAGGGCGCGGGCATGGTCTGCGACTACTTCGACTACGACCTGTACTACGACGAGCTGGGCGTCAAGGCCACCGCTCACGCGAACTACCGCATGGCCATCCAGCGTCCGAGCTTCGAGATCTACGGTGACAAGGGGGCGTACGTCAAGTTCGAGAAGGACCAGCAGGAGCGGGACCTCAAGCACTTCTACCTGCCCGCGGGTCATCCCGACTTCGGCCTGGACGCGCCCGAGCAGTGGGGGACCCTGCGCTACCAGGACGAGGACGGGCTGCACGAGGAGCGCGTGCCCTCCGAGCGAAGCTCCTACTCGCAGTGGTACGACGCGCTCTTCCATACCGTCGCCAACGGCGCACCCCAGCTCGTGACCCCCGAGGAGACCCTGGCGCAGATGCGCATCCTCGAGGACGGCATGGGCCAGCTGGCGTAGGAGGGGGCAGACGGGCATGGCAGAAGAGGGAGTTGTTCGCTGGGGCATCCTGGGTGCCGGCAACATCGCGCGTCGCTTCGCGAGCAGCCTGAGGCACGTGGAGGGTGCTGAGCTGGTGGCGCTGAGCTGTCGCTCAGCGAACAAGGCGCAGGCCTTTGCCAAAGAGCACGGCATCGCACCCTCCGGTGCCCTGTCCGACGAGTCGCTGGGCAGGCCGGGCGCCGCCCACGAGGCCCTGCTCGCCGACCCCAGCGTGGACGCGGTCTACCTCTCGCTCCCGCATGCCCTGCACCACGACTGGGCCATCCGGGCGCTTCGTGCCGGCAAGGCCGTGCTCTGCGAGAAGCCCGCCTGCTTGGGCGCCGAGGAGGCGGCCGACGTGGCGCGGGTGGCACGCGAGTGTGGCTCGCTCTTCATGGAGAGCATGAAGGCGCGCTTCACCCCCTGTTACCGGACGGTGCGCGAGCTGGTGGACAAAGGCGAGATAGGCGATGTGGTTCATGTCGAGACCACCCTCTGCAACGACATGCGCGAGCTCGTCCGATCTGGCAAGACGTACCACAGCAAACCCGTGGGGGGAGGGGTGCTCCTCGACTGCGGCATCTATTGCGCGAGTTGGCTCGATGACTTCCTGCCGGCGGGAGAGGCGCAGGTGACTGCCTTCGCGGGCATCGCCAATGACCAGGGCATCGACATGTACGCGAGCGCCACGCTCGAGGTCGCAGGGCTGAGCGCCACGCTCGAGTGCGCCTTCGACCGTGCGAAGCCCCGCCAGGCCGTGCTGGTGGGCACGAGGGGGCGTGTCGTGATCGAGGAGTTGCATCGCTGCCAGCGTGCGACGGTGTACGCGGACGGATGCGAGCCGCGCGTGATAGACGCCCCCTACGAGGTGGACGACTTCTACGGAGAGGCGCTGCACTTCACGAAGCTCGTAGCCGCCGGAGCAGAAGAGAGCGACGTGATGCCGCTCCAGGCTACGGTGCGTTGCGCGCGCATCGTCGACGCCGTCAAGGCTCGCTTCTCGCTTGGTCGGGACGCCTTGCGCGCCCTCGAGGTTCAGGAAGGGGCACTGCGCTGGCACGGCGAGTTCACCAGTTCCGACGCACTCGAGCTGGGCAACGCCGTTGCGCGCCTGTCACGGGAGTACGACCGCGGCGTCACCGTGCGCGTCGTGCGCGAGCCGGATGGCCTGGCTATGTTCGAGTGAGCCGCGGACGACAAGGCGCCACGCAACCAGGAGTTCGCCCAGGGCAAGCGTCGGGCGTCTCTCGCTTGCGGCCACTCCTCGCTATGGGCTGACGTGGCACACGAGGTGGACGGCAGCTTCCAGGACCTCGTCGACCGCAGCACACCCGACAAGTTTGGCACGCCCGAGTTCGCCTGTCCGGTGGCCGGGGCCTTCCCCATCCGAGACGAGCGCGGCACCCTGCTGGCCACGCTCTGCGTGAGCGGCCTCCACGAGGGCCTCGACCACGAGCTTGCCGTGCGCGCCCTCGCGGAGGCGGAGGGGAAGGAATGCGGGCGGGACGTCCCCGTCTACGCCTGGCTGGCGAGGTAGCGGGTGATCGTAGGGCTGCGAAGTCGGATTCTCACGGCACGTCCAAGCCCCACGGCACGCACGCTACGCACAGGTCGGGGCCGTGGCTGCCTGCTGGCGCGACGTCCAATCTTACAAACGTGGACACTTTTCTTGCCCTCCGGCGGCAATTCTGTCCACAACCACAAGATTGGGCCGGTGGAGAGGAGCGAGGCCAGCAAGCGCAGAGAAGCATGCGGCACGTATCGCCCGCGAAGGCTGGTGTCGTGACTTGTCCGTATACTGGAAAACGTCTGGTTCCGGGCGAGAGTATCGCCCCCGGTCGTGTGGAGGGCGTGCTCTCATGGAGAACAAGGCTTTGCGGGAGCTGGAGGCAAGGATGGCGCGCCAGGGCTCACGCGCCGACGGCATGCGGTTCGCCCATGGCATGTTTGACCTCCTCGCCCTGGTGGACTTCGCCAGCCTCGCGACCTCCGTCGACGAGCTGCGCCAGGAGGTGCCGGGACGTGACGAGGCCCCCGTCGTCCTCGGCTCGCGCCAAGGCGATGCGCCCACGGCCCCGCAGCCGAGCCCCTCTCCCCAGAACGTGGAGGACGTCACCGCGGAACCGGCGCCTGCCGAGGCGCCGGAGGAGGTCGCCGCCGAGACTGTGGAGGCGGAACCTGAGCTGGCTGCCCCTGCCGACGACCATTGCGCCGCCATCGCCTCTGCCTCTGCCTCTGCCGATGTCACCGACGCAGCTACTGGCACTCCCGCCGAAGCGGCACCGGCGTCGGAGCCGCAGAAGGCGTCGCCCTACGTCCTGCTTGTCGAGGAAGACGCCGCCTGGCGGTCCGGGGAGCTCCCCCGCGTCGCGTTCTTCGGCTACATGGGATTGCTCCTCCTCGTGCTGGGCTTCCCCGTGTTCCGCGCCTCCGTACCCGCCTCCGTCCTCCTCTTTGGCATGGGCGCGGCGGGTCTCGCCTTCGCCACGAAGTGCCTCCTCGGCTCTCGCCGTCGCAGGCGTCTCGCCGCCATGCTCGCCATGCTCTCGCGCTTCGCCGCCGATCGGGAGGTCGTGCCCCTGGCGGAGCTCGCCGAGCGCACGGGAATCGTGCAGGACGATCTTGCCGGCCTCTGCGAGGAGGCCATCCGCCAGGGCTCCCTTCCCCAGGGGCGCGTGAAGACGCTTTCCAACGCCGCGCAGGCGCTTTACCTGAGCGACGAGGCATACGAGAGGGCCCTCTCCGCCGCTCCCGCTTCCGCTTCCGAGCCGCGGGGCACCGGCCTCGGGGAGGACGTTGCCACGACGACGGCCGATGCCCCTCTCACCCGCGAGCAGCGCGAGGTGGTCGACGCCTTCAGGGACTTCGGCCAGGTCCTTGCGGGTCGGGCCAGCCAGGCGGCGGACGAGTCGGCGCGCGGCTCCATGGAGGGCATCGCGCGCAGGGCGGGCCTCATCGCGAGCTACGTGGAGGCCCATCCGGAGCTTGCTGGCCAGCTTGGGCGTGCGGTCGGCTACTACCTGCCCCAGACGGCGAAGCTCGTTGCCTCCTACCTCGAGCTCGAGCGCAGCGGCGCCGAGGGCGAACGCGCTCGGGAGGTGACGGGCGAGCTCAGGGAGGCCCTCCGCATGGTTGACGACGGCTTCGCGCGGCTCCAGGAGGAGCTCATCGAGGACCAGAGCATCGACCTCGCGGGAGACATCCAGGTCATGAGGACCATGCTCGCCCAGGACGGGCTCACCAAGGATGCGGACGAGCTCAGGCCATAGGCTAGGGTCTGCCTCTTGCGGGTGTCGCTTGCGGTAGGCGCAGGGCCGTCCTGCATGGCGTGGCAGTGACGACTTGCCGACATTTCGAGCACACGGGATTCACGGCCATCGTGTACCTTCATAGGGTGGTTTCTCGCATGTGACTTCAGCCAAACCCAGAGGATGGCCGCCATGGACAACGACGCACAGGACGAGAGGGGCCCCAAGGACCCCCGGACCTCGGCGGACGACTTCGTCCGCCAGGGCACCGACGTCGCCCGTCAGGTGGGTGACGTCCTCAACAGAGAGATTCCCGCAGCCGCCGAGAAGGCGGGCGAGCTGATGTCAAAGGTCGACTTCGATGGCATCGCCAGCTCCATCGAGCGCGCTGCCGCGGCCGTCGCCGCGCAGCTGGGCATGGCGGAGGTGGATTCTTCTCCCTACGTCGTGTGTCGGCATGGCGACGAGAAGGTCCGCGCCAAGGACCTGATCGGCGGGATCATCCTGGGCTACCTGGCCATCATGATGATCGTCCCGACCATCATGATGGCCTTCGACGGCCTCGTCTCGTTCCTCGTTGGTCTGGCGGTTCTCGTCGGTCTGGGCACGGGGGCGGTCAAGTCCTTCGCGAAGGGCGCCCGGCGCAGGAAGATCGCACGTCTCTGCCTCGCGCTCTCGAAGGCCGTGGGAGACGAGACGAGCATGCGCCTGAGGGATCTGGGCGGTAGGGTCGAGCTCACCGTGAAGGAGCTGCAGCCCCTGCTTCAGGAGGCCATCTCCCAGGGACTCATCCCGCAGGGGCACATCGCCTCGCTGGGAGACGGGACGACCCTCTACCTCACCGACGGCTCCTACAAGAGGGCTCGCAAGGAGTGGAACTGCCGCAAGGAGAGCCAGAAAGGGTCCCAGGGTGAGAAGGCCAAGTCCGTGGACGACGGGCTGACTCCCGAGATTCGAGAGCTCCTGGGGGTGTTCTCCGACTTCGGTCGCATGGTCGAGGAGTCCCGCGCGCGCATCGTGGACGAGGGCCTCAGGTCCTCGCTCGAGTCCATCGTCGTGCGCACGCAGCAGCTCTCGTCGTACCTGAGGTCGCATCCCGAGTGCGCGTCACAGCTCAGGCGGGTCGCCAACTACTACCTGCCGCAGACCTCGAAGCTCGCCGCGTCCTACGCCGAGCTCGAGCAGAGCGGCTCTGGCGGTGCCGGGGTCGAGTCCGTGCGTGCGGAGTTGGCCCAGACCCTGCAGATGGTGGACGAGGGGCTCTCCCGGACTCTGGACAACCTCCTGCAGGAGCAGAGCATGGACCTCACGGGCGACCTCAAGGTCATGAGGACCATGCTCGAGCAGGATGGGCTCACCTCCACGGGGGACGAGCTGCGTCCCTGACGGCGGTCGACCCGACCGACGGCGTCACCAGGCTTTCCCAAGACAGGCGAGAGGGGCGGCGCCACGAGCGATCGTGACGCCGCCCCTCATGACTGCGCTTGCGGGCTCGCATGCGGGGACTCTCGCCTGCGTCCACGCCCCTTGACTGGGCGAGCCTAGCGCTGCGAGGCCTCCAGGAGCTTCGTCTTGAGCTCGCCCTCGATCTTCGTGAGCTCCTCCTCGGCAAGCTGGCGCTTCTCGCGCCCTTCGGCCTGGACGCGCGCGACCTCATCCAGGGTGGAGATGAGCTGCTCGTTGGTGTGGCGCAGGGTCTCGAGGTCCACCACGCCGCGCTCGGCCTCCTTGGCGGCCTCGACGGTGGCCACCTTGAGCTGGTCGGCGTTCTTCCTCAGGAGGTCGTTGGTCATCTGCGATACCTCGCGCTGGGCGCGGGCGGCCTGGTTGGCGTGCTCGATGCCCAGGGCGATGACCATCTGGTTCTTCCACAAGGGGATGGTGTTGACCACCGTGGACTGGATCTTCTCGGCCATGACGGCGTCCGAGGCCTGGACCATGCGAATCTGCGGCGCGGTCTGGAGCGCAACCTGGCGGGTGAGCTCGAGGTCGTAGATGCGCTTCTCGAAGCGGTCGCACTTCTGCGAAAGGTCGCGGGCGGCCTGGGCGTCCTCGGCGAGCCCCGTCCTCGCCGCCTTGGCCTGCAGCTCGGCGAGTTCGCCCGTGCGCACCCCCTCGAGCTTCTGCTTGCCGGCCGCCACGTACATGGTCAGCTCCTTGAAGTACGACTCGTTGAGAGCGTAGAGCTGGTCCAGCATCGAGATGTCCTTGAGCAGGGTGACCTGATGGCCCTCGAGTGCGTCAGAGATTGAGCGCACGTTCTTCTCCACATCGCTGTAGCGCGCCTTCAGGGCCTCGAGGCTGTTCTTAGTCTTGTGGAAGAGGCCCAGGAAGCCCCCCTCCTTCTGCTCGGGGTCGAAGTTCTTGAGCGTCACCACCAGCGAGGTAATCTGGTCGCCCACCTCGCCCAGGTCGTTGCCGCGCACGCCCGCCAGGGCCCGCTCAGAGAACTCCGAGACCTTGCGCTGGGAGCCCACGCCGTAGGCGAGGACACCGGCGGTGTCGGTGATGTCGATCTTCTGGACGAAGGCCGAGACCTTCTCCAGCTCCTGGGGGGTGAGGGAGGCGGTTACGGGGTCCGCGTCGGCGGGCTCGTCGAGCCTGACCTCGGGCGCCGCGTCGCCAAACTCGAGCTCGGGCTCGGGCGCGTCCGTCTGGAAGTCCGTGTTCTCTGCTGCCATGGCTCCTCCTCCCGCGACCGACCGGCCGCGCGCGCTTGTGTGAATGAGGCGATTCTATCCCACGGAGGGGAGAGGTGCCTACAGCTGTGCCACGCTGTCCCGCTCTACGAAGGTGGTGGAGACGTGGGTGGTGCAGGTGAAGCCCCTCGGGGCCTTGACCTGTGCGATCAGCTTCTGGACCGCCATGGCGCCGATGTCGTGTTTGGGAACGTGCAGGGTGGTGAGGGCGGGGAGCATCACGGTGGCGACGGGCAGGTCGTCGAAGCCGACGAACGAGACCTCCTCCGGCACCTTGACGCCGCGTTCGAGGAGGGCGCGCATCATGCCGCAGGCCATCACGTCGTTCTCGGCGAAGAAGGCGGTGGGGAGCTCCGGGTCGCCCTCGAGCCACTCCTTGGCGGCGGCGTAGGCGGTGGAGAGGCTCGTCCCCACGGTCACGCAGTAGTCGTCGTTCCAGCTGAGACCCGCCTCCTCCAGCGCCCTCCGGCAGCCGCGCTCACGCAGGGGGAAGTTGCGGATGACGGGGTTGCCCCTGACGTAGCCGATGCGCGTGTGGCCCTTGCCGATGAGGTAGTGGACGGCTCGGTAGGCGGAGCTCTCGTTGGAGATGACGATGGACTCGATGAAGCTGTGGTAGCACCAGCCGTCCACGATGACCAGGGGGGCGGCGGAGCCGTAGAAGGGCTCGTAGTCCTCCTCCATCATCTCGGTGCCCAGGAGGACGATGCCGCTGGTGGTGTCCTGGCAGAGCTCGCGCAGCTGGGAATGGGATCCGGGGTCGGCGAGGTCGATGGTGACGTAGCTCGTGGTGAGGCCGTGGAGCTTCGCCTCGCGCTCGACGCCGTTCACCACCGCGGGGTGGAAGTCCGACTCGTCGAGGACCTTGCCGCTCTTGCGCACGACGACGAACTGGATGCGGTCGAGGCGGCTGGGGCGCTGGTAGCCCAGCTCCTGCGCGACCCTGAGGATGGCCTCGGCGGTCTCCTTGCTCACACCGCGCTTGTGGTTGAGCGCGTTCGAGACCGTGGCGGGGGAGTAGCCGGTCTTGCGGCTGATGTCCCGGACCCCTACCTTCATCTGATCATCCCCAAAAGTTTAGTCGCACTGTTTTGTACCAACTTACCGCAACGAAACAGGCATTTCTCGAATGGGAGAGATGATTTCAAGCAAGAAGTCGCTAATTTTCGGGGAGAGGCTCCTATTGTGTTTGGATGGTGTTTTGCTATGGCGGGGGATGCCGGGGCACGTTCGTGCCAAGGGGCCGACCCCGCTCCACCCTGGCGCAGAGTGGACGATTGAAACTGTAAACGACCAGGTCAGATGGGTCGTGGCATCTGTGGCGCAGATGTGGTTCCGGATGGTCCGGCCTTCCGGCCGGGACGTTGTCCCTCTCCAATCAGATAACATCTCCTCTGTTCGTGGCCGGCCAGGACCGCCACCCGCGTCGGGCTGGCGTTGCCTCCAGAAAGGGAGCGTGCGTCATGGAGCTCATAAGGTTCGTCCTCATCGGCATCGTCGTGATCGCGGTGCTCGTCATCATCGCCTCCGGGTACGTGAAGGCGCCGCCCGACCAGGCCTACATCATCTCGGGCGGCGGGAAGAAGCCCCGCTACCTCATCGGGAAGTCCGGCGTCAGGATCCCCTTCCTGCAGCGCGTCGACCGCCTCTCTCTGCGCATGCTCTCCGTCGACGTCAAGACCACGAAGACCATCCCCACCCTCGACTACATCAACATCATGGTGGACTCCGTCGCCGTGGTTAAGATCTCGAACACCGAGGACGGCCTGGCCAAGGCGGCGGAGAACTTCCTCAACCGCGACTCCGACTACATCAACGACATGGTGGTCAACGTGCTGGAGGGCAACCTCCGCGAGATCATCGGCGGCATGCGCCTGACCGAGATCATGAACGACCGCAAGACCTTCGCCGCGAAGGTGCAGGAGAACGCGATGACCGACATGCAGCGCATGGGCCTGGACATCGTGTCGTTCAACATCCAGAACATCGACGACGACGGCATCGGCGTGATCGAGAACCTGGGCATCGCCAACACCGTGGCCATCCAGAAGAACGCCCAGATCTCGAAGGCGAACGCCGAGAAGGAGATCGCGGTCGCCCGCGCCGAGGCCAACAAGATCGCCAACGACGCCCGCATCACGTCCGAGACGGCCATCGCCGAGCAGAACAACGCCCTGGCCCTGCGCCAGGCCTCGCTCAAGACCGAGGCGGACACCGCGGCCGCGAAGGCGGACGCCGCCAAGGGCATCGAGGCGCAGCGCCAGCAGAAGGCCATCAATACCGAGCAGGTCAACGCCGAGATCGCCAAGGCCGACCGCGAGGCCGAGCTGAAGCAGAAGGAGGTCGCCGTCAAGGAGCAGGAGCTCGACGCCTCCATCCGCAAGCAGGCGGACGCCGACCGCTACGCTGCCGAGCAGCGCGCGCAGGCGGACCTCGTGACCAGGCAGAAGGCCGCCGAGGCAGAGCTCTACTCCGCGCAGAAGGCCGCCGAGGCGATTCGCGCCAAGGGTGAGGCCGAGGCCCAGGCGGCCCGCGCGAAGGGCATCGCCGAGGCAGAGGCTATGGACAAGAAGGCAGAGGCCCTGCGCAAGTACGGCCAGGCCGCCCTTGCCCAGCAGATCATCGGCGTGCTGCCGGACATCATCGCCGCGGCCTCCAAGCCCATCGAGGGCATCGACGCCATCAACATCTACTCGACCGTCGGCGGCGAAGGGGAGGGCTCCCCGGCCGCGGGCGTGACGTCTATGGCTCCGCAGTCCATCAAGGCCGCCTTCGACATGGTGAAGAGCGTGACGGGCGTCGACCTGGCCGACGTCATGCGCGCCGACACCTACGACGCGAAGGTGAACCGCAGGGTGAGCATCGACGCAGACGGGTTAGACGAGGTTGCGGACGCGGCACGGAAGGTCGCGGATGCAGCCGGTGCCGCGCCTAAGGCCGACGGAGCGGGTCAGAAGGGCGCCGAGAGCGAGTAGGTGCGTCCGGTCGGCGCACCTTGCGCCGGCCAGTGCATGATCCATAGGACGAGAGAGGCCCGGGGCTGACGCCCCGGGCCTCTTGCTGTCACGTGTGGATGCCGACTGATGCGTGCGGGCCGGCCAAAAACTGCGCACGGTAGCCTCGAATTATGGAGACGAGCGGCGTTTGCCCAGGTCGCTTCTCTCGATTCCAAATTCCGTGCGCAGTTTTTTGGTGGCAAGACCGTCTGCCCACAAGAGGTCGAATGGGCGGCGTTATTCACTTTGGCTTACGCCGGGAGGGGACTTAGTGGGATAATGCATATAGCGATCGGGCCAGAGGCCATACCATCGGGGTCGCGACGAGGGGGGACCCTCGGGTCAGGAGGTATTCAATGGGTCTGTTCGACATGTTCAAGAAGCCTTCGAAGCCGGCCGCCCTGGGCGTCAGCGCCCCTGCGGGCACCCTGCTGGCTCCCGTCACCGGCAAGGCCGTCTCCCTCTCCGAGGTGAGCGACCCCGTGTTCAGCAGTGGTGCCATGGGCAAGGGTTGCGGGGTCCTCCCCGAAGGCGACACGGTCTACGCGCCTGCGGCAGGGACCCTGAGCGCCATTGGCGCACCCAACTTCCATGCCCTGGGCATGGTGTGCGACGACGGTGCCGAGGTGCTCATCCACATCGGCGTCGACACGGTCGAGATGAAGGGCGAGGGCTTCACCGTCTTCGGCAGCAAGGGTGCGCACGTGAGCGCCGGCGAGCCCCTCATCAAGTTCTCGAGCGAGAAGATCAAGGCGGCCGGGCACGACGACGTGGTCATCATGGCGATCACCAACTCCGACGACCTCTCGTCCGTCGAGCTCACCGCTCCTGGCGCCATCGAGGCAGGCAAGCCCGTCGTGAGCTACGCACAGTAGTCTGAACCTCTTCCCAGCTGCGATTCCGGCCGCCCTGCGGTCATGTGGGACCGCCTGTCTCCGGCGTGGGATGGGCGGTCTTCCATTGTTCGGGGCTCGTCGGTGCCGCGTGCGGTGTGGCACAAGAAGCATCCGCGGCTCCAGCAGGCATAGAATGGGGGACGGCGCGGCGAGGCCACGGCCCCACCGCTCATCTGCCGCAGCTGCCTTAAGGGGGCGTCCCATGTACTTCATCGGACTGGACATCGGCACCTCGGCGACGAAGCTCCTGCTCATGGACGAGGACGGCGAGGTCCTCAACATCAGGAGCCGCAGCTATCCCATCAGCTTCCCCGAGCCGGGCTGGAGCGAGCAGGACCCGATCCTGTGGTGGGACGCCGTCCGCCAGGGCATCCCCGAGCTGCTTCGGGGCTTTGACGCCAGCCAGGTGGCCGGCATCGGCGCCTGCGGCCAGATGCACGGCCTCGTCGTGCTGGACAAGGACGACGAGGTGATCCGCCCGGCCATCCTCTGGAACGACAGCCGCACCCGCTACCAGGTTGACTACCTCAACCGCGAGGTGGGCCGCAGGACCATCGCCTCCTACACCGGCAACGTGGCCTACGCGGGCTTCACCGCGCCCAAGCTCCTGTGGATGCGCGAGGAGGAGCCCGTCAACTTCTCCCGCATCCGCAAGGTCATGCTCCCAAAGGACTACGTCAACTTCCGCCTCACGGGCGTGCACGCGACGGACTTCTCTGATGCCTCGGGCACCCTCCTGCTCGACGTGCGCAACCGCTGCTGGAGCCGTCAGATGCTCTCTATCTGCGGCCTGCGCGAGCGGCAGCTCCCTCAGCTGCACCAGAGCTGGGAGCCCCTGGGGACCCTCCTTCCCGGGGTGGCGCGCGAGCTGGGGTTGCCCGAGGAGACGCTGGTCTGCGCCGGCGCGGGAGACAACGCCTCCGCCGCCGTCGGCACGGGCGCCGTGGGCCCGGGCCGCTGCAACATCGTGATGGGGACCGCCGGGACCATCCTCATGACCACCGACGGCTGCGTGGTGGACGAGCACAACGCCCTGCACTCCTTCTGCTCGGCCGACGGTGGCTGGAACCTCATGGGCTGCATCCTCACCGCCGCCGGCTGCAACAAGTGGTGGATGGACGACATCCTGGGTGCCGATTCCTACGACGCGGAGCAGGCGCTGGTCGCCGGCGGCAAGCTGGGCCAGAACGACGTCTACTTCCTGCCCTACCTCATGGGCGAGAGGACCCCCCACAACGACCCGCGTGCGCGCGGCGCCTTCGTGGGCCTGCGCATGGACACCACCCGCGCCGACATGACCCAGGCCGTGTTGGAGGGCGTCGCCTTCGCCCTGCGCGACTGCCTGCAAATTGCCCGTGCGGAGGAGGTCGAGGTCATGGCCTCGACCATCTGCGGCGGCGGCGCCACGAGCCCGCTCTGGAGGGCCATCTGTGCCGACGTCCTGGGAATCCCCCTGCAGATTCCCCAGACGCCCCAGGCCCCGGCCTTCGGCGCGGCCATGCTCGCGAGCGTCTGCTGCGGGGCCTTTCCCGACGTGGCTGAGTGCGCGCACCGCCTCGCGCGGGTGGAGGAGCAGACGGTCTTTCCCAACAAGGAGATCATCGCGCTCTATCGGGGGCACTACAGCACCTGGCACAGCATGTATCCCGCGCTGAAGGACATCTACCGGCAGATGCTGTAGGGCCACGGCGCGGGAGCGGTCTGCTTGTGGTGGCGCGGTCTGCTCGCGTTTCATTGGGAGAGAAACGCGAGCAAACTGCGCCGTTTCTGCTTTATGGGGCGTGAGACGCCGCTTTGCTTGTGTTTGGACCGTTGAGAAACACGAGCAAGCCGCAGCCCACAAGCAAACCGCAGCCATCTCTCCCCAGATGCCCCAAGACGTCGATTTGCTTGTGCTTTCCCACACCTGCCCCCCGTGGTCGCGGGCAGACGTATCATGTTTCCCCGACAGCCAACGGGGGAGGACCTGTGATCCAGGACATCGGCAGCTACGCCTTCGACAACGCCTATCGACCGCTCGAGGCGCGGCCCGAGGACTACGTGCTGGCCTACGGTCGCGGCCAGGCGGTCGTGCGCCTGGATGGCGGCACGGGCGAGCTCGAGCTCCCGCGCCTGCGCGACTGGGGTTTTTCCGCCCCCGACCTCGCCCCACGCTACCTCTTCTCGATCGACGACCGTCGCTTCTTCATGGCCGAGCGCAATCCGCGCCCCCGTGGCAGCGAGGAGCTGCCCGAGGGCTTCCGCCTCGAGCCCGTGAACCAGTTCCGCTTCCTTCGGCCCCGTTGTCTGGCCTTCGCCGGCATAACTGGCTACCAGCTGCGCAACTGGTACCATTCCAACCGCTACTGTGGGCACTGCGGCAGCGAGCTGGGCCACGTCGCCACCAGCCGGGAGCTCGCCTGTCCCGCCTGCGGCAACGTTCTCTACCCCAAGATCTGCCCCGCCGTGATCGTGGGCATCACCAACGGCGACGAGCTGGTCATGACCAAGTACGCCGGCCGCGCCTACAACCACTACGCGCTGGTGGCCGGCTTCGTCGAGGTGGGCGAGACTCTGGAGCAGTGCGTTGCGCGCGAGGTCAGGGAGGAGGTGGGTCTCAGGGTCAAGAACGTCCGCTACTACAAGAGCCAGCCATGGCCCTTCACCGACACCCTCCTCGCCGGTTTCTTCTGCGACGTCGACGGAGACCCCACCATCCACGTCGACCACGACGAGCTCCAGCTGGGTGGCTGGGTCCGCCGCGCCGACGTCCCCCTCGATCCCGCCGACGACTCGAGCCTCACCAACGAGATGATCGCGCTCTTCGCCAGGGGAGGGGAGCCGCGCGCCTAGGCCGCCCGCCCCTCTCGCCCGTCCGGGCTCCCTCTCGTGCGATGATGCAGGGGTGCGCACGCTTCGTTCTTGGCGAGAGGGGCTTTGCATGCTGGGCCGCAGGATCACCACCATCGTCACGCACGACATCCTCTACAACCCCGACCCCTACACGAGGGTCGAGCTCTGCGGCATCTTCCGCGACGAGGACGTCGCCACGGTCAACGAACTCAGGCCCGACCTCTGTGGCTTCGTGGTCAACTACCCTAGCTCCCACCGACACGTGGACCGCGACCGCCTGCGCGAGCTCGTGGGCAAGCTGGACCCCACCATCCCCGCCGTGGGCATCTTCGTCGACCAGCCCCTGGGCTACGTGAGCGAGCTCGCGGACGAGGTCCTGGACGTGGTGCAGCTGCACGGAAACGAAGGCAACCCCTACATCACCTTCCTGCGGGAGCTGGTGGACATTCCCATCGTGCAGGCCATCCGCATGGCCGGCCCCGAGGACGTGGAGCGCGCCAACCAGAGCAAGGCCGACCTGGTCATGCTCTATGGCGGATGGCAGGCAGGGGTCGCCTTCGACTGGGAGCTTGCCGGGGGCGTGTGCCGTCCCTACATCCTGGCCGGCGCCCTCACGCCCCAGAACCTGGGTGGCGCGATCGGCCGGCTTGCGCCCTGGGGCGTCGCCCTCAACACGGGCATAGAGACCGACCGTCTCAACGACCCGGCAAAGATGGCCGCGGCCGTCGCTGCCGCCCGCGGCGCATCCAAGTAGTGACGCCACGGGCCGGGCTGGCACTCGCCGCGTCCCGGCTGCGTTCCCATCCACCCAAGCGAGAGGAGCCACCATGCCAGCCCTACGCATAGCCACCATCGGAACGTCCGCCATCGCTCAGCGGCTCGTCGAGGCCGTGGGTGAGGTGGCGGACGTCGAGTACGTCGCTGCCTTTTCCCGCGAGCTCTCGCGGGCCGAGGGCTTCGGTCGCCCTCGCGGCGCGCGCCTCTTCTTCGACGACCTGGAGGCGCTTGCGGCGTCGGACGAGGTGGACGCTGTCTACGTCGCCTCTCCCAACGGCCTGCACGTCCCGCAGACACTCGTCCTCGCCTCCGCCGGGAAGCACGTCCTGGTGGAGAAGTCCCTGGCCCCCAACCAGCGACGTGCCAAGGAGCTCTTCGACGCCGCGCATACCAACGGCGCGGTATGCCTGGAGGCCATGCGCAACCTGCACACCCAGGGCTTCGACAACATCGAGGGCGCGCTGGGGCGACTGGGCAGGGTGACCCAGGCAAGCCTGCGCTTCGGCAAGGTCACCTCGCGCATCGGAAGGCTGCGCGCCGGCGAGCACGTGAACCAGTTCGACCCGGCGCTCGGCGAGGGCGCCCTCGTAGACATAGGCGTCTACTGCGTCGAGCCGGCGGTGGCCCTCTTCGGTCGCCCGGAGGCGGTGCGGGCCTCGCTGGTCACCATCGACGTGCCCTGGGGGTCGGAGTCCCCCTATCAGCGCGTTGACCTGGCGGGCAGCATTGCCCTGGAGTACGCGGACAAGGTGGTAGAGCTCAGCTACAGCAAGGTGGGGGACGACCTCCTGGGATCCCAGGTCATGGGCGACGAGGCGACCCTCCTCTGGGACGAGACGAGCTGCCCCCGCGACCTCAGGCTCGTCCACCACGAGGACGTGGGCATGGCCTACTCGACGGTGGGCGGGAGCGAGGAGTTGGTGCGTGCGGACGTGCCCCAGAACGACATGGTCTGCGAGCTGGAGCTCTTTGCCGCGGCAGCGCGGGGCGAGGAGGCGGCACTCGCACGGGTGGCCCGCTTCGAGCGGGTGACCCTGGACTCGCTCGCCGTAATGGACGAGGCGCGCAGGCAGGCGGGCGTGCGCTTCCCGGACGACGAGTAGGGGCCGCGCGCTCGGCGCATGTGGGCGGCGGTTCCGGGCGGCGGGCCGAAGCGACTCTCGCCACGCCGGCTTTTGCCCATCTCTACCTGCAACAATACCTAACTGGCAAGATGAAGTTACCAGTTTAAAATCTAACTGGTAAGATTATATTGCCAGATAGGGAGGGATGAACATGAACGAACTCATAGCCGAGCAGATCAGGGGCTTCGACATAGCAGACTACCTGCCCATCCACGAACGCATGCTCGACCTGGGCGATCCGCTGCCGCCACGCAGGGGAAACCTCGTCAAGGTCGTCGTGGGCATGCGATGCAGCGGGAAGAGCTATCGCCTCTTCCAGGAGATGCTTCGGGTCCACGAGTCCGGCGTGCCATGGGATCGCATCTGCTACTTCAACTTCGAGGATGACAGGCTCGACCCCGTCACGCCCGCCATAGGCGACGAGGTCCTCGAGACGTTCTATTCGACCTGCCCCTCGGCCTTGGAGGAGGGGGCCTACCTCTTCTTGGACGAGCTGCAGGAGATGGATGGCTGGGGCGCGTGGCTGCGACGCGTCGTGGATACGACCAAGGCGACCATCTACGTCAGCGGCTCGTCGTCCAAGATGCTCTCGCAGGAGATATCGACGGAGTTCAGGGGCCGGGCCATCGATTTCGAGCTGCTTCCCCTCTCGTTCAGGGAATACGTCGGGGCGAAGGAGCCGGGGCTCTCGCTTGGTCCGGCGCATTCGACTCTCGAGCGGCTGAGCCTGCGGCGGCTCTTCGATGCCTATCTTGAGGAGGGCGGGTTCCCGGCCGCCTTGGGGCTGCCCACGGCGCAGCGCGTGTCGCTGCTGCAGGGCTACGTGCAGCGCGTCGTGGTGAGGGATGTCGTCGACCGCCATGCCCTCGCCCGTCCGCGCGTGGCGAGCGTGTTCGCGCGTCGGGTGCTGGGGACCAATGCCAAGACGCTCTCGGTCCGCCGCGCCGAGGGCGACCTCAGAGCGCTTGGGCTTCCTACGAGTCGTGCCCTCCTCGCCACCCTGCTGGACTACCTCGAGCAGGCCTATCTGGTCTTTCGCGTTCAGGAGTTCTCGTATGCCCTGGCCGAGGGCACGAGAAAGCCCCCCAAGGTCTATGCGATCGACCCGGGCCTGGCGCTCGCCAATGGGCGTGCCAACTCCAACGAGCTCGGGCAGCGCCTGGAGGACGCCGTGTACCTCGAGCTGAGGCGTAGGAACGTGGGCACGCGTGCGGAGTCGGTCTCCTCCTTCGTCACGAGGGGGCACGGCTACGAGGTCGATTTCGTGGTGGGGGACGTGATGTTCCAGGATGCGCTGGAGCTCGTGCAGGTCAGCGTGGGCGTCGAGGACGAGACGACGCGCACGAGGGAGCTTCGCGCGCTCTGGGAGGCGCTGGAGGAGACGGGGCTCGAGGAGGCCACGCTCGTCGTCGCGGGGGGCGACGAGGCGTCCTACGTCCAGGGGAACCGGAGGATACGACAGGTCCCCGCGTGGAAGTGGTTCCTCGAGGCCTAGCCCCGGCGGGCCTGGGACTGGTAGACGAAGGCCACCGCGAAGCCGGCGATTATCACGGCGGAGGCGGCTATCGTCGCGTGCGGAAAGACTCCCAGCACGACGAGGCCCGCCGCAGCGGAGAGGTCGATGATCCCGCTGGTGCGCGCGCCGATGCGGTCCTGTCGGGCAAGGGCCCCCTCGCGTTGGCGGGCGAGTGGGTTCTTGGCGGTGACCAGCAGGTAGGCGCCTATGGCCGCGAGCAGAAGTCCTATGGCGAGCGTGATTCTCATGCGCGTCTCCTTGCGAAGCATGCCGCCGGGCCGCGTGCCCGGCGTCCTGGGTGAGGGACCCGGCGGTTCTTGGGTGCGGCTCCTGATGGTCTCTTGGTGCGACCCCAACGGACTATGGGTGCGGGTCCAACCAGTCTATCCCTTGTGGCGATTGCATCGCTCGCCGGCTGGCCCGACACGGGCGCAAGGACCTTGGGTATGTTCTTCTCACACCTCAAGCGCAAGGGGCTGATTCATGACGCAGACCAACACGGGCCAGGGCCCGACGCAAGCCGACGCCGTGGCCACGACCGCGGAGGACCCCATCTACGGGGGTCGCCTGGGCGAGCTGGAGTCAGAGCTCGCCTCCCTCATCCAACGCATCGACCGCCTGCGCGCGGAGCTCAGGGACTCCCGTGGGGAGGACCCGGTGGTGCATTGCCTGGGCCGCGTCAAGACGCCCCAGAGCATACGCGAGAAGTGCCTGCGCAAGGGCCTCGAGCCAAGCGCGGAGTCTGCATTCGCCCACGTGAGGGACATCATCGGCGTGCGCGTCGTCTGTGCCTTCCTGAGCGACGTCTACCTCATGCGCGACGCCATCGCGCGCCTCCCGGGAGCGGAGGTCGTGGGCGAGAAGGACTACATCCGCCACGTCAAGCCCAACGGCTACCGCAGCTACCATCTGCTGCTGAGGCTCGAATCGGGCCTCTTCGCCGAGGTCCAGGTCAGGACCGTCTCGATGGACACCTGGGCCTCGCTGGAGCACCAGCTCAAGTACAAGCGTGACTTGGACGGGGACCTCAGGCTCATAACCAGCGAGCTCAAGCGCTGCGCCGACGAGCTCGCCTCGACGGACCTCTCGATGCAGGCCATACGCGACATGATCCGCGGCGAGCGCGCCACGGGAGGGGAGGGGCGATGAGGCTCCTGGTTGCGGACGACACGCGCGACCTCAACCGCGCGCTCCAGGCGATCCTGGAACAGAACGGCTACGAGGTGGTCCCCGCCTACGACGGGCAGGAGGCGCTCGACCTGGTCATGTCCCAGAGCTTCGATGCGATCATCCTGGACATCATGATGCCGCGCATGGACGGGCTTGCCGCACTGGCCGAGATGCGCCGTCGCGGCGTGGTGGCGCCGGTCCTCCTGCTCACGGCGAAGGCCCAGGTGGACGACCGCGTGGCGGGGCTCGACGCAGGCGCGGACGACTACCTGCCCAAGCCCTTCGCCATGCGCGAGCTCCTCGCCCGAGTGCGCGCCATGACCAAGCGTCGCTCGGACTACTCCTCGCGTGACCTCAGCTACGCCGACCTGCGCCTCAGGGCTGACAGCTTCGAGCTGTCAGCCGAGAACACGGTGCGCCTCTCCGTGAAGGAGATGGAGCTCCTGCAGCTGCTCGTGCTCAATGCCGACCGACCGCTGGGACCCGGCTTCATCCTGGGACGCGTCTGGGAGGGGGAGGACGAGGCGGACGAGGACACCCTGGCGCTCTATGTCTCGTACCTGCGCGCGAAGCTCGCCTCGGTGGCGTCCAAGGCCACCATCGTGCGCGACGAGGACGGCTCTTACAGGCTCAGCGCGGAGTAGGGGGCAGCGATCGATGGGCGCACGTGCCATACAGCGGCTCAGGATCAAGATCATCGCCATCATGCTCGCCGCCTTCTTCGTGGCCATGCTCCTCATCGCCGTGCTGGTCAACGGCGCCCACATCGTGCTCGCGCAGTCGCGCATGGACCGCGTGCTCGACGCCATCATCCAGGGCGGGGGCGTGATCGAGGAGCCCGTGGACGGCCGCTCGCTCGTTGAGTCGCAGCGTGTCCTGCGCTACTTGCTCGTGACCGTTGACGCCGACGGCAGGCTGAGCTCGCTGGTGGGGGGCTACGACGAGGACATGGACGTCCAGAAAGCCCAGGAGCTCGCCCAGGCGGTCATCCCCTCGCTCCTGCGCTCCGGCTCGATTGGCGACTACTACTACAAGGTGGCCGAGGCCGACGGCGGCGGGCACGTCGTGGCCTTCGTGGACGGCAGCGTGGAGCTGGGGGAGGGCAGGGAGGTCCTCTCGCTCACCCTGGACTTCCTGGCGGCGGGGCTTTTGCTCTCGTTCGTGATCGTGTGGTTCCTCTCGCGTCGCGCCATCCAGCCCGAGCTCGAGGCGGCCCGTCGCCAGAGCGAGTTCGTGACCAATGCGAGCCACGAGCTCAAGACGCCGCTTGCCGTGATCCGCGCCAACACCGAGATACTCGAGGCCCTGGGTGGCGAGGGAGAGTGGACCAGCTCGACCCTGAGGCAGGTCGACTACCTGGACGGTCTGGTGAGGGACCTGGTTGACACCGCACGCGCCGACGAGTGGGCGGACTCCCAGGAGCTCTGCGAGGTGGACGTCTCCGCCGCCGCACGCGAGGCGCTGGAGCCCTTCGAGTCGGTGGCGCAGCGGCGCGGCGTGAGCCTGGCGAGCGAGCTCGAGCCCGGGGTCATGGCCCTCGCGGACGTGGAGCGCGTGGTGCAGCTCGTCCGCCTCCTGGTGGACAACGCCTGCAAGTACTGCGACGAGGGCGGCAGCATCCAGGTGTCGGTGTCCCCCGTGAGGCGCGCCGCGCTCTCGGGTCGCAGGAGGCGGGGCGCGAGGATCGTGGTCTCCAACAGCTTTGCCCGGGGGGAGGGTCACGACTGGTCGCGCCTCTTCGAGCGTTTCTACCGTGCGGACGAGGCCCACAGCAACCAACAGGGCTACGGGATCGGCCTCTCCATCGCGCAGCGCATCTGCGAGCAGTACGAGGGCGGCATCCGGGCGGGCTGGAAGGATGGCGTGGTCAGCCTCACTGCCGTCATCTTCTAGGGAGAGGCCACCGAATCTGGGGCAAGGGGAAGGCGAGAGGGACGCGCGGTCCCTCTCGCCTGTTCTTTGCACTTGCGTGGCGCTGCGTCATCGTTCGTTGCCACGCTGCCGCCTGTCTCCTGTGTCCCTACGTCACGGGGATGGTGGCTCCCGCCAGGGATACGGACTCAACCTGCGTGGGGTCTATGGCCTGGGGGAGGAAGATGCTCTTCTCCACCGTGGTCGACGTCGCGGAGTTGCCGTCGAAGCTCCCGCCGCCGTCGTCGGAGACCTCGACCGTCGTGCCGTCCCTCATGTTGAGCGTCACGGTGCCCAGGTCGAGGAGCTGGTCCATGCGCGCGGACATCTGGTCGCCCATCCTGCCGCTGGGACCCTCGGGGACGTTGGCCGCCTCGTCGAGCTCGTAGCCCAGCTTGAGCGCGATGGACGAGAGGGACGCGCTCTTGAGCTGCCCCTTGATGCCACCGACCTCGATGCCCTGGCCTGCGGGCAGGTCGATGCTGCTGTCCTCGTAGTCCATCTTGAACTTGAGCTTCCAGCTGCCGTCGGCGAGCGTGCTGACGGAACCCAAGTCGTCGAGGAGGCGCAGGTCGCCCAGGCTCACGCGCATGGTCTTGCCCACGAGGCTCTGGCTGTCCACGAGCGAGATCTGGCGCACGAACTGGATGGAGTTGTCACTGGGGTCGCGGTCGTAGAAGTAGCTGCTGCCGTAGGCGCCGCGGACCCCGTCCACCATCACGTCCTCCGTGCCGAACATGAGGTTGAGCTTGCCGTCTTTGGTGGCGCTCAGACCCTCGAAGGGTGTGCCGTCGTCCTTGGCGAGGCTCAGCACGACGACGTAGTTGGAGCGGTCGCCTATGACCGCGTCGGCGGTGACGGTGATGCCGCCGCCCGAGCTCGTTGCGTCGAGGGGGTGTCCCACCTTGTTCACGACCTCGGTCGCGGCAGGGGCGCCGGCAAAGATGTCGTCGAAGATCCCCTGGACGTCTGTGAGGGTGCCGGTGGCATAGGCCACCCCGCCCAGCCCCAGGGCCGCCGTCAGCGCCGCGGCCGCCGCGGCGGCGCGCCACCAGGCGTGCCTGCGGGTGGCAGGACGCGTGACGCCGGATGCGGTCCCCACCGCGCTCGCGCTGTCCCTCTCCCTTGCCAGCACCGCATCTGCCAGACGCCGTGCCATCTGGTCCTTCTGGTCCTCAGAGAGCGAGTACTTGCCCATTCCCTTGGCGTAGTCGTCAAACAGCTCGTTCATCATGCTCCCCCAATCTGGTCCTCAGCATCTGGCGGGCGCGGCTCAGACGCTTGGTCACGGCTGCCGTGCTGTCGCCCGTGATCGCCGCGATTCGTGCGATGTCATAGCCCTCCAGGTAGCGCAGGTGCACTGCCAGTCGGTAGGCCTCGGGCAGCTCTCGCACCGCCTCCAGCAGCTCGTCGTAGCGGCCCGGCTCCTCGTCTGGCGCGGCCGTGGGCTCCGCCACGGAGTCAAGTGGCACCAGTCTCTTGCGCCCCGCACTTCTGAGCAGGTCCTTGCAGGCGTTGACGGTGCAGCGTATGACCCAGGCCCTCTCGTGCTCCGGGCTCTTGAAGCCGCCCTCGTGGCAGAGCAGCTTGAAAAGGACGCCCTGACACACGTCCTCGCCGTCCTGCAGCGAGTGCAGGTAGCTCATGGCCAGGCGCAGGACCATGTCCGAATAGGCATCGACGACGCGCCTGGCCTCCGCTTGGACGGCGCGCTCGTGCCCGCCCTTGGCTCCTTGCCTCATGGGACCTCCCTTCGCGTGTCGTTTCCGCATGTCCTCGATGGCTCCATCTACCAACAACACGAACGAGGGAGGAAAAGCTGACGGTCACCGTCGAGCTCGCGCGCTTTTCTTGCTGCCGCGCGCTGTCCCCCCCGCGTCGGCGTGTCTGGCATGCCGCCAAGGCAGGTGGCCCTGCCAGGCACGGTGTGCCGCCGGATTAGACGTGCTTTCGAGTGCGGCCGCCATCTCCTCTCGCCTGTTATCGAAATGGCAGATAACCAGTTAGTGGAACTTGGTATTTGTGACTCGTACCCCTCCCGCCTAAGATATAGGACCTGATGAATGACAGGAGCTCACATACCACCCCGCTCCCGGCCATCCCTGGGATGGACATGAGGATGCCCAAGCCCGGGCGCCCTTGCCTTCGCGCATAGGGACCGGGCTTTCCACGTGGCGGTCCCTGGCAGGGGGCCTGCCCTCCATGCATCTCGCGAGTGGAGTGACGATTTGATATCTCTGGAACACATAAGCAAGAGCTTTGACGCACCGGGCCGAGCCCCTGCGGAGCACGCCCTGAGGGACGTCTCGCTCACGATTCCCGACGGCGACGTCTTTGGCATCATAGGCATCTCGGGTGCGGGCAAGTCCACGCTCGTGCGCTGCGTCAACCTCCTCGAGCGCCCGACCTCGGGTCGCATCGTGGTGGACGGTCAGGACGTGACCGACCTGCAGGGCGCCGCGCTGCGCAGCTACCGTCGCCGCGTCGCCATGATCTTCCAGGGCTTCGGCCTCCTGGCGCAGAAGACGGCGCTGCAGAACGTCTGCTTCCCCTTCCTGGCCGCCAACGGCCGTGTCACCGAGGCGGACCGCAGACATGCCCTCGAGCTCCTGGACCGCGTCGGGTTGGCAGACAAGGCCGGGGCCTACCCGTCCCAGCTCTCGGGCGGGCAGGCGCAGCGCGTCGCCATCGCGCGTGCCCTGGCCCTTGACCCGGAGTACATCCTCTGTGACGAGGCGACCTCGGCGCTGGACCCTGCGAGCACCGCCTCCGTGCTGGACACCCTGCGCCAGGTCAACCAGGAGACCGATGTCACCATGCTGGTGATCACCCACTCCATGGATGTCGTCAAGAGCATCTGCAAGGACGTCGCCGTGCTGGTGCGCGGCAAGCTGGTCGAGACCGGCTCCGTGGACGAGGTCTTCTCCAACCCCCAGGATCCCACGACCCGCGCCCTGCTCGGAAGGGGTGATTGGCATGAGTAGCCTGCAGTCGCTTCTCGACCAGTACTCGGGGCTCCTCGCCCAGGGCTTCTTGGCCTCGCTCGCGATGCTGTTCTTCTCCACCGCGATCGCCTACCTCATCGGCACCTTCCTGGGCGTCGTGCTCTATGTGACGGTCCCCGGAGGTCTTAGGCCCCATCGCGCGCTCAACGCCGTGCTGGGATGGATCGTCAACATGACCCGCTCCATCCCCTTCATCATCCTGCTGGTCGCGGTCATGCCCATGACCAAGGCGCTGGTGGGAACGGTGGTGGGCGTGCGGGGGACCATCCCGCCGCTGGTGCTCTCGGCCGCGCCCTTCGTGGCGCGCATGATCGAGCAGTCGCTGGCCGAGGTCCCGCGCGACTCCATCGAGGCGGCCGAGTCCTTTGGCGCCACCGTCCCCCGCGTGGTCTTCTCGGCGCTTTTGCCCGAGGCCCTGCCCTCCATCGTGCGCGGCGTGGCGGTCACGCTCATCTCGGTCCTGGGATACACCGCCATCGTGGGTGCCGTGGGTGCCGGCGGCCTGGGAGACATCGCCATCCGCTACGGCTACTACCGCTACGAGGACGGCGTGATGATCCTGACCATCGTGCTTTTGGTGGTGCTGGTGCAGGCCATCCAGAGCAGCTGCGACCTCGTGGCCAAGCGCATCGACCACCGCTAGGGGAGGCTTCGGGGCGCTGGGTTGCCCCGAGTGTGACCTCTTGTGCCACGCACTTGTCTGTCCGAATTCCATCACATCAATTAATAAAGTATTAGCTAAAGGGAAGGAACAACGATGATCACTCGTAGGAACTTCGTCTCTGCCTCCGCCGCCGCTCTTGCCCTCGCTGGCCTCGCCGCCTGCGGCTCCAAGCCTGGCAGCGGCTCCGCCGCCGCGGACGCCTCGACCCTCTCCGTCGCCGCGTCCCCCGCGCCTCACGCCAAGATCCTGACCGACTTCGCCGCCCCCAAGCTGGCGGAGCAGGGCCTGACGCTGGACGTGCGCGAGTACACTGACTACATCATTCCCAACCAGGTGGTGAGCTCCGGAGAGGTGGACTGCAACTACTTCCAGCACATCAACTACCTCAACAACTACAACGAGCAGAACGGCACCGACCTCGTGGGCGTCGCCGCCATCCACTACGAGCCCTTCGGCGTGTACGCGGGCAAGTCGAGTGACCTCAAGGCCATAGCCGACGGCGCCTCCATCGCCGTGCCCAACGACCCCACCAATGAGGGTCGTGCGTTCCTGCTCCTGCAGCAGGAGGGCCTGCTCACGTTGAGCGACCCCGAGAAGCTCGACGCGACGCCTCTCGACGTGGCCCAGAACCCCCACAACCTCAAGTTCGTCGAGGTGGAGGCAGCCGCCGTCGCGCGTCAGCTCCAGGACGTGGATTTCGCCGTCATCAACGGCAACTACGCCATCGAGGCCGGCCTGCACGTGGCTGACGCCGTGGCCATCGAGTCCGCGGAGAGCAAGGCCGTCGAGCAGTACGCCAACTACATCGTGACCAGGCCCCAGAAGAAGGACGACGAGCGCATCGCGAAGCTGGTCGCCGTGCTCACCTCCGACGACTTCAAGCAGTACCTCACCGACACCTACGGACAGGACGTCCTGCCCGCCAAGTAGCGCAGGTTGGTCGGCCCTCGTGCCGGCTGGGATGGGGAAGGGCTGCGGCTCCGTCTGGGGTCGCAGCCCTTTTGTGCTGCGGGTGCATCGGGAGCGGCGGTGCGTCGGGCGCAGCGAGTGCATCGGGAGCGGCGGTGCGTCGGGCCCGCGGATATCGTTCGGAAGCGTCGACTACGTCCGTCGCGTGGTCTTCGTGGCGTCACGCGAAAAAAATTGCGCACGGTAGCTCCGAATTGTGGAGATGACGGACGTTTGCCCAGGTCGCATTCGCCTGAAAGAAATCCAATGCGCAGTTTTTTGGCACGCAGATAGCCTCAAGGGCACTTCGCGCGCCGCCGTGAGGCCTAGAGGTTGGCCTCGAGTGCGGCGACGAGGAACTCCGTCGCCCCCGTCCCCGCTGCACCGTCGTAGTAGTCGATGAAGCGCGGGTCGGCGAGGTAGAGCCTGGCCAGTCCGCAGTGCGCCTCTGTGCTGTAGCTCTCCTCTCCCCAGTGGATCTTGATCCAGCGCTGGTGGAGCAGGCAGAGCTCCTGAGCCTTGGGGCCTCGCGGGTCACCGTCTGCCTTGGCCTCCGCCAGGAGCTCGATGATGCGCTTCTCAATCCGGTCCTTCTCGTTCCACTCCTCCTGCGAGAGGCCCATCAGGCGCTCGTTGGTCTGGTCGATGACGTCAGTCCCATAGCGCCTGCGCGCCTCGTCGCCGTAGCTGCTCTCGAATTCCTCGAGCCGGCGCTGCTTGAGCTCCTCGAAGCCTTCCCTCGTGCCCATCCTGCTCACTCCCTCCAGCAGCTCCATGGCTGCCCTCGTGCGCGCGATGGCCTCCTTGACCTGGCGTTCCTGCGCGCGTAGTTCCTCGAGGTGCCGTGCGAGGAGTCCGACCGCGTCGGTGTCGCTGCCGTCGAGCAACTGCCTGATCTCGGCGAGTGGCATGCGACATGCCCGCATGGCGAGGATCTGCCTCAGGCGCTCCACGTCAGCGGGACCATAGCTGCGGTAGCCGTTGGGCATGCGTTTGGGGTGCAGCAGGTCTACTTCCTCGTAATAGTGGAGCGTCCGTACGCTCGTGCCTGCGAGCTCCGCCAGCTGCTTTGTCGTGTACTTCTCCACTGTGGCACCTCCTTGGCACGAGCGTACGGCCTCACGTTACGTGGGGGTCAAGGACGATTCTGGCACGGGGTGGGGTTTGTCGTAGTTTCGTGCCGGATGCTTACGCTGACATCGGTCGTCCCATCACGTGCTGGAAAGACAGCAAATCTCACAGAATGCTGTCGATTCTTGCATTTGACCAGTTGCTGGGGAGGAAAGACAGCATTCTGACAGGAATGCCGTCGTTACGTGACCGGTGCTCAACGCGCACGCGAGTGGTGCCGGCGTGCGGCCGACGCGTCCGCTCGCGCCCCGGCGATCCATAGGCGCCACGAGGAGTTCAAAACTATTTTGAACTTGAGCCACTATTCCGGTTGTGTGAGTGCTATTCTCTCCCCTAAATTGAACTTCACACGACAAGAGAATTGAACAAGAGGAGGGACATGGCAGGAAAGACCGACGTCCAGGCGTTCTCAGCCCGCCTCGAGCAGGCGATGGCAGAGCGCGGGCTCAAGCAAGTCGACCTCATCCGCGCGGCGGAAGACAGGGGAGAGAAGCTCGGCAAGAGCCAACTGAGCCAGTACGTGAGCGGCAAGACCCTGCCGCGCTCGGCCTCCATGGCGCTGCTCGCGTCGCTCCTCGGCGTCGACGTCGACTGGCTCGCGCGGGGCAAGGGACGAGCTACGGGGGCCTTCGGGCCCGAAACGGCGGAGGTCGCATCCGCGGCGTCCAACGCATCCGCGGCGCGAGAGGCATCCACGACGCACGAGTCGTATGCGGCATCTGCGGCAACGTCGTCCCCCGCGACCTCCAGCCTCCAGACCGACCACAGCCATGCTGCCGGTGCGCAGCCTTCGAAGGGAAGCAAGATGCGCCAGTTCAAGAAGTCCAGCAAGCTTGACAACGTCCTCTACGACGTGCGCGGACCCGTGGTCGACGAGGCCAACCGCATGGAGGAGAGCGGCACCCACGTCCTCAAGCTCAACATCGGCAACCCGGCGCCCTTTGGCTTCAGGACGCCCGACGAGGTCGTCCACGACATGCGCCACCAGCTCACCGACTGCGAGGGCTACTCCGCGTCGCGTGGCCTCTTCGCGGCCCGCAAGGCCATCATGCAGTACTCGCAGATCAAGGGCCTGCCCAACGTCTCGGTGGACGACATCTATACCGGCAACGGCGTGAGCGAGCTGATCAACCTCTCGATGTCGGCGCTGCTCGACTCCGGCGACGAGATTCTGATTCCCAGCCCCGACTACCCCCTGTGGACGGCCTGCGCCACGCTGGCCGGCGGCACCGTGGTGCACTACCTCTGCGACGAGCAGAGCGACTGGTACCCCGACATGGCCGACATCCGCTCCAAGGTCACCGATCGCACCAAGGCCATCGTGATCATCAACCCCAACAACCCCACGGGCGCTCTGTACCCCCGCGAGGTCCTGCAAGAGATCGTCGACATCGCCCGCGAGCACCAGTTGATCATCTTCTCGGACGAGATTTACGACCGCCTGGTCATGGACGGCGGCGAGCACGTGAGCATCGCCTCGCTGGCGCCGGACCTCTTCTGCGTGACCTTCAGCGGGCTCTCGAAGTCCCACATGATCGCGGGCTACCGCATCGGCTGGATGGTGCTGAGCGGCAACAAGCACATGGCGGAGGACTACATGCTGGGCATCAACATGCTGTCCAACATGCGGCTCTGCTCCAACGTGCCGGCGCAGTCCATCGTGCAGACGGCGCTGTGGGGGCACCAGAGCGTGAACGACTACATCGTGCCGGGCGGGCGCATCTACGAGCAGAGGGAGTTCGTGTACAACGCGCTGTGCGACATGGACGGCGTCAGCGTGGTCAAGCCCAAGGCGGCCTTCTACATCTTCCCCCGGCTCGATCCCAAGAAGTTCAACATCCAGGACGACGAGCGCTTCGCCCTCGACCTGCTGCGAGACAAGAAGGTCCTGATCGTGCACGGCAAGGGCTTCAACTGGGAGACCCCGGGCTACTTCCGTATCGTCTACCTGCCGCGCATCGAGGTGCTCGAGGACGCCATGGTGAAGCTCAACGACTTCCTGAAGTACTACCGGCAGTAGGCAGACGAAAGAGAGAAGCCTTCGTTCTTTGCCGCGAGTGTCTCGAGCAGTTTTCTGCGCAACAAACCGCCCCGTGGGCCAGCCGGACCCACGGGGCGTCTGCGCGGCCAGGTCATCGTGCCGGCCTCGCGAGGTTTTTGGGCGGAAGCGCCTGCGACGCGCTAGAGGGGATATAGCCCCTGGGGGCGGATGCGCTGTGCGGAGCTGTCGCAGCGCTTGCTGTGGTTGGCCTCGGGCCCAGACTGGTTCTGCCTCCTGTGGCAGATGGCGTCGATGCCAGAGACGACCGCCGTGAGCAGCACCGCGGCGATGACCGTGAACAGGGAGTCGAAGACCAGAGCACCAGTGACCGACATGGCAACCCACCTTTCCCCGCTAGCGAGCCAACCGCTGACCAAGTTCGTTGTAACATGTTTCCGTACATATTTCAAGATTGTTACGTGATTTGTGTATTACCAGGTGAGAGTGGCGCTACGGCCTTTCACGAAAGATGGTAAAGCATCAAAAAAGTCTCTAAATGACCTGCATGCATTTTCTCGAACATGCAAGACGGCGACTAGATTTGCGACGCCATGCGAAGTCATGAGCAAAGTCGGTCAATAGTTGCGTGAAGCTGTGTGCCGCCTCCTTTGGGACGCTTTGTGTCGGCTTGGGCGCCGGATGGCCCGCCATCGTGCGCGATGTCGTATCCTGTTGCAAATCTATTCGCGAGCAGCGGGGGGTCGCAGGTGAAGCTGCTGGAAGAGCGCATCAAGGCGGACGGCGTTGTGAAGAGCGACCAGGTGCTCAAGGTCGACTCGTTCCTGAACCACCAGATGGACATTGGCCTCTTCCGTCAGATGGCGCGCCAGTGGAGGCACGACTTCGACGGCGCGCCCATAAACAAGGTTCTCACCATCGAGGCGAGCGGCATCGCCATCGCTGCCATCGTGGCCGAGGAGTTTGGCGTGCCCGTGGTCTTCGCCAAGAAGAGCCAGAGCGTGAACCTGGACGGCACCGTGTACTCCACGCGCATCACCAGCTTCACCCACAAGCGCGAGTACGACGTGATCGTCTCTGCCAAGTTCCTGGGCCCGGACGACCACGTGCTGATCATCGACGACTTCATGGCCAACGGCTGCGCCATGGACGGCCTGGTAGAGATATGCGAGGCCGCGGGCGCCACTGTGGAGGGCATTGGCATCGCGGTGGAGAAGGGCTTTCAGCCGGGTGGCGACAGCCTGCGCAAGCGCGGGTACCGCGTCGACTCGTTGGCCATCGTGGAGTCCATGGACTCCGAGACGGGAGAGATCGCGTTCCGCGAGTAAGGCGAGACTATAAGGCAGAACGTACGACGCGGCTCCCGGGGGCCGCGCTTTTTTGTGGGGGAGACGATGGTATGAGATTGAGTTGATTCATAAGAATTTATGTCGGCTCTCCGTCTTCAGAGCTAACTGCGTCAATGGCGAGTAAGGGTCTTGACTCTTGTCTGAGCAAAGTCCAAATCGAATGACTTCTCTCAGGCGTGACTTCATGAGACGCAGATTGTTCACTCAAGTTCTCTTGGTACAAATGTGTTACATTAACAACACAATACAATACATAAGAGAGGATTAAAACATGGCCAAGACAGCCACAATTAGCATGCGTGTAGATCCACAGGTGAAGACTAACGCTGAGTCCATCTTCTCGGACCTGGGCATGACCCTTACCGAGGCAATCAATGTGTTCCTCTGCAAGTCAGTCATGGAGGGCGGACTGCCGTTTGACGTACGCCAGCCTCGCTACAACACGGAAACAGAGGTGGCAATGGTCGAGGCTCGTGACATCATGAATGGGAAGGTGTCGGCCGACTCATACGATTCCGTTGCATCTATGTTTTCCGCGCTGGACGAGTAGGTACGAGCGATGTGGCTGAAGCTTGTATTTACGTCGCAGTTCAAAAAGGACTACAAGAGGGCAAAAAGACGTGGCTTAGATATGAGCGAGCTGCGGACCGTACTTGAAAGCTTGTCTAATGAAGAGACGCTTGAAAAACGATATCGTGACCATGCGCTTGTAGGTAGATACATTGGCTTCCGAGAATGCCATGTTCGGCCAGATTGGTTGCTTGTGTACTCCATTGATAGGGACGCGCTCATACTCGTTGCGGCACGGACTGGAACTCATTCGGATTTGTTTGACGAATAGCCGAGTTGTGCTTCGATGGTAAAGTCAAAACGTAGTGTTGTCGTTGCTTGCCCTTGGCTGCGACGTGGATTGAAACGTATTTATTGGCTGGGTGCTGGTTTCAAAAAAGTCCCACGGCATGTTGGTTTGTCGTGGGACTTTTCCATTTGGCAGCAAAATTCATCCACTCGCGTTTTATCTATACCCACCCAAGTAATACGAACAATAAAATATTGCCAACGAAACGAAAGACTGATGAGTGGGGGGGTCGCATGACGAAGTACGCACACTCAGGTCTGCTGCCGGACAAGAGCGACTGGCAGACGCTGGAGGATCATCTCCACGAAGTCAGCCGTATGGCAGGAGAGTTTGCCGAACCGTTCGATGCAGGCCCTTGGGCAGAAGCTGCCGGTGCGCTCCACGATGCGGGCAAGGCGTATCCGGAGTTTCAGCTGCGTCTCGAGGGGAAGTACCCCGCCTTCGATCACTCGAGTGCGGGCGCCCGTCTCGCTCGCTTGGTGTATCCGAAAAACCAGATTAATGAGGGGAATCCCCTTGTACCTATAGTTTCTGGACACCATACCGGGCTGCAGAACAATTCGGAAGTCGAGGGAAGAATTCGGCTTGACAGCGAGACACACCCGGATGATGACCTTCGTGACGAATTCGCGGCATATGAAACGATGCTTCCACCAGAGGATATTTCGACGAGAAGGGCCCTGCTTCCATTGAGGCGTCCAGTCGATTGCAGACGCGAAGAACTCGCGACGTTCAATATGTTCACCATGGAAAGGCTTATCTTCAGCTCTCTCGTGGATGCGGACTGGCTTGATACAGAGCGTGTGAGAAGTCCGGAAAACTACGAAGTCCGCCTAGCAGCCAGGGAAGTGCAATGTACTGTTGAACAATTGCTTGAGCGTCTCGTAACTTATCGATCCGAGCGCTTCTCGGGTGCTCCAAACACTCCGGTTAACTCAGCTCGTGCAGAGATGCTTGAGCGCGCATGCCAGTTGGCGGATAGCCCCACCGGCATCTTCTTGCTTGACATGCCTACGGGGAGCGGAAAGACGCTTACGTCTCTTGAGTTCGCCTTGAGACATGCAAAAAAGAACCACCAGACACGCGTCGTCTACGCGATACCCTTCATGAGCATCGTCGAACAGAACGCTCGAGTCTTTAAGGAGGCGCTCGGCCGAGGAAACGTACTCGAGCATTTCTCTAGCTACGATTTCGGCTTTTCAGAGGTGGGCAAGGATTCGGCCGGCGCACAGCAGGACGATGTTGGCCTAAAAGAGCGCATGCTTGTTCAAAATTGGTCTGCGCCCGTAATAGTGACCACGAATGTTCAACTATTTGAGTCGCTCTTTTCAAATAGGACCACGCGCTCGCGCAAGGTGCATAACATCGCCAACAGCGTCATCGTATTGGATGAGGCGCAGAACCTCCCTGATGAGCTGCTCAAGTCGACTCTTGCGATGCTTGAGTCCTTGGTGTGCATCGCGAACGTGAGCGTGGTCATTTGCACCGCCACGCAGCCCGGGCTTGAGGAGTGCATGCCCTTCAGATCGCAGGTCAAATCGATTATTGACGAGCGTACGCGCCATGCTGAGCTCTTCGGCGGACGCGTCGAATTCGACATCTCCCATGTTTCTGAGGAGTCCGGCGGCGAAGGGGCGATTGACATCGATTGTCTTGCCGACGAGATCGCGTCCGCCAATCAGGCGCTCTGTGTCGTCAGCTCACGCCGGGCCGCAGCTCAGGTCTTTGATGCGCTTAGGGAGAGGTTGGGATGCGCCGACAGCGTGCTCCATCTGAGCGCACTCATGGTGCCAGAGCACAGGACGCAAGTGCTTGAGGAGGTGCGGCATAGGCTGAGGGTGGGGGAACCCTGCCGCCTCGTGTCCACCCAGCTGATAGAGGCGGGTGTGGATGTCGACTTTCCACTTGTGCTCAGGGAGCTTACCGGCATCGATTCGATATTGCAGGCTGCCGGTAGGTGCAACCGCGAAGGAGCGCTTGGAAGGCGCGGCCGTGTCGTCGTGTTCGAATGCAAGGACTTTGCAAGCATGCAGAGGCCCTCGCGTAGTTGGCTTGCGAAGGTGAAGGCCCTAGGAAGGGAGACGCTCAAAGTTGCCGCACTTGAGGGCTGGGAACCATTCGGCGCTCAGTCCGTTGCCTACTACTTCAAGAGGCGCCATCAGGTCGGAAATCTTGATGGGGCTGATGGGAAGCCGATCTACGGATGCATCGTCGATGACCACTGGCAGAAATACCTTTCTGATGGGAGCTATCCCTTCGAGACGATTTCCGAGAGATATCGTTTCATCGACAACGAGGAAATAGGCGTTTTTGTCCCATGGGGTGAGGGGGGAGAGAGGCTTTTGGGGCGCATAGAGTCCGATGAGGCCTGGGGATACGACTTCTTCCCCCAGATACAGCGCCACTCAATTAATGTCGCACCCTGGAGTTATAAGAAGCTCCAGGAGGCAGGGCAGATTCGGCGAATCGATGGTTTCCCGATCTCGGTCCTGGAAATGCGCGATGGGAGTCATCCTGTCTATGACGAAGAGAGGGGGCTGCTTGATCCGGAAACCGTTGATCTTTCGGCACTGATTGTTTAGCTCTTTGGCAATGAAGGGAGGAGGAACACGAGATGGGATATGGCATAAGGGTTCGGATAAAGGGTCCGAGGGCCTGTTTCACACGGCCAGAGATGCACGTTGAGAGAACAAGCTACGACGTGATCACTCCCTCTGCCGCAAGGGGAATCTTGGAGGCGGTCTATTGGAAGCCAGCCATCCGTTGGGTAATCGATCGCATTGAGGTGCTTAACCCCATAACCTTTGACACAATCCGTCGTAATGAGGTTGCGTCAAAGGTTTCGTATAGAGCGGCGAAGGCGGCCTATGCGTCTGGTACGGGGGCCCTTGGCGTCAATGTGGTTGAGGACCGCCAGCAAAGGAATACCCTTTACCTCAGGAATGTTGACTACGTCGTGGATGCCCACTTCGAAATGGTGCCCGAACGGGCGGGGGAGGCTGACACCGCCTCAAAGCACTACAACATTGCCTTGAGGCGGCTACGTTTGGGACAGTGCTTTAACCAGCCCTACCTGGGCTGCAGGGAGTTTCCTGCGGAAGTTGAAGCCGTGGGGGAGGAAGATGAGCTACCGCCTTCCTACTATGAGGGTGAAGCGAGCCACGACCTCGGCTATATGCTCTACGACCTCTCCTATAAAACAGGTCAGGATCCAATGCCCCAGTTCTATAGGGCCGTTATGCATCGTGGAGTAATCGATGTTGCCGCGGCGCGTACGGCGGTGGTCGCATGATGCTCAGAGACCTTTGCGACCTCTTTGACCTCAAGCGACAGACCGATCCAGATGCAATTCCCCCCAGACGATGGTGCCGCACGAGTGTTGGGTACGAGCTGACCCTTGATCGGGATGGGACAATCGTCTCATGCGTGCCGCTTGCATCGGAAGGGCAAAAGCTTCCGAAGCTCGTGGTGCCGATGGCGTATGTCACTAGGTCGGGCCAGAAGCCTGTGCCTGGATTTCTCTGTGATGACGCTCAGCACGTGTTTGGCGTCGGAAAGAACAAGTTTCGCGAGGAGCTCCGCTTGATGCACGAGCAGCTTGCGAAAGACGTTCTCTCTGAAGTCGACGACGACGGCGCTCGGGCCTACCTAAGCATGCTCAGGCATTATGGAGCGGGCATGCTCCCTCGTCTGTGTGCGGAGGCCATGGGCGAGGACGTGCGGCCAGGCTCGAATGAGAAAGAAAACCCCAACCTTAAGTCGAATCTGGTCTTCCGTTTCCTCCCTGACGGGAGCCTCCTGCACGAGCGTACCGCCATCGTCGCGGCTTGGGACCGTTATGCGGAGGCAGCGGAGCAAGAGTCGGAACAGTGTACTTGCCTCGTGTTGGGGAAGGTTGCCCCAAGGGCGAAGCTCTTTCCTCAAGTGAGCGGTCTTGCTGGTGCGCAGAGCGCCGGGGCTGCCCTGGTTTCCTGCAATGCTGACGCCTTTAGCTCCTACGGACAGAAGATCGCAACGGTGGGTTCTATATCACGGGAGGCGGCAGAGAAGGCAGGGGGCGCCTTGAACTACGTTCTCAAGGATGATTCTCACCATATGCGTCTGGGTGATGACTACGTCTGCTTTTGGACCAATTCGAGCGACTCGATAGCTGACGCCTGCCTTTCGTTTATTTTCGACAGCGACGGCATCGGGGGCTCTAACGCCATTATCTCTGGTAGGGGTGAAAACGTCGAGGTGAGGGATGCCGTCCAGGAGGCACTGCAGCAGATGATCCATGGCCTTCCACCCGTAGACGTTCCGGCGGACACAAAGTACCACGTGATGGGAATCGCTCCATATCAGGCACGTCTCGCTGTCCGCTTTTATCAGACCGGAAGTTTCGGTGACCTTGAGCGCAACGTCTCACTGTTCCTTCGTGACACCCAAATGGTTGGGGTAAGGCTTTGTTCCCTCAAGAGATACCTAGAACAAGCTGCAGTGCAGGTTGAGTCAAAGAACCTGCCAAGGTCGCTCATCACTTCCTGTGTGAGGGCCCTGCTTGATGGGACAGCATTCCCAGATTCTCTTGCAAAAGAAATTATCTTGCGCACAAGGGCCGACCATGGCTCCAGGAATACCTTTGATATGGGGAGGCGTGCGGCAATATTGCGAGCGTACCTCCTGAGAAAGTCACGCAATGCAGGCCAAGTAGTTAGGGAAGACGCAGAAAGGAGACTTACCGTGGCGCTTAATGAAGAGAATGAGAATCAAGGATACCTCCTCGGCAGGTTGTTCGCCTTGCTGGACAAGGTGCAGGTGGACGCTGTGGGCGACATAAATGCGGGAATTCGCGAGCGCTACATGGGCGCCGCTTCGACTACTCCAGCACGGGTGTTTCCCCAGCTTTTGAAGTTGTCGCAGCACCACATCAGCAAGAGTTCATGGGGTAGCCGTATAGATGTCCTCGTCCAGAGGGTCATCTCCAAAGTCGACGATAGCGGATTCCCAAAAACCCTGTCATACGATGACCAGGGGGAGTTCTACATCGGTTTCTATCAGCAACGCGAGGCGCTTTACAAGAAGTCTGAGAAAGGCGACAAGACAGCAAAAGTCGATGTAACGGAGAGGATTGACTAGCATGGAAGAGATCAAGAATCGTTATGACTTCGTCTTTTACTTTGACGTGGAGAACGGCAACCCCAACGGAGATCCAGACGCAGGTAACATGCCTCGCATCGACGCCGAGACCGGCATAGGCATCGTCTCCGACGTGTGCCTCAAGCGTAAGGTCCGCAACTATGTTGACCTTACGCGTGAGGGTACTGCGGGCTATCGCATCTATGTGCAGAACGGTGCCGTGCTTAACGATCGCAACAAAGAAGCATACATCAATAATGACATTAAGCAGGAGTCCAAGAAACTGCCAAAGAACTTGGAAGACCAAGTCAAGGTCACAAAGTTCATGTGTGACAACTTCTATGATATTCGCACCTTCGGTGCGGTAATGACCACCGAAGTCAACTGCGGTCAGGTAAGGGGTCCCGTGCAGCTTTGCTTCTCCCGATCCGTCGAACCCATCATGCCTGCCGAGATGAGCATCACTCGCATGGCAGTTACCAACTCAAAGGATGCCGACAAAGGAAAGACCATGGGGCGCAAGGAGTACGTGCCCTATGGCCTGTATCGTCTCGAGGGCTTCGTCTCGGCTCCCCTTGCGGAGAAGAGCGGGTTCTCCGACGATGACCTGAACCTCCTCTGGGAAGCCCTTATGAATATGTTCGAGAACGACCGCAGTGCGTCTCGTGGACTCATGACCTCCCGAAGGCTGATCGTGTTCAGGCACGAGAGCAGGCTCGGAAATGCCCCTGCGCACCGACTGTTCGATCTCGTGAAGGCAGAGAGGGCGGATGCGAACCCCTCGCGTCCGGGGCGTCACTTCTCCGATTACATGATTTCGGTCGACGAGGACAACCTGCCCACAGGAGTGACGGTGAAAAGCTTCGATTACATTCCACCCCAGGAGTAGGGAAGCTCGGGAGAGATGATGAGATCTCCTAGCGATATATACCAGGATGACGAGCTGCTGGCTCTTTCGGGCCTTCAACACCTCGCCTTCTGCGAACGCCAGTGGGCACTCATCCACCTGGAACAGATTTGGGAGGACAGCGCAGATACGTTGCGCGGTGATTACTTTCATGAGCGAGTGGACGCCGCAGGATATTCCTGTTCGGACGACATAAAGGCTGAGCGCGGCGTCCGCCTCGTTAACCGAAGGTTGGGCATTTACGGTATCGCCGACATCGTCGAGCGTAGCACTGATGACGCAGGCCTCCTCGTGCGTCCCGTTGAGTACAAAGTCGGTAGGCCAAAGGTGGAAGACTGGGATTGCGTGCAGGTGACAGCACAGGCACTCTGCCTCGAGGAGATGCTTGGCGTTTCCATAGCGGAAGGTACCCTTTTCTACGGCGAAACGCGGAGACGGGAAAGAGTTGACATTACGCAAGAGCTTCGCGATAGGGTGGAGACCCTTGCCGCTCGCATGCATGAGCTCTTCTCGTCGTCTATTACTCCTCGCGCTGAAATGGGGACGAGGTGCAGACGTTGCTCGCTCGTAAATGAGTGTTTGCCTGAGGTTGGTAGCTTGACCGTGCATGACTACTGGGCACAAAACGGCGAGGAGGCATTGGTATGAAGAGGCTTCTTAATACCCTCTATCTCACAAATCCCGATGCCTATCTCCGCAAGAAAGATGACGCGCTGGCAGTGTATCTTGGTGATGAGAAAGCGATGAGCGTGCCATTTCATCTGTTGGACGGAGTGGTGCTGTTTGGTCACGTGGGATGCAGCACCTCGGTTCTTGGCGCATGTGCTCTGCATGGCGTAACAGTTGTCATTCTTGACGAGACCGGGCGTTTCCAGGCTCGCGTGTGTGGTCCTACGTCGGGAAATATCCTCTTGCGACGCGAACAGTACCGCCGTTCGATGGACGAGGGCGCCTGTCTCGATGTGGCAAGGCGGTTTGTTACGGCTAAGGTGCATAACGGGAGGCTCGTCCTGCAGCACTATTTGAGGGACTACCCCGACATGAAGGAGGGGAACGCCCCTGCGGTCATCGATGAGTTGGCGGAGAGCAAGAGGAATGTCGCGCTTTGCAATAGCCTTGATGAGCTGAGGGGTGTGGAGGGAAATGCTGCCCACGCTTACTTCTCGGTGCTGGGAGGGGCGCTGCGCAACAAGGACATGGACTTCCGGGGTCGCACTAAGCGTCCTCCGGAAGATCCGGTCAATGCCCTGCTCTCATTTCTTTACACGCTGCTAGCCAGGGAGCTCATTTCTGCCTGCGAGTCTGTTGGGCTGGATTCACAAATGGGGTATCTGCATGCGTGTCGGCCAGGTCGGGCAAGCCTCGCACTCGACCTCATCGAGGAGCTTCGAGCGCCCATCGTTGACCGCTTCGCATTTTCTCTCTTCAACAGAAGGCAGCTGTCGGAGAGCGACTTCCAGGGATCCTCTCAAGGATTTCTCCTGCGAGATGGATCTCGGAAAAAAGTGATTGGCTGGTGGCAGCAAAGGAAGCAGGAGCAGATTGTCCACCCGTTCTTGAAAGAGAAAATGCCCCTTGGTCTTGTACCGTTCGTGCAAGCACAATTGTTCGCGCGCTTCTTGCGTGGTGATCTTGATGACTACCCGGCCTTTCTCTGGAGGTAGCGATGTATGTTCTCGTGACGTATGACGTGGCGAGTAGCGATGCGGGTGGTTCTGCGCGGCTGCGCCGGGTGGCAAAGGTATGTACGCAATATGGGCAGAGGGTGCAGTATTCCGTCTTTGAGTGCCTCGTGGATCCCGCGCAATACGAGAGCATGAAGCATGAGCTATTTGGACTAATCGACAAGGAGAGGGATAGCTTGCGGTTTTACAACCTTGGCAAACGCTGGGAAAGCCGCGTGGAGCATCTTGGTGCCAAGGAAACGTACAACCCTGAAGGGCTTTTATGCATATAGCCATCCGATAGCCTGCGCGAACCTGTAGTGCCGGGGTAACTCTGGGAGGTTCGCGCCATTTCTGTCTTCAATACGCGTGATTGATCGTCTTGAAAATGCAGCATGTGGGTGGCGTTCCTTGAGAATGGAATGTATGCTTGCAGATAATTCATGGCTGCGCATGAATTGACAGTCGCGCCCCGCACGGGGCGCGTGGATTGAAACAGGAGGCGCCGGACCCCGCCCGTGCCGTCGGTGCCGTCGCGCCCCGCACGGGGCGCGTGGATTGAAACAATCGCGGGGTTGCAAGGTAAGTCGCCGCCCCGGGGTCGCGCCCCGCACGGGGCGCGTGGATTGAAACTTGCCCAAGTCGGCGTATGCATAACCTACGCCGATGTCGCGCCCCGCACGGGGCGCGTGGATTGAAACAGGGAGGGCGTGCGCGCCCAGTCCTACGCCGCCCGGTCGCGCCCCGCACGGGGCGCGTGGATTGAAACCAGACGAACGGTGGGAGGGCGGTCCTCTGCCCCGTCGCGCCCCGCACGGGGCGCGTGGATTGAAACCGCGCGGGAAAGGAGTCGCGCGGTCGCCCGCCCGTGTCGCGCCCCGCACGGGGGCGCGTGGATTGAAACGGCTGGCCCGAGCTGTTCGCCAGCTGCAAGGAGGTCGCGCCCCGCACGGGGCGCGTGGATTGAAACATGGCTTTCCCTCCTTAGACCAGCACAAAGAGCGCGGGTCGCGCCCCGCACGGGGCGCGTGGATTGAAACCACGGCCACGGGGCGACCGTCCTTGCCCTCGGCGTCGCGCCCCGCACGGGGCGCGTGGATTGAAACGGATTACCTCAGATGCTTGGGCTGGTACCTTTGGCGTCGTCGCGCCCCGCACGGGGCGCGTGGATTGAAACCGGTGATGCAGACGTTCGACCCGTAGAACGGGTTCGTCGCGCCCCGCACGGGGCGCGTGGATTGAAACTTCGTCCGGGAAGAGGAAGGCTCTGCTCTTGTACCTGTCGCGCCCCGCACGGGGCGCGTGGATTGAAACGGCGCCATCGACCTCCGCGACATCACCCGCCCGATGTCGCGCCCCGCACGGGGCGCGTGGATTGAAACGTGCGATTTCGGACGCCCCCCGGGGCGGCGACTTACCGTCGCGCCCCGCACGGGGCGCGTGGATTGAAACTCGTGGGAGGTCGGCGTCTCCGACTCGTCGCTCCGTCGCGCCCCGCACGGGGCGCGTGGATTGAAACGAGTGCCCGAGTATGCGCGAGAGGTCCTCCACGCGTCGCGCCCCGCACGGGGCGCGTGGATTGAAACAAGAGCACGGCCATGCAGGCCGCGCTCGGTGCCGTGTCGCGCCCCGCACGGGGCGCGTGGATTGAAACCCGGAGGAACTCCCGCTCGAACTCGGAAAGCTACGTCGCGCCCCGCACGGGGCGCGTGGATTGAAACAGGGGCAGCGGGTGCCTCTGCCTCGACGTGGCGGCGTCGCGCCCCGCACGGGGCGCGTGGATTGAAACTCGCGCTCCGCCAGGGCCTGCTCGCGGAAGCTCGCGTCGCGCCCCGCACGGGGCGCGTGGATTGAAACTGGGGATGGACCAGCTACACGCCGACGATTCCCGTCGCGCCCCGCACGGGGCGCGTGGATTGAAACATGAGCATACTCGAAAACATCGTTGCGATTAATCGTCGCGCCCCGCACGGGGCGCGTGGATTGAAACCTTGCACTCTCGTCTTATCTGGTCAAGCATTAAGTCGCGCCCCGCACGGGGCGCGTGGATTGAAACAACCTCGCGGTCGCGTCGCTCGTCAGGCGCGGGTAGTCGCGCCCCGCACGGGGCGCGTGGATTGAAACTGGTCGGCCCACGTCCACGACTCTGCGCATGCATCGTCGCGCCCCGCACGGGGCGCGTGGATTGAAACTTGTCACTGCCCCGCGACGATAGAGATACGCCTTTGTCGCGCCCCGCACGGGGCGCGTGGATTGAAACTTGATCAGCCCGTCAATCTCGTCCCTGAGGTTGACGTCGCGCCCCGCACGGGGCGCGTGGATTGAAACGCGCCGTCGCGCACGTCGCCGTTGGCCACGTCCAGTCGCGCCCCGCACGGGGCGCGTGGATTGAAACGCCAATATCACCAAGATGGCCCAGGGTGACGCGGTCGCGCCCCGCACGGGGCGCGTGGATTGAAACGATACCCGCCCGGTACCCACGTCACTTGATATCCGTCGCGCCCCGCACGGGGCGCGTGGATTGAAACTCCCTGACACGGAAGAGGTCACAAGTTCAAATCGTCGCGCCCCGCACGGGGCGCGTGGATTGAAACAGTAGTCACTCACTAACCACCCACAACCCAACCGGTCGCGCCCCGCACGGGGCGCGTGGATTGAAACCTAGCGCTTGTGCTTGGTCGCGTCGACCAGGCCCGTCGCGCCCCGCACGGGGCGCGTGGATTGAAACCCCGACTTGGATGATACAAGTTTTGATACCGCAAGTCGCGCCCCGCACGGGGCGCGTGGATTGAAACATGCACTCCAAGATTGCCAACTCCCTGGCGAAGAAGTCGCGCCCCGCACGGGGCGCGTGGATTGAAACGGTCCATGTGCTCGTGCAGGTACTCTCCGCGACGTCGCGCCCCGCACGGGGCGCGTGGATTGAAACCCGTGCGGAAGCCGGCACAGAAGCGCCACGGGGCGCGTGGATTGAAACTTGCTCGCCTTGTAGTCGTCCCCGCTCGTTATCTCGTCGCGCCCCGTACGGGGCGCGTGGATTGTAAGAGGAGCCGTATTGGGGCTAGGTTTCTCGACCTGGAAGGTCCGGGTTGATTTTCATAGTCATCCGAACAGGCTGCCCCGACCTCGCACTCTCGCAGCTAGCCGGACGGCGAGCGCCCGGTCCGGCCGTCTCGTTCCGGGCACGTCGGCAGGTGGCGACCGCCCGTCGGGGCGTCCGGCTGAGTCCGAGACGCACGGCGCCGCGGCCCGCTCGGCGCGCTCGCGAACTTATCCGAACGGGTTTCGGCTGCGGCCTTCCCTGTCCCGGGGCTAGGTCAGGGTGTCCTCGCCCCTCCGCCCCCTGGCGCGGTTTATCGCCTCGACGCCGAGGAGCAGGGACCCATAGGGCAGGGCCTCGATCCCGAGCGCGTCGAGCAGGGCCCGCCCGTCGTCCCCGTAGGCGGAGAGCAGCATCGACGCGGGGGTCAGGTACGCAAGGGAGGGCCCCGGCTCGGAGTTGAGCTGCGACATCACGACAGAGAGGTCCCGCGCGGTCAGGTCGTCGAAGCTGATCCCCCTGCGCTTTGGCAGGAGCTTGCGCAGCTCCGCGTGGCTCCTCTCGCGCCCGCCCCTCTGCTGGGACTGCCGGACGTCGCAGTAGCAGGCCCTTGTCCGGGCGGCCTTCCCCGGCAGGGCCGACCGCTCGATCGCCTCGGCGTCCGCGAACTCCGTGCCGTTGTCGGTCAGAATCGTCCCGAGCGTCCGCCCGAACGCCCGCTCCCCGACCGCCCCCTCGAGCGAGTCGGGCGCGGCCGCTACCGCGCCCGACGACTTCTCGGGCGGGAGGATCGCCAGCTGAGGCTTGCGGGGTCGCAGGCAGAGGGTGAGAATGCACTGCTCGTCTCTCGCTCTGCCTATCACGGTGTCCATCTCGCAGGCGCCGCCCCGCCGCTCGTCGCCGAGCTCCATGAAGGCGGCGAAGCTCCGCTCCGGCCCGTGCGCCGTCTGCCTGGGGCCTGCGGTGTGCTTGCGCTTCTTGTAGCCGCACTTGCGCCTGAGGTCCAGGTTGCTCATCCCGCCGTACCCCCGCTCTATCCAGCGGTACACCGTCGACTGGGACACCCTGAACTCGGCGGAGCGGGCGTCGGCTATCTGCGCGGGGGACAGGCCGCGGGCGATGTCCGACCTGATGACCCCCATCATGTATTCGAACTGGCCCTCGTCGCGGTCGACGCCCATCCGGGACTGCGAGAGCAGGGTGTCGGCGAGCGCCTGGGCCCTCGCGGCCGAGTACTCGCACCTCCACCTCCTCGAGCAGTGGTAGCGCCGGTACCTGCACCCGTTGCACACGTAGGGCCAGGTGAGGAGCTTGGGGCACGCGTCCTCGGGCACGACGCCCACGCGCTCGCCCCTGCCGGGACCCTTGGCCACCACCCTGTTGCGCCTCACCTCGTCGCACAGGGACGAGGCCGACCTCCCGAGGTCGCCGGCGAGGCCCCGGGCCGACTTCCTCGCGTCGAGCCCCTTCTCGATCGCCGCCCTCTCGGCCCTGTCCAGCCGGCGGTATCCGCTCGGTTTGCCCTTGGTCATGGCAGGCTCCTTTCCCTGGAGGGCCGGACATGCCCGCCGGCCCCTATGGGAAGGGATTCCCGGACTCATCCGCACGCGTGCGGATGAGTCCGGGAAAGGCGGGAGGGCGTACGGATGAGCTTAAAAATCAACTCCTGGAAGGTCCGGGCACGCGCGTCTGCTGGTCCTGCCACGCCCCAGTCAGAACTCATCTCGATGTGGTATATTCTGCGCAGCGACGCAGCGACCCCGGTTAGGAACCGAGGCACCGGGCGTCGCTATTACTTTGGCGAAACGACGTCGACGACGTCGAAGGTCACGTCGTTGACTGGTAATCCAATCTCCAAGGAGGATCTGCGTCCGGATATTTCGTTTTAGAGCAGTGCCGTTCTGACTGGTAATCCAACGACCTTCAGAAGGCCATTACATGGATTACACACCCCGTGATGCCCTCTCGCCTGGCGAGAGGGCATCACGGGGTTCGGGACAGCTGCTTGCGTCAGGAGAGCTTGGAGGGGAACTCGTAGACGAACTTCAGGAGCATCTCCGCGAAGTCGAGGAGCTGGACCGCTTCCTCCTCGGACATCACCTTAATTTCATGGGTTGCCTCGTTTCCGTAGCTGCGGAGCTTGTCGACCCACTCACGTCCGTTCGGCGGAATCCAATGGTTTTCGTCCAGATGCCCGACGTACGTGGCGAACGACTTGTTCGGCTCCGCCCCCTGCTCGACGGCCACGTGCATCAGGAGCTTGCGGAGGGTGAGCACCGCCGAGGTGTAGGACGTGTACTGTATGCACCTCCTGGCCTCGTCGTACAGCGCCTGGACGTCCGGCGGAAGTCCAGCGACGTTTGTTGCCCGCGGCTGCACCAGGGTACTGGTTAATCTCGCCCTCGTCATCCCGGACGAATGCCGTAGGGTTCTGGCAGTGCGGGCAGATGTATATGATCTTGTCCTGGACGTAGCCTGCAGAGCGCTTGTATCCGACGTCTCCAGCAACCTCCCTACCGCAGTACCCACAGACCCACTCAGTTGAATTCAAGGGGGACGTACCGTCCCAGCTGAGCATCATGCTTACCTCCGATTCCCACTTTGTGCGATTGTAGCAACGTTGGCAGCCGCCAGCTCACCTGCTGCCCGGACCCTGGTTACGAAGCGTCACCTAGAATGAGGTCACGTTTCGCAACTAGTCAACGCCGCTCCCATACCCCCTCGATCGCGAGCTCGTACCCGACCGAGTCTATCGAGTCGAGCGCCACGTTCACCCGTGTCCTGACGGTCGAGGGGGCGAGCTTGAGCCAGCGCGCCACGGTCTCTGCTTTGGGGCAGTGTCGTTCTGACTGGTAATCCAACTACTTGGCGTCCGCCCTCTTCTGGGCGTCTGATGCGGCTCATTAGCGAGAATATGAGAAGCCGCAGGCCATAGTCTATCCACGGTGTAAGTGCCGAAGCCGTGGCCACGTACTCTGGGGTGCGACTCGCTGCGGCAAAGGTATGTACCAGCACTTTGATCGAGTCGGGTTTGTCCCCGTACGGTCTTATCGTCTCATACATGTTTTTTACTGCATCCATCCGACCGGTGACCCGATCGTGAGAACTCAGGCGACACAGCCGTAATGCCATCCGCAGAGCTTTAACGAGAAAACCGGAAGAGGATAGGTTCAAATAATCGTGCCACCAAGGAGCATCCCTGAGTACATCTCGGTAGGGACGATAAGTACGTTCCACCCGATTATGCAACCAATACACAGCGTGCCGAGTTCGAGAAGCGGGTGACTCCTTGGGCAAGGGCGACAAAGGCCTACAGATTGTCGACTTCTGGTATGCCTGCTGAGAAGTGAGCCAAGCTAATGGAAAAGGAGCCTTGCCCTCCCAATTAGCTGGGTGGGTGTACCCCCTTCAGGGGAAGTCTACCCGAAATTGAAGTAGCTCGTACCCATTGCGATGCCTGGTATTACTCAGCTGGCGCGCGCCGTTGCACAGCATCCTGACATATTTTATCAAATGAACGAGATAGCTATTCCCTGGTTGGGCATTCTGGTGATGCGACCCATAAGCGAGGTTGATTGAAAATCTCAACGCAACGCTGAAGGGCTTGCCGCAACAGTCGCGCCTTATCTGGCAGCTTCAGCGAAAAGCCGTTGCGCTTGGCCTGCATTTCATCCGTCCGGCCGTCAGCCGACCGGCCCCATGGGGCGTCTCTCGCGGCCAACGGCCATGCTGGCGCCGGCCCCCTCGCCCGGCGCGGAAGAACTCGGTGCAACGGCGGCGGCCGACCATCCGGTCCTTCTGCCTGCCCCTCCCAGAAAGCCTGATGGCTAGGCCTTTGGAATCACGTTCGCGCCGACGAGGGGCGGCTTCGGCGCCACCTCGTCGGCGGGCACCCGCCCTACCCCGAGGGCCTCCAGAAACCCGGCGGGGAAGGCGGCCCTGGCCAGGTCCGGCGGCGCCGCGCCTCCGAGGCCTGGCCTCGGGCAGGGGCTCACGCGCGACGTGCAGAGCGCCGCGCCCCACGGCGTGGGGGCGCCGAGGTCGCGCCTCCCCTTGGGGAGGGTGCGCC
>NZ_JH376563.1:1012432-1034939 GCF_000233535.1 Olsenella sp. oral taxon 809 str. F0356
CCGCGCCCCGCCCCTGCGCCGCGGCGGCGCCACGACGCCCACCATGGCCCTCAGCCGCTCCTCGGCGAGGTCTATGCCGCTCCTGGGCTCGCCGGCGCGCCTCTCGCCGAGGCTCCGCGCCTCCCTGGCCGAGCAGGAGCGCTTCGGCAGGCCGCAGCGGGCTCGCTTCGCGCACGTCGGCGGGCAGACGTACGGCCGCGACCCGGCCCCCTCGCGCATCCCCATCAAGAACTTCCCGCGGGTGAGCGCGCGGTCCCTGGTGACGCACTTCTCGCAGAGCCGCGGGGCCGACCCGCGCGCCCTCCCGCACGCGCCGCCAGCCCCCGCACAGTCACGGCAGTTGGCACGGCCCGTGGCCCCGCGCCTCCCGCTGGGCGGCCTGACGGTCCTGCTGGCAACGACTTCGCGGCCGACGGCAGGCGCGGCGACATGCGGGCTACGCCGAGATCTCCAGGCACGAGAGCCGCCCGCGTATGCCCGCGCCGATCACGTCGCGGTCGCTCCGACCAAGGCGCCTGCCCTTTCCCCCTGGCATCTCGACCCCCCCTCCTCCCGGGGGGCAGGCATGCAGAAGGCCACCAACGTTGTCGGGCTGGCGTTCGTCCGCTCGGGCGGGCTGCGCCCGCCCCCGCTGGGACGAATGGAAGGACCAATTGCTACGGCGTTGCATTAGGAAATTCAATTGACCTCAAATACCCCGGCGTGCTCGCCGTGTCGATGCGGAAGTACGTGTAGCTTGTCTTCGAGCTTGTCCACGTGGTGCCGTTCCCGCCGACGAGGGCGTTGCAGCTGTAGAAGCACTGGCTGCCGCTGATGCCGCTCGTTGGCAGCGCCCACGTGCTGTCCGCATAGATTGTCGTGATGTTCTTGGAGCCGGAGAAGCAGTAGAACAAGTCGGTGAGGTGCGACGGGTCGAACCCTCGGAAGTCGAGCGACGTCAGCCCCGTGCATGACGCGAAGGTGTACCTCATCTTCGAGACGTTCGCCAGGCTGTCCAGTCCCGTCACGGTGGTGATCGCGGACATGCTGTAGAACCAGTAGCACATGTTCAACAAGGCCACACTTGCCATGTCCACCTCGAAAGTCACCGTCCGCATGCTCGACCTGTTGTCATACCACGGCATCGCTCCCGCGGTCTGGTACACGGCATTGGCGCAGAGACGCCCACCCGCCAGGAGCGTCCGTGCGGAATCGACACAACTCGTGGCCTGCACCACGAGCTCGCCGTCATCGTAGAGGTACCCGTAGACCCAGACGCGATGGTCTGCTGCGGGGTCGGTGAGAAGGCCGCCGTCGCCTAGCTTCGCGTATGTCGCGCTTCCGCTGTAGGGGCATCCCGTGCCTGTGCCGCCCACGAGCTTGTTACAGCTGTAGAACATGAGCGAAGAGGACGTGATGGAGCTCGCGTCGAACTCGTTGGCCCAGATCGTCTCAAGCTTCGTACAGCTCACGAAGCACTGCTTGGCGCTCGTCGCACCTTGAAGGTACTGGAAGCCAGCGACCTCGGTTATGGACTGCATGCCGTTGAACCAGTAGTCGATGTTGGTCACGCTGACGCTCGCGAAGGAAGAGTCGATGACCACGCGCGCCAGGTCGAGCCTCACGCCGTCCCACGGCCTCGCGCTCGCGGAAGAGTAGCCCGCAGGGTCCACCTCGTACGCGTTCACGGGTGTGCCGCCGATGGTGCTCTGACGCCCGTCCAGGTAGTTGAACTCAAGCGTGCCGTCGCTGAGCAGGACAGCCCTCGGCTTCAAGCCGGTGTCCCAAGAAAGAGCGAGGATGACAGCCGCCATGTCTTCGGGCTTGTAGACGGTCGTAGACCCGTTCTGCCCGCGTATCGCGTCGCCAATGCGCGTGAAATGCCCAGCTCCGAGCACGCCGGTGTCTGTGCCCGTATACCCCACGATTAGCGGGTTGCCGGCATTCGTACCGTCGAGAGTCGCGATGGCGGCCGGCATATCCGCAGGCTTGTAGCGCGTCTGCGTGCCGTTCTGGGTGCGTATGGCATCGGCAATGTCATAGAGCACCTTCTTGGCTATCTTCCCGGCCGCCATGATCAGAACCCCGTGTTCGTGAGGTCGTCCAACGCCGCGATGGCGTCATCCACATACTGCTTGGTGGCGTAGGCAGTCAGGTCAGGCGTGCTCCCAGCTTCGCCCTGGGGACCCTGGGCGCCTGTCTCGCCCTTGAACCCGGAGAAGGCGAACGCGAACGTCCTGGCGCTCGCGGTGCCACCCAGAGTCACCGCAACCGAGGGCGTGCCCGTCGAGCCGTCGACGCTTGCAGTCGCGCCCGTGATGGTGGCGTCCGTACCGTCGACACCATTTGTGCCGTTGCTTCCGGCAGGACCGGTTTCGCCCTGAATACCCTGCTCGCCCTGTGGTCCCTGCGGGCCGACGAGATCCGCAGAAGAAGTGCCAGAGGCGCTGGTAACCGTAAGCACTGTGCCGTCCCAGCTGTGCGTGCATGGGGTACCATCGCTGCCAGCCGCGCCGGTCTCTCCCTGCGGACCAGTCGCACCCGTCTCGCCTTGGATCCCCTGCTCGCCCTGGATCCCCTGCGGGCCTTGGACTCCAGTGGCACCAACCGGAATGCCGAAGTTGAGGACAGCAGCGTTCTCGGTTCCGACGTTCACAACGGTCGCGGCAGACCCCTCCGCAAGCGTGCTCACGCTTCCCACGGCTACCGTGGCGGCAGCACCGTCCGCACCGTTGAGGTCACCGCGCTCGTACGCCTGCAGCACCTCGACGAACAGCGTGAAGCCGTCCTCGGACTGCGTCCCGCCAACAACTACCTGCTCGACGCGAATAACGAACACACGAGAGGAGATGGAAGTCTCTCCCTCGGTAACGACGTTCTGCGCGTACACTGTGCCCTCGTTGCACGCCATTGCCGCGGGATAGAACACCTGGAACGCACCTTGAGCGGCATCGACGGCCGTGAAGGGCTCCGTGCCCCGCACGTGCGCCTCCTGGTGTCGCCAAGCAAGGTAGACGCTGGCGTTGCTCAGATTTGCTGCGTTGCCGCCCCTCTTGACGGCCAGTGTTATACCACGCCCATGCGCGTCAGCAGATGATGCGACGAACTCGCCTCCGATGACGTCGTCGGCGGTCTCCCAGACAAGCTCGTGCAATCCGTATCCATCAAGCGCAGCCATCAGAACTCCGTCCCGCTCAGGTCATCGAGGTTCGCGATTGCGTCGTCCACGTACGTCTGTGTGGCGATGGTCTCGACCGAGCCCCCGGCATCCACGGTCACGGCGCTGGATATCGACGCGACCGACTCGCTCGTCGTTGCAGCTACATCCTCCACCGCCGTCACACGCTCGCTCAGGGCACTTGTAATGGCATATGAAGCCTTCTGAATCGTGCCCAGTATCACATGGGTGGTCACCGCATCGGAGAACACCCTCACGCGCTTCAACACGCGAGCCGTCAGCCGCCACTCAGGGTCACGGGAGGAATCGATAACTGCCACGGTATCGCCGAGCCCAACAGGCACGCCACCGTCGAGAAGTGCGACGTCCACCTCGTAGGACACCTTGGGCTGGCAAGCATCGACAAGAGCAGCCTGGGTCAGGGCGAGAAGCTCGTTCTGGTCGTCGCAGTCGCTGAAGGTCACCTGCCCGAAGGAGTGCACCTTCTCGGTGCGTTCCGCGTTCCAGCGCCCCCAGACCAGCCGAGCATCATCGTCTCCGACCCAGTTGACCCCGCGGTTGACGTCGCCAAACGTCAGCTTCCTGCGGTAGCCGCCTGTCCAACGCCCCTGGTCGTCGGTGATGGGAAGGCCCGCCCCGAAGCCGTACAGCGCCGTGAAGACCTCGTCCTCAAGCACCGTCCTCTTGCAACCAGCCAGGTTCTTGCCGTAGGTGAAGCGTGCGCCATGCCAAGCACCGACCTGCGAGAGGGGAAAGATCTGTCGGGAGGAGACACGTCCGTCGGTAACCGCAATCGTCGTGGCAACCTCGCCCTTCCAGACGTCAGCGATACGTCTCAAAGCTGCCAATGCGTTCGTGTGGTAGAACCAGCACCCCGCATTGCCCAGATCCGCGACCGTGCCAGCAGTCCACCTCGTAGGAGCAAGAATGGCCGCCAAAGCTGCAGAGGCGGTCGCATTCGTCAGAACCGTATCCTCCACGAAGTCATCCAGCAGCTCGCAGAGCGAGGACTCGCAGTACACATGGCACATGCCCTCAAGCGGCTCGTCAGTGCGCACCACAACATGCTCGCGCCAGCAGTCGTCGGAATCGTCGTACCAGACCAGCCAATCACCCTTGCCCGGCACGTCCCAGCTGTCGAACTCGATAGTGTCCTCACCGCCAAGCTCCTCGGTGTGGGTGACCTCGCCCGTGGGCGTCAGGATGCCGATTCGCTCGTCCCAGCGGTCGAACCAGAACAGCTCGGGCACGGCCCCCGCCATCACAGCCACCGCTCCCTGAATGTCACGGTATGCGCGGAGCAGTCGGAGAAGGAAAGCGTACAACTGCCCGGCTCAAGTTTAAAGAAGTCGCTGCCAAGGTCGATCTTGTCACTCATGTCACCGTCATCGACGTTCGCAGTCTCGTTCTCGAAGTCGAGAACGACAACCTCACCGCCAGCGAACGTATGGTTAAGAAGGACGTAATCGCCGCTCAAGGCATCGGTCACGCGCACCGAGCTGCCAGCGGAAGCCATCAGCGTCACCACGGGCCACGTGCCCCAGGTCCCGCCGACCTCGAACGTCGTGCCAGTCTCTTCGTGTTCCAGACCGTAGGCAATCGGGTCATAGCAGGTGAAAGCGACCTCGCAGCTCGCGTCCTCGGTGGCGGACAACCATGCGCCCACGGAGGTCACAAGCGCGTCGTGCCACTCAAGCCCTGGGTCACCGGGAAGCACCAGAACGCTGCCACCGTCCGCATAAAGCCACGAGTACAGCCGATGCCTCAGCTCTGAGAGTCCCGCCGCGTCAAGCGCCGCATGCGCGTCTAGGAACAGCCTCACGCGAACTATCCTCGGCGCGATCCTGCCGCCCAAAAGCAAAGCGCCAGCCCTGCCGGGTATGACCTGTGAGGTTGGCACGACCGCATGCGGCCCCTCGATGACCTCGCATGTCGTGTACGGAGAGAAGTCGTGCCCGTTGTAGGTGATTGAACTCACAGCAGACCACGTGCCCTTCCGTATGCGATGGACCGCCGCTGCGTCTCAAGCGACAGCTCGTCGAGCGCCTTGAAGCCTGTCTCGGCCTTCTTATGTCTGTCAGCGCCATCCTTGTCGGCAACCGCATCCTTCGCCACAGGGCGCTCCTGCGGCTTCCTGCGCGTCCTCCTCATGCTCATGATGGTCTCGCAACCGTCACGTAGACCTTGAAGCCCCAAAGGTACCGCCCGGAGCCGTCACGCCCGCGAAACTCGGGTGCGTCGGTGTCGATGCCAGCAATCCTGTTGAGATAGGCCCCGGCTCGCGTGTCCCAGTCAGCTGCTCGCAGCGCCTGCTCGCACGCAAGTGCCACAGCCTCCGCCACGGCGTTGACCTCCCGGCACGCAAACACGTCCAGCACGCGCTCGCCGCGCTCCGCGCCGACCTGCTTGGAGTCCCTGTCATAGGCACCGGGCAGCACGACGATTGACTCAGGGCAAATCGCCGTGCTCAAAGATTGTGTGAAAACGTTTGTGAATTCGGCATCTACCAGCAAGTTTGCGACCTGAGTTGCCACAGAGCCGCCGGCCGCGTCGTATGCCGCAACAACCGATTCGTCGCTCATCGCACCGTCAGCTCCCAATGGTGCACGCGCCCGCCGAAGCCCTCGCACCTCTTGCAGGCGGCCACGAGCATCGATGCACCGTCGATCTCCACGCGCGAGCCCGCCGGCACCTCGAACGCGCCAGCGGAGTTGAAGGCGTCGACGTAGATTTTCCCGGCACCCGCGTCGGCGGACCTGTGCGCGTCGTCCACCACGCTTTGCGTCCTGGAGAACCGCACGTTGCGCACAACCACGCCCTCGGAGAACGTCCCGTCCGCGTTCTGCGTGCGCACGACCATGGTGTCAGGCAGCGCCCGCCTGGGTATCGGCTTCAGCGCGATCATCAGCGCACTCCCGCGAAGGAGAGTCCCGTCCCGTAGAGCTCCGCCACTGCCGCTGCGGTCGCCTGCTCGACGCCGGTACCAACGCGGTCGCTCACGTACTGGCTCACTCTGAAGTCGCCGATGGAGAACCCGCCGACCTGCCCCTCGCCGAATACCGCGAAGGCGTCGCACGCCGCGCACAGCGCTTGCTGGTACGCGACATAGGCAACTTCGTCGGAGTCGGCGTCGATGGAAGCCCCGCCCGTGACCTGAGTAAGCAGACGCAATGCAACGGGAAGCACGGAGGAGAACGACTCCACCGGAAGCTCCCCGCCGTACGTATCGCGGTAGAACCCATATGTCACCGTGGCGGCGCTCATGGCGCGCCTACGAGGTCGCCTTGGACACGTAGATGCCCGCCAGCTTGTTGTCGAAGAGCTCGACCAGGCCGTAGCGCCTGTACTTCATCATGTAGGAGTCCAGCGTCTCAAGCTCGTCGGGCGAGAAGACGCGCGACGCCACGTGCTTGTCGAACTTGATCACGGCCGACTTCTCGACCACCATGTAGTTGATGTTCCGTCCGGTGGTGGCCTTCTTCGCGTACCCGAAGCTCGACACACCGGAGTTGAGCGTTATGGCCGTGTAGAAACGCGTCTGTGGCACCTCCACGATGCGAGAGAAGCGCGAGAGCACCGTGTTGGAGCGATTCGGGTTCGCCAGCGAGAAGTCATCCAAGGTGCCCTTGAGCGTCGGCGTGATGAACAGGATGCGATTTTCCGTGGAGACCTCCGCCTCGTCCATCGCGTTGGTCACGTCACGCAGGTTGCCCAGGATGTCCTCTGCGGTAGCCGCGCTCAGGTCTTCCTCGACAGGCGTTACGCCCGTGTGCGAAGCGATGGTGGCGAAGGTGAAGGCGTCGCCCTCGGGAGCCACCTGCGTGCGCTGCAGCTCGCTGCCAGCCTCCACGAAGCAATCCAAGATGCCAGCTTCCTCCACGTCCATCACATCGGCCAGCAGGCGTACGCCGCGGTCGTAGTTGAAGGTCTAAGTCTCGTACTCGTAGGTAATGGCGCCATCCTTGTAGCCCACGTTGCGGGTATAGTCGCCCAGCCCCGTGACGGAGATCTTGGGAATCATGATCTCCTTCGCGTTGCGCCCGGCGCGGACCATGCGACGGCCGCTGTTGAGCACCGTGGAGCACGCCGCTTTCTTGTATACGGCATCGATGATCGTGGTGTAGTTCTTGATGTACTCGATGCTGTTAGGCATGGTCAGTCTCCTTATTCGTTATCGGATTCGTCGAGCCCGGCGAGCCTGCGCCAGCGTTTCATAGTGGCGTCCTTGTCCTTGGCCACGCCTGCGGGCTCCAGCCCGGTCGTGCCGGTGGTCGCGGCGGGCTTCACGTCGGAGAAGAGCCACGGCTCTGCCTTCTTGAGCGTGCCGACGTTGCCGTCGTGGTCACCAAGTAGAGCCTTCGCAGCCTTCACGTTGCGCACTCCGGCAAGCTTCAGCCGGAACTCCACGCGCTCGTCGGCGGCCTGAGTCTTCAACTGCTCGATCTCGGCGGTCAGCTTGTCAGCGTTCGCCTTGGTCTGAGCGGCCTCGGCCACTTGTCCCTCAAGCTCCTTGATGCGTGCGTCCTGCTTGGCGAGAAGTGCCTGGAAGTCCTCGGCACCGCTGTCGGTGCCCGTCAGCACTTCCTCGTCCGCCTGGTGCTGCCCTTGCGCGTCCGCTTGCTCTTCCGCGAGCTCGACCTGCGTCTCTTCGCCACGGCTATCTACCTCCATGTCATCCGCCTTCCAACGTCATGAGGCAGGCATGAAGAAGCCCGCCTCGACTGGTCTTTCGACCAATCTAAGCGGGTGTCACAAAGTCGTTTCGACTGTCCTGATGGCTGTTACATGTTAACGTATTTGTATATGATTGAAACAACTACTACTATATACCCTTGTAGATAGCTATAATAAGCATGTTTCAATACGACTACTGACCATGGATGTGATACATTGGATGCCATCGACTACCTGCCGCGCTTAATAAGCGCAGGTCTGAGTAATGATAGAAAGCTTCTCGAGTCTGTAGCATTAACCGTATCGAGAAAGCTCAAGAACGATCGACCTGACATTGCCGAGGAGATTGCAAAGGCCTTGGTTGGTACTGGGGCAAGATCGGCAACACGGTCGATCGGCAATCAGACATTGCCTGTAGATAGGGAGACTCGTCTTTCTCTTGTTGACATCGAGGAACCGATAGAAATCGAGGAACCGATTCTCGACACAGGCCTTATGGCCAACCTATTGGATTTCATCAAAGAACGTGAGCTCATGCAACTCTTCTATGAAGATGGAATCGAACCTTCCAATAGCATCCTATTCACGGGTAGCCCAGGTGTTGGAAAGACATACACTGCCCACTGGATTTCATACAAACTGGGACTTCCTCTCATTTCACTCAATCTCGCGACTTCGATATCAAGCTACTTAGGCAGATCCGGGCAAAATATTAAGAGCGTCTTCGACTATGCGAAGGCTCAACCCACAATTCTGTTCCTTGACGAGTTTGATGCAATAGCCAAGCGTCGAGATGATGAAGGTGACTTGGGTGAGTTGAAGCGGCTTGTGAATGTGTTGCTCAAGGAAATCGAATTGTGCCCCAAGAGCAGCGCGATACTTGCCGCAACAAATCATCCAGAACTGCTTGATCGAGCTATGTGGAGACGATTTGATAGGGTGATAGAGCTCACCCTACCTGGTCAAGAAGAGAGCGAAAAGCTAATCGAACGTCATATTCCAGCGGGCAAGTACAACCTCTCAAACGACGTTCGAATCTATATGAGCAGACATTGTACAGGTGTGAGCGCTGCCGATATTTGCAAGATATGCGAGCAAATCAAACGGCAAATTGTCATGAATCCAAGTGATGACATCGACATGCTAGCGCTCAAAGAGTTGTTCACACGAATCCGACCAAGAGAAAAAACGGAGAGAATCCGGGCGTGCAAGATGCTCAAACAAAACTGCCAGAGCTTGACTACTAGAGAGATTGCAGGGATTGTAGGAACATCTGCTGCCACTGTATCCCGCGACCTCAAGGAGGGTGATTCGAACGACAAATAGGCTTCCAATCATCGCGCACGGAGAAACATACGTCGAATCGATTGCCCGTCCGAATAATGGAGGGCCAAAGGAACGACCGCATACATACGATGAGGCGCGAACGAACATACTCAGAGATATAGATGGAATGTTTGCAACCATTGAAGGTGAGCCAGAGCTTTATCTGGATGAAAAGGTCATTTGCATACGAATGGAGCCCAAGTTTGAGGCGAAGTCCTATACCCCATCCGCCATGCTACACGCCACGAACGAGATGCAAATAATCGGAGGAAGGCGTTACAAGCTGGCATCTGATGATGAGGAAGGTTCCAGTCAAGAAGCCGAATCGGTTGATGCAGCATCGCCGGAAGAGGCAGATGTCTCACCCAGCGATGCCAAGCTGTATTTCGTAAGAACAACCGATAGGGGCATAAGGGATTTTCAGAGCGCGCTGATAAACGGCAGCAACGATAGCAACATGGCATGGTGCAACGAGATAATGTCTGTGCGCTCTTTCGACCTGTTAGAACCGGATGAGAAAGTCCAAGGCTTCGATGAAGCATGGGAATCTGGACCCGTTGAGGTGGTCTTGCACCCGCTCGTATATGATTCAGACAAAGCAATCGAGCTATTCTGCTCGGTAGCAGGCGTCGAGAGGAAAGATGTAGAAGTAAGGCCATATGATAATGGCGTCACATTTATCGCCGCACGACTCACAAAGGAAGCTGCCAGCCGTGTTTCGCGCATCAATCCCTTACGCACCGTGCACCCACTTGGCAGGGTAAGCATCGAGTCAATGCGCAGGAGCTTCACTGCAGCCGCCCCACAAGTCCAGGTGGGAAACGTAGCGCCTACGGTAAAGGTCGGAGTATTCGATGGCGGCTGCAATCCTTCGGTCCCGCTGCTGTCTGGCTTTGTGACGGCTCATGATTGCGTGCCTTCGCCAGCAGAGCAAGCATACGTTGATCATGGCGGCGCTGTCTGCGGCGCGATCTTGCACGGGGAGCTGTCTGGGAAGGACGCCAACGATACACTTCCGCTGCCAGAGGTCAGCGTTGACTGCTTTCGCGTCCTGCCCACAACTGACCCCACCGATTTCGAACTATATGAAGCTATAGACGTTATTGAACAGGTAGTTCCGAACAACCCGGACATAAGCCTTTATAACTTGTCCTTTGGCCCCAATGGCCCGATTCTTGATGATGACATCAGCCGCTTCACCTACTCACTCGATACCCTCACTAGCACTATTGATGAAGATCACGAGAATCCGCTGTTCAGCATCGCGGTCGGAAATGATGGCGAATTGTCGGAGCCGTTCAATCGTATTCAGTCCCCCGCCGATCTCGTCAACGGGCTCAGTGTCGGTGCATACGCGATTGACCCATCGGGGAATCGCGTCCGTGCCGCTTATAGTTGCGTCGGCCCTGGTCGCGAGGGCGCAAAGACTAAGCCAGATGTACTTGAGTTTGGCGGAGACATAAACAAGCCCTTCATCGTTGCTGATATGCAGGGTAATCTTCTTACTGCAACAGCTGGAACGAGCTTTGCATCACCGCTTGTGGTACACAAGATGGGCTTGATGCTTGCGCAAAGCGAAGACATTACTCCACACATGGCACGAATGCTAATGTTGCATTATGCAGACCATAATGATTCTCAGGCACAGGAGGAATATGGTTTCGGCATTAGCCCATCAAGCGCAGACGAGTGCTTGAACTGTGATGAAAATACCGTCACGACCCTCTACCAAGGCGTTCTAAGGCCGACAGAGCTTGTGTCTCTGCCCATATTCGCTCCTTCGATAAATGAGGCGTCCGGTTTTGTGACAGTTCGTTGGACCATAGTCGCAGTATGTGCTGTTGACCCGAATGACACCGATGAATATACCGCGAGTTGCATCCAGGATACTTTCGTCCCACATGCGATGAAGTATTTGTTCCGCAAGGACGGCGTTGGCTCAAAGACCCTCGATTTGTCCGACCCAGATAATGCAGCTAGAGCCGCCGAGCTCCTCAATCAGGGATACAAAAAGTCTTATCTTCCTATCAGCGTGCCAGCAAAACGCTATTGGGAAGAGTCTGACTTGCGCTCTAACGACTTCAAGTGGGATACAGTCATATCTAAACACAGGCGCATGCGAAGTTCATCACTATTGCAGCCTTCACTCACGCTCCAATCGGTGTTTCGTACGAATAACGATCCTGATGCAATAACCAAGTACTACGCAGCGGTAACCGTTGATGCTCCAAGATATCCAGGCAGTCTATATACGTCAACTTTACAGCAGTATCAGAACCTCACCCCAATACGTATGAAGATCCAGAACCGTCTGACAAATCGCGGGGGCATATAGGATGACAACCATTGGTATTTCAACAAGAGCAGCACTATATTCCTGGCATAACGTCGCAATCACCGACCTCAAGAATCGTCCCGAGTGCATCCACCGTGCTTACCTCGACCCAGATGACCACTGGAACGGCTGGGCATGTCCCTACTTCGAGAAGGCCGAGGTCGAGCGCATGTTAGCGTGGCTGCCAGAGTTCGATGATAGCCTCGTCTATAATCCAGAAGGCGATACCTTCACCACAACGTACGACCCAGACAACCCCGAGGCATTCTCTGGTGTTGATATAGATGGCATGCACCTATATCCCATCGGTAATGGGTCCTGGACGTGGGTCATAGTCGAGGAAGAACAGTCGGAGATTGGCTCATCCGATGACTGTGAGCAAGCTGGCGCTGTCGAGTGAGGTGCCAGCCAGGTAGGCGTCGAACACGCGCGTCGCAGGAATCTTGAACAGCTCGACAACATTTGAGAACGGCTCATGTTCCTCGGGCATGACCATGGGAAAACTCACGCGCCCAGAATGTTGGATACTGCCCTCCGAAGTCGGTGCGATGAACGCGTTAACCACATGGTCAAAATTGTGATCATCTATGAACTTGCGGTATGCAGCCTGGTAGAGGAACTGCTTCGCCACCGACTCGACGCCGGGCACCCCTGCCACCTTTTTACCGAGCGTGGACGTGTAGTACTTAGCGTCCAGTATCGCGAAGACGCTTCTCCCGTTAGCATCATGGGACAGTAGCACAATGTCCGGTATCAGCGTCTGAACCTCACCATAGGGCTTGCCTTCAGCCGAGGTCCATTGCGGCCTCGGTATGATGCCCAGAACCGTCTCACTCTTCCTGTCAGCCCAATCTTGCGCAAGGTCGAAGCCGAGGTCTCCGATCCTCTTGCCGAGGACGTCATTGAAGGCCACCTTGCATGCCGTCTCCCAGACGTGGTAGAAAGATGACGTTCCAAGACAGAGCGGCGTGTCGAACTGCACTGTCGTGTCATCCTCCCCCACGTAGCGCAAAAGCAAGTCGATTACGTCCTGCTTCCAAGTGACGTATTGCACACCGCGCTCTTGCTCAAGGCGGTACGTAACAAAATCCGAGTCTCCGAAGTCCTCTACGTCGGCATCCGAAAGCCATACCTCGTCAAGTGCCAGCAGGTCCGCAATGCCGCCCTCCTGCATGAAAGAGGAGCACTTGGTAAGTATGCACCTATGCAGCCGCATGACGAAGTCAGCGACATCCTGGTCGCTCTCGTCGGTCTTGTAGTCCACGTATATCGGCCTGCCGTTGCTAAGAAACGGAAGATTGGAGTTGATGGTCCGTTCCCAGTTGATGTTGCCAGGACCACTGTCGGCAAGTGTGCGCACGTAGTTCGAATAGACGCCGTACTCGCCGTACATCTCAAGCAGAGCCAGCATGAGGGCGAGCCAGTCATTCGCCCGCATGCCCGCTTCTGTCATGGCGGCAATACTCGAGTAGCTGCCGCCGCTCTTTCGAAGCACGCGGAAGATCTGGCGCATGGCAGTCTTCATCTCCTCGCCCGGATTGTGCACATCAATCAAGGGCAGGTACTTCGGGTACACGATGAGACAGAGGTCATCAACCAGGACGAGCCCAACGTAGACAAACTGGTACTTGCCTCGTGCATCACCATCGAAGTCTGCGTCGTATTCCTCGTTGTCGTTGTCCGTGCGAAGCTTGAGCACGCCGTGGGCGCAGAGTCGCTCGACCAGCAGCTGCGCAGCGGAAGTGTCAATCGAAAGAGTCTTTGACAAACTCTGCGGGGTGTGGAAAGAGAGCTCCCGAACGTAAGCGGTTTGCATCTGCTTATTCCTCGGCAGTCGCTTCGTCGCCTGCGGTATCCTCCGTCTCCTCATCGTCAGGCTCATCGGATGAGAGAGGCTCGTCCTTCCACTCGAACGCCATCTCGCCCTTCTTGCGGAAATCAGCGCAAACCTGCGAGTAGGTGAATGTTCCCTCCCGTTTGAATACCTTGGCCTTCTTCGTCTTGGCTGCGTCCTCGAAGAGGTAGAGCAGGACCTTGTCCTGGAACGTCTCAGTGAAGTGCTCGGTATCCTTGAGACGCGAGGGCGAGATGAAGAAGGGGCCGAGCAGCTTATCCTCATTCACACCCGCGCTGAGAAGTACGTGATTGATGCCACGGCGAAGATTGTCCCAGCCCACAGGATGTGTGTGTCCCGCTACAGGTACACGATACTGCGCAATGGCGGAGCTGCCGGCATTGATGTCTATGTAGCGGAAGTCCCAACGACGCTTGAAAGCGGTATCCATCGGGAAAACGCCCTGGTCTGCGCTGTTCATGGTTGCCCAGATATACATGTTGGGAGGCAGGCAGAGACGTTTGCACTCATCCTTCAACCGCAGCTGCTCGGACAGCAGTTTTCTTGGGCCTCTTATGTGCGCGTTGGTCGCGTACTCCGGCAGGAAGACCCTGAGGTAATTGCGCATCTCTATTGGCACCGCGACTATGTATTCGCTTGTGCCGTCTTCCCTGCGGTCAAGCAGCTGGAAAATATCGCCGAACGTCGCAGCGGGATTGGCGCGGTTAATCTCCTCAATGACGAGCAGATAGTTAATGCCGGGGTTCTGTACTGCCTTGATGTAGGTTTCAAGAAACGGACCGGGCACGAAGCGGTAGGTTATCTCCTCCTCCATCTTGCTCGCCGGATCGTCTTCACCCTGTTCCTTTACGGCAGAGTAGGGCTTATAGCAGCCAACGAACTGGGCATAAGTATAATCGGGGTGAAAGGTGACGCGCGTTACGTTCGCTTTGTCGAAGCACCCCGGTTCTTCGTCATTGCCAACGGCGAGCTTGTTCAGCTCATACGACTTTCCCGTACCAGGGGCGCCAAAGAATATGAGATTGCGCGGCTCGTGAATATCCGGGGACCTCTCCACTGGGACTCGTAGGGGGTCATCCTCGCGTCCAGAGAGCTCCATGAGGAAGACGAGGGGATCGTCGTACCCAGAGTAGGCATCGCTGTAGTCTAGAGATAGCCTGCTCATGAGCTCTTGAATCTTTCCAGCACCGGTCACGTAGTCGAATACGTCGTTGCCAAGGTATACATCGCGATAATAGCCAAGGGCCTCACGAGCATAGGCAGGCAGGGTGGCATCGTCGGCTAGATTAACGATATCCTCTAGCCTGCGCACGTAATCGAGCTTGAAGAATTGTTGGCTGCCCTCCACCGTGTCCTTCTGGGAGGTCACGCCCTGTCTCTTCGAAAGCCCGCCTTCGAAGACGAAGTCCTTTGGGATAAATGATGCAGTCCCAGCGTTGCTACGGTCAACGTCAAGCCACATTGAGCGGAGCCAGTAGTTTTCAGTAGTGAGCGGCGAGACCGTGATGGAAACCGCCATGTTGCGCCCGCATGTTTTGGGAAGCATCAGCGCCGAGGCGATGAGGTTGTTTGGGTTGACGTTTCCCTGCACGCCAAGTTTCATGCTCTGGCTGCTCGCGCCTCGGGGAGATATCGCGTATGATCCTCTGCCGTTGTCGCTGAGGTTGACAAGCTGATCGCGGAACCGAATTGCGAAGCTGACGGTACGGCCTTCAAGCTCGCTCGGAGATGCGGACGCACCAGCCATGTCAACGATCTTTCCGCCCAAAAAAGCCTGACCTCCGCCGCTGTTCGCGTTGAAGTCATAGTGGAATTCAGAGTCGTGCCCTGAGTACGTTTGGTAATCGGAAATCTTCTTGAAGTATGTCATGATCCCATCCTCAGGACAATGTACAGGCTCTATTCGTCAGCGTAATCCTTTATGCGGGTTGCGACATATTTAGCGAGGTTTGGCGGGACGGCATTGCCAATCGCGAGCTCCACGTCGGTCTTCGCGCCGGGGAACTCGAACGAGTCGGGAAACGTCTGCAGGTAGCCGCGCTCGCGAGTCGTGAGCGCCCTCACGCCGTCAGAGACATCTGCCTTGTCGGCATGGTGGCGCTTGTAGTTTTCTGGAATCGGCCTGTTGATACCGCGTATTGTGGCTGAGGGCTCGTCTATTGAGAACACCCCGCGGCGGTTGTAGCTGCGTGGATGCATGTAGTAATACTGCGTTCCCAGCTTGTCGCCGAGATAGTCGCGCACGGTCATCTGCTTTTCCGAGAAGCCCGCGACAAGCGTATCGTCGAAGAAGCCGTCCTTCTCTCCGAGCTTGCCGATTAGGAAGAAACGCCTGCGCTTCTGGGGCACGCCGCACCGGCTCGCGTCGAGCACGTGCGTGGTGATCCCATATCCAGCGTCACGGAGCTTTTGCTCCATCTTCGGCAGCGTGGGAAAGCGCTCGATGTTGTATACGTTCTCGAACACGACCCAAGTCGGTTTGATGTCGATGACGAGCTCGGCGTACTTCACGGTGAGGTTTGCGCGCTCGCCAATCTGCCGCTTCCCGGCAATCGAATAGTCTTGGCAAGGGGGTCCGCCCACGATGACGTCGGGCTTCAGCTCGCGCACCATCGGCGTGATGTCATCTGTGCTGAGATCACGCTTGTAGATGGGGTGGTCGAAGTTGGCCTCGTATATCCTGATGGCTGCGTCCCAGTTGTCGAAGGCAGCAACGACGTCAAAGCCTGCCTGCTCAAACCCATATGACATACCGCCGCAGCCGGCAAAAAGGTCAACTACGCGCATCGGCGGTCTCCTCCTGCTTGCTGGCGACGTAACGCATGAGGGCGTTGCCGACGTACGCGGCAAGGTTCACCGGAACGGCGTTGCCGATCATGGTGTTCACATCAGACTTGCCACCGAAGAATTCGAAATCCTCGGGGAAGGTCTGTATGAGGCTGCGCTCCTTGGGAGTAAGCCCCCTGACCTCGCTCACGGGCACAGGGTCGTTCGGATGGCCCTTGTACCCCTTCGGGATGGGTCGGTCCACGGCGCGGATGGTCATGGACGGCTCGTCTATGCTGAAGACGCCCCTGCGCGTGTAGTTCGTCGGCACGCGGAAGTAGTAGTCGATTCCGAGAGAATCCCCAAGGTAGTCACGAATCGTCATGGGCTTATCGGCGAGATTCCGCTCAAGCTCCTCATCGAGGAAGTCATCTTCGCCGCTGAGCTCGCCGACAACGAACATGCGCTTGCGTGTCTGCGGGACACCACAGTAAGCAGCGTTGAGCACTTTCTGCGTGAGTCCGTAGCCAGCCTCCTTGAAGGTGACTATCACCTTGCGGAAAGACTCGGTGTTCCGAATGGTGGCGACGTTCTCCATTACGAAGTAGCGCGGCATCACAGCGATCACAATGCGTGCGTAGCAGACGGAGAGAATAGCTCTCCCGCGGGTTTCATCCTGGTATCCAGCAGTCGAGAAGTCCTGGCAGGGCGGACCGCCGATAATGATGTCCGGTCCGTAAGTCCGAATCTTTTCGACTGACTCATCGACCTTCGACAGGTCTTGCTCCACAACGGTGTGCGAGAAGTTCGCCCTGTAGACGTCAATGGCTGGCTTCCAGAACTCAAACGCTGCAGAAACATCATAGCCGGCGTTTTCAAAGCCTCTCGACATGCCTCCGCAACCCGCGAACAAGTCCACGGCTCGCAGCTCGACAGTCTTTCCAGCAACCGACATCCAATTATCCTTCTCAATACAGATACGAGCGCATCTGTCAAGACACGCTCGGAAAAGACAAACCCAACTGAGAAAGTATAACGGAAAGCCCGCTGGCCTCATACCCCCCAAGCGGTCAGCAGGAAAAAGGCATTCTACCACGTACCGCTAGCAAAAACACAAGCCAGAACATCGGCCCAATGAGAAGAACGACGAGCTCGCAACCCAATTACGCGAGAAGAACAGCGCACTCGAAGCTCATCTACACGGGAGAGAAGAACCCGCAACGCAATCACGAGTTGCAGCGTTATCGCACCTGTGAGTCCTCGAATTTATCTGCCTGCGGGTGCCGTGGCGCAGCCACTGCCGTGCGCTAGCTCATCGAGGGTTGTCCGCGTCCAGCATGGCGGGGTGTGGGGCGGGCCGTCCAAGCCACCCGACAGAGCTGCACGCTCACCCGTCACGGGCAACCTGCAGCCCGCCGACACCCTCCCTGGTCATCTCCGCCGCGACGGCAGCAGTTCGCTCGCCACCGTACCCACAGTGACTTCGCCACAGCCTGGCTCGCAAGGGCAAGCTAGGCGCCTTGTGAGCTCGATACCTTCGCATTGGCGCTATTGCGCTTCTGGAGCCCGCGTGCACGGCTCTTGGCGGTTTTCTCGTCCTCCCCGTACCACTTGTAGCGATACTCCCAGGCGGCCATGGTGACGCCCACCTCCGCCATGTCCTGCGCCTTCTCTGCTGCCGTGTCGGTGACAATGCTGTCGTCGAAGCTGACCGTGATATCGCCCTCGTCAGGCACTTGGTCACCAAGCGTACGCGCACAGCTCATCACCGCATGCGAGATCCCCGCCAGCGACGCCTCCAGCCCGTTCTCGTGCCTGCGGATGTTGCGCATCAGCGCACTGTTGTCGCTGGACACCTCAGTAGCGGTCTTCACGTACCCGGTGTTGTCGAAGTCGAAGTACGTGAGGCCGAACCCGCACAGGTCCCCGAGCACCTGGAGGGCGATACGGAACGCCTCCGCCTGTGCCTCGGTCCTCAAGGCGGGCGCGAACTCGGTGATCGTATCCTCAGTAGACATCACCTTACGAAACACCGTGCAATCGCCCTTACCGAACGGTATGGGCGTGTTCTTCCCGCCGTCCCTGTCATGGTCAAACAACACGTCGGAGAGAAACACGCGCATCTTGCTGACGTCCACTTCGTTGATAAGCGCGTCGAAAGCGAGATCCACGCTCTGTATCGCATCCACCGCATCCGCAAACACGCTCTGCCCGTATGGACTCATATCCACGCGTGTATTTGTGATACCTGGCTTGACGATTGCGAAGGTAGGGAAAGAAGAACCCGTGTCGAAGTCGGCGATAACCCCCTCGGGTTCCATCACGTTACCCTGCTCGTCGAAGCTCACGGTCACTATGTGATAGGTGCTCTTAGTAAGAAGGACGTTGTCATTTGTGATAAGACCATCGGTGAGAAGAGCGTCCGGCTTGCCCATCAGATGCATCTGGAGCTGGTCGACAGGCTTTCCCCGGTAATAAGCCCTCGTGCAGAAAGCGCATTCCGTCACTCCCTCGGCATCCCATGTAAGCGGTATGACTATCCTCGCGTCATAGTGCCGAACCTTCACCTCACGCCTGCCCAGATCCATCCATATGGCGAATGCCCCGGTACCCAACCCAAATGCACGCACGACAGTACTCTGCGCCTGGCTCATGAAGTTGTTCTTGGTGAAGAAGGACTCCAACCACTCGGTGCACTCCTGCTTCTCGCACGCCACCTGCGTCTTTTCGTTAAGGAGAAGAGAACCCCACTCCCTGCACACCCTCATAGCCGGCATGATCGAGCGCCTATGCACCTGGTACACGCGCCCAAACCCATCGGTGTCGCGATAGTCGTAGAACGCTCCCTGGGCACGCATCCACATGTCCCACCCCTGGATATGTCCCTCCATGTCCTCCAGTGGCAGCCGGTATCCCAGCCCCCGCAGGTACTCCCTCACATGTTCAGGCACCCAATAGTCATGCTCATCAAACCCGCTCATGCGAGCACCTCGCTTTCGTTGCATATGGTGAAGGTGAAGAAGGACAATGGCATGTTGATAAACCCGCTCCCTCCATACGCGCTATCGCATTTGGCGAAGAAATACTTGGTGAGAAGAACGCCCGCCTTGTGCCTCTCGGTGAAGGAGACCATGCTGATGAGAACCACCGTCTCGCAGCAGGTTTTCATGGCGAAGAAGAGCCTGGCGATAAACCCGCCTGCGCCCATGCCATTGCCTTTTGCCGCCATTGGTGAAGAAGGACATGCCGATCACCCCGTGTCTCAAGTTGCTGTCGCAGAAGAGGGTATCCGCCCGTCACAAACCATCGCCGCCCGTATAATTGCGGAAGAGAAGGACGCGGAAGGTGAAGCTATGGAACATACCGAAGAAGAGCTCGTCGAAGCCAGGCGCCAGATAGCCCCCACCGTCCACAAGCTCCAGGCGTCCTTGGAAACCATGCAGGCGAAGCCAAACGCCGACAAGCTCAAGCCCCAGATCACCCTGACACAGCGCCGCATCAAAGCATTTCAGATTGCGAATGACCTCATAGAGCAGGAATTGGCGAAGAAGGACTAACCGCGCAGGATGTCATCCATCATGGCGTAGCGCACCGCGTCAATCGAATGGTCGTTGCCATCGGGAATCTCATCAATCCACGTGCTATCACGGTCCCGCAGGTACTCCTTCAAGATGAACTCCTCGAAGGTCAGCGGGCACCTCACTGGGTCGATCACAATCTCCCTCAACCCAGCCAACCATTCATACGACAGCTTCCTCATACGCGCCTTGCGAGAAGGACGAATGCGAATGCCGAAGTCCCTCCGGTACACAGCCACCTGCTGCTTGCCGTCCGGCGTGTTGTCTGCCCAAACGAGCTCGTCGTGGTAATAGGGCTCTTCTCCCTCCTCATCAGAGAAGGTCATGGCATTCACCAGCATCTGTCCGGTCTCCGCAGGCGTCTTCTTATTGGCTGAGTGTTCTTCGAAAATGAGAAGGCGCCTTGCCGCCGGCTCCCAAGCGCACCGCACGAACCGCCACGGGTCCGGGAACCATCCCCAGTCCACGCCATTCCTCGTCCGCTCGAAGTTCCTTATACGGTGAAGAGAAAGACTCTCGTCAATCACGTTGTCTAACACGTTGCCGCCCGTCCCCGTGATCTCGCCCAGGTACTCCCACCTCCAGGCGGTTTCGTTCACATCGCGAAGATACTCCGCCTCGTCAATGAACGGCGCACCCAGCCACTCCGGGTGCTCGTCCACCACATCCAGATAAGAAGAACGGCGAACGAAGGTATCCGCCCGCCTTGTCCTGTCCAGGCACTCCACGTTCACCCAGCTCCACATCGTACGTGGTGGGTTATAGGAGTAGAAGATCCAGAAGTCATCGCCACCACGCCTGAGCGAGTTGAGAATGGACCTCACAGCCTCTATCCCGTCGAACTGGTCCAGCTCCTCGAACCACACCACGGCGGCGTATCCCTTGGTGAATTTCACGCCCTTCAGCTTGAGCGGATCGTCAGCCCCGCGGAACACAATCTTCTGCCCGGTCGGCAGGTAAGTGATCTCCATAGGAGAAAGACGAGCCCTGAAGTAGCCTTCCAGGCCAAGCGAAGAGATCGCCCACAGTATCTGCTGGTAAACGCTGTCCCTCAGCGTGTTGCCGAACCTTCTCACCACCACCGCGTTCGCCTTCGGCTGCGATATAACGAGAAGGACGATGCAGAGGCTGATGAAGGAGGACTTTGTGCTGCCACGACCACCATGCAGCCAGTAGTGCGTGTGCCCATGCGCCATCACGTCGCCCAGCACGTCATGGAAGCGCGGAATGACAAGATCAGCCGCGCTAATCATCGGCGCCCTCGTCGCCGGTTTTCACGGCCTGTACGGTGACGCCCAACACGATTTGCGGCGCGTCCTCCTGGCGCTCGTCCTTCTGCCTGGTGGTCTGCGCGTACTCGTCCGAGTACTTGCGCTCGAGGAGCCAAGCGGCTGCCGTCCACTGAGGGTTCTTCTCGCGTGTCGCCGTTGCCAGGATGGATTCCAGCAGCTCGGCCTTGTAGTCCGCCTCCGCCTTTTTGATTGACTCACAAAACGCACGATGCAGCTTGGTGGTCGGCTTGTCGAGCCAGCGGTACCAGGTCATCTCGGTGATCCCGAGGGCGTGGCATATGTCCTTGTTGGATAGGCCGCCTCTCTTGAGCTCGGCGGCTTTGTCGATGAGTTCCTGTGTGAGCTTCAGCCTCGCCATGGCAGCGGCCTCCTTTCTACTGGGGCCATTGTCGCGGCGCGTCACAAAGTCACTCAGGGTCGAAGAACGTACTCTGGGCTCGTACCGCCCTCTTGCGCTCTGACTTGGTGGCAAGCCCATGCTGTCTGCAAAGACGCGCGTTTCGCTGGCGCAGCGTCGCATACTCCCTTTCGGCATTCACGCACTCCGCCTCCGCCTCGCGGATCTCCCCTTCGAGGATGTCGTTGTACGCTCGTTCCTCCTCCACGTGCAGCAGTGCACTGCACCGCGGGCACAGACCGGTCTGTCGATTCAGATGATTCACTAGCAGCCCGCACTCGGGGCACGCCTGCATCAGACGCAGGCTCACGTGGTTCCTGCTCGCGAACATCTCCACGGCATGCGGCGAGTGGTAGACACTGTATCGGCGCAGAATCTCGTCGCTCACGGCCTTGGCGCCCTTGAACCCGGTCTCCCTCAGCACATCCAGGTGCGCCGTTGTCCAGGTGCTCATAGGAATCGCCCCGCCGTGCGTGTCTTTACCCCTGTCACGAACCCTGGCGCATGCCCGACACTATCTCGGCAAGACGGCGCGCAACCTGCCATGCCAGCGTGAATGCGGACGTGTCTTGACTGTCTTGACCAAATCGAGCACAGAGGTCGCATTTTCCCACACGCGCGTACTCCAGGCAGTGAGAGGGAGAAACGCCTCACATGCGTATTCTCTCGGTTGATTGAAAATCTCAACGCAACGCTGAAGGGCTTGCCGCAACAGTCGCGCCTTATCTGGCAGCTTCAGCGAAAAGCCGTTGCGCTTGGCCTGCATTTCATCCGTCCGGCCGTCAGCCGACCGGCCCCATGGGGCGTCTCTCGCGGCCAACGGCCATGCTGGCGCCGGCCCCCTCGCCCGGCGCGGAAGAACTCGGTGCAACGGCGGCGGCCGACCATCCGGTCCTTCTGCCTGCCCCTCCCAGAAAGCCTGATGGCTAGGCCTTTGGAATCACGTTCGCGCCGACGAGGGGCGGCTTCGGCGCCACCTCGTCGGCGGGCACCCGCCCTACCCCGAGGGCCTCCAGAAACCCGGCGGGGAAGGCGGCCCTGGCCAGGTCCGGCGGCGCCGCGCCTCCGAGGCCTGGCCTCGGGCAGGGGCTCACGCGCGACGTGCAGAGCGCCGCGCCCCACGGCGT
>NZ_JH376563.1:1035302-1065530 GCF_000233535.1 Olsenella sp. oral taxon 809 str. F0356
CGGCGGCGCCACGACGCCACCATGGCCCTCAGCCGCTCCTCGGCGAGGTCTATGCCGCTCCTGGGCTCGCCGGCGCGCCTCTCGCCGAGGCTCCGCGCCTCCCTGGCCGAGCAGGAGCGCTTCGGCAGGCCGCAGCGGGCTCGCTTCGCGCACGTCGGCGGGCAGACGTACGGCCGCGACCCGGCCCCCTCGCGCATCCCCATCAAGAACTTCCCGCGGGTGAGCGCGCGGTCCCTGGTGACGCACTTCTCGCAGAGCCGCGGGGCCGACCCGCGCGCCCTCCCGCACGCGCCGCCAGCCCCCGCACAGTCACGGCAGTTGGCACGGCCCGTGGCCCCGCGCCTCCCGCTGGGCGGCCTGACGGTCCTGCTGGCAACGACTTCGCGGCCGACGGCAGGCGCGGCGACATGCGGGCTACGCCGAGATCTCCAGGCACGAGAGCCGCACCCTGCTGGCGCTCGAGAGAATTGGCCAGGTTGCCACCACCTGCACCGCCGTCGCGTTCGTCTCTCCCCAGGGCTTTGAGCTGCCCTGGTTGCTATGGCTCGTCGCTGCCCTCATGCTGATGGTGTTGTATGAGCTCGCCTGGGTCCGCTATTTCAAAGGTGGGGCGCAGCTCGACGGCATGTACGCGCCCCTGGGTCCCATTCCGGTGCCAATCGCCACGCTGCCCGTCGCCGCGTTCGTGCTGCTCGGCATCTGGCACCAGTCGCCTGCGGCCGTCCTCTCTGCCGTAATCCTCGGGGTCGGCCACATCGGCATCCACCTCGGCCATCTGCAAGAGCTCGCTGGTCGCTAGGCGACGTAGCTCCTTGATGCCGGGAGATCTCGAAACCCACCTCCCAGCGCGCCGCGAGATGCGAGAAGTGGGTGGTTTTTTCTCTCCAAAATGGGGCAAAACTGCCCACATCGGACCTCTCGTGGCCGTCAAACCACCCACATCGCACGTCCCGCGGCAGCGGCGCCGTCAAACCACCCACATCGCGCGTCCCGCAACCAACGCAAGTACCGCCACGGCGATGCCGCATGAAAAGGGGGCGCCGCCCGTACGAGCGACGCCCCGGGCCAAGCCCCGTGTCCCTCTCGCCTACGCCATGCTGGCGAAGATCGAGGCGAAGGCGATGATCACGCCCATGACGGACTCTCCGCCCAGCAGTCCGGATGCCACCACGAGGCCGCTCTCCTGTGCCTTCTCGGCCGACTCCTGGCGTTCCGCCTCGCTGAGGCTCGCGTTCCTGCGTGCGCTGACCTGCTCGTAGACGATGCGCGCCACGGCACCCAGCGCGGCGGTGACGCTCATATAGAAGGGCAGGTAGACGCCCAGTCCAAGCATCATCGCGGGAAGTCGGGCGAAATAGAGCGCAAGCCCTCCCGCAAGTCCCAGCACGAAGGCCGGTACGCTGGGGATGCCCGACACCATCGTGGCTACGACGGAGGCCTGGGCGCTCACGAACTCCTTGTCCGGCCCGAAGGCGTCCGGACCGTAGGCGCTCACCAGGGCGACCATGACGCCCGCCGCGACGAGCGCCCCCAGGACGCCGCCGATGGCCTGGCCCAGCCACTGGGCGCGGGGGTCGGTGCCCAGGACGTGCCCTGCCTTGAAGTCGTTCATCACGTCGCCTGCCAGGCCGCAGGCCACGGCCACGACGCCGGCGATGAAGAAGAGCTGTACCTCCTGCAGGCGTGCGAAGGCCGAGACCAGCAGGAGCACGATGAGTCCGAAGATCTCCATGGGGTCGATGCCCGTCTGGCCGCAGGACTGGGCGCTCATGATGGTGGTGACGAAGGTCAGCAGCACCACCGCGACGGCCGGGATGGGGCCGAGCTGCAGCCCGAAGCAGACGAGCACGGTGATCGCTGCGGTGGCGAGCCCCAGGATGCCTGCGTCGAGGCGGAGGTTGCCGCTCACGAGCGAGGTCGTCGCGGCCACGTCCTCGCCCTGCGCGTCGCCGGAACCCAGGCCGCGGACGACATTGGCCATCTGGGGCAGGATGTCCTTGGCCACCACTGCCACGCCCGAGCCCATCATGAGACCCATGCCCAGGCTCTTCACGATGCCCTGGGCGCTGGCGACGTCCCAGAGCCCGGCGGCGCTGCCGGCCACGACGATGCCGAAGTTGGCGACGATTCCGCCCAGGAGCCACCAGCCCACGGCCACGCCGCCGATGAGGAAGCCGACGGAGAGCATCATGGGCGAGTTGTAGATGCCAAAGGCCACGCCAGGAATGGGCAGCTGCAGCAGCATCGCGGGCACGAGGTGCAGCCCGTCGCGCAGCAGGGCGTAGGTCCCGGCGATGCCCATCGAGCCGAAGAGCTGCCTGCCAGTGCGCCCGCCCGCCTCGGTAGCCCTGAGCGTCTGCGCCGCGGCGTTGCCGGTGGGGAACTCGAGGTTCGCGTCCACGATGAAGTGCCGGTGGATGAGGGCCGTGCAGACGAGGCCCAGGCCCGTGCCGGCAAGCGCCACCAGGAAGATCTGGACCCAGCCGATCTGGCTCGCGAGGCCCAGCATCCAGGCGCCGGGTATGGTGAAGGCGAGGCCGCCGGCCACCATCGCGCCCGCGGACATGATGGTGTGGGTGACGTTGGCCTCGTTGAGGCTGGCGTTTCCGAGCAGCTTGAGGAAGAAGAGCGAGATGACGGCCGCGAAGATGATGGGCCAGGGGAGCGCCCCCAGACGTAGCGCCGTGTAGACGGAGGAGGCGGTGATGATCGCGCAGCCCACGCAGCCGATGATCACTCCGCGCAAGGTAAGCTGGCCACGCCACGAGGCGCGGCTGGTGCCGTTGTCCATATGCAGTCCCTTCAGGATATCCGCTCCCCCTGTGCCGACGCGCCGGTGCGCGGGCGAGGAGTCGGGTTGCTACGGGCGCCTGCGGGGCCGGACGAGCGCCACAGACTTGCTAGAGTGTAGCGCATGGGTCACGAGCTAAGGAGATGGTCTGATGGGTCAGCGCGGGGAAGGCGGGACGGGGGTCGTCTCGCTTGCCGTGGACGTGGGCAACACGACGAGCTCCTTCGGGCTCTTTGCCGCGTCAGCAGGGGAGACGGACGAGCCCTTGGGAACCTGCGAGCTCACCACCCCGCAAAGTCTCACGGTGGACGAAGCCTGCCTGCAGCTCGGCTCCGTGCTGGAGCTTCTGGGCGGGGGAGAGGGGCTTTGCGGGGGCGTTGCCGCCGGAGCGCTCGTGGGGGGTGCGACCGCCGGCGGTGGCGTGGGCGGGGCTGTCGCTGTGTCGTGTGCCGGTGAGGCTGCCGCCCGGACGCGCGTCGCGTCGATCCTCTCCTGCGTGGTTCCCTCTCTGAGCGACGTCTGGGCCCAGGCCTTGGAACGCAGCCTGGGCGTGCGCCCCCTGGTGGTGGGGCCGGGCCTTCGCACGGGGATGCGCATGGCCTACCGTGACCCCGCCGAGGTGGGGCCCGACCGCATCGCCGATGCCCTCGCGGCGCGTCAGAGCCACGGCTCGCCCGTCGTGGTGGTTGACTTTGGCACGACGATGAACGTCGAGGTCGTGGACGCGTCCGGCGCCTTTGCGGGCGGCGTGATCGCCCCTGGTCTGGCCTTGGGCGCGCGTGCCCTGAAGCAGGCGGCGGCGCGTCTTCCCCAGGTGGAGCTGGAGGTTCCGAGCTCCGTCATAGGCCGCTCCACACGCGAGGCCATGCAGGCGGGAATCGTGCTGGGGGAGGTCGCTCGTGTCGAGGGGCTGGTCGGCCGCGTGATGGGCGAGCTGGGCTGCGAGCCTCCGGTGGTGCTCACGGGCACCCGCGCGGAGGACATGGCGCGCCTTTTGGGAGAGGGGCCGCTGTCCGGGCTTCTGAGCTGCGACCAGACGCTCACGCTGCGGGGGCTGCACCAGCTGCTTCTGGGCCAGGCGCAGAGGCGCGCGCGTAGGTAGGGGCTGCCGCGTGGCATGCGGCTCCTCTCGCTCCAGGGTGGCTCGCCCGACCGGATCGTACAAAGAGTTGTATGCGGTTTTTCTCGCCCGACGGGGTGTATTACAAGGTTAGAAAACACATAAGAGCAGGTAGAAGGCTTGCCGAGAAAGACGATTGTTTGCGGAATCCGCATACAACTTCCGGGAAGCCACGGCGGCTCGGAGTAGATGCGCCGACCATCCCGGCCTTCGACCTAGAGGCACCAGGACATGTAGAGCGGCAAGCGTATGATCTCTCCGTCAACCTGCATGGGTCTGGGGTGCAGGATATAGCTTATGCCGACGCGGGTCCCGAATTTCGCTTTGAACTTCTTGAGAGAGCCGAATCTGTACCGTTTCCCTGACTTCACCTCGATGGGGGATACACGTAGCTTGCCGGCCGCATTGTCGTAACCACGCGTGATGAGGAAGTCTATTTCCATGGTGTTCTCGCGCGCCGAATCGTCCCTTCTTGAATAGAAGAAGAGCCTGTGCCCCACCGTCCTGAGTTGTTGGGCAACGACGTTCTCTGTCAGCATTCCTTCGTTTACCTCGAGCCTGTCTAACAGGATGTCGCGGTATACCTCGTGAGGCGTCTGGTCGTTGTCCCAGAACTGGAGTGTCGACAGAAGGCCCGTGTCTGACATGTAGCTCTTGAACGTGGTCTCGTCGAGACTTGCCGAAAGTCCAACTGCAGGGTCGTCCGCGTTATGGCAAGTTGAAGTTATCTGGGCGTTGTCCAACCAATAGAAGGCGTCTGCGTACTCGCGCATGCGCGCGTTCTTGTCGATGCCCGAGAGACGGAACACCTTGTCATGTTTTGCGAGCTGGCTGGGAATGGTCGAGTAGACGCGTGACAGACGAATCGCCTCTCTGCCTCCAAACCGTTGCATGTCATTGCGATACAGAGAGACGATGAGGCGCTTCTCCCTGTCTACGGCTCCGAAGTCCCTCTGCTCGAGGTAGCTGCTGACTACCTGGGGCATACCGCCAACGAGTATGTACTCGCGGAAGAGGCGCTCTGCCCTCCTGTGCAAGGCGTCTGGTAGGGGGGAGAGCGTGGAGAAAGATTTCCGAATCAGCGTAGAGAGCTGATCTTCCCCGGCAGCCCACAGGAACTCCTCGAAGTCGAGCGGATCGAGCCTCAGAGTCTCTTCTTCGGAGGGAATGAGGATGTTCCCGATGTTTTGCTGGATGGAAATCAGGGAGCCCGTCTCTATGTAGTCATAGCGTCCGTCTGCGACGAGCTGCTTGATTAGCTCGCGCGCAGGGGGAAAGAGCTGTACCTCATCGAAGATGATGACTGACTGGCGACGTGTGAGCTGTACCCCATAGATGGCGGCGAGGTACATGAAGAGCGAGTCGAGGTCATTCTTGTAGTCGAGGAAGATCTGCTGGACTGATTGCGGTGCGTTCGAGAAGTCGATAAGCAGGTAGGAGGCGTACGCGTCTTTTGCAAAGGCCTCGACGAGCGTGCTCTTGCCCACTCGACGCGCGCCCTCGAGCAACAGTGCCGTCCTCCCGTCGGAACGTTGCTTCCAAAGCTCCAGCTGCGTGTAGGCCTTCCTGTTAAACACGATACTCCCTTTTCTTTTCACCACGAAATGCGCTCTCTTATTTGGATGATAAGACACGAAATGCGTAATTATTAGTATTAAATTTATCACGAAATGGAGAATTGTGTTTTGAGGGAAGTATGTTAGCCAACCTGTGGGCGACGGACAGGGGATTGTATGTGGTTTTTCTCGTCCGACGGGGTGTATTACAAGGTTAGAAAACATATAAGAGCAGGTAGAAGGCTTGCCGAGAAAGACGATTGTAAGCGAAGGTCACACACAAATTTTGAAATCATCCAAAGTGCGACGCCGACCTGGAAACCGACGGCAGCGGGCGGGCGCCACGACTTGCGACCTGCGCAATCGCTGCCGTCTGCGTAGCGGGTACCCTCGCCCTCGCACTGGGCACGGCGAGGCACCGGCGCGTCTAGCCGCGGCGCCGGTAGCGCTGCATGAGGTAGGTCTCGGCCCAGATGATGGCAAAGAGCGCGACCGCGAGCACCAGGCGCTGCTGGTCCTCGAGCTGCGGCAGGGCCAAGAAGGCGATGACCGCGGCGACGCCCACCAGGGCCAGGAGAACGATGAGCCAGGTCAGCGGCTCGCGCGGGTCCAGGCTAGTCAGGATGTTGAGGAAGGTGGGCCTGCCGAGGTCAGAGATTCTCATGCGCTACTCCATGGTGTGCGTTGCGAAGACGGGGTCGTCCTGCCACAGTACGACCTCGCCTGCGGCGAGCGAGGCGGGGACGTCGATGATTCGCTGGTTGGACGACCCGCGGAAGCGCAGGGTGATGTCGTATAGGTCCTGGACGAAGGGGCCATCCACCAGCACGTCGAGGCAGGCGAGGATGCGGTCGGTGTGCTCCGTGTGCTGGGATCCGCCAGGACGCAGCTGCTCCCAGCTGTGGCCGCTGTACATCCAGACGCCCTTGTCAGGGCGCTCGCGGCGCACGCGCTCGAGGAAGTCGACGAGGCTGGCTTGGTTCTCGGGCTCGGTGGGCTCGCCGCCCAGGATGGAGAGCCCGTCCACGAAGTCGGGCTCGAGGCTGGCGATGATCTTGTCCTCCGTCGCGCGGTCGAAGGGCTTGCCTGCGTTGAAGTCCCAGGCCTCCTCGTTGAAGCAGTGGGGGCAGTGAAGGCGGCAGCCCGAGACGAAGAGCGTGGTGCGCACGCCCGTGCCGTTGGCGATGTCGAAGTACTTGATGGTCGCGTAGTTCATGGGGCTCCCTCGGTCGCGGTGCACCCAGTATAGGCGCTGCACGGCTGGGGCTGGCCTGGCAGCACTGCTCGTGTGCGCAGGCCGCGCATGGTTTGCGCGGGATTCGGAGAAGGGGCAGGCCGCGCATGGTTTGCGCGAGATTCGGAGAATGCGCAGGTCACGGGCGAGAGGCGCGCAGGCTACGGCTGCTTTGCGCACCACGCGAGCCGTGGGACTCCCATGTCGGAGGCTCCGGATGCCGCGGGTTGGCTCATGCGCCACGCGTGTTGCGGGACGTTCGGCACGGGATTCCGCGCAGCTCTCGCCTTGCCTGCCTTAAGAAAGTCTTTCGCGCTTGGACCCTGGCTCCTTAAGCTGCCCTACCCGTATAAACGCAGGTAGTTGGAACGTTGGCCTGCGGGTGGGGGAGGTCTGGATGTACGCGAGGGCAGGGGGCACTGTCGTGCGCGAAGCTCGGGGCGGCGATTGGCAGCTGGCACGCAGGGGCTCCACGTGCGGGATGTGGCGCCGGTGCCGGCAGGGCTTCGGGCGCGGGGCGTGGTGCGACCTGCGGAGGCGCCCCGCGCGCAGGACGTGGCGGCCCATGCTCAGGGACCTCGTGCTGGGAGACCCCGCGCTTGTGGAGCGGCTCGTCGCACGTGCGCTCCTTGCCGCCTTGGTCCCGTTGGCTCTCCTTGCCCTGGCGGCGTTCTGGCTTGCCTGGCAGGAGGGGGGCTGCTCCCTGGCGCGACCGCCCGAAGGGACCCCGGCAGAGCTCGTCGAGCTCTACGACCGCAACCCCGAGGCGCGCCGCTTCGTCCTTGACTACGTGGCGAAGGACGAGCTCGTGCAGCCGGTCGACCTCTCGTCCTTGGTGGGGTCGCGGGAGGTGCCGCTGCTGCTCCAGTGGGACGAGCGCTGGGGCTACCAATGGTATGCCGGCCAGTACCTCGCCCTCTCTGGTTGCGGTCCCACCTGCCTGTCGATGGCGTACGTCTACCTGACGGGAGACCCTTCCTTCTCGCCGCGCGAGGCGGCGGAGTTTGCCACGGCGCACGGCTTCGCGTCGGACGGGAACGGCAGCGAGTGGAGCCTCATACCCGAGGGAGGGAGCCTCCTGGGACTCGACGTGACGGAGCTCCCGCTGGACGAGGGTCGCGTGCGCGCCAACCTCGAGGCGGGAAACCCCGTCATCTGCGTCATGGGGCCAGGGGACTTCACGACCACGGGGCACTTCGTTGTCCTTGCGGGCATGGACGGGGACTCGATCGTGGTGCGCGACCCCAACAGCAGGTCCCGGTCCAAGATGCTCTGGAGCTACGAGCGGCTTGCAAGGCAGGTGCAGGCGCTGTGGGCCCTTCGGAACGCGTGACGCGGGGGGTTGGGCGCAGGCCGTGCGTTGGGTGGCGTCCCGGCTCGCAGGTCATGCGTGGTTTGCGCGGGATTCGGAGAATGCGCAGGTCGCAAGCGAGAGGAGCGCAGTCTATGGTTGGATTGCGCGTCACGTGCGCCATGCAGGCCACGCGTGCCATGCAGCCCACGCGCGTCGCGCATGCTGCGTGCGTCATGCAGGCCACGTGCGCCATGCGCGCCGCAGGATGCCCGGAACGGGATTCCGCGCGCCCGCGCCCCTCTCGCCTCCCTGCCAGCCTTAAGAAAGTCTTCTGCGTTTGCGTCCTAGCCCCTTAACGCCCCGCTCGCGTATAAAGGTTGCGGGGCACAGGGTCTCCCGCCGGACGGAAGGGCTCCGACCGCAGGAGGGCCCCGCCGCCAGCGACGTACGAGGAAGGAACGACATGCAGCGCATCCTCCTGGTGGACGACGACCACGACATCGTCGGCGCTCTCAGGATCTACCTGAACGACCCCGGCTACGAGCTCCACGCTGCCTACGACGGCAGGCAGGCCGTGGCGGCGGTGAGGGCGGGCATCGAGGCGGGGGAGCCCATCGACCTCGTCCTCCTGGACGTGATGATGCCGGTCATGGACGGCTCCGAGGCCCTGGTGCAGATCCGCCGCCTCACTAACGCTCCCGTGATCATGCTCACCGCCAAGGGAGAGGACGCAGACAAGGTCCTGGGCCTCGACCTGGGGGCGGACGACTACGTGACCAAGCCCTTCGTTCCTGCCGAGCTGCTCGCCCGAGTGCGGAGCGCTCTCAGGCGCTACACGAGGCTGGGCGGCAGCTCCGGCATGGCGGACGGCCCGGCAGGCCCCGACACCCTCGTCCTGGGCGGCATCGAGCTGGACGACGCGGGCAAGCGCGTTACCGTGGACGGCGAGCCCGCGGCGCTGACGCCCAAGGAGTACGACATCTGCCGCTTCCTCATGGCCCGCCAGGGGCACGTGTACAGCCCGGCGCAGATCTACGAGGCGGTGTGGGGCGAGCCGGCCTGCGGCAGCGAGGGCACGGTGGCGGTCCACGTGCGCCACCTCAGGGAGAAGATCGAGATCGACCCCGCCAACCCACGCTACCTCAGGGTGGTCTGGGGACGCGGCTACATGATGGGAGGCCAGAGATGAGACGCAACGGCATCGAGTCGGCGAACGAGAACGCAGGCGCGATTTGGGTTTGGTCGGCGTGCATGGTGGGGGCACTCTCGCTCGTCCTTCTCATGCCGCTTCTGCACTACGTCTACCTGACGCTCAACGGATCCGGCTTCACGATGAACGGGGAGCTCGTCTTGCTGGTCACGCTCGACGCGGCGCTCGTGGCGGGTCTGCTTGTCTCGCGGCGTCGCTGGCACATGGAGGATGACATCCGCGTGGCATGGCTCCACCTCTGGCGCTGGGCGCTCGCCTTCTGTGGCATCGTGCTGGGGCTCGTCCTCGGCCTGGCCTCGGGGCTGACGCCCCTGGTGATCTTCGCCTACCTCGTCGCGCTCTCGCTCGCGTTCGTGATGCTCGGCGAGCGCCAGGCGCGCCTGGCGGAGCTGGGTGAGGTCGTCTCTCGCCTGGCGCAGGGCGACTTCGAGGCCCAGGTGGACGTGGGCCAGATGAGGGGGGACCTGGTCGAGATGTCCGAGCGGCTCAACCAGGTGGCTGGCGCCGCATCGGCGGCTGCGGAGGAGCGTGCGCGGGCGCTGCGAGAGGCCCTCGAGGCCGAGCAGGTCAAGACTCGTGCCGAGCGCATGCGCACCGAGCTCATCACCAACGTGAGCCACGACCTCAAGACGCCCCTGACCTCGGTGATCAACTATGCGGACCTGCTCGCGTCCGAGCTCGCCCTCGAGCCTGGTGAGCGCGACGAGCAGAAGCTGGCCGAGTGCGCCGACGTGTTGGGCAGGCAGTCCGCACGGCTCAAGAAGCTCATCGAGGACCTCATCGAGGCCTCCAAGGCCCAGACGGGCAACGTTCAGGTCGATCCAGTCTCCATGGACGCGGGCGTGCTCCTCTCGCAGGCGCTTGGCGAGTGGGGCGAGAGGATCGAGGGCGCGGGGCTGGAGCTCGTGGACAGGCTGCCCGAGCTGCCCCTTGCGGTGAGGGCGGACGGGCGCCTGATGGGGCGCGTGCTGGACAACCTGCTGGGCAACGTGGCGAAGTACGGACAGCCGGGGACGCGCGTCTACGTCAGCCTCGCCCCAGGGGAGGGCGTCGCGCGCATGAGCCTCAAGAACGTGTCCGCCGCCCCGCTCGACGTGAGCGCCGAGGAGCTGCTGGAGCGCTTCGTGCGCGGTGACTCGTCGCGTACGACCGAGGGTTCGGGCCTGGGGCTCTCCATCGCGCAGAGCCTGATGGAACTCCAGGGTGGCAGCCTTTCTCTGGACGTGGACGCGGACCTCTTCAAGGTGGAGCTCACGCTACCGCTGGATGCGGGTGTCGCTGCCAGCATGGACGCGGACACGGATGATTCCAGGCAGTGCCCTTCCGAGGACGAGGCGACCACCGTGCTGTAGGCGCCGAGGTGCCGGATGGACCGGGAGGTGGGGTGGGAGCCCCTTGGCCCCTGCTCCCCCTCCCGTCTTGTTGGTCCGGCCTTGCCGGGTGCGTGTTGATCGGCCCTGTGGGTCGCCGTCAATCCACGTCGACTTACACCCATTTGTACTTGTGATGTGCCCTTGCGCAGGGTCCTCGTCACCACATGCGGCGTTGGGGGATGATGCCCATGAGCGTTACGGCATCGTCCTTCTCGTCGTATTCGTAGATCAGGTCGAAGGGTGGGAGAGAGCACTTTCTGGTCCCGTCTCCATGGACGCGGCGGATGGAATCAGGAAGGTCGCTGCTGCCGCTCAGCGGGAACGACTCGACCATCCGCAGGATTCGCTCCAGGCGGCTTGCGAGCCTTGGCGTGTAGATGGCCTCTGCGTCATCAATGAACTGTTCCGCGAACAGAAGCCTAGCCATGCCGTGCGAGCCTCTTGTCGAGGGCATCAGAGAATGCCTCCATGCCTTCCACGTAGCGGCCTTCTTCTATGTCTGCCCTCCCGTTCCTCAGGCATGCACGAAGCCTCTCCTCGTATGCGGCTCCTTCCGCCGCCTCCTGCAGCCGCCGCTCGAAGATCTCCTCGCTCATGAGCACGAACGCTCCGTTGCCGTTCTCCGTGATGTGGACCACGTCATGAAGCGCGGCATCCTTGACCTCTCGCTGTCGGGTCTTGAGGGCGGCGGAGGAATAGATGGTTGTCATGCCCTCGCTCCTTTCCTTGGAATAGATACCATACACAGTACTATTTTAGATACCAAAAGAAAGCATCTTGTCTCTGCGCTGCAAAGGGCGTCTAACTTGCGAAGCCCACAGTGAAGAAACTCGCGCCGTGCCTGGAAGCCTCCAGGCACGGCGCGAGTTGCGAGCGCGAGATGTCATGCGGACTAAAACGTCCGCCCCGGCTGCCTACAGGTGCAGCACGCGGTCCTTGATCTCTTCCGTGCGGCCCTGGTTCCAGAACTGGGTGCCGATGTAGCCGCAGGTGCGACGGGCCACGTTCATCTTGGACTGGTCGCGGTTGTGGCAGTGGGGGCACTCCCACACCAGCTTGCCGTCGTCCTCGACGATCTGGATCTCTCCGTCGTAGCCGCAGACCTGGCAGTAGTCGCTCTTGGTGTTGAGCTCCGCGTACATGATGTTGTCGTAGATGAACTGCATCACGCGGATGACGGCCTCGAGGTTGTCCTGCATGTTGGGCACCTCGACGTAGCTGATGGCGCCGCCGGGCGAGAGGCGCTGGAACTGGCTCTCGAACTGCAGCTTGGTGAAGGCGTCGATGTCCTCGCGCACGTTCACGTGGTAGGAGTTCGTGATGTAGCCGTGGTCCGTGATGCCCTTCACCTTGCCGAAGCGCTTCTGGAGGCACTTCGAGAACTTGTAGGTGGTGGACTCCAGGGGCGTGCCGTAGAGGGAGTAGTCGATGTTCTCGGCCTCCTTCCACTCGGCGCACTTGTCGTTCATGCGCTGCATGACGGCCAGGCCGAACTCGGTGCCCTCGGGGTCGGTGTGGCTGTGGCCGGTCATGGCCTTCACGCACTCGTAGAGGCCCGCGTAGCCCAGGCTGATGGTGGAGTAGCCGCCATAGAGCAGCTTGTCGATCGTCTCGCCCTTGTCCAGGCGGGCCAGCGCGCCGTACTGCCAGAGGATGGGAGCGGCGTCCGAGACGGTGCCCGCCAGGCGGTCGTGGCGGCAACGCAGGGCGGTGTGGCAGAGCTCGAGGCGCTCGTCGAAGATCTGCCAGAAGCGCCCCTCGTCTCCCTGGGCCGAGAGCGCCACGTCGGGCAGGTTGATGGTCACGACGCCCTGGTTGAAGCGGCCGTAGTACTTGGGCTTGCCGGGCTCCCAGTTCTTGGCGCGTGCGACGTTGTCATAGCCGTTGCCTGTGCGGTCGGGGGTCAGGAAGCTGCGGCAGCCCATGCAGGTGTAGCAGTCGCCGTTGCCCTCGGTCTCCCCCTTGCTGAGCTTGTACTCGCGCATCTTCTTCTCGGAGATGTAGTCGGGCACCATGCGCTTGGCGGTGCACTTGGCGGCCAGCTTGGTGAGGTAGAAGTACTCGCTGCCCTCGCGGACGTTGTCCTCCTCGAGCACGTAGATGAGCTTAGGGAAGGCAGGGGTGATCCACACGCCGGCCTCGTTGCGCACGCCCTGGTAGCGCTGGCGCAGCATCTCCTCGATGCAAAGCGCGAGGTCGTGCTTCTCCTGCTCGTCCTTGGCCTCGTTGAGGTACATGAAGACGGTGATGAAGGGCGCCTGGCCGTTGGTGGTCATGAGGGTCACGACCTGGTACTGGATGGTCTGGACGCCGCGCGCGACCTCCTCGCGCAGGCGCCTCTCGACCAGCTGGTCGATCTGCTCGGGCGTGGGGTGGGCGCCGATGGCCTCCATCTCGGCGAAGACCTGGCGGCGAATCTTCTTGCGGCTCACGTCCACGAAGGGCGCGAGGTGAGCGAGCGAGATGGACTGGCCGCCGTACTGGCAGGAGGCCACCTGGGCGATGATCTGCGTGGCGATGTTGCAGGCGGTCGAGAAGCTGTGTGGCTTCTCGATCATGGTGCCGCTGATCACGGTGCCGTTCTGGAGCATGTCCTCGAGGTTTACGAGGTCGCAGTTGTGCATGTGCTGTGCGTAGTAGTCCGCGTCGTGGAAGTGGATGATGCCCTCGTTGTGGGCGTCCACGACCTCGCGGGGGAGCAGCTCGCGCATGGCGAGGTCCTTCGACACCTCGCCGGCCATGTAGTCGCGCTGGACGCTGACGACGGAGGGGTTCTTGTTGGAGTTCTCCTGCTTGACCTCCTCATTGTTGCTCTCGATGAGCGAGAGGATCTTGTCGTCCGTCGTGTTCTTGTGGCGCTTCTGGTTCTGCACGTAGCGGTAGATGATGTACTTGCGGGCCACGGAGAACCTGTCGAGCGCCATGAGCTGGTCCTCGACGAGGTCCTGGACCTCCTCGACGGTCACGGTGTGCCCGGCCTGGCGGCAGGCGTCCTCGACGTTGAGGGAGGCGAAGCGCACCTCGCGGTCGGTGAGGCGCTCGTTGGCGGGCACCTCCGCATTGGCTGCCTTGATGGCGTTCTCGATCTTACTGAGGTCGAACTGGACCTCGGAGCCGTTGCGCTTGATGATCTTCATTGCTTCCGCCTTCGTCATCGCTGGTTCGCAGCTGGTTGGGCACACCGCCGAGTTGTTGGGTGCGAGGACAAGACTACCACAACAACTTGGGGCATTTGGTTTACTTTGCCACTAGATATTGTTGATAGTTGGTCGATAAGTCTGTTGATAACTGCCGAGCCCCAGCTCCCGCAATTGGTTCTGATAAAAACATTTAGCTAAGGCGAGAGGGGCGTCTGATGAGTTTGTGTACGCCCCCCACCGCTCGCCGACGGCGGGCGGAAGCGCCATCCTTGGGGGAGAGGGGCGGGGTGCCAACACGGCTGGGGCCCAAACGGATTGCGTACCGTGCGTCCTGGGGGCTCAAACGGATTGCGCGTCGTGCATTTGCGCACATCCGCGCATTGTTCGGGCGCCGTCCGTCACACGTCGGCAAAGTTCGCGTGCAAGAATGCTGGCGCCGGGACGTCTCCGGCACCGTGACGGCAATGCGAGGGGAGAGGCGCATGCAGTTCTCTAAGAGGCTCGACCTGTTTGGCAGCGAGGTCTTCGCCACGCTCAACGCGCGTCGTCGCGCCCTCGAGGCGGAGGGCCGGGAGGTCTTCGACCTCTCCGTGGGGACGCCCGACTTCAGGCCGCCCCAGCACGTGGTCGACGCCCTCGTGAGGAGCGCCCAGGACCCGGACAGCTGGAAGTACAGTCTGCACGACAAGCCCGAGCTGACGCGGGCCGTCTGCGACTACTACCGCGACCGCTTCGGCGTGGCGGGCATCGAGCCCGACATGGTGATGAGCTGTCGCGGCACCCAGGAGGGCATGGGCCACGTCTGCGCCGCGCTCGCCGACCCTGGCGACCTGGCGCTCATCCCCGACCCCTGCTACCCCGTCTTCCAGGCGGGCACGCTCCTGGCCGGGGCCGAGCCCTGGTACTACCCGCTCACGGCCGAGCACGACTTTCTGCCCCACGTGGCGGACATCCCCGACGAGGTCGCCGACCGTGCCAAGTACATGGTGGTCTCGCTCCCCGCCAACCCCGTCGGCTCGGTGGGCACGCCCGAGGTCTACCGCGAGGTCATCGACTTCGCCCGCGCCCATGACATCGTCGTGATCCATGACAACGCCTACTCCGACATCGTCTTCGACGGCCCGGCGGGCGGCTGCTTCCTGCAGTACGAGGGCGCGCTCGACGTGGGCGTGGAGTTCCTCTCGCTCTCGAAGTCCTTCAACGTCACCGGGGCACGCCTGAGCTTCCTGGTGGGACGGCCCGACGTCGTGGCGGCGGCGCGCAAGCTCCGCAGCCAGGTCGACTTCGGCATGTTCTTCCCCGAGCAGGACGCGGCGATCGCCGCCCTCAGGGGACTCCGTGACCAGGTGGAGGAACAGCGCCTGCTTTACCAGCAGCGCAGGGACGCGCTCTGCGACGGTCTCGAGGCCATAGGCTGGGAGCGTCCCAACGCGCACGGCACGATGTTCGTCTGGGCGCGCCTGCCCCACGGCCGCGGCGACTCCGTGGCCTTCACCCTGGAGCTCATGGAGCGCTCCGGCGTCATCGTCTGCCCGGGCGCGAGCTTCGGCCCGGCGGGGGAGGGCTACGTGCGCTTCGCGCTGGTCATGCCCCCCGAGCGCATACGCCGGGCGGTCGGGGCCATCGCCTCCTCGGGGCTCTAGGCAGGGGAGAGGGGCTGGCGGCGCGCTTTGGTGCCCCTCTCCGTCACGTGTGCATAAAAGGGCGGAAAATTGCTCATATCGTGTCGTTCGCCGAGCGGTCTGGGCCGTTCGTGGCTTGCCCCCTACAATTTTTTGGCCGACTAACATACATGACCGGTCGGCCAAAGACGCTAGGAGCAACGCAAGATGCCACTTTGGAACACACCCGGCAGGGTCAAGGCCGCCTTCTTCGACGCGGACGGCACCCTGCTCTCGTTCAAGACCCACCAGGTTCCCGACTCCGCGCAGATTGCCCTCTCGGAGCTCCGGAAGGCCGGCGTGAAGTGCTTCCTCGCCACGGGCCGTCCCCCCTACCAGGTGGACGAGATCCCCATCGACAACCTGGAGGCCTTCATCCTCCTCAACGGCCAGATGATCGTCACTCGCGATGACGTCCTGCATGCCGAGGCCTTGGACCCCGCCGACGTCGCGACGGTGGTGCAGCAGGTCAGGGACGGCCTCTACGAATGCCTCTTCATGGAGCGCGGCCGCTGCTACGTGAGCGGGCACGATGACAAGGTGCGCGCCGTGGAGGAGGCCGCCGGGCTCAGCTTCGAGGAGGGGGACATCGAGCAGGCCCTCCACAATGAGATCTTCCAGCTCAACATCTTCCTGGCACCCGGCCAGACCGACGTGGTGACCAACGCCACCAGCAACATGCGTCTCACCCGCTGGTCGCCGCACTTCGTGGACGCCTTCCCCCGCCACGGCGGCAAGGCGCGCGCGGTGCGCCGCCTGCTCGACGAGTACGGCATCGCTCCCGACGAGGCGATTTGCTTCGGCGACGGCGGCAACGACCTCGAGATGTTTGGCGTGGTGGGCACCTCGATCGCCATGGGCAACGCCAACGACGATGTTCGCGAGCAGGCCGACTATGTCACCGACGACGTGGACGAGGGCGGCATCTACAATGCCTGCTTCAGGCTGGGACTCGTGACCGAGGCGTAAGGGCACGGTTTCGGCTCCCCTCCGGGAGTGCGCCCGATACTTCTGAGGCGATTGCCCTAGAGCGTTTCTCGCATCGCGGTTCTTCGCGCGGGCGTTGGTGGTCGTGCGCGCGAGAACCTGCAACTCCCTCCGTCGTTGAGCGACGGGAAGCCCATGGAGGGCCTCCCTCGGGCCATCTGAGCCTGTGGTGCCTCGGGTCCAGCACGGACGGCTGCTGCGCAGTCGTGCCATAGGGGCGTCGACTTCCTGCCCTGGTGGTTATCCCCCCCGTACGAGCCCGTCAAGGTCGCGTGCGGGGGGTCTAGCTTCTCCACTTGGTTCGCTTTCATCTAGTTGACGCCCCAACGGCGTGCCAGCTGGTTGCTGAGCTCCGTGAACCCTAGTGGTTCGAGGACGGCTGCAACCTTTTCGTTTCCGTCTATTCCATCCTTAAGACGGTGGACGAGACTCGCGATGTATTCATTGAACTCGGCATCCGTGAGAAACCACTCAAGGTGCCAGACCATGCGCCCGTAGTTGATCTGCTTTCGGCCGCCTACCACGGCGCAGTACAACCGCTCATCATGGGCACATATGTTGCGGAACTTGACGAGGGCCTCGAGTGCCACTCTGACCTTATCGACACTGAGGTACCCGAGGTTACTGCCGACCCTGTTCGTCGACTGGACGATCATCTTGCAGACCGACGCCTTCTCATCAGGTTTCATCAGGTTGAAGAAGTGCTCGATGTTTCCGAAGGTGAGGCCATTGCTCAGGACCCATAGGGGCACGTCGCCATATTCGTCGCGGTAGTGCTTGATGAACTCGGCGTTGCTATTCCGTCGCGTCTTTGACAGGATTGCTCACGAGGCCCGATATCTCGTCCGCGTAGCGGGCTGCGTTCATCCCGGCCCGTGCGTATTCGTCGCGCGTGCAGTAACAGTCCTGGAGGAGATAGGCATCTCGGTCCCGGTGGACGTCGGAGAAGCAGTATGCCACAGCCGTCTTGGCGGTCGACTCGGCCCGGATGAGGTAGTGGAACGTCAGCTCCCTCAGGGACCTGTCGAACTCGAACAGGGCATACATGTCGGAGAACTTTGCGTCGCGGACGTACCTGTCGTCGCCTGCGCGTGCTGTCGCGCCGCGATCGATGAACGGGTCCTTGTAGCCGTTCACGACCGAGTAGTATCCTTCCCTCCGCAAAATCGTTGGGGTCTCGGAGTCCGTCTCCATGCCTCGCTTCTCCAGAAGCTCGACCTGCTGCCGTATCGTCAGGAACGGTTTTCCCATTGCTCCTCCAACAAGAGAAAGGCGGCACCCATATGGGCAGCCGCCTTCTCGGACGTGGGCCCCGTGGGGTCACCACATCAATACCGCTACCATTACTATACCCGTGCAAAGTTCCGGTAGTGCAAAAATCCACTTTAATTTTTCCGAGTGAGCAAACCCTCGAGCTCGAACGTCGCCTCCTTGCAAGCCATGCCCTAGACCTTCCGTCTGGGATGAGGCCATCCCATGCCACTCTTGTCGCAGCTGGGGACCAGCGCCCCCATGCGCTTGACGTCCCTATAGCTCGAGACACGCTGCGCCGCTGGCATCGAGCCGGCGGTGCAGCTCCTCCATGATGGGGATCCCCGCCGAGCAGCCGATCCTGCGGGCACCGGCTGCCACCAGCGCGAGGAAGGAGTCGGCGTCGCGGATGCCACCCGCCGCCTTGACCTTGACCCTCTCGCCCACGTTGGCCACCATCAGTCGCACGTCCTCCACGGTGGCGCCGCCGCTGCCGAAGCCGGTCGAGGTCTTCACGAAGTCGGGCCCCACCTCTCGCGCGATTTGGCAGAGCGCGAGTTTCTCCTCCAGGCCCAGGTAGCAGTTCTCGAAGATGACCTTGCAGAGGACGCCCGCCTCGTGGCAGGTGGTGACCATCTGCCGCATCTCGTCGGCGACGTAGTCCCACCTGCCCTCTTTGACCTGGGTGAGGTTGACCACGTAGTCTATCTCGCTCGCCCCGGAGGCCAGGGCGTCCTTGGTCTCGAAGACCTTCGCCGCGATGGAGACCTGGCCCAGGGGGAACCCGATCGCCGCTCCTACCCGCACGTCGGTGCCCGCGAGGGCTGAGGCGCAGAGGGCGGACTGCACGGGGTTCACGGCGACCATGGCGAAGTGGTACCTCCTCGCCTCGTCGCAGAGGCGCAGGATGTCCGCTTCGCGGGCGTCTGCGTGGAGGTTGGTGTGGTCCACGAGGCGGCAGAGCTCGTCCAGGGTGTAGCGTGTCATGCGTCTCTCCCTTGTTTCGTCTTGCCGCGCCCGCGGGTGCGGCCCACTTCCACGAGTATGCTCGCAGCAGGGCCAAGGCGAGAGGGGAAGAGATGCGAGCGGACGAGTTCGAGGGGCTGCTGAGGCAGGCGAGGAGCATCCGGAGGTTCGACGGGTCGAGGCCCGTGGGCAGGGAGGGGCTCCTGGGGCTGGTTGCCGCGGCGCGGCTGGCTCCCACCGCAAACAACTCCCAGACGCTGCGCTTCCGCCTGGTGTTCGAGCCGGAGGAGGTCGCGGCGACCTTTGCGACCCATCGCTGGGCGGCCGCCATCAAGGACTGGGACGGTCCTGAGCCGGGCGAGAGGCCCACGGCATACCTCGCCGTCTGTGCGCCGTCAGAGATGGCGGAGCTCCCCATCCGCAACGTCGACGCAGGCATAGCCGCCGAGGCGATCGCGCTCGCCGCGAGCGCCCGCGGCCTGGGAGCCTGCATGATAAAGAGCTATGGTCCCGAGCTCGACCAGGTCCTGGGCCTGGGAGAGAGGGGCCTGGCGTGCCTGCTGCTCGTCGCGGTGGGCTGGCCTGCCGAGGAGGTGCGCCTCGAGGATGCCGATGGGGTCGGCGGACTTGCCTATTGGCATGACGAGGAACGAGTCAACCACGTGCCCAAGCTCTCCGTGGAGGAGCTCTTGGCCTAGGGGTGACCACCGTCGCCGGCGCGTAGCCAAAGGGGCGGGGGCGACCGCTCGCGTGGCCGTCCCCGCCTGCTCCTTGCTTGGTGGCCCGCTCCTAGCCTTCTGCGGCCTCGTTCTCCACCGCCGCGTCCCTTAGGTCGATGACCTGGTCAAATGTGAGGCCCGAGCCTTCGACCTGCTCCTGGGGGCCAAAGACGCAGAGGCTGCGCCTCTTCTCAAGCCCATCCAGGCACGTTGCCATGGAACGCAGGGTCTCCTGCGTGGTTCCCAGGATCTGCCCGCGCAGCTCCGCGCGCCAGCCCTCGGGGCGGCCCGAGAGGTCCAGGCCGTCCTGCCTGCGGACGAGCTGGCGGGGCTTCACCGGGTTGTCGTGCGCGGCGACGCAGGACACGACGTAGCCCTCGAGCTCGGCCTGGCTGGCGTCCCAGGAGCGCAGCCAGTCGGCGCTGCCCTCGTAGCGGGCGATGCTGGGGGTGACGACGGGGTCGCGGTAGGACCAGAACTGCGGGAGCCCGCTGGTGGTGCGGCGGAAGCCGACGCCGTAGGCGCCACCCTTCATGCGCACCTCGTTCCAGAGGTAGTCGAAGCTCAGCGCGCGCGAGGCGACGGCCCAGTTGCCGGGGCCGAAGGCGTCGGCAGCCGAGGGGGCGGCCCCCTCTCCCACGTAGCTCACGTTGGAGGCGATGAGGAAGGCCTCGTCCTGGGCCTTGGGCGCGGGGAGCTCGAGCCTGTGCGCCGCCGCGTCCCCTGCGGGGGAGAGACCCAGGCTGCCGCCCGCCGCCCAGAACGCGTCCAGGTCCGCGCGAGGTCCGGTGAAGCTCACCAGCACCTCGTCGGAGCTGAAGACGCGCCGCGCGACGTCTGCGAGCCGCGCGCAGAGCTCGTTCTTGCGCTCGTCCCAGCTGGCGAGGAGCTCCCTCAGGAAGAGGTAGAGGCCCACGCCGCCCAGCGCGTCAGCCGCCGTGGCGGAGCGCGAGTAGTGGGTGGAGAGGCGCGCCATCGCGGCGGCGTGCCCGTTGTTCTGGAAGTACTGGGAGAGCGCGATGCGCCTCTGCTGGAGGATGGCCAGGATGCGCTCCTGGTCGTCGAAGAGGGTGGAGCCCCACACCTCGGCGGGGATGGTCGCGGCGTCGGCGACGCGCTCCGAGAGCGAGCTCACCCCCACGACCAGGTAGGGCCTGGCCTCGTCGAGGCTGCCCTGCCACGCGTAGGAGTCGCAGAAGAAGTCCAGGCTGCCCAGCCTGCCCTCCACCAGCGTGTCGAGCTCGGCGGCACTGTGCTCGCGGGTGCCCAGGCGCCCCAGGAGCTCGGCCAGGACGCTCGCGTAGGGAAGTTCGTCCGCCGTCAGGCGGCGCAGGTCGAAGTAGTGGTAGACGTAGTCGATCCGATGCGTGGGGATGCCGTGCCAGACGCAGGGGAGAGGCGCCTCGACGCGCTCCTCGCGTGGCTCGGCGGGGGCCTCGGCGATGTCCGCGACGCCCAGGCGCGGGAGGCGCGCCACGTCGGCCGGGTCGTCCGGCGCCTCCTGCTCGCGCCTCAGGGCCTCGAGCTCGGACGCGACTGCGGCATAGGCCTCGTCATCCATGCCCGCGCGCAGCTCCGCAAGCCGTGCCGCCTCGTCGGCCGCGGCACCGTCCTCCACGGGCACGAGCTCCACCTCGGCGTTGTGCGCGCTGTGGCAGACCAGCTCGTCCAGGAGCCGCTCGAAGTAGCCGTCGGCGAGCCCCTCTCGCATGGAGTCTATGCAGTCCTGGAAGCGCAGGTAGTCCACCGGGCGTCCGTCGTCGTAGAGCCAGCTCGACATCGCCTGCATGGAGAGGGCCACTCCGTCGGCGTAGTAGCCCCAGTCGCCCTCGCGCAGGTTGAACTCCGCCTGGGCGAGCGACGCCTCGAGGCGCTCCCTGCCGATGCCGTCCCGCACGAGCCTGGCGCAGGTCCCCTCCACGAGCTCGCGGAGCGCCGGCCCGGAGTCGGGCCTGGTTCCCTTGGCGTGGAAGGCGACCTGAGGCTGGAGCTCTCCGTCCACCAGGATGCCCTGGAACTCGTCCGCGAGCCCGCTCTGGAGCACTGCGCGCTTGAGCGGCGCCTCGTTGGAGCCACAGAGGGCGTCGAGCAGGACGTCCGCCGTGAGCACGCGCTCGCGCTGGCCTGCCGTGCCGATGACGTACGAGAGGCCCACGGCGGCGTTGCCGGGGGCGGTGGCCATGCGCACCTTGGCCAGGGCGGGGCGCACGGGCTCCTGCGGCTCGAGCGGGTTGGGGGCGCCGGCGTGGCGGTCCTCGGCGCCGTCGAAGCGCTCGGCGATGAAGGCCAGCTCGCGCTCGATGTCCAGGTCGCCGTAGAGCACGGTGTAGCTGTTGGGCAGGGTGTAGTGGCGGGCGTGGGAGTCCAGGAACCCCTCGTAGCTCAGGTCGGGGATGGAGGAGGGGTCGCCGCCGGAGTCGAAGCGGTAGGCGTTGGTGGGGAAGAGCTGGCGGTCGAGGGCCTGGAAGAGGACGTCGTCGGGGTCCGAGGTGGCGCCCCTCATCTCGTTGTAGACGACGCCGTTGTAGGCGAGGCCGCCGTCCTCCGTAGGCTCGAGGTGCCAGCCCTCCTGCTCGAAGATGCGCCTGCGCCTCCAGATGGAGGGGTGCAGGACGGCGTCGAGGTAGACGCCCATGAGGTTCTCGAGGTCGGCCACGTTGGTGGAGGCCACCGGGTACATGGTCTTGTCGGGGAAGGTGATGGCGTTGAGGAAGGTCTGCATGGAGCTCTTGATCAGGTTGACGAAGGGCTCCTTGACGGGGTAGCGGTCGCTGCCGCAGAGCACGGAGTGCTCGAGGATGTGGAAGACGCCCGTGTCGTCCTTGGGCGGGGTCTTGAAGGCGATGGAGAAGGACTTGTTGTCGTCCGGGACGGCGAGCCACATCAGGCGCGCGCCGCTCGCGTCGTGGCGCATGACGTAGGCGGTGCCCCCCAGCTCCTCCAGGGGCTCGACCGAACGGACGGTGAACCCGGCGTGCCGCGTGCCGGGCGCGAGGCTGGGGTCGGGCGTGGTGAAGGGAACTCCGCTCTTGCTTGCTGGCATCTTCTCTCCCTCGTTGCCGCGGTCTCGGCCGCGGGCGTCTGTGGACCGCATAGGCTTCCGATGTGCTTAACTTACCCCGCCCGCCGCGTTGTAAGCTCAGCAGGCAAAAGCTTGGGACGATTCTGCGCGCCACGTGGCGTGTGACGGAGGTCTGCGGTGGGGAAAGAGGCAAAGGGGAGCGTGACGGCCGTCGACGGGGGAGCCGCCGCGGACGGCGCCTGCGGGCGAGAGGGCCTCGCATCCGGTGCCGCACGGGCATCCGTCGGTGCCGTGGCGGCGGGCGTTCGCAGCCGTGCCGGCGCTGCCGACGAGGATGCGAGGCGCAAGGTCAGAGGGACGCTCCTCACCCTGGCGGGCGGCACGCTCTGGGGCCTCAACGGGACCCTCTCGAAGCTCCTCATGGGCAGCTACGACGTGGATCCGCTCTGGATGGTCTGCGTGAGGGAGCTCACCGCCTGCTGGCTCTTCCTGGCGATGGCGGGCCTGGGCACGCCCGAGCGGCTGAGGGGGCTCCTTCGCGACCGCCGCTCGCTCTGGGGCGTGGTGGGCGTGGCCTTCGGCTCCATCCTGCTCTCGCAGGTCGCCTACCTCGAGGCCATCGACTGGACCAACTCCGCCACCGCGACGGTGCTCCAGAGCCTGAGCGTGGTCATAGTCATGCTGGTAGTGTGCGCGCGGAGCCGGAGGGTGCCCCGCAGGAGGGAGCTCGTCGGCGTGGCCCTGGCCTTCGGGGGCACCTACCTGGTGGCCACGGGGGGCAACCCCGCCGCGCTCTCGCTCCCGCCCGAGGGGCTGGGCTGGGGCCTGGCCTGTGCGGTCGCCGCTACGATCCTGGCCATACAGCCCCTCGAGCTCATCCGGCGCTGGGGGAACTTCGCCGTGAACGGCCTCGCCTTCCTCGTGTCGGGGGTGGCGCTCTCGCTGGCCTACCGCCCCTGGGAGCACATGCCTGCCCTCGACGGCGCGGGCTGGGCCATGGTGGCGTCGTCGGTGGTGCTGGGGACCTTCGGGGCCTATGCCCTCTACCTGCAGGGAATCAAGGAGGTCGGCTCCATGCGCGGCTCCATGCTGGGGACCGCCGAGCCCGTGGTGGCCACGCTGAGCTCGGTGCTGTGGCTGGGCGTGGTCTTCGGCCCCGCGGAGCTCGCCGGCTTCGCCATGATCATCGCCATGGTCTTCCTCACGGCGTAGGGGGCCGGGGCTGGAGGCTGGGGGCTCCGCGCAGGGGGCGTCACGCCCGAGGGAGCGTCACGTTCGTGAAGCGCCACGCACAACTCGCCCGAGATGACGGGTTTCTGTCACCTCGGGCGAGTTCTGAACGATTTCCTACCGAGGTGGGCCGCCTGGCCGGATCCTCCCGCAGCCCTACTTGATGACCAGCGTGTCGCAGCTGGCGCTCCTGGTGAGGAAGGTCGAGATCGAGCCCAGGAGGGCGTACTTGATCGACGAGAGCCCGCGTGCGCCGCAGATGATGAGGTCGGGATGGATGACGTCGATCATCTCCTCCTTCAGGGTCTCGCGGATGCGCCCGGCGCGCACGATGACCTTGACGCGCTTGATCTGGCCCTCCGCCTCGGCCTCGGCCACCTGGTCGGCGATGGACGCGCGGAAGTCCTCCTCCAGCGTGGCCACGAGCCCCGTGGGGAAGCTCCCCGCCGCCTCGAGCGCCGTGGCGTCGATGACGTGGCCTATGTAGAGCTCGGCGTTGTTGTTTGCCGCGACGATGATCGCCCGTCGCAGCACCTCTCCCTGCTGCTCGGTTCCGTCCAGGGTGACGAGGATCTTGTCGTAGCCCAGGTCCTGGTAGCTTGCCATGGGAACACCTCCAGAGGACGAATGGCGCGTTTCCTGGAGTGTACCCGCGGGCGCGGATGGCACCTGCGGCCACGCTGCCGTCGGCCCCTCTGGTGGCGTGGGCGGCGTCCCGGCCTCTGCGGGCGAGAGGGACGCGCCCCTAGGACAGCGGCCCCTCCGCCATGGGGTCCGTGCGGACCTCGTCCGAGTCGGGTCCCTCGCCTCGCGAGGTCACGCGCGCGAAGAGCCGCTCGAAGATGACCTCCATCACGTAGTAGAAGGCCAGGCGGCTGTTGAGGTCCATGTCGTCGTAGGTGATCTGGCGGTCGACCGCATAGAGGGCGTGGTCGGCCAGGGAGGCCAGGCGGTTCTTCGAGAGGCCCGTGAGCGTCACGACCCTCACGCCGCGCGCCTTGGCTATGAGCGTCGAGTCGATCGAGACGCCGGTCTCGCCGCTCACGCTGACGGCGAAGAGCAGGTCGTTGCTGCCCAGGAGCTTGGCGGTGTGGGTCATGACGTGACGCTCCCTGAGCACCTCCGCATGCTTTCCCAGGATCTTGAGCTTGCTGCAGAGGTCCTCGCAGGGCAGAACCGAGAGGCCCGAGGCGAAGAAGACGACCTGGTCGGCGGACTCGATGGCGTCGACGACCTCCTCCACGAGGCGGTCGTTCAGGAGTTCGCGGGTGCGGACGATGGACTCGTCCAGGCTGGTCCGCTCGATGGTGAAGTTGCGCTCCTCGAGCGAGACGAGATATGAGGACTTCATCTCGTTGAAGCCGGAGAAGCCCAGCTTGTGAGCAAGCCGGGTGATCGCGTTGGGCGCCACGTAGAAGTGCCCCGCGAGCTCCTTGGCGCTGAGCTGCCGCACGCGGTCCTTGGAGGCGACCACGTAGCGCAGGATGTCGGCCTCCATGCGATTGAGCTTGAGCGAGTTCTCCCTCACCGCGTCGTAGAACCTCATGTCGTCTCCCATCGACGAGCGCGCTCGTGTATTCCTACACACGATTGTGTACGTATACCAGATGCGTGGCGCGCGTCCAAACGTCGTGGTCAGGGGCGCTTCCGGCAGATGCCTCCTGTACAACGTTGCCGACGGGAAGGACAGTCGCCAAATCCCGGGAGGCGACGGCCCGGCCCCTTGGAAGAGAAGGCGCAACTGAGCACAGAGAGGCCAGTGATCCTCATGAAGGACAAGCTCAACATCGTCATCGTCGGCGGCGGCTCCACCTGGTGCCCCGGCATCCTCAAGTCCCTGACCAAGCACCAGGACATCTTCCCGCTCGGGCGCGTGGTCATGTTCGACACCGACGCCGAGCGCCAGGCTGTGATCGGCGACTTCGGCAAGATCCTCTTCCGCGAGGAGGCCCCTGGCGTCGAGTTCGACTACACGACCGACAAGGACGTCGCCTACGAGAACGTCGACTTCGTGCTCTGCCAGATTCGCACCGGCGGCTATGACATGCGCTCCAAGGACGAGAAGATTCCCCTGGGCATGGGCCTGATCGGGCAGGAGACCGTGGGGGCGGGCGGCATGGCCTACGGCATCCGCTCCATGAGCGACATGATCCAGATCGTGAAGGACGTGCGCGCTCGCAGCCCCAAGGCGTGGATCATCAACTACACCAACCCCGCGGCCCTCGTCGCCTACGGCCTGGCACGCGTCTTCCCGGACGAGAGGCGCATCCTCAACATCTGCGACCAGCCCGTCAACCTGCTGCGCTCCTATGGCAGGCTCCTGGGCAAGGACCCCAGCAACTGGGAGCCCACCTACTTCGGCCTCAACCACTTCGGCTGGTTCACGCACCTCTATGACGAGTCCGGCCACGACCTGGTGCCCGACATCAAGGAGCACACCAAGAAGTTTGGCTTCAAGCCCGTCGACGCCGAGCAGCGCGACCAGTCCTGGCTCGACACCTACGCCATGGTGGCTGACATGCTCGACGACTTCCCCGAGTACCTGCCCAACACCTACCTGCAGTACTACCTGTACCCCAAGTACAAGGTCGCGCACCTCGACCCCAACTACACCCGCAGCGACGAGGTCATAAACGGGCGAGAGAAGCGCGTCTTCGAGGAGTGCCGCCGCGTGGCGAAGGTGGGCACCGCCCAGGGCTCGTCGGTCGTCCAGAACGACGCCCACGGCGACATGATCGTCGAGGTCTCCTCCGCGATCTACCGCAACACCCGCAAGACCTTCATCGTCATGGTGCGCAACGACGGCATCATCAAGGACTTCCCTGACGACGCCCAGGTCGAGGTCGCCGCGAGCGTGGGCGTCAACGGCCCCGTGCCGTACGCGGTGGGCAAGATCGACACCTTCTACCACGGTCTCATGGTGAACCAGTACTCCTACGAGCGCCTGGCCATCGAGGCCTACCTCGAGCACTCCTACGGCAAGGCGCTTCAGGCGCTCACCCTCAACAGGCTCGTCAACGACGGCAAGGAGGCCCGCAAGGTCCTCGACAAGCTCGTCGAGGCCAACGAGGGCTACTGGCCTGAGCTCCACTAGGGGGCCTTGGGCAACGGCGGGGCGCGCCGTCAGGGTCGCGTCCCGCACCATCAGGGGAGCTGCGAGCGGCGACGCGCGCGACAGGGGCCCTGCCCGGGCGCGCCGCCCCCGCACAAGGAAAGGCAGTTGGCTATGAACAAGGAAGAGGCACTCGCCAAGTTCCAGCGGCTCGGCAAGGTGCTCATGACGCCGGTCCTGATCCTGCCCATCGCGGGCATCTTGGTCGGCCTGGGCAGCGCCTTCACCAGCAAGTCCCTGCTCAACGTGGCACCTTGGCTGGGCGCTGCGGTGCCGGGCATGCTCTTCTCGCTCTGCAAGGTGGCGGGCAACGTGGTCATGGGCAACATCCCCATGCTCTTCGCCATCTGCGTGGCCTACGGCTTCGCCAAGTCCGAGAAGGCCACCGCGGCCCTCTGCGGCTTCATCGGATACATGACGATGAACGCCGTCATGGGGACCTTCCTCACCAAGCTGGGGACCATAGACCCCAAGAATCTGGCGACCGGCCAGGCGGCCATCCTGGGCACCGTCACGCTCGACACCGGCGTCATCGGCGGCCTCGTCGTGGGCGCGCTCGTGGCCTGGGTCCACAACCGCTGGTACAAGATCGAGCTCCCACCCGTGCTCTCGATCTTCAACGGCACGCGCTTCATCCCCGCCGCCACCATCGCCTTCTGCAGCCTCCTGGGCATCGTGATGTCCTTCGTGTTCCCGCCCATCCAGGCCTCGCTCGGCGCCCTCAGCGCCTTCATCCGTAGCGCGGGTGCCCTGGGCAGCTTCGTCTATGGCTCCTGCGAGAGGCTGCTGCTGCCCTTTGGCCTCCACCACTTCGTGTACCTGCCCTTCATGTTCACCAACCTGGGCGGCAGCCAGACCATCGACGGCAACGCGGTGAGCGGTGCGGTCAACATCTACAACGCGATCGTCAGCTCCAACGACAGGAGCTTTGACATCGAGGTCTCGCGCTTCGTCATGAACGGCAAGGTCGTCTTCGCCATGTTCGGCCTGCCCGGTGCCGCGCTCGCCTTCTGGCGCACCGCGCTTCCCCAGAACAGGCGCAAGGTCGGCGCCCTCATGGTGGCCTCGCTGATCCCCTGCGTCTTCATGGGAATCACCGAACCCGTCGAGTACGCCTTCCTCTTCGTCGCCCCCGTGCTCTTCGTCGTGCACGCCATCATGGCGGGCCTCGCCTACGCCCTCACCTACCTGCTCAACTTCAACGTGGCGGGGTCGACCGCCTTCGGAGGCCCGTTCCTCTCGCTTGTGTTCAACGGCATCCTGGGCAGCGCCAAGGGCTCCAACTGGTGGGTGATCCTGGTCCTCGGCCCCATCTACTTCGCCGTGTACTACCTCTCGTTCCGCTTCCTCATCCTCAAGCAGGACCTCAAGACCCCTGGCCGCGAGGACGACGGCCAGGACGTCGAGGAGGTGGCCAGCGCCGCAGCGCCGAGCTCCGAGCTCGTGGAGAGGATCGTCGAGGCCGTGGGCGGGCCCCAGAACATCGGCAATGCCGACGCCTGCTTCAGCCGACTCCGCCTCATGCTGGTCGACCCCTCCGCGGTCGAGCCTGACGAGTACTTCACCAAGGAGCTGGGCGCCCACGGCATAGTCCACGTGAGCGGTGGCGTCCAGATCGTCTATGGCAACAAGGCGTCGCTCTATGCCACGCAGATGCGCGAGATTCTGGAAATGGAGTAGGGATGGGACTCTTCGACCTTTTTTCGGGCAGGGGCGGGGTGTGCGTCCTGAGCCCTGCGGCCGGCGAGGCGCTCCCGCTCTCGAGCTGCTCCGACCCGGTGTTCGCCCAGGGGATGATGGGTCGGGGCGTGGTGCTCCTGCCCAGCGAGGGACGGCTCTGCTCGCCCGTGGACGGTAGCGTCGAGGTGGTCTTCGACACCCTGCACGCCATCGGCATCAGGTCCGACTCGGGCCTTGACGTGATGCTCCACGTGGGCATCGACACCGTCGAGCTCAATGCGGCGCCCTTCGTGGCGCACGTCAGGGTGGGCGACCGCGTGAGGGCGGGACAGCCCCTGCTCGATGCCGACCTCGATGCCATCCGGAAGGCGGGCAAGAGCACCGAGACCGTGGTCACGGTGACGGACGCCGACGAACGGCAGGTCAGCGACTTCGCCTCCGGCAGCCTGCGCCGCGGGGACGTGCTCTTCTCCGTACGCTAGCCCTGGCCACCGCGGCAGACATGAACGGCCCCGGCATGCACGTGGTGTCGGGGCCGTTCGCGTTTCTCGTGGTGAGAGGCCGTCCCGGCGCCCGGCATGTGCCGGCGCTGTCATAGTTAGCCCGAACGCTCGGGGTCCGTCCCGGGAACCGCGTCGTGGGGAGGGCCCATGGATCTGGTCGAGTTTCTGAAGGCCGCGCTCTTCGGTCTGGTCGAGGGGGTCACGGAGTGGCTTCCCGTCTCGTCCACAGGACACATGCTGCTGCTCCAGCAGTTCGTGAGCCTCGACGTGTCCGTCGACTTCTGGAACATGTTCCTGGTCGTGATCCAGCTGGGCGCCATTCTCGCTGTCTGCGTGCTCTACTTCGGCGAGCTCAGCCCCTTCTCGCGCGAGAAGGACGCCGCGCGACGCAGGGCCACCTGGTCGCTGTGGGCCAAGATCGTCGTCGCTTGCCTTCCCGCCGCGGTCATCGGCATCCCCCTCAACGACTGGATGGAGGAGCACCTGGGCGGTCCCTTCGTGATCGCCGGTGCCCTCATCGTCTATGGCATCGCCTTCATCGTCATCGAGTCCGGGCGAGAGAGACGTGCCGCCGCGCTTGCCGCCGCGGGTGGGGCCGGGGCCGTCATGTTGGCTGCGCGCCGCGCTGGCACCGCGGAGGGTCCGCGCCACCTCGCGGCGCGTGCCGAGGGGCCGGAGACGGACGGGCCGTCTGCCCTTGCCGACGCGGGCGCCCGCGTGCGTGACATAGACTCCCTCGACTGGCCCACGGCGATTGGCATCGGCGTGTTCCAGGTGCTCTCGATGGTGCCAGGCACGTCTCGCTCCGGCTCCACCATCATCGGCGGCCTGATCTTGGGCTGCTCCCGCAAGGTCGCGGCGGAGTTTACCTTCTACCTGGCCATCCCCGTGATGTTTGGCGCGAGCGCCCTCCGACTCGTCAAGTTCTTCCTCAAGGGCAACGGATTCGCGCCCAACGAGGCCATGGTCCTCGCCGTGGGGTGCGTGGTGGCGTTCGTGGTCTCCCTCGCCGTCATCCGCTTCCTCATGGGATACATCCGAAGGCACGACTTCCGGCCCTTCGGCTGGTACCGCATCGCGCTGGGCGCGGCGGTCATCGCTTACTTCCTCCTGGCCTAGGACCAGGGGAGGTGGCGCTCGCCCCTCTCGCCTTGCCTGCCCGCCGCGAGTCTCTGCCCCGGCCTTGGTCCCATCAGACCTGCCCGGGGCACATTTTTTGGGCTCCTCATCATCTCTGGTGGCTACCACTCCCCGGGACGGGAGGCGGCCCCCCGCCCCGAACGGTGGGATCCGGCCGTCGGGCGGGCCTCGGCGGCCGGGGGGGCGAGGCGGGCGGCGCCGGGATGCCTGCGGGCCTGTTCGAGAGGCCGACGGGGCCG
>NZ_JH376563.1:1065754-1089356 GCF_000233535.1 Olsenella sp. oral taxon 809 str. F0356
GCGCCGTCCCCGGGGCCGGCCGCCCCGAGCGCGGCGCCAGGACGGTCAGGGTGCCCTGGGAGGTGCGCCCCGACGCGCGCTCCGCGGCCCCCCTCGAGGCCCAGGTCCTGCCCATGGCCATGGCCGAGGCGACGAGGGGCGTCTGCGACTGCCCGGGCGGGGGCCGGCCTCCAGGGGGCCGGGTCGGGCCACCAGCTGGATCATGCGCTCGAACGTCCCGAGGACGAAGGCGGTCGCGAGGACCGTGCGCGAGGAGAGGGAGGGCGTTCTCGACTGGTTCCCCCTCAACGCGACGAACGCGATCCCGGAGGGGCCCAGCTCGGTCGTCCAGTCCATCAAGAGGGCCTCGGGGGGCTTCAGGAACCTGGCCTACCCGGAGGCCATGGCCTTCCTCAGGCTGGGACGCCTGGACTTCTCGGCCCAGCTGGCGTCGGAGTGTGCTAGCCACCAGAAGTGACGATGAGCCTAAATTTTTCGGAATTGCCCGGGCGTGGCGAACGGTCGGCCTGGGCACGTCCGTCCCGTCGCGCATGCGAGCTGCCCCGCCGGGAGCAATGGAGTCGCTTCCCGGGGGCATGAAGCAGACGGCAGGCAGGAACGCGCTGGGCGAGTTCGCCCCCTTGTTCGCGCACCTCAACGATGACGTGCTCTTTGGCGAGGTGTGGGACCAGGAGGCTATCTCCACCAAGACCAAGTGCATCGTCACCATCGTGGCCCTGATCTCGCAGGGCATCGCCGATAGCTCGCTGCGCTACCACCTGGAGAACGCACGTAGGAACGGCGTCACGCGTGCCGAGGCGGCCGCCATTATCACGCATGCAACCATGTACAGCGGCTGGCCCAAGGGCTGGGCTGCCTTCAACCTGGCCCAGGAGGTCTGGGCGGACGAAGAAGAGCCTGTGGGCGAGAAGGACGAGCGCATAGCCGACCCGTCCGGTCTCTCCAGGGACTTCCCAAAGGGCGAGCCCAACGACGCCTACGCCCAGTACTTCGTGGGCAACAGCTGGCTGGCCCCGCTGGGCGATTCGCAGCTGGGTGCCGCTAACGTCACCTTTGAGCCGGGCTGCCGGAACAACTGGCATATCCACCACAAGGGCGGCCAGGTGCTCATCTGCATTGCCGGTCGCGGCTGGTACCAGGAGTGGGGCAAGCCCGCGCAGGAGCTGAGATCCGGCGACGTGGTGGGCATCCAGCCCGAGGTCAAGCACTGGCATGGTGCCGCCGCCGACTCGTGGTTCCAGCACATAGCGCTGGCCGTGCCCGCCGAGGGTGCCAGTGCCGAGTGGCTGGAGCCCGTGGACGCCCAGGCGTACGAGCGGCTGAAGTGGTCCACGCGACCATAGACTCAAGGACCTGCCCTCCCGTTGCGATTGCTCGCCACGGGAGGGCGTGAGCTGACGGTCGGGAGGGCTGGCGTGCCAGGGGGAAGGCGGCGGAGGGCGCATCGACATCGGTGCGCCCTCCATGTGCACTGTGGATCATCTCCTTCGTGAGGTTGCGCTACAGGCTCTCGCGGAGGATCCGTGCGACCTCGTCTGTGCTCAGGGGGTGGTAGCCGCCGGTGAGGATGAACGTCCCCCTGACGGCGCCGTCGATCATGTCCTCGGTGAAGCCGAGCTTGCTCAGGTGCTTTACCACGCCGATTTCGTCCATCCACGCGCTCATGGCGTCGAGACCGGCGGCCGCCAGCTCCTCCGTGGTCCTGCCCTCGGCAGGGACTTCCCACACCACGCGCGCGAAGCGGGCGAACTTCTCCACGCCATAGGGCATGACCAGGCGGTAGTAGGGGAGGCTCACGGCGGAGAGCGTCATGCCGTGGGTGGCGTCGGTGAGGGCGCCCACGGCCTGGCCAATCATGTGGACCTCCCAGTCGGTCGCCTTGCCGCAGGCGATGGCCGTGTTGAGCGCCCAGGTGCACACCCAGCTGATGTTGGAGCGCGCCTCGTAGTTGGTGGGGTCCTTCACGGCGATGCGGCTCGCGTGGACGAGACTGCGCATGAGACCCTCGGCGATGTAGTCGGAGGTGCTGTCGTCGGAGCCGGAGAAGTACTGCTCGCAGATGTGGTTGAAGGCGTCGTAGATGCCGGCGCGCATCTGGTAGTCGGGAACCGTGAAGGTGAGCTTGGGGTTCACGATGGCGAACTTGGGCATTACGTCGCTGCCAAAGACGTGGCCGATCTTGAGGCCCTGCTCGTGGTTGGTGATCACGGAGCCGCCGTTGGTCTCGGAGCCGGTGCCGCTCATGGTGAGCACGTCACCCACGGGGATGACCCTGCCATCGGGGCCCTCCATCTTGAGGAAGAACTTCTCCCATGCGTCGCCGTCGTACCATGCGCTCACGGAGACGGCCTTCGCGTAGTCGATGACCGAGCCGCCGCCTACCGCGAGGATGAGGTCGACGTTGTTCTCGCGCGCTATCTTGCGGCCTTCGTCCAGCTTCTCGACGGTGGGGTTGCTCATGACGCCCGCGTCCTCGAAGACGTTCTTTCCTGCGGCCGAGAGGATGCCGACGATCCTGTCGTAGAGGCCGGATCGCTTGATGGAACCGCCTCCGTAGGCAAGCATCACGTTGGGGCCGTACCCCGCGAGCTCGCCCGCAAGCTGGTCGAGCGAATCCGGCCCAAAGTGGACGCGGACCGGGTTGTGGTAGGTGAAGTTGCCGAGCATGATGCTCCTCTCCCTGTGGGCTGCGCGTACGGATGGACGCTTCTCTCCCCTGTAGTTGTAAAATATAAACCTGACTTTATGTCAAGACAGTATTTGAGAGTAACGCCGTGCCGCGGATTCTCACACGGCGGGCAACTGGGGCATTACCGTGGCGGCATGCGTTTGGAGCAGCGCCCCCTGGCCTCCAGTCGTACTATGGGGTGTCGCCTGGCCGGCGTCTTCCGTCGGCTGCCCCAACAACGAGGGAAGGATGAGAAATGATTGCTTTGGGCTGTGACCACGGCGGGTTCGAGCTCCTCCAGGAGGTCAAGGCGCACCTGGACAAGTGCGGCCTTGGGTACAAGGACCTCGGTACCTACAGCACCGATTCTGTCGACTACCCCGACTACGCCTCCAGGGTCGCGCGTGCGGTGCAGAGTGGCGAGTGCGAGCGCGGCATCATCATCTGCGGCACGGGCATAGGCGTTTCCATCGTTGCCAACAAGTTCAAGGGCATCCGTGCGGCGCTGTGCGGCGATTGCTTCTCGGCCGAGGCGACGCGCCAGCACAATGACGCCAACGTCCTCACGATGGGTGCGCGCGTGACCGGCCCGGGCCTCGCGCTCAAGATCGTGGACACGTTCCTCGACACGCCCTTTAGCGGCGACGAGCGCCACGTGCGTCGCATCGAGAAGATCTCCCAGATCGAGGGCGAGCGGTAGCAAGCGCGCAAGATCGTTCGCATCCGACGCCGCCGGTTTCTCGCCGGCGGCGTCTTTTCATGTGCGCGCCGGGGCCGCTGTTCTCCATACGGCTGTCTTTCGGGGTTGCCTGGTGGCCCCGGCAAGTATCGCAGGCGGGCGCAGGTGGGCCGCCGTGCGGCAACGACCGGGCGCTCGCGCCGCTATCTCGAGGTGACGCTTGAAGTGGAGGTGCCCTTGAGCTTGCCGAGCACCGCGCCAAAGACCCCGCGCACGACCGGTCCTGCGACAAAGAACTGCCAGAAGAACGCCATGGGCAGGTTGAGAATGGCGGTCTGGATCCAGGTTGCGATGATGTCGACGCCTGCGGGGCGCTTGATGACCAGCGTGGCGACGAGGCTCATGAGCGGGCACATGAGCTGGACGCTCAGGGCAGAGATCGCGGCGACCATGGCAAAGGGCGTCCTGGGGTTGGGCCCTGACAGCCTTGCCGCGCGACGGCCCGCAAGGGGAGAGACAAGGAAGAGATCGAGGAGAAACGCGACCGGCCCCATGAACGCAAGCTCGGGCAGGGCTTCGAAAAAGACGAGGTTGGAGAGGCCGCCGACCTCAAGCGTAATGTTGTAGCAGATCATTGCGTACACCATGGCCAACACCATCATGAGGGTGAAGACGACTTCCTGGGCGCGGCTTTGCGGCATGTGTTACCTCCCGGTGTTTGTGCAGTGTTGTTCGTTATCACCGGGATGGTGTGCGTTTCCAAAGGCACCTGCAACGCGAATCGTTTCTAGGTGACCCTACCATGACTGCCTGCCTGGAGGGGGAGCGCGTCCTGGGAGACGGATAAACTCTCCACAGGTTCCTGTGCCGTGTGCGCCGAGTTGAGCCCGGCGAGCACGCTCGCGAGCGCGTCTCGGTTGTGAGCAAGTAGGCGCGGGCGTCATAGCTGCGAGAATGGCCCTTCTGGCGAGAAAACGGCGCCGAAAGGGCGCTATTGTACGTACTTGCTGCGGATGATAGTCTCTCCGGCGCCGGCAGTTATCATTTTCCGTTGCCTGTGGGGACTCCTGGGGTAGGACCCCTGAAGTTCCGACCCGCATTGTGCGTCTCGGCGTGCGGAGCCAACCGAAGTGGAGTGATTACATGGGCGAGAAGATTGACGTGCTGGAGCATGCGGGCGAGGTCTTGCCTGCTGTCAACAGGGGCGTGCTGCTCACCAGTGCGGCAAACGGGAAGGTCAACACCATGACCATCTCGTGGGGCGTGCTGGGCGTGGAGTGGGCGCGTCCGGTGTTCGTGTCCTTTGTGCGAGAGGGCCGCTTCACTCGCGTGCTGCTGGACGAGGCGGGCGAGTTCACCATTGGCGTGCCGGGGGAGGGCTTTGACCGCAAGATTCTGGCTCGTGCGGGCAGCATCTCGGGGCGTGACGTCGACAAGATTGCCGAGCTGGGGCTGCATACGGTGGAGTCGCAGGTGGTGTCGGTGCCTGCCATCGTCGAGACCGCGATCACCCTTGAGTGCCGCGTGGCGCGCCGCCAGCTCCAAGACCGCAACGCCCTTCCTGCGGACATTCTTGGCCGTTTCTATCCGCAGGACGTCCCTAGCACGTACTGCGATTCCAACTGCGACATGCACGTTGCCTACTACGGCGAGGTCGTGGCCGCGTACACGATGTAGCGGCGCGTGAGTCACAGCAGTCGGCGGGGCTGCCACCCGTTTCTGGGAGGCGGCCCCGCCGTTTTTTCTTGCTGCCTCGGTGTGGGGCCTGCTGCGCGTGAGCTACGGACGGCCAAAGCGAACTCTGGCACCATCTTGAACGCGCTTAAGCTTCCCCTCGTCTGCCATCGCGTTTACCGTCACGCGAAGCCGCCTGGACACGCTTTTGTACCCAAGAAGCCTTGCAAGTTCAGAGAGAAGCACGGGCTTATCGGGGAGAACTTCCAGTATCTGCCGCGCTAGCTGCTCGGTCTTGTCGCGCAAGCGTTCGCCCGGCAGGAAGTCGGGATGTACGGGAATCGTGACACTGAGGTATCCGCGGTTCTCGTCCATATCAAACCGCAGCGTAGGGGAGCTGTTGTGCTTGAGCGCTGCAAAGGCGGTTGGGAATCCGGTGTTTCGTCCTTCTGTGAGGTGCAGCTCTTTGAGGAAGTCCCCTATGCGACGGTTGCGATAGATGCGCGCGCGAATGTGGTGAGCGGCTATGTCGGAATCTGAGACGCTTCGATCAAAGCCTGGATAGCTGGTGATTTCCATGGCGTCCGGGGTCACTCTCACCACAATTGGCTCCGGTATTTGGTAGGAGCGATGGTAAACGGCGTTGGAGAGTACCTCCTCAACTGCGGCGTATGGGTAATTGAAGACCGTAGTTGCTTCGGCGACGCTGGGGTCTTTGACCGTGCGGGACCGAATCTCGTAGTTCTTGAGGTAGAGAAGGGCGTCGCGCAACTGGCGTTGGATGGGTCCGGTAAACACCTGCTCCGTCATCCCTTCGCCCGTGGGATCGGGAAGATCCACCACCTCTATGCGCGCATAGCGAAAGAAGCGTTCCACGTGGTCGCAGAACATGAGGAGGCCTACGTTGCGTGGGCGCAAGTCCTCGGGTGGGCCGGCAATCAGCTGCAGGTCAGTGGCCAAATCATTGACATCAGACGTATCCGACTGCGCATAGAGAGCACTTCCCACCTCGCGCAGGTAGTCACGCATGAGCGCGAGGCTCAGGTCATCTACACGTGCGGTCAGATTGGGTCGGTCATCAAATGGAATGTCTGAAGAAGCGTAGAACAGCTCACGCTCCTCCTCTGCGGAAGCCACAGCGGTGCTTGCCATTTTCCGGATGTAATAGCGCTTGTCGGCAGTGTTCTTATATACATTGCGAGCTGCCTTGTAGGGACGTCCATATCCGCCCGGGCACCAGATGACAATTACGTAGCGCTCTTGGAGCAGCATCGGCTCTACGATGGGTTCGTACAGGGGCTCAATGCAATGGCAAAACCCCTGAAGCTTCTTGAGGATGCCGTCGACCTGGCTTCGCTCAACCCCCAAAGGTGGAAGTTGCGGCACCGAGTCGTGCTCCTCGATGCCAACGATAATGTAGCCGCCGCCAATGTTATCGATGTCATTGGCGAAGGCGCATATCGTATGGATGATTGGCTCGGGATTGAAGCTTGCCTTGAACTCGATGCGCGTCGATTCGACAACGGATCCATTGACAAGCTCTTCGATGTTCATGGGGATTGCCATGGCGTGCCTCCACGAGATGAGATAAGACGCGATGTAACGATGATACATCCGTCGCATATTCGACGCAATATTTGTCGCATATGCGACGGAAGGTCGTCGCGTTTTGTCGTATTTCTCGTTGGGAGCGGCCCCAAGAGCGCGAGACCGGGCCCTATACCAGCTGGATGTGCTCGATGTCCTCGCGCTGAGACGTGCGGTAGAGCACGAACTTGTGGCCGATTACCTGGACGACCTCGGCGTGCGTGGGGCGGGCGAGCGCGATTGCAGCCTCGTGGGTGTCCATGCCCGAGGTGCCCTGGACCGAGCACTTGACGAGCTCGTTTGCCTCGAGCGCGGAGTCGGTCTGGCGCACGACGGCGTCCGTGATGCCGGCCTTGCCAACGCCGATGGTCGCCTCGAGTCGGTTGGCCATGCTGCGAAGCTGGCGAATCTGACGGCCGGTGAGTTCCATGGTTCCTCCTGTGTGGAAGCGCAGGGCTTTAAAGCGCCGCAGCTTCTCGCTGGTAATAACGCTATGGCAGGTTACCACGCGGGGGACCGCGATGCCGTGGCGCCCGCGTTTCCCCTCGAAGCGTGCACGTTGCCTGAACGACGTAGTACACGAGGGGTCCTGGGGCGCCGGCGTCGGCCGACACCCTCGCCATCGGCTGCGGCGTGGATTCAGCGCTACGGATCCTTCTCTATACGCAGCTTTTGGTCGGTTAACCCTGCTTAAACGGCGAAATCACGCGGTGCGATAACGGCTCCGCGAATATCGGTCGTTTAGCCGCCCTTAACCGTTCGGCTTTTTCCTAACTGGCGAGATTTCGCGGAACCATGGTTGCATCAGGCCCGAGCAGTGCCTCCCGTGGCTAGGCCTTCTCGTCCGCATCCCCGTGCGACGCATCCCACAAGCGACGGGCGTCCTCGGGAAGTCCTTCGGGCAGGTTGGCCGCAAAGTCCTCGTTGCCCCGCTCGCAGGCCTTGCCATAGTACCAGCATTTCCAGCTGAGCATCGCGCGCGTGCGCTCCAGCTCGGCGATCTTCTCGTCCACCTTGTGTCTCTGCTTGCGAAAGAGCTCCAGCCGGTTAGCGTAGGTGCTTGGGCCCTCCTGGCACCAGTCCATGAACTTCTTGATGTCGCGAATCTCCAGCCCGGAGTGCTTGAGGCACTCGATCACGCGCAGCGCTTCCAGCTGGTCCTCGTCGAAGCGTCGAGTGCCCGACGTGCGCGCAAGCCCGGGGAGAAGCCCCACCTTGTCGTAGTAGCGCAGCGTGGACACGGGCAGGCCGAACATCTGCGATACCTGGCCGATGGTGTACATGCGTGGCCTCCTAGTCATAAATCTAAAGTGAGGTTTATATCTTAGGAGGAACATGGGGCATTTACCAACCTTCTTTTCTCCGTGCTGATGCCGTTTGTGGGGGTGTGGTGCCGTTGGGAAACGCGAAAAGTCGACCATGGGGAGAGCGGCCTGCACAAAAATCGACATTGCCGGTACGTTTACAGCGAATCACCGAGTACGAAGACCCTAACTTTTTGTGGAGCCGCAGGTAGCGAAATGGCATCTGTGGGGTGATACTAGGCGGGACCCCCGAAAACGTACCGTCAATGTCGATTTTTGTGCAGGAGGGTGCGGCCGGACGCCTGTGCACAAGGTCCTGGGACGTCACCTGTGATTAGATTAGGCTAACTCGCAAACACGGGCCCAGCAGACGCCCCGCGAGGGTATCGTTGGAACGCTGGGCAAGTTCGACCCGATGGGAGAAACGATGTTTGACAAGCTGCCCGTTCCCGGGCGCAATGACCCCTGCTGGTGCGGGAGCGGTCGCAAGTACAAGAAGTGCCACGGCCCGGCGGACGAGCGCATGGAGCGCCTGTACCTCGACGGCGAGGATGTGCTGACCCGCTCGCTCCTCAAGACCGCCGCGGACATCGAGGGCATCAAGGCCTCGGCTGCCGTCAACATGGGGGTTCTCGACTACGTTGGCGAGCACATCGCCGCAGGCGTCTCGGCCATGGACATCAACCGCTGGGTCGAAGAGTACCTCTCCGCGCACGATGCGGTCTCGGCCGACCTCAACTTCGAGGGTTACCCCTACAGCGTGTGCACCTCGATCAACGACGTCATCTGCCACGGCTTTCCCAACGAGAAGGACGTCCTTAAGGATGGCGACATCATCAACGTCGACATGTCCACCATCAAGGGCGGGTACTTCTCGGACTCCAGCCGCATGTACTGCATAGGCGAGGTCTCTGACGAGCGCCGGCGCCTGGTCGAGACGTGCAGGAAGTCCGTCGAGGCGGGGCTTGCCGCCGTGCGCCCCTAGGGCCACCTGGGCGACGTCGGCGCGGCGGTGAATGAGCTGTGCCGCGAGGCCGGCTTCACTGTGGTAGAGGAGTACGGCGGCCACGGCATTGGCCGCGAGTTCCACGAGGACCCTTTCGTGAGCTTTGTCTCCGAGAAAGGCACTGGTCCCATCCTGGTGCCGGGCATGTGCTTCACCATCGAGCCCATGGTCAACGCTGGTGCGCCCGACATCACGACCGACAAGGAGAACGGCTGGATCGTGCGGACTGCCGACGGCTCGGACTCCGCGCAGTGGGAGGTCCAGCTGGTGGTCACCGAGGACGGCTGTGAGCTTCTGTCCTGGTAGTGTGCTTGGCGGCGGGAACCGTAGCGTATGTCGCGAGTCTCGCAGGCAAAGCCGCCACAGGCCCACGTCTCGCGAGAATCCCTTCGAATTGGTCCCCCCGGCAAAAGATCATCGCCGAAGGGACCGTCTCGCATGCGATTGCCGCCGCTGCCTGGCGTCGCCGGTCACACCTTCGATGGCACCAGACGTGTCATATTGGCGTTGACGCGAAACGTGTAATTGAATATATTACACGTAACGCACGGCGACCAGGGAGGCGCCATGGACGCGCAGGACCGCCTGAACACCCTCCGGTGGATCAGGGACGTATCGTTCGCGACGGTTGACGAGGGGCGCCGCCCCCCAGAATCGGGCTGCGTGGAGCTCTTCGACCTTGGCGCCTCGCCCGTCTTCCGCCAGGCGTTCTCTCTGGGCGGTGCCGCCACGCACGCGCGGGGCTTCCGCATCGCCGATGCCTGCATCGGCTGCGGCAAGTGCGCGCGCAGCTGCCCGCAGCAGTGCATCGGGAGGAGGTAGCCCATGCTCGCCCAGATCTGGGACCTTCTCGCCACGCGGCGGGACTTCTTCGCGGGGCTGCTCCTCGAGCACCTGCAGATCTCGTTCGTCTCGATTGTCATTGCCATCGTGGTTGGCGGTATCGCGGGCGTGCTCATCAGCGAGTACCAGCGCGCCGCCAAGCCGACGCTCGCCGCCGTGAACTTCCTCTACACCATCCCCTCTATTAGCATGCTCGGCTTTCTCATCCCCTTCAGCGGGGTGGGTGACGCCACCGCGATCATTGCCCTCACCATCTATGCGCTGCTCCCCATGGTGCGCGCCACGCACACGGGCATGACCAACGTCGACCCTGCCATCCCGAGGCTGCCAACGGCATGGGCGGCACCCGGCTGCAGACGCTCTTTCGCGTGAGGCTCCCGCTGGCGATGCCGGTCGTCATGAGCGGCATACGCAACATGGTGGTCATGACCATCGCGCTCGCCGGCATCGCCTCCTTCATCGGCGCGGGCGGGCTGGGCGTGGCGATCTACCGCGGCATCACCACCAACAATGCCGCCATGACCATGGCGGGGAGCCTCCTCATCGCCGTGCTTGCCCTCGTGGTCGACTTCGTCCTCGGCTTTGTCGAGCGGCGCATGGGGATGCGCACCCGCGCCGCCAAGAAGACCAACCGTCGGCTCGCCGTGAGCGGGCTCGTTGCCTGCGGCGTTGCCGTGGCGTGCGCCGTGGTGCCCGGCCTCCTCGCCGCCCCGGCCGCGACCATCCGCGTGGCCACCAAGCCCATGACCGAGCAGTACGTCATGGGCGACATGCTCAAGGACCTCATCGAGCAGGACACCAACCTCAAGGTCGACATCACGCAGGGCGTTGGCGGCGGCACCTCCAACATCGAGCCCGCCATGGAGTCCGGCGACTTCGACCTGTACCCCGAGTACACCGGGACCGGTTGGGCGATGGTCCTCAAGAACGAGGGCGCCTACACCGAGGACCAGTTTGACCAGCTGCAGGCAGGCTATGCCGAGAAGGGCCTCTCCTGGGTGGGGATGTACGGCTTTGGCAACACCTACGGCATTGCCGTGAGGAGCGACGTCGCCGAGAAGTACGGCCTCAGGACCTACTCCGACCTCGCCAAGGTCGCGGGCCAACTGCGCCTGGGCGCCGAGGCGGACTTCTTCGAGCGCGCGGATGGCTACGACGCGCTGTGCCAAGCGTACGACATGCGGTTTGGAAGCACCATGCAGCTGGACATTGGCCTCAAGTACGACACGCTTGAGCAGGGCAGCGTTGACGCGCTCGTGATCTTTACCACCGACGGCAAGCTCAGCCAGGCAGACGCGACGGTCCTCGAGGACGACAGGCGCTTCTTCCCGTCCTACGAGTGCGGGAACGTGGTGCGCACCCAGGTCCTCGACGAGCATCCCGAGCTGCGCGGCGTGCTGGAGAAGCTGGACGGGACCATCACCGAGGGCGACATGGCGCAGATGAACTACGAGGTCGAGGAACAGGGCAAGGACCCCGAGGACGTGGCTGCGGAGTACCTGCGCGAAGGGGGGCTGCTCAAATGAGCGAATCTGCAGACATCGCGATCGAGTATCGGCATGTCGGGAAGGCCTATGGCGAGAAGGTCGTGCTTTCGGACTTCTGCCTGGGCGTGCGCCGCGGGGAGTTCCTCACCATCGTTGGCTCTTCCGGCTGCGGCAAGACCACGGCGCTCAAGATGGTGAACCGTCTCATCGAGCCCACCTCCGGTGACATGCTGGTAAACGGCACGAACGTGCGCGACGTCGATCCCCTCGAGCTTCGCCGCAACATTGGCTACGCCATCCAGGGCAGCGTCCTCTTTCCGCACATGACCGTGGAGGAGAACGTCTCGTACGTGCCCAACCTGCTCAACAAGGGCGACCGCCGCCGCACCGAGCAGGCGGTGAGCAAATGGATGGGCATCGTGGGCCTGCCAGACGACCTGCTCGAGCGCTACCCGGCCGAGCTCTCCGGTGGCCAGCAGCAGCGCGTGGGCATCGCGCGCGCCCTTGCGGCGTCCCCGGACATCCTGCTCATGGACGAGCCCTTCGGCGCCGTGGACGAGATCACCCGCGGCCAGCTGCAGGCAGAGATCGCCCGCATCCACCGCGAGTGTGGCATCACCGTGCTCTTCGTGACGCACGACATTGGCGAGGCGCTTCGCCTGGGCACGAGGGTGCTGGTAATGGATGCGGGCAAGATCCAGCAGTATGGTATGTCCCAGGAGATCCTCGCGCGGCCGGCGAACGACTTCGTGGCACGTCTGGTCTCGAGCCAGCGCCGTGCCTGCGGCCTGGATGACGATCGCCTGTGCGCGTGCGGGCACAGTGGGGTGGCGCGCGCCGAGGCGGCGCTCGCGAGGCGGACCGTGAACGCGAAGGGACGTGGTGATGGTGACCTTGCCAGATGACATGCGCGCCGTTGTGGTTCGGGAGCCCGGCGGGCCGGAGGTGCTGCACGTGGAGCACAGACCCGTGCCGAAGGTGCGCAAGGGTTGGTCTCTCCTCTCTCCTGCGCGTTCGGGCACGCGGCCTCAACCACTCCGAGGTCTTCACGCGAGAGGGGCTCTCCCCCTCGGTGAGGTTCCCGCGGGTCCTGGGAATCGAGTGCGTGGGGGAGGTCGCATCCACGACCGATCCCTCGCGCCTGCTGGTCGGACAGAGGGCCATCTCCATCATGGGCGAGATGGGGCGCGACTTCGACGGCAGCTATGCGGACTACGTGCTCCTGCCCAACGAGCAGATATACCCCGTCGAGTCGAACCTTCCGTGGGAGGTCCTCGCCGCCATTCCCGAGACCTGTTACACGGCGTACGGCTCGATGCTCAACATGAGGCTCGCCGCCGGGCAGAGGGTCCTCGTCCGGGGCGCCACAAGTGGCGTTGGCATGGCGTTCGAGCGCCTCGTCCGGGCGGCGGTGCCGGGCGTGCGCCTCGTGGGAAGCACGCGCAGCAAGGCTCGGGAGGCGCTTCTCGTCCAGGGCGGATTCGACGAGGCGGTGCTCGACCCAGACGGGAGGCTGAGGGTGGAGGGCCGTCCCTTCGACCGCGCCCTTGAGCTTGTTGGCCCGGCCACGCTCAAGGACACGTGCGCCCACGTGCGCGAGGGCGGCATCGTGTGCAGCACCGGACAGCTCGGGGGCAAATGGTACATGGACGGCTTCGACCCCATAACCGACCTTCCGCCGGACGGCTTCCTCACAAGCTTCTATTCCGGTGACGTTCGGGGCGAGAGGCTTGCGGGGCTGGTCTCGTTCGTCGAGGGGAACGCCGTGGACGTGGGTCCCGAGAGGGTGTTCGCGCTCGACCAGATGGCGGATGCGCACCGCTTTCTCGAGGGGTCATGCTGCTTTGGTAAGATTGTCGTGACGGAATAGGCGCCCGGTCGTGGGGGAATAGGCGCCCCGGCCGCTCACGCACGCCGTGCGGGCGTCGACCTTTGCGATGGACGTCTCGAGGGAAGACCATGCAGATAACCAGTAGGCTCACCATGGCTGCCCACATGGTGTGCGCGATTGACTACTTTGGGCAAACGATGCCTGTGACCAGCACGTTCCTTGCGGGCAGCATTGGCACCAGCCCCGTTATGGTCCGCACGATCATGGGGATGCTCAAGCAGGCGGGCATCATCTCGTCCAGCAGGGGGAAATCCGGCATCGCGCTTGCCCGGCCGCTTGCAGAGATATCGCTGCTCGACCTGTGGCGTGCGGTCGACCAGAGCGACGCGGACTCGCTCTTCCACTTCCACGAGAACCCCTGCCCGCAGTGCCCCGTGGGCGGCAACATCCATGCCGCCCTCGACGGGCACCTCGAAGACGCGCAGCGCGCCCTGGAGGACCAGCTTGCCGCAGTCTCGCTCGAGAGCGTGGGGGCGGAGGTGTGCCGGCGGGCTGAGGCACAGGCTGTTTCGGAGGAATAGGGGATTGCCAAGGGGGCGGATGTCTCTCTCGGCTACTTCGCGTAACATGTCGGAACTGCGGCAAAAAGTTGGACCGCCGGTGGGGCGGCCGGGACGGAGGTCGCATGTGCACGGACGACGAGAAGAGGTTCCTCCTGAGGAAGATGCTGTCGGAGGGGATGACGCCGACCGAGGCGGAGCGGGCCTGGGGGTGTGCTGCGAGGAGGCTTGGCGTAATTGTGGCGGTTGCCGTACTCGCTGCGCCGCTTGGCGGTTGCGGCCAGCCCTTCGTGAGCGGAGACTCCCAGGCGCAGGCGGGCGAAGAGGGCGTCCAGCAGGCGGACTCGTACGAGGATGAAATCGCCTGGCGCTTCTACCCTGGTAGCGGCGGTGATGACACGCGCGAGGTCGTCTGCTGGGGTGACAGCATGACCCAGGGCGTTGGCGCGGACGCGGACGGGGGCGCGCTCGTCTCGCTTGCGGACGGGGAGCCGTACGACACCAGCGCGCAGCCGTATCCCCAGGTGCTTTCCCAGCTTACTGGCCTTGATACCTATAACTTTGGCGTGGCCGGTGCGGCCTCTGAGGAAATTGCCGCCATGCAGGGAGGCCTGCCGTGGACCGAGATCGAGATTGCCGATGATGGCGACGAAGCCGATGCCACCTCGGACGCCGAGGCCGAAGACGGGGACGTAGCCGACGACGAAGGCGAGGACAGCGATGCGGCGGATGGCCAAGGCGAGCAGGCCATCCGCCGCATCGACCCCGAGGTCATCGAGGAGGGCGAGGAGCACACGGGTGACATCCTCGTGCTCGAGATCGGCAGCAACGGAGACTGGGGTGACGATTACCAGGTCCTTATCGACCAGTACCGCGCGATGATCGAGCGCTCTGGCTGCGAGGACTATCTCATTCTGGGCGACACCGACGACCCGGGCACCTCGGTGGGAGACACGAGCCAGGTCCCCTTCACGGAGGACTACGCCCCACGCGAGACCAACTGGGAGGCCGCGCTCCGCGAGGCCTTTGGCGACCACTTCATCAACATGCGCGTCTTTCTCATCAGACACGGTCTCGAGATCTCGGGCCTCACGCCCACCGAGGAGGACGTGGCGGACGCACGCCTGGGATGCATCTCGAAGCAGCTGCGGTCCGACTGGACCCACCTCAACGCGCACGGCTACTTTGCCAAGGCGGTCGCCGTCTACCAACGTGGGGTCAAGCTGGGGTACTGGTCTCCCGGCGAGGGGAGCATCGACGTCGCCAGGCCGCAGAGGCACCAGGCCCATGGTGCGGGCCAGGGCTAGCGGCTAGCGCGGCACTCCGGCACGTCGTTCAAAGAGGCTCGCCAACCGATAGGCGCGCGTGGCGGTGCTCGCCGCTGGTATCCTGAACCCAGTGCGCAATACGTGGGCGGACGTGGGCCGGCGCTCGCGTCCGCGTTTTTCGAAGGAGGCAACTATGAAGGCAAAGTTTGTCCATCGCTGCACGCATGTGCTGGACAAGGCGAAGACCATCGCATTCTACGAGAAGGCGCTGGGGTTTCACGTGGTGAGGGAGTCCGGTCCGGCCGACGGCTCGTGGACCAACACGTTCATGGAGAACGACGCGTCGCCGTTCCAGCTGGAGCTCACCTGGAACCGCGGGCGCACCGAGCCGTACGCCAACGGCGGTGACGACACCCACATTGCCTTCGAGGTAGACGACTACGACGCCTTCCATCGCCTGCACGAGGAGATGGGATGCATCGTCTTCGAGAACCACGCGATGGGGCTCTACTTCATTGTCGACCCCGAGGGCCAGTGGGTCGAGATTATCCCCGCGAAGGGGTAGGGGCCGCGACGCCGGAGCGTGCGTCATCGCGGCAGCCACGTCCAAAGGAGGCCCCCGGCGTCGGAATCTCGCCGGGGGGCGCGCCTATTCCTACAGGCGGCCGCCCCTGCTCATGAGCTGGCAATCAGCAGCCGTGGGGCATGCTTGGTGTGCTCGATGGACTCGGCGAGGTAGCCGTCGGGGTCGGCGTCCGTGATGACGCAGTCGAAGCCATCCATGGTCGAGAAGCGATAGAAGCTGGTTCGCCCGAGCTTGCTCGAGTCGATCATCATTACGCTCTGGCGGGAGTTTGCGATGTAGGCGCGCTTGATGGTCGTACTGAAGTCGTGCTCGACCGTAAACCCGTGGTCGTGGTGGAACCCGTCACAGCTCAGAAACGCCTTGTCGGCATAGAGCTTCGACATTGCGTCGAGCGTCATGGCACCCGCGAGGTACAGGTGCTCCTTGCGCACCTTGCCCCCAAGGAGCATGACCTCCGCACCAGGAAGATTGAAGCTCGCAAAGTGCGCGATCGAGAGGTCTCCGGTGATGATGGTGATGTCCTTCTTGCTCTCAAGGTGACGCACGAATTGGTACGCGGTGGTTCCGATGTCGGCGATGATAACGTCTCCATCCTCGACAAGCCCCGCGGCCGCATGCGCGATGCGGTCCTTGGCCGCGACGTTGAAGTTGATGCGCTCCTCCGGGTAGCTCATGAGCATGGTGCGTGCGAGAGAGACCGCACCACCGCGAACGCGCCGCACCTTCCCGGCGGATTCGAGGGCGACGAGGTCATGGCGCACCGTGACGTCAGACACCCCAAATTCCTTCTGCACGTCAGAGACCGCGATGCTGGGGTTGCTGTCAAGCCACTCAAGAATGAACGACTGTCGATCTGCGGGAGATGATTCCTCGGAGGACACCTGCTGCCATCCCTTTCGAAAACCGGTGCGTTTGCTTGCGGAAAACACTCTTACGTTCATCTTAGAGTTCCGATTTCGAAAGAAATACGCTTATCTCGTCAGGTGGTGAACAATAGGCCGCTTGCGGGAGATAATCAGCCGTTTGCGGAATCACATAAGGTAAATCGACCATACAGTCTCCATGTGTGTACACTACGTCCTTGTGAATGAAGTTCAGAACATAAGTAATTTACTTATGAACATAAATCTGAACTGGATGAATCCTTTCGTGGAGGGCGGAGGAATGGGCATCAAGGTATTTGCAGACGGCGCGGACATCGAGGGCATGCTCGACATGTACCGCGAGGGGAGCGTCCAGGGATTCACGACCAACCCCTCGCTCATGAGGCAGGGCGGCGTCACGGATTATCGTGCCTTCGCGAAGGAGGTCCTGTCCCGGATCAAGGACCTGCCCGTCTCGTTCGAGGTCTTTGCCGATAACTTCGAGGGCATGGAGACCGAGGCGCGCGAGATCGCGACGTGGGCCGAGAACGTCTACGTGAAGATTCCCGCGCTCAACACCAAGGGCGAGTCCACCAAGGACCTGGTGCGCAAGCTCTCGCGCGACGGCATCAAGATCAACGTGACGACACTCTTCACAAACGAGCAGATCGCCGACTTCATCGATGCCGTGTCGCCCGACGTGCCGTCGATCATCTCCGTCTTTGCGGGTCGCATCGCCGACACCGGCGTCGACCCCCTGCCGGCGGTTGCGGACGCCGTGAAGCTCGCCGCCCCCAAGCGCCAGTGCGAGATCCTCTGGGCAAGCACCCGCGAGCTTCTCAATGTCTTCCAGGCGGAGTCGGTGGGCTGCCAGATTATCACCGTGCAGAACTCCATCCTCGCCAAGCGCAAGAACGTGGGCAAGGACCTCTTCGAGTACTCGCTCGACACCGTCCGCGGCTTCAACAAGGACGCCCAGGCGCTGGGCTTCCACATCCTGCCGTAGGTGGTAGGGATGCTGAAGGACCTGCTCACCCCCGAGGTGGTTCGCTGCCACGTCCACGCGACGGACTGGCGCGACGCGGTGACCCAGACGGGAGCCCTGCTGGAGGCCGCCGGGAAGTGCGACCACACCTACACCGAGTCTATGGTTTCCTCCATCGAGAAGTTCGGGCCGTACGTAGTGCTTGAGGAGGGCGTGGCAATGCCCCACGCCCAGTCCAACGGCAACGTCTTGGAGGAGGGCATCTGCATCCTCACGCTCGACGAGCCCGTGAGGTTCGGCCACGACGAGTACGACCCGGTGAGCGTGCTTATCGGCATCTGCGCCCCCAACCCCCGCGAGCACCTCGGCTGTCTGGCCGAGCTGGCGAAGATCTTCGATGATGAGGAAGCCATCCCAAAGCTGGCGGCATGCGCGACGCCGGAAGACGTCATCGCCACGATGGACTCGCTCTTCGAGTAGGGCTGGCCGCTGAGAAGGACGGCCTCAAGGGGCCGTACCAACGTCAGACGCGTGGAACGGCGCCCGCGCGAACGCGGGCTGAGAATGAAAGGAAGGAACATGCACATCATCACGGTTTGCGGCAACGGCATCGGCTCGAGCCTGATGCTCGCCGGCAAGGTGCAGGAGATTTGCGACGAGGAGGGCATCATCGCCGACGTCGAGTCCATGGACCTGAACGGCGCCTCCTCCTCGAACCCGGACCTCTTCATCACGGTCAAGGAGCTTGCACCCGAGCTTCACGGCAACGTCGTGATCGTTCGCAGCTACGTGAACAAGAAGAAGATCCGCGAGGACGTCCTCGAGGCGATCAGGGCTGCGGCGGCAAAGGCCTAATGAAGGCAACGTTGCGCTTGGGCCGATTGGCCAAGCGTGGATAGTGGCTATCGAAGGAGATGTATATGGACGCACTTCTCGTTGTACTCAAGTTCTTTGAGTCTATCCTCACCAAGCCGGCGTGGATTATGGGTCTGTTCTCGTTTGTGGGCCTTGTGGCACTCAAGCGTCCCGCCCACAAGATCATGACCGGCACCCTGAAGCCCATCCTCGGCTACCTCATGCTCTCTGCGGGTGCTGGTCTCATCCAGACCAACCTCGCCCCGCTGGGGACGTTTATCGAGACCGGCTTCCACATCCAGGGCGTTGTTCCCAACAACGAGGTCATAGTTTCCATGGCGCAGACGGTTCTTGGCGTCCAGACCATGGTCATCCTGATTCTCGGCTATGTGGTCAACATCCTGGTGGCGCGCTTCACCAAGTTCAAGTACATCTTCCTCACCGGCCACCACAGCCTCTTCATGGCTTGCCTGCTGTCCGCCGTGCTTCAGGCTTCCGGCTTCACCGATGTTCCCCTGGTCATCACGGGCGGTCTGTTCCTCGGCCTCGTGAGCGCCATGCTTCCTGCCGTGGGCCAGCACTTCACCGAGAAGGTCACCGAGGGCGACGAGATCGCCATGGGTCACTTTGGTTCGCTCGCTTACTACATCTCCGCTGCTGTGGGCAGCATCTTCAAGAAGGACGCCGAGGAGAACAGCACCGAGAAGATCGAGGTTCCCGAGAGCCTTGCCTTCCTGCGTGACACCACCATCTCCACCGGCCTGACTATGGCCTTCTTCTACCTGCTCACCGGTATCGTCGCTTGGGTTGTCGATCCTGCCGTGGTCGACGAGCTTGCTGGCGGCGACAACTTCATCGTCTATGCCCTCACCTGTGCGCTCTCCTTTGCCGTCGGAGTCACCATCGTCTACAACGGCGTCCGCATGATCCTCGCTGATCTCGTGCCTGCCTTCCAGGGCATCTCGAACAAGCTCATTCCCGGCGCCATTCCCGCCGTCGACTGCGCCGTGTTCTTCCCGTATGCCCCCACGGCCGTCATACTCGGCTTTGTCGCCTCCTTCATCGGCGGCGTGGTTGGCATGTTCATCGTGGGTGCTACCATGGGCGTCTTTATCATCCCCGGTATGGTTCCCCACTTCTTCTGCGGTGCAACCGCCGGCATCTTTGGCAACGCGACCGGCGGCCGCAAGGGTGCAGCGCTTGGTGCCTTCGTCAACGGCCTGCTTATCACCTTTGCGCCGGCCCTGCTGCTTCCCGTTCTGAGCGTCTTCGGCTTCCAGAACACCACCTTCGGCGACTTCGACTTTGGCGTGATTGGCATCACCCTTGGCCGCACCGCTGCCGCCTTCGGCCCTGCTGGCGTCTACGTTATTCTCGCCATCCTGCTCGTTGTGGCCTTCATCCCCAACTTCATCAAGACCAAGAGCCCTGTCATCAACCACACTCCCGAGGAGGAGTAGAGAACCAACGGGCTCGCGTGTGCTTGGTCTCTTGCGCGGACTCGCTGGTGCGAGCCCGCGCTATTTCTCGCCCCGGCGCCTTCCGGCGCCAGCCCGGGTCCCCGGCGATACAGATTCATACCCGAATGTGTGACCCGCGCAGGTCGATACAGATTCGGGGTGCGAATGTGTATCACTCTTCTGTGCGCTCGGTGCCGGTCTCTCGCCGAAAGGCGCTTTTTCGCAGCAGGCGCGAACGAGGCCCTCTCTCTGGCGGCGGACCCTCCCCTCGGTTACGGTATCGCACCTACCCCCGCAGGCGTCGCAGGGCGTCCTTGGTTTCCGCGGGGACGCGCAGGCTCTCGATGCCCTTGCGGATGGCCATCCGTCGAAGCTGCGGGTCCAGCTCGGGCAACGCAATCGCTGCCAAGGCGTCTGCCTCATGGGGGACAAGCGCCTCGGCCAGGTACCAGGCGATCATCATGCGCACGTAGTACTCGCCATTGTCGGCGGCCACGGCCAGGCGCAGCTGCGAGGGGTCGTACCCCTCGCCCAGAAGGTCGCGCATGAGGACCGAGATGCCAAAGCGCCTCGTGTAGGTATGGCCCGAGGCCATCCAACGCTGGGCGAGAGGCAGAAGCACCGCTTGCCGGCGTCCGCCCAGCGCCTTCTCGTCGTGGAACGCGCGCGGGTTGAGCGCGTCGCACACGCACCAGTTGTCCACGTGGGGGAGAAGCGCATCCAACAGGCGCGTTGCCGACCCCACCTCGCGCGTCTCGTTAAGCACGAAGGCGTGGACCAGGTACTCCTCGTACCAGCGGTGGGGGAGCTCGGCGAGAAACGCGTCTCTGTCAATCGAGCGGGACACCTCTCGCGCAAGCCGGCGCAGCCTGGGAACCCGCACGCCCAGCATGGTCGCCGGATCGGCCGTGGCCACCACACGCGCGTTGAACTCGCGGTACTTGCCGTCCGCATCGGCAAGCTCGCACAGCCTGTCCTCGACCCATTGCATGGGCATCTCCTCTCGCAGGCCAGCCGCCGCCTTACATGACGCAGCTCGTGCCGCGCTCACCGCGATTCGCGTCGCCAAGCACGTAGGTCGTGCTCGCGCGCGCCATGTTGAGCTCTGCCAGCTCAAGCTCGCCGTCGATGTAGGGCTGGTAGAACCTGTCGATTCCGCAAGCGTCGAGCGAGCAGTCACCGCAGTCATCGCCCCAGGCAAGCGCCTCGGCAACAATCTGGATGCGCTCCTCGCGCGTGGTGTCTGCGATCATCGTGCTTCTCGTCATGCGTGCCTCCCTTGGCTTTGCCCCAGTATGGCACGCTGGGTGCAACTGGGCGGTCCGGAGTCGCCAGGACTTGGCACACGGCGCATTCGCTTCCGTTATCTTGCCTCGCCGTCTCGGCATTTTGTGCAATACGGCGCGACCGGCCAGGCGTTAGCTACAATACGCGAGGTCAGTTGCATAGAAACAAGATGGGAAGCACATGCCTAGCATTGCGGAACAGGTGGCCTAGCGGCGCACCTTCGCCATAATCTCGCACCCGGACGCCGGCAAGACAACGCTCACCGAGAAGCTCCTGCTCTACACCGGCAGCATCCAGACGGCCGGCTCGGTCAAGGGCAAGGCTAGCGCGCGTCACGCGGTCTCGGACTGGATGGACATCGAGAAGGAGCGCGGCATCTCCGTGACCTCCTCCGTCCTGCAGTTCACCTATAACGGCGCCTGCGTGAACATCCTCGATACCCCCGGCCACCAGGACTTCTCTGAGGACACCTATCGCACGTTGATGGCGGCGGACGCTGCCGTCATGGTCATCGACGGCGCGAAGGGCGTCGAGGCGCAGACCATCAAGCTCTTCAAGGTCTGCACCCTGCGCCACATCCCCATCTTCACCTTCGTGAACAAGCTCGACCACGACACGCGCGACCCCTTCGACCTCATGGAGGAGATCGAGGACGTCCTGGGGATTGGCACCTACCCCATGACCTGGCCCATTGGCTCTGGTCGCAACTTCAAGGGCGTCTTCGACCGCAACGCTCGCCGCGTCATCGCGTTCGAGGGCGATGGTCACGCCAACGCCACCAAGAAGGTGGGCGAGATCGAGGCCGAGCTGGGCGACCCGGCGCTCGACGAGCTCATTGGCGAGGAGAACCACAGGAACCTGATGGATGACATCGAGCTGCTCGATGGCGCGGACAACGAGTTTGACCTCGACGCTGTGCGCCACGGGCACCTGACCCCGGTGTTCTTTGGCTCGGCCCTCACCAACTTTGGTGTGGAGCCCTTCCTCAAGGACTTCCTGCGCCTGGCTCCGCTGCCGCTCTCCTACACCGACACCCTGAGCGGCGAGCCGGTGGAGCCCTCGCGCGACGAGTTCTCGGGCTTCGTCTTCAAGATCCAGGCCAACATGGACCGCAGGCACCGCGACCGCATCGCGTTCGTGCGCATCTGCTCGGGCAAGTTCGAGCGCGGCATGGACGCCTACCACGTGCAGGGAGACCGCACCGTCAAGCTTGCAACTGGTACGGCGATGATGGCCGACGACCGCGCCACCGTGGACGAGGCCTGTGCCGGTGACATCGTGGGCCTCTTCGACCTCGGCCTCTTCTCCATTGGCGACACCATCTGCACGCCGGGCATGCGCGTGCAGTACCCGCCCATCCCCACCTTCGCGCCCGAGCACTTTGCCCGCATCACGCAGGTGGACACCCTCAAGCGCAAGCAGTTCGTGAAAGGCATGGAGGAGCTGGCGCAGGAGGGCGCAATCCAGATCTTCCATGAGCTGGGCACGGGCCTCGAGAGCGTTATCGTGGGCGCCGTGGGCGTGCTGCAGTTCGAGGTGCTGGAGCAGCGCCTCAAGAGCGAGTACCACGTTGAGGTGAGCAGGACGTCGCTGCCGTACTCGGTCATCCGCTGGGTTCAGAACGCGCCCGACGAGCTGGACGTGCGCACGCTCAAGCTCACGCGCGAGACCTGCCGCGTGGAGGACATGCGCGGCGGCCGCCTGCTGCTGTTCACGAGCGACTGGAACCTCGACTGGGCCATCGAGCACAACCCCGACCTGCGGCTTTCGGAGTTTGGCAACGTCACGTTCTAGGGCGGTGCGGCACGGCACGGCTGTCACACGTTCGGGCTCGATTGTGTGACGCGCGCAGGTCGATACAGGTTCGAACGACGAATGTGTTGCGGCGGGATTTAGTTGCCCGGCAACGGGATTCCATTGCCGGGCAACTAAATCCCGCCGCAACTGCATCCGAGCGCCGCGGCCGCTACGCCACCTGGGCGCGGGAGCGGCTGCGCCCCAGTACCAGCCCCACCAGGACGGCAGCCACGCCAAAGAGCGCACAAACGCCCAGGTCTCCCACGAGCGGCAGTACGGCCTCGGCGGTCACCTCGCCTAGACCTGCTGCGCCCTCCACCACCAGCGTCACCCAGTATGCCGGCGTGAAGTGCGCCACGGCGAGAAGCGCGTCGGGCAGAAGCGAGAGCCCCGTCCACGCCCCGCCGAGAAACGACATCACCATGCTCAGGATGTTCGCAAGCGCGTTGGCGGCGTTCTCGCTCACCCCAAGCTGCCCGGCGAGAAAGCCCACGCTTGCGGATACCAGCGCATAGACGAGGAGCGCCGCGCCCACGAGCGCAAGCTGCACGGGGGAACTCGCCAGCGCGGAGCGTCCCAGCACCGCCACCTCAAGCTCGAAGTTCCACGCCCAGGCGATCAGTGCAATCGTGACGCAGGCTCCAAGCAGCGCCAGGTTGCGCGCGTGGGCCGGCTCGGGCGAGGCAAGCCTGCGGTTGCGCACCGGCCTGCGTCCCACGGAGGACATGAGCACTGCGATGCAGACCATCGCGCTCGAAAAGATGGGGTACGAGGCAAATTGGCTCCTCATCATCTCTGGTGGCTACCACTCCCCGGGACGGGAGGCGGCCCCCCGCCCCGAACGGTGGGATCCGGCCGTCGG